>NZ_BLJF01000001.1:1239166-2478333 GCF_009932335.1 Pseudomonas asiatica
CGACCGATTCCTGCAGGCCGTATCCGGTGCGGCCGACATTCCGGCTACCCGTTTGCTCGGGCAGTCGCCTTCCGGCCTGAACTCCACCGGCGAGGCCGACCTTCGCAACTACTACGACCGCATCCAGGCGCTGCAAGAACTTGACATCACCCCGGCCCTGAAGCTGCTCGATGACTGCCTGATCCGCTCGGCGCTTGGCTCCAGGCCGGCCCAGATCCACTACGTGTGGAACCCTCTCTGGCAGCCGACGGCAAAAGAGCGGTCCGAGATCAGCAAGCAGACGGCCGAGACCCTCAAGATCCTTGGCGAAACGAAGCTCTGGCCTGAAGACGCGCTGAGCAAGGCAGCTACCACGCTGCTGGTCGAGCAGAGCGTTTTGCCGGGCCTTGAGGCGGCAATCGCTGAGTTCGGCTCTGAACTGCCCGACGAAGAAGAGCCAGACGACGTTACGGCCACGCCCTGAGGTAAACCATGCACATCACAGACACAGTCAGCCTGGGCGACACCAGGCTGAACGATTCCGGCTACCTGGAAGCTTTTGCGCTCACTGCGCGCACCGGCATTCAGCAGTACCTGGGCGCCGAAGTAGGTCGGCCTGACCTGAAGGTCGTGAACGTCTACCGCGACGAGAAGGAGGTCTTCTCCAAGCGATCGCTGGAGTCGTTCTCCAAGATCCCGATGACCAATGACCACCCGGGCCAGCCGGTCACGGCTGCCAACTGGAAGAAGGTGGCGGTGGGCACGACCGGCGACGAGGTGCTGCGCGACGGCGAGTACCTGAAGATCGGCCTGAAGATCACCGACGGTGACGCCGTAGCCGCGGTGCAAGCCGGCAAGCGCGAACTGAGCGTGGGCTACAGCTGCGAACTGGTTTGGGAGGACGGGGAAGCCCCGGACGGCACCAAGTACCAGGCCAAGCAAACCAACATCATCGCCGACCACATCGCCATCGTTCAGCGCGGGCGGGCCGGCAGCCGGGCAAGCATTGGCGACTCCTGGCCACAACACACCCCAACCCCCGAGGAAAAACCCATGACCCTGAAGACGGTTACCGTCGACGGCATCCCGGTTGAAGTAACCGACCAGGGCGCCGTTGTCATCGCCACCCTGCAAGGCCGCCTGGCCGACGCCGCCACCAAGCTCAGCACCACCGAGGCTGCGCACGCCACTGCAATGGCAGCCAAGGACGCTGACCTGGCCAAGAAGGACGCCGAGATCGATGACCTCAAGTCCAAGCAGATCACCGACGCGCAGATCGACGAGCGCGTGAAGGCCCGAGGCGACCTGATCGCCAAGGCCAAGGCCATCCACGACGGCGATTACGCCGGGAAGAGCGATGCCGAGATCCGCAAGGCCGTGGTCGTCGCCAAGATCGGTGACGCTGCCATCGCCGGCAAGACCGATGCCTACATCGATGCTCGGTTCGACCTGCTGGTCGAGGACGCCGCCAAGGACCCGGTCCGCCAGCACCTGATCAATCAGGACGGCAAACCGCCGAAGCCCAATGACAACGGCCAGCAGGCCTACGAGCAGCGTCTGAACGACGCCTGGAAAGGGGGTGCCAAGTAATGGCCGTTCAAACCAGCTACACCGCGACCATTCGAGCCGGCCTGCCGGGCATGATCGTGGACACGATCCCGAAGACCCTGATCTCCCGCACCGTTGAGGCTGCTGGCGGCCTGGCGTTCGGCGTCCCGGTTATCCAGGGCACTGCCGACAAGGCTGGCCGTGCTGCCACCACCGGCGACACCGCAGCCAAGTTCGTCGGCATCAGCGTCCGCGATCGCTCGGTCAAGGCCGAGGCCAACCAGTACAGCCAGTACGAATCGGCCCGCGTGATGACCAAGGGCGCCATCTGGGTAACCGCTTCCGTGCAGGTAGCCGCTGGTGACCCGGTCTACTTCGTGCCGGCTACCGGCGCCTGGACCAACGTGGCCACCAGCAACGTACTGGTCGCGAACGCCCGTTTCGACACCAGCACCACCGGTGCCAACCAACTCGCTCAAGTCCGCCTGGGCTAAGGAGAAACCATGCGACACATTCAGCTCCTCGATGCTCAGGCCGCCCTGGGCTTCGTGGTCTCCCAGACCTCGTACATCGAGCGTCAGGTGAACGAGATCGTCTATGCGGACATTCAGTATTCGCAGCTGATCCCGGTCGACACCTCGGCTCCCGAATGGATCAAGACCGTCACCTACTACTCGGCCGACAAGGTCGGTAAAGCCGACTGGATCAACGGCAATGCCGATGACATCCCGCTGGCCAGCACCGAGCGCTCGAAGTTCGAGACCCAGATCCACATGGCCGGTATCGGCTATGGCTACGGCCTGGAAGAGATCAGCCAGGCGCAGATGCTCGGCATCAACCTGACCGCTGATGACGCCATGGCGGCCCGCCGGGCCTACGAGGAAATGGTTGACCGCGTTGCCCTGCTGGGTGACTCGTCGAAAGGCTTCTCGGGCCTGTTCAATTTCCCGGGCGTCACCGCTGGCACGGCCGTGACCGGCAACTGGGCTACCGCGACCGCCGACCAGATCCTGGCCGACGTGAACACCGCCCTGACCGTGCAGGCCCAGGGCACGCTGTTCACTGCGTTCTCCGACACCCTGTTGCTGCCGTACAGCAAGTTCCTGTTGCTGGCCACCCGTAAGGTGAACGAGCAGGGCCTGGAGTCGATCCTGACCTACCTGCAGCGCAACAACGTCTACACCGCACAGACCGGTCGCCCGCTGATGATCAAGGGCCTGAACGGCCTGGACACCGCCGGCGCAGGCAACACCGCGCGTATGATCAGCTACCGCCGCGACCCGTCGGTGCTGAAGATGCACATCCCGATGCCTCACCGCTTCCTGCCTGTGTACCAGGCAGGCCCGATCCGCTGGGAAGTGCCGGGCATCTTCCGCCTGGGCGGTGTGGATGTTCGTCGTCCTGCCGAAGTCCGCTACACCGACGGCATCTAAGGGGGTCACATGGCTAAGGTAACCAACACCCATAGCAAGACCCCAATCGGCCTGCCTGACGGCTCCGTGGTTCCTCCTGGCGGCACCATCGACGTGCCGCAGTGGGTCGACTACAGCAAGCGTCAGAATCTGGCCTTCTACGTCGAGTCAGGCGTGCTGGTGGTAGAGGCTGGCGAGCCGGCGGAGCTGACCAAGGAAGAGTTGATGGCCAAGCTGAAAGCTTTGGGCATCGAGGTTGGCGCAAATGCCAAGCCTGAAACCCTGCAGAAGCGCCTGGCAGAAGTCGAGGCCAAGGCCAAGGCTGAAGCCATCGCCAAGCTCAAGGAAAAGGGCATTGAAGTCGGCGACGACGTCACCCTGGAAGAGCTGCAGGCCGAACTGGCCAAGCACCCGTAACAACCCCGGGCGGTTCGCCGCCCACTTATTCGAGAGCGATGATGGCTGACTACTACGGTACCGTGGCGGGCGCAGATTCCTACCACACGGCCCGTGGCAATGCCGCCTGGGCGGCTGCTACTCAGGCCGACAAGGAAGCGGCACTGGCGCGAGCCTCAGCCTACATCGACGGCCTCGGCACCCAGCTGCCTACCACCGGCTGCGTTCTGTCGTTCCCCGGCCGCAAGGTCGGCGGGCGTGACCAGGCGTTGCAATGGCCTCGTTCCGGCGCAACGGACCGAAACGGCGACCCAATCGACGCAGGCTCGGTGCCGCGCGAGGTTGAACAGGCCACCTACGAAGGCGCGCTGCGTGAGCTGGTGAAGCCTGGCAGCCTTAACCCTGACTATGTGGCATCCAAGGCCGTCAAACGCGCCAAGGTAGGTCCTCTAGATACCGAGTTCTTCGGCCCTGAGGATGTCGACGGTCAGCCCAACAAGCCCGTAGTCGGCATCATCAACGACATCCTGGCGCCAATCATGGTGCTGCGGTGCCCGCTGCCAGTAGTGGTGGTCGTGTGAACCAGGCAGAACTCATCCGGCAGATCGAGGGCATGGAGCCAGCGATGGCCAAGGCCTACCTCGACCAGATTCGAGCAACCCTGGACGCGGCCACCATCGCCGAGATCGAGCGCCTCATCGCGACGCGAGACGATTCTGCGCTGGGCGATATGCTCACGGTTGGCGTGTTCGGCGCGCTGATGGAGTTGATCCGGTCGGGCTATATGGCAGGCGCCAAGGCAGAGGTGAGCAGCGTACCGCGCAGCCTGGGCAGGCAGGAGCTGGATGTGAATGCCGAAGGCGCCCAGTCATGGCTGGCGCAGCACATCGCAACCCTGAAGTCACAGATGGCCATGGATCAGGTCGATGGCATCAGCGTTACGGTTGCCTCTGGCCTGGAGGCCGGCAGGAGCCCGCGCCAAATTGCCCTGGACCTGGCCGGTCGTGTGAGCAAGCAAACCGGTCGGCGTACAGGCGGCACGGTTGGGCTGCCTGGCAATTTCTCCCAGTACGTGGCCGATGCCAGAACCCAGCTGCGCAGCGGCGATCCTGAACAGCTGCGCAAGTACCTGACCCGCACCCGCCGCGACAAGCGCTTTGATTCCATGGTCATGCGAGCGCTGAAGGATGGAACGCCGGTAAGCAGTTCTGATGCCGACCGCATCGCAGGGCGTTACGCCGACCGCCTTCTGCAGACCCATGCACAGATGATTGCCCGCACCGAGGCGCTTGAATCGTTCAGCGCTGGCCGGGACCGGGTGTATGAGCAACTGGTCGAGCGCGGGCTGCCGAGGGAAGCCATCGTCAAGGACTGGGAGACCAGGCGAGACGAGAAGGTGCGCAACAGCCACGCCGGCATGCAGGGTCAGACCCGGGCGCTGGGCGAGCCATTCAGCACCAACTCTGGCGCACTCCTGCGGTACCCGGGTGACCGGTCCCTGGGCGCTGGGTGGGACGAAACCGCGAATTGCCGGTGCCAGGCCCGGTACACCATAAGGGCAAACTATGCGCGACGAGATGCAGGAAATCTTCGGGGAGCTATTCGATGACGTCTTCGCGGAGTCGGTAACCGCCTTCACAGGCGAGTACATGGGTCCAGGCGTTTTCGACCCGGTGACCGAGGAAACCACGGCGCAGCCTGTGATCTACGCCGGGCGCGGCGTATTCCATGAGTACGATGAAAAGCGTGTCGACGGGCTGAACATCAAGTTCGGCGACATCCAGCTCATTGCGCTAACCAACGAAGTGGCCGGCCGCCCAGACATCGGCCACCTGGTGGAGACGACCGACAACGTCGGTATTCTCGGCATGCCCGCTAAGGGCTATCGCATCGTTCGCGTGGGCGGTGATCCTGCCGGCGTGCATCATGACCTGCAGCTGAGGAAGGCGTGATGGCCAAGCAAAGAGGAGGGCGCGCTTGGAGCGTGCCGCCGTCGGCGTTCATTGGCGTGGTCGAAGACGCCCTGGCCGATCGGCACCGATCGATCACCCTGGCAATGCTGGGCGAGATCGTACTTCGGGCACCTGTGGATACCGGGCGCTTCCTGGCCAACAACATCGTCAGCATCGGCTCGCCGGTCTTCTATTCCCTTGACGCCTACGACAAGAGCGGTCGGGAGACGGTCGCGAAGGGTGAGAGCGTGCTGTCTGGGCTTGAGCCTTATACCGTCACCTACATCCAGAACAACCTGGTGTACGCCGGGGCGCTCGAGGATGGCCACTCCCGGCAGGCGCCCGCTGGTATCTACGGCATCGCCTTTTACGGCGTGACACAGGCCTACGACAAATGACCTTCGAACAGATCCGGGCCATCGTCACTGGCCGCATGACGCAGTGGGCGGGCATACCCGCATCCGCTGTCGATTACCCGAACAACCCGCAGGGGCCGTTCGACCCGTCCGGCAAAACCATCTGGGCAAGGCTGGCGGACGTTCCAGGCCTGTCCAGCGCGCCAGAGGTCGGCATCGGCCCCTGCGTGCGCCGAACCGGCATCATCATGGTTCAGCTGTTCGTGCCCAGTAACAAGGGCACCCTGGCGATCACCAAGGCCGCGGACACGCTGGTTCAGCACTTCGAGTTCTACAGCGACCCGACCGGGCCATTCGAGTGCTACGCGGCCTCGGCCAGCACCATCGGCGATGACGGCCACGGCTGGTACCAGGTCAACCTGTCCATTCCATACCGGGCCTACTGAGGTCAGCGGGAGAGTCCATGCAGAGAAACAGCAAACCATTCATGGTGGTAGACGGCGTCACCTACATCAACGAGGCCATGATTCGTGATTCAGCTATGAGCGTGAAACTCAGCTCTAAGGCTACGGATGATGCCGGGCGCCCTGTGGTAGAGATGGATTTGTCCAGCGGTTCGATCACCTTGCGGGGCAGGGCAGAAGGCGATGACCAATGCCACCAGGGCATGGCCGGTCAAGTGACCGTCGATGCGGTGCGATGGGCAATAAGTCTAAGTCGTGATGAAAGCGGGCGGTACTTTGCTGCTGGTGTGGGACTTGGAGTCGATCAGGTGCTTCAGGAGCTGAACAGCTGCATCGCTGATTCAAAGCTGGCTGACCCTCTGAAGGAAAAGATCGAGCTTATGGAGGCCGTCAAGGAGGCCGTAGTGAAAGGCGCTCGCGCCGGCTACCAAGCGGCTCTCGAGGAATTCGGTAAGCGCTCCTCCTGAGCCATTCCAAGTTCGCCCATTCAAAGCCCGCCACAAGGCGGTTTTTTTACGCCTATTGATAGGAGAAACACGCCATGTCGAGTGGTGCCAAGGTTGCAACCGCCTGGATTCGTGAAGTCACGCCAGGCACCACCCCGCCAGGCCCCTGGAGCGTGCTGACGCGGACCAGCTTCGGTGTCGGGCCCAGCTACAACACCGCCGAGAACAATGAGATCGGCGAAGACCGCATGTCACAAGGTACCGCCCAGACCACCGTGGACGTGGCAGGCGATGTCGGTACCAAGATGCGCTTTGGCGCGCTGGATGAGTTCATGGCCTCCTGCTTCGGCAAGGATTGGGACAACAACGTCCTGACCATGGGTAACGACCGGATCAGCTTTAGCCTGGGCTACTATGCCGCGGACGTCGGCATCGCCGGCAAGGCCACCGGCGCCCAGGTCGCCACAATGAACATCCAAGTGCCGAATGACGGCGAGATCGAGGTGACCACCAGCTTTGCTGCGACCGGCTGGCAGGACAAGGGCGACAACACCAACTTCATCCTCACGCCGGTGGCCGAAGCATTCCAGCGCCGCTATGGCTTCAAGGACGTCTCCGGCCTCAAGCTCAACGGGGTCCAGGTCGGCGACAACAACGTTTGCGTCGACACCTTCAACCTGCAGTTCGACAATGCCGTCCAGACCCAGCGCTGTATCGGCAACGGAAACCCCTTTGCCGGCAATATCATCCCGACCACCTTCACGCCGTCGGGCAGCATCACGCTGAGCTGGTCGAAGACGGCCTACGAGCTGTGGAAGAAGCAGCAGACCGGCGATGCGATCAGCTTCGAATTCACTCTGGGCAATGCCGACGGCGCCTACGACATCCTAATCCCGGAGATGGAAATCAGCGGCTCCTGGCCGGATGGCGGAGCCACCGACATCATCCAGGTGGAGCTGACCTACACCGCCCGTCGCGTATCGCCGACCATCACCCGCCGTCCGGCGCCTCCAGCGCCAACTGGCGTGACCGTGGCCCCGTCGACCGCCAGCGTGGCCGTTGGTGCTACTACCAACTTGACCGCTACCGTCACCCCGGCTGGCGCGACCCAGACCGTTACCTGGTCCAGCTCCGATGCGAGCAAGGCCACCGTCAGCGCCACCGGCGTCGTGACAGGTGTGGCTGTCGGCACCGCGACCATCACCGCCACCAGCACCGTGGATGGCACCAAAAAAGGCACCGCGGCGATCACTGTCACGGCGTAATCATTGCCCGGCGCGCCCTGCGGTGCGTGTCGGGCCTTTTACCGCAGAGGAAGAACATGGGATTCACTATTGCTCGCAAGCCCGAGATGGACCTCCACGGCCAGCGCTGGGTGGAGTTCGCCCCGGGCGCCAAGATCCTGGTCGGCTCCGCCGCCGACCCCGTATACCGATCGCACCGCGCGCTGATCAACCGGCACTTGGCGGCGATAGACTCCCAGGCCGGCGTCGGCACCAAGCAGTTCAGCGTCGCGCAGATCCCGCAGGTCGAGATCGAGGTGGACGACGAGCTCTACATGGACCTGGTGGCGCACCACCTGATCAAGGACTGGCAGGGCGTCGACGTGGCCGAGCGTCCGGGCGAACCGGCGCCGTACACCCCGGAGCTCGGCAAGGCCCTGATCGAGCAGATGCCGAGCGTCTACTTCCTCGCTCTGCGCACCGGCGTCGATATCGCCAACCGCGTCGAGGAGCGCATCAAGGAATCGGTGGGAAAGCCCTCGCCGTCTACCGATGGGGTCGCGACTGGGCGGGCGAAGAGAACGAGAAAAAGCGCTGGAAACGCGAGCGACTGAGCGGCGTAGGCGCGGTACCGGAGGCCCCAGAGATTGACCCGGTCACTGACCAGCTGCTCGACGCCTACAACGCGATCAGCAGGTCACGGCAGTACGTCGGCATGATGGCCGCGCCGGCGCCGATCACCGCAGGCATGGTGAGCGAGTACCTGGCTAGGCACCCGACCGCCATCGATCGTGACGAGCTCGAGGCAGTGGTGTTCGCTCTGGATGAAGAATTCCGCGCCAACTGGGCGGAGCAGAACAGCAACGACTGACGCGGCCAGGCCGCAGGAGAAATCATGAGCTCAGCCCAAAATTGTTTCCCGGGCCACGAAGACGCCGGGAAACTCCTGTCGTGGGTTACACGTCAGATTTTGAATTCCGCTCTGGGAAAAGGCCTTGAATCAAAGATTCGAGAGGCAGGTGATACGCAGACCGATCTTTGATGATGGATTTGTCAGCTGGCATGGAGGCGATCAGAGTCTTCGCTGTTTCTTCAATCTTGCTGCGCAGCGAAGGGTCCAGAGTTGCCAGGGATGTGCCTATTACCTGAAGTGCAGCGCATACGCCGAGCTCGAAGGGAGTGATTACGCGTTGTTCGCTCATGTTGATCCTCCTAGATCATAACACCCCAGTCCATGGGCTTTCCGGCAACGGACCGGGGCAGTTCGTTGGGAGGCACAACGCTACTACGGCGCCGTGCCGGGCTGGTACTGGCTTTCCGTCCAGGGTGGATGGGTGGACAGGGCGCGGACCTACTGATAGGTGTGCGCCGGCGGCTTCCAGGCTGTGGTAGATTGCCCTCAATTCAAGGAGGGCGCGCTGTGAAACGGTGGATTTTTATGGGTATTCGGGAAAGGGTGTTGTTAGACCCTTTCTGAATACCCCACGGTTGGGTGGTTGAGTGTGTTGTTAGTCGTCCTCGCGGATGGCTCTGGTCTCCGGCTCCGCGTACAGCTGCAAGATGCTGAATATCGGAACGCCGTAATCCACCAGCTCGTCCTCGATGGGCTCGACTGCCATGATTTCCCTGGCCAGGAACGGCGCTAGCCGCTTGGTTTCTGGCGGCTTCACTTTGTGCTCTAGGGTGAACATGATCTTGGCGCGGAACATCTCGAAGCTCAGTCCGCGCGCGTTACGGTTCACGTCGCGCAGATAGCGGTTGATCGACTCGGTTAGCGCGTTGGTGTACCGCTGGGGAATGAACCTGAAGTAGTTGAAGATGTACTCGCCCCAGTTGGTCATCATGGTTGTGACGACCTTCCAGTCCTTCTCTTGCTCAGCGGGGATGCGCTGCCGCCATTCGTCATAGGCTTGCCTGGCTGCATTGTGGGTCTTGCTATTCCAGATGTTGTAGAAGCCTTCCTTGAGGTTGTAGGCGGTGCCTAGCTCGGGGAACTGATCGAACCACGTCTTGATCTTCAGGTGCGCCCAAACGTCCAGGTCACGCCTACGCATCAGCATTAGCTTGCGGTCGCCTTTCAGGGTGCGCTTTTGCGGAACGGTGAGGCCTCGCTTGATCCGCTTTCGTATCTGGTCCATTGCATCGTTGGCGTACCGCACAACGTGGAACTTATCGACGATGACAGTGGCGTTAGGGAACAGCTCTAGCGACACGTCTTTGTACGGATGGAACATGTCCTGGCAGACGATCTGGACCCTGTCCCGGCCGCGCATGTTGGAGATGTAATTATGGATCACGATCTTCTTGCGGTTAGGCAGGACGTCGATGATCGTTCTTTCTTCCAGGTTGATCAGGACGCACCTGTACTCGCCGCCGACAAGTAGTTCATCAATGCCAAGAACACGCGGAAGCATGGGCCTGTATCCAGCCTCCTTTTCGGCGCAGTAGTCGCGCAAGGCCCTGCGCACCACTGATTCATCCACGCCGAGATCGCGCGCCACAGCTGAGTTCGTGCTGGTCATGGCGTGCTTGATGACGTAGGCATGGCAGCGTTTCGTCATGCGGTGCTTCTCGTCGAAATCCAGCAGGGCCGGCGAGAACACTTTGCTGCATGTCTTGCACTTGTACCGTCGACGCATGCCCCAGAGCACCGTGCGCTTGCCCCTGATGGGCAGGTCAACGTACTTGGTCAGCTTCTTGGAGAAACGAATCGACTGGCCGATAGCTCCGCAGGAGGTGCAGAACTCGGGTGCCGGAAACTCAACCTTGAATTGCAGATCGTGTTCATCCTCAAGAAACTCCACGATCTTTACGTTCAATGGGTGCAGAAGGGAAAGCGATTCAGGCACCGGCCGCCCCCTGGGCGGCCAGGGCGTCCCGACTTCCAACAAACTTGCCATCCTCGAACGCCGTCGCAAGTTCGGCGGCAACTCGTTCGCAGGCCTTTCGGTGCCCTATGAATAGCTCTCGCTCTCCATCCCCGGCGCGCACACAGAACGGCCAGAACCCTCTGCCCGTAGGCTCGACCCGATAACGGTCGGCGCCGACTGTCTGCATGTTCACAGCGTAGCTCCTCGCGTTATCCGCTTGAACTCATCAAGAGCGTGCTGGCCAGTCATGATCAGTGACGGAACAGGGACAAGGGCTGCACGGAGCTCGGAGATTTCGTTACGCAGCGAAGCTATCTCGCCGGCCAAATCACTACTACCCCGATTCGCTGTTAAGGCCTCAAGCATCGCTACCTGAGCAGCTGATGGCGGGATTGCGGTTTCCTTGGGGTTTGGCATGACTCTCTCCTGCAATGGGGGTGAGTCTTCATTATAACAACACTTAAAGCCGAAGCTAATGCCAATATGCTTTAAGGCTGCGCTTTGCCTGCAACAACACGTAAAACCGATAACCCATTTTTATAGGGTTGGCCTGCATCGCGGCAACCGGATGCGAGACCGCTAGGGTTTCGCCTGATGCTGCAGTCCAGGTCCAGGCGGATGATGTTTACGCATTCAGCCGCCCAACGACCCCTGATGATGCAAGGATCGTTTTCACTCAAGACGCTGGCGCAATAAGCTGCTTTGGCGCAGGGATGCAAGTTTTCTTGAACGAGAAGCTTGCAGCCGAGACCACGAGCGGGAAATCTGTGACTCTCTATCATCAGCCTGGCCCAGTGCAGCTGGCCATCAAAAACAACATGGGTTGCGCAGGCGGAGACCTGCGAGGCTTACTGCTGGACTTGAAGCCAGGTTATTCATATCAGGTGCGAGGGTATCGCGGCACATGGGACAAGGCCGAGCCGTTGCTCACCACACCGGCTCCTTTTAAGTATCGATGATCGCCGCGTTGCTCAGAGGCAATGAGAGGGCACCTTCGGGTGCCTTTTCGTTTTCCGCTCCGCCTGTGCAGGGTTTTGGCGCTTCCTCCTGATGGTGGTAGATTCTGGCCATCTTTATGGAGGAAGCCATGAATCGAACGCTATTGATCGCCGCCCTTATCTGTCTGCCTTTTTCAGCGCTTGCCGCAAGCGGCGAAGAGACCTGCAAAAAAATATCTGCCATGGCGGGAAAAGCAATGGAGGCGCGCCAGAACGGCGATTTGCTTGAGGACGCCATGTCATCCGTTGGCGACCAAAGCAAATTCTCTGACGCCATGGTGGTAAAGGCGTACACCGCACCTGTCGCGAACAGCTCTGCCGGTAAGAAAAAGCTCGTGTCTGACTTCAGAAACGCGGCCTACGCCGAGTGTTACAAGAACATCATCGAGCCAATGAAATAACAGAACCCGCTCCGGCGGGTTTTTAACCCCCGGAGAAAGGTATGGCGCAGGAATCCCGCCTGGCGGTAACAATCGACTCGCGGGGCGCAAAGCGCAATGCGGACGATCTAACCGGATCTCTTGAGCGCATGGAGCGCGCTGGCGATGCGGCAGCTGCATCTGCTGATGGCGTGAGCAGCAGCCTTGACGATCAACGCAAGGAGCTTTCCCAGCTGCTGGGTCAGATCAACCCAACGGTTGCTGCTCTCGGGCGCCTCGACGACATGCAGGAGAAGCTGGCCAAGTTCAAAAAGGCCGGAATCGTCGAGAGCGACACATTCGTCGAGTACACCCAGCGCATCAACACAATGCGCGACGCGCTTGGCGAATCCGCAGAGAGCATGAACAGGACAGGAATGTCCGCCAAGGCCATGCGCAACAACCTGAATATGCTACCTGCGCAGTTCACCGACATCGCGATCAGCCTTCAAGCAGGCCAGGCCCCATTGACGGTCCTGCTTCAGCAGGGTGGACAGCTCAAAGATATGTTTGGCGGCATCGCCCCAGCAGCCCAGGCCATGGGCGGTTACATCCTTGGCTTGGTGAATCCATTCACTGTTGCTGCCGCTGCCGCCGGCGCGCTGGCCCTGGCCTACTACAAGGGCTCCGAGCAATCGGATGCCCTTCGAAACAGCCTGATTCTGACAGGCAACTTCTCCAAGGCGTCCGAGGCGCAATTGATCAGCTTGGCGGAGTCAGCCGACCAGGTAACGGGGACGTTCGGTCAGGCCGCCGGAGCCTTGGCGCAATTGACCGCCGCAGGCGAGAACACAACCGGGAATTTTAAGCTGATCACGACCACAGCCGTCGAGATGCAGCGAGTCACTGGTAAGGCTATAGAAGAAACGGTTGCCGAGTTCATCAAGCTCGGCAAGGATCCGGTCGCGGGCATTGTCGAACTGGACGAGAAATACCGATTCCTGACCGCGTCGGTGTATGCCCAAATCAAGGCCCTGTCGGATCAGGGTAAAGCCGTGGCTGCTGCCGACTTGGCGGAGCGCACCTACGCCGAGGCGATGGGGCAGCGCACCTCCAAGATCCGCGAGAACCTGGGTCTGATCGAGCGCGGCTGGCTCAACATCAAGGACGCCGCCAATGAGGTTCTCGATGCCTTCGCCAGCATTGGCAGGAGAAGTGCCGAGAGCGAAGAGTCGGCGATCAAGAAGCTTCAGCAGGAATTGGCATATCGGAATAGCTTGCTCAATACGGGCTATGAAGATGATACGACCAGATCTCGCATAGCTGAGATTGAACAAGAACTGAGCAAGCGGCAGGAAATCCTCAGGGTTAACCAGAAAACGCTGGAAGAAGAGGAGAGGCGCCGACGGGTTCAGGAGGAAGGCCGCAAGGGCCTGGACGCGCTTGACGCCAGCTATAAGAGCGCCCTGACCCAGACTCAGCGACTGAATAAAGACCTCGCCGATCTCGACAAGGCAAAGGCGAAAGCTGTTGAGGCTGGCGTTTTCACTGCCGCTGAGGAAGCAAAATACGCCACAGCCCGGAAGAACATCGAGCAGGAAATCGCGGACATCAAAACCCGCGAGGCGAAGAAGAACGCGCCGAAGAACGTCAATCGAGGCGTTGCCGAGGCGGAAAATACCTTCGCTCGCCTGTATGGCCAGTACGACCCAGCAGCCCAGGCCGCCCGTGCCCTGACCAAGGAGCAGCAGCAGCTGGACCTGGCCTTCCAGAAGGGCAAGATCAGCCAGGAGGAGTACGGCAAGGCGCTGGCGCAGGCCTCGACGAACTACGCCGCGGCGATCAAGGGCGCCCAGGGCTTGACCCAGGCCGAGCAGTACCGCGCCCAGATGGAGCGGCAGCTGGCTACCCAGCGCATGGAGTACGCTGCGCAGGCTGATGCCGTGGGTATGGGCCAGAAGGATGCAACCCGCATGCAAGAGCGCCTGAGGATCGAGCAGGACACCAACAACCGCATCCTTCAGTTGCAGACCGAGCTGGCCAACGCCCAGGGCGAGAAGCAGCGGCAGGACCTGCAGGCGCAGATCGACATCGAACGGGAGTTTCTTCAGAAGCGTGTCGCTGCTCAGCGCGAGGGATGGTCCCAGATCGACCAAGCCCAGGCCGACTGGAGCAACGGCGCCCGCGGCGCCTTCCAGGACTACATGGACAGTGCCAGGGACGTTGCGGGGCAGACTCGCAACCTGTTCAGCAACGCCTTCGGCAACATGGAAGACGCCGTGGTCAACTTCGTGAAGACCGGCAAGCTGTCTTTCAAGGACTTCGCTGACCAGGTAGTGGCCGACCTCATTCGGATTCAGGTGCGCCAAGCGGCCGCCGGCTTCCTTGGCTCTGCCCTAGGATTCCTAGGCGGAGGAGGGGGAGCAGCGGCTGCAGGCAGTGGCACCATGACCGGTTTCAGCGAGACGATCTCGCGGTCTGGCTTTGCGGCTGGCGGCTATACCGGAGACGGCGGAAAGTTTGAACCGAAGGGTGTTGTCCACGGCGGTGAGTACGTGGTCCGTAAGGAGGTTGTCAGCCAGCCCGGAATGCGCGACCACCTCGATCGGCTCAACAGGAAGGGGTATGCCAGTGGCGGTTATGTCGAGCCAGCAGCGATTGCAACACAGTCTTCCTCGGTGCTCCCTGCAAACCAGACTGGACTACCCCCTATCGTTCAGCACATCAGCGTTCAAGGCACAGCCGACGACGCAACCCTAGCCCGCATCCAACAGGCAGCCCAGAAGGGCGCTCAGGATGGCTACAACCTGGTGCTGCGCGACTTCAAGATGAACGGGCCGGCGCGGCAGCTGATCGCCCGCAACCGATAGCAAGAAGGAGTACTGCATGGCTATCCAATGGCCGGCATCGCTGCACCCGTCTGAAATGACGTGGGGCTTAGTCAACAACAGCCGCGCCTTCACCTCGACGCTCTCGAACGCCCAGCAGATCGTCGGGCAGCCGGGCGCGTACTGGCAGTGCACCCTGACGTTTGGTCTGCTTACCCGGGAGCAGGAGCGCGAGCTGTCGGCGTTTCTCGGGCGCCTGGACGGGCTGTTCGGCACGTTCAACCTGCCGGCGTTCACCCGAACCCGGAAGGTGAGCGTGGGAAGCCTCACCGTCGTGTCAGGCGTGGCGCAGGCCAGGGCTATCACGGTGGCCGGTGCCGCCGCGAACACCCCGGTTTTCGCCGTGGGGGATTACCTCACGGTGGCCGGTGAGATGTTCGAAGTGGTTGAACCTGCTACCTCCAACGCCCAAGGCCAGGCCATCGTGTCGGTCAACAAGCGCATCCGCAAATCGCTGGTCGCCGGGACGCCGGTCGAATACCTCAACCCCTACGCCGAATGCCGCATGACCCAGGATACCTGGAACATGACGGTGAGGCCGGTGGTGGCCAGTGGCAGCTACCAGTTCAGGGAGGCCTTCTGATGCCCTCGACGTTCCCATTCAGCCAGAGCGTGGTCGATATCATCGCCACCGGCAAATTCCTCAGCGTGTACGCCTGCCAGCTCGACTTCGAAGACGGCCCGGTGTACGCACACACGGGTACCGGTGATCTGGTGATCGGCGGCATCACGTATCTGGGGGTAGGGCAGTTCGGCGAGGTCGGGCAGTCGCAGGAAAGCGACAACTCGAACTCGCCCATGTCGATCGACCTGGCTCTCACTGGCCTGGACAGCTACATCATCACCGAGACCAACATCCGGGGATGCCGCGGGCGCTCGGGCAAGCTCATGTTTGTGGTGTTCGACGAGCAGGGCAACTACGCCGCCGACATCCTGTTCTCCGGCCGCATGGACGCCGCCACCTTTTCCTACGCTGGCAATGGCGAAGACGGCAACAAGATCACCGTCCCGATCGTTGATCGGATGGCCGAGTGGAGTCGCACCGGCACCGAGCGGTTCACCGACGAGAACCATCGGGCCCGCCACCAGGGCGACCGGTTCTTCTACGCCATCGCCCAGATGTCCGAATGGCCCATCTACTGGGGATCCAAGAAGGACGCCCCGACGTTCACCTACGAGAAATAGCCATGCGCTACCGAGACTGGACCACACGCCTCAGTGAAGTGATCAAGGCCGCCTTAGAGCGGCCTTTTTCATGGGGCGAATTTGACTGCTGCCTGTTCGCGGCGGACTGCGCGGTAGCGGTGTGCGGTACCGACCCGGCTGAGGCGTACCGCGGCACCTACAAGACCGAGGCCGGGGCGAAGCGGGCGCTGAAGAAGCGGCACGGCAGCCTCGAGGCGGCGTGGGATGCCTGCTTCGCCCGTGTGGCGCCGGCATTCATCCAGCGTGGCGACATCGCCATGTACGAAGCGCCCGGCGGACGGTCGATGGCCGTGTATTGGGCAAACGAATTCTGGGCGACCACTGTCGACGGGGTCGCCCGCGTGGTGTGCGATCCGCTTGCAGTCTGGAGAGTTGAATAATGTCCGGTGGCGTCAGGAAGATTGCTCAGGTAGCTGTTGGTGCGGTGATTGGCTTCATCCAGGGCGGCCCGGTGGGGGCGGCTATCGGCGCCGGCATGGCCTTCTATATGGCCGAGCAGCAGGAGAAGCTGAACACCAAGTCGCCACTGCGTGACAACGAGCCTTCGGCGCAGACCGTCCGCTCGTCCAAGGCACCCGCGCGCTTCATCCTTGGCCGCGTCAGTACCGGTGGGGTGCTGGTCTGGGCGCAGGAGCAGACCGGCGACCAAACTGATGGCGAGTGGCTGCACCTGGTTTACGTCCTCTGCGAGGGGCCGGTCGACGCCTTGGAAAACATCTACCTTGGCGAGGAGGATATCGCCACCTACGGCGAGCACGCCACCTATGAACTGGTCGTCAACCCGACGCAGGTGAACGCCTTCCTCAAGGCCAACTGCCCGGACTGGAAGGATGAGCAGATCGGCCGCGGGCTGTCGTTCGTGCGCCTGTCACTCAAGTACAGCGCCGAGAAGTTCCCGTCGGGAATCCCCGACGCGCGCTTCATTGTCCGTGGCCGCAACGACATCTACGACCCGCGCAGCGGCATGGCGGTGTACACCGAGAACACGGCGCTGCACATCCTCTGGTTCCTGCGCAACCGCTGCGGCGTGCCGGACGATGAGATAGTGTTCGAGACGTTCGCCAGTGGTGCCAACATCTGCGACGAGTCGGTCGCCAACCCTGACAACACGATCAGCCCTCGCTACCGCAGCAGTTGCGTGATTGGCGCCGACGAGCAGCGCACGAATGTGCTGCAGAAGCTCGAGGCCTCCTGCGGTGGCCGAACCATTCGTGTCGGTGGCCGCTGGATGTTCCAGGCCGGGGCCTACTACGGCCCCTACGACTACGAGATCACCGAAGACATGGTGGTCGGCACCATCACCGGCAGCACCGAGCCGACCAACGACGCCGCGATCAACACGGTGCGCGGCACCTTCGTCGATACCTCGCAATCGTGGACGGAGACCGACTATCCCGAGGTCTCCGTTGCCGAATGGGTGATCGTGGACGGCGGCGAGGCAGCTGAAACGCTGTCTTTCTCCTATGTCACTGACGCCTACCAGGCCCAGCGCCTGGCGAACATCGAGCTGCGCCGCCGGCGCGCGGGCGGCACCATCAGTATTCCCATGAACTTCCTGGGCTACAACTGCCGGCCGGGCCGCGCCGTGCGCGTGAACCTGCCGTCGCTGAACATCCTGGGCGAATTCATCGTAACCAACTGGAGCATGGGCGCAGACCAAGGGTGCACCGCCCAGCTGCAGCAGTACGACGCAGCGCAGTTCGACGATGCCGTGGGTCAGCCGTACAACCCTATTGGCTTCATCGACCTGCCGACCGGTGGCCTGGGCAGCCCTACCAACCTGTCCTGGGTGCCCGACGAGACTGCAGAAGTGACCCAGGGCGTGCTTAGCTGGACGCAGCCCGCGGGAATTGTCACAGGGTATGCGGTCACCATCCGTCAGGGCGGCACTGCGGTGCAGGCCCAGCAGGTGCCCGAGACGACTCTGCAGTTGCCGCTGTCCGGCCTGCCGTCTGGCAGCTACACGATGAGCGTGGCTGCCCTGGGCCCGCTGACCCGCTCCGGCGAAGCCAGTATCACCGTGAACATTGACGGGCCGCCAATTCCCGAGGCGTGCACGGTTCAGTCCACCATCGACACGATTACCCTGTTCCCGAGCAACGTCCAGCACGGGCTGAACGGCGGCACCTACGAGTATTTCTTCTCTACTGAGCCTCAGGCCACGCAGGGTGATTACCTTGGTCAGGGCCTCACCCTGACGCACACCGGACTGGCATTTGCTACTAACTATGCCTATTTCGTGCGCTCGAAGAACGCCTACGGAGTCAGCGCCTTCCTGAAAGTAGTGGCTTCCACATCGAATGATGTCACTGCTTTTCTCGCGGCACTGGCTGGCAAGATCGGCAAGAGCGAGCTTGGCCAGGAGCTCTTGAAGGAAATCGAATTGATTTCCGGTGATGGGCCCGGCTCGGTAAACGATCGGCTGGAAGAGGCCACACAGGAACTGATCGACCGCATTGACCAGCTAACCGACGCTCTGGCTTACGACCCGGAGAGTGCCTACACGAAGGGTGACGTGGTGCGCCTGGGCCAGCGGCTGTTTCAGGCCATCGCCGATGTTCCGGTCGGCGTCACGCCGCCAAACGCCAGCTACTGGGCAGACATCGGAACCATCCTCGAAACGGCCAATGCGCTGGCGCTGCAAGTGCAGCAGAACACCACCGATATCAGTGACCTAGACGGCAAGGTGACGGCTTCGGCCAGCCAGCTGCAGGCCCTGCAGGCAGCCTGGCGCGATGACGACGGAGAAGGCGAGCTCGCAGACGCCATGAAAGGCTGGGATTCCACCGCCCGATTTGCTGATGAAGTGCGCGTTCGCGCTACCCAGAACGAAGCCACCGTTACTCGACTGACCACGCTGGACGCTCAGGTCGCCGGTAATAAGGCTGGGATCAGCAACCTTGAGCAAGTGGTTGCTACGAACGAGCAGGCGACGGCCAGCAGGCTGAGCCAGCTGAAGACAGAGGTCGACGGCAACGCCTCGCATATCCAGGAGGTGAGCGAGTCCCTATCCGATACGGATCAGGCGCTTGCTTCGCTACGCACCTCGGTCGAGTCGGTGTATACGGCTGGCCGTGGGGACAGCGGGGAGGGTGATCTCACGGGGGCTCTGGATGCCTGGCAGACCAAGGCCAAGATCGCCACCGAGGTGCGCACGCTCGCCGATGCCGACCAGGCGCTGGCGCGCAAGTCGGACACCTTGGAGGCATCCATCAGCCAGACCGCCGCCTCGGTCCAGCAGGTAAGCGAAGCCGTGGTCGGTGTTGATGGAAGGGTCCGAGCCCAGACCACCATCAAGGCACAGACCATTGTCGGCGGCAGAAAGGTGATGGCTGGCCTTTCGGTCGGTACCGATGGTGAAACGTCGGAGATCTTGGCCTTCGCACAGCGGTTCGGCGTGGTTGACGAGGTCAGTGGCCAGCTGATCCTGCCCTTCGTGGTTCAGGGCGGCCAGGTCTTCATCAACTCCGCCGTGATCAACACGGCGTTCATCCAGCAGATCGTGGCCGGTATGACCATCAGGTCGGCCGCGCTCAACTCGCAAGGCTTGCCGCTGCTGGAGATCAACTTCGCAGCCGGCACCTTCACGCTCCGTGGCCAGGATGCCAACGGCTCGACGCTGCTGAACAACGGCGGCTTGTACGTGTACGACGCTAACGGCATCGAGCGAACTGCGGTAGGGAGGATGACCCAATGACCGACGTGTACGGCCTTCGGACGCGAGATGCGTCTGGGGCCATCACCCTGGACACGACCATTACGCCGATCCGCTCTCTAAAGATGATACAGGTTGTCGGCAACAACGCCTTCGACCAGTACATCGCCATACCGGAGATCCAGGCGGCGTCCTTTGTTGTGGTTGATGCGCTGTTTGACGGCGGTGACTACACCTGGAGCCCGCCCGCTTGGGCAACTGCTGGGCAGCTGCAGCTGCGACAGCCCCGCACCAGCACCTGGCAGGTGATGATCCTGTCGCAAGGTGGCGAGCCTTTTTCTGCCGCGGGCAGCTACGGCATAAGGGCAGCGAACAACAATATTCGCACCCAGATAGATGCTACCAACAGAGTGCTCAGTGTCCGGTACAACGGACGCATGAATATCGGATTTCAGGGTCCGGGCAGCGCGAATCAGATCCAGTACGGCAATGTGACATTTCCTCAGCCTGTCACGACTTATGAGCGCCCGATGATCTTCCTGAATGCCGACAACTACATGATGGTGGGGAGCTTCTTCGTCACCGGGTCTCCCGGCAACTGGACCGGGTTCCGCATCAAGGCCTACAACAACCAGGCGGCTCACGGAACCACCGCGCTGTATCCGATGATGATCAACTGGTTTTGCGCAAGCTACATGACGCCGAACACGCCTGTGGATGCGTACGGAGCATCAGTGCGGGATGCAGCGGGTAACCGAACTTTCGTCACATCCGCGAACCTGGCCTTGCTCAACAGCCAACCAGCAAACAACTCGTTCGCGACAGCAGGAACACCCATCACCGGGGCCGGTTACTACGCCTCGCCGGCGCAGATGGCATGGACCGGAAATTATGCCGACTACGTCCTCGCGAATGCCCTTTTCTCTGCAACCAACGTTGGTCAAACCACCCAGCCATTCAGGGCGAATTACGGCGGGTTTCTTCCTGGAAGACGGGACGTGCTGCAGATGTACTGCGAAAACTTCGACGGCATAAACGCGCTCAGCGTCAACGGCCGGACCCTCTTCGCATCTCGACCAATGAAACCTCTTTAAAAGGAACCAAGCATGCCATGGTATAGAACGGGCACGGTTGCGATCACGGCCGGTCAGACTACGGTTACGGGAACCAACACCAACTTCTCTGCCAATGCCCGAGTTGGTGACGCTTTTCAAGGGCCTGACGGGCGCTGGTATGAAGTTACCAACATTGCCAGCGGCACGGTGCTGAGCATTTTGCCTGCCTACCAGGGCTCGACCGTAGCCGGTGGCACATATGGCCTCGCCCCGATGCAAGGCTATGTGAAGGAGTCTGCCGACCGCCTGCGTCAGATCGTCGACCAATGGGGTTCCACCTTGGCCGGCCTGGGCTCCGTCTCGACCGAGAACGTAGTCCCCGTGGCAAAAGGGGGGACCGGCGGCACTACCGCCGCAGCGGCCCGTGCCGGACTGAACCTGGGTTCAGCGGCAGTCGCTGCGATTGTTGGCGAACTTAGCCAAACAGGTGGCGTACCCACCGGCGCGCTGATGCAGCAGGTCACCAACTCCGTGGGCACCTACTGGAAGTTTGCATGCGGGCTCATGATTTCCAGTCAGAAAGTGAGCATTGCCAATGGCGCAGTATCGTGGGCGACTGGCACTGGCGTTCGATATGTGAACATCACCGCCGGCTTGCCGGTAGCGTTCGTCTCTCCACCAGACCTGTATGGCCAGTTCTATGAGTCAGATATTTCGGCTCGCTCCGCCTGGATCACACATCTGTCGGCAAGTAGCGGCTCGGCATTGAATGCATGGTTCGGTGCGGGGCCGGCTACAACCGGATCGGGTGCGTTCTCTTTCAATGTCCTTGCAGTGGGAAGGTGGTTCTGATGATTATCAAGCTTGTTCCTATCGGCTCTCCAGAATCGCTCTCGATTGCTCGTAATGGAGAATCGCTGTCAATCAACGGCAAAATCTTCGATTTCGCTGCCGTGTCTGAGGGCGCAACACTTCCAGGTCAGGCTGTTGCTTCGCCCTGGCTTCTCGGGCCTGTAGAGCGTATCGGTGGCAGCCTGACGCTCACTTTGATCCTGCCGCATGCCGATGACGCGCCTCAAAGCGTCAGGTTTCCAAGCGACATTGTGAGCCCGCCGGATGGTCAGATTTTGCTGCCTGGGCAGAACTCCGAAGTCCTGGGACAGGAAGCCCCGGGCGTTGTGGATTGGTCGCAGCTTGTTACTGCCGAGATGAAGGCGGAAACCGCTGCAGCGCAGCTGCTGCTGGCCGCCGTTACTGAAACGGGTCGCCTGCGAAAGATCGCTGACGACGCCATCGCCCCGCTGCAGGACGCCGTAGAGCTGGGCCGCGCCGATCAAGCCAAGCAGGACCAGCTCAAGGCCTGGAAGAACTACCGCCTCGACCTGGTCGAAGTGCCCGAGCAGGACGGCTACCCAGCGATCATCGATTGGCCAGCGCCGCCGGCCTGACCCGCACCGAAACCACCGACCGCCGCCCGGCGGTATTTTTTTGCCTGGAGAAAACTGAATGCCCATCAACGAGCAGCAACTGCTTCAGATACTCCCCAATGCCCGCCCAGTTGCGGGCATTTTTTTTGCCTGGAGAAACCATGTCCAGACTCACCGAAACCCAGGCCGGAGGCGCGAACGTGCTCCGGTTTCTGGACCTGATCGCTTTCTCTGAAGGCACCTCGACCGTCAGGGCGAGCGACGACGGATACAACGTGCTGTACGGCGGCGGACTGTTCCAAGGCTACGCGGACCACCCGCGGCGTAAGCTGACATTCCCCATCAACGGAAAGCCTGTGACCAGCACGGCAGCCGGCCGGTACCAGTTGCTCGAGCGTTACTGGGATGCATACCGGGTCAGCCTGCGCTTGGCTGGCGGGTTCACGCCGGAGAACCAGGACCGCATCGCGCTGCAGCAGATCCGCGAACGCAAGGCCCTGGACGATATCAAGGCCGGCCGCATCCAGCAGGCTATCGCTAAGTGCTCGAACATCTGGGCGTCGCTGCCAGGCAACACCTACGGGCAGAACCCGCATCGCCTGGACAAGCTGCTAGGGCGCTGGGTCGAGCTTGGCGGGGTGCTGGCGTGAACTGGCTCGGCGCGGTACCGGCCTGGTGCTGGTGGCTGATCGCCCTGGTGCTTGTCGCCGGGGGCCAGCAGTACCGGGTGGTGGTTGCCCAAGGCGAAACCGGCGCCGCCCGGATCGAGTTGGCCGACTACCGCCTGCAGGTGGCTGAGCGTGACCGGCGCGCTGCCGCCAAGACCAGAACAGAGGAACAACGCCGCCAAGCCGCGGCGGACGAGGAGGGTGAGAGTGCACGCAAGAAACTGGAGCTGGCCCAAGGCCGCGCCGCTACTGCTGAGTCTGCTGCTGACGGGCTGCGCGGCGAGATCGCCAGACTGCGGGACGGCCACCGAGCCACCTGCGATACCATCGCTGCCCAGCAGCGCCAGGCAGGAACCTCTGCCGTCGTGGTGCTCGGGGGATTGCTTGAAGAGTCTGACCGAATGGCGGGAGACCTCGCAGCGGCGCTTGAGAGAAGCCGAATAGCTGGGCTGGCCTGTGAGGCGGTGGTCGACAGGATGAAGTCGACCCGCTGACCGGCAGTTGCCCGGTGAGCGCTTTGATGGCTACGATACTGTATCTATATACAGTATTGGTGCAGCATGTACTTTCTCCTCGTTCGCCGCCGCGTGAATGGCGTGGCCATCCCTTCCGATCAGCTCAGGAAGGTCCAGCCCCTGCGGGCCGACATCCACATCGGTGACCACCACAGTGAGCCGCTGGGCCGGGTATCTACCCAGGCGTGGGTGTTCAACCCGTCCCCCGGGCCTGACATCATCCCCCGGCTGCACGACGCCAAGCTCAATGGCATGGCCCAGCTGGGAATCAACATCAACGGTGTCGAGGAAATTGACGGGGTGCTGTACGCCCAGTCGTGGTGGTGCCGGGCGGTGGGCGACTATGGCAACTGAGCTGCCGGGGGCCTGGTTGGCCGAGCTGAACGACCAGGTTGCCCTGGTGGCTGATCCTGATGGGCGCGCGGCTGTGCTCAGTGAGATGGCTTATGCTGCGCACCGGCGGCAGGAAATAGACGAGAGTGACCTGGTGGACATGCTTGAACTGGCCGAGGCGGCCAGGCTGTGGGCGCTCCAAGGGAACGAGTGATTAGGCCACCAACCAGTCCTTTGGTGGCAGCACCATGTCGGCCCAGGCCTGCATCATGTCGCGGCGCTGCTCTATATATGTGGCGTGGTTGTACACATCACGGATGGCGCTGCTGTCGGCGTGGGCCAGCTGGCGCTCAATCCAGTCCTTGTTGTAGCCACGGCTGTTCATCTCCGTGGAAAACAAGTGCCTGAACCCATGGGGCGACTGCCGGCCGGTATAGCCGCAACGATCCAGCAGGTTTACCGCGTAGTTGATGCCGATCGGCCGTACCGCATCAGACCGGTTTGGGAACACATACTTCATCCCGCCTGAGATCGGCAGCATGGAGCGCAGTATCTCCACAGCCTGGCGAGACAGCGGTACCACATGGTCGCGGCGCATCTTCATTTTGGCAGCTGGTATCGCCCAGGTCGCTGTGTCGAGGTCGATCTCCGCCCATTCGGCCTTGCGCACCTCAGCCGGCCGGCAGGCGGTGAGGATCAGCAGTTTGGTGGCGCACTGCAGTTGCAGGCCTGACTGGCTTTCCTCGATGGCCTTGATGATGGCCGGCATCTCCGAAAAGGCGAGGAACGGCCGATTTTTGTGCGGCGCCATTTTCTCAGTGACAGTGTGCATTTCCGCCGTGGGGTTGTTCTCGATCATGCCGGTGGCGATCGCATACCGAAAGACCTGACCCATCCATTGCCTGGTCTTGACGGCAGTGGTCACCGACCCGCGACGCTCAATGCGGCGAATCAGCGTGATCACATCGGACCGCTTGATCGAATCGATCTGGCGCAGGCCGAACGCCGGCAGTACATCCAGCTCCATCGCGTTAGAAATCACCTTGACCGTCGACTTGGTCAGGCTTCCCTTCCTGAATTCCAGCCACTCGTCGTAGACGCGGCGGAATGTCCTCTCCTGGGCGCCAAGGCGCTCTGTCTTCTTCATCCTCCTTGATTCGCGCGGGTCTATTCCCTGCGCTACCTCTTCGCGCGCCTCGTCCCTTCGCGCACGTGCCTCCTTCAAACCGATCTCTGGGTAGGTCCCAAGGGAAATCCGGGCCTGCTTGCCGAGCCAGGTGAACCTGAAATGCCAGCTCTTGACGCCGGTTTCGGCGATGTACAGCGTGAGCCCTAGCGAGTCCGCAAGGGTGTAGCTCTTTTCCCGGGGCTTGGCCTGCCTGGCCGCGGTGTCCGTTAGCGCCACTAGTACATTGCCTCTCGCTGCGTGTTGGATGTACTGGATGATGTACTACGTTTTTGGAATTGGGAAGGTACAGCGTGGTACGAGGCGATACGCCAATGACGCCGTATTCAGGGCGTCATGGCCGATTGTGGTATCGCTCGGTTTTCGGCGGGAATCCAAAGTGGAATCCTTGAAGATTTCCACGCTGTCATAACTCTATGTGAATCAAGAATGCGCGCAGTCTACCAGCATGGCCGCTACAAGGCTTGCAGGCGTTCATGCAACCGCCCGGTGGCAATCAGCTCCAGCAACTCGTCGCCCAGCCGCTGGCTCTCGGCAATGGCCTTGTACCAGTAGCGCTTGCGGCCAGGCGCATCGCCCATGAAACGCTTGAAGTCATTGCGGTCGGGCAGCTTGCCGTAGGGCAGGGCCGCCAGGTACTGCGGCGAGGGCGTCATCAGCAGCACGTTCTGCAGGCGCGTGGCATCGCCCTTGCGCCAGGGCAGGGCCTTGTCGAACCAGCCGGGTACGACCTTGTCGGTGAAGTGCGGGTACAGCACCAGGTCGTCGCCGCGGTAGGGCAGGTCGAGGTGGTAGTCGAGCAGGCCGCCGTCGCGGTAGGTGCCTGCACCTGCGCCAGGGATGTCTTTCACGCCTTCCATGACCATGGGGATGGAGCCCGAGGCAAGCAGGGCATGGCGCAGGTTGGCCAGGTCCAGCGGCAGGCAGCGCGAGGGGAAGTCGGTCAGTGCGTCGAGCGGCGGCGTGGCGCGGCCGTCGTGCAGGATGACGCGCTCGAAGTGCCGTGCCAGGCGCGAGCGGCCGAGCAGGTTGCTGGCGATCACCGAACCCAGGCCGAGGCCCAGGCGGCCGCGATGGTCGTGGGCGAGCTGGCCATGGCTCTTCACTACCAGGATGTTCAGGCGATAGTGCGGGTTGGCCAGCAGCTGGCTGTCGCGGCCTTGCAGCAGGTCATCGAGCATGTGTTGGCAGCTGCGGCTGATTTCGGCCGGGGTGACGCCCTTGGCGAAATCCTGCTCGGTGTACAGTTCGCCCAGGCGACGGATGCCTGCTACCGGGTCGTCGAGGCAGGCACTGGCAAAGCGCCAGGCGCCGATCGAGGCGCCGATCAGCGCACGTTGGCGTGGCGCCGACGGCAGCCACTCACCGAACAGCGCCAGGTCCAGGCCCTGGATGCCCAGCGGCTTCGGCCCGCCAGCCGCACCCGGCAGCACACCGACGTCGGCCGCCTGCAGGCCGCGCTCGCGGACCTGCCGCAGGGCACGTTGGCCGGCCTTGAAGGTGAGGGCGGGGTATTTGATGTGAATGGCGCTCATGGCGGGTCTCTTGGGCGGCAGGCGAGTCATTGTAAAGGGTTCAAGGCATGCACAGGTATTTGTGCCATTGCCGAGGCCTGTGATGAACGGGTGGGAGCTGCGCTATCATGGCGCCAGTTGTTTTCAGGTTGAATTAAGGACCGGTGGTTAATCTTAACCCCGTAGACAACTTGTACAGTTCTCAGGAGAGAAGAACGATGAAACGCATGACTGCCCTGTTCACCGTAGCCGCCGCCCTTGCCCTGGGCGCCCATTCCGCCATCGCCAAGGATGTGCAGCCCGACGAAGTGGTCAAGCTGGTAGATGCCAAGACCGTCAAGTCGCTGGACGAACTCAAGGCCGCCGCCGTGGCCAAGCACCCAGGTGCCACCGTCACCGACTCGGAACTTGAAGATGAGTACGGTCGCTACATCTACAAGGTCGAGCTGCGCGACACGCAGAACGTCGAATGGGACGTGGCGCTGGACGCCAAGACCGGTGAAGTGCTGAAGGACGAGCGGGACAACTGATGATCCACCTACTGCGGCCGGCGCGCTACTTCGCGCTGGCGCTGCTGGCCGTGTGTTCCCTGGCCGTTGCCCGAGACCTCGATCAGGACGAAGCCCTGGAACTACGCCAGAAGGGCATCATCCTGCCGCTCGAGCATCTGCTGGAAACCGCCCTGGGGCGTCACCCCGGGGCGCGCCTGCTGGAGGCCGAGCTGGAAGAAGACGACAATCGCTACGAATACGAAGTCGAGTTGCTGACAGCTGAAGGCGTGGTGCGCGAGATCAAACTCGATGCCAGCAGCGGTGCCCTGCTAAAAGACGAGGAAGACGACTGAATGCGCCTGTTGCTTGTCGAGGACAATGTACCGTTGGCCGATGAACTTACCGCAGGCCTGCAGCGCCAGGGCTACGCCGTGGACTGGCTGGCCGATGGCCGCGACGCGGTGTACCAGGGTCAGAGCGAACCCTACGACCTGATCATCCTGGACCTTGGCCTGCCGGGCCTGCCGGGCCTGGAGGTGCTGGCCCAGTGGCGTGCCGCCGGCCTGGCCACGCCGGTGTTGATCCTTACTGCCCGTGGCTCGTGGGCCGAGCGTATCGAAGGGCTGAAGGCCGGGGCGGATGACTACCTGAGCAAACCCTTTCACCCCGAAGAGCTGCAGCTGCGCATCCAGGCGTTGTTGCGCCGTGCCCGTGGCCTGGCCAACCAGCCGACGCTGGAAGCGGCCGGCCTGCACCTGGACGAAAGCCGGCAGTGCGTGAACCGTGACGGCGTGGATATCCAGCTGACCGCCGCCGAGTTCCGCCTGCTGCGCTACTTCATGCTGCATCCGCAGCAGATCCTGTCCAAGAGCCACCTGGCCGAGCACCTCTACGACGGTGAAACCGAGCGCGACTCCAACGTGCTGGAAGTGCACGTCAACCACTTGCGACGCAAGCTGGGCCGCAGCGTCATCGAGACCCGCCGCGGGCAGGGCTACATCTACGCCGGGAGCGCCGCGTGAAGTCGATCCAGGCGCGCCTGAGCCTGGGCCTGGTGGCGGTGCTGGTGGTGGTCGGCCTGGTGCTTGCGCAGCTGACCCTGTGGTTGTTCGAGGTCGGCCTGCAGCGCTACCTGGAGAATGGCCTGCGCAAGGAAAGCGAAAACCTGCTGGTGGCCCTGGTGCGCGGGCCTTCGGGCCTGCAGCTGGATGAGCGGCGTATCTCGGCCGCCTACCAGCGGCCGTTTTCCGGCTATTACTTCCGCATCGATTTCGATAAAGGCACCTGGCGTTCCCGGTCGTTGTGGGATCTGGACATGCCCAAACCCGCCGCGCCGGGCCTTTCCGACAGCCACGAACTCGGCCCGGAAGGCCAGCAACTGCTTGCCCTGCGTGCCGACTACCGGCGCCTGGGCCAGGACATCTCGATCAGCGTGGCACAGGATTATTCACCTGTACGCGAAGGTTTCCGGCGCCTGCAGCAGATCGGCCTGGGCATGGGCCTGGTGGCGCTGATCCTGGTGCTGGTGTTGCAGCGCATCACCGTGACCCGCTCGCTGCGGCCGCTGGAGCGGGCACGCCAGCAGATCGCCCAGTTGCAGCAGGGCCAGCGCTCGCAGCTGGATGCCGAAGTGCCCAGCGAACTGGCGCCGCTGGTGGGGCAGATCAACCACCTGCTGAGCCATACCGAAGACAGCCTGCGCCGCTCGCGCAATGCCCTGGGCAACCTGGGCCATGCATTGAAGACGCCGCTGGCGGTGTTGCTGAGCCTGGCCTCCAGCGAGCGCCTGAAAGACCTGCCGGATGTTCGCGCGCAGATGCGCGAGCAACTGGAGCAGATTCAGCAGCGCCTGGCGCGTGAGCTGAACCGTGCGCGCCTGGCGGGGGATGCGCTGCCTGGCGCGCAGTTCGACTGCGACGTCGAGCTGCCGGGGTTGCTGGGGACGCTGGGCATGATCCATGGCGAGGGCCTGCTGCTGGCCAGGGATGTGCCGCCCGGGCTGCTGCTGCCTTGGGACCGCGAGGACATCCTGGAGCTGCTCGGCAACCTGCTGGACAACGCCTGCAAGTGGGCCGACAGCGAGGTGCGGCTGGGTATCGCGCCGAGTACCGATGGCTACCAGGTGTGGGTCGATGATGATGGCCCCGGTATCCCCGAGGGCCAGCGGCAGCAGGTGCTGGAGCGCGGCTCGCGGCTGGACGAGCAGGTAGACGGGCACGGGCTGGGGTTGGGCATCGTGCGCGATATCGTCGAGGCCTGGGGCGGGCGCCTGGCGCTGCTGGATAGCCCGTTGGGCGGCTTGCGGGTAAGCATCGACTTGCCGCGCAAGGCTCGGTAATGCCGGGGCCGCTTTGCGGCCCATCGCCGGCAAGCCAGCTCCCACAGGTACAGCGTTGCTCTCGAGGTTGTCGCTGTACCTGTGGGAGCGGCCTTGTGTCGCGAAAGGGCCGCAAAGCGGCCCCAGGATTGATGCGCAACAGTTGAAATTGCTGGGGCTGCTTTGCAGCCCTTTCGCGACACAAGGCCGCTACCACAGGGAGCGCGCCAACTTTTAGAATTTGAGCAAGACAGTTGCTCCCACGCCGCTCGCATCGACCTCAAGCCATGTGCAGGGCCCTGTGGGAGCTGGCTTGCCGGCGATGGGCTGCAAAGCAGCCCCATTGTGGGAGCCGACAAGCATGACCCCGTGGGCCATATCACCACTGCAAAAAAATTGCAGTACAGCCGCATTTTTTTGAATTAGCCCAATCTCACCCCACCCGGCAAAATTCCCCCACGAAACCCTGTGGTTTCCATCTCTCCACGGACGGAGCCCCTTGTGCTATTGCGACCGCAATACGAGGCCCAGGCCACCTCGGCTGGGCTTTCTTTTTAACCAGAAAAAACTACAGATTCCGATTACCTACATGCCTGCCTCGCGTTTCGAAAGTCGTTTGCAGCGGCTGTTGCCAGCGCCCCTGAATATTCCCCCCAAAGAATGGTTGCGTGCCGGTATCGGCGCGTTGTTCGGCCTTTTCCTCGCCGGCTGGCTGACCAGCATGGCCTACGGCCCCAGCATTGCCTTGCACCTGCTCGGCCCGCTGGCAGCTTCGGCCGTGCTGGTGTTCGCCGTGCACTCCGGCCCGTTGGCCCAGCCCTGGCCTGTGCTGGGCAGCTACGCCCTGGCCGGTGCGGTCGGCCTGGCCATGCGCCAGGGCTTCGGCCCGCAGCTGTGGGTTGCCGCTGCAGCCCTGGGTATCTCGATTCTGGTGATGTGCCTGCTGCGCTGCCTGCACCCGCCAGGCGGCGGGGTGGCGGTGAGCGCGGTGCTGGCCGACCCCGGGCTTACCGCCATGGGCGACCACCTGCTGGAGCCGGTGCTGCTCAACGCGTTGATCCTGGTAGCGGTGGCGATCCTCTACAACCACCTCACCGGCGTGCGCTACCCGAAAGGCGCGGTGCCGCGCAAGGACCTGCACCACACCCATGACCCGCTGCCCAGCGAGCGGGTCGGCATCCGTGGGGAAGACCTGGACCAGGCTCTGGAAGAACTGGGCGAGTTCGTCGATGTCACCCGTGACGAACTGGAACGCATCATCCTGGCCACCGAGCAACACGCCCTGCAGCGCAGCCTCGGCGGCATCACCGCGGCCTCGGTGATGTCCCGCGACGTGCAGTTCGCCACGCCCGACACTACCCTGGAGCAGGCCTGGAAACTGCTGGCCAGCCACCACCTGAAAACCCTGCCGGTGCTGCAGCAGGGCAAGCTGGTGGGAGTAGTCAGCCTCAGCGATCTGGTCGGCCCGGCCATGCAGCGTGGCCGCTTCAGTTGGCGTGGGTTGTTCGGCCGCAAGACGGTGCGCATGGAGCAGGTGATGAGCCGCCGGGTAATCAGCGTCAGCAGCCAGCACCCGCTGGAGCGCTTGCTGCCACTGCTGTGCGAACAGGGCCTGCATTGCCTGCCGGTGCTCGATGCCGACCAGTTGGTGGGGGTGATCACCCAGACCGATCTGATCGCCGGCCTCAAGCGCCAGTTGCTCAGCGAGGCCGAGGCTTCAGATAAGCGGGTCCCAGCGTTGTGACCAGTCGCTGGCGCCGGCGGCCACCAGACGGCGCAGGATGGCGAAGGCCTGTTGCAGGGCTTCGCTGTCGCGTTTACGCGGGTACACCAGGAAGGTCGGGTAGGTGAATTCCGGCGCCTGCGGTACTCGTTCGAACACCCCGCTGTCCAGATAGGCCTGCACTACCCGCGTGCGGAAGTAGCCACTGCCGCCCTGGTCGAGTATGAACTGCAAGGCCAGCGGGCCCAGGTTGAAGCTCAGCGCCGGGCGCGCGCAGTCGGGCAGGGCGGCATCGTGCTGGCGACGGAAGGCTTCTCCCCAGTCGATATAGATGTACGGGTCCGGCTGGTCGACGCGGCGCACACGGATCAGCTTCTCCTCCATCAACTGCTCCACCTGCAGGCCCGGGCCGTAGATCGGCTGGTAGACCAGCGCGGCATCCAGCAGGCCCATCTCGACCTTGCGCAGCAGCGATTCGCCGTCGCTCACCTCGCTGCGGATGGCATGGCTGGGCAGTTCGCGGTGCAGGGCACCGACCCAGTCGAGCAGCATCGGGTTGCCCAGGCTCACCTCACCGCCCACGTGCAGCACTTGCTGGCAGCCTTCGGGCAGCGGCAGGTCGCGGCGCGCCGCTTCCCAGGTTTGCACCATCTGGTTGGCGTAACTGACGAATGCCTCGCCGTCGCTGGTCAGGCTGGCGCCGTTGCGGCTGCGCACGAACAGCTGGCAGCCCAGTTGCTGCTCCAGGCGCTGCACCCGCGCGGTGATCGCCGTTTGTGACACGAACAGGCGTTCGGCGGCGGCGACCAGGCTGCCGCAACGCACGATTTCCAGAAAGGTACGGGCCTGATCGATATCCATGAGCTGCTCGGTGGCTGAAGGGGTGGCCTATTCTAGAGGCTTTGCACCGTTATGGGGCGTTTTTGCGTTGTCTGCAAATTTGCAGGTCGGTTGTGACTTTAGTCCCATGGCGGCGCGGGTGTAGCGGTCCATACTCAAGTTTCGCCCTTCAATAACAACAAGTACCGGGTTTCTTTCGATATGAGCTACCAGCACAGCTACGCCCATTCCATTTCCGACCCTGCCGCTTTCTGGGCGGAGCAGGCCGCGCACCTGGCCTGGCACCGCAAGCCAGCCCTCACGCTGCAAGAAAATGCCGACGGTACCCACCGCTGGTTTGCCGATGGCCGCCTGAACAGCTGCTACCTGGCCCTCGATCACCAGATCGAGCAGGGCCGTGGCGAGCAACTGGCGCTGATCTACGACTCGCCGGTGACCGGTGTGCAACAGGCCTACACCTACCACCAGCTGCGTGACGAGGTGGCGCGCCTGGCCGGGTTGTTGCGCCAGCTGGGGGTGAACAAGGGCGATGGCGTGATCATCTACATGCCCATGGTGCCGCAGGCGGCCATGGCCATGCTGGCCTGCGCGCGGATTGGCGCAGTGCACTCGGTGGTGTTCGGTGGCTTTGCCGCCAACGAGCTGGCCTTGCGCATCGACGACGCCCGGCCGACGCTGCTGCTGACGGCGTCCTGCGGGCTGGAGTTCGACCGGGTAATCGAATACAAGCCGCTGGTCGATCGTGCCCTGCAACTGGCCCGCCACCAGCCGCGCAACGTGCTGGTGCTGCAGCGCCCGCAGGCGCGTGCCCAGCTGCAGCCAGGCCGCGACCTGGACTGGCAGGCGGCATTGGCCAAAGCCGAGCCGGTGCCACCGGTGGAACTGGATGCGGGTGATCCGCTTTACATCATGTACACCTCTGGCACCACCGGCAAACCCAAGGGCATCGTGCGGGAAAACGGCGGCAATGCCGTCGCGCTGTGCTACGCCATGCGCCATATCTACGGCATGCAGGCCGGCGATGTGTGGTGGGGCATATCCGACGTGGGCTGGGTGGTTGGCCATTCGCTGATCGTCTATGGGCCGCTGATGAGCGGCTGCACCACGGTGTTCTACGAAGGCAAGCCGATCCGCACCCCGGATGCCTCGGCCTACTGGCGGGTGGTGGAGCAATACAAGGTCAACGCATTGTTCTGCGCCCCTACGGCCATGCGCGCCATCCGCAAGGAAGACCCTGAGGGCGAGCTGATCCGCAAGCACGACCTGAGCTCGCTGCGCCAGTTGTTCCTGGCTGGCGAGAAACTGGATTCCAGCACCCACGAATGGCTGGAACGGGTCAGTGGCAAGCCGGTGCACGACCATTGGTGGCAGACCGAGACCGGCTGGCCGGTCACCGCGCCCTGCGTAGGGCTGGAAGGCAGTGCGGCGAAGCCCGGGTCGAGCAACCGGGCGGTGCCGGGCTATCACGTGCGCGTGCTGGATGACGAGGGCAACCTGCTGGGGCCGAACCACCAGGGCTCGATCGTCATCGCCCTGCCATTGCCGCCCGGGTGCAGCCAGACGCTTTGGGGCGACCACGAGCGTTACCTGCAGGCTTACCTGCGGACTTACCCGGGGTATTACCACACGGGTGACGGTGGCTACCTGGACGATGACGGCTTCGTCTACATCATGGGGCGCACCGATGACGTGATCAACGTGTCCGGGCACCGGCTGTCCACCGGCGAGATGGAAGACCTGGTGGCACGCCACCCGGCGGTCGCCGAGTGCGCGGTGATTGGCGTGCATGACGAGATCAAGGGGCAGGTGCCGTTGGCGCTGGTGGTGCTCAAGGACGGCGAGGGCATTGCCGAGGCGCAGTTGCTGGTGGACCTGGTGGGCAGCGTGCGCGAGGAGATTGGCGCGTTGGCGTGTTTCAACCGGGTGCGGTTGGTGAAGCGACTGCCCAAGACCCGCTCCGGGAAGATTCTGCGGGCGGTGCTGCGCAAGATTGCCGACGGGCAGGATTATGTGCCGCCTTCGACCCTGGATGACCCGGCGGTGCTGGGGGAGATCGAGGCGGTGCTGGCGGACTTGCCCAGGGCTGGCTGAGGGTTTGACCTTGCTGGCCTCTTCGCGGGTAAACCCGCTCCTACAGGGATGTCGCAGGCCTTGAGAACTGTGCAATACCTGTGGGAGCGGGCATGCCCGCGAAGAGGCCGGCCCGGGCAAAGCAGTTCTAGGGTCCTACCTGATGCAGCTGCCCCAACCGGCTGCGCGTACGCATCAGGTCGGCAAGCGGCCCGCCCAGGCTTTCTTCCAGTGGCCGCTTGCCGATCACCAGCACCTGCCGGTCCTGGTCATACAGCACATCCACCAGGTTGACGAAGCGCTGCTGCGCCGCCAGGGAACATTCCGACAAGTCATCCAGCCCATCGATGATCCACTCATCGTATTGCCCGGCCAGCACCAGGTAGTCGATCACTGCCGTGGCCTTTTCGCACAGGTCGTCGAAGCCCAGCACCACCCGCCGGCCGTCCACCGCCAGTGCGCGCAGCGGGCGCTTGTTCACTTCCAGCATCACCGGCTGCGGCTCGGGCACATTCAGCGCCTGGCGCTGCGCTGCATTGCCCGGCCAGACATAGTGGCCCCGGGTAAAGCGCTGATGTTCGCGGTTGGCCGGCAGGCTGCGGAAATCGGTATCGCCCCCCACTTCCAGCACTTCCATCGCGCTGTTGATCAGGCGGATCACCGGCAGGAAGCGCTCGTGGTACAGCGGGTTGGGCAGCAGCCCTTCGGGTGCATAGTTGGACGTCACCAGCAGGAATACGCCACGGCTGAACAACGCATTGAACAGCCGCGTGAGCAGCATGGCATCGCCAATGTCGTGCACATGGAATTCGTCGAAGCACAGCACCTGGCAATCACCCACCAGCTCGTCGAGGGTCGCGCCCAGTGCATCATCCAGCGCCCGGTGGCGGTGCATGCCCTGGTGCAGGCGGGCAAAGAAGTCATGGAAGTGCAGGCGCAGCTTGGCCTGCACCGGCACGGCCTGGAAAAAGCCGTCGAGCAGCCAACTCTTGCCACGGCCCACCGAACCGTACAGGTACAGGCTGCGTGGCTGGCCTTGTTCGAGCTGCGCCAGCTGTTCGGCCATGCAGTGGATTACCCGGCGTTGGCCGTCGCTGAGTTGGTAACCGCGGCTGTGCGCCTTGTCCTCGAACCAGCCGAGCAGTTCGCTCTGGTTGGCGGCGGCGCCGCGCAGGCGTTGGCCAAGCTGGCGTAGCGGGGTAGGGATCCAGGCAGGCAAAAGCAAAGCTCCTTGGGCGATGGCAGGGCAGGGTGCAGCTTGCCCGAGGGCAGCCATTTTGACTAATACAGAAAGTGCGCGGCAATCATCGCCTGACGAGATAGGTTCGCCATGCAGGCGTACAGTAAAGGCTGGAACCGGTGCGAGGAGGGGCGAGCATGCACGCCGACTTTGATCTGCAGCGCTTCGTAGAGGCGCAGAACCCTGTGTATGACCAGGTGATGCAGGAGCTGCAGGCCGGGCGCAAGCGCAGCCACTGGATGTGGTACGTGTTTCCCCAGCTCGATGGCCTGGGCCACAGCGCCATGGCCGAACGCTATGCGCTGGCCGGTATCGACGAAGCCCGTGCCTACCTGGCTCATCCGCTGCTCGGCCCGCGCCTGCAAGCGTGCGTGACTGCGCTGCTGCAGCACCATGACAAGAGTGCCCGTGAAATGCTCTGCAGCCCTGACTACCTCAAGCTGCGCTCGTGCCTGACCCTGTTCGCCCAGGCCGCGCCCGGCAACCCGTTGTTCCAGCTGGCGCTGGTGCAGTTCTACGACGGTGAGCCGGACGCCATGACGCTGGCCATGTTGCCGGGTTAGTTCAGGCCTTTTGCTCCAGTTGGCGCTCGATCATGTACTTCACTGCCAGCCGACGTTCTTTCAGGCGGCGCAGGTCTTCATCCTCGAAGTTGCCCGCCGAAATCGACTCGGCGGCCAGCACCTGGTTGTCGATGTCCATGTATTCGTCCAGCAGACGGTCCAGTGCCTTGTCCTGCTGTCGGCGCTGCTGGACGATTTCGCGCGGGTAGTGCAAGTCCTGGTAAAGATCGTGGGAGACAGGCATGGGGTCCTCCTTGGTCAATGCAGATGGTTCATCTGATTGGAAGGGAGGAATGCGATTGTGTTGAAGCCAAGCGGGCGGAAAGCGACGGATGGTCACCTCGCCAACCGCGAAAATGACTAACTCGCTGTTTTTTGGTAATTTTTTTTCATCAGGGGGTTCACAGACCGAAAGTTTGTTGTTAAAGTGCCGCGCATTCCAAGACAACAACCCAGTTGTCACTCAGTTGGAATTGTCAGAGCAGCAGATGCTGCATCCGATACAGGGGCGTCGCCAAGCGGTAAGGCAGCAGGTTTTGATCCTGCCATGCGTTGGTTCGAATCCAGCCGCCCCTGCCATTTTCTTGCTTCAAACGTATCTCGGTCCGGTGCTTGGAAAGACAAGCGCTGGGCTTTGTCGTTTCCACAGGTTTTGCCGAAGGCTCTGTTCGGTCACCTGGCCGTTCCAAGCATCTCGTTCAGCAAGCGGGCCAGTTCATCGGCCTGTACCGGCTTCTGGATCACCAGGCTGCCCGGCAACTCCAGTCCCTGCAACTCTGCATAACCGGTAAGAAGCACCACCGGCAGGTGCGGGTAGCGCTCGCGCGCCGCCAGGGCCAGTTGCGCACCGTTGAACTCGGGCATGGCGAAATCGCTCAGTAGCAGGTCGATCTGCTCATCCAGCAAGGCCAAAGCCTGTTCGCCACTGTGCGCCTGGCGTACCTGGTAGCCGTACTGGCGCAACACATCACCAAGCATGTCGCGTACCAGATGGTCGTCATCCACCAGCAGCACGGTGCGATTACAACCGCTTTCGCTAGTCGAGTGGCTGAGCAGCGACGGCATCGGTTCGTTGACGGCTTCACCCTTGACTGCCGGCAGATACACGGCCACCTGCGTACCACGCCCCGGCGTGGTGTCGATGCGCACGCCACCCCCGGACTGTTTGGCGAAGCCGAATACCTGGGCCAGGCCCAGGCCCGAACCCTTGCCGATATCCTTGGTGGTGAAGAACGGTTCGAACACCTTGGCCAACACCTCTTCGCTCATGCCGCAGCCGGTATCGCGGATACTCAGCATCACGTACTCGCCCGGGTCCGGGTCTTCCGGGCGCTGTGGACGTGCGTCGATCCGGGTGTTGCGGGTCGACAGCGTCAGCTGGCCACCGTCGGGCATGGCATCGCGGGCATTGATCGCCAGGTTGAGAATGATCATTTCGGTCTGGGTCGGGTCGGTCAAGGCCTGCCACAGGGTTGGTTCCAGGTCCAGGCGCACCGAGACATTGCCGCCCAAGGTGCGGCGCAGCAACTCTTCCAGCCCGGCCAGGGTGCGGTTGAGGTTCAGCGCCACCGGCTCCAGGCGCTGGCGGCGGGAGAAAGCCAGCAACTGCGAGGTCAGCTTGGCGCCGCGCTCGCCGGCTTCGCGGATGTGCTTGAGCCGCGCACTGGCCTTTTCCAGGTCGGCTTTGGCCAGGTCGCGCTCAAGGAAGCTGGCGCCGGTGAGGATTACCGTCAGCAGGTTGTTGAAGTCGTGAGCCACACCGGCGGTCAGCTGGCCGACCGCTTCCAGGCGCTGCATCTGCTGCAGCGCGGCCTCGATGCGTTCGCGTTCGGCGATCTGCTCGCGCAGGCGGGCGTTGGCTTCGGCCAGGCCCAGGGCGGCCTCGCGCTCGCTGGTGATGTCGCGTGCCACCACATACAGCAGGGTGTCTTCCGGCACCACCACCCAAGACAACCAGCGCTGCTGACCACCGGCATCCAGGATGCGCCCGACAAAGCGGGCGCTGGTGCGACCATGGGCGAGGGCGGCCAGTTCGGTGAGCATCAGTTCCTGGTCATGCTCGGGCAGCAGGTGCAGCAAGGACGACTGGCTCAGACGTTCGCGGGACAAGCCCAGGCTGGCTTCCCAGGCGGGGTTCAGCGCGACTGGGGTCAGGTCCTTGTTGAGCACGGCCAGCAAGTCTTGCGACAGCTCCCAGGCACGGTCGCGTTCGCGGGTGCGGCGCTCGACCCTTTCCCCCAGCATTTCGTTGAGCTGGCGCAGTGCCTGGGTGGCCAGGCGTTGGGTGTGGATGTCCTGCAACACCCCGGAAAAGCGCACGCACTGGTCGTTGACGAACCGGCTCTGGCCGCTGCTGAGCAACCAGCGCGGTTCCAGGCCGTCGGGTTGGGCGATGCGGAATTCCACCCGATACAGGCCGCCACCTTTCGGGCACATGGCCTGTTCCACCGCCTCGCGCACCTGCGGCAGGTCGTCGGGGTAGATGCCGGCGTAAAACACCTCGAGGCTCATTTCAGTATCGGTGGGTAGACCGAACAGGGTCTTGCAGCGGTCATCCCACAACAACAGGCCTTCCTGCGGGCGCATGTCCCATGTGCCCATGCCGGCAGCGTCGATGGCAATACGTGCACGTGCCTCGACGTCTGCCAGGGCCTCTTCGGCGCGGCGCCGGCGCTGGCGCTCCTGCACTTCGGTCAGGGCCCGGCGCACGGCCTTGGGCAGCAGCGGCAGGTTCTTCTTCAGCACATAGTCGGTGGCGCCCAGGCGGATCATTTCCACCGCATGTTCTTCGCCATAGATACCAGACAGGAAAATGAACGGAATGTCGGGTGCCAGGCGCTGGGCGATGGCCAGCACATCGGTGCCGGACGAGCCCGGCAGCACGCAGTCGCACAAGATCAGGTCGTAGTGGGCCTCGCTCAGGGCTTGCTCGACACCGGCATGGTCGAACACCAGCTGCGCCTGCACCTGCAACCCGCTGCGTTCCAGGCGCATCAGGGTCAGCTCGGCGTCCATCGAGTTGTCTTCGACCATCAGCAGTTTCAGCGGCGTTGGCTGCATCGTCGCGGCCACCTCAGATGCTGCCACGCCGGTTCAGGCGCAGCGAGCCGGGTGGCGGTTCGTTGAGTACCGCCCAGAACACCCCCAGGTCGGAAATGGCGGCGACGAATTCCTTGAACTCCACCGGCTTGACCACGTACGCGTTCACCCCCAGCTCGTACGCGCGCAGCAGGTCGGGCTCCTCGCGCGAGGACGTCAGCATCACCGTCGGGATACTGCGCAGCTCGGCGGTGGCGCGCACTTCCTTCAGCACCTCCAGGCCGTCGACCTTTGGCAGTTTCAGGTCCAGCAGCAACACGGCGGGGTTGCCATCGTCACGTTCGGCATAGGCATTGCGCCGAAGCAGGTAGTCGAGTGCCTCGGCACCGTCACGCAGCACGATGACCTCGTTGGCCAACTGGCTGCGCTCCAGCGCCAGGAGCGTCAGCTCCAGGTCCCGTGGGTTGTCTTCGACCAGCAGGATGGGTTTGAGCATGATGGTAGCGGTGCCTCAGGTAGTTGCGGGATGGCGCGGGAGGGTGAAGTGGAAGGTTGCACCCTGGCCAACCTTGCCATGGGCCCAGACCCGGCCGTCATGGCGTTCGATGATGCGACGCACGCTGGCCAGGCCGATCCCGGTGCCTTCGAAGTCTTCCATGCGGTGCAGGCGCTGGAACACGCCGAACAGTTTGTTGGCGTAGGCCATGTCGAAGCCCACGCCGTTGTCGCGAATACAGATCTCGGTTTCGCCCGGATGTTGCACGGCGCTGATGCCGATGCGCGCCGGGGTGCGCCCACGTGTGTATTTGATGGCGTTGGCCAGCAGGTTGTGCAAGGCCATGTTGATGAACGCCGGGTCACCGACCACCTTGGGCAGTTGGGCGATGTCCCAGACAATTTCGCGGTTTTGGTAGTCGGGCGCCAGTTCGCTGCGAACGGCCTCGACCAGGGCGTTGAGGTCGACCTCGGACAGGCGCAGGGCCGAGCGGCCCATTTGCGAGAAGTTGAGCAGGTTGTCGACCAGGCTTCCGGCAAAATGCGCGGCTTCCTCGATGTGCTGCAAAAAACGCCTGCCGCGCTCGCTGAGGCTCTGGCCCTCGATTTCGCCGAGCAGTTCGGAGTAGCCGGCAATATGGCGCAGGGGGGCGCGCAGGTCATGGGACACGCTGTAGGAAAACGCTTCGAGCTCCTTGTTCGAGCGGCGCAGCTCCCCAGCCAGCTGCGCCAGTTCCTCGGCCTTGCGCAGGACAATGCCGAGCACTGCCGTGCGCAACTCCTGCACGCCTTCGATGACCAGCGGGTGCCAGGGTTCACAGTAGCCGCGCAGTTTTTCCTGCCAGCTTTCGAAACTGTGCCGCGGGTCGAGGTTGCCCTGCGGCCCGACCTGTTTGTTCGGCTGCCCGGCCCAGTTCACCGTGCGCACCTGCTCGGGACGGAACCACAGCAGGTAGTGCGAGTGGATCTGCGAAATGGCCACTGCCAGCACACCGCCTGCATGGGCCGCGAGCTCGGGCAGTTCATCGATGTCGCGGCACAGGTTGTCGCTGTGGAACACGCTGTCTTCGCCACGCTGGGAGAGCCAGTGCACCAGGGCGTTTACCTGCGCGGCCGGAGGGGTCTTGCCGATCAGGTCGCAACGTTCGGCGGATATGACCGCGGCACCTTGGGCGCCGGCGAAGGCCAGCAGTACTTCGGGCAAGTCGCGCAGGCCGTCGCCGACACTGTCATGGTCGGCCATGGACGAGATCATGCGCACGATGTGCTGGCGCAGCTCCAGCAACTGGCGAGTGTTGGCGTGGGACTCGCGCGACTCGATCTGCAGCGACAGCACACTGGCCAGCAGTTCGCAGGCGGTACGGGTGCGCAGGTCCACCGGGCGTGGCTGTTCGTGGTGACAGGACACCAGCCCCCAGAGTTGCCCGTCGACCACGATCGACAGCGACATCGATGCCAGGGTACCCATGTTGCGCATGTACTGCAGGTGCACTGGCGACACGCTGCGCAGCGCGGCAAAGCTCAGGTCCAGCGGCTTGCCGGTGCGTGGGTTGGCAGCGGGCAGCAACGGCGAGGCCTGGTAGTTGGCGTCCTCGATCACGCGGATGCGGTTGATTCGGTACAGCTCGCGCGCCTGGCGCGGTATGTCCGAAGCGGGGAAACACAGGCCCAGGTAGCTCGGGTAGCCCGGGTCGGCCACCTCGGCCAGCACCTGGCCGTTGCCTTCGGCATCGAAGCGATAGGCCTTGACCCGGCCAAAGCCGGTGATGCGCTTGAGCTGCAGCACTGCTTGCTGCAGCAGTTCCTCGAGGCTGCCGGCCTGGTGCAGGCGGCCCACGAAGCTGCGCACCAGCGGGTAGTAGTCGCCTTGCCCGACAAGATCGGCCGGCAGGCGAGGGGGTTCGAATTCGGCGATCAGCACCTGGTCGTGACGATGGACCAGCAGGTGCAGGTTGCCACGATATGGAGCGTCCTGGCGCAGGTGCACATCGCTGATGTGGAACGGAAAGACCTCGTCCTGCGGCAGGCGGGCCAGGTGCAGGCGCAAGTCGAAGGCACCGCTGACCAGTTCGGCGAACTCGCGACCTATCAGTTCACTGGCCGGTATGCCCAGCCAATGCTCGACATTTTCACTGGCCTGGAGTACCCGCATGTCGGTTTCGTCCAGCACCAGCAGAAAACCGTGGGGCTGGATGCTGCCAGGTAGCTGGATCGGCTCCTGGGCGCAGCGCTCGAGGGCTTGGGTGAGCGTGCTGTCTGCAATCATCTATGAAAACGCTCCTGTCGTGTCCTTCCATGCATGCCGCATGAGTCTAGGCAGGATGAAAGGGATACACCCTAACAGAATATCGGTCCGGATAACGGCCTTTGGCCATTTGAGGAGAATGTCGGCGATGCGTTCTGTGTCGTGCGGCTTTTTTTTAGTGGTAGCGCTTTTTGGCTAATACAAAAAAATGGCTCGATGCCAGCATCGTGATGCCACCTCGCTGCTACGCTCAAGTCAGCAGATATCGACAAGGATAATAAGGTGAAGGAGCGCTACCTGGCCGCCCTGTTGGGCCTTATGTTGAGCAGCAGCGCCATGGCGGCGGACTTCCTGGTGGAGGTACGGGTGCTGGTGCAGCGTGGCTGCATGCTGGTCAACCAGCCCCGCGATGCCGGGGCACAGGCGCTTGGGCGCATCGACCTGGGCGCTACTGCACGGCTGGATGGCCCTGCCGCACCGCTCACCGGCGCGCTGTTGAGCCAGCGCCCGCCACGCCTGGAATGCAATCCCCACACCCCCTATCAGGTCCGCGTCGATGGTGGGCAGCATGGCGGCGTCGGCGAGTTGCGCTTTCTGGCCAGTGACGATGACACGGCCCGGCTCATCCCGTATCGCCTCTACCGCGACGCTGCCTGGCGCGAGCCGCTGGCGGTGAATGTGGCGCACTCGGCGCGGGTGCCGGACAGCGGCTCGGTCGAGCTGCCGTTGTACGCACGGATCGACAAGCTGGCCTGGGTACCGCCTGCAGGCCTGTACGCCGACCTGCTCAAAGTCACCGTCACCTGGTAGGGATGCCACCATGCTCAAGGACGCGACGCCATGAACCGCACCTCGATCCTGCTGCTTTCCCTGGGCCCGCTGCTGGTGCCCGGTGGTGCCGCGCATGGCACCAGCACCGGTTTCATCCAGGCGCGGCTGGTGATCAGCAGTGCTTGCCAGATCAGCAGCAACGAGACGCAACCGGCAACGGTGGGTAACCCCGGCGTGATGGACTTCGGCGAGCGCGGACCGAACTGGGACCAGCCGCTGCGCAGCCGGGTTGATGATGTGAGCGGCGAAGGCAGCCTGCAGATCAGTTGCACGCCCGAGGTGCGGGCGTTCAACGTGCGCATCAACGGCGGCCTGAATGGCAGTGACGGCATACGGCGGCTGAGCAACGGCCGCGAGCTGATCCCTTACCAACTGGCAATCGACCCAGGTGGTAACAGCCGCTACGGCATCGGCCAGGCGCGTGCCTTCACCATCAGCAGTACCCGGCAGATACCGATCCCCATCTACGGTGTGGTAGTGGCGCAACCGCGTGCGCTGCCAGCCGGCCTGTACCGTGACACCCTGAGGGTGACCCTGGACTGGTAACGACACAAGGAGACTTCGATGCGAACGAACCTTTCACGCTGCATCCTCGCCGGTCTGGGGCTGATGCTGAGTTACCAGGCGCAGGCCGCCACTACCGGGACTATCGAATCGACGCTGACCTTGACCGCAGCGTGTCAGGTCAACGGCAGCTCAGCCTCCTCGGGGGCTGACTTCGGTACCTTGGACTTCGGCACTCACGATGCCTTGTTCAACACTGCCGACGGCCAGGTAATCGGCGGCGGCGGTGGGGCGATCAGCATTCTCTGTTCGGCTGGCACGGTACCAGTCATCCGCGTGGGTGCAGGTTCCCACGATGGCCAGTCGGCCGGGGGCAGCCGTGCGCTGGCGGATGGCGTCGGCAACTTCGTACCGTACGACTTCTACACCGATGCCGGGCGTACGCAGGTGTTGGCCATCAACGGCACCATCACCTTGCCGCTCAGCAGTGGTGTGGCCCAGACCGTCAACCTGTATGGCCAGGCGCGCGGCAAGGTTGGCCTGCCGGCGGGGGAATACACCGACACAGTGTCCGTCGAGCTGTCGTTCTGAACCATGCGCAGCTGGCTGGCGGGCGGCATGAGCGTCCTTGGCGTGCTGCTGGCCGCGCCTCTGGATGCGGCGACCACCAGCAGCTTTCTGGTGACGGCGCAGATCGTCGCCGGGTGCCTGGTGGTGGGCGGCGTGACCAGCTACGGGACGCTCGACTACGGCTCGCAGTCGGCACTGGCCACCGGAACTCTCGGCACCTCGTTGGGCGGTACCACAGTGACCTTCCAGTGCACCCCGGGCGTGGCCTTGAGCATGAGCGTGGATGGCGGGCAGAACAGTGCCAGTGGCACACGCAACCTCAAACGCACGGGCGGCACGCAGGTGCTGGCCTACCAGTTGTACCGGGACGCGGCATACAGCCAGAGCCTGGGGATCGGCCAGAGCGTGGCCGTGGGCTATACCGACCCGACGGCGATCAAGCTGCCGGTGTACGGGCGGGTTCAGCTGACCGGCACGATGCCGGCGGGGACTTACACCGATGTGGTGCAAGTGACGGTGACCTGGTGAATGCATCGGCACCAATGACCAGTATCCAAGGAGAGCTTCATGGGGGCAGGCGCGAAGTGGGCGCGAGGATTGATCGGGGTATCGTGGCTGGCGAGCCTGCCAGCCTGGGCGGCCACCTCGGTGCTGATCTGGCCGATCGACCCGGTGTTGGAGGCTGACCAGAAGGCTGGCGCACTGTGGCTGGAAAACCGCGGAACCGCACCGGCCAACCTGCAGGTGCGGGTGTTCGCCTGGCGCCAAGGTGATTACCAGGAACAGTATCAGGCACAGCGCGAGATCATTGGCAGCCCGCCGGTGGCCAACGTCGCCCCCGGGCAGAAGCAATTGATCCGCCTGACCCGCACCGGCCCCTCGCCAGTCGGCCAGGAGCAGGCCTACCGCATCATCATCGACGAAATCCCGCCCGCCATCCCGGTCGACAAGGCCGAGCCCGGCACCACCGCGGCGATCCGCCTGCAGATGCGCTACTCGGTACCCCTGTTCGTATACGGCGAAGGCCTGTGGGGCAAGGCAGGCCCTGAGGGCAAGCGCAATGCCGAGGGCGTCGGCAAGCCGCAACTCAGCTGGCGCGCGGTGACCGTGCAGGGCAAGCCGTACGTGGAACTGCGCAACACCGGCCCGGTGCATGCACGCCTGACTGATGTGGTGGTGCAGCAGGGCAGCCAGAGCAAACCACTGGCCGATGGCTTGCTGGGTTATGTGCTGCCGGGGGCCAGCATGCGCTGGCCGGCACCGCTAACACCGAGTGCCGGCAGTGTGCTGAAGGGGAGGGTAAACGGCCAGAGCAGCGCGGACGCCATCCGCCAAAGCCAATGAGCCTGCGCCTGAATGCCGCGCAGAGGCCGTGGAGAACCCGGCAATGGTTGGAAACCATGTGTGATGTGGCTGACCCACCGTTGGTGCCTGGGGCTTGCCCTGGTCGGCCCTGGCCTGGTGCTGGCCGACGACCTGCCGCCACCACCTACGGAGATGTCCGCTATCGCCGATGCCACGTTGTACCTCGAGTTGCTGGTGAACCAGGTGCCCAGGGCTGAGCTGGTACCGGTGCAGCAGCGCGCCGGGCAGTTGTACCTGGACAGCGAGGTGTTGCGGGCGGCCGGCGTCTCGCTGCCAGGCAACCCGCAGGGCGAGGTGGCCCTGGAGGCCATCGTGGGGATGCATGCCGACTACGACAGCCAGAACCAGCGCCTGCTGCTGCAAGTGCCGCCGGCCTGGCTGCCCGACCAGCAGCTGGGCGACCGCAACCTGTACCCGGCCAGCGATGCGCGCAGTAGTTTCGGCGCCTTGTTCAACTACGACCTGTACCTGAACGACACCGATGACGGCGGCAGCTACCTGGCGGCCTGGAACGAACTGCGTCTGTTCGACAGCTGGGGTACGTTCTCCAGCACCGGGCAATGGCGCCAGTCGTTCAATGGTGCGCCGACCGACGACACGCGCCAGGGCTTCTTGCGCTACGACACCACCTGGCGTTTCACCGACGAGCAGCGCCTGCTGACCTACGAAGCCGGTGACCTGGTGACCGGGGCCTTGCCCTGGACCAGCTCGGTGCGGGTCGGTGGCCTGCAGTTGTCGCGCGATTTCGCTGCGCGCCCCGACCTGGTCACCTATCCGCTGCCGGCGTTCTCCGGTGAAGCGGCGGTACCGACCTCGCTGGACCTGTTCATCAATGGCTACAAGTCCAGCACCAGCGAATTGCAGCCGGGCCCCTACACGTTGACCAACGTGCCGTTCATCAACGGCGCCGGGGAGGCGGTGGTGGTCACCACCGATGCCCTTGGCCGGCAGGTGTCGACCACCTTGCCGTTCTACGTCACCAGCAGCCTGCTGCAGCAGGGCCTGGCGGATTATTCGGTAGCGGCCGGCAGCCTGCGGCGTGACTACGGGGTGCGCGATTTTGCCTACGGCCCCGGGGTCGCATCGGCCAGCCTGCGCTACGGGGTCAGCGACATCTTCACCCTGGAAACCCATGCCGAAAGCGCCGAATCGCTGATGCTGGGAGGCCTGGGTGGCAACATGCGGCTGGGCAACTTCGGTGTGCTCAATGCGGCGCTGGCGCAGAGCCGGTTCGACGGCGACAAGGGCCACCAGGTCGCCCTCGGCTACCAGTACAATAGCCAGCGCATCGGCTTCAGCTACCAGCGCCTGCAACGCCATGGCGACTATGCCGACCTGACCCGGGTCGACAGCCGGGACATACAGCTGAGCCAGCGCAGCGAGCAGGTCACGCTGAGCCTGAACCTGAACGAATACGGCAACATCGGCGCCGGCTATTTCGATGTGCGCGCCGGCGACGGCACACGTACCCGGCTGATCAACCTGAGCTACAGCAGGCCGCTGTGGGGCAACAGCAGCGTTTATCTGTCGGCCAACCGTGAAGTGGGGGACAGCCAGTGGGCAGTGCAGGCGCAACTGGTGATCCCGTTCGACCTGCACGGCACCCTGGCCCTGGGCATGGAGCGCAGCCAGCAAGGCGAAACCCTGCAGCGGGTCAACTACAGCCGCGCGACGCCGGTGGGGGGCGGTGTCGGTTACAACCTGGGCTACGCCACCGGTAGCGAGCGCGACGCCTACCGCCAGGCCGATGTCACCTGGCGCCTGCAGTCGGTGCAGTTGCAGGCCGGTTTGTATGGCAGCAGTGGAGAGATGACCCGCTGGGCCGACGCCAGTGGCTCGCTGGTTTGGATGGATGCCGGGCTGTTCGCTGCCAACCGTATCGACGATGCCTTCGTGTTAGTCAGCACCAGTGGTTACGCCGACGTGCCGGTGCGCTATGAAAACCAGGAGGTCGGCCGTACCGATGCCGATGGTCACCTGCTGGTGCCGTACAGCAGCGGTTACTACCGCGGCAAGTACGAGATCGACCCCATGGGCTTGCCGCCGGACATCCTCGCGCCGGAAGTGGAACAGCGGGTGGCGGTGCGCCGAGGCAGCGGCTACTTGCTGGAGTTCCCGCTCAGGCGCGTGCTGGCGGCCAGCGTCGAACTGGTGGACACCGAACAGCAGGCACTCAAGCTGGGCAGCCGTGTCACCCATGCAGAAAGTGGCAGCCAGGCGGTGGTCGGTTGGGATGGCCTGGTTTATCTGGAGAACCTGACGCCGCATAACCGACTGCAGGTTGAGTTGGAGGGGGGCGGGCATTGCCAGGTGGCGTTCGACCTGCCTGAGTCGCAAGGCTCGATCCCGTTGATTGGCCCGTTGGTGTGCAAGTGAAGGCCTGCTGGCGTGGTTTGTGGGCATGCGCCTTGTTGTTGTGGGCGGGCTCGGCCTGGGCCAAGTGCACGTCAGTGTTGACTGCGCCTGCGGCGTTTGGTTCGCTCAACTCGACTCAGGTACGTGGCACGGTCCAGACAGCTTCCAGCACCAACTCTGGCCTGCAGTGCAACGGTTCGGTGATCAGCGTGCTCAGTAGCACCGACTCCTTCAAGATCAAGATCACCTCCACCACCAGCGGCCTGGTAGGGCCTACCGGGGATGTGATCCCCTACACGCTCTATGCCGACGCCACAACCAACTATCCGATCACCCGTGGCACCCCCTTCGAATTCAGGACCACCGGCATCCTCGACTTGCTCGGGTTGCTCAACGGTACACCGAAGAACGTGCCCATCTACATGCGCACGCAGGTGGGCAGCAACGTATCGGCGGGGCTATATCAGGAACTCCTCGATGTCGAGTGGACCTGGGACTATTGCGACGGGATTGGTGTTGGCGGGCTTTGCATAGGGCGAGACCAGGGCTCCGGTACCAGGACCCTGCTGGTAAGCATGACGGTGACCAACGACAGCCAGATCACCACGCCCAGCATCAACTTTGCCAGCGCGCCGGTGGTGGCGGGGTTCGGCACGGTGAGCCAGAGCCTGAGCGTGTCGTGCACCAAGGGCAGCAACTACACGGTGGGCCTGGATGACGGGCAGAACGTGGCCAATGGTCGACGGCGGATGAAGTCGGCGGCCAACAACTACCTGGCCTATGACATTTTCAAGAGCGCCGGTGCGGTGCGCTGGGGTTCGACAGGGGCTGCGCGACGGGCCAGCGCCGATGCCGATGTGAACCCCGGCACGGGGACCGGCACCGGTAGCCAGGTGTTCAACTACAACGCCAAGGTCTACACCGACCAGGCTACACCACCGGCTGCGACCTATACCGACAGCGTGATTCTGGATGTGCAGTTCTGAGCGCAGGATTGCTATCGGCCGAGGGACCTTGTGGGAGCGGGCGTGTCGAGGCGTCGAACCGCCGCGAACACCGGCGAAGCCGGTGCCATACACCGTATTGGATTCTTCGCGGGCACGCCCGCTCCCACAGGGGACGCGTCAGCCAGGGGCCTCAGCGCAAATCGCCAACCATCTTCGCCAAGGTCTCAAGCACCGCCCCGGCCAACGCCTTCGAACGTGCCCCCGACCACCCGGTGACGGCATCCGGCGCGTCGTCATGGTCCTTGAACGGCATTTCCAGGGTCAGTGACAGGCAGTCATGCGCCATCCCCACCGCATTGCAGGCCAGCGTCGTGTTGGCTTGCCCCGGTTCGTCGCGGGTATAGCCATGCACGGTCTGGAAGTCGCGGGTCAGGCTGCACAGGGTGCTGCGGAACTGCTCCTCCAGTTTGGCCAGACGCGGCGTGTAGCCCGGGTTGCCCTCGCAGGCCGCGGTGAACACATGGGGGATCTCTTCGTCGCCATGCACGTCGATGAACGCATCCACGCCGTGTTGCTTCATCTGTGCCTGGGCGAAGAAGACCTCGGGGCTGAGCTCGACGCTGGCGTCCTGCCAGGCACGGTTGAGGTCCTTGCCCTTGAAGTTGGTGCGCAGGTGGCCGAGGAAGGCACCGTCGGGGTTCATGTTGGGGATCAGGTACAGGTCGGCCTTGGCCAGCAACTGCCGGATCACCTCGTCGTTGGCCTGCAGGCGGTCGATCACGCCCTCCATGAACCATTCGGCCATGTGTTCGCCCGGATGTTGCTGGGCAATCAGCCACAGCTTGCGCTTGCCTGCGGCACCATCACCGGCACGCAGCAGGGGAATGTCGCGGCCCTGTACGCTGCGGCCACTGGCGAGCAATTCCACCCCCGGCAGTTGCCGTGCACGTTCGATCAGCTGGTTGTGACGAGCGCGCGGGTAGGGCTCGAAGTAGGCGAACCAGATGTGCGGCTGTTCGGCCTTTACCTCGAACGACAGCGCCGTGCCGTCGAACTGGCTGGGGACGCGGAACCAGGTTTGCTGGTCGTAGGAGGCCACGGCGTTGTAGCCGCTCCAGGCGTTCTTGTAGGAGGAACCGGAGGCATTGTCGAGGCTGAAGCGATGGACCTGGCCTGGCGTCAGCCCGCTGACCTTGAAGTGGAACCACTGGTAGTGGCCGCTGTGGGTGTCCGGGCGGATAGCCAGGTGCACCCGGGCTGGGTTGCTGGCATCCAGCACCTGAATGTTGCCGGAGTCGAAATCGCAGTCGATCTGCAGGGGGGACAGCGTCACTGTCATGTGCCGGGCTCCTTCTGGGGGCTTTGTTGTGAGGGTACTGTACACGGCTTGACAGGGTTGCTGTGCGAGATCAGGCGACGCGGGGGCGATCTCATATGTTTCCTACAGGCTATTTGAAGAACTGACTCGGCGTGATACCGAACTGGCGCTTGAACATGCTGGCGAAGGCACTGGGGCTGTCATACCCCAGCGTCCCCGCCACATCGATGATCCGCTCGCCCAGGGCGATCCGCTCCAGTGCCTGCATCAGCCGCGCCTGCTGGCGCCACTGGCCGAAGGTCATGCCGGTTTCCTTGCGGAACAGGCGCTGGATGGTCTTTTCGTCCACCCCCAGCTGCTGGCCCCAGTCGGCCACGGTGGCGTTATCGTCAGGCCGCTCGTGCAGCGCGGAGCAGATCGCCTGCAGGCGCTTGTCGCCGGGCTGCGACAGCTTCAGCGGCAAGGTCGGCAGCACGCAGATCTCGTCGAGGATCAGGCGCATCACCCGGGCTTCACGCGAGTCTTCGGCAAACGGCGCGGTAAAGCCTACGGAGGCCTTGATCAGCTCGCTGAGCAATGGCGAGATGCTGATCGCCTTGCTCTGCAGGGGCAACTGCACTGCCGCGTCGGTGCGCACGAACACACTGCGCATTTTCACATCGCCCACGCAGCGTATCGCGTGCACCTGGCCGCAAGGCATCCATACGCCGCGGCTGGGGGGCACGGTCCAGCGTTCGTTACCGGACTCGACGATCATCAGGCCTTTGGTGGCATAGATCAGTTGGTGTTTGGCATGGCTGTGGGGCTCGATGAACCAGTCGGTCGGGTAGTCCGTCGCACGGCTGCCCACCTCCCAGTTCCATTCATCCACCTCCACCAGCAATTCGTGCTGCGGCTTCAGCATTTCGACCTCTTGTACGGGCAGCCTGGCACGCCCACTTTAACAGCAGCGGCTGGGGCGGGCTTGCGAGCGGGTTGCCGGCAGCAGCGCGGTGGCCAGCCCCAGCAGCGGCAGGAACGAGATGATCTGGTACACCCACTCGATGCCATGCCGGTCGGCCAGTTCGCCAAGCCCGGCGGCGCCGATGCCGCTGATACCGAACATCAACCCGAACATCACCCCCGACACCATGCCGACCCGGCCCGGCACGGCCTCCTGGGCATACACCACCAGGGCGGCGAAGGCCGAGGACATCACCAGGCCGATGCCCACCGCCAGTACCGCCGTCCAGGCCAGGTTGGCGTAGGGCAGGGCGAGGGCGAAGGGCGCCACGCCGAGGAACGAGACCCAGATCACCGCCTTGCGCCCGATACGGTCACCCACCGGGCCACCAGCGAAGGTGCCCAGGGCCACGGCCGCGAGGAACACAAACAGGTACAGCTGGCTGTGCTGCACGCTCAGGCCGAAATGCTCGATCAGGTAGAAGGTGAAATAGTTGGTGAACGAGGCGATGTAGACGAACTTGGCGAACATCAGCACGGCGATGACCGCCACGGCGCGCCACATGGCGCCACGCGACAGGCCGGGGGCCTGCTGGCCGGCGAAGGTCTTGAGCCGGGTCTGGCCGTGACGCACGGTCCAGCCGGTCACCCGCAGCAGCACGAATACCGCCAGCGCGGCCGCCAGCATGAACCAGGCGATGGCCGGCTGGCCGTGCGGAATGACGATGGCAGCGGTCAACAGCGGGCCGAGGGCCGAGCCGGTGTTGCCACCGACCTGGAAGGTCGATTGCGCGGTGCCAAAGCGCCCGCCGGAGGCCATCCTGGCCACTCGCGAGGCTTCGGGGTGGAAGGTCGCCGAGCCCACGCCGACCACCGCGGCGGCCACCAGCAGCATTTCATAGCTGCTGGCGAAGGCGAGCAGGGCGATGCCCACCAACGTCACCAGCATGCCGGCCGGCAGCAGGTAGGGCTGCGGGCGCTTGTCGGTGTACAGGCCGACCCAGGGTTGCAGCAAGGACGCGGTCACCTGGTAGATGAGGGCGATCCAGCCGATCTGGGCAAAGCTGAGTGCGAAATCGCTCTTGAGCATCGGGTAGATGGACGGCAGCACGGCCTGGATCAGGTCGTTGAGCAGGTGGGCGAATGCCGCAGCGCCGACGATGCGGACCAGAAAGCCCTGGGGTTGGTCGGCAGGTGTGGTGGCGGCCATGGAGGCGGTGGAGGTCGTCATGGGCGATCTTCTTCTGGCGAAAGGGAACAAGGCATTTGCCGAAGAAGGGTAGCCAGTGCCCGGTTTGCCTGTCTCACGCCGAACAGGCAGCCACTGTCGCGTTTCGGACATCCGTCAGAGGAACATGCACGATCCCTTGTAGGAGCGGCCTTGTGTCGCGAAAGGGCTGCGAAGCAGCCCCAGAGTTTCAGCGCAGATGCACAAATTGCTGGGGCCGCTTCGCAGCCCTTTCGCGACACAAGGCCGCTCCTACAAGGGCCCGCGCTGGGTGGAAGAAGCCGGTCCCTTTCAGAACGATTGACCCTGCCGCGCCACCCAGCGCAGCAATGCTGCAATCGGTACGCTGCGGTGAGCCTCGTGTCGGTAGGGCTTGCCCTCGGCGGTAAAGCGTTCGCGATAGCGGCTCAGCACCAGGCTTCGGCCATCGGCCGAAACCCGGGCCTCCAGTTCATGCAGCAACAGCGGTTGCCGGGCAGCGCCTTCCAGGCGCCTGAACAGCAGCATGGCGCCTTGGGCATCATTCTTCATGGGCACCCCCTGCGCAATCCACTGGCCAGGTGCCCGGCTCGCCGGCCTTGCCTTCTGCCACCCGGTTGCTGCGCCGCTGCGCGGTGTAGTCACGCATCGCAACGTAGTAGTCAGGCCAGGTGCGCAGCAGGTCGGTCAGTGGCAGTGCTTCGGCCCGTGCATCGACGATGCCGCCGGCCATGGCTACGTTGCCCATGGTTTCGACGGTATCGCTGTTGCCACCAAACGGGTCCAGTGCCAGGCCCAGCAGCGTGCCGGTGGCATCGCGCAGGTTGTGGGTGCCCAGCAGCGGCAGCTCGACGATGGGGCCAGAGGCGATGTTCCACACCCCGAAAGTCTGGCCAAAGTCCGAGCGATGCTGGCTCAGCCCCATCTTGCCAGACACGTCGACCAGCCCTGCCACACCCAGGGTGGTGTTGAAGATGAAGCGGGAGAGGCTGGTCATCGCCCGTTCGCCATTGCCCTGCAGCAGGTCGTTGACGAACACCTTCGGCTCACCGAAGTTGCTGGCAAAGTTGTGCATGCCCTGCCGGGCAAAACCGGGCAGCGCGGTGTAGCCCCGTGCGACGGGGGCCAGCAGATAGTCGTCGACCGTGCGGTTGAAAGCGAATACGGCGCGGTTGGCGGGCTCCGCCGGGTCACTGACCTGATAGGCGACATTGCCGCAGGCCGCCGTGGCCGGTGCACGTTGGCTGCAGCCTCCCGCCACAAGCAGCGACAAGGCCAGCGCGGCTGAGCGCGCTGAGCGGGAGGCGGATGATGAACGGGACATAGATACATTCCTGGCAAGAACTGGCAGCGATGCTGCGCAGTTTTCTTTGCCTGGTAATGTCCGGATTGTCTCGGCGTCGACACTTTGTTTCCGGGTTGAAATATATGACGGCTACGTGGGGATGGCCTTAAAGTACGGCCTGATAACCTTGTTTTGCGGTGCTTTTTTGTGAGCCATTTGCTGATAGTCGACGATGATGTCGAGGTGCTCGACCTGCTGCAGAAGTTTCTCTGCCAACATGGCTACGAGGTTGATGTGGCCAGGGATGGCAAGGCGCTGTGGCAGGCCGTCGAGCGGCGGGTGCCGGACCTGGTCATCCTGGATGTGATGCTGCCTGGCGACAGTGGCCTGGTGTTGTGCCAGCGCTTGCTGGCCGAGCACAAGGTGGCAGTGATCATGCTCACCGCCATGGGCGAGTTGAGTGACCGGGTGGTTGGCCTGGAGCTGGGGGCAGACGACTACCTGACGAAGCCGTTCGCCGCCCGTGAACTGCTGGCCCGGGTGAGGGCAGTGCTGCGCCGTGCCGGCGAAGCGGCCGGGAGCGCGGCGGGCCATGCCTGCGCGACCCTGGAGTTTGCCGGCTGGCGGCTGGATGTGGTGCGGCGCGAGCTGCGTTCGCCGGACAACGTAATGATCCCCTTGTCCAACGGTGAGTTCGAGCTGCTGCTGGTGTTCGCCGAACATCCGCGGCGGGTGCTCAGCCGCCAGCAGTTGCTGGACATGGCCCGTGGCGATGCCTACGACGCCTATGATCGCAGCATCGACGTCCAGGTCAGCCGGCTGCGCCGCAAGCTTGAAACCGACAACGGCAACGAGCCCTTGATCCGTACCCTGCGCAACGCCGGTTACCTGTTCACGCCCACGGTCGCGAAGCGATGAAGCTGCTCGCCAGGGTTCGCCAGGCCCTGCCACGGCCCAGGATCACCATTGCCCGCTGGATCGCGCTGACCACCCTGACGGCGATGCTGTTCCTGTTGCTGCTCAAGGGGCTGTTCAGCCTGTTGCTGAGTGTCTGGGCGCAGCCACCGCTGCTGGAGAGCGGGGTGATCGAGAAGGTTGCAGCGGTCACTCGCATCCTCGACGTCGCGCCCATGGCGCAGCGCGCCAACATCGCCAGTGCGGCGGGCGACGGCTCATACTCCGTGCGCTGGCTGCGCCGCCATGACGAAGCGGGCGTACCCGTGCTGGTCGATGCCGAGTTCAGCGAGGGCACGCCTATCCTGCGCGCATTGCTCAAGCGCCCGGATGCCAGGGTCGAGGCCTTCGCACCGTCCGACATGCCGGAGTACGCACCTGAACGTGGTTATGCGCTGATGATCGAGCTGACCGACAAGTCCTGGGTACTGTTCCGTGCCACCAGCCGTAGCTGGGGCCTGGACGAACTGCCGCGCAACCTGATCATCCTCGGGCTGATGCTGGTTTCCAGCCTTGTCGTCGCGCTGCTGGCCACCCGCTACCTGGCCAAGCCGCTGGAGCGCTTTGCCGAAGGTGCGCGGCGTTTTGGCAAGGACTTCAACGCCCCGCCCATTCCGGTGGTCGGCCCGCACGACCTGCGTCAGACCATTCTTGCGTTCAATGCCACCCAGGCGCAGCTCAAGCATTTTCTCAACGACCGCACCCAGATGCTCGCGGCCATCTCCCATGACCTGCGTGCACCGCTGACGCGCATGCGCTTGCGCGCCGAGTTCATCGACGATGCCCAGCTACAGGCCAAGTTGTTCAAGGACGTCGACGAGATGCAGGCGATGGTCGATGCGGCGTTGGGGTTCTTCCGTGATGACGCGCGGCTGGAACAGACGACCGTATTCGACCTGGGCGAATTGCTGCTGACCGTGGTGGACGACTTCAAGGACGCGGGGGTCGAGGTCGGCCTCAGCGGGCCGCGTCGCTGTGTGTATACGGGGCGGCCGGTGGGTATCAAGCGGGTGCTGGTCAACTTGATCGACAATGCAGCGAAATACGGCTGCGAGCCCACGGTGGTGTTGGCGGTAAACGCCAGGCAGATCGAGATTACCGTGCAGGATCGCGGGCCGGGCATTGCGCCGGAGCTGCACGAGCAGGTATTTGCGCCGTTCTACCGTATCGAAGGTTCACGCAACCGCAATACCGGTGGCGTGGGGCTGGGCCTGCCCGCAGCACGTGCCATCGTGCTGGAGCAGGGGGGCAGCATGTCCCTGGGCAACCGCCCGGGTGGCGGGCTGGAAGTCAGAATCATGCTGCCGCAGGGCTGATCAGAGCCCCAGTTCGCTGAGCCCGGGGTGATCATCCGGGCGCCGGCCCAGCGGCCAGTGGAACTTGCGCTCGGCTTCACTGATAGGGTGCTCGTTGATGCTCGAATGGCGGTTCTGCATCAACCCGTCCTCGGCAAACTCCCAGTTCTCGTTGCCATAAGCGCGGTACCACTGGCCACTGTCGTCGTGGTACTCGTAGGCATAGCGCACGGCAATGCGGTTGCCGGTGAAGGCCCAAAGCTCCTTGATCAGGCGGTACTCCAGTTCATGGTTCCATTTACGCGTCAGGAACGCCTCGACCTCGGCACGACCGCGCGGGAACTCGACGCGGTTGCGCCACACGGTGTCGATGGTATAGGCAAGCGCGACCTTGGCCGGGTCGCGGCCGTTCCAGCCATCCTCGGCCAGGCGGACCTTTTCGATGGCGCTTTCGCGGGTGAAGGGCGGCAGGGGTGGGCGGGACATCGGGGTTCTCCTCAGTTCGATTGGCTGGTAGGAGAGTAGTAGCCGCTGGCTGAACAGAGAATGGGTGTGCCTGGCACATCATAATTGCAGTGCGTGGAACAATGAAGACCGCTGGAGATGGGGCAAGGGGGCTCTATCAGGCTGCGTCGGCTGCAGTTTTCCCGGCAGCCTTGCTACGCCCACCCAGCCACACCAGCAGCAGCCGGTGGCCGCCAGCACGCCACCTGCCATCGGCACGGCCGCATAGTCCAGGTCCAGGCTGATCACCGCACCACCCAGCGCCGCGCCTACGGCATTGCCCAGGTTGAACGCGCCGACATTGATCGATGAGGCCAGCCCCCGTACGCAGGACGCGGAGCTCGGCCGCCAGCGCCTTGCGGCCGCCGCGGAAACCGAAACGCCAGCGTTGCAACGGTTCGTCAGGGTTGTCCGCCAGGTCCAGGCGGATGAAGCTGCTGTAGGGCTTGTTGCCCGCCACCGTGCGCCAGGTGGCGACCCGGTGCCGGTGGTCGTCCGGTGTGCCGGGGTGGGCCAGGCAGCCGTCGAGGTTGCTGCCGATCCATTCCGGGTTCTGCTGGGTCAGGCCGGCTACCAGCTGTTGGCCGATTTCAGGGTCATACCTCGAACACCTGGGCGGCATCGCCGAACGACGGGTCGTACAGCGGCACATCGCGGACCCACAGGGCGCGGTAGCCCAGGCGGTCGGCCAGTTGTGCCAGTTCTGCGTGGCGGGCCAGGTCCGGCTCGCCGAACTGGCGGCCATCGCGGCGCCGCGCCTGGTCGCCGGCGGGCGTCCAGTCGTGGTCCAGCGGTGCTTCCAGGCCGATGCTGAAACCGCCAGCGGTCAGGCGTTCGAGGGGCGTGGTCATGGTATCAATCCCAGATTGGCGCCAGGCCGTCAGGGCTGACTTCACGGCCGTTGCGCTCGAGCTTGGCGATGCGTGCCATGTCGTCAGCGTCCAGCTTCAGGTCACGTGCGAGCAGGTTGCTGGCCAGGTTTTCCCGCTTGGTCGACGACGGGATCACCGCGTAGCCCAGCTGCAGGGCCCAAGCCAGGGCAACCTGGGCCACGGTGGCCTTGTGCTTGGCGGCGATGTCGGCCAGTACCGGGTCTTTCAGCACCTTGCCGTAGGCCAGGGTCATGTACGAGGTGACGGTGATGCCTTGCTCCTTGAGGAACGCGGTCAGCTTGCCGTTCTGCAGGTAGGGGCTGAGTTCGATCTGGTTGGTGGCGATCTCGCCTTCGCCGACCACTTCGATGGCCTGGCGTGTCAGTTCGATGTTGAAGTTGGATACACCGATCTGGCGGGTCAGGCCCAGCTTCTTGGCTTCGGCCAGGGCGGCCATGTACTCGGGCAGCTCAACGCCGTTGCCTGGGGCTGGCCAGTGGATCAGCAGCAGGTCGACGTAGTCGGTGCCCAGTTTTTGCAGGCTGTCGCGCAGGCTGGGGACCAGCTTGTCGGCGGCGTAGTTTTCGACCCAGATCTTGGTGGTGATGAACAGCTCGCCGCGCTTGACGCCGCTTTCGGCGATGGCCTGGCCGACGTCGGCTTCGTTCTTGTAGATCTGCGCGGTGTCGATGACGCGGTAGCCAAGTTCCAGGGCCGACTTGACCGAATCGATGACGGCTTGGCCGGTTAGGCGAAAGGTGCCGAGGCCGAAGGATGGAACGCTCATGGATCTGCTCCTGGTGAGTGAGGGGGTGGGCCGAATCGAGCTTGGTCGCTCGGGTTCGATCGCTCTTCGTGTGGGGGAGCAGTGTGCGGCTTTGAGGGGGATTGATTAAGATGGGGCGGGGCCAAGGTCATTTGATTCACAGTCAAGAATCAGCGGCAAAGTCGTGACTGTGTTGCTGGAATAGCAGATTCTTCCTGTACCGGCCTCTTCGCGGGCTTGCCCGCTCCCACAGGTACACCACAGGCTTCAAGGAATGTGGCATTCCTGTGGGAGCGGGCAAGCCCGCGAAGAGGCCGGTACAGGAAAACGAAACGGCCCGCCATATAGGCGGGCCGTCTGGCATTGCAAGGTGACGATCAGCGCCGGCGGAACAGCGGCAGCGGCTCGTCGGTGGCGGCCTGGTAGGTCACCGAGAAGTCCTTCAGGCTTTGCAGCGCGTCTTCCGGGTCCTTGTCGGCACGGATGGCGAACGCGTCAAAGCCGCAACGGGCCATGAAGAACAGCTGGTCGCGCAGCACGTCGCCAATGGCGCGCAGCTCGCCCTTGAACTTGTAGCGGTCACGCAGCAGGCGCGCATTGGAGTAGTTGCGCCCGTCGGTGAACGCCGGGAAGTTCAGTGCGATGACCTGGAAGTGCTGCACGTCTTCGCCGATTTCTTCGGCTTCTTCGTCACTGTCCAGCCATATGCCCAGCCCGCCGTCACGGGCTTTGAGCGCATGGGCATGGTCGCGCCACATCTGCAGCGGGACGATGTAGTCGTCGCAGTTGGTCAGCTCGTCAAAGGACGTTTCCTTGGGCAGCAGATGCCAGGTTTCGTCGACGATCTGGTTGTTCTTAATGATTCGCTGCATAGACGCGTTCCTTGAAGGGGTCGATGCCGATACGCTGGTAGGTGTCGATGAAACGCTCTTCCTCGGTACGTTGCTCGACGTACACGGCGATCAGCTTCTCGATCACATCGGCCATGTCATCCTGGGCGAAGGACGGGCCGAGGATCTTGCCAAGGCTCGCGCCACGCGCGGCATTGCCGCCCAGCGACACCTGGTAGAACTCCTCACCCTTCTTGTCCACGCCGAGGATGCCGATGTGGCCCACGTGGTGGTGGCCGCAGGCGTTCATGCAGCCGGAGATGTTCAGGTCGATCTCGCCGATATCGAACAGGTAGTCCAGGTCGTCGAAGCGGCGCTGGATGGATTCGGCGATCGGGATCGACTTGGCGTTGGCCAGCGAGCAGTAGTCACCGCCCGGGCAGCAGATGATGTCGGTCAGCAGGCCGATGTTCGGCGTGGCGAAGCCGTTTTCGCGCAATTCCAGCCACAGGGCATGCAACTGACGCTGCTCGACGTCGGCAAGAATGATGTTCTGCTCGTGCGAGGTGCGCAGGAAACCGAAGCTGTAGCGTTCTGCCAGGTCGGCCACGGCGTCCAGCTGCTTGTCGGTCACATCGCCCGGGGCAACGCCGGTGGGCTTCAGCGACAGGGTTACGGCCACGTAGCCAGGGCGCTTGTGGGCGCGGGTGTTGCGCGAGCGCCAGCGGGCGAAGCCTGGGTACTCGGCGTCCTGCGCGGCGTAGTCGACGTTGTCCAGGGCCAGGTAGGCCGGGTCGACGAAGTGGCGCGATACACGCTGCACTTCGGCTTCGGTCAGGGTGGTGCTGCCGCCACGCAGGTGGACCATTTCGGCCTCGACCTTCTCGGCGAACACTTCCGGGGTAAGGGCCTTGACCAGGATCTTGATCCGCGCCTTGTACTTGTTGTCACGGCGACCGTAACGGTTGTACACGCGCAGGATGGCGTCGAGGTAGCTGATCAGGTCCTGCCACGGCAGGAACTCGTTGATGAACGAGCCCACCACCGGGGTACGGCCCAGGCCGCCACCGACCAGTACCCGGAAGCCCAGCTCGCCAGCGGCATTGCGCACCGGCTCCAGGCCGATGTCGTGCACTTCGATGGCGGCGCGGTCTTCCTGCGAGCCGTTGATGGCAATCTTGAACTTGCGCGGCAGGTAGGCGAATTCCGGGTGGAAGGTGGTCCACTGACGGACGATTTCGCACCACGGGCGCGGATCGACGATTTCGTCTGCGGCCACACCGGCGAACTGGTCGGTGGTGGTGTTGCGCAGGCAGTTGCCGCTGGTCTGGATCGCGTGCATCTGCACGGTGGCCAGTTCGGCGAGGATGTCCGGGATGTCCTCCAGGGCCGGCCAGTTGAACTGCACGTTCTGGCGGGTGGAGATGTGGGCGTAGCCCTTGTCGTAGTCGCGGGCGATCCTGGCCAGGGTGCGGACCTGGGTGGCGTTCAGCTGGCCGTACGGCACGGCGACGCGCAGCATCGGCGCGAAACGTTGGATGTAAAGGCCGTTCTGCAGGCGCAGAGGGCGGAATTCTTCTTCGCTCAGCTCACCGGCCAGATAGCGGCGGGTCTGATCACGGAACTGCTTGACGCGGTCCTCGATGATCCGCTGATCGTACTCGTCGTATACGTACATAAAAGTCCTGTCTCAGGCATGCAGCTATTCGCGCGCACGGCCGCGCACTCCGCTTCGGAGCCGGGGAACGATAGCAGGTTGCGTTTATGCGCTAAAGTGATGTTTTTGCATATGAAAAGAACCAAATGGACTATGTGAGACTGACTGCCATTTGTGCGCTGGGCGTGGCTTGGCGTTTATAATCCGGCGTTTGCTTCGCAGGGATGTCAGCCCATGCTCAAGGCGTTGTGCCAAAGCTTGTGTCTTGCCTTGCCGCTGGCGGCAAGTGCGCAACCGGCTTCGGTGGTTTTCCTCAACCCGGGGCTGTCCACCGAAACGTTCTGGACCAGTTATACCCGCTTCATGCAGGCCGCTGCAGACGATCTGGGCATGACCCTGCACGTGGAATACAGCGAACGCCGCGCCGACCTGGCGCTGACCCAGGCCAGGGCGATCCTGGGCGGACCGCAGCGGCCGGATTACCTGGTCCTGGTCAATGAGCGGTACGTGGCGCCGGAGATCATCCGCCTGTCGCGTGGCACCGGCGTCAAACTGTTCCTGGTCAACAACGGCCTGACTGCCAGCCAGGCCCGTAGCATCGAGGCCCAGCCGGACAAGTATGCCGAGCTGCTGGGCACCTTGACGGCCAACGACGAGCAAGCGGGTTTTGAGATGTTGCACCAGATGGTCGCGCAATTGCCCCGCGACAGTGGGCCGGTGGACCTGCTGGCGTTTGCCGGGGTCAAGACCACCCCGGCCTCGCAGCTGCGCGAGGAGGGCATGCGCCGCGCCCTGGCCGACTTCCCCCAGGTGCGCCTGCGCCAGGTGGTATATGGTGGTTGGAGCCGCCAGCGCGCCTACGAGCAGGCGCAGCAACTGGTGGAGCGCTACCCGGCCACCCGCCTGGTATGGTCGGCCAACGACGAAATGGCCTTTGGTGCCATGCAGGCGTTCGAGGAGGCAGGGCGCAAGCCGGGGCGCGATGTGCTGTTCAGCGCCATCAACAGCTCGCCCGAGGCCCTGCATGCCCGTATCGACGGGCGTCTTAGCGTGCTGATGGGCGGGCATTTCACCCTCGGCGGCTGGGCCATGGTGATGCTGCACGATGATGCCCAGGGACTGACGGTGAACCGCGACGGCCTGCGCGAGCATCGCATCCCGGTGTTGCAGTCGATTGACCAGGCCAAGGCAACCCGTTGGCTGAAACTACTGGAACGGCCCGACTACGGTATCGATTTCCAGCATTACAGTGCCGAAGGGCGGCCGCCCGACTACCAGTACCCATTTCTGACATCACCGATCAATTATTGAAAGACCCTGCTTGAGGGAAGGGCATTGCTCGTCTTAACTGCTGGTGGTGAAGTGCATTCCCATAACCACTACAAGAGGCAATGCAATGGGAAACTCAACCAAGGTCCGCAAAGCTGACAGCAGCGTCGATGCCTGGGCGATCCTCTGCCTGATCGTTCTGGTGGTGGTCACTGCCGTGTATTGGGTCAGCCACCAGTAGACTTGTATTCAAGACCGTGATGCAGCCAGAGCGCCTGCGGTAGGGAGTCCCGCAGGCGTTCTTGCTAGCGCGCAAGGTGCAGGGCCAATTGCACCAGGCCGATCAGTACGGCAATGAACACCAGGGTGAACAGCGTCCCCAGCGCAATGAAATGGCTGGCCTTGCCGTGGGTGAAATCGCGGGCGCGGTTCTTGCCGCTTTGCACGCCGAAGGCGGCAGCGAGGATGCTGTGCAGCATCTGCCAGAAGGTAGGGGGCTTGCCCTGGCTGGAATCGTCCATGGTGGCTCCTGAGGAAATCAGAGGCAATCAGGGACAGTGTAGGTGGCTATTGGGGCTGCTGTGCAGCCCATCGCGACACAAGGCCGCTCCTACAAAGGATTGCATTCTCCTGTAGGAGCGGCCTTGTGTCGCGATGGGCCGCAAAGCGGCCCCAAGGGTCTTAGCTGTCGTAACCCAAGTTAGGCGCCAACCAGCGCTCGCTGACACTCACATCCTGGCCCTTGCGCGCGCTGTAGCGCTCGATCTGGTCCTTGTCGACCTTGCCCACCGCAAAGTACTGCGCCTGCGGGTGGGCAAAGTACCAGCCGCTGACCGCCGCTGCCGGGAACATCGCGAAGTGGTCGGTGAGGAACACGCCGCTCGGCCCGGTCTCACCGATGGCAGTGCCATCAAGCAGGCGGAACAGGGTTTCCTTCTCTGTGTGGTCCGGGCAGGCCGGGTAGCCGGGGGCCGGGCGGATACCGCGGTACTGCTCCTTGATCAGCGCCTCGTTGTCGAGGTGTTCATCGCGGGCATAACCCCAGTGCTCTTTACGCACCTGCTCATGCAGCCATTCGGCACAGGCCTCGGCCAGGCGGTCGGCCAGGGCCTTGACCATGATCGAACTGTAGTCGTCGCCCTTGTCCTGGTAGGCCTTGGCCACTTCCTCGGCACCGATGCCGGCGGTAGTGATGAAACCGCCCACGTAGTCGGTAACGCCACTGGCCTTCGGCGCGACGAAGTCGGCCAGCGACCAGTTGGGCTTGCCGTCCGGCTTGATGGTCTGCTGACGCAGGTGGTGCAGCGTAGCCAGGGCCTGGCCGTCCTCGCCGTACACTTCGATATCGTCATCGGCAACCTGGTTGGCTGGCCAGAAGCCGAACACTGCGCGGGCGCTGATGAGTTTTTCGTCGATCAGTTTGTCGAGCATCTCGCGGGCATCCTTGTACAGCGCCGTCGCCGCCTCGCCGACCACTTCGTCGGTGAGGATGCGCGGGAACTTGCCGGCCAGGTCCCAGGAGATGAAGAACGGGGTCCAGTCGATGTACTCGGCCAGCGTGCGCAGGTCGATGTCTTCCAGCACCTTGACGCCGGTGAAGGAGGGCACCGCTGGCTGGTAGCCAGCCCAGTCGTACTGCGGCTTGGCGGCGATAGCCTGGGCGTAGCTCAGGCGCTCGGTGCGGGCGCTGCGGTTGGCGGTGCGCTCGCGTACTTCTTCGTATTCCTGGCGGGTCTTCTCGACGAAGCCGGCTTTCAGCTCTTTGGACAGCAACTGGGTGGCAACACCGACCGCGCGCGAGGCGTCGGTGACGTAGACCACGGCGTCGTTGCTGTACTTGGGCTCGATCTTGACTGCGGTGTGCGCCTTGGAGGTGGTGGCGCCGCCGATCATCAGCGGCAACTGGAAGCCCTGGCGTTGCATTTCGCGGGCCACGTGGACCATCTCGTCCAGCGACGGCGTGATCAGGCCGGACAGGCCGATGATGTCGCACTTCTCGTCGCGGGCGGTTTGCAGGATCTTCTCGGCCGGCACCATCACGCCGAGGTCGACGATGTCGTAGCCGTTGCAGCCCAGCACCACGCCGACGATGTTCTTGCCGATGTCGTGCACGTCGCCTTTTACCGTGGCCATCAGGATCTTGCCCTTGGCTTCCGGCTTGTCGCCTTTCTCGGCTTCGATGAACGGAATCAGGTGCGCTACCGCCTGTTTCATCACGCGGGCCGACTTGACCACCTGAGGCAGGAACATCTTGCCCGCGCCGAACAGGTCGCCGACCACGTTCATGCCATTCATCAACGGGCCTTCGATCACTTCGATCGGGCGGGCGCACTGCTGGCGGCATTCTTCGGTGTCTTCGACGATGAACGCTGTAATGCCCTTGACCAGCGCGTGCTCCAGGCGTTTTTCCACCGGCAGCGAGCGCCACTCTTCGTTTTCCACTTCCCTGGTTGCGCCGCCGCCCTTGTAGTCGTCGGCAATGGCCAGCAGTGCGTCGGTGCCATGCGGGGTGCGGTTGAGCACCACGTCCTCGACCTTTTCACGCAGTGCAGGCGGGATCTCGTCGTAGATCTCCAGCTGGCCGGCGTTGACGATACCCATGGTCAGGCCGTTCTGGATCGCGTGGTACAGGAACACCGAGTGGATGGCTTCCCGCACCGGGTTGTTGCCACGGAACGAGAACGACACGTTGGACACACCGCCCGAGCTCAGGGCGTGCGGCAGGTGGTCGCGGATGTAGGCGCAGGCCTCGATGAAATCGACGGCGTAGTTGTTGTGCTCTTCGATGCCGGTGGCGACGGCGAAGATGTTCGGGTCGAAGATGATGTCTTCCGGCGGGAAGCCCACTTCATTGACCAGGATGTCGTAACTGCGTTGGCAGATCTCTTTCTTGCGCGCGGCCGTGTCGGCCTGGCCGACCTCGTCAAAGGCCATCACCACCACGGCAGCGCCATAGCGCTTGCACAGGCGGGCGTGGTGCTTGAACTGCTCGACGCCTTCCTTCATGGAAATGGAGTTGACGATGCCCTTGCCCTGAATGCACTTGAGGCCCGCTTCGATCACTTCCCACTTGGACGAGTCGATCATGATCGGCACGCGCGAGATGTCCGGCTCGCCGGCGATCAGGTTGAGGAAGCGGACCATGGCGGCCTGGGAATCGAGCATCCCTTCGTCCATGTTGATGTCGATCACCTGGGCGCCGGCCTCGACCTGTTGCAGGGCGACTTCCAGGGCTTCGGTGTAGTTCTCTTCACGGATCAGCCGGGCGAACTTGGCAGAGCCCGTGATGTTGGTGCGCTCGCCGACGTTGACGAACAGCGACTGGCGATCGATGGTGAACGGCTCCAGGCCCGACAGGCGGCAGGCCTTGGCGATTTCCGGAATCTCGCGCGGCTTGTACTTGGCGACGGCCTCGGCAATGGCCTGGATGTGGCCCGGCGTGGTGCCGCAGCAGCCGCCGATGATGTTGAGGAAGCCGCTGGCGGCGAATTCCTCGACCACCACGGCCATTTCGGCCGGGGTTTCGTCGTATTCACCAAAGGCGTTTGGCAGGCCGGCGTTGGGGTGGGCCGAGACATGGGTGTCGGCCTTGGTCGCCAGCTCTTCCAGGTACGGGCGCAGGTCCTTGGCGCCGAGGGCGCAGTTCAGTCCCACGGAAATCGGCTTGGCGTGGCGTACCGAGTTCCAGAACGCTTCGGTGGTCTGGCCCGACAGGGTACGGCCCGAGGCGTCGGTGATGGTGCCGGAGATCATGATCGGCAGTTCGATGCCGTCTTCCTCGAACACCTGCTGCACGGCGAAGATCGCCGCCTTGGCGTTGAGGGTGTCGAAGATGGTCTCGATCAGCAGCAGGTCGGCGCCGCCCTCGATCAGGCCGCGGGTGGCCTCGATGTAGTTCGTTACCAGCTCGTCGAAGGTGACGTTGCGGTAGCCGGGGTCGTTGACGTCCGGGGAAATCGAGCAGGTGCGGCTGGTAGGGCCGAGCACGCCGGCGACGAAGCGCGGCTTGTGCGGGGTTTCCAGGGTCTTGGCATCGGCCACCTGGCGGGCGATGCGCGCGCCCTCGACGTTCAGCTCGTAGACCAGCGATTCCATGCCGTAGTCGGCCTGGGAAATCTGCGTGGCGTTGAAGGTGTTGGTTTCGAGGATATCGGCGCCGGCATCCAGGTAGGCCTTTTCGATAGCGGCGATCACATCCGGGCGGCTGAGCAGCAACAGGTCGTTGTTACCCTTGACATCGCTTGGCCAATCGGCGAAACGCGTGCCACGATAGTCGTGTTCCTCGAGCCGGTAGCTTTGGATCATAGTACCCATGCCGCCGTCGAGGATCAGGATGCGCTCCTTGAGTGCGTTCTGGAGTGCTTGGAGACGAGCGCTGCGGTCGGACATAGGAACTACCTGGTCGGGCAAATTTCAGAAGGTGCAGAATCATAACAAAGCTGCGCGGTTTTTAGGCGCATCGCCCATTTGCATGAAAATGGCTCATGTTGGGCGGGCGTCGGCGAAGCAGGGCACCCAAGGACGACCAGGCAACAAATCGTGATGGCTTTCAATACCCAGGACTTTCCGCACATGGTGCATCGTATTCTTGCCGGCGTTTTCGCCCTGCTCATCAGCAGTATGGCGTTCGGGCAAGCCCCCCAGTCGAGCCCGGCTATTTCCTACACCCGGGACATTCAACCGATCTTCACCGAGAAATGCGTGGCCTGCCACGCCTGCAACGACGCCGCCTGCCAGCTGAAGCTGGAAAGCCCCGAAGGCGCGGTGCGCGGCGCCACCAAGGTGCCGGTGTATCAGGGCGAGCGCAGCAAGGCAGTGCCCACCACGCGGCTGTTCTACGACGCCCACAGCGAGGGCGAGTGGCGCAAGAAGGGCTTTTACTCGGTCCTCGACAACCAGGGTAGCCAGGCCGCGCTGATGGCGCGCATGCTGGAGCTCGGGCACAAGACCCCGCTCACGCCCAATGCCAAGCTGCCCGAAGAAATCGTCCTGGGCCTGAACCGCAACAACATGTGCCCGTTGCCGCAAGAATTCGATGCCTATGCCGGCGCCCATCCCAAGGAAGGCATGCCACTGGCGGTGACCGGCCTGACCGACAAGGAATACGACACCATGCGCCGCTGGCTGGCCGCCGGTGCGCCGGTCGAGTACCAGCCGATCAAGCCAAGTGCGGCCGAAGCCAAGCAGATTGCCGACTGGGAAGAGCTGCTCAACCGCCCGGGTTCCACCGAGGCGCTGGTCGGCCGCTGGCTGTACGAGCACCTGTTCCTGGCGCACATCTATTTCGTCGGTGGCGAGCAGGGCCACTTCTTCCAATGGGTACGTTCGCGTACACCGAGCGGCCAGCCGGTCGACCTGATCGCCACGCGCCGCCCCAATGACCCGCCGGGCACCGACTTCTACTACCGGTTGATCCCGGTGCAGGGCGTGATCGTGCACAAGACGCACATCACCTACCCGATGGGGCCGCAGAAGCTCAAGCGGGTCAAGCAACTGTTCTACGCCGGCGACTGGCATGCCACCGCGCTGCCAGGCTACGGCCCGCGCCACCGGGCCAACCCGTTCGAAACCTTCGAAGCGATCCCGGCCGTGGCGCGCTACCAGTTCATGCTGGATAACGCCGAATACTTCGTGCGCACCTTCATCCGTGGCCCGGTATGCCGTGGGCAGATTGCCACCGACGTGATCCGCGACAACTTCTGGGCGTTGTTCCAGGAGCCGGCCCACGACCGCTACGTCACCGATGCCAAGTACCGTGGCGAGGCCACGCCGCTGCTGGCCATGCCTGGGCAGATCGATGACGTGGGCAGCGTGCTGAGCCTGTGGCACGCCTACCGTGACAAGCGCAACGAGTACGAAAAGCTGCGCCGCGAAGCCTATGCCGACATGCCGGCACCGGGCTGGGCGACGCTGTGGGCCGGTAACGACAACGCGTTGCTGAGCATTTTCCGCCACTTCGACAGCGCCTCGGTGACCAAGGGCCTGATCGGTGATGTGCCGCTGACCGTGTGGCTGTTCGACTACCCGTTGTTCGAGCGCACCTATTACCAGCTGGCGGTCAACTTCGATGTGTTCGGCAACGTCTCGCACCAGTTGCAGACGCGCCTGTACTTCGACCTGATCCGCAACGGCGCCGAGGTCAACTTCCTGCGCCTGATGCCGGCCGACCAGCGCAAGGCGATCCTCGGCGACTGGTACCAGAACAGCGGCAAGGTGAAGATGTGGATGGATTATGAAGACATCGACACCGACACCCCGAGCGGCATCCAGCTCGACCCGCGCAACCCCAAGCGCGACTTCGGCCTGAAGCTGTTGCAGCGTACCGGCAGCCTGAATGCCGCGCCTGACCCGATCAACCGCTGCCAGGGCGCGTTCTGCTCGCGGCCACAGGTGAGCGAAGAGTTCCGCAATGCCGAGCAGTCGCTCAGCCGCCTGGTGTCGCGCCCGGCTGCCGGGTTGAAGGTGATCAACCAGCTGCCCGAAGCGACCATGCTGCGCATCGAAGGGCAGGGCGGCCAGCGCCAGGTGTACAGCCTGCTGCGCAACCGCGCGCACAGCAACGTGGCGTTCCTGCTGGGCGAGGCGTACCGCTACCAGCCGGGGCTGGATACCCTGACCCTGTACCCGGGCGTGCTCAGCAGCTACCCCAACTTCATCTTCAACATCCCGACCAGGGATGTGCCCGAGTTCGTCGAGGACATGGAGTATGCGAAAGATGACCCGGCCAGGTTCGAGCGCATCGTCATGCGCTGGGGTGTGCGTCGCAGTCACCCAGAGTTCTGGCGCTACTTCCATGACCTGAACAGCTTCATCAAGGAGACCGAGCCGGTCGAGGCGGGCGTGCTGGACATGAACCGCTACGAGAACCTCTGATCGGTTGGGCTGACCTTTCCGATTACCCTGCGGTCGGAACCGATGGGTGGTCCGGGGGCTGCTGTGCAGCCCAATCGCCGGCAAACCAGCTCCCACAAGGGCCGCACATGCCTGAAGGCTGCGCAGTACTTGTGGGAGCTGGCTTGCCGGCGATGGAGCGCAACGCGCTCCCAAAGGCCTCAATGCACCGGCAATTGCAGGGTTCTCCATGCTGTATTCGCTTCAGGCACTGCGGGCGTTCGCCGCCTGGGTGGTGGTCTGCCACCATTTCATGCAGATCTTCTTCGACTTCCAAGCCTCCGGCCCCATCGGCCAACTGCTCACCGACCGCGGCGCCGCAGGCGTCGACATCTTCTTCGTCATCAGCGGGCTGGTCATCTACCTGTCGACCTGCGACAAGGCCATCGAGCCCCGCCAGTTCCTGCTCAACCGGGCGCTGCGTATCGTTCCGGCCTACTGGTTCTACACGGCGCTGATGGCAACCTTGCTGCTGGCCTTCAGTCAATGGATGCCGCACCAGGCATTCACCTGGCACCACCTGCTGCTGTCGCTGCTGTTCATTCCGGCGGAAAACCCCGGTGGCTACGGCTTGTACCCGACCCTGAACGTGGGCTGGACGCTGAACTTCGAGATGTTCTTCTACCTGCTGTTCGGCCTGGCCTTCCTGGTGCGCCAGCGTCATCACCAGTTGCTGGTCACCGCCGCGCTGCTGCTGGCCAGCGAGATACTGGGCCGACTGGGCGTGCTCAGCCGCTTCTACAGCAACGACATCATCTACGAATTCCTGCTCGGCATCGGCCTGGGCGTGCTGCACCGTCGCGGGCTGATCCACCAGGGCCGCTGGCTGCCGTTGGCGTTGCTGGCGGTTGCAAGCCTTGCCATCTACCACCTGGACGCTTCCCGGCGCTTGCTGCACTGGGGCGTGCCGAGCGCAATGATCGTGCTGGCCTTCGTCGCCCTGGAACCAGTGTTCCGCGGCAACCGGCTGCTCAAGGCGCTGGGCGACTGTTCGTATTCGGTGTACCTGGTCCATGTGCTGGTGCTGTACGCAGGCTGGTTCGCCAGCCAGCGCCTGCAGTTGAACCCGTATCTGGTGTTCGCCCTGTGCGTGCCGTCCATTGGACTAATGTCGTGGTTCAGCTACCAGTGGCTGGAGCGCGGCCTGTACCGGCGCATGCAGGCCTGGCTGGCGGCGCCACGGGGGCAGGCCCCTGAATATGCGCTTTCCCGAGTCAAATACTAGGACTTTGTTCGAAGGCCGGGTTGGCGTACACTTGGCCGCAAGTCTGTGAGGAACCTACATGAGCGCTATAACCATTACCGACGCCGCCCATGACTACCTGGCCGATCTGCTCTCCAAGCAGAACACGCCTGGCATCGGCATTCGCATTTTCATCACCCAGCCGGGCACCCAGTACGCCGAAACCTGCATCGCCTACTGCAAGCCGGGCGAAGAGAAGCCTGACGACACCGCCGTGGGCCTGAAGAGCTTCACCGCTTACCTGGACGCGGTCAGCGTGCCGTTCCTGGAAGACGCACTGGTCGACTATGCCACCGACCGCATGGGTGGCCAGCTGACCATCAAGGCACCGAATGCCAAGGTGCCGATGGTCAACGAAGACAGCCCGATCAACGAGCGCATCAACTACTACCTGCAGACCGAGATCAACCCCGGCCTGGCCAGCCACGGCGGCCAGGTGAGCCTGGTGGATGTTGTCGACGACGGTATTGCCGTGCTGCAGTTCGGTGGTGGTTGCCAAGGCTGTGGCCAGGCCGACGTGACCCTGAAGGAAGGCATCGAGCGCACCCTGCTCGAGCGTATTCCCGAACTCAAGGGCGTGCGTGACGTGACTGACCACAGTCAGAAAGAGAACGCCTACTACTGAGGTTGACGCGCTCCTACAGGGATCGCGTTGAACCCTCTTCCTTAGCAACAAAGTGTTACTGTTTCAACCCCTGCGACAACAGGCCGCAGCCCGTATTCAAAGGGCTGCAGCCGATCCTTGCCTTCGTCGGGTAGAACCCCTCGGGGTGTCGTGCCAGAATGCCCCGGTTTTTCGACCGGCCCGTCCCGAGGGCCGGCACCTTCCCTGTAAAGGATGGTTTCATGAATGATCTATATACCCGGCGCGCAGTTGTCGCCGGGATGGGCGTTCTCGGGCTTGGCCTGCTGGCAGGCTGCAGCCCGGCCCGGGGGCTCGAGTTCAAGTACGGCAAGAACATGAGCAACGAAATCCTTGGGCGCAAGTTCAGCCTCAAGGACACCCAAGGCAATGTGCGCACCCTGTCGAGTTTCTACGGCAGCATGCCGATGATCTTCTTCGGCTTCACCCAGTGCCCGGCCGTGTGCCCGACCACCCTGGCGCGCGCGGCGCAAATCCGCAAGCTGCTGCGCGGCCGCGATCGCGACCTGTTCCAGGTGGTGTTGATTACCCTGGACCCGGAACGTGACACCCCCGAGGTGCTCGATGCCTACGTGAAGGCGTTCGACCCGTCGTTCACCGCGCTGACCGGCACCCCCGAGGAAATCGCCGCGGTGGCCAAGGAATTCAAGGTGTTCTACGAGAAAGTCCCGGCCGGTGATACCTATACCGTCTCTCACTCGTCCACAAGCTACGTCTACGATACGCGTGGCACCCTGCGCCTGAGCCTGGGCCATTCCCTTACCGCCCAGGAATGCGCCGAAGACCTGGTCACCCTGATGGAGATCTGCTGAATGTCGATGCAACCGATCAAGCGCGGCCTGGCTGCCCTGGTCCTGATGGGCCTGGCGCTGCCGGCCCTGGCCCAGACCACCGTAAGTGACGCCTGGGTGCGGGCAACCGTGCCGCACCAGCAGTCCACCGGTGCCTTCATGACCCTGACCGCCAGCAGCGACAGCAAGCTGGTGGGCGTGGCTTCGCCTGTGGCCAAGACCGTGCAGGTGCACGAGATGACCATGAACGGCGATGTGATGGGCATGCGTGAGGTCAAGGCGGTCGAGTTACCGGCCGGCAAGGCGGTGACCCTCGACCCGAATAGCCTGCATGTGATGCTGATGGGCCTGAACAACCAGGTGAAGGAAGGCGAGAAAGTGCCGCTGACCCTGACCATCGAAGATGCCAAGGGGGCCAAGGAAACCCTGGACGTGCAGGCCGAAGTGCGTGCGCTCAACGCCGAGGCGGGCGGCGGGCATGATCACATGCACATGAAGCACTGATCAGGCTGAACCCTTTGGGGGCTGCCAGGCAGCCCCCGGTTCAATCAGCTGCGAAACTTGGGCAGCGGTCTGTCCAGGGTCAGCGAGGTCAGGGTCTTGCGGACCTGGGCCTCATCAGCCTCCAGAGCCTTGAGGCTTGCGCGGATCTTGCCGGCGGCGGGCACGTCGCCCTGCCGGTCGATCCAGTCGGCTATCTCCTTGCAGGCACTGCTCAGGCAGGCCTGGCGCTGGTTCATCAGCGACAGGAGGGTGGTGAGCTCTCTTTCGGACATGGCAGGATCCTCCATTCAGCCTTGTCAGTGTAGCAGTGGCTGGCCGGCCTGCCTGAGGCCGGCTGTCGCAGCTCAGCCTTGCAGGCAGGCGCTGCGATAAGCCCCTGGCGTTACCCCGTAGGCCTGCTTGAACTGCCGGCTCAAATGGCTCTGGTCGGCAAAGCCCAGGTCGAACGCCACTTCCGAGGCCACCCAGCCACGCTTGAGCATTTCCCGCGCACGGGCCAGGCGCCGCTGTTTCAACCAGGCATGTGGCGGCAGGCCAGTGGCCTGGCGGAACACCCGGGCGAAGTGGAACGGTGACAGGTTGACCGCCGCCGCCAGGGCTTCGAGCGAGGGTGGGTCGGCCAGTTGGCTTTCCAGCAGCTCACGGGCGCGGGCCACTGCCAGCGGTTCGTGGCCAGGGGTGGCAGGATCGGCGCATTGCCCGTGCCGTTGCACCAGGGCCAGCACCGCCTGGCGCCAGGCGGTCTGCTGCTGCAGGGCACTGGCGCCGGCTTCGGACAGCTGGTGCAACTGGCTGAAGGCAAGCGCCAGGGCCGGGTCGTGGATCACGCTGTCCTTGAAGCTGGGCATGCCGTGGCGGCCCAGTTCCAGTTCGTCGAGCACCCCGGTTACCCGTTCATGTTCCGGGTAGAACCCACGGTAGCGCCAGCCCGCTTCGTGGGCGGTGGCACCGGTGTGCAGCTCGTCGGGGTTGATCAGCACCATGCTGCCGACCGGCGCCAGGTGCTCACTGCCGCGATGCCAGAAGCGCTGTGCGCCCGACTCGATCACGGTGAACACATAGCCTTCATGCACATGCGGGGCGAAGCGCTGCTGGAAATAACGCGCGTGCAGCATCTCGACGTCGCCCAGTGCCGGCGCCTGCCAGAGGTGTGTCTGTTCGCGCAGGGGCGTGCTCATGCCAGCCAGCTGCGCAAGAGGAAGAAGATCAACATGCTCACCAGCATGCTCAGCAACACGCTGCGGGTCAACAGCACCAGGGCGATGGCCACCAGCGAACCCAGCAGGTAAGGGTTGAGCAGGCTCAGGTCCAGCTGGTGCTCGGGCATGAATATGATCGGGCCGCAAATCGCGGTGAGCATGCCTGGCACGGCAAAGCCGAGGAACTGCCTGGCGTTGGAGCTCAGGCGCAAGGGCAGGCGCGGCTCCAGGAACGCATAGCGGTTGAGGAACACGATGGCGCCCATGGCAAGAATCAGGACCCAGGTCATGCGCGGGCTCCGGCGAATTTCTGGCAGACGAAACCGGCGCTCATGCCCAGCAGGCCTGCGGCCACCAGGGCGGTTTCCCAGTGCCAGTAGCTGAACAGCACCGAACAGAACAGCGACACCGCCACGCACACCAGCGTGGCCAGGTTGCGCACCAGCGGCGCGATCAGGGCGACGAAGGTGGCGACAATGGAAAAGTCCAGGCCGAGCTGGTCCAGGTGCGGAATGTTCTGCCCCAGCAGGATGCCGGCCAGGGTGAACAGGTTCCAGGCGACGTAGAAGGTCAGGCCCACGCCCAGGGCGTACCAGCGGTTGAACTGCTGCTGGTCGTACTGGCTGGTCAGGGCGAAGAACTCGTCGGTGAGCAGGAAGCCCAGGCCCAGCCGCCAGCGCAGCGGCTGGCTGGACAGCACCGGGCGCATCGTCAGGCCATACAGCAGGTGCTGCGAGGTCAGCAGCAGGGTGGTCAGCAGGATCGACGCCAGGTTGGCGCCGCCCTTGAGCATGCCGATCGCCACCAGTTGCGCGGCACCGGCGAAGACGATGGCCGACAGCCCTTGCCCCTCCCAGGCGCTGAGGTTGGCCTCGATGGCCATGGAGCCGGCCAGCAGGCCCCAGGGGGCGACGGCCAGGGACAACGGGAGAATGGCGATGGCGCCGTGGAGAAAGGCTTGGCGGGCGATGTGGGGCATGGTGGCTGCAGTGCGTGTACGTTGGCAGGCCAGCATGCCAGACGGGGCGGGGGATGGCTTGAACGATCTTGCTATGCCTGGGCACGGTCCCTTGTAGGAGCGGCCTTGTGTCGCGATGGGGCGCGCAGCGGCCCCGGCAATATCTGCGGCGAAGCTGAAATCCTGGGGCCGCTGCGCGCCCCATCGCGACACAAGGCCGCTCCTACACAGAAACCGCGTCCGTGTTACGGATGGCTGGTCAGGTGCTGCTGCGCCGTCACGCAGCCGTTGGTGTCCACGGCCTTCTGCAGCAGGCTCTGGCGGTGCTGCGGGTCCAGGTCGCCGAGCAGGCGGTATACCTCGGCCTGGTAGTCACGCTGGCGCCCCCACTGCATTTCCAGGCCTTGTGGCCGGTTGCGGTTGCAGGCCAGGTGCGTGGCCGGTTGCGGGTAGTAGGGCGCATACACGGTGGCCATGTTGGGGATGGCCTCCAGCGCAGTACGGTACTCGTTGCTGGCGTTGTAGGGAGGGCACCAGGTGGCGATGGCCGGTGCCGGTGCGGCAAAGCCCTGCCTGAGGCTGGCTTCGAGCAACGGGCAGGCGGCATCCGGGATTTGCGCGGCGGGCAGGTAGGTCATGTAGTACAGCGCCAGGCGGTACTGTGCGACCGGGTGGCCCAGCTCCACGGACTTTTTCAGCAAGGCGACCGCGGTCGGCAGGGTGTGGGCCATTGCCTGGCCCTGGCGGCTGAGCTCCGGGTCGCCGCCGATGGCCGTGCGCAGCGTGCTGGCGCCGTCGTCCTGGTTGTCGGCCTGCTCCAGCAGGGGCAAGGCCTGGCGGTAGAGCAGGTCGGCATGAGGGTCGATGCGCACCTCCAGCGCGTGCGCAGCCAGTGGCATCAGGGCGATCAACAGCGGGGGCAAGCGAAGCATGCGGCTCACAGGCAAGCTCCAGAGGGTGCCAGGTACTGATGGAAGGCTTCGATGTTCATGGCGGTCAAGCGTGCGCCTCGGGCAGATCGGAACGACGGCCTATTCTAGCCACCCAAGGGGCCTGGCCGAAAGACCACCCGGCAATTCTCAGACGAGCTTGATCGGCGTGACCTTGCGCTGGGCATGTTTTTCCTGGGCCAGGCCAAGCTTGGCGGTAATGACCTTGGCAAGGGCATTGTTGCCCAGGTCGTTCAAATGCAGGCGGTCGATGAACAGGTCGGCGCCGAACACCGGCGAGCTGCTGAGCATGCAATTCATGTCGTAGCAAGGCACCGGGTCGGCCTGGCTCTTGATACGGCGGAAGAAGGCCGAGTGCAATTGGCTGTCGAATGCGCCGTCCAGCAGCCGGTCGAAATTCGCCGGTTGCCGCTGAAGCGCATCCAGCATCGCCTCCTCGCCAGCGGGCACGCTATCCCGGCACCAGGGCAGCAACGGCTGCAGGATGAAGGTGAGGGTGGAGTGGCTGTCTGCCAGCAGCCGGTCCCATTGGCGCAAGGTCCGGCCAATGTTGTCGGCGGCTCGGGTGAGGCGCTTTTCCGGAGGCGACAGCGACCAGGTGGCAGGTATCGCGGCCGGGGGCGTGACCAACGCCTGACCGATGCGCCGCCACAGCGATTGCCGACGTGGCGTTGTCGTGGGCTGCATGCCTTCGCTGAAACTGTTGAGAAAGTCCTGATAGGCCTTGGCGTGCCGCGGGTCGTTCAGGTTTTCGAGGACTTCGCAGAGGGCTTCGTGTGCCAGGGTGTTGAGGCCGCTGAGCACCACCACATGGCCAAGCTGGCCAAGGCGGTGCTGGTGGGTCAGGAACATCAGCAGCTCCTGGCTCGCATTGAGCCCGCAGCCGGCCAGGCTCAGCCAGACTTCGCCAGTAAGCATCGACAGGTGCGAGGCCACCGTGTGTTCGTCGGAGCTGGCACCGATGCCCAGCGCCGCGGAACCGCCGACCAGCAGGTTGACACGTGATGCACCACCGCGTTCGGCCACCGAAAAACGCTTGCCGGCGCAATGGCTGTATCGCAGGCCCAGGGCATCGGTATTGATGGTGCCGGAGCGGTAGCCGGTTTCGTGCACACGCACGGTGTGCGGTGCACGCCGGCTGCCCAGCAGCAGAAAGCGCTGGTAGTCCTGTTGCAACGGCGAAGGTGAAGGGCTCGTGTCAATCGCAGTCATGGGGTCTCCTTCTCTCGCAGCGGGCACCGTGCATCACATTCAGGCCGCCAGCTCCCTGACGTTGTACAGCAGGCCGCCGGCGGCAATCAGCAGCAGGGCGACCCCCGAGGCCAGGCTGATCATGCGGTTGCTGCGTTGCGAGGCGATCTTGCCGATGGCGAAGATGTAAAGGCTGAGCACGGCAAAATCGATGGCCACCCACAGCAACGACAGCACCACCATGCTCTTGCCGAATGACTCGGTGATCTGGATGAACTGCGGGAAGAAGGCGATGAAGAAGATGATGTCCTTCGGGTTGGAGATGCCCACCATGAAACCTTGCAGCAGCCCGCCGCGGCCAGGCTTGGCGAGGTCGCTTGGCGCCTCGGTTGCAGGCGCCTGCAGGGCTTCCCGCAACGTGCCGACGGCGATGTAGCCGATGAACAGGCAACCCAGCAGGCTCATGGCGCTGAGCCAGGCCTTGTCGATGGCGGCGCTGGTGAGAATGATCCAGGCCGCTGCGCCGATCAGCACCAGTGATGCCCAGTTGGTGCCGACAGCGGTGAACATGGCCTTGCGTGAGCCGGAGGCGGCCGCGGTGTTGACGATCAGTGCCACCACCGGGCCGGGGGTGGCGATCAGTAGCAGGACAGTCAGGGCGTAGGTAGCGGTGAGTGCGGTATTCACGGTCAGGTCTCGATCAGTATGTCGGGTGTTGCCGGCTGTACGGCATGGGCGTGGAACGGGCAGCGGGACGGGTTGAGCGACCCTGCCTCCTGCAGTTGGTACTGCTTCCACTCGTAGTTGTCGGCATCGCCGAAGAAGCCAAGGGTGTCGGGCATGACGCCGTCGTTGTAGTGGTGCACGCGCTCGCGGATGCGTTCGCGGATACGATGGCCGCTTTCGGTGTTGACGTTGGCCACTTCGTCGAAGTTCGCCCGCGGGTTGATGACGAAGGTAATGTGTGGCCCCAGGTTGCGGCTTTTCATCTGCTGGTGGCCGGGGAAGTTCATGTTGATGAACAGCGGCATGCCGGCAAAGCAGAACGACCAGGCATTGTCGTCGGGGTCGGTCGGGATGCCCTGCGGCCAGGGATGCGGGTCGCGCGCGTGCACACCACGCAACACCTTCCAGGCCAGCGCCTGTTGCTCGGCCAGTGTGTAGTCGGCGGCGGTTTCGAGAAACACCACCAGTGGGCTGCCGATACGCTGCTTGGGTGGGATAGGTGCGACGGTGCGCACGTAGTCGGCCAGGCCCATGGCGATGTCATCGGCCAGTTGCCCGGCTCGGGCGAAGAGGATGTGGCAGGTTGCGCCGTTTACCGCCTTGCGGCCGAACAGGCAGGGAAACTCGGGGTTGGCGAGGACACTGCGAAAATGTTCTACGGCTTTGTAGGTCCAATGTCGCGTGTTGCGCACATGGTCAGCGGCCAGCTCTAGCGCATCCAGGCGATAGCAAGTTCCATAACCCGTCGACATGATTTCCCCAGGCGTAAATTTGATGAACGTTCAAGTCACATGCAGGCAGGATCTTGGTTATGTTTATTATTTACCTGCATTTTCCGAGACGTCCTTGACGTTGTAAAACGCGTGGAACTATGACCTACTATTAGTCTTACTCATGCTCGGGGCGTCGCCATGTCGGAACGGATTCAGGCTTTGCACGCGCTGCGTGCCTTCGAGGTAGCCTCTCGCTATGGCTCATTTACCCGTGCCGCGGAAGAGCTGGCCCTGACCCAGGGCGCCGTCAGCCACCACATCAAGACCCTCGAAGCCATGTTCGGCTGCGACCTGTTCGAACGCCGCGGGCCGAAGCTGGCCCTGACCGAGCACGGCCGCCTGCTGGCGCAGGAACTCAAGGTTGGCTTCAAGATCATCGAAAATGCCTGCGCCCTGTTGCGCCAGGACCGCTACGGCCTGCGTCTGAAGGCACCGTCCACGCTGACCGTGCGCTGGCTGCTGCGTGCGCTGGATGCGTTCAAGAAGACCGAGGACAACTGCAGCGTGCAGCTGTCCAGCGTGTGGATGGACATCGACAGCGTGGACTTCTATTCCGAGCCCTACGACTGTGCGATCCTCCTGGCCAACGGGCGTTTTCCCGCCGATATCGAGAGTTTCAAGCTGTTCGATGAATGGCTGATCCCGGTGTGCCACCCGGATTACATGGCCCAGGCGCAACCGGACCTTGCCGATCTGGCCCAGTGCGAATTCCTGCACCCGTCCCCTGACCGGCGCGACTGGCGGCGCTGGCTGGCTCGCATGGACGCGCTGGACATCAGCATCGACCACGGGCAAGTGTTCGATACCCTCGACCAGGGCATCTCGGCCGCACAGCAAGGCCTGGGTATTTCGGTGGTCGACCTGGTGCTGGCCAGTGCCGACCTGCTGGCCGGGCGCCTGGTTACGCCGTTCAAGCACGCGGTGGCCACCGGCGACGGCTATTACATGACCTGGCTCAAGGCCAGCCCCAAGGCGCGGCAGATGCACAAGCTGCGCGAGTTCCTGCTTGGCCAGGTGCCACCGCTGCCCTGCAAGGACATCAATTACCTGTACGGCTGCACACGCGTTCGAGCATGCGCCCGGCCGTCGGCAAGCGCCCGGCGCTGAAAATATTTCGGCAAACACCTGCTGGCCCCAACAAAATGCGCTGCGACGGTGCGTCAGCGGTAGAATCGCCGCAATCAGCACAACAAACGATTCAGAGGTCGACGCGGTGGAGTTGCAGCAGGGCTTTGTCCTGACCCGACATTGGCATGACGCGCCCGAAGGCACCTTCGTGGAGTTCTGGCTGGCCACCGACCAGGGGCCACGGCAGCTGCGCCTGGCGCCACAGGCATCGGTGGCATTCATCCCCCAGGCGCAGGAAGCGCACGCACGGGTGCTGCTGGCCAACGAAGCCGGTGTCGAGCTGCGGCCGCTGCAGCTGAAGGACTTTGACCACCGCCCGGTGCTGGGCCTGTACTGCCGCCAGCACCGGCAACTGATGCAGTTGGAGCAACGCCTGCGCACGGCCGGTATCGAGGTGTTCGAAGCCGATATTCGCCCGCCCGAGCGCTACCTGATGGAGCGCTTCATCACCGCCCCGGTGCAGTTCACCGGCCAACCGGATGCCCAAGGCGTGCTCTGCGATGCCCAGCTCAAGCCCCTGCCGGGTTATCGCCCGCCGCTGCGCCTGGTGTCGCTGGACATCGAGACCAGCGAGCGGGGCGAGCTGTACAGCATTGCCCTGGAAGGCTGTGGCCAGCGCCAGGTGTACATGCTCGGGCCGGCCAACGGCACGGCTGATGGCCTGGACTTCGACCTGCACTACTGCGCCGACCGCGCCGACATACTGGCCTGCCTCAACCTGTGGATGGCCGAGCACGACCCGGATGCAATCGTCGGCTGGAACCTGATCCAGTTCGACCTGCGCCTGCTGCACGAGCACGCCAAGCTGCTGCAGGTACCACTGGCACTGGGACGCAATGGCGCGCCGATGACCTTGCGCAGCCATGCCGGTGGTGGCCACGTGTTCGCCGATGCCCCGGGGCGGCTGCTGATCGACGGCATCGAGGCGCTGCGCTCGGCGACCTGGAGCTTCCCGTCGTTCAGCCTCGAAAGTGTCGCCCAGACCTTGCTCGGTGAAGGCAAGGCCATCGATACGCCGTACCAGCGCATGGATGAAATCAACCGCCGCTTCGCCGAGGACAAGCCGGCGCTGGCGCGCTACAACCTCAAGGATTGCGAGCTGGTGACGCGCATCTTCGCCCACACCCGCCTGCTCGAATTCTTGCTGGAGCGGGCCTCGGTCACCGGCCTTGCGGTGGACCGCAGCGGTGGCTCGGTGGCTGCGTTCTGCCACTTGTACATTCCGCAGATGCACCGCCTGGGCTTCGTCGCGCCCAACCTCGGTAGCCGCCCCGACGAAGCCAGCCCCGGTGGCTTCGTCATGGATTCGCGCCCGGGCCTGTACGACTCGGTGTTGGTGCTGGACTACAAGAGCCTGTACCCGTCGATCATTCGTACCTTCCTGATCGACCCGGTGGGGCTGGTCGAAGGTTTGCGCCTGCCCGACGATGAACACTCGGTGGAAGGCTTCCGGGGTGGGCGTTTTTCCCGTAGCGAGCATTGCCTGCCGGCCATCGTCGAGCGGGTATGGCAGGGCCGGGAAGCAGCCAAGCGCGAGGGCAATGCGCCGCTGTCGCAAGCGCTGAAGATCATCATGAATGCCTTCTACGGGGTGTTGGGTTCGAGCGGCTGCCGCTTCTTCGACCCGCGCCTGGCTTCCTCGATCACCATGCGCGGCCACCAGATCATGCGCCAGACCCGTGCGCTGATCGAAGCCAGGGGCTACGAGGTGATCTACGGCGATACCGACTCCACTTTCGTCTGGCTCAAGGGCGCCCACGGCGAGGAGACTGCAGCACGCATCGGCCGTGAGCTGGTGGCCGAGGTCAACCAGTGGTGGCGCGAACACCTGCGCGAGCAGATGAGCCTGGATAGCGCGCTGGAGCTGCAGTTCGAGGTGCATTACCGGCGCTTCCTGATGCCCACCATCCGCGGTACGGACGAAGGCAGCAAGAAGCGCTACGCCGGGCTGGTGCAGCGGGCCGATGGCAGCGAGCAGATGGTCTACAAGGGCCTGGAGTCGGTGCGTACCGACTGGTCGCCGCTGGCCCGGGAGTTCCAGCAGGAGCTTTATGGCCGGATATTCCGCGGGGAGCCTTACCAGGCGTATGTGCGCGATTATGTACGGCGCACCCTGGCGGGCGAGCTGAATGAGCTGATGGTGTACCGCAAGCGTTTGCGCCGGCCGCTAGTCGATTACCAGCGCAATGTGCCACCGCACGTGCGTGCGGCCCGGCTGGCCGATGACTACAACCGCCGCCTTGGCCGCCCGTTGCAATACCAGCGCGGCGGCTGGATCAGCTATCTGATCACCCTGGCGGGCCCCGAACCCCTGGAAAACCTGCAAGCGCCGGTGGACTACGAGCATTACCTGACGCGGCAGCTGCAGCCGGTGGCCGATGCCATCCTGCCTTTTGTTGGCGACAGTTTCGAAGGGTTGACCGGCCAGCAGCTGGCGCTGTTCTGAAGAGGTGGTACCTATCTAGCTTATCGCTTGGCAAGCCTGCGTCTAGTGTCGGGCCTTTTGATCAGCCCGAGGCGCAACAACGTGACTACACCCAGCCAGGAACAACCGCCAACTGCCGATACGCTGGCCATGGAGCAGGCCTATCAGGACAACCTCATCGTCAAGCGACTGCCCAGATGGATTCGCCGGCTGCGAATCGTATCGCTGACCGAGCAGAACATCCCGGCCAACGGTCTGTATGAATCGCAGCATGCTGCATTACGCGACGCGTTGAAAGACAGCCTGGCCTGTCGACAGTGGCTGGAAAAGGAGCTTGCGCGAATCGAGGGCATCGACCGTTTCGTCAAGCCGCTGCTTCGACACGCCATGCAGGAAGAATTCGGCACCACGGAAAATGTCGATGGCCTGTATTTCAGGCGCTGGTACACCTACACCGCTCCCAGCCAGGGCACCGTGTGGGGGCGCTACCCGGTGGTGGAAAAGGACTATTTCGACGTACCGCTGATCGAGGCGGCACTGGACAACTTCACGCCGGGCGAGGGGCGGAACGAACAGCACAAGGACAACTGCATCGTCGACAGCCTGTCGCAACGGCTCCCCTCACCAACCGCGCCAGCCTTCGCACGCTTGTGCCGCAAGCTGGATCTGGGCAGGCGCTATCAACAGCACCTGGACAGTGTACTCAAAGCGCCGAGCAGCCAGGCAAGCGGCTGGCGCAGCATGGCTTCGACGCTTGCCCAGCTTTACAGCTCGGTCATGCTGATCGATGCGTGCAAGGCCAAGAGTGATGGCGTACTGAACGCCGCTGAACTGGAACTGGTGGTGGACCTGTGCAAGCACGGACGCCCCGGCACGCTCTACGAATCGAAAGTGGTGGCCCGGCAACTGAAGGCGTTCGGCTGCGACTTGCAACAGATCGTGATACTCGATGTATTTCATGACAAGGTCAGCCGCAAGATCATTGTCTATATTCCCGATGACCCCCACGGTCCCTGGACCGCAAGCCCCGACCTGGAAAGCTTCACCCGCAAGGTCTTGGGCAAGCGTCTGCGAGACAAGCGCTATCAGGATTTCTTCAAACGCTTCGTACGCCGGCGCGACAGCCAGCAGTTCTTCTCCAGGGTTGCCAAGGAACTGGTGGGCGTCGCCGATTGGGCAACTCGGGAAATGGACCAGCACATGCGGGACTACCCGCTGCCGTTGTTCGACCAACTTGCCGCCGCGCGCATTGCCCATATCAAGGACGATGCTGCGCTGATTGCAACGCCGGTGTCAGACCTTGACCGCAAGGCCCAGGAAGCCCATCGGCAAAGGTTGGTTGCCGAGGGTTGGACCCTGGCCACGGTGGCGGGCGTGTTCATCCCCGCACTCAATGCACTGCTGCTGGCGGTAATGGTCTGGGACCTGCTGGGCGAGCTGTTCCAGGCCGTTGAAGACTGGCGCGAGGGCGATACCAGCGCCGCAATGGAGCATGTGCTCAACGTGACCAAAGACCTGGCCGTGATCGGTGTCACCGCCGTGGTATGGCGGGAAGCGAGCCGGGCCTGGGCCGCATTGGACCAGTGGGTGCCAGCGCGCCTGGAAGACGGCAGCGAGAAGCTCTGGAATGGAGACCTGGTGCCGTTTCGCAGCGCTGCACCTCCCGCTGGGGAAGTGGCCGATGCAATGGGCATCTACCGTGCCCAGGACAGAAGCTGGATGATCATGGACGGCCACAACTACGAAATCGTCCAGCGCGCAGATGAAGAGTGGCAACTGGCACCACGAGGTGGTCATGGACCTTTGTTGCGTCACAATGACGCCGGTGCCTGGCGGCTATGGACCGAGCAACCGGCCAGCTGGACAGACAAGCACAGGATGTTCCGCCGCCTTGGTGAGCGTTTCGCTCGCCTGGATGATGAACAGATTGACCAGGCCATGGCCGTCCATGCTCTGGATGCAGACCATCTACGGGCGCTGCATGTGTACGGCCGGCCACCTGAGGCCGAGCTGGTCGATACCGTAGAGCGCCTGCTGATCGATCGCCGGCTGCAAACCCTGCTGGACGATTTGAAGCTCGGGCGGGTGCCGGAGGACGCGCCGTTGCTGGCGAAGGCCCGCGCCCTGCCTGGCGTCACCGAGCAGGGCGGGCCAGCATTGGCGGCGCAGGTCTCGGCAAGGCGGCGCCAGCTGTTTCAAAAGGTGTATGACGGGCAGCAGGAGCCAGACGATGCGGCGGTGGCAACCTTGCGCAAGGCGTTCCCGAGCCTGCATTGCCGAGCGGCGCGCGAGCTTGTGGGCGAGCTGTCGGCAGAAGGTGCGGAATTTCAGGCACTGGTCGGCGGCACAGTGCCGCTCCGGTTGGTCGAAAGGGCCAGGCTGAGCGTACTGCGCATACGCGTTGCGCGTGCCTGCGAGGCGCTGTTCATCGAGACGCCCCAGACCCTGGACCAGGCCAAGGTCGCGCTGACACTGTTGGAGACTCTGGATGTCAGGGAGACCAGGCCGCGCTGGCGGCTGTACGATGGCGGTAGCCCGCAGCCGATAATGACTACTGCTGGCGACGGGCAGAACTACAGGCTTGTGCATGACAACGGGCGGTTCGAGCTTGAGGACGCGTTAGGCCTCGAGCTGCGCGGCCCCGGCGAGCTGTTCGAGACCTTGGCGGAAGCGTTTGCCCCGGCCGATCATGCGGCACTCGGTATCACTGAACCCTACGCCCCGAGTTTGAGAGCAGTGTTGGCTCGGCAAATGCCCGGGCACAGCAGGGTACTCGCCCAGGTGTTGGGCAAAAACCCTCGACAGCCATGGATGCTGGCGCCAGTGCGCCTGGAGGATGGCAGGGTCGGATACCCGCTGGGCGGCTGCCAGGGATGCTTTGCCCGGTCTGCGTCTCGACCCCGGGCGTTCGAGGCGCGCCTGCGCGACCTTTACCCAGCGTACAGTGATGAGCAGATCGAAGATTGGCTGACCACCTTGCATGCTTCGGGGCGTGATACCGACACCGAACTCGGTGTGCTCGAAGAGCAGGCCCGCAGGTTGAACGACCACCTGAAAAGCTGGGAGTGGCGAGGGTTGCTGAATCGCGATCGACCCGAGCGCAAGCGGTTTCGCAAAGCACTCATGCAATGCTGGCGGGAACGGGTGCCCGCTCAGGTTCTCGCTCAGCATGAACGTCTGACGGTAACTTGGCAGTTCAGCGCGTATGACCTGCGCTCATTGCCTGAATTGGGCCCACTCTTCAGCTTCCCGCACGTTACCGAGCTTTCCCTGCGCAGCCTGTTGCTGAAGGAGGTACCAGAGCAATTCCTGCTTTCATTCCCCAATCTGAGCTCGCTGGAACTGAGCTACAACAAGTTGCAACGTCTGCCAGAGAGCCTGTCGTTGCTCAATGACTTGCGCATACTCGACTTGTCCGGCAATCGCATCTCTCTGGACGAGTCCCAGGCTCAAGTGCTGGCGCAATGCAGCCGGTTACGCTACCTGAACCTTTCGCACAATCGCTTGAACATGACCTTTTCTGTGGCGCAGATGAACCAGTTGGCCGAACTGCGTTTGCGCAATGCCGGGTTGGTATTGCTGCCCGAGGGCATCACGGATTGTCAGACGTTGTACATGCTCGATGCTTCCAACAACTTCATCAATCTGTTGCCCCCTAACTTCATCCAGTCCCGGTTGTGGCGGGAAGGCTACGTGGCGCTGTCAGGCAATCCTGTGCTGCTGCAACAGGCTGAAGATGTGCAGGAGGCCTGGAACATTCCGGAGGACAGTTCAGTCCCTCACAGGTTTCGTTGGATGGACCGCCTGGACGGTGTGGAACGCGAAAATCTGGGTATCCGCTGGAGCACTATCGAGCAAATGGATGGGGTGACGAACTTCATGCAACTGCTGAAACAGCTTACGCGCTCGCAAGACTTCACCCATCCTCGATATGGGGAAATGCTGGCCTCACGCGTTCTGGCCATGATGGAAAAGGTGGACAACTCAGCAGCACTGGCCAATGAAATTTTCGCCCATGCACTGGTCGAGAACTGCGCCGACAATGCCACGGTGGTCTTCCAGCAGCTTGAAATCCGATGCCTTGTGTGGGACGCCGAGCAGGCTGCCCCCTCTGGCAGCCAGGAACAAGCCCTGGTGAAACTGGCGCGGCAGTTGTGGAGGCAACAGGAGGTTGACTTCATCGCCTTGCGCGAGGCTGAGGCTGCAGGTGCGGGCAATGAGTCGATCGAATGGGCGCTGGCCTACTCGATCCGCTTGCGCGAGGACCTGGGCCTCCCTGGCAACGCGCGGAGCATGCTACACGCGGGCATCCCGGACCTGGATGACGCTTCGGTGATGCGCGCGGCTGATCAAGTCAGGCGTAACGAGACAGACCAATCGGTGGCAGTGTGGATGGTCCAGCAACCGTTCTGGAGAAATTATCTCGAGAAACGCTACGTGCGCGAACTGGAAGTGCCGGCCAGTTTTCAGAACCAGTTGGCAGAGGATGCAGATGCCGAGGACGCCGCCAGGTTGATGGCGGAAATCAGGCTTTGGACCGAGAAGACCGAACTCCAACTGACCATCGAGGCTCTGCAACGGCCGGTATGACCAGGGCGCATTGGACTATGCTCAAGCTACAAGTGATAGAGGTACTTTTTCGGGCTCGGGACGGGGAGCGACCGCACTTGGTAACCGCCGGTTACTGTTCATTCAAACATGGAGGCCTTTTGCTGGTTTACGCTCGCTTGTCGGATCTTTCGCCCTGATCTGTAGTCTTCTGGTTTATCGAGAGAATAAGGAGATACGCATGCTCGTCCGGTCACTGACCCTCGCCACCTTGCTCGCGCTCGTCGGCCCTGTGTTTGCTGCCGACAGTGACGCGCCGCTGGCCAAGGAACTGGGCAAGGCCAGGCCCTTGGTCGTCATTGCGCCCAGCAGCGCCGACCCGACGTTGCGTGGGTTGAACGAGGCTCTCAAGGATCCGGCCACCCAGGCCGCCTTCAAGGAGCGAAACCTGGTGCTCTACAGCGTTGCCAACATGATGGGCAAGCGTGAGGACAAGAACCTGGAGCAGCAGACTACCATGGCCTTGATCCGCGAGTTGAAGCTGGGTGCCAGCAAAGGCACCAAGGTGATCCTGGTGGGCAAGGACGGTGAACGGCACATGCTCAAGGACGATGAGGAGGGCGGGGCCATTGACCCGCAGGTTATTTTCAAGGCGGTCGATGAGCTGCCTGCCAGCGAAAAAGCCATGACGGCGCCCGAACCTGTGGCTGCAGCGGCACCGGAAGCCAAGGCCAAGGACAGCAAGCCCGCCAAGCCCGCCAAACCTGCCGCGCCGCCCAAGCCGCTGGAAGACTGACCCTGCACGACGGCCCCGAGGCACCTTGGGGCCGTTGTGTATCCCACTGTATCTGCCCACGCTGCAGACCCATTCCCATACAAAACCGCACCCCGCGCGATACATCCACGACATACCGCAACGGCCTAATGGCTCCACATTCCAACCACAGTGGAGCGACACCATGACTCAAGTACGAAACACCCTCGGCCTGCTCGGCGCTGCCCTGATCGGCAGCATGGCTTTGAGCAGCAGCGCTTTTGCCGTCGAGCCGTTGGCCCAGGGTTACCAGCTGGCTTCGGCCAAGGTGGCAGGCGAGGGCAAGTGTGGTGAAGGCAAATGTGGTGGCAGCGCAAAGGCCACCCAAGGCGAAGGCAAATGCGGTGAGGGCAAGTGCGGCGCCAGCGCCAAGGCCGGGGCCGAAGGCAAGTGTGGCGAGGGCAAGTGTGGTGATGCCTCGTTCGCCAAGACCGACAGCAACCACGACGGCAAGGTCTCTCGCGACGAGTTCCTGGCGGTGGCCAAGGACCGTGCCGGCGACTTCGACAAGATCGACAGCAACCATGATGGCTTCATCTCCGAACAGGAGGCGGCGGATCACCTCAAGGCGATCTACCAGGCTAATGGCAAGGCCATGCCCGAAGGATTGTTCAGCCACCTGACCGGCAAGTCCTGACCTTCTGCCCCATGAACCGCGCAACGCCCCTCCTGCTGGTCAGGCGGGGCGTTGTGCCTGTTGCGGAGACCTGTTCATGCACCCCACATCTTTGCCCCCTGCACCGTTACAGACCGGGCTTGGCCTGCGCCGCGGCCTGTTGCCGGAACTGCTGGCCATGGAGGCTGGCGCCGTGGACTTCCTGGAATGCGCACCGGAAAACTGGATTGCCGTGGGTGGTGCCTATGGCAAGGGCCTGGCGCAGTTGGCCGAGCGTTTTGCCATTACCTGCCACGGGCTGTCGTTGTCGCTGGGTGGCAGCGAGCCGCTGGACCGCCATTTCCTTGGCCAGACCCGCCAGTTTCTCGATCGCCACCAGGTGCGCCTGTACAGCGAGCACCTGAGCTACTGCAGTGATGACGGGCACCTGTATGACCTGATGCCCATTCCGTTCACCGACGAAGCGGTGCACCATGTGGCCGCGCGGATTCGCCAGGCCCAGGAACACCTGGAGCGGCGTATTGCCGTGGAAAACATCAGCTACTACGCGGCGCCGTACCAGGCGTTGAGCGAACTCGATTTCATCCGTGCGGTCCTCGATGAGGCCGACTGCGACCTGCTGCTGGACGTCAACAACGTATTCGTCAACGCCTGCAATCACGGCTACGACGCCCGCGAATTCCTGGCGGGCTTGCCCCAGGCGCGGGTCACCGGCATGCACGTGGCTGGCCATTACGATGAAGCGCCGGACCTCAAGGTAGACACCCATGGGGCTGCGGTGAAGGAGGATGTGTGGGCGCTGTACGCGGTCGCCTGTAAGCGTTTCGGTGTGCAACCGACGGTACTCGAGCGTGATTTCAACTACCCGCCGCTGGTCGAACTGCTCGCCGAAACGGCGCGCATCCGTGCTGTGCAGCGTGCTTCTGGAGGGCATGCAGATGAATGAGGCCTTGCGTGAGCAGCAGTACACCTTGGCCCGACACCTGCGTGACCCGCAGCGCCATGCGCCGCCGCCGGGCGTGGAGGCCCGGCGCCTGAAGGTTTACCGCGAGCTGTTCTATGGTGCTATCGAAGGTTTGCTGGCCGGCAGTTTTCCGGTGATGCGCCAGGCGTTGGGTGAACCGCGCTGGCATGCCCGAGTGCGAGACTTCTATGCCAACTATCGCAGCCAGACACCGTTGTTCACCGAGATTGCCGAAGCGTTCGTCGATTACCTGCAAGGCATCGAACTGGATGCACCCTGGCAGCTGGAGCTGGCGCACTATGAGTGGGTCGAGGCGCAGTTGTATCTGAGCGATGCGCAGGACCCGCCCCATGACCCGGCAGGCGACCTGCTGGAAGGGGAGCCACTGTTGTCGTGTGTGGCGCGGGTGTTGGCCTATCGCTGGCCGGTGGAGCGGATCGGGGCGGATTACCAGCCAGCGGTCGCGCCAGAGGCGCCGACCTTGTTGCTGGTTTATCGCGATGCGGGGCTGAAGGTGCGCTTCGCGCGCCTGGCGCCGCTGGCGTACCGGTTGCTGGCGCTGGAACAGGGCAGTGGGCGGGCGCGGTTGCAGGCGTTGGGCGGTGCTGTGGAGGAGGGGCTGGCGTTGCTGGAGGGGCTGCGCGAGCAGGGGGTCATCATCGGTACATGTTGAATCGTGGTATTGGGGCGCTTTGCGCCCAATCGCCGGCAAGCCAGCTCCCACAGGTACAGCGCATGCCCAGAATCTTGCGCAGTACCTGTGGGAGCTGGCTTGTCGTGGCGACGAACCGCGGCGATGGGCTGCAACGCAGCCCCGGCGATATCACCTGCAGAACCGCCCTCTGAGCCAATGATCCAGGCTCAACCGCCCAGCCTCTTTCAGCAGCAGTGGCAGCAACGCCACCAGGTAGATCAGCGGCAGCTTGAAGTTGCCAAAGCCCTGGTCGGTAATCGCATAACCTTGGGCCAGTTCGGCCAGGCTCGACCAGTGCGCCGGCCAATGCACCGCGGCAATCGCCACCACGGTCACCACCATCAGCCCAAACGAGGCCAGCCGGGTACCCAGCCCCAACAACAGCAGTAACGGCAGGATCAGCTCCGCCCACATCGACAGCTGCCAGTTCAGCTCTGCAGGCAGCAGGTTGAAGGGGAACGGGAAGTTCGCCTGCAGGTCGGCGAACCAGTTGCTGCCATTGAATTTCTCCCAGCCGGATTCAAAAAACTCCCAGGCCAGAAACAGCCGCAATGGCAGGTCGGCGCTCCAGGTACCGAAGCGGTCGAAGGTGGTCAGGGTGCGGGTCAAGGTGGTCATGCTGGATTCTCTCTTCAGGAAAGGGCACGGGCGTTACGGCGTTGCTGACGGGCCAGCTTGGCGGTGAGCTTGACGGCGATGGCGCTGAACATCAGGGCGAACGCCAGCGGGTACCAGCCGCCCATGGGGATGCGTTTGTAGAACGACAGGCAGAACACCGCGGCCAGTACCCACATGCCGGTACTGTGCAGGGCCTGCCAGGCATGGCCACCCAACAGGCGCATCGGGGCCTTGAACGAGGTGATGGTGAGCAGCAGCAGGAACAGGTAGCCGAGGGTGCCGGGCAGGCTGGAAGTAAACGTGCGGCCGGCCCAGAACAGCTCGGGGAATTGCTGGGCATAGCGGTAGATCAGTACGCCGTGCACGGTGTGGGAAAAGGCGAATGCCAACCCCAGATAGCGCCGTTCCTGGAGGATGCGGCGGCTGCTGGTGCCAGGCAGCAAGGTCACCAGCGACGAGGCCAGAAAGGCCAGCAGGAATAGCGCGAAGGAGCTGCGCGCAGTGGCACGGATCGCACTGCGCAGGCCGTCCGGATCAGGTTGGCTGGCCAGGACCACGGCGGTCATCGCCAGGGTCAGGCCGGCGAGCGTGGCGAACAGCTTCCAGCCGGAGGGAAGGGTGAGGGGTTTCATCAGGGAGGCTCCCGGGGTGTGGTTGTGTGACCGGGAGTGTGTCGGGGTGGGGTATCTGCAGTGTGTCGGCGGTGGTGGGGTTGTGTATCGGATTGTAGAAGTCGCTCAAGCGCCGCAGTCCCTGTAGGAGCGGCCTTGTGTCGCGATGGGCTGCGAAGCAGCCCCAGGTTTTCAGCTTCGCCGCATGAATTGCCGGGGCCGCTTTGCGGCCCGATCGCGACACAAGGCCGCTCCTACCTGAGATTGCCTTACTTCAGCTCGATCTGCGCGCACAGCCCGCCGCCTGCGCGGTTGCTCAGGGTCAGTCGGCCGCCCATGGCCTGGATCAGCTGATGGGCAATCGCCAACCCCAGCCCGGTGCCGCCGGTGCTGCGGTTGCGTGAGCCTTCCACGCGATAGAACGGCTTGAGTACTTCATCCAGTTCGCCACCGGGGATGCCTGGCCCGTTGTCGAGCACTCGGATCACGGTCAGGTCCCCTTCGCGGCATACCTCCAGCTCGGCAGCACCAGCAAACTTGAGGGCGTTGTCCACCAGGTTCACCAGCACCCGACGCAGGGCATGCGGGCGGGTTTCCAGCAGGCTGCCGCTGCTGCCATGGCGCAGCACCTGGGCACCACTGTCCTGGTAGTCGAACACCAGGCTGTCGAGAAAGGCATCGAGGTTGACCCGGCACGGTGCCTCGGTGCTGGTATCCATGCTGCGGGCATAGGCAACGCCTTCGCGCACCAGATGCTCCATCTCGCCAAGGTCGTTCCACAGCTTGTCCTTCTCTACTCCTTCGTCCATCACTTCGACACGCAGTTTCATGCGCGTGATCGGTGTTTGCAGGTCGTGGGAAATGGCCGCCAGCAACTGCATGCGTTCCTTGAGGTAGGCAGCGATGCGCGCCTGCAGGGCGTTGAAGGCCACGGCGGCGTAGCGCACCTCGCGCGGGCCGCTTTCATCCAGCTGCACGCCAGGCTTGTCCGGGTCGAGATTGTCCACCGCGCGGGCCAGGCGGGTCAGCGGGCCGATCGCCAGGCGTACCGCCAGCCAGGTGCACAGCAACAGCACGGCCAACTGGATCAGCAGCACCACGGGCAGCCAACGTGCCACCGGGAGCGGCGACGGGGTTACGTCGATGGTCAGCGGAGCGCCATCGGCGAGGGTCAGGTGGGCCTGGAAGTGCGCATTCGGGCCGGGGATTTCCTGGAAGGAAAGGCGATAGTCGGCGCCAATGGCCTTGACGATCGAGTCCGCGGCCATGGGCGGGTCGCTGGTCGGCATGGCTTCGCCCGCCAGGCCCTGGTCCAGCCGGTAGCGGTAGGTACGCCGCTCCAGACGCGGCAGCCAGGCGGGGCGCTCGGCCGCGGGCAGGCGGTCGAGGATGGCCACCGAGGTGGCCACGTCCTGCTCCAGGGTGCTGAGCATCATCGAGCGGCTGCTGATGTAGCGCTCGTAGGCCTGCAGGCCGAACGACAGGCCGTAGGCCAGCACCAGGCCGGTGAAGAAGATAAGTGCCAGGCGCGAGGCCAGGGTACGTGGCCACTTCATGATGGTGACTCGAGCAGTTGCACCGGCAGCGAGAACACGTAGCCCTCGCTGCGCACGGTCTTGATGCAGCTGGGTTCGCGGGCGTCGTCACCCAGGCGCTGGCGCAGGCGGCTGACCAGCAGGTCGATGGAGCGGTCGAAGATGTCGGCTTCGCGGCCCTGGGTCAGGTTGAGCAACTGCTCACGGCTGAGCACCCGCTGCGGGTGGTCGAGAAACACCCGCAGCAGGCGGTATTCGGCACCGCTCAGGGCTACCAGGGTGCCTTCGCTGTCGAGCAGGTGGCGCGCGGTGGTGTCCAGCCGCCACTGGCCGAAGCCGAGCAGGCGGCTGCTTTCGCTGATGGTCAGGTTGGGCGGCAGCATGCGCGTGCGGCGCAGCACGGCGTTGATGCGGGCCAGCAGTTCGCGGGCCGAGAACGGCTTGGTCAGGTAATCGTCGGCGCCCATTTCCAGGCCGATGATGCGGTCGGTTTCGTCGTTGCGGGCGGTCAGCATCAGCACCGGGGTGTTGCGGTGCTTGCCGGCGCGCAGCTCGCGGCACAACAGCAGGCCGTCGTCGCCGGGCATCATGATGTCCAGAACGATCAGGTCGACGCTGTTGGCTTCGAGAAAGGCGCGCATCTGCCGGCCGTCGGCGACGATGCTGGTGCGCAGGCCGTTCTTCTTCAGGTAGTTACCGACCAGTTCGCGGATTTCGCGGTCGTCGTCGACGATCAGGATGTGATCGACGTGTTCCATGCGCTGCGTTCCTGTTCAAGAGGGGATGGGCGCAGTGTACCGAGCGCGTTCGCGCTTGCCTGCGGGGGTTTGTATTGCAGTGTATCTGCCATGCGTACAGACACAGGAGGAAGCACATCACAGCTTCGGGCGACACATACGGGATACCTGGCCGGCGTGAAATGGCTCTCGACCGGGGAGCGCAACTCCCCACCCTCAAGCGTTACACAGGAGAGATGCCATGAACTTCAATACCTTCGCCCGTGCCAGCCTGCTTGCCGTGCTCAGCTTCGGCGCCATTGCCGTCCAGGCCTCCACCATGCCGATGGACGATACCGGGGTCATGCAGTACCGCTATGGTGACCACCTGGATGTGAAGAAAGTGCTGTCGATACAGGATGACCAGAGCGACGCCTGCGGCCTGGTGAACACCCGCATGGACTACCTCGACTCCAAGGGCCAGCGGCAGAGCGTGCAGTACCGCACCTATGCCACCGGCGGTTGCCATGAGAATTGATCGCCGCTTGTTGTTGAAGGTTGGCGGCATTGCCCTGGCGCTGGCCGGCCTGGGTCTGGGCGGGCACCTGATGGCCCGCGACAGCTACGGTGCCATGCCGTCGCTGTCCGGCGCCAGCCAGTGGCTTAACTCGGCGCCGCTGGATGGCCCCGGGCTCAAGGGCAAGGTGGTGCTGGTGGACTTCTGGACCTGGGACTGCATCAACTGCCGGCGCAGCCTGCCGCATGTGAACGAATGGGCGCGGCGCTATGCCGACCAGGGCCTGGTGGTGGTCGGCGTGCACACCCCGGAGTACGACTACGAGCACGATGTAGGCACCTTGCGTGACAAGGTGGCCAGCCTGGGGATCGCTTACCCGGTGGCGGTGGATAACGACTACAAGGTGTGGAATGCCTGGGGCAACCAGTTCTGGCCGGCACACTACTTTGTCGACCGCAAGGGGCAGGTGCGCCATGTGCACTTTGGCGAGGGGGATTATGGTGGGCAGGAGCAGGTGATACAGGCGTTGCTGGATGAGAAAGGGTGAGTTGTCTGTGTCGGCTTCTTCGCGGGCAAGCCCGCGAAGAAGCCGACACCTGTCTGTCAGGTGAAACTGGCAAAGTGCGCCTGCATCCGCGCCGCATCCGCCTGGCGCCCGCTGAACAGCTCGAACGCCTTCACCGCCTGGAACACGGCCATGTTGCTGCCATCCAGGGTGCGGCAGCCCAGTGCCCGGGCGGCGCGCAGCAGTTCGGTCTCCAGCGGGAAGTAGATGATCTCCGCCACCCACAGGCGAGCATGCAGCAGCTCCACCGGCAGCGGCGTGCCCGGCAGCTTGGCCATGCCCACCGGCGTGGTGTTGACCAGCCCGTCCGCCTCGGCCAGGGCCGTGGCCAGGTCGGTGCCGACCACGGCGCGCCCGGCACCGAAATGGGCATTCAGGTTGTCCACCAGGGCCTGTGCACGGGCCACGTCCACTTCGAACAGTACCAGCCGCTCGACCCCTTCACCCAGCAGGGCATGGGCCACGGCCGAACCTGCGCCACCGGCACCCATCTGCACTACCTGGCGCCGTGCCACATCCGGCAGGCCACGGCGCAAGCCTTCGGCAAAGCCCAGGCAATCGGTGTTATGACCCACCCGCTTGCCGTCCTTGAGTACCACGGTGTTCACCGCGCCGATGCCGCGGGCTTCGTCCGACAGTTCGTCGAGCAACGGCAGGATCGCCTGCTTGAACGGGTAGGTGATGTTTAGCCCGGTGAAACCGGTGTGCTGGGCAGCGTCGAGCAGGCCGGGCAGGGCGCTGTCGTCCAGTTGCAGCTGGTCGGCATCGATCAGCCGGTACAGGTAGCGCAGCGCCTGGGCATCACCTTCGTGTTCGTGCAGGGCAGGGGTGCGCGACAGCTGGATGCCGCGGCCGATCAGGCCGGCGAGGATGGCTTGCTGGCTCATGCGCTGCGCTCCTGCAACATTTCGGCAAAGTGGCTGATGGCCATGCGATAGCCATGGCTGCCCAGGCCGCAGATGACCCCGACGGCGATGGACGATATGAACGACAGGTGACGGAACGGTTCGCGCTTGTGCACGTTGGACAGGTGCACTTCGATAACCGGCACTTCGCCGGCCACCAGGGCATCGCGGATGGCCACCGAGGTGTGGGTCCAGGCACCGGGGTTGATCACGATGCCGGCGCAGCGGCCACGGGCGGCATGGATCCAGTCGATCAGTTCACCTTCGTGGTTGGTTTGGCGGAATTCGATTTCCAGGCCGAGGGAATGGGCGGTGTCGGCACAACCCTGGGCCAGGTCGGCGAGGGTTTCGTGGCCGTACTGGGCAGGCTCGCGGGTGCCCAGCATGTTCAGGTTGGGGCCGTTGAGTACGAGAATAAGGGGCTTCATGACGGGCATCGCTTTGTTGTTGTTGGATGCTTCCTAGTTTTGTACCGCCTGGTTAGTTTAGTCAATTGGACTAAACCGCTGTTCCGGGAAAGTGGGCGATTATCGAACCCTCAGCAACTCAGACTGGATTACAAAATTGTAATTTTCCCGCCACCGCCCCGATAAGCGCGGCTTTCTACAGTCCCTCGGCAAATCTCGCCGACGAGGACTGTTTCGTGCCCATCCCCCGCAAGACCGCCTTGCTCTGCCTGTTGCTGGCTGGCGCCGGCACTGCCCAGGCCAGCCAGAGCCTGAGCCTGCCCCAGGCGCTAGACGCCGCCTTTGCTCAGAACCCGGAGCTGGCCGCAGCCGGACGGGAAATCGGCATTGCCGATGGCGAACGGCGCCAGGCCGGGCTGATCCCCAACCCGGAGCTGTCCTGGGAGGTCGAGGACACCCGCCGTGACACCAGCACCACCACTGTCACCCTCAGCCAACCGCTGGAGTTGGGCGGCAAGCGCGGCGCACGCATCGCCGTGGCCGGTGCTGGCCAGGCCATTGCCCTGCTGGACCTGGAACGCCAGCGCAACGGCCTGCGCGCCGATGTGATACAGGCCTTCCACGCGGCCCTGCGCGCACAGACCGCGCTGGATTTGGCGCAGCAATCGCAGGCGTTGACCGAGCGTGGGCTGCGAGTGGTGCAGGGGCGGGTGACCGCTGGCCAGTCATCGCCCGTCGAGGCCACCCGGGCCCAGGTGCAGTTGGCCCAGGCCCAGGCTGAAGTGCGCCGTGCGCAAACCCAGCGCAGTGTGGCCTACCAGGCCCTGGCACGGTTGACCGGCAGCCCGCTGGCAAGCTTCGACCAGTTGCAGGCAGCCAACCTGTCCCCCGGTGATGCACCCAGCGCCGATGCTCTGCTCGACCAGGTCGAGCAAACGGCCGAATGGCGCCTGGCCGCCGCCCAGGTCGAGCGCGGCGAAGCGTCCCTGGGATCGGAAAAGGCCCTGCGTATTCCCAACCTCACCGTCAGCCTTGGCAGCCAATACAGCCGCGAAGACCGCGAGCGGGTCAATGTGGTGGGCCTGTCGATGCCCTTGCCGCTGTTCGACCGCAACCAGGGCAACGTGCTGGCCGCGGCCCGCCGTGCCGACCAGGCGCGTGACCTGCGCAACGCCGTGGAGCTGCGCCTGCGCAGTGAAACCCGCAGCGCCGTCAGCCAGTGGACCACGGCCATGCAGGAAGTGCAGGCCTATGACCGCACCATCCTGCCTTCTGCCCAGCAGGCCGTGGACACCGCCACACGCGGTTTCGAAATGGGCAAGTTCGCCTTTCTCGATGTACTCGACGCCCAGCGCACGCTGATCGAGGCACGCGGGCTGTACCTCGAGGCGCTGGCCTCGGCGACCGACGCGCGGGCACAGGTCGAGCGGATCTATGGCGACCTCGATGAGCTGAGCAACAAATTGAACAGCAGGAGCAACAATGACTAATCCACGCAAGATAGCCCTTCTGGCTGCCGCCATTGCCGCGCTTGGCCTGGGTGGCCTGGCCTGGACCGGCAACCTCGGCAACGCATCAAGCACTGAAGCCCGGCACGACGACCACGGCGAAGACAGCCACGGCCACGGCGAGGAACAGGCCGGCGAAGGTCACGAAGAAGAGGCGGGCAAGCTGCACCTGTCCATCGCCCAGATCGAAGCTGCCGGTGTGCAACTGGCCGATGCCGGCCCTCGTGAACTGGGCACCGCCATCAGCTTCCCGGGTGAAATCCGCTTCGACGAGGATCGCACTGCCCACGTCGTGCCACGTGTGCCCGGTGTGGTCGAGTCGGTGCAAGCCGAACTGGGCCAGGCGGTCAAGCGTGGTCAGGTGCTGGCGGTAATTGCCAGCCAGCAGATTTCCGACCTGCGCAGCGAACAACAGGCTGCCCAGCGCCGCCTGGAACTGGCGCGCCTGACCTTCCAGCGCGAACAGCAGCTGTGGCAGGAGCGGATCAGCGCCGAGCAGGATTACCTGCAGGCCCGTCAGGCGTTGCAGGAAGCAGAGATTGCCTTGGCCAACGCCCGGCAGAAGGTCGCCGCCGTGGGCCCGGCCGGTGCCGGCAACCGCTATGAACTGCGCGCGCCGTTCGATGCAGTGGTGGTGGAAAAGCACCTGACCGTGGGTGAGGTGGTCGATGAGACCAGCAATGCCTTCACCCTGTCTGACCTGAGCCGGGTCTGGGCCACCTTCGCCGTCGCCCCGCGCGACCTGGACAAGGTGACCACCGGCCGCAATGTCACGGTCAGCGCGCCGGACCTGGGTGCCCGGGTCGAGGGCAAGGTCAACTACGTCGGCAGCCTGCTCGGCGAGCAGAACCGTGCCGCCACTGTCCGCGCCACGCTGGCCAACCCCAACGGCGCCTGGCGCCCTGGGTTGTTCGTCAACGTCGCGGTCAGCGTCGAACGCTTCAACGCCGCCGTGGTGGTACCGGAAAGCGCATTGCAATCCTGGGAAGAGCAGACCGTGGTGTTTGCCCGTACCGAGGAAGGCTTCGAGGCCCGCCCGGTGAAGGCCGGCCGCCGCGACGCCGGCCTGGTGGAAATCACCACCGGCCTTGCCGCCGGAACCCAGGTGGCCGCTGCCGGCAGCTTTGTCCTCAAGTCCGAGCTGGGCAAGGGCTCGGCCGAGCACAGCCATTGATCACGGGGACACCTGCATGTTCGAACGCCTGATCCAATTCGCCATCGAGCAACGCCTGGTGGTGATGCTGGCCGTGGTCCTGATGGCCGCGGTGGGTATCCACAGCTACCAGAAACTGCCGATCGACGCTGTACCGGACATCACCAACGTCCAGGTGCAGATCAATACCGCCGCACCTGGCTATTCGCCGCTGGAGACCGAGCAGCGCATCACCTTCGCCATCGAGACCGCCATGGCCGGCCTGCCCGGGCTCAAGCAGACCCGCTCGCTGTCGCGCTCGGGCCTGTCGCAGGTCACGGTCATTTTCGACGACGGCACCGACCTGTTCTTCGCCCGCCAACTGGTCAACGAGCGCCTGCAAGTGGCGCGTGAGCAGTTGCCCGCCGGCATCGAAGCGGGCATGGGGCCGATTTCCACCGGGCTAGGTGAAATCTTCCTGTGGACGGTGGAAGCCGAGCAGGGCGCGCTGAAGGAAGACGGCACACCCTACACCCCGACCGACTTGCGGGTAATCCAGGACTGGATCATCAAGCCGCAGTTGCGCAACGTGCCCGGGGTGGCCGAGGTCAACAGCATCGGTGGCCATGCCAAGCAGTACCTGATTGCGCCGGAGCCCAAGCGCCTGGCGGCCTACAAACTCACCCTCAACGACCTGATCGCGGCGCTGGAACGCAACAACGCCAACGTCGGCGCCGGCTACATCGAGCGCAATGGCGAGCAGTTGCTGATTCGCGCGCCAGGCCAGGTGGCGTCGGCCGAGGACATCGCCAATATCGTCATCTCCAGTGTCGATGGCACGCCAATCCGCGTCAGCCATGTTGCCCAGGTCGGCCTGGGCGAAGAGCTGCGCTCGGGCGCGGCCACCGAAAACGGCCGGGAAGTGGTGCTGGGCACGGTGTTCATGCTGATTGGCGAGAACAGCCGCACGGTGGCCCAGGCGGTCGCCGCCAAGCTGGTGGAGATCAACCGCAACCTGCCCAAGGGCGTGGTCGCGGTGACGGTGTACGACCGCACCAACCTTGTGGAAAAAGCCATCGCCACGGTGAAGAAGAACCTGGTCGAGGGCGCCATCCTGGTCATCGCCGTGTTGTTCCTGTTCCTGGGCAACATCCGCGCTGCATTGATCACCGCCATGGTCATTCCGTTGTCGATGCTGTTTACCTTCACCGGCATGTTCAGCAACAAGGTCAGCGCCAACCTGATGAGCCTGGGCGCCCTGGACTTCGGCATCATCGTCGACGGCGCGGTGGTGATCGTGGAGAATGCCATCCGCCGCCTGGCCCACGCCCAGCAACGCCATGGCCGCATGCTGACCCGCACCGAGCGCTTCCATGAAGTGTTCGCTGCCGCCCGTGAGGCGCGCCGGCCGCTGATCTACGGCCAGCTGATCATCATGGTGGTGTACCTGCCGATCTTTGCCCTGACCGGGGTGGAGGGCAAGATGTTCCACCCTATGGCCTTTACCGTGGTCATCGCCCTGCTTGGTGCCATGATCCTCTCGGTCACCTTCGTGCCGGCGGCCATTGCCCTGTTCGTCACCGGCAAGGTCAAGGAAGAGGAGGGCCTGGTAATGCGCACGGCGCGTCAGCGCTATGCCCCGGTGCTGGCCTGGGTGCTGGGCCGGCGCAAGCTGGCATTCGCTGCCGCCGCTACCTTGGTGTTGTTGTCCGGGGTGATGGCCAGCCGCATGGGCAGCGAGTTCATCCCCAGCCTCAGCGAAGGCGACTTTGCCCTGCAGGCCCTGCGCGTGCCGGGCACCAGCCTGTCGCAGTCGGTCGACATGCAGCAGCGCCTGGAACAGGCGATCATCGCCCAGGTGCCGGAAGTGGAACGGGTGTTCGCCCGCACCGGCACCGCCGAGATCGCCTCCGACCCGATGCCGCCGAACATTTCCGACGCCTATGTGATGCTGCGTCCGCGTGAGCAATGGGGCGACCCGGGCAAGCCGCGTGATGAGCTGATCGCCGAGGTACAACGCGCCTCCGCCAGCGTGCCGGGCAGCAACCACGAGCTGTCGCAGCCGATCCAGCTGCGCTTCAACGAGCTGATTTCCGGGGTGCGCAGCGATGTGGCGGTGAAGCTGTTTGGTGATGACATGGACGTGCTTAACCGCACCGCAGCGCAGATCGCCAGCAGCCTGCAAGGCGTGCCGGGCGCGTCCGAGGTAAAGGTCGAGCAGACTACCGGCCTGCCGGTGCTGACCATCGATATCGACCGCGACAAGGCGGCCCGCCATGGCCTGAACGTGGGCGATGTGCAGGACGCCATTGCCATTGCCGTGGGTGGCCGCACCGCCGGTACGCTGTACGAAGGTGACCGCCGTTTCGACATGGTGGTGCGCCTTTCGGAAACCCTGCGCACCGATGTCGACGGGCTGGCCAGCCTGCTGATTCCGGTGCCGGCCAGTGCTGCTGCGGGTGCCGGGCAAATCGGCTTCATTCCGCTGTCGCAGGTAGCCACGCTGAACCTGCAGCTGGGGCCGAATCAGGTCAGCCGCGAGGATGGCAAGCGGGTGGTGGTGGTCAGTGCCAACGTGCGCGGGCGTGACCTGGGCTCGTTCGTCGAGGAGGCAGAACAGACGCTGATCCAGCAGGTGCAGATACCGCCGGGTTACTGGACCCGCTGGGGCGGCCAGTTCGAGCAGCTGCAGTCGGCGGCCGAGCGCCTGCAGGTGGTGGTGCCGGTGGCCTTGCTGTTGGTCATGGCGCTGTTGCTGATGATGTTCAACAACCTCAGGGATGGCCTGCTGGTGTTCACCGGCATCCCGTTCGCCCTTACCGGCGGGGTGCTGGCGCTGTGGTTGCGCGACATTCCGTTGTCCATATCCGCTGGCGTGGGGTTCATTGCCTTGTCGGGGGTGGCGGTGCTCAACGGGCTGGTGATGATCGCCTTTATCCGTAGCTTGCGGGAGGAGGGGCGCACGCTGCGGGCAGCGGTCGAGGAGGGCGCGCTGACGCGCTTGCGGCCGGTGCTGATGACGGCACTGGTGGCGTCGCTGGGGTTCATCCCGATGGCCTTGGCTACCGGGACCGGGGCCGAGGTGCAAAGGCCGCTGGCGACCGTTGTGATTGGCGGGATTCTGTCGTCCACCGCACTGACCTTGCTGGTGTTGCCTGCGTTGTATCAGTGGGCGTATCGGCGGGAAGAGGTGCAGGAGGGGTGAGCGTTTTGGGGCTGCTTTGCAGCCCATCGCGACACAAGGCCGCTCCTACAGGGGACCGCATCAGCCGCAAATTGACGCGATCCCTTGTAGGAGCGGCCTTGTGTCGCGATGGGCCGCAAAGCGGCCCCAAATTCTCAAACAGTACGACGAGCCCCAGCCCTTGCACCGTCGCCCCCAGCCTCATCATGCAACGAAATCCGCGAAGTCTCCGGCAACGCCAAACCACCCACCAAAGCCACCAGCGCAATCACCACCAGGTAGAACGCCGGTGCCAGGCTGCTGCCGGTCTGCCCGATCAGCCAGGTCGCCACCAGCGGCGCAGTGCCGCCAAACAGCGTATAGGCCACGTTGTAGGTAATTGCCGAAGCGGTATAGCGGGTGCGGGTGGGGAAGCTTTCCGACAGCAATGCCGCCGTGACCACGCCACTGCACAGCGCTCCCACCGCCAGCAGGATCACTCCCAGCAGTGCACCGGGCATCGAGCCGGAACTGGCCAGCCAGTACGCGGGGAACACGCACAGCATCACCCACAGGCAGGTAAAGCCGATGGTCTTGCGTCGCCCCACGCGGTCCGAGAACGCTCCGGCCAGCGGGCAGCCGACTGCGGCGAACAGCAGGGCCACGGTGGTTACCAGCAGCGATTGCGCGCGGGTCAGGTTGCCGACCAGTTGCAGGTAGGTGGCGAAGTAGGTGGTGAACATGTAGAACGACAGCGCGGTCAGCGAAATGAAAGCCCCCAGGTTGCGGATAGCCCGGCCATGGTTGCGCAGGGTTTCCTTGAGCGGCGAATGTTCATGCTCCTTGCCTTGGGCGATGGCTTCGCGGAACGCCGGTGTTTCTTCCATGCGCCAGCGCAGGTACAGGCCGACCAGCCCCAACGGCGCGGCGATCAGGAACGGAACGCGCCAACCCCATGCATTCATCGCCTCGGCCGACAGGCTGGCTTCCAGGCCATAAGCGATCACCGCCGCGCAGGCAAAGGCGGAAAAGGTCGACACCGGCACGAAGCTGCCATAGAAGGCGCGCTTGTCGTTGGGCGCGTGCTCCATCAGGTAGGCGCAGGCCCCGGCATACTCGCCACCGGCAGAAAAGCCCTGCAGGCAGCGCGCCAGGGTCAGCAGCGCGGGGGCTGCCAGGCCGATGCTGGCGTAGGTCGGCAGCAAGCCGATGAGGGTAGTGGAGCCGGCCATCAGCAGGATGGTCAGCGACAGGATGCGCTTGCGCCCCAGGCGGTCACCCAGCGCGCCGAACACGATGCCGCCCAGCGGGCGCAGGGCGAAGGCCACGGCGAACACCGCAAAGGTCTTCAGCAAGGCCACGCTGGCGTCTTCGCTGGCGAAGAACTGGCTGGCGATCAGGGTTGCGAGAAAGCCGTAGACGGCGAAGTCGAACCATTCGACGAAATTGCCGATGGCCGAGGCGGCGATCACCCGGCGCAGGGTGGCGGGGGATACCTCGTGAGGTGTGGGCATGCGAGTGCTCTCCGGTTCCATGGGCAGGCATGATGAAAGTGGCGCGGTCGGGCCGCGCCATCATTGTTGTGCTTGCCAGTAGATCGCCGGGTGCTGGAGGACGCTTTGTCGAGGGCGACCTCGGGATACCTGATTCAACCGCGAGCTGTTCGCTTGGCACGGTCCACTGTAGGAGCGGCCTTGTGTCGCGAAAGGGCTGCGCAGCAGCCCCTCGATTGCAGCTTCGCTACTGACATCGCCGGGGCCGCTCTGCGACCCTTTCGCGACGCAAGGCCGCTCCCACAAGAGCCAATGCAGGCCGGGATGTTCATGCAAGACAGGCCATGCGCTCAGAAGCGCATGTCCAGCGCCAGTTCGAAGGTGCGCGGCGGCCCCATGTAGTACTGGCTGTTGTAGGCCTGCTTGGCATACACCTCGTCGGTCAGGTTGCGTACCCGACCGGTGAGCGTGGTGTGTTCATCCAGCCGGTAGCGGGCGAACGCACCGAACAGGGTGTACGCCGGGGCCTTGAGGCTGTTGGCGTTGTCGGCATACACCGAGCCCACGTAGCGCCCGTCTGCCCCCACCGACCACGCCGGGGTCAGGCTGTAGGTAAGCCACAGGTTGGCGACGTTGGCCGGTACGTTCACCGGTGCGTTGCCCTTGCGCGACACCGACACGCCGTTGACCGCCTCGTTGAACTCGTCGTACTGCGCATCGACATAGGCATAGTTGGCCTCGGCCAGCAGCTTCGGCGTCACCTGCAGGCGCCCGGACAGCTCGACGCCGCGGGAGGTCTGCTGCCCTGCCTGGACCGTGAGGTTGGCGTCGTTGGAGTCGCGCACGGCAAAGTCCTTGCGCACGATCTGGTACAGCGCCAGCGTGGCCGCACCGCGCCCGTCGAGAAAGTCGAACTTGCTGCCCACTTCCCACTGCTCGCCCTTGGACAGGTCGAACATCCCGACGTTGGAATAGGTCGCCGCCGCCAGCGAGCCTGCCGGCAGGTCGGCAGAGGTACTGTACTGCGCATAGACGCTGGCGGACGGGGTCAGCGCATACGTCAGGCCGATACGCCCGGAAAGCGGTTCCCAGCGGCGTTCGAAGAACGCCGGCGAGGTTGGCGTCACCGCGCCGTAGTTGGTCACCTGCATGTCCAGGTAGTCGTAGCGCAGGGCGGTCAGCAGGGCCAGGCGTTCGGTGAGTTGCAGGCGGTTTTCGGCAAACACCGCGCGGTTGGTCACCTCATGACGGCGTTGCTTGGTCAGGCCGGCATTCACCCCGGGGATGTCGTCGAAGCTGCCGGGGGCGAAGTGCTCGGCATCGACCACGTCGCTCCAGCTGCTTGAGGTGGGGTAGAGGGTCTGGCGCATGCGCGAGTACTCCAGCCCCAGCGACCACTGGCTGGCCAGGCCGAACAACTGGTTGTCGTGGCGCAGCTCGATGCGGTCACCCAGCAGGTTCTGGTCGTGGCGCTGCAGGTAAGGGCTGCTGCGTCGTACCTTGCCATCGCTGGTGTAGCTGTAGCGTTCGAGGTTGCGGTAGTCGCGCTGGGCGTTGTAGTGGTACAGCGTGTTCTGCACGCTGGTGCTGTCGCTGAGCTGGTAGTCGAGGATCGAGCGTAGCCAGCGTACCCGCTGCTCATAGCGCCCGTCGCCGACGTTGTAGTTTTCGAAGCGGCGGCTGTTGTCGATCTTCATCGTGCTGCGCCCGGGCAGGATCGGCGAGCCCCAGTAAGGGCTGTCTTCGCGGTCTTCCTGGTATTCCAGCGCCAGGGTGTGGGTGAGGTTGGGCGTGAGGTCGCTCAGCAACGAAAAAGCCAGGCTGTCTGTGTGCCGTTCGTTGCGGTCGATGTAGCCGTTGCCCTGCCCGCGGCTGAAGTCCAGGCGCATGAAGTGGCGGGCATCGGCGGGGTTGCTGGCCAGAGCCTGGTTGATGCCGAACGCCACTTCGCTGTCGTCGAAGCTGCCATGGCGGATACGGCCGTCGATGGTCTGCTGATCGCGGCTGGCCAACTTGGTGATGTAGTTGATCGAGCCGCCGACCGCGCCGGCACCATGCAGGAACGACGACGGCCCGCCAATCAATTCGACGCGGTCGAGTACCCAGGCATCCACTGGCCGGGTGGCGCTGCTGTAGCCCAGGTTTATGCCGTTGTACAACTGGGTGACCTGGTTCTGGGTGAAGCCGCGGTAGGCGACGAAGCCGCCAAAGCCCGGGTTGGCCGAGGCGTTGACGCCGGTCATGGCGTTGATCACGTCCTGGCTGTCCTTGGCGCCGCGCTCTTCGATCAGGCGGCGGTCCGAGACGCTGACCGAGGCTGGCGTTTCCCGCGCGGTGAGGCCCAGGCGCGAGCCAGTGCGGATCGGCTCGTCCAGTTGCACGCCGCTGGCGGCGTCGCGTTCACCGTCGATGGTGGTGGCGCTCAGTTCTACCGGGGCAGCATCCGCCCAGGCAAGGTTGCAGGTGCCCATGAGGAGCACCAGGGAGGTTTTGCGAAGCATGTTGGTGTGTCTTCCACGCAAAGGTCATGGCTGACCGCGAACGCGCACAGTCAGGCGCGCCCGGCTGAGGTCAGGCGAAATGAGGTACGGCTGCGGGGAAGGTGGCAGGGGAGGCGCGGGGGTTGAGGGCGGGGCGCTGATAACGCGGCGGCGGTTGCGCCCAGCTGCGCACCACGATGGGCGAGGTGGCCACGGCTTGCGCCGGGGTGAACGACCAGCCGCTGCTGCTGAGCGGCACGGCCAGGCCGAACGAGGAGCACACCGGGCAATCGAGCTGGGCCATGTGCTGGTCGCCGCCAGCGCCTTCCAGGTCGATGGCTACGCCGTGTTCGCTGTTGATCGAGCAGAAACCGCCTTCCAGGCCGGCCAGGCGCAGGCCACCCATCTGGCCATGGTGCAGGCCACACAGAACCAGGCTGAACAGGACGCTGGCGTAGAGCGTCCAGGCGGTCAGCGTGCGGGTGTGCCGGGTGGTTTTCATGGCGGCGAATCTACCACCCGGACGAACGGTCGGGTAGTGCTTCGGCCTTGATATTTTTGCGGCGCTTTGCGCCCCGGGGTTCTGTCAGGCCGCACGCTCCAGTACATCCAGCAAATCGACGAACTCCAGCGCCAACTTGTGCCGCGGCGCCAGGTGCACCAGCGGCACCGAGGCATGGTGCGACTCACGCATCTTGATCGAATGGCTAAGGTATACCGGCAGCACCGGCATGCCCTCGCTGCGCAATTGCTCGACCAGGGTCTGGTGCAGTGCGGTGCGCCCGGCGAACTGGTTGACCACAACACCTTCCACCAGCAGCGCCGGGTTGTGGTCCTGGCGCAGTTCTTCGACCTCGGCCATGACGTTGCGCAGGGCCTGGCGCGAGAAACTGTCGCAGTCGAACGGAATCAACAGCCGCTCGGCCGCTACCAGCGCGCTGAAGGTATAGAAGTTGAGCGCCGGTGGTGTGTCGATGTAGATCCGCTCGTAGTCCTCGCCCAGCTCCACCAGCAGCTTGCGCAGCTTATTGATCTTGAACTTGCGATCCAGCTTGCCTTGCAGGTCGCTGAGGTCGGGGCTGGCGGTGACCAGGTGCAGGTTGCGGTAGCGGGTCTCGGTGATCGCCACCCGGTGCTTCTTGCCGGCAGCGGTGACCGGCGACAAGGTCTGGCGGAAGAAATCGGCGATGCCGGAAGGAATGGCGTCATTGACCAGCCCGGTCAGGTAGTAGGTGGCATTCGCCTGCGGGTCGAGGTCAACCAGCAAGGTCCGATAGCCTTCGGCGGCACTGGCTGCGGCCAGGTTGCAGGCGATGCTGGACTTGCCGACGCCACCTTTCTGATTGAAAACCACACGACGCATCAGACGTTCATCCATGAAGTGAAAATGTCAGGTTGGGGTCAATCCTATGACTGGAACAAGACAGTTTCATGACAATGAATGTTACAACCTGCCCATTCATTATTGTTTGTTCCGGCCCTTTCGCGGGCATGCCCGCGAAAGGGCCGGAACAGGCAAGCAAGGGCGCTCAGGCAACAACCACCCGATTGCGCCCCTCCTGCTTGGCCCGGTAAAGCGCCCGGTCAGCCTCGCTGAACGCATCCCCCGGTTCGCTCTCGGCCTCGCCATCCCAATGCGCCACCCCCAGCGACACCGTCACCGCGCCCACCGGCTCCACCGGCGTATCCTGCACCGTAAGCCGCAGCCGCTCGGCCACCGCTGCCGCAACGTCCAGGCTAGCCCCTGGCAGCAGCATCAGGAACTCCTCGCCGCCGGTGCGGCACAGCAGGTCACCCTCGCGGCAGCAGCGGCGCATCAGCTCCGCCAACCGGCGCAACACCTGGTCACCCACCTCGTGCCCGTGGCAGTCGTTTACCCGCTTGAAATGGTCGACATCCAGCACGATGGCCGCAAACGCCCGGCCTTCGGCTTCCAGCAGCGACAGGCTGAACTCCAGGCTGCGGCGGTTGCCCAGGCCGGTCAGCGGGTCGGTCTGGGCGTCGCGGTTGAGCCGACCGATACGTTCATGCAGCAGGTTCAGCCCGAAGAGCAGCGCGCGCTTCAACTCGGCCGCCTCGAAATACCAGGCCGGTACCCGATGCAGGCGTTCGGCAGTGCCGGCCCGATCCATCGAGCGGGCACCGGCGGCCAGCTGCCACAGCGGCCGAGCGATGGTCATGGCCAGCCACCACAGCAGCATGCTGCCCACGAGTGCCAACGGCGCGGAGGTGCCGACCACGTTGAGGATCAGATGGCTCAGTGGCATCACCGTCTGGGTCAGCGGCTGCTGCGCCACCACGCCCCAACCGGCGCTGGGCACGGTGGCGTATCCGGCGAGCATTTCCACGCCGAGGCTGTTGGTCAATTGCCGGGTACCATTGCCCAGGCCCGCCAGCTGGTCGATCAGTGCATTGCCCTCAACCACCGTACCCACCCGCTGACTGTCGGGGTGGTACAGCAGACGGCGGTTGCGGTCGACCACGTACAGGTAGGAACCGTCCTTGTAGAAATGCTCGCCCAGCAGGCTGTTGAGAATGTTGCGTTCACGCAGGTACAGGCTGCCGCCGACATACCCCAGGTAGCGGCCGTTGCTGTCGTAAATGGGTTGCGACAGCGCCACCACCAGGTTGTTGGCCGCCGAAATGTAGGGCGTCGACACCAGTGGGCGGCGCGCCTGTAGCGCTTCCTGGACACCGGGAGAATGCATGTGCTTGCCGACCAGGTGCCGCAAGGGGGCGGGAGAAATCGCCAGCAGCACCCCGTTTGCATCGATCACGAACGTGGAATTGAAGGCCATGCTCTGGCTCAGGACACGCTCGGCCTCCGCCTGCAGGGCGACGGCGTCACCCAGCTGGCGGCCTTGCACGCCCGCGCTGAACGACAGCTGTTGCAAGGCGTTGTCGATAAAAGTCTCGGTAATGCTGGCCAGCTTCATCGCATACACCCGGTTGGCTTCCAGGGCGTGGTCGATCAGCAACTGGCGTTGCACCCGGTAGCTGGCGAAATAGCTGGCGCACAGCATCACCACGGCGGTAAGGGCGCAAAGCACCAGAATGAGTGTGCGTAGATCCAGGCGCAGTCCGTGCTTGGTGTGTGGCAATCCTGACCTCGAGTGATCAAAAACCGGCTACGAAATGTGGGCAACATTACGCGTTATGGGCGCAGTGGGGAACTGCGTTCAGGAGCCTGCGTTTTCCAGCGCGTCCAGCTCGTCTTCAACCTGTTGCATGCGCTGCTGCGCCAAGGCCTGCACCTTTGCGTCGCGGGCCGATTCGCGCATCAGGGCAGTGAGCTTCTCGCTCAGGCGTTTGCCGGCCTCGGTGTCTTCCAGGGCGCGGGCCTTCGCCGGGTCCCGGGTTGCCTCGACGATGGTGGCGAACTCGGCATCGCTGAAGTTCTTTTCGCTGTACAGGCGGAACAGGTCCTGGCGCTGGTCCTCGACCGTCAGGTGCTTGCGCAGCACGCCCTGGATGGTCGCCTGCGACAGCTGCGGGTGCGTGCGGCCGAGCAGCGCGGCCATGCGCTCGATGTTGTGCGTGTAGGCATCCTGCAGCGGCAGCTGGGCCAGGATCTGTTCTTCGCGGGAGGGTTTCTGGTCGCAGGCGGTGAGGGCTGCAGTCAGCAGCAGGGGCAACAGCAACTTCTGGAGGCGAGGCATGGTGTGGCCTGGTTGGGCAGTGAGTGCTGCCGATTATACGGCAGTTGTGGTCGCCTGATGGATTTTGGGGGCCGCTGTGCGGCCCATCGCGACACAAGGCCGGTCCTACAGGGAGCGCGCCTGGCCGGATCTTTGCGCGAATCCCCTGTAGGAGCGGCCTTGTGTCGCGATGGGCTGCAATGCAGCCCCATTCAGGCAACGCGAAACATCAGAACCCACCCCCCAACGGCCATTCCACCGCCAAGCGTATCTGGTCCCCATCCAGCTCCGCCTGTGCCGTATTGCCCCGATGCACGTTATGCCGCAGCGAAAACGTGGTGCCTTTGGCCTTGCCGCTCTGCACCACATAGCGTGCCTCCAGGTCGCGCTCCCAATGCTTGCCCCCCTTGCCATACCCCAGGTAGGCATACCCTCCCGCAGGGTCGACATGGCTGCCGTCGATATCGAACCCGCGCACGTACAACGCCGTCAGGTTCAACCCCGGCACGCCGTAGGCGCCCATGTTCAGGTCATAGCGCGCCTGCCACGACTTTTCGTTCGGCGCGTTGAAGTCCGACATCTGCACCGCGTTGGCAATGAAGATCGCCCCTCGCGTCACGTAGTCGAACGGTGTGTTGCCGTCCACCTGCTGCCAGCCCAGGCTGAAACCGTGCGGCCCATGGTCGTAACGCGAGACAAGGCTCCAGGTGGTGTTGTCGATGCGCCCGGACAGCGCCTTGCCGGTGTCGGTGGTGCGGTACAGGTTGAGGTCGAGGGTGAGGCTGCGTCGCTCATCCAGGGCATGGCTTAGGGTGCTGCCCAGGTAATGCTGGTTCCAGCTGTCCTGGTAACGTGAGGTGTACAGGCTACCGCTGAAGGCGGCGCCGGGGTTCCACACCACGCCGGCCAGGTCGAAGCTGTTGCCTTGGCGGCCATTGGAGTAGTTCACCACGAAGCCTTGATCGTGGCTGGAAGCATTGCGGTCGGCGTTTTCGTTGAAGTGCCCGGCCACCAGCCTGAGGTGGTCGAACTCGGTGCTGTCAAGGAAGAACCCGGTCGCTGTCTCGGGTAGCAGGCGGCTATCGGATGAACTGAACACCGGGGTCTTGACCCGTTGCTCGCCGTAGGACAGCACGGTATTGGACACGCGCAGTTTCAATGCCGCGCCGGCACGGCTGTATTCGTTCTTCGGGTGCCCCTCGTTATCCACCCCGAGCAAGCGTGCCTTGCCCACGCGCCCGCCGCCGCTGTCGAGTTGCACGCCCAGGTAGGCGTGGGCGTCGACCCCGACACCGATCAGCCCCTGGGTGAAACCGGACCGGAAGGTGCCCATCAGGCCATAGGCCCATTCCTCGGCCTTGCCGCTACGTTCATTGCGTGGCTTGTAGGCGTTGCGCCCGGCACTGTTGCGCCCGCCATGCTTGTAGTCGCGTTGGTCGAATACGCTGCGGTTGAGCAGGCTCCAGCGGCCATCCTCGACAAAACCGTTGCTTTGCGACTGGGCGGAGTCGGCCAGCGCAGGGGGCGCGAGCAGGGCGCTGGCGAGCAGCAGGGCGACAGGGCGCGGCATGGGCAGAACTTCCTGTTCAGGGGGCGCGCAAACGCAGGATGTGCGCGCCGTCGAAGGGGTCGATGAGGTAGTGGGCGCGCACGCCGAAAGTGTTCAGCAGGCGCTCGGGGGTGAGCACCTCCAGCGGTTTGCCGAGGGCGACCAGGCGGCCTTTGTCGAGCACCGCGACGCGGTCGCAGGTGAGCGCCTGATTGAGGTCGTGCAGGGCCACCAGGGTGGTCACCGGCAGGGCCTGCACCTGTTGCAACAGGCTCAGCTGGTGCTGGATATCCAGGTGGTTGGTCGGCTCGTCCAGCAGCAGCACCTGCGGCCGCTGTGCCAGGGCTCGGGCGATGTGCACCCGCTGGCGCTCGCCCCCGGACAGCGACCCCCAAAGGCGTGCGCGCAGGTGCAAAGCGTCGAGGTCGGCCAGAGCCTGCTCGACGATCGCGCGGTCTTCCCCGGAGAACGGCGCCAGCGCCGACAGCCAGGGGGTACGGCCCAGGGCAACGGCATCGAACACGCTGATCGCATCGAGGGTGTCGGCCTGCTGTTCGACCAGCGCCAAGGCCTGGGCGACACGGCGGCGGGGCAACCGTGCCAGCGGTTCGCCCAGCAACTGCACGCTGCCGTTGCCTGGCTTGCGCAGCCCGGCCAGCACCTTCAGCAGCGAGGACTTGCCGGAACCGTTGGGGCCGACGACGCCCAGGGTTTCACCGGCGACAACGCTCAGTTCGATATCGCTGAGCACGGTATTGCCGGCCAGTTGCAGCCCCAGGTGCTGGCAACTCAAGGGGGCCAGCTGTAGCGCCGTCATGACCGTCATGGGCGCCCCCGGCGGCTGACCAGGATCAGCGCGAAGACCGGTGCGCCGAGCAGCGCTGTGACTACGCCCACGGGGATCACCTGGCCAGGGATCAAGATGCGCGACAGGATGTCGGCGGCAATCAGGAACAGTGCCCCGCCCAGTGCGCTGGCGGGCAGCAGGCGGCTGTGCCCGGGGCCGAGCAGCAGGCGCAGGGCATGGGGGATCACCAGCCCGACAAAACCGATGGCGCCGACGATGGACACCATCACCGCGGTCACCAGCGCCGCGCAGCTGATCAGCAGCAACTGGGTACGCCACACCGGGATGCCCAGCGACGCCGCCGAGTCGGCACCGAAGGTGAAGGCATCCAAGGCACGGCGATGCCACAGGCACACCAACAGCCCGAACAGTACAACTGGCACGGCCAGCCACACCGAAGGCCAACGTACGCCACTGAGGTTGCCCAGCAGCCAGAACAGGATGCCGCGCGCCTGCTCGGCGGTGGCCGACATGGTGATGAGGAAGGCGGTAAGGGCGTTGAACAGTTGCGAGCCGGCGATCCCGGCAAGGATCACCTGGGCATTGTTGCTGCTGGGGCCGGCTGCCCGGGCCAGCAACAGTACCAAAGCGAACGCTGCCAGGGCACCGATGAACGCGCCGCCGGACATGCTCAACGCCAGGCTGCCGAAGCCCAGCAGGCCCACCAGCACCGCACCGGTCGAGGCGCCGGCAGACAGGCCCAGCAGGTAAGGCTCGGCCAACGGGTTGCGCAACAGTGCCTGGAGGATCACGCCGCAGGTGGCCAGGCCGGCGCCGCAGGCCGCGGCAACCAGGGTGCGGGGCAGGCGGTAGTTCCAGACGATGCCGGCGTCGATCGGGTCGACCGGGTAGCCGGCCTGCCACAGGTGGTTGGCCAGTACCTGGCCGACCACGCCGGGCGACAGGTTGGTTTCGCCGATGGCGGTGCCGGCCAGCAGGGCCGCCAACAGGGCGGCCAGGGCAACGGCGATGCAGGGTAGCAGGCGCATCATCACTGGGCTGCTTTGCCGCTGGCGAAGGCGGCGGCCAGCGTCTGCAGGCCGCTGAACAAGCGAATGCCGGCCTGCATGGCGTCGGCGTCGAGGATGATGATGCGGTCGTGCTTCACCGCGTCCATGTTGCGCGTTACCGGGTCGCTACGCAGGAATGCCAGCTTCTTCTGGTAGTCGTCGGCGGGGTAGCGGCGGCGGTCCATGCGGGCAATGATCAGCCAGGTGGGGTTGGCCTTGGCCAGAGTTTCCCAGCCTACGGTCGGCCATTCTTCGCTGGACTCGACCACGTTGCGCACGCCAAGGGTGCGCAGCATGAAATCGGCGACCCCCTGACGGCCCGCCACATAGGGGTCGATGTGCAGATCGGCGCTGGAGAACCAGAACAGCGCCGAGGTGGCGGACAGGTCCTTGTCGGCCAGTTGCGCCTTGGCACTGTCCAGGCGGCCTCTGAGCTCGGCATTCAGGGCTGTGCCACGGTCCTGCACGTCGAAGATTGCCGCCAGCTGGCTGACGCTCTTGTAGAGGGTGTCGACCTGAAACGCCTGCAGGCGAGTACCGTCGGCACCCACCAGGTTGTCCTTGCCTTCGCAGTCCGATGGCAGCAGGTAGGTGGGGATGCCCAGTTCATCGAACTGTTCGCGGGTGGCGACCGCCCCCTGGGCACCGACCATCCATTCGAACTGCACCGTCACCAGTTGCGGGCGCTTGCCCACTACCGCCTCGAAGCTGGGCTCGTTGTCGGCCAGGCGCGGCACCTTGGCGTTCTGTACCTGGTACTCGGGCAGCACATTGTTGAACCACAGCGAGGTGGCCGCCAGTTTGTCGCCCAGCCCCAGCGCGTAGAGCATCTCGGTACTGGCCTGGCCAATGGTGACCGCGCGTTGCGGCGCCTGGGCGAAGGTTTGCGGCTTGCCGCAGTTGTCGACCGTCAGCGGGTAGTGGGTGGCAGCAGCCTGGGCCAGGCCGGTAAGGCCGAGGCCGGCGAGCAGGGTGGCAAAACGGGGCAGCATGCTGGGCGATCTCCTATCGGACAGTTCGGGTGAGGAACGCACGGACAGGCATCGCCGAGCCCCAGCTGGCGGCAGGGGCAACACTGATGGCCAATCCCGGACACCCCGCCGGTTGGTGAATGTGGGCCGGCAGGTCTCCTGACTGGTGCGTCATGGCCTGGCTCCGGCCTTCCCGGGTTCGTGGCCCAGTGGCATTGATGGAGCAGGCTCGGCACCTACAGTTGCGGGGGCAGTTCCGTTTGGCCCGAATTGGCGGGCCTGGGATTCCCTATTGATTCCGTGGTGGAAACCGGCGGCCGGCATGGTAGACCATCGTGCCGCCGGGTGAAAACGCTTTTCAGAAGTACTTCAGCCAGGTGATGTCGCGCCGCCGCGCCTTCAGGCGGGCGAACCAGCGCACCGGCAGGTACAGCGAAACTGCCAGCAGCACTGCCCCCAGCCACACCGCGGCGATGCCATCGAAGCCGAAGTAGTCACCATGGTTGCGGCCGAACAGCGCCACGCTGGCCAGGTACAGCAGCTTCAGCACATACAGGTGCAGCAGGTAGAAGAACATCGGTGCCGCGCCGAACACCGCCAGGGCACTGATCCAGCGGGCCTGGCCGGCGCGTTCGAAGGCGCGCAGCAACAGCAGGCCACAGCCCAGGGTCAGGGCCAGGAACAGCAGCGATGGCGGGTACTTGGTGATGTTGAAGAAGCTCATCAGGGTTTGCGTGACGGTCGGGTAAACGCTCCACGGCGCCTCGCCGTAGCCGTTGACCAGGCGCAGCACGACAAAGCCCAGCAGCGCGATCAGCCCGGCCAGCAGCAGGCGATGCTGACGCTGGCCGGCCTCGCTGGCACGGGCGAACCAAGGGCCCAGGCCGTAGCCCAGGGCGATGACCCCGATCCACGGCAGCACCGGGTAGGAGGTGCGCAGGCGCAGGTTTTCGGAGAACTCCAGCCAGCCCCGGTCATGCAGGATCGCCCATGGCACGTGCAGGGCGGATTCGACGCCGAAGTGCAGGCCATCGAGCAGGTTGTGGCCGGCGATGATGATTGCGCCCACCGCGATCAGGGCGGCACGTGGCAACCACACCAGCAACGACAGGGCGATCATGCTCACGCCGATGGCCCAGATCACTTGCAGGTAGATGACGCTGGGCGGCAGCTGGAAGGTCCAGGCGAAGTTGACCAGGGTGAACTCCAGCACCACCAGGAACAGACCACGCTTGAACAGGAACGCCGAGACATCGCCGCGGCCCTGGTGTTTCTCGCCGTACAGCCAGGCTGAAAGGCCGGTCAGCAAGACGAACACCGGCGCGCACAGGTGGGCCAGGGTGCGGCTGAAGAACAGCGTGGGCTCGGTGGTATCAATGGCCATCGGGTCACTGACCTGGCGGTGCAGGAAGTAGGTTTCACGAACGTGGTCCAGGAGCATGAACAGGATTACCAGGCCGCGCAGGGCGTCGATGCTCTGCAGGCGCTGGGTGACCAGGGTGGGGTTGGCGCTGGCGCTTGTCATGGGAGGTCGCTGATAGGAATGGATGTCAACTGAAACGTTATCTTATAACTATTTGTTCGGCGTCGGGTAGTGGTTTCTGTGTTGAGCGATCTCTTCGCGGCTACCCAGCGGACCTGTAGGAGCAGCCTTGTGCTGCGAAGGGGGCGGCATGACAGAAGCTTTTCTGTGGCAGTTATGGCCTCTTCGCAGCACAAGGCTGCTCCTACAAAGGTTTCTCATCGGGCCTGAGGGCAGCGGTACTCCTGTGGGAGCGGGCAAGCCCGCGAAGAGGCCGGTGCAGGCAGTTCAGATCAGAAGCTGTAATCCACCGTCGCAAAGTACGACCGTGGCATCCCCATCAGCCACTGCTGGCCACTGAACGCCGACTGCACATACTCACGGTCGAACAGGTTGTTCAACTGCAACCCCAGCCGCACATCCGGCAACACCTGCCAGCCGATGTCGGCATCGACCACGGTGTAGCCGGGGGCGCTCTGGGTGTTGGCGGTATTGGCATAGCGCTCGTCCACATAACGCGCGCCAATGCCGGCCTCCAGCCGCTGGCCGAAGCCTTTGCTCAGCCACAGGTTGGCGGTACGCCGCGGGACATTGGCCGGGCGATTGCCCGCACGATCCTGCGCCACACCGCCGACCATTTCGTCGAAGTCGTCGTACCTTGCGCGCACGATCGCCGCGTTGGCCGACACCTGCCACTGGTGCGCCAGCGCCAGTTCCAGGGTTGCCTCCAGGCCGTCGGACGTCTGCTGGCCAGCCTGTTGCTTCTCGTGGGTGACCGGGTCATCCACCAGCAGCTTCTTCTTGACGATGTGGTAGGCCGCCAATGTCCATTCGCCACGCCCTTCCCAGAAGCGCTGCTTCAGGCCCACTTCGGTCTGCCTGGCCTCGGTCAGGTCGTAGTGCATCTGGTTGGCGCTGAGGCTGATGAGGTTGTCGACCCCATCCTCGCTGGTGGAGTACTGGCCATACAGCGACAGGTCGTCGCTGACCGCGAACACCAGCCCGGCACGCCAGTTGCCGCCTTGCAGGCTGCGGTCGCTGCGGCTGTCGGTGGTCAGTTTTTCCTGGTCGATGTGGTTCTGGTCGCGGCGCACGCCGGTGACCAGCGACAGGCGATCGCTCAACTGCAGGCGGTTTTCGGCAAACAGGGCAAAGGTGTGGGTGGTAGAGAGCGTTTGCGGGCGCAGAGGCGAGGCGCTGTGGAACCAACCCGGTTGTGGCTGCCAAGGCTCGACGTAGTCACCGCCCACATCGTTGTAGGGCGCGTTGCTGTCGACGTTGAAGCGGACCTTGTTGTACTCGGCGCCGACCACGGTCTTGCTGGCCAGGCCAAACAGCCTGTGGTCGAGGGTGAAGGCCTGTCGGTCGCCGAACTGTTCCTGGTTGTGCTTGATCTGCAGATAGCTGCCGCGCAGCAGCTGCTGGCGCCCGGCATCCCAGCTGTATTCCTCGGCATTGCGCCAGTGACGGCGGCTCTTGATGTAGTAAAGCTGGTTGCTGGCGCTGAGGTGGTCGTTCAACGTCCAGTCGGTATTCAGGCGGGTCCATTCATCGACGTAGTGCTGCACGTCGTCCTGCACGTTGTAGTTCTTCTTGCGCAGGCTGCTGCGGTAGTGGCCGTCGATCAGCGGGGTGCCGTAGTAGTTGGCAGGCTGCGCATCGCCACGGTCGTGAGCGAGGGTGAAGCTGAGGTCGTCGCTGGCATCGAAGCGCAGCGCGGCGCTCAGCGCCAGGCTGCGTGACGGGGTGCGGTCGACCCAACCGTTACCGGTTTGCTGGTTCAGGGCCAGGCGGTAGCTCAGGCGCTCACCGAGGCTGCCGCCGCTGTCCAGGCCGAGCTGCTGGCGGTCCCACGAACCGTAGCCCAGGCGCAGGTGGTTGCGTACCTCGCCGGCAAACGGCTTTTTCGGGATCACGTTGACCACCGCCCCGGTGGCGCCTTCGCCATACAGCACCGAAGCCGGGCCGCGAATGACATCGATGCGCTCGACCATCCACGGGTCGACCGGGAACGTCTGGGTGCCGGCACCGGTGTACAGGCGTGCGCCGTCGAACAAGGTCATCACCGAGCCGTGCCCGGTAAAGCCGCGGGCGGACAGCCCCGTGCCGCCGTCGCCCGGGGAGCCGATGTAGCTGATGCCCGCTGAGCGGCTCACCGCGTCCTGCACGGTGAGGTTGTTGCGCTGCTGGATCTGCTCGGCGCTGATGCTGCTGGTGCTGGCCGGTGTCTCCAGGGCGCTGAGGCCCAGGCGCGAACCAGCCTGGGTCGGTGTGGCCAGGTCGATGGCGTGGCTGTCGAGCGTGTCGGTGATGGCCGTGGAAGGCAGGGCCAGTGGTTGTCGCTCGAGGTCATCGGCCAGGGCCGGCAGGGAAACGGCCAGGCAGGCCGCCAGGGGGGGAAGCTTGAAAATACGGGACATGTCGTTCCACTACTGCAGGAATGAATGGATCCCGGTGGAAAACACGCAAAGGCGCACCGTGCACGCAGGCGCACGCACGGATACCGGCCTGCGCCCGCCCACCGCGGGTTGCCAAGTGAAGCTCCAGGCCGGTCTCCGGGCTTGCGAGGGGCATGAAACCTTCACCTTCCCATGCAAGTGCACAGTGGTATCTCGAAGGGTTCGCTCGCTTACCGTTGCGGGGGCAGCGCCGGACTTGTCGTGGGCAACACGACGCACCGGCTTCCCGTTTCACCCTGCGCGCGGCGGCGCAGGGCACCTGAAACTGGCGGGCATATGACCATTGAAACGCGGGGGCGTCAATTCTGCCTGCTACCAGTGAAACAACTCTCGTCGTGCCCCCTCGGTAATCGCCACGATCCCCGGGTGCTTGACCTTGCGCTCCACCGAAATGGCATAGAACGACTCGTGCACCGCCTCGGTCTGCCCGATAAGCTCCACGCCATATTGGCGGCACACTTCCTCGGCGATCACGCTGGGCGCGACGAAGATGCCGCTGCCCGACTGCCCGAATGCCTGCATCAAGGCACTGTCATCGAACTCGCCCACGATTCGTGGCTGCACCTGCTGCTCACCCAGCCAGCGCAGCAGGCGGCTGCGTACCACGGTTTCCTGCCCGGGGATAAGCAATGGCGCATCCTGCAGGCAGGCGGGGAAGGGGCCTTCCAGGCGTTGTGCCAGCGCCGGGGTGGCGAAGAAGCTCAACCCACACTCGCCCAGTTTCTGGCTATAACCCTTGATGTCCAGGTGGCTGGGCATGGGGCTGTCAGAAATCACCAGGTCCAGGCGCTGGATCGCCAGGTCGGCGAGCAGCCGTTCGAGCTTGTCTTCGCGGCAGTTGATACGCAGCACGTCGTCCAGCTCCATGGTCGGTGCCAGCAGGCGGTAGACGATGGACTTGGGCACCACGTCCGCCACACCCACGCGGAACAGGATCTGCTCCTGCGGGCCGGCCCGCAGCATGGCCTCCAGTTCGCTTCCCAGCTGGAACATCTGCTCGGCATAGATCAGCGTCTGGCGCCCGGTTTCGGTCAGTTCCAGCTGGCGCCCCACGCGCTGGAACAACTCCAGGCCATAGGTCTGCTCGAACAGGCTGATCTGACCGCTGATGGTTTGCGGGGTCAGGTTCAACTGTTCGCTGGCGCGGGCGATGCTGCCGGTCTTGGCCACGGCCCAGAAGTAGTGCAACTGCCGATAGTTGAGCATCGGTATCGTTCCGGATTCGTAAAAACCGAAGTATAACCGCTGAAAATACGAATTTTCCGGATGTGTTGCGCTCTTTAGAATGCGACTCCATCAGGCGCCGTGTGCGCCGCCGGAACATGAAAAGCGAGGAACCCATGCTGCAACTAAAATCCATCGGCACGCCGCTGGTGCTGGCCTTGGCCCTGTTCACCCTGGCCGGTTGCGAGCAGGCCGAGAAATCCGCCCAGCAGATGCTCGACCAGGCCGCACAGTCGGCCAAGCAGGCCATCGACGACACCAACAAGGCCGCACAGCAGGCGTTGAGCGAGGCCATCGGCAGCGAAGGGCAAAAGCCCAAGGACGCCGACAACAAAGAAGACACCCAGGAAATCTGACCCCCAACCGCTGCTGCAGGATTTGAACAATGGAATACTTGCTGGAACTCGTCGCTAGCCCTACCGCCTGGGTTGCCCTGGCTACGCTGGTGGCCATGGAAGTCGTGCTGGGCATCGACAACCTGATTTTCATCTCCATCCTGACCAACAAGCTGCCGGTGGAGTACCGCTCCAAGGCGCGCCGTATCGGTATCAGCATGGCCCTGGTCATGCGCCTGGCCTTGCTCAGCACGGTGGCCTGGATCGTCCAGCTGACGGACCCGGTGTTTGAAGTATTCGGCAATGCCTTCTCCTGGAAGGACGTGATCCTGATTGCCGGTGGCCTGTTCCTGCTGTGGAAGGCGACCAAGGAAATCCACGAGAACGTCGACCCGCACGGGGCCAAGGAAGAAGCCAAGGTGTCGTCGACGGTTACCCTGGGCTTTGCCGCGGCGATCTTCCAGATCCTGCTGCTGGACATCGTCTTCTCGGTCGACAGCATCATCACCGCCGTGGGCATGACCGAGCACCTGCCTATCATGATCATTGCCGTTATCACTGCCGTGATCGTCATGATGGTGGCCGCCGACCCGTTGGCCAACTTCATCAACGACAACCCGACCGTGGTGATGCTGGCCCTGGGCTTCCTGATCATGATCGGCATGACGCTGATCGCCGAAGGTTTCGGCGCCCATGTACCGAAAGGCTATGTGTACGCGGCCATGGCCTTCTCGACGGCAATCGAGATCCTCAACATCCTGGCCCGTCGGGCGCGGTTGAAGCGTGAGGCGGCTGAAGGTTGATGTAAAAAATGCGGGGCGCTCGCGCCCCATTCGCGGGCTTGCCCGCTCCCACAGGTGCCGCGTCAGCCAGATAGCTACGCGGCCCCAGTGGGAGCGGGCAAGCCCGCGAATGGGGGTAGGGAAAATCTGTAGTCAGTGCACCCCGGCATGCCGCCGCGACCGGCGCACAGGCTGTGGCTTGGCGGGGGCCTGCGGTGGCAGGTGGTGGTGGGAATGACGCCGCACGATACGCAGTACACCCCATAGCATGGCGGCTGCAACGCTCAGCCACATGCCAACCAGCATGAGGATTGCCATGGTCAGGCTCATCTGTGCCTCCATCTCTACGGGCCGCGCTCGGTCGCCGACGCTGGCCTTCCAGACACTGCTTTAGTCTAGTCTTTCGCCTGTGACGTTCCATTGACCAAAGGTCTATTGCTTGGTCCGATTTGCTCCTAAGCGGTGTCGGACTATACCCGCGCCGCTGTCCGACCTATGATCGGTGGCCAGAGCCGGGCGCTGCCTGCCCGGCGTTGGAGCAAGCGAGTGTCCATGCAGCAACCTTCCTTCAAGACCATCCCTCGTCGGCTGCTGGCTGCCTGCCTGGTTGCAGCCAGCCTGGCCGGTTGCGCCAGCGCACCCTCCGGCAACCTCAAGGGCCTGCCGCAGCGGGTCGAGATCAGCAGCGTGCCGTTCTACCGTGGCAACGCCAACCACAGCGGGGCCATGGCATTGGCGGCGGTGCTGTCGCAACAGGGGGCTCCGATCACGCCGGGGCTGCTGGACAAGCCGCTGAACCTGCCGCAGGGCGCCGAGGCCCTGGACACCGGCATCCCCCGGGTGGCGCGCGACTACGGCATGGTGGTGTATCCGCTGGACAAGCAGTTGGACGCGCTGTTGACCCAGGTGGCGGCGGGCAACCCGGTGCTGCTGCGTTACGAGGATGGTTCGGCCTGGTGGAGCGAGCCACGCTACGCCGTGCTGATCGGCTACGACCGCTACAAGCAGCGGGTGCTGTTGCGCTCGGGCATGCACCGGCGGCAGTTGATGGCGTTCGATGACTTTGCCTCGGCGTGGGCGAAGCTTGGGAGCTGGGCGGTGCTGGTGCAGCCACCTCGGCAGCTGCCAGCCCAGGTGGACCGCCAGCGCTGGTTGCAGGCTGCCGATGAACTGGCCCGGGCGGGGCAGGAGATTGCGGCGAAGCAGGCTGTGAGTAGCCTGAACAAATAGCTTTGTCTGTACCGGCCCTTTCGCGGGCACGCCCGCTCCCACAGGGACCGTGCAACCAGCACAAATCCTGTAGGAGCGGGCGTGCCCGCGAAGAGGCCAAGCCTGCCTACATCAGAAGCCCAGGCGATCGCGCAGGCTGTAGTACCAGGCCCCAATGGCGCTGAACGGCACGCGCAGCATCTGGCCACCCGGGAACGGGTAGTGCGGCAGGCCGGCGAAGGCGTCGAAACGCTCGGCCTGGCCACGCATGGCCTCGGCCAGCACCTTGCCCGCCAGGTGGGTGTAGGTCACGCCGTGACCCGAGCAGCCCTGGGAGTAGTAGATATTGTCGCCGATACGGCCAACCTGTGGCAGACGCGACAGGGTCAGCAGGAAGTTGCCGGTCCAGGCGTAGTCGATCTTTACGTTTTTCAGTTGCGGGAAGGCCTTGAGCATCTTCGGACGGATGATCGCCTCGATGTTGGCCGGGTCACGCGCGCCGTACACCACGCCACCACCGAAGATCAGGCGCTTGTCGCTGGTCAGGCGGTAGTAGTCGAGCAGGTAGTTGCAATCCTCGACGCAGTAGTCCTGCGGCAGCAGGGTGCGCGCCAGTTCGTCGCCCAGCGGTTCGGTGGTGATCACCTGGGTGCCGCATGGCATGGACTTGCTGGCCAGCTCCGGCACCAGGTTGCCCAGGTAGGCGTTGCCGGCGACGATGATGAACTTGGCGCGGACCTTGCCCTGCGGGGTGTGCACCACCGGGTTGGCGCCGCGCTCGATGCGTACGGCCGGGGTTTGCTCATAGATGATGCCGCCCAGCGACTCGACCGCAGCGGCTTCGCCCAGGGCCAGGTTCAGCGGGTGGATGTGGCCGCCGCTCATGTCCAGCATGCCGCCCACATAGTTGTCGCAGGCGACCACTTCGCGGATGCGCTTCTGGTCCATCAGCTCCAGCTGGTTGTGGCCGAAGCGTTCCCACAGGCGCTTTTGCGACTCCAGGTGGCCCATCTGCTTGCTGGTGAGGGCAGCGAACACGCCACCGTCCTTCAGGTCGCACTGGATGTTGTACTTGGCCACGCGCTCACGAATGATGCGCCCGCCTTCGAAGGCCATGTGGCCCAGCAGTTGGGCCTGCTTGGGGCCGACGGTGCGCTCGATGACGTCGATGTCGCGGCTGTAGCTGTTGACGATCTGGCCGCCGTTGCGGCCCGATGCGCCGAAGCCGACCTTGGCTGCTTCGACGATGCTCACCTTGAAGCCGTTCTCCAGCAGGAACAGGGCGCTGGACAGACCGGTGTAGCCGGCGCCGATGATGCACACATCGGTTTCCACCTCACCCTGCAGCGCCGGACGTGGCGGCACCGGGTTGGCCGAGGCGGCGTAGTAGGACTGGGGGTAGGGGGTGTTAGCCATGCTGCAGGAACCTCGTGTTTTATATTTTTAACGAATGTACCGATGCTATCAATAATAATAAACACCCGCTAGTCGTCCGTTGAAAATCCTTTACTCGGTCCCCGCCAGCGCACTTTTCTATAAAGAGTTTAAGATTCAGTAGGTTAGCGCGAAAAAAAGTGTTGACAGGGTTTTTGGAATGGGTAGAATGCGCACCACACGACAGGCACATAGCTCAGTTGGTTAGAGCACCACCTTGACATGGTGGGGGTCGTTGGTTCGAGTCCAATTGTGCCTACCAAACGAAAGCCCAGGTTTCCGGGCACTTGAAGGGCGATCCGAGAGGGTCGCCCTTTTTGCTTTTGCAAAACTTTTGCAAAATATTTGCAAAACCACCCACCCACCCACCCACCCACCTGTCATCGTCGGTGGCCAGACAGAAGGCGTGTGGCGATTTCAGTGATGGCCCATTGGAATCATGCGCGTGGTGTTGTAATGTACGCGCGCCCAGCTAATCTGTTACGTGTGCAACAGGGATGTGAGTCAAGATGTATATAGTAAAAAATTATGGTTTTTCATTTTCTACTGATAATAGCTACATTGATTTCAAAGATTTTTTTCAGTCGATAGTTGGCCAAAATCTCTCTTTCCCGATGAGTTCTGGAAATAATAGAGAGGTTATTCTGGACTCTGATAGTGCTTTTTTTTACGGCGTTGTTATTACTATAAAGAATCAGCGTCAATACGCGTCTTTGGTTAGCGGTAAAAATGGCCTGTCTGTGAAGATAACCAGTCTGGCACAATTGGAAAAGATAGCAGAATTCAATTTTTTTATAATCAATAAAAAGAATGGATTTGGCCTGTATCAGCACCACTTTGGTGCCTGTACTCTTCCGAACTTTGCATCGATGATGACGTCAATGTACCGGAGGGGGCTGATTTTCGAGAAGGAAAAGCAGTTAAAGGCTCTTGGTGATAACGCGCCGAAAAAGCAGGTGGCCGCGATTAATAGCAAGTTCTTCCACGGCCTGCAGTTTCAAATGCTCGTTCAGGAGCGCGACATTGAAAAAGTGCTAGATGCTTACAAAGATATTCGCTCATTTAAATATGAGGTGGCCTCGGTCGAATCGCATCTTAATGACGCAGTGCCTCTTCAAGGCCTGGTAACTAAGTCCGTTCATCAAGTAAGGTTTGATGCTGGGGTGGACAAGTCGCGTATTATCCAGGGCATTAGCTTGATGATGCCGATGGTGCGAGAGAGAACAGCTAGAGTTGAAGTTTTGGACGACGAAGATGAACCTTTGTCGTTGAAAATCATGAACATCCCTGTAAATTATGGTGAAATTGACTATAATTCCTATATGCTTGGGCTAGGTGGTTTTCAGCTTGATAACTTGAAAGGATGCGCTTTATTCAAGTCTCTCAAGCACAAAATCGAAAAGGAATATTCGCATGTCTTCTCGAAAACTGTCGCTAAATCATAATAAGGAAATTGGCATAGCTCTCGTAGCCATGCTGATAACCGTAACAATGTATATCGGTGCAGTCTGTGTTGCGTCAACTCCGCACCATGCTGTCGATTTTTTGTTGGTGGAGGCGGGCACCACAGCAAAAATATTTGAGTTTTATTCCTCTAATTTAAGGGCAAGCTTTTTTACTGGCTTTTTGGCCCTTGGTGGTTTTTTGATGTCCGCGAAAACTTTTATCATTGTTAATATGAAGAAAGAGGTTTTCGATACCGCGGGCTACGAAAAGGAGTGGAGAGATAGTTATAAGCTGTCTGGTCCAGGGAAGTCAGTGCCATTGTTCTATCCGTTGCGCAGATTGAGCAATATCCTTTTCTACACTATCTCGTGCAGCTTTATCACCTCGGTTTCACAGCTTACTTTGGGTCTTTTTTCTACGATTTTTACAACTTTTGTATGTATTTTCTTTGTGGTCGTCACCCTGCTATTTCTCACGCTTACGTTGTTCTTGATCAAGAAGAATCTTGCAACGATGTTTAATCATTTGGATCAGGTTGCTCTTCAGAAGGCTGAGAAAGCTTTAGAAGAAGAAGCTTCGCAAGCGTCGAGTAAAGACGGCTAACCAATTCCTATAGCATCAGATTCGCCTCTACAACCACATACTCGATCCCTTTCTCAACGTGGCCATCTTGATATCGCTCTGTCATTTCAGGTGTTGCGTGGCCCATCAGCGCCTGAACGTATTCCGTAGGGAATTTCTGCTGCTCGTAAAGCCAGGCGCCCAGGGCCCGGATCTCATGGAAAGTTGGGCGCTCTTCGAAGTCTAGGTGGTCGTAGGCCTTCGCGGCGTCCCTGGCCTTCCTGAAACTCTTGGACAGATAATCCGGGGTAACCGCCGTCCAGTGTTCTTTCGCCTCGATCTGGTCCTGACGGCGCGCCTTCGGGCGGTAATGGATCAGAAGGGGTGAAATGATCGGCGACCGAAAGCACTCGTTCACCGTCTCGCGCAGTGCCTTGCCCATGATGATCTGCAGGTGGATCGGCGTGTCGTAGTTGTCGGTCTTGCCGGGGGATACCTTGATGGTGTTCTTGATCAGGTCAACCGCCGACTTCTTCCAGGTCACGATGTCTTCACGGCGCTGCAGGCTGGTAAGCCCCAATCGAATGGCGCGCTTTAGCCAGCCCGGGGTTGTATCGGCGTCGAGGATCTTCTGTACGCCCTCCAGAGTATGGCGCTGGCGCTTCTTCTTGGCTTCCTTCTTCAGCAGGGTCATGTCGGCGGCGTTGCGCTCCACTATGCCTTTGGCGATAGCGAAGGTCAGCAGGCTTACCAGCAGGGCGCGGTGCTTCGTGTAGGCATTGTTGCTGAACTGGTCCAGGTATTCCGCTGCCGCCAACACGTCGAACTGCCCCACCAGCATGTGTCCGATGTCCGTCCGGTACCGCTTGAGCTTGTAGCCGATCTCGTCCAGCGACGAACGCGCATAGCCGCGCTCGGGCAGCCATTCTGTTTCGAAACGATCGATCAGGGCGCTGATAGTCGGCAGGCGGTCCCCGGTGATGGTCGCCAGCATCTCGCCGTTGTCGGTCATCAGGAACGCCAGCTTGGCATTGGCGGCTTTGGCCAGGCGCACCGCCTCGTCATAGGGCTTATTGATGCTGGTCATCTTCCCCGTGATCGGGTTCTTGTACCGCCAATACTTCCCGTTGGCGTACAGGTTGGGCGGAAGCGTCTTGTTCTTCGGGCTGCGAGGGCGCGGTGCCATTTCAAATTTCCAACATCTGGGCCAGGAGCGGGTCCGTGGATCCGATCACGGCGGCCTGTAGGTCGACGAAGTACATGCCGCCGCGGACCTCGCCCGCCAGCTCTCCGTCATCAATCCATTTCTTGAGCTGCTGCAAGCTCGGCTTACCGCCGGCGTAGCGCAGTTTCCGATACTCGCCCACCTCCATGAGCCTAGGCAGGTTGGCGGTGATCTGAGCTATGACTTTAGCCATGGCTGTACCTCAGTCGTTACTTTGGTCCGACGCCTGACGCGTCAGGTTTTGGTTGTCACGCTGAACTGTCACGGCAGCGATAAGTGCATCGCAGCGTTTCACGATTTCGTCCAGCGTCTGCTGGCGCTGGGGGCGATAATTGGCCATGTACTGGCGGTGCTGCTCGGCTTCCTCTGCCGCGCTGTCCCGCAGGTCTTCGAACAGGTCCAAGTCGCAGATCACCTTGCCGGCTAGCTCATCGCGGTAGGCGATTAAGTCGGCTGGTCGGCGCCGGTCGCGCTGGGCATTCACCGCCCGAAGCACTGCGTGAACGGCGGAACCGATCCGGGCCTTTTGTACTTCTGAGAGCTGCTTGGGCGGAATGTCGGCGTAGTTGCTGACCTTATGCAGCTCATCGCATGCAATCTGGAAATCAGCAGAGTACAGATGCCCCTCGGCGCTCTTGGCGCGTTGGCGCCAGTAGGCAGCACGGTCATGCAGCGCATCAATCTCCGAAAGCAGGGCGAGGATATTTGCCGGGTTTGCGCCAGCGATGAAAGCTGCATTGCCTCGGCACTCGTCATCCGTTTTAACTCGGCAGTTGGCGAAGGCCTCGGCGATCATCCCGCTGTTCTCATGCGCCACGTAGGCGTACAGGAGGTGGCCGTGCTCATTGATGTATTCGCCTTCCGTGACCCACTGGCCAGGTGTGGCGCGTTGGGCCAGCGCCTTCAGCTTTGCTTTATCGATGGTCATGCCCGCTCTCCCATAGCCTGCTTCATCAGCGCGTACGTTTTCGGTGCGCGGCTACCCTTGCACCAGTCCAGGCCGACCTCATCAAGGAAGCACTGGCTGATTTCCTCCCAGTGGCTGGCCAGTCCTGCCCAATCCTTCCCGTGGCAGACCATCTCGCCCATACGGGGCTTCCACTCAGGGATCAATTCAAGGAGCTTGATGCAGCGGTTCAGGTCGTCTGGATCGAGCGGATAGTCGAAGTAGCCGTTCTTCGGCGTCAGTCCCAGCATGTGGTCGTGAATAGCTCGCGACGACATGCCTACCTCGCCGTCACGCACCCACGCAGCGGCACGCTGCTCGACGGTCTTGTCAGCGCCCGGCATGGTGGTGTCGTAGCCAAGTGGACAGCCGGCCCTTTCCAAGGCGTCGACGCAAGCCTGCTCGAAAGCCCTCTGGCTGACCCGGCCTTGGATCAGGTCGTTCATGGTCGGCGTGATGGCGTCCAGCTGGCGCTGGTTCAGTTTGTGTTCGCGCAGCACAATGCTCATGCCCGACCTCCTGCCAATTCTGCCAGCTCAGCCACCAGCGCCTCAGTGCGCCCGTAGAACTTCCCGGCATCCTCATTCACGAACCGCTCGAGCACGGTGGCCACAGCCTGCTGGTTGGCCAGGCCGCGCAGATCCGCCTCGGTGAGTGGCGTGTCTGTCGATGGCGCGTGCACGAAAGCCTCCTGGCTGATCAGCAGGGTGCGAACCGGGCGGATGCCCTTGCACTTGCTCACCCAGTTCGTGTCAGGCACGCACCAGGGCAACATGTGCAGGTACCACGCAGTAGCCGCGTTCGACTTCTGACTGCTGGTCCAGTACTCGCTGAGGCCGAACGCCTGGGCCGCGCCCCTGACTGTGTACGACCCGTCGTGCCCCCATTCTGGAAGCTGCAAGAGATTGCAGCGAAGCACCTGCAGCTCCTCGATGGACGGGATATGCCAGCCCCAGGCGCCACGGATGTTCATGCCCAGCACCTTGCGGGCAATAGCGCTGCCCTCGGCGGCCATGGCCTGGGTGTTGGCCATTCCGTCAAAGCGTGACGTGGCGCCACGGATGCGTGGGCGCGGGCCTTCCTCCTGCCACCAGTGTGCGGCGACTTCAAAGTCCCGGCCTGCATCGATAACCGCGTGCTCGGCGCCGTCGAAGAACAGGCGCCCGGCGAAGAAGCCACCACCAAGCGGCTGGCCAACGGCGGGGAGGGCGGCGGGGTTGATTGAACGACGCTTGGTCATTTTGCAATCCTCGGTTTGCCCGTAACTACTCGACTGCCCTCGGCGTCATGCACCGTCACCGTTGGCGAATTCCTCACCATGGAGCCGTCGGGCATTTGGGTGTAGGTAGGGATGCCGTAGAACGGTCCGTCAGGTGCAAACGGATCGGGCAGGGCGCCGGGGTTGTCCAGCAGCATCTGCTCGAACTGGCGCATGCAGGCGTTGAACAGAGGGCCGTCCTTGAAGTCACGCTCTTTGCGGCCCGACTTGGTGCTGGCGCTGTCTTCCAGGCCGGCCACGAACACGACCCCGGAGAGTGTGCCTTTGGCCTCGGCGGCGTACTCGGCAGCTTCAGCCCGGTGTACCGGGTTGACCGCCAGAACATCGAGGATCACGTCCAGCCCATGCACGACGGTCAAGTAGTCGTCGGCACGCAGGAGCCAGTCCGCGATTGCCAGGAAGTTCTTCCTGCGCCAGACGCGCCGAGCGTCACTTTGCGCCTCAAGCTCTTTCACCTTGTTGGCAGTGAATGGCAGGCCCGCCTTCGCTGCCTTTATCTGCGCGGCGTAGTAGGTGTGATCGTGTTCGCGTTGGGAGCACAGGTGCCGCGTAAAACGCCGAGCAATGATCAGCGAGATCAGAGGTTCGACGTTGCCGCGATTGGCTAGCTCCGCCAGCCGGCGGGCGTGCTCGGACTTCATCAGCATGGGAACCCCCGGAAGTGATCGGCCAGAACCTGGCGCCCGTCCAGGCCGCAAGCGGCAGACAAGTCCAGCACTTGGCCAAAGGTGGTTTGACGCTGCTGCAGGGCATCCCACAGCAGCAAGAGCAGGCAGGCCTGGCTCATGGCTGCTGATCCTGTACCACCTGCTGCTGCAAGGCCTCCAGGCGCAGGGCGGTGTCGATCTCCTGATCCAGCTCTTCGCCGGAGAGCCAGTTATCGCCGCGCACTACCAGCAGGTCTTCGTCAGGATCTTCGATGCGCTCGCGGTCACGCAGCCAGCGGTAACGGCGCGCATCTGCCGCCAGCTTGACGTGCTCGTCGATGCTGAACGCTGGCGCTTCCTCGACGGTACCTTCAGCCACGCGGCGGGCGTGGATCTCTTCGCGGTCAACGATCACCCCGCGCGGGGCCTCAATCCCCAGGCGAACCTGGCAGCCGTTAACCTGGGCCACACTGACCCGGATGTTGCCGCCGATGATGACGGCCTTGCCGATGTTCCGGCTGAGCATAAGCATGTGAATCTCCTTATTTCGGGCAAGCCGGTGGCCTGCCGCGTTTGTTGGCTTTCGCAAAAATCAGGGTTGGATCAGGTCAGGCCAGCAGCGTCACGCCACCGCCAAGGCACACTCAGCGCGCCGAGTTGCTACACGGGTTTCAATCTTGCGTTCGCCTTGACGGCGTACGCGTGTGAATTCGTCAGTGCTGGATACGGAATGTCCAACCAACACAGCGCAGATAGTTACGACCATCGGGGAAATCAGGCCTCTTCGCATTGCTTCTGCCACGAGCTGTGCACGCTTGATCACACCGAGTTTGGTGCTGGCCGCAAGCAGGCGCTTGTCGATGGTGTCCTTGGCTACACCGAGCTCACGGGCTGCTTCTTTGCTTGTCATCCCGCATGCCACAGCCATAACGCACTGAAGCTCGCGCTCCGCCAGGCCCAGCCCAAGGCTGCCAGTCCAGTTACCGAAAGTCAGTGCGTTCATTTTTTCGCTCCGTGCGGGTGAGTTGATGTGGCGAATAATGGTTTGCCTTTATTTGCCTGTCAACAGGTATGCCTTTATTTTTTAGCAGCACTTCCCTAGGACGGTATCGCTTGGGTACCCTTTTCTGTATGGATATACAGTAACTAGGAGATGGTTGTGGCCAAGCAAAAAAAACAAGCGGCAGAGCAGCGCACAGAGATGACAGGCATGGAGCGCTTGGTCTTGAGGGTTTCTTCGATGATCAACCATCCAATAGCTCAGACCCAGAGGTGGGTCACAATTCACCAGCTTGATACTGATAGCGATCAGAATTGGGAGGAGGTCATGAGCATGATTGCTGAAACCCCAGGGATAGAAATGACCTTCAGCGATGATGGAAGCGTGACGCTTCAGTGGGAGGCCGATGAAGAGCAGACCTCCACCTTGGCGATGGATGGGGCAGAATCCGAAGAGGAGGTCGCCGCCCCGTTTTAAGGGCGGCAATTGCGCGCTGTGCCCTCGCTCGGCGCGCTACAGAAGGTTGCCATTCCAGACGTATAGGACCTTTGCCTGGATGTAGGTCTCTTCTTTGCGGATCATCCGATCCTTATGCTTAGGGTTGTCGGAGATCATCTCGTAATGCTCATCGTCCGCGACTTGGAGGCGCTTGATGTACTCATGCCCACCCCAAGAGATGAAATACACTCCATCGCCGTTGAAGTCGCGTACAGTCACGTCGACAATTAATGGATCGCGATCCTTGATTGTTGGAGCCATTGATTGACCCCAGCCAGTGACGAGCTTCAGGTGATGTGGCTCTTTGAAATCAAGCCCCAGTTCACGTAGGTGGCTCAAGCTGACGCGAACGTCTCTGAGCATCTCCGGGTAGTCGTGCGTTACTTGGCCTCCACCCATTGCTCCTCGCACGTCATAGTGTGCAATTCGGATCATATCGCCAGCGGAGCCACGAGTAGCACCCACCTTTGCAGAGCCGTCGCCAGGGTGTGAATCGGTCTCTTCGGCAGCTTGGAGTAGACGATTGCGCGCCTCTTCCGACAGGCCCGAGCCCGTTTTTGCCAGCATCTGCCTGACCATGTCAGCAGCCGAGAGCTTCTGTATCTGCTCACCGACGAGAGCGTAGCCAGGCTCGGTTGGGGCGGGAATGCTACCCACGCCCTCCGCCAACCATAGCGCATCAACCCCGCAGATCTGGGCGATCTTTACCAGGTGGCTACTGGATCGGGAGAGCCCTCTCTCGATTTCCGAGATTGAGGCTTGCGCGATGCCAGCCTTTTCGGCCAGCTCGGTCTGGGTAAGCCCTTTCAGGCGGCGGGCGTGTTTGAGTCGATCTTTGAGTTCCATAACGCACCAATCTAATGGTTAGCCTTTTTCCTTGCAAAAAGGTATGCCTCTAAAATACAGTAAAGGCATACCTCTATTTGGCGTTACGCCCATGAATGAAATCTTCAATGACCTGGTCAAGTTTTTTGGCGGCCAGGTGGCAACAGCGAAAGCGCTCGGCGTGACGCAAGGCACTGTCAGCGGCTGGGTGCGCGGCGTTCATGGCTGCTCTGCTGATATGGCCCTAATCATTCAGGCCAAAACTCATGGTCGTTTCGCCGCTTCAAGCATTCGTCCCTCGCTGGCGGAATCGCTCCCGACCTTGGATCAAAAGGTACCAGCCAAGAGCCATCAAGCGCAGACCAACGAATCTGCTGTGAATTCATCCAGTACAGCACGGGCGAGCTTATGAGCGCCTGCGCTGCTCAGTTTTTGTTGTCTGGCTGACTTTTCAGTAGGCAACAAAAAACCCGCTTGCCGGCGGGTTCTTTAAATCCGGTCCCTTGCCGGGGACCTTCTTGAATCTTCGTCACTTGGAGACGATCTCATGCACCCGAAAAATAACACTACGGATTCCAGCGCGCAAGGGAGCGTGCTTGGCAGTCTGCTCGTAACCCGAGTATCAGAATTCAATCCAGTCAGCGGTGGCAGTCTGTTTGCCGTAGTCGAAGGTGTCAGCTGTGGTGACGCTATGAATGTGGCCAGTGCGAGTCTGTCCTCGGCTGAGGCTCTACTCGGCGACCTAGTTGCCGACGGTGACAGCGTGCATCAGGCCTATGCAATTCGGGCCCTGGTGCGCGAGGCCAAAGCGTTGATCGACTCGAGCGTAATTTCGGTTGAACTAGCGGAAGGTGTGCGATGAAAAACACACCTCAAACCGTTGATCATCCATTCTCCGTGCAAGGCCTGCATGATGTTCTGCAAGCCGCAGGAGGTATACCAGTTCACGAATCTCTTGACGCAGCAATCGATCGACTTCAAGTGGCAATTGGTGGCGTTCGCGAGCTGATTCAAATCTCTTCGGTATCGAACCAAGCGACCCTGGTTTTCTTCGCGGCAGAAAGTGCCTTAGCGCTGGTTATCGCCGCGCATGCTGGAGTTGCCCCGCAGAATGAAGTTGTACAACGCGCGCCACATAAACCTGCTTCGCCAGTTCGTGGCGCGGGAGGTGCAGCATGCTAATTGCGCGAACCGAATTGGTGCCGATGGCGGTTGCCGGCGAGATAGTGCAGGACGTGACCCTCACGGCAGCGGACATTGCGCGCTTCAACGAAGCGCGTGAGTCATTCAAGTTGATCAAGGCCTTGTATTGGGCGCACGTCGTGCCTTCGCTCGGCGGATTCGATAATCCAGTAGCCGGCGAACTTGAGCGTCTGTTCGAGCGCGTCGTTTTCGACACGCGAAACTTTATGTGGCCTCACCGCAACGCGGCTGCCTTCCATGAAGCGAAGGATGTGGGAGGTGCTCCATGAGCCTGATCACCTCCGAAGCGATCACCATGTCCTCGCAGGAGATTGCTGACCTTGTCGGCTCCCGGCATGACAGCGTGAAGCGCACCATAGAAAGACTCGCCGAGAAGAGCACTATTTCCCAGCCACCGTTGGTGGCTGGACCGCGCTCTGGCAATGGAGTTGTGGTGCAAGAGTACCTGGTGAACAAGCGCGATAGCTTCGTCGTCGTAGCCCAACTCTCCCCAGAGTTCACGGCAGCCCTTGTCGATCGCTGGCAGGAACTGGAGCAGCAAGTCGCACGCCCGATGACCCAGGCGGAGCTGATCGCGGCCAGTGCAAACCACCTGGTGGCGATCGAGCGCAAGCAGGCGGAGCAGCAGCAGGCTCTGGCGCAGGTAGAAGACCGTACCAGCCGGCTGGAGCAGGTCCGCTATCTCGACTCCGTGCCCAGCGGTTTCGAGACCATCACCACGATCCGCGACCGTATCAACAATCGCCATGGTCTGCCGGCCTGGGTGGTAAACGCAGTGATGCGTGAGGTTTCGGGCGCTCCGCTGCCGTTCGCCATGGTGCGCAGCCGCCATTCCGAAGAAGGGGGGCAGCCGTTCGCGATCTGGCCCAAGCCTGCCATTACGCGCCGATTTGACCAGTTCGTGGAGCAATGTGCGTACGTCACACCCGAGCGTGCAACCCACCCCGAGATCCCACAAGGGCGATTCAAGATCAACCCGAGGGCGCCGCAATGACCGACAACGTGATCCCTCTGTTTGGCCGGAAGCCAACTGATCCGGTGGTGATCAACGAGGCGTACTTCGAACCACTGACCAACGATCAGCTCGCTTACCGGGCCTGGAACCATTGCGACCTGGCAGAGGAAATTTTCTTCTCGGATGAGGCAGAGCAAGACTCCCTGCGCGAAGCCAAGTTTGAAGTGCTCATGGCTCAGTGGGCTTTGCGGGTGCTGGTTCGGCGACTAACCGGACTCCCGGCACTTGAGCTTCGGGAGCAGGTGAATCAGGCGTTCCTTGATCGGCTTGCCAACGATCCGGACGGGCTGACTTCAGCGACTGAGCAAGGCTCTGGCGAATCCTTGGTGATGCTCCCGTGGCCCAGCTACGCCGGGGCTCGCCATTTGCCTGAACGCGAGCGGTGGGTGGTTTACAGCACAGCCAAAGCATATCGGGCCGCATTGGAAGAGCAGGGTATCGCCATGGCTGAACCCTACGACCAGTTTGTCCAGCGGATCACCGCTGAGTTGGAGATCTGAACCCATGAGCATGGAATTGATGGTCAAGGCCATGAAGACCAAGGTTGGCAACCCGCTGCGTAAGCTGGTGCTGATCAAGCTGGCGGACAACGCCAGCGACCAGGGCGAGTGCTGGCCCTCGTACCAGCATGTTGCGGACCAATGCGAGATCGGCAGGTCGACAGTAAAACTGCACATCCGGGAACTTGAAAAGGCTGGACTGTTGCGCCGCGAGTATCGCCGTAAAGGCGATCTCAACCAGTCGAATATCTTTCATCTCACACTCGGTGGTGGGGCAGCTGGTGACCTAGGGGGTGGGGCAGGAGATAACCCACCTGGGGCAGGAGATAACCCAGGGGGTGGGGCAGGAGCTGCCCCCAGAACCAGTCACTCTTCTGAACCAGTCAAGGAACCTAAACCTATGTGCACTTCGGTGGCGGATGGGTTCGACCAGTTCTGGAAGCTGTACCCGAAGAAAAAAAGCCGGAAGGACGCCCTGAAGGCCTGGAACAAGCTCAATCCTGACGCTGAGCTGCAGGCCGTGATGATCGCAGCGCTTGGACGCCATTGCGTATCGCGTGACTGGACCAAGGACTCCGGCCAGTACATCCCGATGGCCTCCACCTGGATCAACGGCGAACGCTGGCACGACGTTCTGCAGCCAGCCGGCGCAACCGCTCAAGGCGGCGCATTCAACAACCTCCCGCAGCACACCGATGACATGTACCAGGAGAGCCACGATGGCCGCCCAAATTTCTGATCTGTTCCACCGTACCCCGGCCAAGCGCATCTTCTCCGGCGAGTGCCCAGTGCATGGCCGAGTCGATATGAGTGAAGTCGAGCAGCTGGATGGCTCGATGCTGGCGCGTGGCTGCAAGCGCTGCGCTTGGGAGGCCCTGCATACCACCCCCCGCGCCTCGGCAGAGCGCGCCCTGGCCAATGCCCAGCACAAGGCCGAGAAAGCCAGCGAAGCGCTGATCGCTGCCGGGATCACCCCGCGCTTTGCTGGCGCCACCTTCGACAGCTACCGCGCCGAGACGGAGCCGCAGCACAGGGCTCTGGCCAAGTGCCAGGCCTATGCCGAGCAGTTCCCGGCCAACTTCCGGGCTGGCCGCTCCCTGCTGCTGACCGGCAATGTCGGCTGCGGTAAGACTCACCTGGCCAGCGCTATCGTCCGCACGGTGGTGGCCGATCAATGCCGTGCGCTGATCATCCCGGCCGGGGACATTGTGAGCATTGCCCGCGCCTCCATGGCGCCCGGATCGGGTTACACCGATCGTGACGTGGCAGTCCATCTTGGCGGCTTGGATCTGCTGGTGATTGATGAGATCGGTGCGCAGAAGGGCAGCGAGTACGAGCTGGGCCTGCTGCACAGCATCATCGACCGCCGGTATCAGTCCGTGCTGCCGACTGTGGTGATCAGCAACTTGAGCGCTGACGGCCTCAAGTCCTACATTGGGGATCGCGCCCTTGACCGCCTGCGCCAGAACGGCGGGCAGCAAGTCGGGTTCACTTGGGAGTCGAAGAGGGCTGCGGCATGAGGGCTCTCTACAGCGACGAGGCTGAGCACGGCGTGCTTGGCGCGGTCATTCACGCTTCGCTGCAGCAGGATGTGGGCCTGGTCGAGGACATGCTCGGCCAGATGACCTCAGCCGACTTCTATCATGCCGACAATGCGGCACTGTTCGAGGCCATGCTGGAGTGCCGCGAGCAAGCCATGCCCATCGATCCGGTGACCTTGGGCGCGGTGCAGCGCCTGCTTCCAGGTGGTGACAACGTCATGGCCTATGCCGCTGAGCTGGCCAGCAAGGTGCCTTCGCTGGCCAACTGGAAGGCCTACGCCAAGCACGTCAAGGAGTGGGGCGTGATCCGCCGCATTCTGGACGTGGCGGGTGACGCGCAGGAAATGGTGCAGGCCGGCGCACCTACCGGCGAAGTAATTGCTGCAGCCCAGCAGGCCATGGCAGACCTGCGCAACCTTGATGGGGAGGCAAAGGGCTACAAGCGGTTGGACCAATGGATGGGAGATGCCGCCGACCTGGTGGACGAAAAACACCGCGGCGTGGCGCCGAAGTGGCCATCCACGGGGCTCGAAAAGCTGGATGAGCTGGCCCAAGGTCTTCGTCCGAAGAAGGTGACGGTAATTGCCGGCCTGCCGGGCAGTGGTAAGACCACCCTGGCCCTGCAGATCGCCCAGCACAACGCCGTCAAGGAGCGGAAGCCGTGGCTGGTGTTCTCCATCGAAATGCCTGGCGAAGAACTGGGGCTGCGCGCTATCGCCTCGCTGGGAGGGGTGGCTCTGCACAAGCTGGATAACCCGACCCAGATGCGCGAGGACGACTGGGCCAGGATGAGCGGCGCCGTAGGATTGGCCCTGGAAGCCCCGCTATTCGTCTGTGACGACCCCGTGCAGACGCCGTCCACCATTCGCGCCACGGCTCGGCAGTGCCAGCGCGAGCACGGACTGGCCGGCATCGTGGTCGACTACCTGACCCTGGTGCGCAGCGAGCGTGGTGGCCGATCTCGTACCGAGGAGGTGGGCAAGATCAGCAAGGCCCTGCTGCAGCTGGCCAAGGAAATGGCCATCCCGGTCATCGAGCTGGCCCAGCTGAACCGTGATTCGACCAAGCGCCCCGGCAAGAAACCCCAATCCAGCGACCTGCGCGACTCCGGTGAGATCGAGGCCGACGCCAGCTGCATCCTGATGGTGCACCGCGACATGGATACGGAGGAGGGCCAGAACGGCCTCACTGAGATTCTGATGACCAAGTGTCGCCATGCGCGGGTTGGCAGCTGCATCGTCCAGCAGGAGGGGCAGTATGGCCGGTTCGCCACCTACGCCGGATCGCTGCCCAGTGATGATGAGGTCGAGGCTGGGCGTGGCAGCTACGCCCAGCGCTACAAGGGGGCTGGCCTGTGACTGAGCCGATCAAGATGGCGCCCTGCCCCTTCTGCGAAGGGCCGCCCTGCATCACGGCCAAGGATGAAGCCGGTACCGAAATCTCTGAGGGCCGCACCTTCGACCCGGCTGACGAGTTCCCGATGGTCTCGGCGCACGTCTGGTGTCACGACTGCGGCGCGCAGGGGCCGAACATCGACACGCTGACCCTGGGCACGTTCGAGCACCTGTATGACCTGCAGGTGGTGGATGTGATGCGGATCGCCGTGGAGAGCTGGAACAACCGCCACGCGAATGCCCGCGCCTGCTACGACGCGGGCGATCAGAAAGGCCTGAACCTGTGGCCAAGGAGGGAGGCATGAGCGACACCAAGACCCTCACCGTTACCCTCAGTGACGCGGAGATCCGCCGGCACGCTGCCGGCGAAGTCTTCCAGCTGCGCGATACCCGTCACCGGGAGCTGCGATTCCGATTCTCGACTGTTGACCGCTCCCGTGGCGCCTGGCACGTCGTAGTGCGCGGGCGCTGGGGCAAGGCAGGTGATTACCCGGGGATCAACACCAAGACCATGCTGGCCACGCTGCCGGCGATCCTGGCCCGCCGTGCCGCCGATGCCGACGCCAAGTCCACCACCACCAGCTGGGCCACGGTGGGCGACGTGCTGGCGTGGTACCGCGACCGGATGAACCGTGATCGAGGCCTGTCCGCCAAGCGCAAGGCCAGTGCCAAGTCGGCGCTGGATCGCCACCTGATGCCTCGCCTTGGTGATCTGCTGCTGGCCGAGACCAACAAGCAGGCGATCGATCAGCGCCTGATGTGGCCGCTGCAGGAGCGCTATGCCCTGTCCTTCGTGCGTTCGGTCTACGGCGTGCTTTCGGTGGCGTTCCGCCAGGCCCTGCGTCTGGACATGCTGCCCGCCAACCCCATGGCCTCGTTGAAGTTCACCGACTTCGTGCGGACCCGGATCAGGCCGCGACCGGCACGACTGCGCGGGGATGATGTGCCGGGCCTGCTGGTGGTGGTGGCCCAGCGCTTCGAGGCGGAGCCGGCGGGCTGCATGCTGGCTCTCATGATGCTGTGCCACGGTTCGCGGTTGGGCGAGACCCGGCTGGCGCGCTGGCGCAACGTCAACCTTGAAGCGGGCCGCTGGTTCATTCCGGCGGGTGACACGAAGACGAAGGCCGAGCACACGCTGCCATTGACCGCCCAGGCCTGCGCACTGCTGCGCCGGTACCAGCGCTTGCAGACCGCCCAGGGTTACACCGGTCTGCTGCTGTTTCCGGGCAGCCACGGTGCACCGCTGAGCCCGAGCAAGGCCAACACCTTGTTCACCGATCTGGCCAAGGGCGAATGGTCGAGCCACGACCTGCGCAAGGTGGCCCGTACAGCGTGGACCGACCTCGGCGTGGACTACATGGTGGGCGAGCTGCTGCTGAACCACGCCATGAAGGATCTCGACGCCACCTACATCCACACCACGGCCGAAGGGCTGAAACGTCAGGCGCTGGAGGCCTGGCACAAGCACCTCGACGGGCAGGGATTCGCCGCCATTCACACCGAGACATTGCCGGGACAGAAAACCGGGCCTGTAGCCGTTGACGCCACTACCGGCGCGGGTTGCAGCACCGCACAGCATCCATCCCAAGGGAGGATGCACGACCAAGAATTCAACCCAGGAGTTGGCCATGAGTGACGCTATCGCGGTCATGCCGCGCAAGAATCTGACCCCCGTAGAGCGAGAGTTCCTGAAGAAGGGCAACCGCATGATGCTGGACAAGCCCAATGGACGCATGGGGTCGGCCGCCCTGATGGACATCGTGGCTGACTGGCACGGATCGAGAGCCGTGCAGGGCTTTGAGCAATATGCCAAGGCCTGGATCATCCAGGGCGGCGCCAAGAGTAAAGCGGCCCACCAACTCCTATGCGAGCTGTTCGGCCTGGACACCGACCCAACGCCCCGGAGGGCTGCATGAAGAAACGAACCTACGTGGACAAGGCGCTGGGCGATACCGAGTACCTGCTGGAGCAGTGGGGCTGGTGGCGGATGAGTGAGATGGGTGTGCCCCGGTACGTGTCGCCGCTTTACGCGCTCATGCGTGACAACGTGCCTAGTGAAGGAGGTGCCCGGCAGCATGTGATCACTGACGACCTGGCCCTGATCATCGACGGCGCTGTGGCCAGGCTGACGAAGCGCAACCAGCAGATGGGGGATTTCGTGTGGGCCTACTACGGATCGAAGCACCCGGCCATGCGAGTTGGAAGGGAGGCAGGCATGTCCGAGCGCAAGGCGCGGGAGATCATCAAGGCCGGCGTTGCATGGATCGATTGTGCGCTCGAAGAAATTCGAGAGGCGGCGTAAAAAGTTCTATGCGGGCGGATAAACACCTGTTTTCATAGCAGCGTGTCCAGCTTGCAACGTTACGCGACACAGACAAACCCCGGCCATCGTGTCGGGGTTTTGTGTTTTTGAGGGGCTTAGATTCAGGTAGCCCTCCAGAAAAAGCATTTTTCTTGTATGAGGGAACGTTTTGATAGCGCTATGATTCTGATAGGTTGCTACTCAATAACATGGAAGACCGTGAGTATGAAAAACGTTCTCGCCGTTGTGGCGCTTTCCCTTTTCGCTGCGTCCGCCGGAGCGGCTGAGCTATCCGGAGCGCTTGGCGCGACAGGCCAAGGTGGTCTTACAGCGCGCGTCGGCATTGGCTTTAACTGGGACAAAAGCTGGTTTGAATCCAGTACTGGCCGTCTAACCGGTTACTGGGATGCTGGGTATACCTATTGGGAAGCAGGAGATGCTTCCGGTGGCGCTCACTCGCTGTCCTTTGCGCCAGTTTTCGTTTACGAGTTCGGCAGCGGTAACGTGAAGCCATTCGTTGAGGCTGGCATCGGCCTGGCGGTCTTCTCTGGTACGTCCGCAGGTGACCAGGACTTTGGTTCGGCCTTCAACTTCGAAGACCGCATCGGTGCGGGCTTGAAGATCGGCGAGACGCAGAAGGTTGGCATCCGAGCGATTCACTACTCCAACGCTGGCATTAAGCAGCCCAACGACGGTATCGAGTCGTACTCGCTGTTCTACAGCCACCAGATTTAAAAAAGCACGATCCCTCTTTGCCCGCCCTGTGCGGGCTTTTTTATGCGGATGACACGCTCAGGCAGCTGGGCTAAGTCGGTAGTGGCGTCGATCAAAGCCGTGCGCTCCCTGATCGGCTACGCGATGAGAGTCTGGGGTATGTGACCCAGCGATCCAGGCCACCAAGCCGGGTATGCACCGGCCCTCCGCAACTTATTCCAAGGCCTCGCCATTTCGCGGGCGCCTTTAATTTCTGACGATCTCCCGATGCCAGTTATCCATTCTCGATTTTTTGCGATAAGCCTAAAATTGTGAGTGGCCATGCCGATACCCTAGGCTCGAATAACCGTTAGGCGTGAAAAAGAGACAATGCGCGACCAGTTTGAGGCTTCCAGGCCTGAACATTTGCTTGCCCGGTTGAATGAAGGCTATTTGGATGCGTCTACCAACCTCGAATGGACTATCTGGCAGCAGGCATAGCAAGCCGCACTAGAACATAAATCATCAATGCTCGCGGAGCATTCCCCGAAACGAGGTCTGACTGCTGATGAGTTTGAATTTATCAGGCAGTTGTTCGATGTTTCCGAAGCGCAAGGACATGCGAAACTACTTTAGGGTTTGGGCGTGAAGATCGAGCGAACTATTTCAAGCCTCGGCATTTGCCGGGGCTTTTCGTTTCTGGAGCATCACCTATGGCCGAGCCGAGTACCGGCGCCCTTGCAGTGACCGGCGTACTTGCCAGCGTTGGCCTGGGTATCCCGATATAGCTATTTATCCCCCTCAATGCGTACATCCGAGATGCCCAAATCGGCGATCGCAATGCGGAGATCATCATGTGATAAGCGGCACGGCGCGCGCGCCTCAGACAAGGGGTCAGCGGGGGCATGCAGACGGAGGAGAGCGGTCAGCACATTGTCTTCGTTCGGCGTGCTAGGCCAATCGCATATCCAGAATCTGGTATGGCCTTTGAGGTTGTAGTCGATGCGGTATTTCATAGGTTGCCGGACCTCCGCCATTGGACGTCAGTTATGCCGAAGCGCTCAGCAGCAGGCCGAGAGACTTTTCTGATATCCGAAGCAGTGAACTTAGGGATGACTCCAACGCCGGCTTCGCAGGCAGCCCAGTGCCAAGCCTCAGCGTTATTCATTCGCTCGGCGCGGACGATGAATTCGCGAGCCTCCCCGTGGAGCTTGTAAGCGATTACAAAAATGTCACTGATCGGCATTTATTAGTTCCCTCTAGTGAGGCCAGATCGGGCAACATTCCTTTTAGCCTCTAGGGGATTCCTAGGCAAGCATCCGACCGGTTTTACGTCGGTGCACGAATTTTCATTTACGGAGCAAGCAATGGCCCGACCGACCTCGGCCCAGGCGCAGCCACCTCGCTGGGCATAAGGCTCCTCTACTGTTCTCGCTGGGTGGTTGGTCGCCCCAGCCTTCCGCACCCACTCCTGGGCTCGCCACAACGGCGGGCCTTTTCTATTTCCGCTCCCCGCAACGGGAGGAATCGAGATGGACCATATGCCAGAGAAAGATCCCGGCCTGTGGGCCGCCCTGATTGCTTGGGTGCTTGCCCACCAGCCTCAGCTGTACGCCGCTGGCCTTTCCGTCGCGATCGCCGTCCTTCGGGTGGTTTATGGCGGCGGCACCCGTAGGCAGATGTTCTTGGAGGGCGCCCTGTGTGGCCTCATCACCCTGGCCCTAGTACCGCTGCTCGAATGGATGGGCCTGCCACAGGGCATGGCCACCTTCGCCGGCGGCATGGTCGGCTTCATGGGGGTGGAGAAGCTGCGCGGCTACTCCGATTTGTTCCTGTCCCGAAAGGCTCAAGGCTGATGGCCAGGCTCAAGACACTCGGCTCACGCATCAAGGAGAGCTCAGGGTCGCGGGTCAAGGTGGTCACACCTGGCAGCTGGCGGAGCGGCATGACCAGCTCCCAGCGTGGCTACGACTACCGCTGGCAGAAGGCACGCGAGCGCCACTTGCTCGACCGCCCTCTGTGCGTCTACTGCGCCAGGCTCGGTCGCACCACCGCGGCCACGGTGGTGGACCATAGCGTGCCTCACCGTGGTGATCAGCAGATCTTCTGGGACCAGAGCCTGTGGGTGTCCCTGTGCACCCACTGCCACTCTTCGGTCAAGCAGAAAGAAGAGAACCAAACCCCCCTTCGATAGAGGCCTGTATGCCCAAAGCAACCCAGGCAGCCTTGTGCTGTGTACCTGGCTGCCTCGCTGTGGCCAACCGTAAAGGGGCGAGGATGTGCGAGAAGCACTACACGCGACAACGCCGGACAGGCACGACCGATCAGGTGAGCAGGGTCAAGTCGGGACTGCTGACCAACGCCTACGGTTACAAGCTGGCGCACTCGCCAGATCATCCGCTGCGCCGGCAAAGCAACCGCGTCTATGAACACCGCATCGTGTATCACGCTCATCATGGTGATGGCCCATTTGCATGTCACTGGTGCTCAGCCCAGGTGACTTGGGATGACATGCATGTCGATCACCTCAACGACCGAACCGATGACAACCGGCCAGATAATCTGGTGGCGAGCTGCGCTCGCTGTAACCAGAAGCGCGGCCTCCCCAAGATGACAAGGACACAACAGCTCAAGTCTGACCGCCGCTACACGGCGCACGGCAAGACGATGTGTCTCAGTGAATGGAGCAGGCACCTCAGCATCTCGCGCGCCGCCATTGAATATCGACTCAAAGCCGGTTGGCGGCATGAGGATGTGTTCTCGCCCAGGAAGGGTAGATCTGGCCCACCTAGTCGTAGGGTCAAGCAGGCCGAGGAGGCTGCTGGTCTGGCTGGCTGAGGTCGCTAGGCGGCGCGGATCGTCAAAAGGCGCTTCGCAGCACGGCAGTGGCGTGCCTCGGGGTAGGGGGTGGTCAAATAATAGCGATTCTCACGTAGCTAGACCGCCACCGACCCCACGTACAGATTTTTTTCCCCCACAGGATTTTTGTTAAATGGCTTTAACATCCCGCAAGCGCGCTTTCATCGCAGCGCTGAGGGAAGGTGCGTCCAATCGAGACGCAGCTGTAGCAGCGGGTTATTCCGAGAAGACCGCGTCTGCGGCGGGGTCTCGGCTGGTAAAGGACAAGGACGTGGCGGCCGAGTTGGCCAAGCTCCGCGCCTTGGGTCTGATGCCGTCAGATGTTAAAGCAGATGTTAAAGCGCATGTTAAAGCCAAGCCTGCGCCGGAGCCATCGACGCAGGCTGAGTCAGTGACCGAACCCGCCGGCGCGAAGGACGAGTGCGCCGAGCCGGAGCCTGCCGGCTTCGACCTCATGCAGGCGTTGCTGCACCGCGACCCGAAGGACTTCCTGCTGTCGGTGATGAACGACCTGGAGTCTGAGCCGAAGCTGCGTGTTGATGCAGCCAAGGCACTGATGCCCTTCGTGCATCCTCGCAAAGGGGAGAGCGGCAAGAAGGATCAGGCCCAGGCGAAAGCTGAACAGGCATCGACTGGCAAGTTTGGCGCCCGGCGCGGGCCGCTGAGGTCGGTGAAATGAAGGAATGGACAACTGCATGCCCCGACTGGGAGCAGCGCATCGTTGCGCGAAAAAGTCTGATTCCCTTCAAGCCGCTGTTTCCGACCGAGGCCGAGGAAGCCCTTGATGTGTTTGGTGCGCTCCGCATGGTGGATGCCACCGGCAGCCCGCTGATGTCCGAGACAGTGCGCGATTGGGTCAACCAGTTCGTGGCCGCCATCTTCGGTGCCTATGACCCGGATGAGGGCCGGCGCCTGATCAGCGAATTCATGCTGCTGATCAGCAAGAAAAACGGCAAGTCCACGATCGCCGCAGGCATCATGCTGACCGCATTGATCTTGAACTGGCGCCCGTCGGGTGAGTTCATCATCCTGGCGCCGACCAAGGAGATCGCTGACAACTCCTACATCCCGATCCGCGACATGGTGCGGGCGGATGAGGAGCTTGACGCCTTGCTCAAGGTGCAGGATCACCTGCGCACCGTCACCCACCGGCAGACGAACGCCACGCTCAAGGTGGTAGCCGCTGACAGCGAGACGGTGTCAGGCAAGAAGGCCATCGGTGTGTTCGTCGATGAACTGTGGGTCTTCGGCAAGCGCGCCAACGCCGAGGCGATGCTTCGGGAAGCAACCGGTGGCCTGGCCTCTCGGCCTGAGGGATTCATCATCTGGGCAACGACCCAGTCCGATGCGCCGCCTGCCGGCGTGTTCCGGCAGAAACTGCTTTACGCCCGCAAGGTGCGCGACGGCGAGATCGTCGACAAGTCGTTCCTGCCGGTGCTGTACGAGTTCCCAACAGCGATGCTCGACGCCGGAGCGCATCGGGATTTCTCCAACGCCTACATCACCAACCCCAACTTGGGGCTGTCTGTAGATGAGCCGTTCATTGAGCGGGGCTATGCCCAAGCCCAGATGGACGGGGAAGAGTCATTTCGCGGCTTCCTGGCCAAGCACCTTAACGTCGAGATCGGCCTGGCCCTGCTGTCTGATCGCTGGGCTGGCACTGATTACTGGGAGCAACAAGCCTCCGAGCTGTGCAAGACCCTGGATGATCTGATCGAGCGCTGTGAGGTGATCGACATCGGCATCGACGGTGGCGGGCTGGACGACCTGCTGGGGCTGGCTGCCATCGGGCGTGAAATAGGCACTCGGCGCTGGCTGACTTGGACTCACGCCTGGGCGCACCCCTCGGTGCTGGAGCGCCGAAAGTCAGAAGCATCGCGCATTCGGGACTTCGCCAAGGATGGGCACCTGACTCTGGTCAACCGGATCGGCGACGACATCGATGATGTGGCGCAGCTGGTCGCGAAGGTTGAGCAGGCAGGGCTATTGGACAAGGTAGGCCTCGACCCGGCCGGTGTCGGCGCCATTCTCGACGCCCTGGAGGCGGCCGGGATACCTCGCGACAAGATCGACGGCATATCGCAAGGCTGGCGCTTGGGCGGATCGATCAAGACTGCGGAGCGCAAGCTGGCAGAGGGCGCTCTGCTGCACGGCGGTCAGCCAATGATGGCGTGGTGCTGCGGCAATGCTCGTGTTGAGCCGCGAGGTAACTCGATCCTGATCACGAAGCAGGCCAGCGGCTCGGCGAAGATCGACCCGCTCATGGCGCTGTTCAACGCCGTGACGCTGATGGCGCTCAATCCAGAAGCGAAAAGCGGTATGGACAACTACCTCAATCACGGCTTCTTCGACCTCATAGGCTGACCATGGCATTCAAATGGTACAACCCCGCGACCTGGGGATTTTTCGGTTACACCGATCCGGCCACCGGAAACTACGTCGAGGCCGATCTGGAGGTTGGTGGAAGGCGGACGAAGGCGGGCGTGCGGATCACGACGAGGACTGCGTTGTCCATCAGCATGGTCTGGTCCTGCGTCAAGGTGCTTTCCGAATCGCTGAGTGGCCTGCCGCTGAAACTGTACGAGGACAAGCAGGGCGGCCGGCAGATGATCAGCGGCAACGACCGCATGCTCAAGCTGCTGCGCAAGCCCAACCCGTACATGACGATGCTGAACTTTCTCAAGTTCGTGGTTGTGAACATGGCGCTGCGTGGCAACGCCTTCGCGCTGATCGAGCGCAATGGGCAGGGTGATGTGATCGGTCTGGTCCCGCTGGACGGCCGAACGGTCAAGATCGATACCGAAGACGATTTGCTTTACACGGTGACGCCCGCAGAGGGTGACCCGTTTCCGGTGTCGCCCGAGAACATGCTGCATTTCAAGCTATTTAGCCTGGATGGGATTGTTGGCCTTTCCCCGCTTGAGTACCAGGCTGAGACCATGGGATTGGCCAAAGCGGGCCAGCAGTGGTCGGCCCGGTTCATGCGCAAAGGCGGCTTTACCGGCGGCTATGTCATCTACGACGGCTTTCTGACCGAACAGCAGCAAGAACAGATCCTCAAGCGATTCCCGGATGTCCGTAAGGCTGACACTGACGACATCGGCAAGATGGCGATCCTGCAGGGCGGACCGAAGATTCACCCCGCCGGAATCTCTCAGAAGGATGCGCAGTTCATTGAATCCCAGCAGTTCCAGGAAGAAGCGCTGGCGGGCATCTACGGCGTGCCACTCTGGCTAGCCAACCGCGCCGGCAAGACCTCAATCATGGGCTCCAACTTGGAGCAGCAATTGATCGGCTTCATCACCTTTGGCCTAAAGCCTTACATCGACACCATCGAGGACGAGCTCAACAGCAAGCTGTTTGGTGCGTCCGGGCGCTTCCTCGAGTTCGTCGTCGAGGGGCTAATGCGTGCCGATAGTGCTGGTCGATCCACCTACTACGGCGGCGCTCTCGGCGGCTCAGGCGGTTCCGGCTGGATGAGCATCAACGAGGTCCGCTTGAAGGAAAACCTGCCTCCCCTGGAAGGCGAAGAATACAACCGGGTCACCCGATGGGAGATGCAAACCAATGGCGAACCTTGAAGTCCCGTTCGAACTCAAGGCCGTAGACGAAGCCGGCAACTTCGAAGGCTACGCCGCGGTGTTCAACAACGTCGACCTGGGCGACGACGTAATCATGCCCGGAGCCTTCACCCGGGTGAAGGCCACCCGAAACGGCAAATTGAAGCTGGCCCTGTACCACGACCTGACCCGTCTGGTGGGGGCCGCCGACTACACCCAGGACGACCACGGCCTGCTGCTGAAGGGCCAGGTCAACCTCAATGTCAGCTACGCCCGCGACGCCTATGAGCTCATGAAGGCCGACATCCTCGACAGTATGTCGATCGGCTTCAACACCATCAAGGCAGATTTCGAGGACCGCGCAGGCCGGCGTGTGCGCCTCATCAAGGAGGCCGAACTCTGGGAGGCGTCCTTCGTCCCGTTCGGCATGAACCCGGAGGCCCAGGTTCTCAGCGTCAAGTCGGACATCAGGCTTTTCGAGAAGGCCCTGCGCGAACGCATGGGCCTCTCGCAGAAGGAAGCGGCGGCAGTCGCTTCGCTCGGCTACACCGCGCTACGCCGTGATGGCGGGAGCGAGGCCACGGCGATCGTGGATGAGCTGAAAGAAATTCCCAACTTGTTCACCCAATATTTCGGAGTGTCGCCATGAGCGAAGTGAAAGAACTGAAGGATTCCCTGGAGCTGCAACTGAAGGCCGGCTTTGATGGCTTGCAGAAAAAGTACGATGCAGCCATGGATGAAGTCCAGAAGGGCAACCAGGTCACCACTGATCTGAAAAAGCAGATCGAAGACCAGAAGGGCGAGCTGCAGAAAGTCATCGACCAGGTCGTGGACCTGGAGCAGAAGGGCGTCAAACTGCGAGGCCAGCCCGGCGAGGGTAAGAGCTTCATCGACCTCATCAAGGGCGACGAGAGTTACAAGTCGCTGAATCAGAAGAACGCCGCGCTGGCTCAACTCGAAGTCACCAAGTCTGACATGGCCAGCATGAAAGAAATGAAGGTGACCAGCGCCGGCATCGTTGCGCCAGTTTACGATCCAGTGATTCAACCCGGGATCCGCCAGGAGCTGCGCATCCGTGACCTGCTGACATCGATCCCGGTAACCGGCCAGCAGTACACCTACTTCCGCGAGAAACTGCACACCCGGGGCGCCGCACCGGTGGCCGAGGGCGGCCTGAAGCCGACCAGCAACGTCACCTTCGAGCCGGTCACCGATCGCGTGAAGAAACTTGCGGTGTGGATGCCAGTTACCGACGAGGCGCTGGATGACGTACCGCAGATGTTCGCTTACCTTCAGCAACTGCTCCGCTACGACCTCAAGTTGGAAGAGGAGGCGCAGATCCTCAAGGGTGACGGTACCGGTGAGAATCTGCCGGGTCTGATGACCCAGGCGACCACCTACGACACCGCCCTGAGCAAAGCCGGCGATACCGCTATCGACCTGGTTCGTCGCGCCATTTACCAGGTGCGCAAGCAGTCGCAAATGTCCGCCGACGGTACGGTGATGACCGAGCTGGACTGGATGAACATCGAGCTGCAAAAGGACGGCGAGAACCGCTACCTGTTCGCGAACCTGCAAGGCCTGGTCACCCCAATCCTCTGGGGGCGTCCGGTGATCACCTCCGACAGCATGGACGAGGGCGATGGCACCAACGGTGGTGAGTTCCTGGTGGCGAACTTCGCTCGCTCCACCACGCTGTTCGACCGCATGTCGTTCGTGTTCAAAATGGGCCTGATCAACGATCAGTTCATCAAGAACGAGCGGGCGCTGCTGGTCGAGGAGCGCCTGGGGCTCGGCGTTCGCCGTAAGGAAGCTCTGGTGAAAGGGCGCTTCCCGACCGCCTAACCCCACTGAAGGCCGGCATATTGCCGGCCTCTTCATTTCTGGAGGCAGCATGAAAATCAAGATTCTGTGGGGCTTCGTCGGCAACGGGGCGCTGTTGGGCGGAACTTCGAACAAGGTCAAGGCCGGTGAAACCTTCGATGAGGCTGATGACGAATACGCTCACGCCTTGATCGGCAAGGGGTTAGCCGAAGAAGTCGATAGCGACGGTAAGGCGAAGGCGGTGAGACCCAAGGAAACCAAGCCTACCGCGCCGAAAGAGAGCAAGTGATGATCGACCTGGCCACCGTGAAGATGCACCTGCGGGTCGACGGCGACGAGGAAGACGCTTTGATCAGCGGCTACATCGCAGCGGCCAAGGCCCATGTCGAGCAGCACTGCGACCGCAAGCTGGTAGGGACTGACCCAGTTGAGCCCGAGGAGATGGGATTGACCGGCGATGTCGAGCAGGCGGTCCTACTGCTGGTCGGCCACTGGTACGCCAACCGCGAGGCTGTTGCCGTGGGCACCATCGCCACTGCCATGCCGCTCGCCGTTGAAAGGCTGCTCTGGTACAGGAAGCGCTTCTGATGAAAGCCGGACCAATGCGGCATCGCTGCCGGATCTTCAAACCCCATCGCGAGCAGAACCGCTCCGGCGGGGCCACTGAAACCTGGCTGGAGGTCGGCGAAGTCTGGGCGGAGGTCACCACGCCCACTGGCAGGGTTTCACCTGTGGCCGAGCAGATGCAGGCGGTGATCAGCGCCGAGATCCGCATACGGCCGCGCTCGGACATCATCGCCGGGTGGCGGCTGACCGAGAAGCGCACGGGCATGACCTACCAGGTCGAGGCGCCGCTGCTCAACAACGAACGGGACATGCTGCGGCTGCTGTGCTCCAGCGTCCCCAACCCATGAGGTGAACCATGAAAATTCAAGCACTGGGGCCGCTGACAGGCGCCTCTGGCGAGCGCGAGAAGGGTGAAATCTTCGATGTAGAGGATGAGTACGCCAAGGGCCTGATCGCTCGCGGTTACGCCGTTAAGATGATCGAGAAGGCCGAAAAGCCAGCGAAGGCCGCACAGGCCAAGGAGTAGGTCATGGCTCGCCGGTCCAGTATCCGCGGCGATATCCGGCTGCGCCGGACGCTGCGCAACATACACCAGACGATGGACAACGAACTGCAGCCGGCCATGGCCAAAGCGGCTGCACGCGTGCTGGCCACCCAGCAGCAGCTGATCCCGAAGGACACTGGCGCCGCGTCGGCGGCCCTGCGGGTCTACGTCGCCCCAAGCGGGCTGGATGCCCAGGTCGGCATCAGAGGCAAGCGGGACAACCGCCGATTCTTCTACCTGCGGTTCCTCGAGTATGGCACCAAGGGCTATTCCGGCAGCATGTACCAGCGGGCCGACCGCAACGCGGTTGGCGGTGTGCACACCAACAACCGCGACAAGTCGAAGCTGAAAGGGCGCCGCAATGCGTTTCGTCAGCGCGACACCAAGAACAAGTCGGATGGGCAGCACTTCTTTGGTAAGTACCCGGACATACCCGCCAGGCCGGCTCACCCGTGGTTGCGACCGTCGCTGGACGTCAACCGCGAATTCGTGATGGCCGACCTTCAGGAAGCTGTCCGGCGCACGCTGCGCAAGGCGAGCCAGGGGGTAGGCAATGGCTGATCCATCGCTGGCCTTGCAGGAGGCTATCTTCGCCAGGCTTCAAACCGAGGTTAGCTGCCCGATCTACGACGGTGCGCCGCTGAATGCGACGATGCCGTACGTGTCGATCGACCGGGAGGTCTCGGTCAACAGCAGCCCGATCTCTGGCCGAAAGCGCGAAACGCGCCTGCTGTACCTGTCGGTCTGGTCCGATGCCGTGGGCCAAGCGGAGGTCAAGCGCATCAACGGCGAGGTCGTCGCCGCGCTCGACGAGCGCCGTCTACCGCTGGAGGTGGGCCGCGCTGTTTCCGTCCGGGTCGAGCAGGCCGACGCCCAACGCGACGCCGACGGCATCACATACCAGGGCTCGATCACCGTCCGCGTGATTACCACCCACTGAACCACCCAACGGCCGCGCCGCGGCTTTTATCCAATGTGCCTTTGGAGGAACCCTCATGGCCGACGACAACCTCAACACAGCCGCCGGCTGCCGCTTCTTCATCGGCGGCAAGACCGGCGCGGACACCGAAACCGAGTACAAGGCCGACACCTACGTCGAAGTTGGCGAGATCGAGGACCTGGGCGAGTTCGGTGACACCTTCAGCAGCGTGAGCTTCACCTCGCTCAAGGATGGCCGGGTGCGCAAGTACAAGGGAACCGCAGATGCCGGCGACCTGACCGTCACCGTTGGCCTCGACAACGGCGATGCAGGCCAGAACGCGGTCAAGACTGCCCACAAGGACCGCAGCAAGGGCGATTACAACATCAAGATCACCCTCAACGACGGCGACCCGGATGCTGCCCCGGTGATCAACCCGACTACGTTCTACTTCCGCGGGAAGGTGATGAACAACACCGTGGCGCCTGGCGCAGCCGACAACGTGGTTCGTCGCAACATCTCGATCGGCATCAACTCCGACATCCTCGAGCTGCTGCCGGCACCGGTCACCCCATAACTGAACCGGGGCTTCGGCCCCGGCCTCACTGGACTGAGCTATGAACAACACTCTGCACGGCACCATGACCGTGAAATTAGGCGATGAGGAGTTCACCCTTCGTCCCACCCTCAAAGCGGTGAGGGCGATCGAGAGCCGCTTCGGCGGTCTGCGCGGCGCATCTGGAGCCCTGCATGCAGTCGGCGTGGATGCGGTGGCCTTCATCATTGCCGCCGGCGCCGGCCTGGAAGGGAAGGCTGCCGAAGCGTTGCCCGAGAAGGTCTGGCAGGAAGGTGTGGCCGGGCTGACACCGCCAGTAACCAGGTACCTTGGCGCTCTCTACAATCCGCGAGGCGTTGAACCGGGAAACGACCAGGCCGGGACGGCGTAAGCGCTGTCGAGGACGGCAGCTACGTTGACCGGCTTTATGGGATCGCCACCGGCTGGTTGGGTTGGGCGCCTGATGTGGCCTGGTCTACGCCGCTTCCTGAACTGTTCATGGCCATGGATGCCAGAATTGAGTGGACTCAAATGACCAATCCGTTCGGCAGCGGGAAGAAGCAGGGAGCGAAGGAGAAGCCAGCTGCATCGAATGTCGCTGACAAGCTGAGGATGGCACTGACAGGAAGACGAGGTTAGGTGCTATGGTGCCTCCTTCAATCAAGGAGGGTTATCGTGAAAGTTCTTCTGGTTATCTTTGGATCTCTGTGCGCGGTGCTTGCTGCTGTTGTTGGACTAGGACTGATGGTAGATAACAACGCTGCCGCCTCATCTCGGCTGATGAAACAATGCATAGGGCAAATCAAGGAAAGTGCTCCGGATACAAAGGATCTGGCCGTGCAGAAAATCCTTTCCGGGGCGATACCGGACCAAGATAAGAAATCTGATCCAACTGCTCCTCACCACAGAAGTTACGTTGAAGGTTGGCTTGAGCCCGTCACGGTTATTGTTCAGTTCTCATATAGGGCAAGCGGCAGGTTGCATGAAGCAAATTGCTTTTATGAAGCGCAGAGAGTGACTGATGGCGGAAGTATTGATTACGTGCATCCAAAGTCATTTTATGTAGATCAGAGGCAAGTGGCTAGGGATTCTCTATATTTCCCTAGCTTAAAGTTTAGCTTAATAGATAAGTACAGATTCTATCTTCCAGTAGATGCAGATGATGTGCATCACGGCATCTAGAGACTTGCAATGACAAAGCCCGCTTCGGCGGGTTTTTTTATGATACGGGGAAAATCATGGCCGACACCGACATTCAGGGCATGCTTGTACGGATTGAGGCAACTACCGCTCAGCTGAGACAAGAGATGGCGAGAGCTGACTCAGCAGTCTCCAAGACTGGTGGCAGCATTGATAAAAGCCTCAAGCAGGTCGACGATGCCTTTGACCGAGTTGAATCGCACTCCGTCGCGCTGCGCGAAGCGGTAGGGAGTGCTTTCACGGGCATTGGGCTTGCAGCAGCTGGTGCGGTTGCTGGCTTGGTTGCGCTGACCACTTCGACCCTCAGCTACGCCCAAGAAGTTCAAACTCTGGCTCTTCTGTCTAACACATCTGTAGAAGATTTCCAGCGGTTGGCGGTAGGCGCAAAGTCTGTAGGTGTAGAGCAGGATAAGCTTGCCGACATTTTCAAAGACACCACCGACAGGGTTGGGGAGTTCATCTCCCGCGGCGGCGGTGAGCTACAGGACTTCTTCAAGGAGATCGCCCCTCAGGTAGGAGTAACAGCTGAAAGCTTCAAGGGCTTATCCGGTCCGGAAGCATTACAGCTCTACTACACCTCGCTCGAGAAGGCCGGTGCCAGCCAGCAGCAGATAACCAGCTATATGGAGCAGATGGCTGATGAAGCCACTGCCCTTGTTCCGCTGCTCAAAAACGCGGGGCAGGGGTTCAAGGAGGCGGGTGAGCGAGCCGATGAATCCGGAGCAATCATCTCGGCGTTCGATATTGGCCAGATGGTCAAGCTGAACAAGTCAGTTCAAGACCTCGAAAACTCATGGGATGGCGCGACCCGCCAGTTGGTCGTAGGGCTGCTTCCTGGTATCGAGAGCGTAACCAGGAAGCTCCAAGGGATGACCGACAATGGCGCCTCAGAAGCCCTGGGCACCGCTATCGCGTTCCTGGCGGATAACGTGAATATTCTGCTGGGTGCGATCGGCACCAAGCTGACAGCCAGCTTCATCGGGTACGTCGCAGCTCTCGGCAAGGGGCTCGTTTCCACCGTCGAAAGCACCCGAGCCACCAACGCTCAGGCGCAAGCGGCGTTGATGGCAGCGAAGGCCGATCAGATCGCTGCGACTTCGGCAGTATTTCGAGCTCAGAAGGAGGCCGATGCCGCTCGGGGAACTGCCGTTCAGACTGCAATGTCGCTTGAGCTAGCCCAAGCCAGGATGGCTGAAACAGCCGCAACCGCTCGACTTGGAGTAGCCCAGGCCGCAGTGAAAGCCTCCTCAGGGGTACTCATGACCGTCCTCGGCGGGCCAGCAGGTCTGGCGGCCTTGGCTGTCGGGGCGGGCATTGCCTTCCTGACCATGGGAAGTAATGCTCAGTCGGCCAGGGAGGATTTGGAGGGGCTGAAGAGGCCGATAGAAGAGCTTCGCAAGGCATTCAAGGAGTTGGATAAAGACCAGCGCGGCGCCATGTTGGTGGGCGCGATGCGGCAGCAGGAGCAGGCCGCTGCTGATGCAGAGCAATCCTACAAAGACTTTCTCTCCACCGTGAGACAGGGCGTCGGCTCTACGGTTGCAGCTCGAATCTCTGGAGAGGCAGATGAAGCCCGCAATGCCGGCAAGGGTCTGTCCGACTGGTTGGACGATCTCAGTACGCGCTTTAACATCCCGCAAGAAGCGTTGCGCAATATGCGCGAGGCTGCCGGTAGTTACTCCAAGACTAGCGAGACCGCGAAGAAAGCTGCTGACGTCGTGGCTCTTTATACCAAGGAGCAGAACAGCAAAACCGTCTCGACCAACGCTGCCTCCGATGCTGACGCGAAAGCCACCTCTGCCGGACAGACGTATCTCGATACACTGGACAAGCAGCTTGCCACGCTCAAGGACAAGACGGCGGCCGAGGCTGCTGAGCGCTTCATCACGGACAACAAGATCAAGTCCGAGAGTGACCTGGCGAAGCAGATCCGTGATCGCGCAAAAGCCGTCGACGCCCAGAAGGAGGCCGACAAATCGGCCAAGGCCGAAACGAAGGATGCCACCTCGGCGCAGTCAAAACTGACCCAGCAGTTGAAAGAGGCGGAAACCGCCTACCAGCAGCTGAAGAAGGTCTACGACCCGGTTGGTGCGGCCGCTGATGAATTCAAGAAGCAGACCCAAGGCTTGGACCTGCTACTGACCCAGAAAAAGATCACCACCGAAGAGTATGGTCGTGCGATTGCTGCGTTGGCTGCCCAGTTCAACCAGGCCGTCCAGGCATCCACCGGCTTGTCCCAGGCGATGAAGTACCAGGCCGATCTAGAACGTCAACTGGCGATTGCGCAGGAGCAGGGTGATGCCGCCGCCGCGTCGGTTGGGATGGGCGACAAACGGGCAAGTCGTACCCAGTCTCGACTTGCGCTCGAGCAGGAGAACAACAACAAGATCCTGGCGCTGCGCGACGAGCTGGCCACAGCTTCGAACGAGAAGCAGCGGCAGGAACTGGAGAAGCAGATCGCCCTGCGCCAGGAGTATGGCGCAAAGCTGGTGCAGGTTCAGGAAGACACCTTCACCAAAATCGATGCGGCTCAGGCCGACTGGAGCAATGGAGCATCGGCTGCCTTCGAGAACTATCTCGACAGCGCTGCCGATGTCGCTGGCCAGACTCAGGAACTATTCACCAATGCGTTCAGCAACCTTGAGGATGGCATTGTCCAGTTCATCAAGACTGGCAAAGCGTCGTTCAAGGACTTCGCGGACGCGATCATTGAGGACCTGATTCGCATCCAGGTGCGCCAGGCGGCCGCTGGCTTCCTCAGTTCGGCGTTCGGCTTACTGGGCGGCGGTGGGGCGGCGCTGGGGCAGGGCACCATGACCGGATTCAGCGAAGGCTCGTTCGTCGCGAACGCAAAGGGCGGGGTCTACGATTCGCCAAGCTTGTCGGCCTATTCCGGCGGGGTGTACGACAGCCCGCAGATGCTCGCCTTCGCCAAGGGGGCGGGCATCTTCGCTGAGGCCGGGCCTGAAGCAATTCTGCCGCTTCACCGGGGACCGGATGGCTCCCTTGGCGTCATGGCCGCTGGCGCTGGCGGAGGTGGCGGAGAGTCCTCGATTACCTTTGGCGGCATCACCCAGCACATCCAGGTGTCAGGGCAGGCCAACGCTGCCACCCTGGCCGATGTTCGGCGTGCCGCCGAGCAGGGGGCGCGGGATGGCTACGAGCTCATGTTGCGAGACTTCAAAACCAACGGCGCCGGGCGGCAGATGCTGCAGCGGCGGTAACTATGCTCGGCCCGCTTCGGCGGGCTTTCTTTTTGGAGTGACCCAATGGCGGAGGAATGGCCCGAGGACCTGGAGCCCACTGAGGTCACCTGGGGTGTCGTCTACAACAACCGGGGCTTCAGTTCTTCGCTGTCAAATTCGCAGCAGATCGTGGCTCAGCCTGGCTCCTACTGGAAATGCACCATGAATTTCGGCGTTCTGTATGAGGAGGACGAACGCGAACTGACCTCGCTGCTGGGCCGCCTGCACGGGATGTTCGGCACGGTAAACATCCCGTACCTCACCCGAGCGCGGGTGGACAACATCGGCACGCCGACGGTAGCAGTCGCCAATGCCCAGGCCAGCGTCATGCAGCTGCAAGGCATGCTGGCCAGCCGGCCGGTATTCAGCCGCGGCGATCTCATCACCATCAGCGGGGAGATGTTCGAGGTGGTGGAGCACGCCTCCACCGACGCTGCTGGCAAAGCCGTGATTGCGGTGAACAAGCGCATCCGCAAGCTGATCCCGATCGGCAGTGCGGTGGAGTACAAGAATCCCTACTGCGAGATGCGCCGCATGGATGACACCAACGAATGGACTACCCAGCCGGTGGTTTCGAACTCGACTCTGCAATTTCGAGAGGCATTCTGATGGCCACCGGTGTTTTTCCGTTCAGCCAGACAGTCGTCGACATCATCGCCAAGGGCAACTTCATGGCGGTTTACGCCTGCCAGCTGGATTTCCCCGATGGGATGGTCTTCGCGCATACCGGTACCGGCGACCTGGTGATCGGTGGCATCACCTATCAGGGCGTCGGCAGCTTCGGGGAGGTCGGCCAGTCGCAGGAGAGCAGCAACTCGGGTTCGCCCATGTCGGTGGACCTGACGCTCAACGGCCTGGACGCCCAGATCATCACTGAAACCTCGCTGAAGGGGTGCCGGGGGCGCAACGGCAAGCTGATGTTCGTGGTGTTCGACCAGGACGGCAGCTATGCCGCCGATATCCTGTTCAGTGGGCGCATGGACGCCGCCAAGTTCTCCTATGCGGGCAACGGCGAGGAGGGCAACAGCATCACGGTTCCCCTTATCGACCGCATGGCCGAGTGGAACCGGACCGGTACCGAGCGCTGGACCGACGAGAATCACCGGGCTCGCCGGCAGGACGACCGCTTCTTCTTCGCCATCGCCCAAATCGCCGACTGGCCCATCTACTGGGGCGCCTCCAAGGACGCACCGAAGTTCACCTACGAGACATAGCCATGCGAAAGCGCGATTGGACGACACAGCTTGCCAACACGATCAAGGCCGCCACCGAGCGGCCTTTTTCATGGGGCGACTTTGACTGCTGCCTGTTTGCAGCCGACTGCGCCCAGGCGGTGTGCGGTGTCGATCCTGCCGAAGCCTATCGGGGCCGGTATTCATCTGAGGCCGGAGCCAAGCGCCTGCTGAAGAAGCTGCACGGCTCGCTGGAGGCCGCCTGGGATGCCTGCTTTGTCCGCATCCAGCCAGGCCTGCTGCAGCGGGGCGACATCGCTCTGTACGACGGCCCCAACGGGCGAGGCGTGGCGGTGTTCTGGGCGGATGAGTTCTGGTCGGTGTCCCCCGATGGGGTCGGGCGTATCGAGTGCGAACCTTTGACGGTGTGGAGAGTTGAATGAGTTCAGCAGTCAAGAAGGTTGCCCAGGTCGCTATCGGCGCGGCCATCGGCTTCATCCAGGGCGGGCCTTGGGGCGCGCTGGCGGGCGCAGCGATGGCGTTCTACGTTGCGTCTCAGCAGGACAAGCTCGATACCGGCTCGCTGCGCACCAGTGAGCCTTCCAGCCAGACCCTGCGCTCGTCCAAGGCGGCTGCTCGGTACGTGCTGGGCCGGGTGAGCACTGGTGGCGTTCTAGCTTGGGGGCAGGAGCAGTCCGGCGACCAGACTGACGGCGAATGGTTGCACATGGTCTACGTGCTGTCGGAGGGGGAGATCGATGGCTTGGAAGACATTTTCCTGGGGGAGGAGGTCGTTCAGGCTTACGGCGAGCACGCCTCCTATGAACTGGTCACCAACCCGACTCAGGTGAATGCCTTCCTGAAAGCCAACAGCCCGGACTGGCGCGACACCCAGATTGGCCGAGGCCTGTCTTTCGTCCGGCTGTCGTTCAAGTACAGCGCCGAGAAGTATCCCTCTGGCATCCCGGATGTACGCTTCGTACTTCGCGGGCGCCGGGATATCTACGATCCTCGGACCGGGACCGCCGGTTACAGCGAAAACACCGCACTTCACATCCTCTGGTTCCTGCGCAACCGGTGCGGCGTGCCGGATGATGAGATCGTGTTCGCGAGTTTCGCCAACAGTGCCAGCGTGTGCGATGAGATGCTGGCCAACGCAGACGGCAGCACCTCGGCGCGATACCGCTCCGGCTGTGTCATCGGCGCCGACGAGTCGCGCACCCAGGTGATGCAGAAGCTGGAGGCGGCATGCGGTGGCAAGCTGATCCGTGTCGGCGGTCGCTGGATGCTGCAGGTCGGTGCCTACTACGGCCCGTACGACTTCGAGATCACTGAGGACATGGTGATCGGCACCGTCACCGGCAGCACCGAGCCGACCAACGACTCGGCGATCAATACCGTTCGCGGTACCTTCGTGGACCCGACACAGGCCTGGGCCGAGACGGACTATCCCGAGGTGTCGGTGAGCGAATGGGTGGTGGCCGACGGCGGTGAGGCGGCAGAAACACTGTCGTTCTCCTACGTCAGCAACCCGTACCAGGCCCAGCGCCTGGCGAACATCGAACTGCGCCGCCGGCGCGCAGGTGGCACCCTGTCGATCCCCATGAACTTCATGGGCTACAACTGCCGCCCTGGCCGCTCGGTGAAGGTCAACCTGCCATCCCTGAATATCGTGGGCGAGTTCATCGTCACTGACTGGTCGATGAGCGCCGACAGTGGCTGCAACGTCTCGGTTGCCCAGAACGAACCGGCAATTTTCGACGACGCCGTGGGCCAGCCGTACAATCCGATCGGCTTCATCAAACTGCCAGCTGGCGGTCTGGGTAGTCCAACCGGACTCGCCTGGGCGACCGAGGAAAATGCCGAGTCGGTACAGGGTACCCTGGCGTGGGTGGCGCCCTACGGCGTGGTCACGGGCTACGCCATCACGATTCGCCAAGGCGCGGCCGCAGTGCAGGCCCAGCAGGTACCGGCTACGGCGCTCAAGCTGCCACTGTCGGGCCTGCCGTCTGGTAGTTACACCATGAGTGTGGCCGCTCTCGGTCCGCTGACCCGCTCCGGCGAAGCCAGTATCACCGTGAACATTGACGGGCCGCCAATTCCCGAGGCGTGCACGGTTCAGTCCACCATCGACACGATTACCCTGTTCCCGAGCAACGTCCAGCACGGGCTGAACGGCGGCACCTACGAGTACTTCTACAGCGAAGATCCGCAGGCTACCGCTGCGCAGGCGACCTACCTGGGGCAGGGCCTCAGCCTGACGCACACCGGCCTGGCGTTCTTCACCAACTACTTCTACTTCATCCGCTCCCGCAACGCCTACGGGGTCAGTGGCTTCCTGAAGAGTGCCGCGTCCACGTCGAACGACGTTACCGCGATGCTCGAGGCTCTGGCCGGTCAGATCGAAGAAACACAGCTCGCACAGCACCTGCAGGAAGAAATCGAGAAGATCTCCAGCGATGTTCCCGGGTCGGTCAACGATCGAATCAACCAGGCCAAGCAGGAGCTGGAGGAGCTGATCAGCGACATGGAGGACCCCCTCGAGTATGTCGCCACCCAGGCCTACGCCAAGAACGACAGTGTTCGCTCGGGACAGCGCCTGTACCTGGCAATCGCGCCAGTTCCGGCAGCGGCGAGCGGTGCCAACGCTCCGCCGAATCCGGCCTACTGGGTGGACATCGGCAGTATCGCGGAAACGTCGAGCGCGCTGGCCAGCGCGGTGAGCAAGAACACCAGCGATATCGGGGTCATTGACGGCAAGGTCGCAGCGCAGGCTGCGATGCTGCAGGCCGTTCAGGCCGCCTACCGCGATGATGATGGCGAGGGGGACCTCTCTGACGCCATCGACGGATGGAACTCGAAGGCCAGCTTCGCACAGGAAGTACGAACGAGGGCAAGCGAAAACCTTGCGGTGGTGGAGCGGATAACCAAGCTCGATGCGGACGTAGGCGGCAACAGCGCTTCCATTGGTGAGCTGGAGAGAGTCGTGGCTTCCAATGAGCAGTCTTCCGCGACCAGGTTCAGCACCTTGGAAAGTCGGGTCGGCGAGAACGAAGCCGGACTTTCCCAGGAGGAGGTGGCAAGGACTGATGGGGACCAGGCTCTGGCGGAGCGGATCGGGCTGATGGAGGCGAGTTATGTAACGCCGCAGGCCGACCGTGACGAAGACGGGGAGGGTGATCTTGCAAGCGCAATGAAGTCGTGGGAGTCCACGGCCAAAATCGCTGATGAGTCGAAGGTTAGGGCGGCCAGCGACCAAGCGCAGGCGCTTCGCACCGAAACGCTGCAGGTGTCCATCGGGCAGACGAACAGCGAGCTGGCGAAGACGAATGCTTCGGTTCAGACCTCCAGCCAGGCGATAGCGAATATTGATGGCAAAGCAAATGCTATGTGGTCCGTGAAGCTCCAGGTGAACGCCCAGGGGCAGTACGTTGCCGCGGGCGTCGGGCTCGGTATCGAGAACGGTCCTGCCGGCCTGCAGAGCCAGTTCCTGGTCAGTGCTGACAGGTTTGCAGTGGTCAACGGCATCAACGGCACGCTGTCAGCGCCGTTCGTGGTGCAGGACGGCCAGGTCTTCATCAATCAGGCGTTCATCAACCAGGCTTTCATTCAGCAGATCATCCTCGGCATGACCTTGCGATCCCAGGCCGTGGACTCCCTTGGGCGTCCGCTGATCGAACTGAACATGGTCAACGGCACGTTCACCCTGCGCGGCCAGGACGCCAGTGGCAATGTGCTGATCACCAATGGTGGCATCTACGTGTATGACCTGAACGGCGTGGAGCGCGCTGCACTGGGGAGGATGACCTGATGGCCGATCTCTATGGGCTCCGGACGCGTGATGCGTCCGGGGTTGCCACCCTGGACACCACTATCACTTCGGTGCGGTCGCTGAAAATGATGCAGGTCGCTGGAAATGGTGCGTTCGACCAGTACATCTCCATTCCAGAGATCCAGGCGCAGTCTTTCGTGGTCGTGGATGCACTGTACGACGGAGGAGAATACACAAGCAGCCCCCAAGCATGGTACTCCACGGGGCAACTGCAATTGCGGCAACCCTACACCCAGACCTGGCAGGTGATGATTCTGTCGTTGGGTGGCGAGCCGTTCGCTGCACCTGGTTCTTTTGGCATCCGCGCTTCGAACAACAACATTCGAACGCAGATCGATTCAATTAACCAGGTGCTAACGGTTCGTTACAACGGGAGGTTCAACATTGGATTCCAAGGACCTGGTAGCAAAAACCAGATTCAATGGGCTGATGTGAATTTTGCTGCGCCGATCACCACATATGAAAGACCAATGGTCTTTCTGAATGCCGATGACTACATGATGGTCGGTAACTTTTCGGTGAAAGGTAGCCCGGGGAACTGGACAGGATTCAGGCTTAAAGCCTGGAACTACCAACCCGGGCATGGAGAAGCTGCGCTTTATCCGATGATGATCAATTGGTTCTGCGCGAGTTACATGGTGCCGGATGCAGCTCCCGGGCAATACGGAGCCTCGGTCCGGGACGCCGCAGGCAATCGGACCTTTGTCACCACCGCTAATCTGGCGTTGCTCAACGGTCAGCCTGCGTCCAACTCCTTTGTTGTGGCTGGAGATCCGCTCACAGGTGGGGCCTGGTATGCGCCTAGCAATCAAATGCCTTGGACCGGTAGTTACCAAGACTATGTATTGGCGAATGCTTTGTTTTCTGTCACTGCCATTGGACAAACAACCCAACCATTTCGCGCCAATTTCGGCGGTTTTCTGCCTGGAAACAGGTCTGTGCTGCAGATGTATTGCGACAACGGTTCAGGGATTAACCCACTTACAGCAAATGGTCGGACCCTCTTCGCATCTCGACCAATGAAACCTCTTTAAAAGGAACCAAGCATGCCATGGTACAGAACGGGCACGGTTGCGATCACGGCCGGCCAAACGACGGTGACCGGTGCCGGCACCAACTTCTCCGCCAACTCGCGGGTAGGGGATGCGTTTCAAGGCCCTGATGGCCGCTGGTATGAAGTGACCAACATTGCCAGCGGTACGGTGCTGAGCATTTTGCCAGCCTACCAAGGGTCGACCGTATCCGGAGGAGCCTACGGCTTGGCCCCTATGCAGGGGTACGTGAAGGAGTCTGCAGACCGTCTGCGCCAGATAGTCGATCAATGGGGTTCTACGCTGGCCCGCCTCGGCTCCGTCTCGACCGAGAACGTAGTTCCCGTGGCTAAAGGAGGAACCGGAGGTGATACGCAGTCCTCTGCGAGGACCGGGTTGGGCCTGGGATCAGCTGCCACAGCTGCGTTGGTGGGCAGCGTCACACAAGGCGGAGGTGCCGTTGTCGAATACGGAAGTAATTCAAATGGAACGTACTGCAAACTCGCCGGCGGTTTGATGATCTGTCAGACCGCCGGTGCAACCCTCTTACCCCCTGCGGGCATAGGCTATGTGGGCTGGACTTTCCCGGCCCAATTCCTTGGGGGGGTTCCTGCGTTCGTAGACTTGATCGCAGAGCCTGGGCAGGGCTCCGACATCAGAAGCTACGCCTGTCAGTCGCAGTATCAAGGGACGACAACAACTGGCACTACGTTCCTTACCTACATGGCCTCATCGGTGGGATGCAAGGCCATTGCTATCGGGAGATGGATGTAATGATTATCAAACTGTCGCCAGTTCGTTCTGATTCGATGCTGTCAGTCACCAAAGCGGGTGATGCCCTTGTCGTCAATGGTGTGTCATTCGATTTTTCGCGACTTAAGGACGGCGAGACCCTTCCGGCAAAAGCGATATCCAGCGACTGGATTACCCAAGACGTAGCGCGTGGCGGTGCGGATATCGAGATTACTTTGATCATGCCTCATGCGGTAGATGCGCCAGAATCGGCGAGATTCCCTGTAGATATCGTAAGCCCTGCTGACGGCGTCATTCAGCTTCCAGGACTTGAGTCGGAGCCATCGCAGCCGCCGATCATGGCCGGCGTAATCGACTGGAGTCAGGTGATTACCGCAGTGATGAAGCAGGAGCAGGAGGCGGCTGTTCTGCTCGTCCAGATTGCCGATCAGATCACCGCCCGCCGCCTCGTGGTAGACACCGCGATCGCGCCGCTGCAGGACGCGGTTGATCTTGAGGTGGCCACCGAGACTGAGGCAGCCCTGCTGAAAGAGTGGAAGCGCTACCGCGTGGCGCTGAGCCGTCTTCCCGAGCAGGAAGGGTACCCAACGACCATCAACTGGCCCACGCCTCCGGCCTGATCCAGCTGAACTTACCTGCTGTCCAAAGAACACAACCGGCCGCGAGCCGGTATTTTTTTGCCTGGAGCAACCCCATGACTGCACGCGGTGTACGCAACAACAACCCCGGCAATATCGACTTCAACCCGAGGAACGCTTGGCAGGGCCAGCTGGGCATGGAGGAGGGCGTGGCCAAACCGCGCTTCGCCAGGTTCGACCAGGCCGAGAATGGTATTCGTGCCCTGGGCAAGCTGCTGCTGAACTACCGGGGCAAGGACGGTATGCCCGGTGTCGGCCGCCCTGGCATCGACACCCCGCTGGAGTTCATCAGCCGCTGGGCGCCGTCCAGCGAGAACAACACCCTGGCCTACGCCCAGGCCATTGCCAAGCGTCTCGGCGTCGGCGTGCGCGACTCAATCGACATCTCCAAGCCGCAGGTGCTGCGCGAGGCAGTGGTAGGGATCATCGTCCACGAGAACGGCGGCAACCCGTACACGGATCAGGTGATTGACGAGGGTGTGCGGAGGGCGTTGGCATGACGTCCTTGGCTATGCGTGCTCTTGGCGCCGGCCTGTTGATCCTGCTGGGCGTCCTGTTGGGTATCTGGTCCGCTACAGGGCACTTCCGGCCGCTGCTGGACGCTGAGCAGAACCAGGTGGCCAGCTGCAAAGCTGCTCGGGACAATCTCAGCGGGTTGGCGGTGGAGCAGGGCAAGGCCATGGGCGACCTGACCCTGGCGGCAAAGACTCGCCAGGCCGGGGCTGAGCAGGCGGTTGGCAAGGCGAAGGCCAGCGCGGAAGTCGACTACGCCGCGGCAAACCGCCTGCAGCAGGAGCGCACCGGTGGCGACCAGTGCACAGCAGCCACCTCGATTATCGACAAGGAGCTTGGGCTATGACGGTGGTGGTGAACTCGCTGACCTGTAGGAGCGGAATGGGCATTTTCTGGCCTGCACGCCGCGTAATACGGGGCCTTGCCTGTGGGAGCGGGGTGGTGGTAACCCTGCTGTACCTTGCCGGCTGCGCGATGAAGGCGGAGCCAGAGATCCGCTATTTGCGCGTCGAAGTGCCGGTGCAGGTTCCTTGCCGTGCACCAGAAGTCGCGGTGCCGCCCTGGGCGGCCGCCGGCTTGCGCAGGGACGACAGCCTTGAAGTGAAGGTGAGGGCGCTGCTGGCTGAGCGCCGGCAGCGGATCGGGTACGAACGCCTTCTTGAGGCGGCTGTTTCGGCGTGTCGATAGGTCGGAGATCTGCGCCACGCGCCACAGAATCGCGAGCCTCGGTTTCGTGGCGCGGAGGGCGTGCGCAATATTCTTTACGCAGGTCTATTTGCAAAACCCGTAGCTAACTTATTGATTGTTATAGGCTTATTTCGGCTTTTTCGGGGCTCTAGGTGAGCAAGGAAAGACCATTAAAATCAATGGCTTAACGATTATCCGCACACCACCTTGACATGGTGGGGGTCGTTGGTTCGAGTCCAATTGTGCCTACCAAATCGAAGAAGGGGTGATCCGCAAGGGTCACCCCTTTTTTCATTGGGTTCTCGCGGCCTGGTGCTGCGCAGCAGGCCCTTATGCACGAATTCGCAAAGTTTTTGATTTTTCTGAAAAAAACGCTTTACAGGTACGCATTCGATCACTAATATGCGCACCACACGACAGGCACATAGCTCAGTTGGTTAGAGCACCACCTTGACATGGTGGGGGTCGTTGGTTCGAGTCCAATTGTGCCTACCAAATCGAAAAAGGGCGATCAGCAATGATCGCCCTTTTTGCTGTGCGCATGAAGCAGCGTGTAACGTTTGGTCGCGGTTCGGGGCATTGCCCGGCGTGCTAGAATCCGCCCCTTCGAATCTGGAGGTACACGCGTGCGCAAACTGGCTGTGGTAATGGCAGTGCTCGCCCTGGCGGGCTGTGAGAACGAGGTCGAAGGCGTGCACAAACAGGTGGCCGAACACCTGCACAACCCCAAGACCGCCAAGTTCGGCAACGTGCGGATCGACACCCAGGGCACCATCTGCGGCCAGGTCCGTGGCAAGGATGATGCCGGGCAGTACGAGGCCTACCGCAGCTACGTGGCCATCAAGCGCGATGGCCAGTACGAAATCATCGTCGACGACAGCGGCAACAACCTGCGCATCCGCGAAATGTGCGGCGGCGCCGAGCTGCAGCGCCGCGCCGAGGCCCTGGCTGGCCAGCCGGCCCCGCAAGGCTGGGATGTGGAAGTGATCCAGGGTGCAAACATGGGCGCGCTCAGCGACATGACTGCACGCCTGATCGAAAAGGGCATCCCGTCCTCGGTGGAGTACCGCGACGGCAAGCCGGTGGTGCTGATGGGGCCATTCCCCACCCGTGAGGAAGCCGAAGCGCGCAAGGCCGAGGTAATGGCCAAGCTGGGTACCGATTCGGTGGTGATCCAGCACGGCGCAGCGCGCTGAAAACTCTGTGTGAGTGGGGGCTGTAGGAGCGGCCTTGTGTCGCGACGGGCTGCGAAGCAGCCCCACAGAATCTGCTGTGATGCCGAATCCCGGGGCTGCTTTGCAGCCCGTCGCGACGCAAGGCCGCTCCTACAGGGCATGCGCCAGCTTCCGGATTTCGAGCAGTCACACGCGCGCTAGACATTGTCCGCACAGTTTTGGCTATGCTTGTCAGGAAGAAGCCGAACGGGGAGGGCCTCATGTCTACACTGGAGCGGGCCATTGCCGTGGCCGCCAGGGCGCATGAAGGGCAATACGACAAGGGTGGGGCCGCTTATATCCTCCACCCGCTACGCGTGATGATGCGGGTTTCCACAACCGAACAACGGATTGTCGCGGTGCTGCACGATGTGATCGAAGACACCCCGCTGACCCTGTCCGACCTGGCGCGCGAGGGTTTCGCGCTGAAAATCCTTGCCGCCTTGCTGGCGCTCAGCCGCCGTGAGGGCGAGGCCTACCAGGACTTCGTGGTGCGCCTGGGCGGTGACCCGCTGGCGCGCACCGTCAAGCTGGCCGATCTGGCCGACAACAGCGACCTTTCGCGCATCCCGTGCCCAGGCCCCACCGACCTGGCACGGCTGGCGCGTTACCGCGAAGCCAGCGCCTACCTGCAGGCCTTGGCTTGAGGCTGAATGCAGTCAGTCTTCCTTCGGTACCGTCCAGAAAATCTGCACGCCGCCATCGTCGCGGTGGGCGAGGGTGACGTTATCGTTTTCGGCGATTTCCTCTAGCAGGGTTTCCCAATCTTCCGGGGTTTCCTGCTCCAGACGGAAAATCAACGCCGCACGGCTGCGCTGGGCAGTGGGGCTGTTGATGATTTTCTGAATGCGCATACCCAGTTGTTCATAGCTGCTTGGGGTGGCGGAGGCGGTGCTGGACACAAGTGTTTCCTTGTTTTTGCTGTATGCGCATACAGTATTTCACTGTAAGTAATTTCGCAACAGTCAGACAGCAAACGCCCCGCCTGGGCAGCGGGGCTGTTTGCATTTCCGGGGGGGGGGGCGGCTGGCGATCAGTACTCCCAGAAGATGCGCTGCAGCTCCTTGCTGTCCTGGGTCCTGGTCATCGCTACCATCGCCAGAATCCGCGCTTTCTGTGGGTTCAGGTCATGGGCCACGACCCAGTCGTTCTTGTCATCCGGCTGCTCGGCGTTGCGCAGCACGAAGCCACCCTGGTTGACGTGCGACGAGCGAATGATCTGCACGCCGTTCTTGCGCAGCTCCTGCAGCGCCGGCACCACCCGCGACGACACCGAACCGTTGCCGGTACCGGCATGGATCAGTGCCTTGGCGCCATTCTGCGCCAGTGCCTTGTAGGCGGTGTCAGTGACGTTGCCATAGCCATAGGCGATATCCACCTGCGGCAGGCTGCTGATCTGCTTGATGTCGAACTCGGAGTTGACCGTGTGGCGCTTGGCCGGCAGGCGGAACCAGTACGACTTGCCTTCCACCACCATGCCCATCGGGCCCCAGGCGCTCTTGAAGGCTTCGGTCTTGATGTTCACTGCCTTGCTGACATCGCGCCCGGACTGGATCTCGTCATTCATGGTCACCAGCACGCCCTTGCCGCGCGACTGCTTGTCGCTGGCCACGGCCACGGCGTTGTAAAGGTTGAGCATGCCGTCGGCGGACATGGCGGTGCCCGGGCGCATCGAACCGACGACCACGATCGGCTTGTCGGTCTTTTCCACCAGGTTGAGGAAGTAGGCGGTCTCTTCCAGGGTGTCGGTGCCGTGGGTAATGACGATGCCGTCGACGTCCTTGCTTTCGGCGAGTTCGGCAACGCGTTTGCCCAACTTGAGCAGGTCGTCGTTGGAGATGCTCTCAGAGGCGATCTGCATGACCTGCTCGCCGCGGACGTTGGCCAGGTCGGCCAGCTCCGGCACACCGGCGATCAGTTTGTCGACGCCCAGCTTGGCGGCCTGGTAGGTGGCGCTGTTGGCGGCGCTGGCGCCAGCGCCGGCAATGGTGCCGCCGGTGGCGAGGATGACCACGTTGGCCAGCTTCTGCTGGGTTTCAGCCTCTTTGGCCGAAACGGTGGCTGGAATGGCCAGCAGCACGGCGAGTGCGCTGGGGGCGAAGATTTTCAGTGCGGCATTCATCGTTATTGTTCTCTCTCTTCCTAATGAGATGGTTGTTTTGTCGCACAGGGTGCAAGGCAGGTTTCGTACCAGGCATGTGTGCGCTGCCTGTAGGAGCGGCCTTGTGTCGCGATGGGGCGCGTAGCGGCCCCGGATTCACTGGCAAATGCACAAATTGCCGGGGCTGCTGCGCAGCCCATCGCGACACAAGGCCGCCCCCACATGAAGGTGCGTTCCATTCGAGATTCCGAACAAATGCAGGAAAAGACGTTCGGCTTTTCGGAAAAAATCCGGATAAACTGCGCCAAGTTCGACTTGACCTCCGACAGCCAAACGGATTTGACAAACCCCGGTCCTGTTTCCATAGTTAGGCAACGCAAACGTTTGCGATCCGACAAAAAACACAAGATTCGGAGTCATCGTCCATGAAACTGCCGTTCCCCGGTCGTCTGCTGGCCCTCGCGGTCATTTCCTCGCTGTCCCTGGCCCTGCCATTTTCCCCCGCCCACGCCGAAGACAAGCCCAAGGTTGCCCTGGTCATGAAGTCGCTGGCCAACGAGTTCTTCCGCACCATGGAAGACGGCGCCAAGGACTACCAGAAAGCCCACGCCGATGAATTCGAGCTGATCGCCAACGGCATCAAGAACGAGACCGACACCGGCGAGCAGATCCGCATCGTCGAGCAGATGGTCAACGCGGGCGCCAAGGCCCTGGTCATTGCCCCGGCCGACTCCAAGGCGCTGGTATCGGCGGTGAAGAAGGCCATGGACCAGGGCGTTGTGGTGATCAACATCGACAACCGCCTGGACCCTGAACTGCTCAAGAGCAAAGGCATCAGCGTACCCTTCGTGGGCCCCGACAACCGCAAGGGCGCGCGCCTGGTCGGTGACTACCTGGCCAACGAGAAGCTCAAGGCCGGCGACCAGGTCGGCATCATCGAAGGCGTGCCGACCACCACCAACGCCCAGCAGCGTACCGCCGGCTTCAAGGACGCCATGGACGCCGCGCAGATCAAGATCGTATCGGTGCAGAGCGGCAACTGGGAAATCGACAAAGGCAACGCCGTCGCCGCCTCCATGCTCAACGAATACCCCGACCTGAAAGCCCTGCTGGCCGGCAACGACAGCATGGCCCTGGGCGCGGTGTCGGCCGTGCGTGCCGCCGGCAAGACCGGCCAGGTGCAAGTGGTGGGCTACGACAACATCAACGCCATCAAGCCGATGCTCGCCGATGGCCGTGTGCTTGCCACCCTCGACCAGGCGGCCAGCCAGCAGGCGGTGTACGGCATCCAGGCGGCGCTGAAAATGGTCAAGGGCGAGAAACCCGACGTGGATGCCGACAACGTCATCCAGACCCCGGTCCAACTCATCACCAAGCCCTGATCGCTGGCAGGAGAAACGGCCATGCCTGCATCGGCCAACGAAGTAGTGCTCGCCGCCAGTGGCCTGGGCAAGACCTACGCCCAGCCCGTGCTCGGCGAGGTCAGCCTGAACCTGCGTGCCGGCGAAGTGCTGGCCCTGACCGGCGAGAACGGCGCCGGCAAGAGCACCTTGTCCAAGCTCATCAGTGGGCTGGAAACCCCCACCACCGGGCACATGCGCTACCGCGGCCAGGCCTACGCGCCTGGCAGCCGCAGCGAGGCTGAGCGCCTTGGCGTGCGCATGGTCATGCAGGAACTCAACCTGCTGCCCACGCTGACCGTGGCGGAAAACCTGTTCCTCGACAACCTGCCCGGCCGCTTCGGCTGGATCAGCCAGAAGCGCCTGCGCCAACTGGCCACGGCCGCCATGGCCCAGGTCGGCCTCGACGCCATCGACCCGGACACCTCGGTCGGCGAGCTGGGCATCGGCCATCAGCAGATGGTCGAGATCGCCCGCAACCTGATTGGCGACTGCCATGTGCTGATCTTCGACGAGCCCACCGCCATGCTCACCGCGCGCGAAGTGGAGCTGCTGTTCACCCAGATCGAGCGCCTGCGCCAACGTGGCGTGGCCATCGTCTACATCTCCCATCGCCTGGAAGAACTGCAGCGCGTGGCCCAGCGCATCGTCGTGCTGCGCGACGGCAAACTGGTGTGCGATGAGCCGATACAGCGCTATAGCAGCGCCGAACTGGTCAACCTGATGGTCGGCCGCGAGCTGGGCGAGCATATCGACCTGGGCCGCCGGCAGATCGGCGCGCCGCTGCTCAAGGTCGACAGGCTCAGCCGTGCCGACAAGGTGCGTGAAGTGTCGTTCGAGGTCAGGGCAGGGGAGATCTTCGGCATTTCCGGCCTGATCGGTGCCGGCCGTACCGAACTGCTGCGCCTGATCTACGGCGCCGACCGTGCCGACAGCGGCAGCATCGCCCTCGGCCAGCCGCCCAAGGCTGTCACCATCGACTCGCCCAAGGCTGCGGTGCAGGCCGGTATCGCGCTGATCACCGAAGACCGCAAAGGCGAGGGCCTGCTGCTGACGCAGTCGATCAGCGCGAATATCGCCCTGGGTAACCTCGGTGCGGTTTCACGGGCCGGGGTGCTCGATGGCGAAGCCGAAGCGGCATTGGCCGAACGCCAGATCCAGGCCATGCGCATTCGCAGTGCCGGCCCGCAGCAGGTGGTAGGCGAGCTGTCTGGCGGCAACCAGCAGAAGGTGGTGATCGGCCGCTGGCTGGAGCGCGACTGCCAGGTGCTGCTGTTCGACGAGCCCACCCGTGGCATCGACGTCGGCGCCAAGTTCGACATCTATGGCCTGCTGGCCGAGCTGGCGCGCCAGGGCAAGGCCCTGGTGGTGGTGTCCAGTGACCTGCGCGAGCTGATGCTGATATGCGACCGCATCGCCGTGCTGTCGGCCGGTCGCCTGATCGACACCTTCGAGCGGGACCATTGGAGCCAGGACCAGTTGCTGGCCGCGGCCTTTGCCGGTTATCAGAAACGTGACGCACTGCTGCATGAAGCAGCTCCCAGGATGGATGCATGAAAACCACCCCGCTCGACAGCCAAGGCGCCGCACCGGTGCGCCGCAGTGGCACCTATCTTGGCCTGGGTACCTACCTGGGCCTGGCCGGCGCCTTGCTGGCGATGATCGTGCTGTTCTCGTTCCTCAGCAGCCACTTCTGGTCCTACAACACCTTCAGTACCCTGGCCAACCAGATCCCCGACCTGATGGTACTGGCGGTGGGCATGACCTTCGTGCTGATTATCGGCGGCATCGACCTGTCGGTGGGCTCGGTACTGGCGCTGGCGGCCTCCACGGTCAGCGTGGCGATCCTCGGCTGGGGCTGGGGCGTGCTGCCTTCGGCCCTGCTGGGCATGGCCGTGGCCGCGCTGGCCGGCAGCATCACCGGCGGCGTCACCGTGGCCTGGCGCATTCCGTCGTTCATCGTTTCGCTAGGGGTGCTGGAAATGGCCCGCGGCCTGGCCTACCAGTTCACCGACTCGCGCACCGCCTATATCGGTGATGCCTATGCCTGGTTCTCCAACCCCATCGCATTCGGCATCTCGCCGGCGTTCATCATCGCCTTGCTGGTGATCGTGCTGGCCCAGTTGGTGCTGACCCGCACGGTGTTCGGCCGCTACCTGATCGGTATCGGCACCAACGAAGAGGCCGTGCGCCTGGCCGGCATCGACCCGCGCCCGTACAAGGTGCTGGTGTTCGCCCTGATGGGCCTGCTCGCCGGCCTGGCCGCGCTGTTCCAGATCTCGCGCCTGGAAGCCGCCGACCCCAATGCCGGCTCCGGCCTGGAGCTGCAGGTAATCGCTGCCGTGGTGATTGGCGGCACCAGCCTGATGGGCGGGCGCGGCTCGGTCATCAGCACCTTCTTTGGCGTACTGATCATTTCGGTGCTGGCTGCAGGGCTGGCGCAGATCGGTGCCAGCGAACCGACCAAACGCATCATCACCGGGGCGGTGATTGTCATCGCCGTGGTGCTCGACACTTACCGTAGCCGGCGTGCAGGCCGGCGGAACTGAAAACATGGCAACCATCAAAGACGTCGCGGCACTGGCGGGCATTTCCTACACCACCGTGTCCCATGTGCTGAACAAGACCCGGCCGGTCAGCGAGCAGGTGCGGTTGAAAGTCGAAGCCGCCATCGCCGAACTCGACTACGTACCCAGCGCCGTGGCCCGCTCGCTGAAGGCGCGCAGCACGGCCACCATCGGCCTGCTGGTACCCAACAGCGTCAACCCGTACTTCGCCGAACTGGCGCGGGGCATCGAAGACGCCTGCGAGCGCAACGGCTACTGCGTGATCCTGTGCAACTCCGACGACAACCCGCAGAAGCAGCGCAGCTACCTGCGCGTGCTGCTGGAAAAGCGCATCGACGGCCTGGTAGTGGCTTCGGTAGGGCAGGACAGCGACCTGCTGCAAAGCCTGGCTGGCGTGCGCACGCCCATGGTGATCGTCGACCGCGAACTGGACGGTGTCGATGCCGACCTGGTGCGCATCGACCACGAGCAGGGCGCCTTCCTGGCCACCCAGCACCTGCTGGAACTTGGTCACCATGACATCGCCTACATCGGCGGCCCCGCCGAGACCGGTGTGACCCAGCTGCGCCTGAGCGGCTTCCGCCGCGCCATGGCCGAAGCCGGTGTGCCGGTGCGCAACGACCGCGTGCTGCACTGCGATTTCACCAGCCCCGGCGGCCATGCAGCCGCGGGCCGGCTGCTGGAGGGCAAGCGACCTACGGCGATTTTTGCCGGCAACGACATGATCGGCTTCGGTGTGCTGCGTGCCGCGGCCGAACGCAATATCAACGTGCCCGGCGAGCTGTCGGTGATCGGCTTCGACGACATCGAGCTCAGCCGTTATGTGTACCCGCCGTTGACCACGGTGGGCCAGTCGATTCGCGAGCTGGGCGAGAGCGCCGCGTCGCTGTTGCTGGCGCGTATCGGCACCCCCCGGCAGGGCGCGGCAGAGCAACGCATCGTCGCCCCGCGCATTGTGCTGCGCGAGTCCACCGGGCCGCGTCCGGACCTGTTCAACGATTACCGCTGATGCTAAGGAAATGTCATGAATGCCAAGGTTGTGGTAGTCGGTAGCCTCAACATGGACCTGGTGGCCCGCGCGCAGCGCCTGCCCCGGGCCGGCGAAACACTTCCCGGCGAAAGCTTTTTCACCGTGCCGGGCGGCAAGGGGGCCAACCAGGCAGTGGCCGTGGCGCGCCTGGGTGGCAGCGTGGCGATGATCGGCAACGTTGGCGACGATGACTATGGTCGACAACTGCACCGGGCCCTGTATGTGGAAGGCATCGACTGCCAGGGCGTCAGCACCTGCCAGGGCGTGTCCAGCGGGGTGGCGCTGATCACCGTGGATGCCGCCAGCCAGAACTGCATCGTCATCGTCCCCGGTGGCAACGGCCTGCTGACGCCGCAGTCGGTGCAGCGGTTCGATGCGCTGCTGCAGGCGGCCGAGGTGATCATCTGCCAGTTGGAAGTACCGGCCGACACCGTGGCCTGGACCTTGGCCCGGGGGCATGAACTGGGCAAGCGGGTGATCCTGAACCCGGCGCCGGCGACCGGCCCCTTGCCGGCGGACTGGTTCGCCCGCATCGACTACCTGACGCCCAACGAAAGCGAGGCCGAAGCCCTGACCGGCGTGGCGGTGACTGACCTGGACAGCGCCCGACGTGCCGGCGAATGCTTGCTGAAACTGGGCGCGGGCAAAGTGATCATCACCCTGGGCGCGCAAGGGGCTTTGCTGGTCACCCCTCGGGGCCACCAGCACTTCCCCGCGCCGGTGGTGCAGCCGCTGGACACCACGGCAGCCGGCGACACCTTCATCGGCGGCTTTGCCGCAGGCCTGGTGCGCGGCCTGGAGGAGGGCGAAGCCATCGCCTTCGGCCAGCGCGCCGCGGCCCTGTCAGTTACCCGCGCCGGTGCCCAGCCGTCGATTCCCTACCTGGCGGAGCTTGCGCCATGAAGAAAACCCCGCTGCTGAACGTTGCCCTGTCGCGGACCATCGCCGGCATGGGGCATGGCGACATCCTGGTGATCGGCGATGCCGGGCTGCCGGTGCCGCCGGGCGTCGAACTGATCGACCTGGCCGTCACGCCTGGCCTGCCGGATTTCGCCAGCGTGTTGCGGGTTGTGCTGAGCGAGTTGCAGGTAGAGCGCCACGTGCTGGCCGAAGAGATGCAGAAAGTGGTGCCGCCGGCGCTGGTCGAGATCGAGCGGCTGAAGGGCAAGCTGGGCAAGCGCGAATGGCTGAGCCATGAAGATTTCAAGGCATTGTCACGCAGTGCCCGTGCGGTAGTGCGCACCGGCGAGTGCCAGCCCTACAGCAACATCGCGCTGATTTCCGGCGTGACTTTCTGAAGGCGGGGGCTGCGCCCCCGAATCGCCGGCAAGCCAGCTTCCACAGGTACTGCACAATGCTTGAGGCCGATGCAGTACCTGTGGGAGCTGGCTTGCCGGCGATTGGGCCGCAAAGCGGCCCCAGAAACCACCACCCAGGCAACAGGAGTGCCACCCATGCTCAAACCCCTGCTACAAGGAATCGCCCTCATGGCCGCAGCCACCACCCTCCAGGCCGCCCCCATCGACCTGATCATCGACACCGACCCCGGCGCCGACGACGTGGTCGCGCTGTTCCTGGCCATGGCCTCGCCCGACGAGCTGAACATCCGCGCCATCACCACCGTGGCCGGCAACGTGCGCCTGGAAAAGACCTCGCGCAACGCCCGCCTGGCCCGCGAATGGGCCGGCCGCGAAGACATCCCCGTGTACGCCGGCGCCGCCCGCCCGCTGGTGCGCAAGCCGATCTACGCCGCCGAGGTGCACGGCGAAGAAGGCCTCACCGGCATCCAGGTTCACGAACCGAAAGCGCCGCTGGCCCAGGGCAATGCCGTGCAATACCTGGTCGACACCCTGGGCACCGCCAAGCCCCACAGCATTACCATTGCCATGCTCGGCCCACAAACCAACCTGGCCCTGGCGCTGATCCAGCGCCCGGATATCGCCAAAGGCATCAAGCAAGTGGTGGTCATGGGCGGTGCCCATTTCAACGGTGGCAATATCACCCCGGCGGCGGAATTCAACCTCTATGCCGACCCACATGCCGCCGAAGTGGTGCTGGCCAGCGGCGTGCAGCTGACCTACCTGCCGCTGGACGTCACTCACAAGCTGCTGACCAGCGACGCCCGCCTCAAGCAACTGGCGGCGGTGAACAACCAGGCCAGCAAGCGGGTGGTGGATATCCTCAACGCCTACATCACCCACGACATGGACCTGTACGGCATGCCCGGCGGCCCGGTGCACGACGCCAGCGTCATCGCCTACCTGCTCAAGCCCGAACTGTTCAGCGGCCGGCGTATCCACATGAGCATCGACAGCCGCGAAGGCCCCAGCTTCGGCCAGACCCTTGCCGACTGGTACGGCGTGCTCAAGCAGCCGGCTAACGTGATGTGGGTGGGCGAGGGCGATGCCCAGGGCCTGTTCGACCTGCTCAGCGCCCGTTTGGCGCGATTGGAATAGCCGTGTGCGGCGCGTAGCGCTCGAACACCTGGTCGAAGAAGCTGCGTGCCGCCTCGGCGCCGCGATCGCGCACCAGCAGGTCGATGGCAATCAGCAGCAACTCCTCCGGCGTGCCAGGGCTGTACGCGCTCTGGCCTTCGGCCCATTTGACCTTGATATCGGCTTCGATGCTGTGGCTGCTCATGAAAGGCTCTCGCTTGGGGCCCGGGACGAAGGGGCGAACACCTGACCCTGGTGTTCGATGGAGGCGGGGTGCGCTCCACTTCTTGCACTAAATCATGACTTTGCGTCAGTGACCTTGCGGCTTAAGCATATGGCAAACGCAGCGGCTTGTGCAAAATCCGGTCACGATTGCGTTTTCGCCTCGGCTGGCGAGTTCAGGCAGACTTGACCGGTTTTGCAACAAAAGATCAGCGGAACTGTCGGATCAGACAGTTCCCGGACCGATTTAGGAGGCTTCATGTTCCGTACCCGTGCTTACCTGGCAACCCTGGCGGTGGCTGCTGTGCTGGCTGGTTGCAGCACTGGTGGCAATTCTGCTGGTGGCGCTGCGCCAGCCACGCCGGCAGGCAACGATGGCCGCTGCGAAGCCAGCGGCGCCGATTTTGCCATTGGCAAGCCGGCCAGCGCCGAGCTGCTGGAGCAGGCGCGCAAGGCCAGTGGCTCGCAGATGGCCCGCATTCTCAAGCCGCACGACGTGGTTACCCTCGAGTACCGTTCCGAACGCTTGAACCTGAATGTGGACGAGCAGGGCAAGGTGGTTCGCGTCAACTGCGGCTGACACGCGGTCCTTGTAGGAGCGGCCTTGCGTCGCGAAAGGGCCGCAAAGCGGCCCCGGCCATTGATGCTGCGAAGCTGAAACCCAGGGGCCGCTTCGCGCCCCGTCGCGACACAAGGCCGCTCCTACAAAAAAAGCGAGCGCGTGCAGCCTGGTAAACGCCCATAAAAAAACCCGCCACAAGGGCGGGTTTTTTTACAGCTATCCGAATTACTCCGGACGAACCTGTGCAGCCTGCATGCCCTTCTGGCCGCGCTCGGCGACGAAGGAAACAGTCTGGCCTTCTTTCAGGCTCTTGAAGCCGTCAGATTCGATGGCCTTGAAGTGAACGAACAGGTCGTCGCCGCCGCCTGCTGGGGTGATGAAGCCGTAGCCTTTCTCATCATTGAACCATTTGACGGTGCCTTGTTGGCGATTGGACATGGGTGAATCTCCAGAACATTTAGTTTTTTCAGTGGTGCAATGCGGCCGAGGCTACGGAGCACGGAACACATCATAGTCTAATTCTGCGCATCTAGCGCCTTTTACCTTCGCAGGATGTTGATCCAGCTCAAAGAATGGCTGGTCTGCTCTGGCTTTAAGGTTTCAGCTCTTCGGTGCACAGGCCTGTTTCACGACCATCTGGGCCTTCTGCATCAGCTTGGCGTCCACGCCATCGTTGCTGTCGAGGTCGGCAATTTCCGCGTCGGTGAAATTCTTTTTGATGGTTTGCGCGCCACAGTCGCAGTGTTTTTTCGCGGCCGCAGCGTCAACGCCTTGGCCTTGAGCCACTTGCGTGCACTGGGTCATGTAGGCGGCTTCCTTCCCGGCCGGGAAGTTGCCGGCGTTCGCAGCCATGGGCAGCAGCAGGGCCCCAGCGGCCGCCAGGGCCAGAAGAGACGGAACTCGCATAACCAGTTACTCCTTGGGTTAAGGTCTCATCAAGAGTAGGTTGCTTCCCAAGGTCTGATAGGAATTTTTCCGCGTTAGTTCACCGCTGCGGCGTAATTTCCAAATATTTCTGCCTGGCGTGCAACCCGCGTGCTAGCATGCCCGGCTTGCAGCTGACAACTTGCAGCTTGCAGCTATCTTTTTTCTTTCCAGTCACTCTGGTTCGTCCCTGGCAAGCCGAAAGGCTTCTGCCACTGTGAGGCAGGCTTCCCGTTGCGGGAAGGCAGGTCGGATCTTGTACTGGCTCATCCCAACCCACGTGACCTTTGGTAGGGGTCACCACTAGGAGAGGAGGCGCCATGCCCGTTATTACTCTTCCCGATGGCAGTCAACGTTCGTTCGATCATGCCGTATCCGTAGCCGAAGTCGCCGCTTCCATCGGCGCCGGCCTGGCCAAGGCCACCGTGGCCGGCAAGGTCGACGGCAAACTGGTCGATGCCTGCGACCTGATCAGCAACGACGCCACCCTGCAGATCATCACCCCTAAAGATGAAGAGGGACTGGAGATCATCCGTCACTCGTGCGCCCACCTGGTCGGCCACGCGGTGAAACAGCTGTACCCGACCGCCAAGATGGTGATCGGCCCGGTCATCGACGAAGGCTTCTACTACGACATCGCCTTCGAGCGCCCCTTCACCCCTGAAGACATGGCCGCCATCGAAAAGCGCATGATGGAGCTGATCGACAAGGACTACGACGTCATCAAGAAGGTGACCCCGCGCGCCGAAGTCATCGACGTGTTCAAGGCCCGTGGCGAAGACTACAAGCTGCGCCTGGTCGAAGACATGCCGGACGAGCAGGCCATGGGCCTGTACTACCACGAAGAATACGTCGACATGTGCCGCGGCCCGCACGTGCCGAACACCCGCTTCCTCAAGGCATTCAAGCTGACCAAGCTGTCCGGCGCCTACTGGCGCGGTGATGCCAAGAACGAACAGCTGCAACGCGTGTACGGCACCGCCTGGGCCGACAAGAAGCAGCTGGCTGCGTACATCCAGCGCATCGAAGAAGCCGAAAAACGCGACCACCGCAAGATCGGCAAGCAGCTCGACCTGTTCCACCTGCAGGAAGAAGCCCCGGGCATGGTGTTCTGGCACGCCAACGGCTGGACCGTGTACCAGGTACTCGAGCAGTACATGCGCCAGGTCCAGCGCGTCAACGGCTACCAGGAAATCAAGACCCCGCAGGTTGTCGACCGCATTCTCTGGGAACGTTCCGGCCACTGGTCCAACTACGCCGAGAACATGTTCACCACCTCGTCGGAAAGCCGTGACTACGCGGTCAAGCCGATGAACTGCCCGTGCCACGTGCAGGTGTTCAACCAGGGCCTGAAGAGCTACCGCGACCTGCCGCTGCGCCTGGCCGAGTTCGGTGCCTGCCACCGTAACGAGCCGTCCGGCGCCCTGCACGGCATCATGCGCGTGCGTGGCTTCGTGCAGGACGACGCGCACATCTTCTGCACCGAAGAACAGGTGAAGAAAGAAGCCGCCGACTTCATCAAGCTGACCCTGGACGTGTACAAGGACTTCGGCTTCACCGACATCGCCATGAAGCTGTCGACCCGCCCGGCCAAGCGCGTGGGTTCCGAAGAGCTGTGGGACCGTGCCGAAGGTGCACTGGCCGACGCCTTGAACGAATCGGGCCTGGAGTGGGAATACCAGCCGGGCGAGGGCGCCTTCTACGGCCCGAAGATCGAGTTCACCCTGCGCGACTGCCTCGGCCGTAACTGGCAGTGCGGTACCCTGCAGTACGACCCGAACCTGCCAGAACGCCTGGATGCCAGCTATATCGCCGAAGATAACAGCCGTGTTCGCCCGGTCATGCTGCACCGCGCCATCCTCGGTTCGTTCGAGCGCTTCATCGGCATGCTGATCGAGCACTACGCCGGCGTGTTCCCGGCCTGGCTGGCCCCAACCCAGGCCGTGATCATGAACATCACCGACAAGCAGGCCGATTTCGCCCTCGAGGTGGAAAATACCCTGAACGGTAGCGGTTTCCGTGCCAAGTCGGACTTGAGAAATGAGAAGATCGGCTTTAAAATCCGCGAGCATACTTTGCTCAAGGTCCCGTACCTTTTGGTTATAGGGGATCGCGAAGTCGAAACGCAGACCGTCGCCGTACGCACCCGTGAAGGCAAAGACCTCGGCTCCATGCCGGTGGCTGAATTCACGCAGCTGCTCAACAGCGCTGTTGCCCAGCGCGGTCGCCTAGAATCGGAGTAATGACTATTAAGCGTGAAATGAGAAACGATAAACGAACTGCACCGAAAGCCCCGATCAACGAGAATATCTCGGCACGCGAGGTTCGGTTAATTGGCGCTGACGGCGAGCAGATTGGCATCGTCTCGATTGATGAAGCGCTTCGTATCGCTGATGAAGCGAAGCTGGATCTGGTGGAAATCTCCGCCGACGCGCAACCGCCCGTCTGCAAGGTGATGGACTACGGCAAGCACCTCTTCGAGAAGAAGAAGCAGGCCAACGAAGCCAAGAAAAACCAGAAGCAGATCCAGATCAAAGAAATCAAGTTTCGTCCAGGGACGGAAGAAGGGGATTACCAGGTAAAACTACGCAACCTGGTACGTTTCCTTACCGATGGGGACAAGGCCAAGATCTCTCTGAGATTCCGCGGCCGTGAGATGGCCCACCAGGAGCTGGGCATGGAGCTGTTGAAGCGGGTCGAAGCCGACCTCGCCGAATACGGCTCCGTTGAGCAGCATCCGAAGATGGAAGGACGCCAGCTTATGATGGTCATCGCCCCCAAAAAGAAGAAGTAATCTCCCGGGCACGGCAGGCCTGATGATTATTGTGTAATTTTATCGAATGCGGAGTTCCAACATGCCAAAAATGAAAACCAAGAGCGGTGCTGCGAAGCGCTTCCTGAAGACCGCTTCCGGCTTCAAGCACAAGCACGCTTTCAAGAGCCACATCCTGACCAAAATGTCGACCAAGCGTAAGCGTCAACTGCGCGGTGCCAGCCTGCTGCACCCGTCTGACGTGGCAAAAGTCGAGCGCATGCTGCGCGTACGTTAATTCTGGTTTAGATAGAGGAAGTTACTCATGGCTCGTGTTAAGCGTGGCGTCATCGCTCGTAAGCGTCACAAGAAAATTCTGAAACTGGCTAAAGGCTACTACGGTGCACGCTCGCGCGTATTCCGCGTTGCCAAGCAGGCTGTCATCAAGGCAGGTCAATATGCCTACCGTGACCGTCGTCAGAAGAAGCGTCAGTTCCGCGCACTGTGGATCGCTCGTATCAACGCCGGTGCCCGCACCAACGGTCTGTCCTACAGCCGTCTGATTGCTGGCCTGAAAAAGGCTTCGATCGAAATCGACCGTAAGGTTCTGGCCGATCTGGCAGTGAACGAAAAAGCGGCGTTTGCTGCGATTGTCGAGAAAGCTAAAGCCGTTCTGGCTTAAGTACCCGCGACAATCACCCGGCGGCGCTAGCGCCGTCGGGCATTGAACGTCATCGATAGGGGAAGAGCCTTCAAAGCTCTTCCCCTATTTTCGTATCTGGAGTCTGTACATGGAAAACCTGGATGCGTTGGTCTCCCAAGCCCTAGAGGCCGTGGAGCGCGCTGAAGACATCAATACCCTGGAACAGATCCGGGTGAATTATCTCGGCAAGAAAGGCGAGCTGACCCAGGTGATGAAGACCCTGGGCAACCTGCCAGCCGAAGAGCGGCCGAAAGTCGGCGCGCTGATCAACGACGCCAAAGAGCGCGTTACCGTTGTGCTCAATGCCCGCAAGGCCGCCTTCGAAGAAGCCGAGCTCAGCGCTCGCCTGGCTGCCGAATGCATTGACGTCACCCTGCCAGGCCGCGGCCAGGCCACCGGTGGCCTGCACCCGATCACCCGTACACTCGAGCGCATCGAGCAGTTCTTCACCCACATCGGCTACGGCATTGCCGAAGGCCCAGAGGTGGAAGACGACTACCACAACTTCGAAGCGCTCAACATCCCCGGCCACCACCCGGCCCGGGCGATGCACGACACCTTCTACTTCAATGCCAACATGCTGCTGCGCACCCACACCTCGCCGGTGCAGGTGCGGACCATGGAGTCCACCCAGCCGCCAATCCGCATTGTCTGCCCGGGCCGCGTATACCGCTGCGACTCGGATATCACCCACTCGCCGATGTTCCACCAGGTCGAAGGCCTGCTGATCGATCGCGATATCAACTTCGCCGACCTCAAGGGCACCATCGAAGAGTTCCTGCGCGTGTTCTTCGAAAAAGAACTGGCGGTACGTTTCCGCCCATCGTTCTTCCCCTTCACCGAGCCGTCCGCCGAAGTCGACATCCAGTGCGTGATGTGTTCCGGCAAAGGCTGCCGCGTGTGCAAGCAGACCGGCTGGCTGGAAGTGATGGGCTGCGGCATGGTGCATCCGAACGTGCTGCGCATGTCCGGCATCGACCCTGAAGAGTTCCAGGGCTTCGCCTTCGGCATGGGCGCCGAGCGCCTGGCCATGCTGCGCTACGGCGTCAACGATTTGCGTCTGTTCTTCGACAACGACCTGCGCTTCCTCGCGCAATTCCGCTAGGTCAATGCCCGACGCAACTTTCAGGAGAACAGCATGAAATTCAGTGAACAGTGGCTGCGCGGTTGGGTAAACCCGCAAGTCTCCCGTGACGAACTGGTTGCCCGCCTGTCCATGGCCGGCCTCGAAGTTGACAGCGTTACCCCCGCTGCCGGCCAGTTCAGCGGCATCGTCGTGGGCGAAATCCTCGCCACCGAACAACACCCGGACGCCGACAAGCTGCGCGTGTGCCAGGTAAGCAGCGGCCAGGAAACCTTCCAGGTCGTGTGCGGCGCCCCTAACGCCCGCCCAGGCATCAAGATCCCGTTCGCCATGATCGGCGCCGAACTGCCAGGCGACTTCAAGATCAAGAAGGCCAAGCTGCGCGGCGTCGAGTCCTTCGGCATGCTGTGCTCGGCTGCCGAGCTGCAAATCAGCGAAGAGAACGACGGCCTGCTGGAACTGGCTGCCGACGCCCCGGTTGGCGAAGACATTCGCCAGTACCTGAGCCTGGACGACGCCAGCATCGAAATCGGCCTCACCCCCAACCGCGGCGACTGCCTGTCCATCGCAGGCCTGGCCCGCGACGTCAGCGCCCTGTACGACACCCCGGTCACCCGCCCGGTAGTGCCAGCCGTACCGGCTGCCCACGACGAAGTGCGCCCGGTCGAAGTCAGCGCCCCGGCTGCCTGCCCACGCTACCTGGGCCGCGTCATCCGTAACGTCGACCTGAGCAAGCCGACCCCGCTGTGGATAGTCGAACGCCTGCGCCGCAGCGACGTGCGCAGCATCGACGCCGCCGTCGACATCACCAACTACGTGATGCTCGAACTCGGCCAGCCGATGCACGCCTTCGACCTGGCAGAAATCAACGGCGGCATCCGCGTACGCATGGCCGAAGAGGGCGAGAAGCTCGTCCTGCTCGACGGCCAGGAAGTTGCCCTGCGCGCCGACACCCTGGTAATCGCCGACCACACCCGCGCCCTGGCCATCGCCGGCGTCATGGGTGGCGAGCACAGCGGTGTGAACACCGAAAAAACCCGCGACCTGTTCCTCGAAAGCGCCTTCTTCGAGCCGATCTCCGTCGCCGGTAAAGCCCGTTCCTACGGCCTGCACACCGACGCCTCGCACCGCTACGAGCGCGGAGTAGACTCGCAGCTGGCCCGCGAAGCCATGGAACGCGCCACCCAGCTGCTGCTGGACATCGTCGGCGGCGAAGCCGGCCCGGTTGTCGAAGCCGTCAGCGAACAGCACCTGCCGCAAGTGGCCCCGGTCACCCTGCGCGCCGAACGCATCACCCAGATGCTCGGCATGGAAATGGACCCAGCCCAGGTCGAGCAGCTGCTCAACGCCTTGGAGCTGACCACCACCAAGAGCGGGGAAGGGCAGTGGACGGTGAACGTGCCGAGCCACCGCTTCGACATCAGCCTGGAAGTGGACCTGATCGAAGAGCTGGCCCGCCTGTACGGCTACAACAACCTGCCGGTTCGCTACCCGCAAGCCCGCCTGGCCCCCCAGGGCAAGCCGGAAACCCGCGGTGACCTGCCGACCCTGCGCCGCCTGCTGGTTGCCCGCGGCTACCAGGAAGCCATCACCTACAGCTTCATCGACCCGAAACTGTTCGAACTGTTCAGCCCGGGCGTAGAGCCGCTGCTGCTGGCCAACCCCATCTCCAGCGACATGGCCGCCATGCGCGCGTCCCTGTGGCCGGGCCTGGTCAAGGCACTGCAGCACAACCTGAACCGCCAGCAAGACCGCGTGCGCCTGTTCGAAAGCGGCCTGCGCTTCGTCGGCCAGCTCGGCGACCTGAAGCAGCAGCCGATGATCGCCGGCGTAGTCACCGGCAGCCGCCTGCCAGAAGGCTGGGCCAACGGCCGCGACGGCGTCGACTTCTTCGACGTGAAGGCCGACGTGGAAGCCCTGCTGGGCTACTCCGGTGCCCTGAGCGACTTCACCTTCAGCGCCGGCAAGCACCCAGCCCTGCACCCAGGCCAGACCGCCGCCATCGAGCGTGACGGCAAGCTGGTCGGCTACCTCGGCGCCATCCACCCAGAGCTGGCAAAAGCCCTGGACCTGGACCGCCCGGTGTTCCTGTTCGAACTGGTGCTGGGCGACGTGGTCGAAGGCCGCCTGCCGAAGTTCAGCGAGCTGTCCAAGTTCCCGGAAACCCGCCGCGACCTGGCTTTGATCGCAGGACGTGATGTAGCTTCTAGCTCGGTGCTTGAAGTAATTCGTGACAATGCAGGCGAATGGCTCACAGACCTCAGGCTGTTTGATGTCTACCAAGGTAAAGGCATTGATCCTGATAGAAAAAGCCTTGCCGTCGGCTTGACCTGGCAGCATCCATCGCGCACTCTTAACGACGATGAGGTGAACGCCGCACTGCAAAACATCCTCACCTCGCTCGAACAAAGGTTGAACACCACGTTAAGGAAATAACGGCATGGGTGCTCTGACGAAAGCTGAGATGGCCGAAAGGCTGTACGAGGAGCTGGGGCTTAACAAGCGTGAGGCCAAGGAGCTGGTCGAGCTGTTTTTTGAAGAAATTCGGCACGCACTTGAAGAGAACGAGCAGGTCAAGCTGTCCGGTTTCGGCAACTTCGACCTTCGCGACAAACGCCAGCGGCCGGGCCGCAACCCCAAGACAGGGGAAGAAATCCCGATCACTGCACGGCGCGTCGTCACCTTTCGTCCAGGGCAGAAGTTGAAGGCCCGGGTTGAGGCCTATGCTGGAACCAAGCCATAACGACGAACTGCCCCCCATACCGGGCAAAAGGTACTTCACCATTGGTGAGGTGAGTGAGCTTTGTGCGGTAAAACCGCACGTGCTGCGGTATTGGGAGCAGGAGTTCGATCAGCTCAATCCCGTGAAGCGGCGGGGGAATCGGCGGTACTATCAGCGGCAGGATGTGCTGATGATTCGCCAGATTCGTGCGCTGCTTTATGACCAGGGCTTTACCATTGGCGGGGCTCGGTTGAGGCTTTCCAGTGATGAGGCCAAGGATGAGTCTAGCCAGTACAAGCAGCTGATTCGGCAGATGATTGTCGAGTTGGAGGATGTGTTGGTGGTGTTGAAGAAGTGACCTGGGTTTTTGATGAGTGAATTTTTTTGAGAAAAAGCTTTCATTTATCAGGAGGTTAGGGTACATTCTTCAACGTTCTCGGTAACATTGAGAACATGCTTCAAAGCCCAGTCGGGGCGTAGCGCAGCCCGGTAGCGCACTTGCATGGGGTGCAAGGGGTCGAGTGTTCGAATCACTCCGTCCCGACCATTATTTAAACGACTAAGCCACCTTCGGGTGGCTTTGTTGTTTCTGGAGTTCTTGGTTTTTTAGAGGCTTCGCTTGTTTCATTAATCAATCTTGTGATTCGGTTAGGCAAGATAGCTGTGCCCATCGTTTCGCGAGCCTCGTAACTGAGCAGGCGTTTCGTAAAGGGGTGGGCTACCCTGGTTCAATTCGCTGTCCAGCTACGGATGCTCCCTGCGCTAAGCGATGAGGGGCTGTGTGGGCGAATAGATTTGCGGGCTGAACTCTTGTGTTGGACCGTAAGCAGCTTGTCACTGGTCGTGCTACGGAGTGCGCGACCTATGCATCGAGAGCGCCGGGGTGATTTTAAACAAGTCGGTATCTATCTATTTTTTCTAGTTAATATTCTCTGGGTCAACTTGGTTGGAATACCAGTTGGAACGCAGCGTGATCTGGATTCCGATGGAAGGTGCTTTTTGAGCACTTTTTTGTGCGGCAGCTAACAGATTGGCACCGGAAAATATCCAACACAGTAATCCATGCGCCCTTGGCACCAATCGGACAGCCAGCTGAAGACAAACAGTCCTTCAGCACATCTTGGAAAAATACCGTCGGGTCATCCTGTCAATGGGGGCGCAGAGACAGCCAAGGGGTTTCAGTGGCTGTTAGAACATCAGCGTCACGGCATCATGGAAGCGTGACGACGGGCCGATCTGCAAGGTGAGCGATAAAAGGGGACAGATTTAGATCTTGCGTTCCGGTATTCAATCAACACCGGAACGTGAGTAGGCATGGGGGCAGGATCAATTCGGCTTGGCTACCGTTGCGGCATCCTTGCTTAATACAGGAGCGGCTACATGCACCTTGGCCTCGGACAACGCAATACAGCGATGTGCGTAGCTGTCGATCTCTTTCAAAGCGATATTTCGGTAGCTAGCGGGACAGATCAACAACGTATCGCCGAAGCGGAACTGACGAAACGCCCTGACACTGTACAAACCATTCGGCCCCTCGTAGCTCTCCAGTTGCCACGGGGCGCTACTGAATACCTCCTTCGGATAATCCTTTTCGTTCAACACATAGCTCAACTCGGTATTGTCCCTGATTTTGATCAGATTGGCGGCGGAATAGACCCACAGGTCCAAGAGGGCCGGCAACAGCATGGCATTGACGAAGATGCACCCGAGCAGCACCAGTGCGGCTCGGCCAGTGCGCTGCATCGCATTGCCGTTTGTCAAATAAAAGACGAGGACTGGCGCTAGGTAGAGGCACATTATCAATAAGCAGAGAGCGATAGCCCCGAATGCCTCTTCGTCGCTCTCTCCGCCTCGCCACGTCATGATGGCTAGCTGGGCGGGCATGACTCCACTCATCGAAGTAAAAGCTAGCAGCGTACCTAGCCAGCCAACGAGGGCTGTGTAATAGAGTTTGCGATGCAAGGGTTTGCGAGGACTAGGCGGCAGCTCCAGTACTTTGTTGTGCAGGAGCGCATCGCGGCGAAGCAGAACTATCACGGCACAAGCGGCAGCGACTACGACGATAGGGAAGAAGTAGCCTGGGGCCATGGTGTGATCAAAGAGGGCGCCCAGCAGGTTGAGCGATAGCAGTAGGTAGCCCCCGCCTACGATGAGGCCAAAGCGTAAGGCGAGTCTCTTTTCCAGCTCTCTATCGACGGTGCATACAGACATGCTCAACGTGAAGACCAAAGACGGCACCGATACGATGAGCAGCAGCGACGCGAGTATCAGCAGGTTGAAGAATAACCAGGCGACGAGGTTCGAAGGATTACCTAACGAACTAAGGATCAACTCGGGGTGATGGATTACCCAGAGGTACTTGGTGAGGAGTGAGATTGAGATAAGCGTTGAAACTACTGGCAGCCACCATTTGATATCGGAGAGGAGTTTGAATAGTGCTTGTCGGGGACTGCTGGAGGCGGAGGGGGCGGGCGCTGAAGCGGGGGATGAGCTTTGCTGGTTGGATGTGGGGGGAGATACGGCTGTCATGAGCGTGTGTTCCTTCCTTGAGTGCAGTTTTTGTGGTTATGGGATGCAATGAGCGCGTTGAGTCAGTCGTAGAGCCAAGGTTTCAGCGCGTTCAAGTTGGCGATCACGACCTGCTGCGCTTCTGGCTTAGGGTCCAAGTTCTTGGGGTCGATTTGATAGCGTTGCAGCACATATTTGACCAACGCTTGCCGGCTCGGGATCTCCAGCCGGCCATTCAGCATACCGTAGTCACCCTCTATGATCGCCTTCTGCGCGGCGTCGAGCCGCGGGTCAGGTTCCAGGATCACCGATACATCAGTGTTCCAGATTGTATCGCCTTCTATGCCGTTGCCATTGCCGTCCAGTAGGTCTGGCTTGCCGCGCATGCGGCTGAGCACGAAGTCGCGGTAAGCGCTGTTTTTCTCGCAGTAGGCCCGAACGTGCCAGCGCATGCCGGTATGAATCAGTGTGTGCGGTTCGATCAAGCGAATCTCAGGCTCGGGATTGGCCAGCGAAACGTATTCGACCTCTAGTCGCAACCCTTCCCGGCAAGCCCGTAAAAGGGGGCGAAGCACCTCAGGCTGAATGCTGCGATCGGGAACTTGCAACATCAATGTATGCGCATAGGCGAGCTTCAGCCCTTCGATATGCGGGGCTCGTTCATTGTTCTGGGCAAGCATATCGAGGTAGGCGCTGGCGCTGAGGTCGATGAAGCGTGGTTTGAAGTGCGGCGTAGGTACGTAGCCTTTGATCCGCTTGTCATATGTCAAGTTTCTGGACGCATGCTCGCTGATGTAGGTGTTGATGTCTTTAGACGCCTGCTGGCGGCTGATGCCAAAGCTCTGCATCAGGTGCCCCGTGGTCAGCCGGCCTTCCCACCAGGCAACGGTCTCGATCAAACGATAGCGAAGTGCCAGGTCCCAGCGTACCTGCTCGATGGATTGCTTGCGTTTCATACCCTCTCCATGTGCGCGATTACTTTACCTGTATAAGTCTACATTCTAGACGTGTAATTTTGCATTACATATCTTTAGATTGTCTTCGGAATACATCGGGGGCAGCAAAGGATATGAGCATGACGATGGCGGAAGTGGTTGCGACTGGGGCCTTGGTGGCGATGGGGATCATCCTGCTGGTGCTGATTCAGCAGGCTTTGAGGCTCGGCGAGCTTGGGAAAAAGGTCGAGCACTGCCAGAGGGATCTGCGCTGGCTGCAGATTTGGGAAATGGAAAACCGCGAGCTGCGGTCGGCGTTGCGTGCAGAGCGGGAGCATGTTGCGCAGTTGCAGCGCAAGTTAGTGATTTTGCAGGACCTGGATTCTGCAGAAGAGCGTTAAGGGACGATATGAACAGAATTGAACGGATCAGCGGCTGCCTACTGGGGGGCGCCGTCGGAGATGCGCTAGGCTCCCCGGTGGAGTTGCTTGAGTGGCCTGTGATCGAGGCCAGGTTCGGGCCGCAGGGCACCATTGATTTTGCCCCGGCTTATGGCACCGCCGGTGCGATAAGCGACGCTACACAGATGATGCTCTTTACCGCAGAAGGCTTGCTGCGGGCTTATGTGCTAGGGAGTTCGCTGCAGGCATGCCATGTGCCCAGCATTGTTCATCACGCGCTGCTGCGCTGGCTGACGACCCAGGATCAACCTTCGCTGATACCGGTCGCCACAGATGGCTGGCTGATCAGGCAAATGGAGCTCTGGTCGCGTCGTGCGCCAGACATAACCTGCATGAGTGCGCTCAAGGTCAGCGGACGGTTGGGTATGATTGCCGAAAACAACAGCAAGGGCTGCGGTGCTTTGGTACATGTTGCACCCTGTGCGTTCTTTGCCAATGCATTTGACTACGCAACGCAATCCGGGCGCCTGACGCACGGGCACCCGACAGGTTACTTGGCGGCTGGGCTGTTCGCCGACATTCTGCAGCGTGTTGTCGATCGACAAGATAGCTTGGAGCACGCTGTGACGCAGAGTCTGGCCAGGTATGGGCAGGTGCCTGGTATCGAGGAAACGCGCAGCCTTGTCGAGCGCGTGATGTTCTTCTTTTACGAGGGATACACACCCAGCCCTCAACGGATAGACGATTTTGCCGGTGGTTGGGGCGCTGAACAGGTGCTGGCGATTGGGCTGTGGTGCGCGCTGACAGCGCGGTCATTTGAAGAAGGGGTGATTGCGGCGGTTAATCACAGTGGTGACAGCAGCAGTACAGGGCTGGTCGTCGGGCACTTGCTGGGGGCGCAGTATGGCGCTGGCGCTATTCCTGACCGGTGGCTTGAGTGCCTGGAGCTGCGGCAGGTGATTGCGCAGGTGGCTGAAGATATCGAGCGTGTTCCGCGGGAGTACTGCGGGGTGGGGGGCGAGTTTGATGAGCAAATTGAACTGGCTTATCCCGGGAGTTGAACGCATTGAAGGTAGTGAGTTTGCGTAGGGATCAAGGAGATTGAACATGCCGATCAAACCCAGGCCCCTCACTTTTGAATGTGAAGGGTGTGGTTGGACGAAAACAGTGGCGCCGCGCAGTGATGCGTTGGCGCCGGGGGAGTGGATTGATCAGTGTCCTAAGTGTGGGGGCAAGGCGTTGAAGGTGCGTACTGCCGGGTGGCTTGCGGGGGCGGTGGCGGAGTTGCTGGCGCGGCGGCGGTTTTAGGCTCTGTACGAAAAGAGATGTCGCAGACACCGCATGGAACAAGCCAGTGAGACCATGGCGGCATAGCTTTTCGCGAGCTTGTCGAAGCGCGTCACGATGCGGCGGTTCTCTTTCAGCCAGCCAAACATGCGCTCGATGATGTTGCGCTGTCGATATTTGGGCCGATCAAACAATCTGGGTAAGCCAGGCTTGGGTTTGCGCTTCATTGAGCGCATCGGGATGACGGGTTGCATGCGGTACTGGTCGCAGTAGCGGCGCAGCGCTTCGGCATCGTAGCCTTTGTCAGCAAGCAGCCATTTGCAGCGCTTGCGCGGACGACCTCGTTGGCTTGATGGAATGCTGACTTCGTCCAGCAGTGGCTGGGCGTAGCTGATGTCACTGGCTTGACCGCCAGAGAGAAGGAAGCGCAACGGTGTTCCGTTGGCGTCGCAGAGCATGTGGATCTTGGTTGTCAGGCCGCCGCGACTGCGGCCTAGAGCGTGATCGGCAGGCTCGTCAGGCCCCCTTTTTTCCCGGCGCCAGAAGAGGCTCGGGTTGCGCGTACAGCAGTTGAGTCGATCATCCAGGTTTGCAAATCGATCAAGCCTTGCTCATTCAATTTCAGGTGCAAGCGTTTGAGCATCTGATCGAACGTCCCCTGGTTTCGCCAGTCCCGGAACCGTTGATACACCGTTGACCACGGGCCAAATCGCTCCGGCATATCTCGCCACGCAGCACCCGAGCAGAGCACCCAGAGCACGCCATCGAGCATCAGCCGATCACTCAGGCGGGGCCGCCCCCGACCATGGGTTTCAGTGAAGAGATCGGCAACCAAAGCCCAAGCCTCATCCGAGAGTTCGTAACGCTTAGCCATCACAGAATTCCTTTCCGTAGATGGCGGATGACTCTACAAAATCTCAGCGTTCAAGGGGCAGCGATCGGGTTTCTCGGGATTTCGTACAGAGCCTAGGGTATAGGCGGACAAGTCGATCAATCAGGAGCATTCAGCCATGAAGAATATCTTTGCCGTTGTCGGTTTTATCGTGATCGCTACCAAGAGTTATGAGCTGTACCGCGAATACAGCGAGATGAAGCGTGAGAAAGCGGCGCGGGAGGCCGCCGCCGGTTCGGTTTGACGTGCGCCGAGTTGTGGCATTGACGACCTGTTCGAGGATATCGGGAAGGCTACGGAGCTGAAAGTTTGTCATTAATTTATGCATTTGCATTCGACCAATGAGTACTACTGGGGCTCTGCCCGGCACTCGGCTGAAAAACCGGTTAAAGTTACAGCAATTTGCCGGTACTGGATGGAAGATGAATAGGCGCCTCACGGAACATGGCAAGCAATCAGAAACCAAGGAGGAATAAATGCGAACGCAGGTCATCGTCGAGGATCATGTTCTGCCACAACTGCTTACTTCGGCCATTGAAGCTTACGAAGTGTCACACAGAGCTCATGCTCGGGGTCGAAGCAACAAGAAGCTCGAGACGTTCGGGTTGCTGTGGGGGTATGCGTTACCGGTGCGCAACGGAGTGCCGGCGCGCTTAGTCGCGGTGGTCGCCACTGTCGAGACCTCGGCACTGAGGCACACCGACTGGGTGCGGCCTGATTTCGAGTCCATCGCGATGAAGCGGGATTTCTTCGGCGAATACTGGCCGCAGCTTGAGCTGATTGGTACGTTCCATTCGCACCCCTACGAAGATCTGAGTGAGGTCAATGACACCAAGGGGTGGCGCGCTTCGGAGGCGGACATGGCGTTTTGGCCGGCCTTTCACGAGTTCGTTTGCCCGGACATGGATGAGTTGGCGCATCTGGTGATTGCAATCACTGGGTTGGCACGTAAGGGTACTGCCGAACCAGATCGTCTGGCGGGCACTGAATACACCTCGGGTTATGTTGTCAGCGCGGACAAGCGCAAGCTGTGGGTCAAGGGTTACACATCTGCGCTGCACGAAGAGATCGACGAAGATGCGCCATTTGATGAGGCATTCATGGCTGGAGAAATCGAGTTGGAGCGTTCCTACGATGTCTATGAGGATGAAGATGTACTGTTGGAAATACCCTCGCTGGAGGCGCGCTTCCGGCATCAGCTACTGCGCAGGTGAACGTAAGCTGTTCATGCTGAGAAAACACCTGCGGCTGGCTGGCGAGCGGGCCTCGTCTGATCCAGCCGAGTTGGGGCTCATCTCCGAGCCCCTTTTCGACTGTGCTTGCTAGTGAGCTTATGCAGCCTCGAGCGTTGCCATACGGCCGTAGGGCAACGTGAGCAGTAGTTGATTCTCTTGCGATTGAATCAGGTGGCGAGCCTTGTCTTCGATACGCTGCAGGACCACGGTTTTGTCACCCATGTTACCCCGTACCAGTTCACGATGTTGGGCATTGAGGAATGCCTTGTATTGTTGCATTGCGCCCTGATAACGCTCTGCGCCATCTTCCAGTATGAGTTGGGCGAGCATCGGTTTGCCTACCCGGGCCGCCAGCAAATATTCCGTATGAATGCCGAGCGGCATGATCTCCAGCATCATGTGCGCGAAGTTCACTACCAGCTCGTAGTGCTTGCTGCTCAACTCGTTGCTGTTCTGCGCCAACGCCAGAATGTTGTCGATGAACGACATCGCATGATTGCGCTTCGCTGCGGCTGATGCCAGCAAGGGGAGGGCCATCTCCTTGATTTCGCTAGCCAGGCTGCGGTCCTTTAGCAAGGTGCGGGCTACTTCGATACTACCGATGTAGTCGGTGACCTTGTCCATGTAATAGACGATGTTTTGGGTATGCAACTCTTTGGCGATTTCGTCGACGGTGTTCTGGATCTTGTCGAGTTTTGCCGCCAGGTATTTGGTCTGGATAATCAGCGCACCGAGAATCACACAGGTGGACGCGGCGGTCGCCATCACGGTGGTCATCTGAGCGGCCTTGAGTGCTTCTTCGGCGGACTTGAACACGGTTTCCTTGAACGGTAGATGCTGGATGACCCCCGTCTTACCACTGCCCGCCGCGTAATAAGCCACGCCGTCATGAATGACTGCCTTGCCTGCTGCCAGCGCATCGATAAGGGCTTTCGAAAAAGCCTCCTCGTCGAGCACCCAGATTTTTTCCAGAAGTTCTGCTGCTGCCTGCATTAGAAGTGATCCTCTTTTTCATACTGTCGCCGCATGAACGCGATTTGAATGACAGCTGGGATAGTGACCCGGTACGCCGTACCGCTGAGCAGAGGAACGGTGACGGCGAGCGCTGCCAAGGGCCCGGCTATGGCCGCAACCGCGCGCCCACCTACCAGAGCCGCAGCGCCACCCAGGGTTACCCCGACTGCATTACTGAATGAAGCAGTGGCGCCCCTTGCAAGCCAGGATGACCACTGCAATGAGCCCAGACCACCTGCACGAATTGCATTGAGGATCGCGACCAGAGGCACCGCCCCGAGCGAGCCGTTGATGTTCATTTCTTCGGCTGTGCTACGCCGCTGGTCTGGCGACATTTGTTCCCAGCTCTTAGTCACCAACTTCTCGATAAGCTGGTTTTCGATCGCGTAGGCGCTGGCTTTGCTGTCGTATTTCACATCGGTCTTGTCGCAGACGTCGCAGAGCATTTCCTTGTAAAGCACGCCCTGACGGCGGAACAGGTTGACGATTGAGTCACCAGCGAAATGTTGTAGCTCACCAGCAACCAGTTGCCAGCAGCGCCGCCATTGATCTGGCTGGCCCTGCAGCTTCTTGAATTGCGGATCATCAGCGATTTCGCTTGCCCTGCGCTTTTCTCCGTCCTTGTCGAACATGAGATAGGCCGCCAGGTTGCGGATATCGCCTTCCCGGCAATATTGCAGAAAGGCCAGATCATCATCCGCGCGGTAGCTAATACCCATTCTGAAGTCCCTATGGTTGTGTGTAGCGGTTGTCTGTAGACGCCGGGATTGTTCGGGTAGCCTCGCTAGCTCCGAGAGATTGCAATTGTCTGCATCCGGCTTCATTCATTCTCACGAACGTTTCCCAACTCATTGCCTGACGATAATGCAATTCGTACTGCCGATCGACACGGCAGGCGTCTGGCCGCTGGTCATAGATGCGGCAACCGGCGTTGTTTTCATCCAGGTGCCGGCAGACACCGTCGCCGCGGTCCATCGCGGCGGTATCGGCAAGCAGATGCACGCGTCGGCAGCATTCCATGCAGCGGCTGCAGGCAAAGGGCAAGGGAATGTCAGGCATACTCACCCATTGCGGCCTGGCACTGGACAAGGCGTTCGCGGTCCTCGCTGAGGCGGCGCTGCTCCTGGCCGAGGCTGCCACGCAGCCTCTGCAGTTTGTCCTTGATCTCGGCGAAGTTAGTCTTCAGGTGGGTATCGACCATGGTGTTCAGCGACCGCGAGAATTCCCAGGCAGTCTCATCGGCAAATGCCTGGATCGCCTGGTCGCGCCGCTCGCGCTCATGGGCCTCGCGTTTGGCCTGTTGCTCCAGGCGCTGCTGGTCAGGGTCGCCAGCGAAGGCGGAGTACAGCGTGCTGCCTACCTGAAAAGCAATACCGATAACCGGGATGACCTTGCCGACGATCTGCTCGGCAACCTTGCCCATGGTGACCGGGCCGACGCCTTTGAACAGTGTCGGCAGCCACTGCTTGCCGACTTTCAGCACGCTGACGACATGCTCGGCCTTGAGCATGCTGCTGGCCTGGCGGACGCCGGACTCGAGTAGGCTCAGGTCGATGCCTTGAGATACGGGCGCCTGGTCGGCGGGAGCTTCAGGTGTATCGAGGTCCGGTGCAGCCTGGGTATTGTAGGCCTGTGGCTGTACCTGCACCTCTCGAATGACTTCGTCGAGCATCTCTGAAGCGTCTAGACCCAGGCGAGTGAGTGCGTCTTCAAGCTCGCTGCAGATCTGTTCGTTGGCCTGCCCGATAAGCTGCTCGATCTTGCCCTGAGCGCCATCGATGTTCTGGTTCAGCGCAGTGATCGTGCTCTTGCCGACGAAGGCGGCCTTGGCTTCGATCAACGATTTCAAACCGTGGCGAATATCGATCTCGCGACGCGCGATTTCGCCATAGAAAGCGTCCAGGCGTTTAATCGAGGCTTGGTCCTGGTGTTTGTCCAGCTCGGCTACCGTCGCGTCGAGGAAGCTGCGCAGTTCGGTGGCGACACGTGCGACGATGGCCTTTTGCTCTACGGATGCAAAGAATCCAGCCAGATCGCTTTCGAACTTCGGAAAGCCCGAGCTGTTCAGCAGGTTCTGCTTGTTCTCCAGTTTCGCCTTGAGCGCTGAGCGGGCGTTGACCTCGACGATCGGGATATGCCCAAGCACTTTCTGGTTACCGGCCTTCTGCTGAATGCGTTCGCTGAGTTCGTCTTTGATGCGGGCCAGGTCGATCGGGTCGAAACGGCTCTTGCAGTTGAGTACCAGGAAGATCATCTTGCCGGCAAGTACCAGCTCAAGCAGCACATCGAGCGTTTTCTCTTCCTCGACCACGCCCAGCGGATTGACTACGAAGATCACCACATCCGACTGCACCAGCTGCTCTCGGGTGATGGCTTCATGCTCGAGCGGCGCGTCGATGCCGGGCGTATCGAGCACTTCGAAATCGCCCCAGCGATAGCCTTGCACACGGGCGGTTTCCGGCACATCGGCTACCGAGGCCAGCTCTTGGCCGAGCAAGGCATTGATCAGCGTGCTTTTACCGGCGTTGTAGACGCCGTACACCATGATGCTCGCGCCGGCCTGGGCCTTCTTCGCCCGGCTCAGTTCGCGAATGCTGGCGACAGCCTGCGGGTTATAGGTTTCACACAGTCCATCCACTTCCTCATAGAGGGCCAGCAGTTGGGTCATCGGGCCTGGTTGGGTCATTGTGCAGTGCTCGTTTCGAGGGTGATGAGTGCCTGACGCAGGCGCTCCATTTCGATGGTCAGGATTTGGCAGTACTCGAGCATGGAGTCCCTTAGCGGCTCGTAGATGCCCCGTACCTGCTCGGTCAGATAATCTGGTAGGGCATTGGCGTACTGCTCGATGGCCACCTGGCGTTGTTCTTCCAGGTTGTCGCCGACGACCACGTTGTGTTTGGCGCGGATGGCCTCGGCGCCACGGCCAATCATGCTCGCGGCACTCCCCAGCGAGGCCCCCGCAGCTGCGCCCGCGGGGCCGCCAACGAAGAAGCCAATGACGCCACCGAGAACCGCCCCGCCAGCGCCCCAGGCAGTTTTTGTGCTGCTGCGGGTGCCGCTGGTGTATTCCTTCTCGACCGTAACTTCCCGGTAAGCAGGGATAGCGCCGAGACGGCTGGTGTCGAACGCACGCTGCAGCGTATTTTGCTGGCTTTCACCTATGCCTTTTATCGCCTCGCCAGTCAGCTTGCCTAGCACCGTGGCCAGGCGCTCGCGCAGCTGAAGCTGCGCGTCGTCGGTGCGGGGCCCGTTGAACAGCTGGTTGACGAAACTGCGCATTTCGGTGACGCCCTTCTGGCTCAGAGTTCGCAGCTCGCGCTCTACCGCCTGCTCCTGCTTTTGGATCTGCTGGTCGAACGTCTCGGTCAGCTCCTTGATTAGGCTCAGGTCGTCGCAGGTTTCAGCTATAGCCTTGCGCAGGTTGTTCAGAGGGGTAGTGGTTGGCGCAGTCACGCAGTTGATCTGGTTTGACGCTGCTGTACCAGGTGGCCCCCCATGACAACAGGTTCGAGGAGGGATGGTAGAGTTTTAACATGATATGGTGGCATTATGCCCTTGCGCCATGCTGTTTTCAGGGAAAGGCCTTAGCCGCACTGTGAGCTCATCTCCAACGTTTGCAATCGTGGCGAACCAGCTCGTGACGCCCACCCAAGGTCCCGCTCAAGGAATGAAGGCAATGATCAAGAAATCGGTGACGGAGCTCGCGTTCGTCAACAGTAAATCGCCCTTACCCACAGTCGAGGTCGATTCGCAGTCCATCGAGGACGCAGGTTTCAGCATCCACCGCACGGTGATGCAGGTACTCAGCCAATTGGCTGAGCAGGACGCATCACTGCGGGCGACTCTCTACATGTACGGTACTGTCAGCGTCAATTTCCGCGAGCCGTGCTGGTCTGAGTTTTTGCTGGTTGCAGGTCCAGAAAAGGTGCTGCGCGCCTTGGGGGCCGGTTTTGAACGCTTGCCAGCCGTGAAGTCGCGCTTCAGTGATTACGTTCCGTCTTCCGCAGCCCTGCGCACCTTCCATGTCCAGGATGGCTTAGTGTGGGAACAAGAGGATGCCAGCACATGGTACTCCCATGCCCAAGCGCTGGCTGACCTGACCGCTGAAGTCGACGAGGCTGAAGAGGCTTACGACGATGGCGAGCTGATCGAGGAGGATGATGCGGAAGAGAGCTGGGATGCCGAGGACCAGGAGGCTTCTGATGATCAGGAAGAAGACTCGACGGTCGTTATCGGAAACCGGAAGGCGGCTCGCTATCGGGCCGCACGCTCGGATGCGAAAGTGAGCACCATACGGGCAAGGATCGAAGATGTCTTCGGATTACCGGAAGGCTCTGTCGCACTCTGTGGGCCAGACGGCCGCGCGTTGCGAGGAAACGCGCTGATCAGGACGCTGCGTAAACGTTGGGACGAAAATTGAATCGGGAAATTTTACCCGCGAAGCCGAGTTCGCTTGTACGGGTCAGTACTCTGTCTTTCGCAGAATTACTCAATGCAAGCGATTGGCCATTGGCATTGGACAGCTATCAGCGTGGTTTCGTCTGGGGGCCAGACAAGCTGACGCAACTGGTCAATGACCTAGCAACATATGCAGCACAGGCGGATACCTCCCTGCCTTACTACATGGGTGGTGTACTGCTGCATCGTGATGCAAGCCAGTCGAAGCGGTTCATTATTGATGGTCAGCAGCGCATCACCGCGCTCTCACTGTTGTACCACCGCTCTACCGGCAAGCTGCCAGTGGGGCAGGTACTCAGCTATTCGGGCCAATCCGCGCGACATATTGCTGAGGGATTGCAAGCATTGAAGCAAATGGAGGCGATTGCGCCGCAGATCATCGAAAGGCTGCGGCTGACAGTGATCGAAGTGGACAGCACTGACCTCGCTTTCACCTTCTTCGACACCCAGAACAACCGCGGGGTGCGCTTGGAGGCCACTGACCTGCTCAAGGCCTATCACCTGCGTGCGATCGACTACGCGCAAGGGAAGACTGAACTCAAGGCTGCACTGCAGCGGGACTGTGCAGAGCGCTGGGAGAGGCTGCAACGCCACCCGGCGGTGCTGAGCCCAGGTCAGGACTTCGCCCCTAACTTATTCAATCGTTTTCTCTGGCGTGCGCGGCGTTGGCGCGGATCGCACACGCCTGCGGGGAAGCACGAACCGCTCCTGGCAGAATTCCAGCGTGACACTTGGCCCCACGCCGCCGACAGCCGTAGCCGTATTGACAGCGTGCCGCTCTACGCGACCCGGCACAATCGGCTAGCGTCCTGCATGACGCTGGCGGGAGATGGTGATTATGTGCTGCAGGGTAGCCAGCTGCGAGTCGGGCAAAATCCTGCAAGCCTGCCTATCGCGTTGCGTCAGCCCATCCATGAAGGTGTAGGGTTCTTTCTATACGCAGACAAGTACGCAGCGTTGCTGCAACGGCTAATGAATGGTCCTGCGCCTTGTCCGCAGGTCAGTAGGTTCCGCACGATTTACAAACAGCTGCTGCGTAGTAACCAGGAGTACCTGCGCGAGATCTTCATGCTCTGTAGCCTGATGTATGTCGATCAGTTCGACGTTGAGCAATTGACCGCTTTTGCCCTGCGCTTGGAGTTTTTGCTGGGCGCGATTCGCCTGGAGAAAAAACAGGTCAAGCAGGAAACCGCGGCCAATTTCTTCAGGCTGGCCGAGCTGAACCTATTGGATGTGATTGCCCAGAGTTACCACCCGAAGCAGGTGCTGGATTTCCTTCAGCACCGACAACAAGCGGTGGCGTCTTCGTATGCTAACGAAACGGTATCAGCAGGGCAGGGGGTGCAGGGGCGATACAAGAGGGCAGTCCTGGATTTCTATCAAGGGCAGTTGGACTCCGACTGCTCGACCCTTGCGGGTAAATCGCGATGGCTCGAAACGTACTTGAAGGCTTGCCAGGAACATCGCCATGAGTATTGATTCCCGTCTCTTCACCTTGGAACAGCTAGTTAATCAAGACGACGCGGCCTGGTGCTTCAACGTGCCTATCTACCAGCGCCTGTACGTCTGGGGTGATGATCAGATCAAGACATTGCTGACCGATATGGCGAATGCCTTTGATCGGGGCGAAGACCAGTTTTTTCTGGGTGGTGCCCTGCTGGTCGAAAAAACCTCTGAGCAAGATCGCCTTAAGGGGCTGCGCCGCTTCGACCTAATCGATGGGCAGCAGCGCTTCACGACGCTGTGGATGCTCAGCACGGTCGCCATATGGAACCAAGTGATGGGCGACTTCAGCAGGGTAGTGCTGAAGGACAGCGTGATTCCACGCCTGCATTTCTCGATACGCGAGCAGGTGAACACCTTCCTTGCCAGCATGATGCCTGGCAAAAGTGGAGCAAGCCCAGAGATCCCGGATACTCAAAGCATGAGAGAAGCTCAGCAACTGATGGCCTCTTTCAAGCAGACCTACAAGCGTGCGGATGGCAAGCCTGTGGATGACGAATACCTCAAGGAGCTGGCTTCCTTCGTTTACCGCAAGGTTTCTCTCGTGCTCACACAGGTGCCTGAGGGGATGGACTTGAACAAGTTGTTTGAGGTCATCAACAACCGCGGGATCCAGCTTCAGCATCACGAAATTCTCAAGGCAAGGCTACTGCGCGACATCCCCGCCGAAAGTCGTTCCCGTTACGCAGCTTTGTGGAACGCTTGTGCCGACATGAGTGGCTTTGTCGAACGTAATCTCTGCCAAGATACCCAGCTTGAGGCTCACCGTTTGGGTGATCTCTATAGCAAAGGGCAGTTGCTTCACGCAGTAGCTGTGCACGGGCTGCTGTCGCGAAGAGCTGAGGCTGCACAAGCGGAGTCTGCTGAACGACTGACCTTGGAGAACATCGTCAACGGTGCAGATTCCGAGTTTGACAATGGATACGCGACCATCGCGGCGGACGAAGGGGAGGCACCATGGGCGCGCAGTATCATTGGCTTCCCTTTGTTCCTTCTGCATGTGCTGCGTATCTGGTTGAAAGAGCAAGGGCAGCCGGATCTGCCCCGCGTGCTGGATCGGCACCTGCTTACCTTGTTCGAGTCCCATTTACTGCAGCCGGCGGAGCCCGAGCAGCGTACCGCGAGGGCACAAGGGTTCATCGACCTGCTTTGGCGTATGCGGGTGCTTTGGGATGAATACGTCATCAAGTGGGTCGATCAGGGGGATGACGAGGTTCATCATATTTGCCACACCTCGATCTCTGCCAATGATGACAAGCGTTACATCAATCGCAGCCGTGACAATGATCTGAAACAAGGCATGTCGTTACTGCAGAGCATGCTCTCGGCTGGCTGCTGAACGTCATGCTCGGCTTGAAGTGTTTCTTGCGGATTTCATGGATGAGATCGGGGCTGGCGGGGCAGGGGTGCAGTGACGGGGCTTGGGGCGATTGGCAGGTTGTTTTGGGCGTTGGCCAGTTGTCCTGGAACTGCATATGGCTGATCGATTTGGCAGGTGCCTTTGGGCAAGGTGCCAGGCCTTGGGTTTTGGAGGCGGGTAGCTGTGGTCTCATGGCCCTGAGTATTGCGTTTGGGCGGGGAAGAATCTGGCGTGGGCATGGCACCGGCTGCGCCGGTGTTCGCGGCTGAAGCCGCTCCTACAGCGGGACCTGCTAATTCAGGGAGATGTGAGCAGTTTTGAGGGCGGATTTGTTCGTGGAGACCCTTTGTGTGCGGTTCTGCTTATTGATGAGTGGCTTGCGGCTTTTTTAGCGGGTTTACCTTGGATGGCACGGGCTGCGCCCGTGTTCGCGGGCGCGCCCGCTCCCACAGGGGTGCGCGCAGGGTTTGAGCGCTGTGTTGGGGCATTCAGATAATCCAGCCTTGGCGGAGCGGGAGTGTCGAGCGGGGCGGGGGCTGGGGCAATGAATAGCCGGGCTGAGACGCGAGAAGAGATGCCGTACAGCCCGGATCGTGCTCGTCTCAGAGAGGTGGCGCTATGTAGACAACCCGGTTTCGTCCATTCTGTTTGGCGTCATAAAGCCCTTTGTCAGCGCGTTCCAGCGCGTCATCCAGCGTTTCACCCTTGGCAAACAGGGTGCACCCGATGCTCAGGGTTACGTTCAACTGACCACAGGGCAACTGCATCGGGCTAGCACCCACCTGTTCGCGAATCCGCTCAGCAATCCGGGTCAGCTCTTCGCTGTCCTTCACCTGCAAAATTGCAACAAACTCCTCACCCCCATGGCGCACCACCAGGTCATCGGGGCGCAGTGCAGCGCGCAGGCGACGCGCAGTTTCGCAAAGCACCTTGTCACCGCCGCCATGGCCGAACTTGTCGTTGATGGACTTGAAGTGATCCAGGTCGGCATAAACCGCACCCAGTTGTAAGCCGTTCACCTCGGCCAATCGCCGTTCATGCGCTTCAAACGCCGACAACGCGCCGCGGTTCCACAGTTGTGTCAAAGGGTCGAGCAGGGCTTTGCGCTGCTCGCGATCCATTTCAAGCCGCAGATCGCGGTTCACCTGGGCCAAGGTACGCAGCTGCAGATACCCCTCGGCGAGCGTCGCCAGGTCCCTGAAGTTCGCTTGCTGAGCCTCACTGAGCACGCGCGGGCGCGGGTCGAACATGCACAGCGTGCCGATGGCTTTACCGTTGCCGGCGCGCAAGGGGTGGCCGGCGTAAAAGCGGATGTAGGGCGCGTTCAGCACGAGCGGGTTGTCGACGAATCGTTCGTCGCACAGGGCGTCGGGCACCGTCAGTGTGTCCTCGCCGAGAATGGCGTAGCCGCAGAACGAAACACTGCGCGTCGTCTCGCTTGCCTCAAGGCCTATGCGGGCCTTGAACCACTGTCGGTCCTGGTCGATCAGGCTGATAAGCACAGTGTCCACATGGGCCAGGTCCTGGGTGAGCCGCACCAGGGTATCCAGGTAATGCTCGGCTGGCGTGTCGACCAGGTTCATGTCGTCGAGCGTGCGCTGGCGCAGCGCTTCGTCAGCGGGCAAGGGGCAAGCTGGCATTGTGGGTCCTCCGTTCCTTGGTTGGCTTGGGTACCTGGCGGGTGCGCGGTCTGTATACCGTCGAAACAAGCACAGCATAGGCCATGGCGTGGTGCACGGTCGGCCGACAATTTCTTGCCGGGAGTGTGATTTCTTTCGCTCGATCTTCGTCAAGGATGCTACCCCTTAGCCGTCGTCTGGGGACTGATACAGGGCCTTCCATGCAAACGCTGTTGAACGAGATTCTCGAAGAAGTACGTCCCTTGATCGGCAAGGGCAAAGTGGCTGACTACATTCCCGCGCTGGCCGATGTGCCGGCGAACCAGCAGGGCATCGCGGTCTATGGCAACGATGGCAGCTATTACTGTGCAGGCGACGCGCTGGTGCCGTTCTCGGTGCAGAGTATTTCCAAAGTGTTCAGCCTGGTGCAGGCGATCGGGCACTCCGGGGAAGCCATTTGGCAGCGGCTTGGCCATGAGCCTTCCGGCCAACCGTTCAACTCGCTGGTGCAACTGGAGTTCGAACGCGGCCGGCCGCGCAACCCCTTTATAAATGCGGGTGCGTTGGTGATCTGCGATATCAACCAGTCGCGCTTCGCTGCACCCACGTTGTCGATGCGCGATTTCGTGCGGCGGCTATCGGGCAATCCCCATATCGCGATCGATGCCCGCGTTGCCGACTCGGAGTATCAGTTCCGCGCGCGCAACGCGGCCATGGCTTACCTGATGCAGTCGTTCGGCAACTTCCATAACGAGGTGGAAACGGTACTGCGCAGCTATTTCAGCTACTGCGCGCTCCAGATGAATTGCCTGGACCTGGCCCGGGCGTTCTGTTTCCTGGCCAATGATGGGTTCTGCAAGCACAGCGGTGAGCAGATTCTGACCCGGCGCCAGACCCAGCAGGTGAACTCGATCATGGCCACCAGCGGGTTGTATGACGAAGCAGGGAATTTCGCCTATCGGGTGGGGTTGCCGGGCAAGAGTGGCGTGGGGGGCGGGATTGTGGCGATCGTGCCGGGGCAATTTACCGTGTGCGTGTGGTCGCCGGAGTTGAATGCGGCGGGTAACTCCCTGGCCGGGATGGCGGCGCTCGAACTGCTCAGTTCGCGGATCGGCTGGTCGGTGTTCTGATCGGCGGGCCCGGTGGCTGAGGTAGGCTCGGTCGATACCTCAGCTTGTCGGGTCCTGCCCCAGTACCTTGGCCAGCGCCACGCGGGCATCTTCAAGCTGTACCAGTGAAGCATGCCGCGCGCCCAGCGCGTCACCGTTCTGAATAGCGGTCAGAATCGCCTTGTGGCGGGGCAGGGCGAGTTCGTCGAAATTCGCCCGCTGGTTGGAGTAGCGCACCGACTCGCGCAGCGCCATCGACAGCATGTTGCACAGGTAGGCCAGCAGGTCGTTGTGGGTGGCGTCGGCGATGCGGGCGTGGAAGTCCAGGTCCGGTTGCAGGCGTTCTTCATGGTTGCGGGCGGCTTCCATGCGTTGGTAGGCCTCGGCGATCGAATTGACGTCGTCGGCGCTGGCGTTGGTGGCGGCCAGTGCGGCGGCGGCGGGCTCGATGACCCAGCGGACGCTGCTCAGCATGTTGAAGAATTCCTGCTGTGGCGTGGCCTGCATCAGCCAGTGCAGCACGTCCGGGTCGAGCATGTGCCAGTCATGGCGCGGCCGAACCAGGGTACCCACCCGCGGGCGGGCCTCGATCAGGCCCTTGGCGGTAAGGGCGCGCATCGCCTCGCGGAACACCGGCCGGCTGATCGCGTAGGCTTCGCACAGGCTGGCCTCGGAAGGCAGCTTCTGCCCGGGTGCGAGTTGGCCGGATACGATCTGTACGCCAAGGTCCTGGACCAGGGTGGCGTGCATGCTCTTGCGCGTGGTGGGTTGGCGGTAGTTCATGTGGGGCGGGGCGGATCCTTCGGGCGGGGGCAGCATCATAGCATTAGCGCGTCGACGCGGTGCATGGCACCGGCTGCGCCGGTGTTCGCGGCCACGGCCGCTCCCACAGGTACCGCGTGAGCCTGAAGCCTGCGCCGCCCCTGTGGGAGCGGGTTCACCCGCGAAGCAGGCGACGCGGTGGATGGCACCGGCTACGCCGGTGTTCGCGGCTGAAGCCGCTCCTACAGGTGTAGCGTCACCTCGAAGCTAGCGCGGTACCTGTGGGAGCGGGTTTACCCGCGAAGAATCCGGCGCGATGGATGGCACCGGCTTTGCCGGTGTTCGCGGGCATGCCCTGATGCCAGTCAATTAAGCGGTCTGGGGGCCGCTTTGCGGCCCATCGCCGGCAAGCCGGGCTCCCACAGGGACCGCGTAGCTCTTGGGGGGGCGCCGTACCTGTGGGAGCCCGGCTTGCCGGCGATGGGCTGCGCAGCAGCCCCGATGACGCTAACCGACAGGCTTCAGGCCTTAGTGCGAGTGCTTGGGCACCGCCGCCCCGCGGCATCCGACCAGGAAGTCGAAGTCGCAACCCTCATCGGCCTGCATGACGTGGTCCAGGTACAGCTTGGCGTAACCACCGCTGATCAACTGCGGCGGGGCTTGCAGGTCGGCCAGTCGGCCGGCCAGTTCCTCGTCGGAAATGTCCAGGTGCAGCCGGCCTTCCTTGCAATCCAGCTCGATCCAGTCGCCTTCGCGCACGGCAGCCAACGGCCCGCCAGCTGCCGCTTCCGGCGCCACGTGCAGCACCACGGTGCCGTAGGCGGTGCCGCTCATGCGGGCATCGGAAATACGCACCATGTCGGTCACGCCCTGGGCCAGCAGCTTGGCCGGCAGGCCCATGTTGCCGACCTCGGCCATGCCCGGGTAGCCCTTGGGCCCGCAGTGCTTCATCACCAGCACGGAACTGGCGTCCACATCCAGCTCGGGGTCGTTGATGCGTGCCTTGTAGTCGTCGAAGTTCTCGAACACCACGGCGCGGCCACGATGCCGCATCAGCGCAGGGGTGGCGGCCGATGGCTTGAGCACGGCGCCTTTGGGCGCCAGGTTGCCGCGCAGGATGCAGATGCCGCCGTCGGCCACCAGCGGCTTGTCGATCGGGCGGATCACCTCTTCGTCGTACAGCGGCGCGGCCTGGCAGTTGTCCCACAGGCTCTTGCCGTTGGCCGTCAGCGCGCCAGGGTTGGGCAGCAGGCCGTGTTCGCCCAGGCGGCGGATGACCGCAGGCAGGCCGCCGGCGTAGTAGAACTCTTCCATCAGGAAACGGCCCGAAGGCTGCAGGTCGACCAGGGTTGGCGTACCGCGGCCGATGCGGGTCCAGTCTTCCAGCTGCAGGTCCACGCCGATGCGTCCGGCGATGGCCTTCAGGTGAATCACCGCGTTGGTCGAGCCACCGATGGCGGCGTTGACGCGGATGGCGTTCTCGAAGGCTTCGCGGGTGAGGATTTTCGACAGGCGCAGGTCTTCGCGCACCATGTCGACAATGCGCATGCCCGACAGGTGGGCCAGCACGTAACGGCGTGCATCCACCGCCGGGATGGCGGCGTTGTGCGGCAGCGAGGTGCCTAGCGCTTCGGCCATGCAGGCCATGGTCGAGGCGGTGCCCATGGTGTTGCAGGTACCCGCCGAGCGCGACATGCCGGCCTCGGCCGAGAGGAACTCGTTGAGGTCGATCTGGCCGGCCTTGTAGGCCTCGTGCATCTGCCAGACGATGGTGCCGGCGCCAATGTCCTTGCCTTTGTGCTTGCCGTTCAGCATCGGCCCGCCGGTAACCACGATCGCCGGCACGTCACAGCTCGCCGCGCCCATCAGCAGCGCCGGGGTGGTCTTGTCGCAGCCGGTCAGCAGCACCACGGCGTCCACCGGGTTGCCACGGATCGCTTCCTCCACATCCATGCTCGCCAGGTTGCGGGTGAGCATGGCGGTGGGGCGCAGGTTGGACTCGCCGCTGGAGAACACCGGGAACTCCACCGGGAAGCCGCCAGCCTCCAGCACGCCCTTTTTGACATGTTCGGCAATCTTGCGGAAGTGCGCGTTGCACGGGGTCAGCTCCGACCAGGTGTTGCAGATGCCGATGATCGGCTTGCCCTGGAATTCGTGGTCCGGAATACCCTGGTTCTTCATCCAGCTGCGGTACATGAAGCCGTTCTTGTCGGCGGTGCCGAACCATTGGGCGGAGCGCAGTGGGCGTTTGCTATCAGACATGGGAACACCTAATTAGTATTACTATTTGTCGTTGTGAGATCGACTGTACTGATAAAAATGGTCTCTGTGAAGGCTTGTTGGCTCAATTAGTAATACTATAAGATCATTCACCCAGGTCAGAGGTCTGCCAAAAAGTCCCCGACCAGGTGCTGTACCCATTACAAGAACAATTGGAGACATCGCCATGATTCAGGAGCAGCGGCTCGTCCGCCTGATCACACTGAAACTCATCCCTTTTCTGGTACTGCTTTACCTGGTGGCCTATGTCGACCGTTCCGCGGTGGGCTTCGCCAAGCTGCACATGGGCGCCGACATCGGCCTGGGTGACGCGGCCTACGGCCTTGGCGCCGGGCTCTTCTTTATTGGTTACTTCCTGTTCGAGGTGCCGAGCAACCTGTTGCTCGACCGCTTTGGCGCGCGCCGCTGGTTCGCCCGCATCCTGGTCACCTGGGGCGCGATCACCGTCGGAATGGCCTTCGTTACCGGGCCCAGCGGTTTCTACGTGATGCGCTTTCTGCTGGGGGCGGCCGAGGCGGGCTTCTTTCCGGGCGTGCTGTACTACATCACCCAGTGGTACCCGGTGCGCCATCGCGGCAAGATCCTCGGCTTCTTCATCCTCTCCCAGCCGCTGGCGATGCTGATCACCGGGCCGCTCTCGGGCGCGCTGCTGGGGCTCGATGGCATCTACGGCCTGCATGGCTGGCAATGGCTGTTCATCTGCATCGGTACCCCCGCGGTGCTGCTGGCCTGGCCGACCCTGCGCCTGCTGCCAGACAGCCCGGCCAAGGTGCGCTGGCTCAGCGACGAACAGCGCAGCTGGCTGCAGGAACAACTGGCCAACGACCTGCGCGAGTTCGGCCAGACCCGCCATGGCAATCCGTTGCATGCCCTGAAGGACAGCCGGGTGCTGTTGCTGGCGCTGTTCTACCTGCCGGTGACTCTGAGCATCTACGGCCTGGGCCTTTGGCTGCCGACGCTGATCCACCAGTTTGGCGGCAGTGACCTGGTCACCGGTTTCGTTTCGGCCGTGCCTTACCTGTTCGGCATCATCGGCCTACTGATCGTGCCGCGTAGCTCCGACCGCCTGAACGACCGCTATGGCCACCTCGGCCTGCTGTATGCCCTGGGTGCGATCGGCCTGTTCTTCAGTGCCTGGCTTAGCGTGCCGGTCATGCAGCTGGCAGCGCTGTGCCTGGTGGCATTCGCGTTGTTCTCCTGCACCGCCATTTTCTGGACCTTGCCGGGCCGGTTCTTCTCCGGGGCCAGCGCCGCAGCCGGCATCGCCTTGATCAACTCGATCGGCAACCTCGGCGGCTACCTGGGCCCGTTCGGTATCGGCGCGCTCAAGGAGCACACCGGGCAACTTTCGTCGGGGCTGTATTTCCTGGCTGTGGTGATGCTGTTCGGGCTGTTGCTCACCGGGGTTGTCTACAACCGCCTGGAGCGCCGCCAGCGCCTGGCTTCCTCGCGGGCAGCCGAAGCCTCCCGCTAATTTTCGCAACCGAGAAGCGAGCACAAATATGCGATTGATCCAATTTGAAACCGCCACCGGCGAGCGCTGCGTGGGCGTGGTGGAAGGCGATTACGCCCTGCAGGTGCAGGGCGCTGGCAGCACCCGCCAGCTGGCCCTGCAAGCCATTGCCGCCGGCCGTGACCTGGCCGCTGAAGTGCAGGCTGCCGGCCTGGGCGAGCGCCACGACTACCTGGCCCTGCTGGCCGAAGGCCGCGTGTTGCCACCACTGGACCACCCGGACCCGGCGCACTGCCTGGTCACCGGCACCGGGCTGACCCACCTGGGCAGTGCCGCAACCCGCGACAAGATGCATCAGCAGCAGGCCGAAGGCGCGGTGACCGACAGCATGCGCATGTTCCAGTGGGGCCTCGATGGCGGTCGGCCGCCGGCAGGCCAGGAGGGCGCGCAGCCGGAGTGGTTCTACAAGGGCGACGGTGGCATCGTCGTGCGCCCTGGCGCCGACCTGCCGCTGCCGGTGTTCGCCGAGGATGCCGGCGAGGAGCCAGAGCTGGTCGGGCTGTACCTGATCGGTGCCGACGGTACGCCTTACCGCCTTGGCTATGCGTTGGGCAACGAGTTTTCCGACCATGTGATGGAGCGGCGCAACTACCTGTACCTGGCCCATTCCAAGCTGCGCGCCTGCAGCTTCGGCCCAGAGCTGCGCCTGGGTGCGCTGCCGGCCCACCTGGAAGGCACCAGCCGCATCCTGCGCGACGGCCAGGAGCTGTGGCGCAAGCCGTTCCTCTCGGGCGAGCAGAACATGTGCCACAGCTTCGAGAACCTGGAATTCCACCACTTCAAGTACACCCAGTTCCTGCGCCCCGGCGATATCCACGTGCATTACTTCGGCACTGCCACGCTGTCGTTCGCCGACGGCATCCAGGCGCGCCCGGGCGACACCTTCGAAGTCAGCCTCGACGCGTTCGGCCAGCCGCTGCGCAATGGCATTGCCGCCGCGCCCGGGCAGGTTCGCCCCGGGGTGGTGAAAAGCCTTTGAGCAGTCAGGCGAGCAGTGTGTCGGGTTCGCCCGCGTACCTGTGGGAGCGGCTTTAGCCGCGAAGGGCCCGGCGCGGTGCATGGCACCGGCTGCGCCGGTGTTCGCGGCTGAAGCCGCTCCCACAGGGGGGCCTGCTGACATGACGGGCCATGTGCACTCCATGGCTGACATGAACCTTTGAATCTTCTTTCCTCATTACAGGAGCCAACCATGACCGGAAGCAACTTCATTGGCGGCCAGCGCAGCGCTGCCGGCAGCGTGCGCCTGCAAAGCCTCGACGCGCGCACCGGCGAAGCCCTTCCGCAGGCCTTTGCCCAAGCCACCCCGGAGGAAGTGGACGCCGCCGCCCAGGCTGCCGAAGCGGCCTTCGCCGAATACAACGTCCTGGCGCCGCAGCGCCGTGCGCAGTTCCTCGATGCCATTGCCGACCAGCTGGATGCGCTGGACGACAGTTTTGTCGCCACCGTGTGCCGCGAAACCGCACTGCCGGCCGGGCGCATCCAGGGCGAACGCGCGCGCACCAGCAACCAGATGCGCCTGTTCGCCACGGTGCTTCGCCGTGGCGACTACCTGGGGGCGCGCATCGACCGTGCCCAACCCCAGCGTCAGCCGCTGCCGCGCCCTGACCTGCGCCAATACCGTACCGGCGTCGGCCCGGTAGCCGTGTTCGGCGCCAGCAACTTCCCGCTGGCCTTCTCCACCGCAGGGGGGGATACCGCCGCGGCGCTGGCCGCCGGTTGCCCGGTGGTGGTGAAGGCGCACAGCGGCCACATGGCCACTGCCGAACGGGTGGCCGAGGCCATCGAGCGGGCAGTGGTGGCCACCGGCATGCCCGCAGGCGTGTTCAACATGATCTACGGTGCCGGTGTCGGCGAAGCGCTGGTGCGCCACCCGGCGATCCAGGCCGTGGGCTTCACCGGTTCGCTCAAGGGCGGCCGTGCGCTGTGCGAGCTGGCTGCAGCGCGCCCGCAGCCGATTCCGGTGTTCGCCGAAATGAGCAGCATCAACCCGGTGCTGGTCTTGCCTGCGGCCTTGCAGGCCAGGGGCGAGCAGGTGGCCAGGGAGCTGGCCGGTTCGGTGGTGCTGGGCTGCGGGCAGTTCTGCACCAACCCCGGGCTGGTCATCGGTATTGCCGGCGAGGCGTTCAGCAACTTCCTGGCGGCCCTTGGTGCGCAGCTGGCCGACCAGCCCGGGCAGACCATGCTCAATGCCGGTACATTGCGCAGCTATGCCCAGGGCGTGCAACGCCTGCACCAGCACCCGGGCGTGCGTCATCTGGCCGGCGCCGACCAGGCTGGCGACCAGGCGCAGGCGCAGCTGTTCCAGGCAGATGTGAGCCTGCTGCTTGACGGTGATGCGTTGCTTCAGGAGGAGGTGTTCGGGCCGGCCACGGTGGCCGTGGCGGTGGCCGACGAAGCCGAACTGCGCCGCGCGCTGCAAGCCTTGCACGGGCAGCTGACGGCAACGCTGATTGCCGAGCCACAAGACCTGCAGCGCTTCGCCGCGCTGGTGCCGCTGCTGCAGCGCAAGGCCGGGCGCCTGCTGGTCAATGGTTACCCGACCGGTGTCGAAGTGTGCGATGCCATGGTGCATGGCGGGCCATACCCGGCCACGTCCGATGCCCGTGGGACCTCGGTCGGCACCTTGGCCATCGACCGCTTCCTGCGGCCGGTGTGCTACCAGGACTACCCGGATGCGCTGCTGCCCGACGCCCTGAAAAACGCCAACCCGCTGGGCCTGCAACGCCTGGTCGACGGCCAGCACAGCCGCGAGGCGCTGGCCTGACGCCAAGGGCTTCGGCGTGGTACCGCTGCACCCCGCCCGGGCAGGCCCGGGCGGGTTGTCAGATATGCGGCCAGAGCGCCAGCAGCAGTCCACCAGCGATAAGCAGGGCGCCACTGTAGCGGCGCCAGGCCGCGCCCAACCGCAACACTTTCTCCGCCAGAACCAGCATCGCCAGCGCGGCCATGCCCCACAGGCTCATGGCGCCAACCACCAGCAGCACCAGCATCAGCGCCCAGCAGCAACCGATGCAGTACAGGCCATGCTGCAACCCCAGCCTCCAGGCGCCGCCAAGGCCCGGGCGTACATGGTGCTGAAGAAAGAACAGCGGGCTCTGGCAATGCTCCAGGCAAGCGGCCTTGCCCTGGCTCATCTGGTAGCCACCGGCCAGCAGAAGCAGTAGCGCACCCATGAGCGGTGGCAGGCGCAGGGTCATGGGATCGAGCCAGCCAAGCCATTCGCCAAGGGCCTGCAGCAGGGTCATCAGCAGGGCGAAGCCACACCAGAGCAGCGCATAGGCCGCGCAGAACAGCAGCAGCTTGAATGGGCCGGTGCTGTCGCGCAGCAGGCAGCGTCGGTAAAGCAGGAACACCGGCAGGGCGGCCGGCAGCATCATCGCCTGCATCATCGCCAACCACATCAGCAGGGTCAGCGCGCCCTGGCGCGACCACCAGGCGGTGGGTGGCATCTGCATCTCGCCCATCGCCGCCATGGTCGTTGCCTGCTCGACGTGCCACCACCAACCCAGCGCGCTGATCATCAGCGCCAGCGCGCCGGTCAGCAGCGCGCCCGGGGCTGGCCAGCGGCTAGCCGCGGATGATGCCATTTGGCCCCATATCCAGGTCGTAGAGCATGGCGTTTCGCCCGGCATAGTCCAGCTTCACCGCCCCGGAGCAGTTGAAGGTGGCGCTGGCGCAGTCCGTCTCGCCGAACTCGAAGCCCTCTGGCAGCACCAGCCTGGCCCGGTGCACCGATCCGTCCACGGGGTTGCGGATCGGCTCGGCCCGGCCATCCAGCACCCCGGGCACGTGGATGCTGGCGGTCAGTGCGGCGCGGTCGGTGTGCACCTCAACCGGCACGAACTGCGGTGCGTGCATGGTCTGCACCGTGCTGGCAAAAATGGCGAAGAAGGCCGTGGGTTCCTGCTCCTGGCCGCTGAGAATGGTCAGCAATGCCTGGCGCTGGGCATCACTGGCGCGTTCATCGATAAAGGCCTGGCATTGCCCACCGCCTTCGTGGATGGGCCCAGGCCAGGCGAAGGTGCAGGCCACATTCAAGCCGGCCAGCGACACCTCGTCGAAGTACCCCTCCTCGATGTGATAGCCCACTGCCGCTTCGCAAGTGCCATGGGTGGGCAAGGCATTGAACTGGCAGGGGCAGCCATAATCGCAGTTGCAAAGGTCGACCCCTGCGCCGCGCAATCGCCAATCGACATAGGCCATGATCCTATCCTCGCAAACAAGTGCCACTTGTTAGTTTAGTTCCGGATCATGCCGCCATATTTAGATGGATTCGGCATCTGACACGGGCCGTATAAAACTGCTGCGTCAAAGCATCGGCCTTCTCAGTCAGATGGGGCAGTGCGGGATTCACGGTCAATCTCCTCCGGCCAATGAACCTTTGGTGCCAGGCAATGCATGTGGCTCAGGCCATCGTCATCGTTCCAGTCACGGGGTGGGTGTACGAACGCTGGCAGGGCTTCTGGGCCTTGCTGCATGAATAGCCGGGCGATAGCCCAGTAGGCTTCGCCTTGGTACAGGTCATAGGTGAAGAACACACGGTCGATAACTTCGTTGGTTTCCGGGTTGCGGATTGACAGCATGACGTTTTCGATCAGGCCACCGTGGCCGGGGGCGTAGACTCGGTAGACTTCGGCGGTTACATCGTCCCAGTTGTAGGCGACCGGTTTGACGCCCCAGCGTTTGCGACTGAAGATGAAGATACGGTCATATCGAAACTCATAAATATATATTTTTTGGCGTAGTCGATTGAAGCGAATAGGCTCGTCTCTAGGGGCAACCAGATCAAGCTTGATGTAAGGAATCAAGGCCCACAGTATTGCTGAGGCGGTAATTACCAATGATAGATTCATCAGCCAGTCGTGCCGCCAGTCGTCGTATAATAAATCCCAGTACAAGTAAAGCGTCATTCCAAAAAGAAAAAGCAGGCCCGCAACACCGATTAGAAATATAGCGCCTCGAAGGATGGTGCTGCTCCGTGGCAACTCGAGATAAACATCATCGAAATAGTTGGGCGACGGTTTGACACTCGCCCACACTTTTCTCCACTTTGGCCCTTCATCCACCTTGGGAAGGTCATGGCTCCAGCCAAAACCACGCTCCCACAGAACTTTACCATCACGCTTCACTCGTTAATCTCCCTGACACTAATCTCAATGTACCCACTTGGCAAGCTCCGATCCGGCCAGTACATCACCAACAGCGTAGCTGCCAGAATCGTGTGTTTTCCTATAGTCGCCATAAGCGATATTGAGCCAGAAATCTCTAACTGACAGAGTCCAGTAGAATAAGGTTTCTGCTTCTCGCTAATTGAAATACTGCGGTCGTGATCGGGGATCCGTGGCGATGCAAAGCTGGAAAATGAAGAGGACGGTGAGAGAGGTTGTTCAGCGTTTGCAAAGAAATTGCCCGAAGCAATAGTTTCCCCGCCAACGTAATCAGGGTGATTGCCGTCACCGTGACGATGCACAATCAATTTCCAGCGATATCCCGAGGACCGCTCATCGTACATAGGCAATGCGATCAAGAATTTTAGCTTTTTAGTTATTTCGGTATTAATCAAGCCACCGATTTTCGGAAGTCCTGGATCAGTGGCCAAGCGCGACTCAAAATTCAACTTCGCCTGAACGCCTAGCGTGGCAGCATTGAGTTCGGCAAAAGCGATATCCGCATGTTCCGGAGCATTCCAATGAATGCTCGGCTTTTCGTTTGCTTTTCCAAAGCAGCATCGCCTTACCCACCGCTCCAGATCAGTTGATTCATTTTCCTGAGCCAGTTTACTTAGTTGATAAGCAGCAAGCGTGAGGGCTATCGCCAGTCCCAACGGGCCGAAAAACAAGGGCTTGAGTACTGCAACACTAAACACCATAGTGCCCGAGCCATATAAGAGGAAGGAAAAGAAGTGTTGGCTTCTCGCTGCATCATCACCCGCAGCGGCGGTGCGCTTCATGGCCTTGATTGCTTGAGCCGTATCAAAGACCCCTGCAACCGCACTCACCAAAGCACCAAGCCTTATCAAGGCCCCCCCACTGGCTGCAACACCCTTTGCCCACCCCAAATTCAGTGGACCAGCACTTGATCTCAAAATGAGCCCAACCAGTTCGATTTGCCCTCCCAACACGCCCAACTGCGATCCTTGCAACGCCAACCTGGCCTCATGCGCCTTGGGCCCGATCTCCGTTTCCGCCTTTTCCTGATTCCTGCCCAGGCTGTCCTGCTGCAGATACAACCCGCCTATCGCCAGCAGGACTTCCCAGCTGCCAGCAATCCCGCGCAACCCGGAAAAACCGGTTTTTACCAATCGGGCCGCCTGCTGCGACGTGACCTTCATCCCCTGCAATAATTTGCGCGCATCGGCTTCCAACGTCCCTGCCGCCACCGAGATATCCACCAAGGCAAGCTCCGCCACGCTGCTCGCCTGGGTTACCCCCATGCTGGCCTCCTTGAACAACCGCCCATGCACTTCCTCGGCCTTGCCCTCGACCCACACCGTCACGCTGATCATCGTATTGGTGAACCGCGGGTCGAGCATTGCCAGGCTCATCAAGCCATGCTGGATGATCGGCCGCACCTTGCGCATGGCCTTCATCGAGCCAAACTCGAAGTCATCGATATTGCGGCGCATCCGGTCCCGCGCCTCGGCGATCGACGCATTGGCCTTGTGCTGCAAATCCCGGAGGTGGGCGCTCTGCAAGGCGTAGTACTCGCCCAGCTTCATCTTCACTTCCAGCTCGATCAGGTGGACGCCGTTGTAGAGAAACTGCGTGGCGCTGTTCAGATGCCGCACGGCCTTCTGAATGCCAGGCGACAGGCATGGCGCCAGCCGCTGACTGGCCGCATTGAGCGCGCTCTGCGTTTCAGCAATGGCCTGCTTGAGGGTATTGCGCATGCGCAGGCCGGCGTCATCGCTGGCGATGATCTTGCTCAGCATGCCGTAGAGCTTGTCGCTGTCGTTCCAGTTGATCGCTTCTGTGGCGGAGAAACTGGGCAGCAGCCCGGCCAGCAGTGCCTGGTCGCGCATCAGCAAGGCGCGGTAGGGCGGGCTGTCCGGGTCCTTTAGCCATTTCAACCAGAGCAGTTCGCTGGTGCCGGAAGCGGGAACATGCGGTTCAAGGCGGGGGACGACAGCTTCCGTAATGCCGCCACCCAGGCACAGGGCCATGGTCTTGGCGTAGGCCACCCCGGACTCACGATCGTTACCGTCGTAGTCGTACGCCTCGGCCACCTTGAACATGGGCGTATCGAACAAGGCAACGTACGCCCTTGTGTCCTTGTCGATGTAACGCTGAAACTCGCGCTCCTGCTGCTCGTATTCAGCCTGGAACGCGGCCCGCTGCGGTTCGTGGTAGCGCTCTTCAAGCCGCTCGTCACTCTCCTGCTGCGCACGCTCGACCAACAGCTGCCGCTCGACAGCCGGGTCGGTGAACACCGGCGGCCCATCGCCCGTCATCGGTACCAGCGACGGCACCTTCTGCGCCGCCCATTCCCTGTGCGTGGCACGAATGATCTGCAGGATCTGCGAGGTCTGCAGCTGATAAGCCCGCATCGGTTCTTCACGCCAGGCCTGACGCTTCAGTACCCAGTTCAGGCGCTGATGGTTGTATTCCTGAATCAGCCCGACGGTGTCGTCGAGCACCACCGCCAGCACGCCGTTTTCCAGCTGGTGCCGGTTGATCGCATTGACCAGATACCCACGCAGGGCGAACCGGCGCAACCAGCGGCTGTGGAAGCCATGCGCACTGTCGAAGGGGGCGCAGCCATGCTGGGCATACTCGAACACCTGCTGGTCGACCCCAAGCTTATCGGGCGTCATGGCGATGCCCAGCAGTTCGGGATTGTTGCGGGCCTGAATCAGGTCCAGGCCCTCGAAGCGATGCGCAGGCGACGCGCCGCTCTTGTAGGCGTTCAGCACGCACACCGGCCAAGGATCGCTGGAGAAGGCCAGCCAGGCGCTGGCGTACCTGCTGGTATCGATGTTGAGAAAGGCCGAAGGAATGTCGTGATCTGCGTTCACGCATTTTTCGGGCAGCGGCGAAGGCGGGCCATCTGGCGGCTCGTAAGGGTTGAAGCGGCGCAGATGACCTTGCTCGCTGACGGCATAGGCATGCCAGACCTGCTGGTCGAGCAGCACATACAGGAAGCCCCTGCGCAAGGTGCGCAAGCCGATCTTTGTCGAGATATGCCGGTTATCCGCCACGGTGGAGACACACTCGGGGCGGGTATCGGGCACCAGGGCGCGGCGCAGCGGCAGGATCGGCAGGCCCTGGCGCTCGCAGAACATGCACTGGTCGTGCGGCAGCCCGGCTTCGGCGATCGCGAGGGCAATACGTTGGCTGATGGTCATGAGCGATCCTCGTGTTGGACAGGGCCTTGTCGACCCCTGAACACTAACGGGGAATCGCTTTCTAGAGAGGCATTGGGCTTCCTAAAAGCTTGTAGGAAACGTCTCTGAATAATGGTTTAGCTCTATATGGGGCCATGATCGGTACCCCGGCCTTTTGCGCCACCTGTCGAACCCAAGGCACTGCTGCTGGCCGTTTTCCGTCCGATCTGTATGCGCGATCAACGCGCAAACCCAGGAGAACGTCCATGGCAAACGATCAGAATGACCCCGGCCTCGAGCAAACCGAATCCCAGCCCGGCAGCGGTGACGGAGAGATCCCGCTACCTTCGGATGACGAAGGCCCGATCGAGGAGGAGATGGAGGACGTGCAGGCCAACAATTCGGTTTCTGCCGAGCACCCGCAGCCTCGCTGACGGAATTGCCCGGAACGAATGCGGTTCACACCTTTTCTTGCGAGGTATGCAGCGATGAGCCCCGATCCGAATGCACAAGGCGGCACGAACCTGGACATGCCCACTTCACCTGACCTGGCCGTTGACCCCGACCGCCCGACCATACCCGCCCCTGACGACGACCCGCTCATGAACGAAGAAGAGGGTGCTGATTGGCAGGAGGAAGACAGCTTGGCTGATGACGGCAGGCAGAGCGTGGAGCAGCCCGCGGTAGACCTGGATCAGCGCAGGGAATGACCATTGATAGGGCAGGCCCCTGTGGGAGCGGGTTTACCCGCGAAGAATCCAACTCGGTGTATGGCACCGGCTGCGCCGGTGTTCGCGGGTGAACCCGCTCCCACAGGTACTGCATCTGCCTTGAAGGTTGTGGTGATCCTGTGGGAGCGGGCAAGCCCGCGAAGAATCCAGCGCGGTGGCTGGCACCGGCTGCGCCGGTGTTCGCGGGTGAACCCGCTCCCACAGGTACTGCATCTGCCTTGAAGGTTGTGGTGATCCTGTGGGAGCGGGCAAGCCCGCGAAGAATCCAGCGCGGTGGCTGGCACCGGCTGCGCCGGTGTTCGCGGGTGAACCCGCTCCCACAGGTACTGTGGCTGCCTTGAAGGTTGTGGTGATCCTGTAGGAGCTGGCTTGCCTGCGATGGGCTGCGCAGCAGCCCCCTGGCATGCTCGCCGGCGTATCACCCCCGTCGCAACGCAGCCGCCAGCCCCACTGTCAGGACCACGGCACAAAGCATGGCCAGGCTGATGGCAATTGCGACACCCCAGGCATCGAGCAGCCCCGCCAATACCAGATAAAACGCAATCACCCCCACCGCCCCGATCGCATTGCCCCGCACCATCGCCGCCATTCCTGCACGGCCAGTCTGCACATGGGCGAACACCACCAGCGGCCAGGCAATCACCGGGATCGGCGCCAGCATCCCGCTGGTCGCCGGGCCCAGCCAGTTGGCCAAGCTTGTGGTGACCATCAGCAACGAAGTGGCAGACACCATGCGCAGAGGGATTTCCCAAAATCGATGCCGGGGCCGGACCAGGGTGTCCGGCCTGGGCTCGCGGCCGCTGGCGCGTATCAGCACGCCGATCAGCACCAGCGCCACGGCAATCGACAGGTACAGGTTGCCCCCGTGGGTAAACGCGTAGGCCGCGACGCCATAGAACAGCATCGCCAGCAATACGGCCCAGCCGATGCCGAGCCTGCGTGTGGCGAACAGGTAGAAGGTGTACGTGGCCTGCACCGCCGCCAGGCCGCCCAGCGCGCCGGGCACCGCACCCAGGGCAAAGGCCGTGCCCTGTTCCAGGCACAGGAAGGTCATTACCAAGGCCGAAGTGATCGGCAGGCCGGACAGCAACCCACCGAGCAGGCCGCCCCAGCGACGCGAGGCGAGGGAGATGGCCCACATCAGGAGCGGGGTGACGATCAGCTTGAGGTAGAACAGGGTCATCGCAGGGCTATCCAGATGTGCGAAAGGTGCGCCCGCCGTCGATATTGGTAGGGCGCAGATGAATCAGCTGCGGCTGGCCTCCAGCGCCTGGGCCAGGTCGGCGATGATGTCGTCGCTGTGCTCGATGCCGATCGACAGGCGCACCATGTCCCGTGGCACGCCGGCCTTTTCCAGCTCCTCGTCATTGAGCTGGCGGTGGGTGGTAGAGGCGGGGTGGCAGGCCAGCGACTTGGCGTCGCCGATGTTCACCAGGCGCACCACCAGCTGCAACGCATCGATGAAGCGCGCACCGGCCGCCTGGCCGCCCTTGATGCCGAACGACAGGATCGAAGCTGGTTTGCCGCCGGTGTAGCGCTGGGCCAGTTCATGCTCGGGGTGGTCAGGCAGCCCTGCATATTTCACCCACGCTACCTGCTCGTGGGCTTGCAGGTAACGGGCGACCTTCAGCGCGTTCTCGGTGTGGCGTTCCATGCGCAAGGCCAAGGTTTCCAGGCCTTGCAGGATCAGAAAGGCGTTGAACGGCGACAGCGCTGCACCGGTGTTGCGCAACGGCACCACGCGGCAGCGGCCGATGAAGGCGGCGGGGCCGAAGGCTTCGGTGTAAGTGACACCATGGTAGGACGGGTCGGGGGTGTTGAGCAGGGCGAAGCGCTCCTTGTTGTCCGCCCAGGGGAACTTGCCGGAGTCGATGACGATGCCGCCGATGCTGGTGCCATGCCCGCCGATGTACTTGGTCAGCGAGTGCACGACGATATCGGCACCGTGCTCGAACGGCCGGCACAGCACCGGGGTGGCCACGGTGTTGTCGACGATCAGCGGCACACCATGGCGGTGAGCGGCCTCGGCCAGCGCGGCGATGTCGACGATATTGCCGGCAGGGTTGCCGATGGACTCGCAGAACACCGCCTTGGTGCGAGAATCGATCAGCGCTTCGAGGGCGGCGATGTCGTCATGGGCGGCGAAGCGGGTATGGATGCCCATGCGCGGCAGGGTGTGGGCCAGCAGGTTGTAGGTGCCGCCGTACAGCTTGGCCACCGAGACAATGTTGTCGCCGGCCTCGGCGACGGTCTGGATGGCATAGGTGATGGCCGCCATGCCGGAGGCCACCGCCAGCGCGCCAACCCCGCCCTCCAGGGCGGCCATGCGCTGCTCGAGCACGTCGTTGGTGGGGTTCATGATGCGCGAGTAGATGTTACCGGCCACCTTCAGGTCGAACAGGTCGGCGCCGTGCTGGGTGTCGTCGAAGGCGAAGGAGGTGGTCTGGTAGATCGGTACGGCCACTGCCCGGGTGGTCGGGTCGGGGCTGAAGCCTGCGTGGATAGCGAGGGTTTCCAGCTTCATGCAATCGTTCCTTGAGCGTGGGTGGAGCGATCGAGCATGTGGTGGGTGGAGGGTGTGGGTCAAGGGTGAACTGGCGATGGGCTGCCCGGCAGCAGCCCATCGCATCCACGGGCGCTGCTACTCGTCCTGTCGGCGCACGTGCATCACCCACTGGCCTGCATACCAAGCGCCGCCTACCGCGATCAGGCCTGCTACTGCGCGCCAGTCACGGAAGAACAGTCGCATCGCATTGATGGTGGGTGGTGCGTCGCTGCTGCGGACGAAGATGCGGATGCGCGAGGGTTGTGGGGCGGGATCGGTCTCCACGCCGTCGTGCGGTGGCAGCGACGCCGGGCTCAGGCCCTCCTGGATGACCAGGTACTCACGGCCCTGCTGCACCACGCGGGCGTTGATGTTGCCCTTCTTCAACTGCTCGACCAGGCCCTTGGTGACGCTTTCGATCTGTCGATCCACGGTATGGACGAAGTCCAGCAACTGGGCGCCGGTCACTTCTGGCTCGGCGGCAAACGCCAGCGGCCCGGCGTAGATGAGGGCGATGTCTAGGGGTTTGTTCATTTCCAGCTCCTTGCCGAATCCGGCGACAGCGGGCCGGCGCGCTGCTGCGCGCCGGCCGTGGTCTCAGGCGTGTTCGAGGACCCTGCCAAGGCGTTCCTTGCGGGCCGCGATCAACCGTTGAGTAGCCTCGTAGGACACCTTGGTCACCTGGGTGTAGGTGAGCGTCAGCTTGATATTGGCGCCATCCATGCGCGCAGACGCTGTTGCGCAGTTCATGCCACTGGGGAACTGGATCTGCATTGGGCCGACTACGACGTTGCTGCTGATGACTTCACCCAGCTGTACCTTCTGGAACAGCCCCAGGTAATACGTGGGCGTCACCTTGAACTGGGCCTGGCCGCCACCGACCACATCCGGCTTGAACACCGAACCCTGGCCGCTCATGCCGATGCCCAGGTTGGCAGGCAAGTTCGATTTGTTGTTGATCTGGATGCTGTCTGCGGGCGCGGAGCCGCTACCCAGCACCAGTTGCTGGACGTTGTCCTTGAACACGCAATCCCAGACCGACCCGAGCTGCGTCGACAGCGTCTGGCTGGCCTTGTACACCCCGACACCCCCGACTTGCCGATAATTGGCAATCACCACGTTGTAGTCGATGGTCCACTCCACCCCGCTGTAGCCCTGGGTGGGCACGGTGGTCTGCTTCCACGACACGCTGTCGAGCCCTACCGAGCTTGGCAAGGTCTGGTAGACCGCGAGGGTCCAGGTATCGTTGGTCTGGTTATCGAAGTCGACATAGTAGTCAGTGCTCATGATGCTCTCCTTGTCATGTGGGCCGAGGGCATGGGGTCACGCGCTCGGCCCAGTGACAGGAGCATCGATCATGCCAAGCTGCTGATCGCTTGCTTTTCAACCAGTTAGGTTGAAAAACAAGGGGGCGGGTGGACGTTTTCGTCCACCTCGGGGTGCTCGCGACGGACGCATCCGACCACCTCAACCAAGGGGCGCCCTGGCGTAGCACAAACGGCTCGGACGCACCTTCATCCGCACCAGCGACAGCAGGAAGCCGAACCCGCACTGGTTGGGGTCCAGCACCGGTACGTAGCAGCCAAGGTCCTGCTCGATGAGCTTCGACAAGCGCTCGGCGACACCCATGAAGCCGGTACAGCCAAGCAACAGTGCCTGCGCGCCGTCCTCTTTGATGGCCGCCAGCCCGGCTTGCAATGCCTTGACCAGTACCACCTCGACATTACCCAACTGGGCCACCGGGCAGTCGATGGAACGGATGGAGGCAAAATTGATGCTCTGGCCGTAATTGGCCACATGGCCGCGTTGCAGGGCCAGGGTGCTCTGCAGGATGGTGATGATGGAAAACCGCTGACACAACCCCAGGGCACTGAACGCGGAGGTGGGGAAGCCGCCAATGATCGGGATATCGATCACTTCGCGGGCAGGCTCCACGCCGCACATGTCGAAATCGCTCAGCCAGATGCCGTCGAACCCCTGCTGCTCAAGGTGCTGGGCCAGGCGCACCACTGCCAGGGCGTTCTCGGCGAGATTCAGCCGGTTCTGGATACACGGGCTGCCCTGGTCGATGTTGTACACCTGGACCTCGACATCCGGGGGCACCACTGGGGCTATCGAGGCCAGCAGGCCCTCGTTGTAGTCGCTGCTGTTGACCGGTGCGAGAACCGCAATACGCAGGCTCATGGTCGTAACTCCTGCAGTTGCTCGATGCTTCGGTAAGCGCCCATGTAACCCAGGTCTGCCAGCAACTGCTCGAAGCTCCACGCGATCAACCCACCGGGCTGGCGTAGCGGCGCCGCCGCCTGCCAGCCGATCAGGCAGGCAGGGCGCCCGGCATAGCTCGGGTCCAGCGAGCCATCGGCGCGCACCAGGTCGCCGTTGGAGGCCAGTGCCGGCCCCGCACCTTCGAAGAACCAGGCAATGCTGTCCGGGGCCATGGCCAGCGGTTGCGGCTGGTGCTTGTCCCACAGCAACAGCGACTCGTTCTCGTAGCACAGGCGCAAGCTTCCTTCGTGGCTGTCGAGGTCGATGCGGCCGATGTCGAAGCCGCCCTGGGTAGTCACGCCAGCATGGGTCAGGCGCGCATTGCGAGACAGGCACCGAGCCATCAGGCCGAACTGGCCAAGCCAGTCGAGCACGGCCTGGCAAGTGTGCAACTGCCCGGCAGCCAGGGCTCTGCCCAGCGCCAGGGCGCGGCTGAGGGTGCCACGCAGCGGCAGCGCGGAAGGCAGCTGGTCGGGGCTCATGCACCATAGCGCCAGGCCTCCGAACTCACCGAACGTCGGCGAGCCGACCACAGGGCGCAACATTTGCTCGGCGATCACATTGGCGTTTTCTGCGTACCCCTGGGCCTCGGCCGGCGGCGTTACATTCAGTTCCACCACCAGTCCGCCCTGGCTGACCACGAACGACGGCCGCGGCGGTATACCGGCAGCAGCGAAGGTGAGCATCGGCAATGAGGGCACCGCGCGCCCGGCGCCGTCCGCATCGACCACCGCCAGGCCCAGCTTGGCGGCGGCCAGGCACGCAACCAGAAAGCCCAGCGCGCCGCTTTCCGGCGGCACGACATAGGCAAGCTCGCGGCCCTGTTCATTCAAGCGCTGGCGCAAGCATTCCAGGGCCTGGATCGGCCCGAGGGGGTACTGGCAACGCCCGATCGTTTCCGGTGCACCCATGTACGCCACTACCGCGGCGTCGCCGGCACGGGCCTCATCCACCGTGACCACCCTGACGCGGTCGCGCGGGTAGAATTCCCCGATATTGAACGCGGCCAGCAAGTGCCGGGCCGACGCCAAGGTGCCGCCACCACCACTGCCAAAGAAACAACCACCGTTGATCAACGCTTGCAGATCCTTGTGCTCCAGCTCGAACGCCATGATCGTGCTCCTGCTTTCCGGTTGAGGGGGTCAGCTCGACAAACGTGCCAGCCAGCTACGCACGTTGCTGGCGGGCGGGTAGTCCAGTTGCGGGTCGAGGCCGCGAAGCGCACGCATCAGGATCGACTGCACCTGGGCGCCACGTTCGCTGCGTTCGAGCAACCGGGCCAATTCCAAGGCGGCATGCAGCCGCGCCGGCACCACGCCGAGGGTCAGCGCGGTGGACAAGGCGACGCGCAGGGTCGCCTCGGCTTCGCGGTCGTCGCCAAGTGCCAGCAGCGCCCGGCCGCGTAACAACATCAGTTCGCACAGGTAGGCACGCTCCTGATGGTCCTGGGCCAGGTCCAGGGCGACATCCACCAGTTCCAGGCAGGCCTCTGCGCGCCCGCCCAGCAACAGCACTTCGCCGCGCTTCCAGGCCTGGAAGCCGTGGAACAACAGGCCCCCGTTACGCAGCACATGCTGCTGGTAGCCTTCGGCAATGGCCTGTTCACCGGCTTCGTACTCACCCGATAGGCCCTGGTGATAGCCGCGCAGGATCATGCCCACGCCCCGGTAGAAGGAGAACTCGTGGCGCGCACTGAGCAGTTCCAGCTCGCGGCCCAGGCGCCCGAGTGCATCGCGCTCGCCCAGCACTGCAGCGAGCCAGGCCGCGCCCTGCAGGGCGACCGCGCGGTTGAAGGGGTTGTCGACCGCCTGCTCGGCGCGGGACTGCAAGCGGGCCAGCGCCTGGCGCGCCTGGCTGAACAGGCCCAGCTCGAAGGCGGCCAGGCCCTCGAAAGTGCGGGCAAGGCCCACCAGGTCCAGCCCTTGGCTCGATGGCCAACTGGCCTGGTCCTCCTCCAGCAGCCTGCCGCGCGTCAGGCAGGCCAGGCTTTCCTCGAAATCGCCGAGCCAGAACAGGGTATTGGCCATGGCCAGGTGGGCCTCGATGCGCAGTGCCTCGCCACCGGCTATCTGCGCCTGCTGCAGCATCTGTTGTGCCGTAGCGCGAGCCTCTGCCAGCTCCAGGCCCATCAACAGGGTGGTCCACAGGCCGAACGACACCGACGCCATCTCTTGCGGCTGGCCTTGACGCGCGGCCAAGGCCTGGGCGTCCCGGTAGCTGGCCAGGCTGGTGATGCTCAACCAGCCCTCGATACTGCGAAAGCTAACTCCCAGTAACCGGTGCAACTCAAATTGCAAACGCCACAGGTCTTTGCCCTCGTAGACCCGCTCGGCCACTTCCAGGCCTTTCTGCAAAGGGCCCAGGGCGCCGCGGAAGTCGGCCCCGTCGATCAGCTTGCGGCCTTCGGCCAGGTAGCGCTCCACGGTCAGGCGCAAGTCCTGGCGCAACCGGACCCGCCGCTCGATCACCTTGCGGTTGACCCCCAACAGCTGCGCCGCAGCACTCTTGTTGCCGTTGCAGCGGTTCAGCGCATGCTCTATCAGCAGTGTCTCCACCGCTGCCAGTTTGTCCGGCCCCTCAAGCCCGAGCAGCGCTTCGGCCAGCTCTACGGCAGGCGCCGAGGCGGGCGAGGGCGGTACCAGCAATTGTTCGAGGGTTTCCCGATCGACCAGTGGTGACGGGGCCAGGGTGCCGATGCGATCGATCGAATTGCGCAGTTCGCGCACATTGCCAGGCCAGTCTCGTTGGCACAGCAGCTCCAGCGCTGCTGCATCGAAGCGCAGCGGTCGCCGTTGTTGGCGGCAAAAATGCTCGATCAGGTCCGGGATGTCCTCACGGCGCTCGTTCAGTCCCGGCAGTTCGAGCTCGAACACCGACAAGCGGTAGTACAGGTCTTCGCGAAAGCGCTCCTCGGCCACCAGGCGCTTGAGGTCACGGTGGGTGGCCGCCACCACCCTGCCGCGGAAGCGCCGGTTTTCGCTGCTACCAAGCGGCCGGTACTGCCCGGTTTCCAGCACCCGCAGCAGCTTCGGCTGTAGGGCCAGGGGCAGTTCGCCGATCTCATCGAGGAACAGTGTCCCCGCCCCAGCCATCTGCAGGTGGCCCATGCGCTCGCCAACCGCGCCGGTGAACGCGCCGCGGGCATGGCCAAACAGCTCGGACTCGAGCAGTGGCTCGGGTATTGCCCCGCAGTTGAGGTCGATGAATGGTTTGCCCGGCGCGCTCAAGCGGTGCAGTTGCTGGGCGATGACTTCCTTGCCGGCTCCCGTCGGGCCGAAGATCAGTACCGGCCGGTCGCTCTGCGCCACCCGCCGCAGCAAGGCCTGCAGCGCCTGCATGGCGGGCGAACGGCCAGGCACGCCATCCTCGTCGCCCGGGTGCGTGGTGCACAGTGGCTCCATGAGAATCCATCCTCGTTGGGGTGAGCCAGGCAATGAGGTATAGCAGAACGACGCGGCCGCTGCTGGTGTCCGGGCGGCCACCGGTCAGAACGTCGAAAATGCGCGCGACCAGCCCGCCAGAAACGATGGAAGCGGCGGCCGAGGCCACTGTCTGGTTGATGTTGCTTTCGTGCAACGTCCATGCGGGCCGGCCCTTGCTGCGCCCCGCCAGGCCCTGCCACAGGGTGAAACCGACCAGCAAGGCGATGATCGACATGTTGAACGACCAGCCGATCCGAAGGCCCGCGTACACATTCGAGGGCGTCAGCAGAATGCCCAGCGCTACGCCGGTGAGCACCGCCCGCGGGCTCAGTTCACGTTCGATGCGAACCTGGGGAGGGGCGGTAGACGGGGCAGGTCTCATGGCAATCCCTTGTCGGAGTGGTAAGCGCGCTTTGCACAACTGAGCCACTGATGCCACAAAGGTTCACTGTCGCTTCTGGTTGTGAAAGGTGTCCAGCAACGGCCCGGAAGTGCTAGCGGCTACACCGTCGGGTCTCAAGAAAAGTGCTGCGCACAGGGGCCCGCTCTTGCTGACACTGCCGAATCAAGAGAGATTAGTTAAGTTATCCAAATTCGATAACTTTCCTAATCTTGGTATAAGTCAGGAGTGGGGCAAGCATTCATGGGATGTAGCCTCGCAGAGCCCCATCACCAGCGCTGATGTCGAAACCGCTTCAGAGCAGGCCATTGCCACACTGGATGAGAGCTTCTTCCGGGTGCGCTTTGACCGCCTTACGCTTGCGGAAAAGAAGTACCTGCGTGGCATGGCGGATCTGGGGGCCGGCCCTCATCGTTCTGGTGATATCGCCGCCAGCCTGGCGCGGAAGGTTTCCACGCTCGCACCACTGCGCAGTGCATTGATCGAGAAAGGGATGATCTACAGCCCGAACCACGGTGATACGGCGTTCACTGTGCCGCTTTTCGATGAGTTCATGCGGCGTATCATGCCGGGCGATGATTGGCGGATGGGCTAGCCTGCTTTACGGCGCTGCAAGCCGCAACCACAGGCAACGCTCCTCGGCCGGGACGCAAAAGCGTACCCGGCGCGAGCGCACGCACACCACGGTTCATTTCAGCCCGACCGCCCAAACCGCTTGCGATACTCCGCCGGCGTAACCCCCACATGCTTCACGAACGCCCGCCGCAACGTATCCGCATTGGCAAACCCGCACAGCGCCGCCACCTGCTTCGGTGGCTCTCGCCCAGCCTCCAGCCGCGCCCGCGCAGCATTCACCCGCGCCAGCTCCACCCACGCGGCCGGGGTCATCCCCACATCACTCTGAAACACCCGCGCAAAATGCCTCGGGCTCAGCCCAACCCGCGCAGCCAGGCTGGCAACCCCGTGGTCCACTGCAGGGTTGGCGGCCACGTAACGCTGCAACCCCTGCAATGCCGAACGCCCGACCGGTGATGTCCCACCTTGCCGGCTGAACTGCAGCTGCCCGCCAGGCCGCTTGAAGTACATCACCAGGTGCCCGGCAACCTGCTTGGCAATATCCCGCCCCAGGTCTTCTTCCACCAGGGCCAGCGCCAGGTCCAACCCGGCCGTTACCCCCGCAGCGGTACGCAGGTTGCCGTCATGCACCTGAATGGCATCGGCATCCACCTGCACCCGCGGATAACGCTCGGCCAACGGCTGCGCCACCGCCCAATGGGTGGTCACACGCCGTTCATCCAGCAACCCGGCAGCCGCCAGGGCAAACGCCCCCGTGCACACCGAGCCGTAACGTCGGCAAGCGCCCGCGCGTTGCTGCAGCCAGTCGAGAATGCCGGGGCGCAGGTATTGCTCGGCAGCCTGCGGTGTGCCGGCGACCAGCAGGGTGTCGATGGCTTCCAGGTCTTCGCCGATCCAGCCGTCGGCGACCAGGCGTGTACCGGAAGAGCTCACCAGCGGCCCCGGTTCGCAAGCCAGCAACAGCAGGCGATAGGCGTCACGGCCGGCCTGGCGGTTGGCTTCGGCGAATACATCGAGCGGGCCGCAGGCATCCAGCAGTTGTACGCCGGGCATGGCCAGTATGGCGACCGTGATGGGGGCAGAGGGCATGGTGGCTCCGGGCGTTGCGCCGCAAGTCCGTAATCCGCCGACAATGGCAGTATTTGGCTGTACAAGTCAATTGAGGACATTGGCCCATGACCGCAGACTGGGCTCGTCATCAACCCACCCAGGAGCGACCATGTCCTCATCCATCGCCGGTATCCAGGTGCCCGACAGCGCCATGGCTCGGGAAATCACCGAGCTCGTCCGTGACACGGCTTCCCCTTTGCTGTTCCACCACTCCAGCCGGGTGTTCTACTTCGCGGCCCTTGCCGGGCAGCGGCTTGGGCTGCGTTACGACAGTGAACTGCTGTACGCAGGCTGCATGTTCCATGACATGGGCCTGACCCATCAGCACAGCAGCGATTGCTGCCGCTTCGAGGTGGACGGTGCCAATGCGGCGCGCGATTTCCTCCAGCGCCACGGCGTGGACGAGCGCGATGTCGAGCGTGTGTGGACGGCGATCGCGCTGCATACCACGCCGGGCATTCCAGAGCACATGCACCCGCTGATCGCCCTGGTCACGGCGGGGGTGGAGACCGATGTGCTGGGGCTGCACCACGAAGGGCTGGAAATTGCCGCACGGGACGCCGTGGTCCAGGCGCACCCGCGTGGGGAAAGGTTCAAGGAGGCGATCATTCAGGCGTTTTACGACGGCATCCGGCACAAGCCGCAGACCACGTTTGGCAACGTGAAGGCGGATGTGATCGCGGACAAGGAGCCTGCATTCCGGCCTGGGAATTTCTGCAGCGTCATTCGGCAGTCCTGCTGGGCGAGCTGAGTAAAGCGGGCTGGTGCTGCCGGTGTTCGCAGGCCCTGGTGCCTGTCAGCTAAACAGATTGGGGTCGCTTTGCGGCCCTTCGCGGGCGTGCCCGCTCCCACAGGTTGCGCATCAGATCAAACCGGTGCTATCGAAGTGGGAGCTGGCTCGTCGAACGCAGAGTCCGCCGCCGAGCGCTCGCGATTCGCCACCCCGAACGGCACATGCACCATCGGCAAATCCCCCGCCGGTGATTGCAAATGGCTGCGTTGGTCATCAAAGAACACATGCGGCTTCAGTATCGACAGCACCCTGGGTTTTTCCATCCCGCCCAGAAAGAAGCACTCGTCCGGCGATACGCCCCAGTCCTTCAGCGTCGTCACCACCCGCTCATGCGAAGGGGCATTGCGCGCCGTCACGATGGCAATCCGCAAGATGCGCTTGTACGCCGGGTCTTCGGCCAACTTGCGGTCCTCGAGCATGCGAATCAGCGAAAGCTTGCGGTACAGGTCCGCCAAGGGCCCCGGCGAATGCGGGATCCCCTTGCGCACACGTTCATGCTCCTGAAACTCGTCCAGGTTGTCGTCGCGCTTGTACACGCGCTCGGCCTCGTCATCGGCAATCACCCCGTCAAAGTCGAAGGCCACCCGCAATTCGGTGTCGATCTCGTCATCGTAGATGCGCGTCGGCAGCACCCGCCCGGCCGGGTAGTTGGCGTCGATGGCTTTCTGTACATCTTCCTCGTTGGCACTGAGGAACAGCGAGGCATTGAATGCCGGGATGTACTCGTAGGGCGAGCGGCCCGACATGAATGCCGCGCGGGTGATGTCCAGCTGGTAGTGGTTGATCGAGCGAAACACCCGCAGGCCGGTCTCCGGCGAATTGCGCGACAGCAGCACCACCTCCACCGGCAACTGCTCGGGGAAGGCCTGGTTGATGCTCAGGAAGCGGCGAATGAACGGGAACGCCACGCCCTTGGGGAAGGGTTCGTCCAGGTTCTGCTGCTGGTGCTGACGGTAAGCCTCGACGCCCTCGGTCTGGTAGATGTCGTCCGAGACGGTGAGGTCGAACAGCGCACTCGAAGCAACGCCGATGACCAGTTTCTGTTCGATGGGGTAGGGCATGAAACAACTCCTGCGTGAGCTGAAGGCAAGTGTACCCGTGCGCTGTGACGAAAGCCCTCAGTACCCACAGGCGCTATCGGCATCAGATGAGGATGTAGTCACTACGCACCATCAGCGGCTCATGCGCCCCTTCGACCAGGTGCACGAACTGCCCTGCCACCTGGTCGATCGCCAGGCAGTCGTCGACATCCAGCAAGGCATCGGTATGCGGCTTCAGCCAGTCCGCCTGCATGCGTTGCTTGCCCAGGGCCTTGGCCTCGGTCTTGCTGTGGGCGGTGACCAGCAGGTAGCGGTGGGCCTCGCCGAATACTTCGCGTTCATAACCACCGAGGTTGATGAAGTACAGGCGCAGCGCACCGGGGGCGGGGGCGTGCGGGCGCAGTTCGATGCGCTGGCCGTCGACACCATGCACTTCCAGCCATGAATCGATGTGCAAACCTTTCGGGCTGCCGAACCAGGCCTGGCGCAACTGCGGGTAGGCCTGTTCGAAGGTGTCGGCCAGGGCGAACACCACATCGTGAACTTCGATCTTGGCGCCGGGGTGGCGGCCTCCGAGCATGACGACGTAAAGCATGGGCGGTCCTTTGCATGGTGGATGTAAAAGTGCGGCATTGTACTGCCAGATCAGCGGATGCCGCATGGATCCAGTGGCCCCTTGTAGGAGCGGCCTTGTGTCGCGAAAGGGCCGCAAAGCGGCCCCTGGATTTCAGCAACTGTGCATAGTCTGTTGGGGCTGCTCTGCAGCCCTTTCGCGACACAAGGCCGCTCCTACAAGGCGCTGGGCATGCCTGACAGTTGCTCCACCAGAAAATCCACGAACACCCGCACCCGCGCCGGCATCGCCGGGCCGCCGACGAACACCGCATGGATCGGCTCGCGATCACCGGGGTTGTACGCCTGCAGCAACGGCACCAGCTGCCCGTTGGCCAGGTCATCGGCCACGGTAAAGGTACCGATGCGCGCCACGCCGGCGCCGAGCCTGGCCAACTGCGCCAGGGCCTCGCCGCTGCTGCATTCGATATTGCCCGTCACCTTCAATGAAAACGCCTGCCCGTCGCGACGGAACGGCCAGTCGGGTGCGGCGCGGCGGAAGTTGAAACGCAGGCAGTTGTGCCGGGCCAGGTCCTCTGGCACAAGCGGCGTACCGCAGCGCGCCAGGTACTCGGGCTAGGCGACGATCACCTGGCCGGTTTCGCCAATGGCACGGGCGCTCAACGAGCTGTCCGGCAGGTGGCCGAAGCGCAGCGCCACATCGGCCTGGCCGCCGAGAATGTCGGCCACTTCGTCGCTGAGGGTAAGGTCGACCAGCACCTGCGGGTAGCGCGCGCTGAACGCCGCCAGCAACGGCACCACGGTCAGCCGGCCATGGCCCAGTGCTGCGCTGACCCGCAAGCGCCCGCGGGGCACACCCTGGTCGGTGATGGCCTCTTCCACTTCGAGCATGTCGGCCAGCACCCGCCGTGCACCGCGCAGATACGCTTCGCCCTCAGGCGTGAGGGTGATCGCCCGGGTGGTACGCAGCAGCAGGCGGGTGCCCAGGCGCTGTTCGGTCCGCGCGAGGATGCGGCTCACCGCCGACGGCGTCAGGCCCAGCGCGCGGGCGGCGGCGGACAGGCTACCCTCCTGGGCCACCTTGGCAAAGATTTCCATCTCTCCGGATCTTCCACTGAAGTCCATTTGTGCCTCTTTGGCAAAGGTGGTTCGCAAAAATGCAGTCTAGTGCGGCTCAGCTTCGGATCGTAGCATTTGCAGCACAGATAAGGAGCTTGCCATGCGTATCAATCCACCTCTTGTCGCGCTCGCCATCGGTGCCTTCGGCATCGGTGTCACCGAGTTCGCCCCCATGGGCATGTTACCCAGCATCGCCACCGATCTTGGCGTCTCCATCCCAGCAGCCGGGCTGTTGGTCAGTGCCTATGCAATCGGTGTGCTGATCGGTGCACCGCTGATGACCCTGGCCACGGTGAAGATCCCGCGGCGTTACCTGCTGATCGGGTTGATGGCCATCTTCACCCTCGGCAACCTGATGTCGGCCCTGGCCAGCGACTATGCCAGCCTGCTGGTCGCCCGTGTGGTCACCTCGCTGAACCACGGTGCGTTCTTCGGCATCGGCTCTATCGTCGCGGCCAGCGTGGTGCCGCCCGAGAAGCGCGCCGGTGCCGTGGCCGCCATGTTCATGGGGTTGACCCTGGCCACCATCGGCGGTGTGCCGCTGGCGACCTGGTTCGGTGAAATGCTGGGGTGGCGTACGGCGTTCTGGGGCATCGCCGGGCTCGGCTTGGTGGCAATGACAACCCTCTGGTACGCACTACCCGATGTGCCGTCGCCCAAGGGTGGCGGGGCCATGGCCGAAATCCGCGTGCTGGGCCACGGGCCGGTGCTGGCGGCGTTGCTGCTGACCGTGGTGGGCTCCAGTGCGATGTTCACGGTATTCACCTATATCGCGCCGATCCTGCAGAGCGAGGCGGCAGCGTCCACCACCTTCGTCACGGCCATGCTGGTGTTGTTCGGTGTCGGCCTGACCTTGGGCAACGTGTGGGGTGGCAAGGCCGCGGACCGCTCGATCGACCGTACCCTGATGCTGTCGTTGGCCGTGCTGATTGCGGTGTTGCTGGTGTTCCCGCTGGTGATGGACTGGCCGCTGCCGACTGCGCTGGCGATCCTGGTGTGGGGCGCTGCCAGCTTTGCCCTGGTGCCGCCGCTGCAAATGCGGGTGATGGAGGCGGCCAAGGATGCGCCCAACCTGGCGTCGGCGGTGAATATTGGTGCGTTCAACCTGGGTAACGCGATAGGTGCGGCGCTGGGTGGAGCGGTGATCAATGCCGGGCTTGGGTATTCGGCGGTTTCCCTGGCGGGGGCGGCGATGGCGGTTTTGGGCCTGGTGATGGTGCTGCTGTTCGCTTGGCGGGGGCGGGCGGGGGCTGCGGCGAGTCAAGTTGCTGTGTAACAGGTGGAGATCTTCGGGGGCGCTTTGCGCCCCATCGCGACACAAGGCCGCTCCTACAGGAAACCGCGATTCCTTGTAGGAGCGGCCTTGTGTCGCGATGGGCTGCAAGGCAGCCCCACAGTCTTGCCCATCACGGCGTACCGTTGCGGCCATGCAGGTGATAGGCAGGGCGCTCGCTCAGCCGCTCGTAATAGTCGCGCACGGCCGGCAGGTGCGGGTGCTCGAAGGGCGTTTCGAACCAGCGGTTGACCGACAGGCCAATGGGGATGTCGGCCAAGGTGAACTGGCTGCCGGCCACGTAGGCACCGGTGCTTGCCAGCTGGCGGTCGAGAATGTGCATGTAGCGCGCCCAGTCCGCGCAGCCGGCGGCCAGGGCCTGTGGGTCCTGGTGGGCCGGCGAATGCCTGACCAGCGACATGAACGCGTAGCTCCAGGAACGGTTGAGGTCCGAGGCCTGCCAGTCGATCCACTGGTCGATCCTGGCCCGCGCCTGCGCCTCGCCCGGGTAGAACGCGGTGGCACCATAGCGCGTGGCCAGGTAGCGGATGATGCTGTTGGATTCCCACAGGGTGAAGTCGCCATCCTGGATCACCGGGATCATGGCGTTCGGGTTCAACGCAAGGAATTCGGCGCTGTCCGTGGGCTTGAAGCCCGCCCCCCAGTCTTCGCGCTCGAACGCGACCTCGAACTCGGCGCATGCCCACAGGACTTTTCGCACATTGATGGAGGAGGCTCTGCCCAATATCCGTAGCATGATGTTCATCCTTGTGAGGGGGGATTGATCGTCCGTCACTGCCGCTTGCCGGTCAAGAGCCAGCGGGGTGGCGGAGCGTCCTCTTTGTAGGGTTCTTGTAGTCCATTTCCGAAAGTAAGCCTTTCCACCCCCAAGGTTATTGTGGCGGGGCAGGCAGCGCCCTAGTCTCGGCACGCTCGTAACCCGAGGAAATGGACATGGACAAAGACACTCCGAAAGAAAGCGGCAATCTCAATGTCGTGCGTGCAGCGGGCCGTTTTGGCAACGGCGGTGCCGAACTGGTGCAGATGAACGCGCAATTGCCGATGCGCACGGCATTGATGGAGGCCTCGAGCATCATGGGCTGTATTACCGAACTCACCCGCAAGGCCATCGACCGGCCCGGTGACCGCAAGGCGATGATGCAGGCCACGTACTACCTGGCAGGCATGGCCAAGGCGCTGATCGACGGCCAGTTGCAGCAGTTGCGCCAGGCTCGGGGAGGCGAGCAGGAGCCTTAGTCAGGCTTGCCTGGGGACCATGAACTTGGCACCCTTGGTCAGTTTGAATCTCTGTATCACGACAGAAGGAAGTTCGCATTGAGCTGGGACAAGGTGGGGAAACTCCTCGTAGCCGTGCTGCTTGGCCTGATGGTCCTGCTGGCCGCCTATGGGTTGCTCAGGGGTAACCCGCGCCTGGAGGCATCGCTGACCTATGCCTACCTCACCTATCCCAGCCAGTTCAGCGAACGCATCACCAAAGCCAGTGAACAGCTCAAGTACGAGCAGTTGCAGGGGCGTATCAATGCCATCAGCGAGGGCGGGCTGAGCCACGATCAGGTCGAGCGGCTGATCGAAATGGCCCAGGCGCCGTATGCCCAGCTGTTCGCCAAGCCCTTCGAGGCCGGGTTGGTCGACCACCGTACCGGTCTGCTCATCGAGCTGCGCAACCGTGGTGATGCGCAAGTGCGCCAGGTGAAAATCCGCCTGCCGGCGAAAGGCCTGGTGCAGGTGCGCGATGCAGCTGGCAATGACACCATCGTGGAAACCTCCACCATGCAAGCGGATATCCCCACCATCGAGCCGGGTGGCGTATGCAAGGTATGGGTGTATTTCGATGCAGACTATTCGCAGATCCGCCAGGGCGGGGTCAGCATCAGTCACGCCGATGGCAAGGCTGACATACAGGTTTACCGCGAGGTCATCGGTTTCCCGGCCTGGGTGGCCCGCTACAGCCGCGAGCTGATGATGCTGCTGGGCGTATTGGCGGCCAGCGTTTTGGGCCTGGGGTATGCCTGCCTGTCGCGCCGTAACCCGCACTGAACGCCTCACCAGTAGGAGCAGCCTTGTGCTGCGAAGAGGCCGGTACTGACTGAACATGTGTATCGCCTGTACCGGCCTCTTCGCAGCACAAGGCTGCTCCTACAAGGAGTTGTGCAGGCTGTCAGTGAGCCATACTGCGTCCCAGTGTGGATAATCGCCAATCTCTGCTACCAGGCCAGCCCGCAGAGGGTTGGCAACGATGTATCGGGCTACCTTGCGCACATCATCTTCCTGGCGCAGCGCTCGGTCATGAAACCCGCGTTGCCAGACTGGGCCCGGGCTCACGCCCGCCTTGCACAGTGCCGTACCAGATCGCGATTTGAACTGTCGCATCAGGCTGCTCAATGTGACGGCACGCAGCTCCACCAGCCAATGCAAGTGGTCAGGCATCAGCACCCAGGCAAGTGAGCGGCAAGCGCCAAGGCGTTCCGTCTGCCTCAGCTCACTGATGACCAGGCGAGCTGTACGAAGATCCTGAAACAGTGGCTTGCGTGCATGGGTGACAGTGGTCAGCAGGTACAGCCTGCCAGGCTCTGAAAAACGCCCCCGACCTAGCCGGTTGGCCTCAGCACGATCCATGTAATCTTCCTCGCATCCGTTCCGTGTGGGATACCTACAATAGAGATCCCAGACGCTACCGACGTTGGCAGATCGTTACCCGTTTTTTCAGTCATACACATTTGTAGGAGCAGCCTTGTGCTGCGAAGAGGCCGGTACGAGCGATACACATGTTTGGTCAGTACCGGCCTCTTCGCAGCACAAGGCTGCTCCTACAGGTCAGTGCCCAATGGCACTGGTAGTCAGTGACTCGCCACGGGGTTGGTGTTCTTGCCGGTCAACAACCACCCTCGTGCAGCGCCAGGCTCTGGCGCAACTGCACGAGCATGGCCTGTCGCAATGCCTGCGGCGCCTGCACGCGGATCGAGCCGGCCTGGGACAGCAGCCAGCCCATCAGCGAGCGGTTGTCGTCGACGGTAGCTACCAGGGTGGCACCACCTTCCGCCTGCAGCGTCAGTTGCATATCTGCCGACAGCGGCGACGCCTCAAGGCGCCGGGCAAGGGCATCATCGACCCAGGCGTGCAACTCGACCTGTTCCGCAGGTGTGAGCGCATCGGGCTGCAGCTGTTGCGCTTCGCCAGGGCTCAGGCCCGCTTGCCAGTACCAGCCGTAGGGCATGCCTTTGCTGTTGCACTGCAGCGGGAACAGTGCCGCGAGTTCGACCAGGTCGCGTTCGACCGTGCGTTTGCTGGTGATATGGCCAACGGTGGTCAGGGCGGCCTGCAACTGGGTGGAACTCATCCCCGGGTGACGGCCTGGCAGCAGCTTGAGCAACTGCCATTGGCGGGCGATGGTGTGGCGGGTAGGGTGGCTGGGCAAAGGGCTCGTCCTTGAAGGCAGGCACGAAGCCTGCCTAAGTAGTGGCGTTTAGCTATTGCTCAGCATACCTTGTAGCAGAATGGGATCCAAGTTTTCGCATTTAGCGTTCAGTCCAGGCGCGTCACCCATTTGCCTGTGCCTTGGCCCTCTTTCAGCTGCCGCAGAGCCTGTGGCAAAGCAGAGAAGGTGAACTCGCGGCGCTGTGGCACCTTCGGGAACCTTGGCCAAGGCCTGCCAGGCGGTCAGGGCGGGGCAGGGCACGGCGGCCGCGGCGGTGTCGCTGAGCGCGCTGTGGATATGCATGACCAGGCTTGCATCGAGCAGGCAGAGCTCGGCAAAACTGCCGTCACGCGCCAGCGATTGGGTGCGGGTCCTTTCGAGACGGGTGTGGGCTGCAAAGCAGCCCCAATTCACTTAGCCGGGGGTTTTCGCCAAGGCTTCCAAGCCACCTTCATAGATGGCCTTGAACAGCGCTTCGGTCGCTTGGTAGCCGGGGTTGAATTCAGATAGCCAGGCTGTCGACCACGCCGCCGTCGACCCGCAGCGCTGCACCGGTGGTGGCGGGCGTGCCCGCGAATGCGTCTGTCAGGCAACACAAAAGATTGACCCTTTCGCAACAGCCCAGTCGCAACCTTTGCTTCCAGATCAAAACTCATTGTCCCGCGCCCATCTTTTTCCCATCCCCACGTCCCCCCGAGAATCCACCCATCCCAACCTTCCACAGGTGATTCTCAAATGCCTCTCGCCTTGTTAGCCCTGACCCTGGCGGCCTTCGCCATCGGCACCACGGAGTTCGTGATCGTCGGCCTCATCCCGACCATCGCCAATGACCTGGCAGTGACACTGCCTTCGGCCGGCCTGCTGGTAAGCCTTTACGCCCTCAGCGTCGCCATCGGCGCGCCCCTGCTCACCGCCATGACCGGTCGCGTCCCGCGCAAGCTGCTGCTGGTCGGCCTGATGGCGCTGTTCACCGCCGGTAACCTGGTAGCCTGGCAGGCGCCCAGCTACGAATCGCTGATCATGGCGCGCATCCTCACCGGCCTGGCCCACGGGGTGTTCTTCTCGGTGGGCTCGATCATCGCCACCAGCCTGGTGCCGAAAGAAAAAGCCGCCAGCGCCATCGCCACCATGTTCAGTGGCATGACCGTGGCCTTCGTCACCGGTATCCCGCTGGGTACCTTCATCGGCCAGCACTTCGGCTGGCGCGTGACCTTCCTGGTGGTGGCTGCCTTCGGCCTGGTGGCGCTGCTCGGCGCACTGCTGTTCGTGCCCAAGCGCATCCAGCACAGCCAGCCGGCACCGCTGCTGCGCCAACTGCGGGTGATGCTGCAACCGCGCCTGCTGCTGGTGTATGCCATGACTGCCGTGGGTTACGGCGGCTCGCTGATCGCCTTTACCTTCCTTGCCCCGATCCTGCAGGACCTCGCCGGCTTCGGCGCCAACAGCGTCGCCCTGGTGCTGCTCGCCTACGGTGTTTCGGTTGCCCTGGGCAACATCTGGGGCGGCCGCCTGGCCGACCGCAAAGGCCCGGTCAAGGCACTGTCGATCATCTTCCTGCTGCTGGCCGTGGTGCTGCTGGCGCTGACCTTCACCGCGCCGCATCCGGTGCTGGTGGTAATCACCGTACTGGCCTGGGGCGCGGTGGCCTTCGGCAATGTGCCGGGCCTGCAGGTGTACGTGGTGCAGCAGGCGGAAAAGGTCGCCCCCGACGCAGTCGACGTGGCGGCCGGTTTCAACATCGCCGCCTTCAACCTGGGTGTGGCCGGTGGCTCCTGGGGCGGTGCCCAGGTGGTGCAACAGCTCGGCCTCGGCCACACCCCATGGATTGCCGCGCTGGTCACCCTCGGTGCCCTGGCCCTGACCCTGTACAGCGGCCGCCTCGACCGCCGCGTACCTGCCCAGCCACAACCTGTCGTCAGCCGCGCCTGACCCCAGATTCGCCTTACGGAGATGCTCGCAATGGCTCAAGATCCACTGTTCCAACCCCTGCAATTCGGCGCCCTTAACCTGGCCAACCGCGTGCTGATGCCACCGATGACCCGCTCCCGCGCTGCCCAGCCTGGCGATGTACCGACCGCGCTGATGGCCGAGTACTACGCACAACGCGCCAGTGCCGGGCTGATCGTCAGTGAAGGCACCTGGATCTCGCCACTGGGCAAGGGTTACGCCCGCACCCCGGGTATCCACACCCAGGCGCAGATCGACGGCTGGCGCCTGGTCACCGAGGCTGTGCATGCCGCGGGCGGGCGCATGTTCGCCCAGCTCTGGCACGTCGGCCGCCTCAGCCACAGCAGCCTGCTTGGTGGCCAGGCACCGGTGTCGTCCTCGGCGATGCAGGCTGAAGGCGTGAATGTGTTCATCGACAATGCCGACGGCACGCCAGGCTTTGTCCAGGCTTCCAAGCCGCGCGCGTTGAGCGAAGCGGAAATTGCCGAGACCATCGAGCAATACCGCCAGGCTGCGCGCAACGCCATGGCCGCCGGTTTTGATGGTGTCGAGTTGCACGCGGCCAACGGTTACCTGGTCAACCAGTTCCTCGATTCCGGCGCCAACGACCGCACCGACCGCTTCGGCGGTTCGCTGGAAAACCGCCTGCGTTTCCTCGACCTGGTCACCCGTGCGCTGGTCGAAGGTACCGGCGACGCCCAGCGTGTAGGCGTACGCCTGGCGCCGCTGACCACGCTCAATGGCTGTGTCGACGCCGACCCGGTCACCACCTATACCGCAGCGGCCAAGCGCCTGGGTGAAATCGGCATCGGCTACCTGCACATTGCCGAAGCCGACTGGGATGACGCGCCGGACATGCCGGTGGACTTCAAGCAACAGCTGCGGGCGGTGTTCCCCGGGGTGATGGTGTATGCCGGCAAATACACCGGCGAACGTGCACGGCGCGCGCTGGAGGAGGGCTGGGCTGACCTGGTCGGCTTCGGCCGGCCATTCGTGGCCAACCCGGACCTGCCGGCGCGGCTGAAACTGAATGCGCCCCTGGCCGAGCACGAACGGGCCACGCTGTTCGGTGGTGATGCCCATGGCCTGACCGACTATCCGGTCATGGCAACAGCCTGACCCCGACCGCTCCTCATGGAACTGCAAATGACTCATTGAGTTAGCAGGGACCCTGTGGGAGCGGCTTTAGCCGCGAACACCGGCGCAGCCGGTGCCATGCACCGCGTTGGATTCAAAGGGCTGGTCGATCTCCCACAAAGACGGCATTTCGCCTGTCGTGTCTCACCTCTATGCTTGAGCAGTGACGACTTGTTTGTGTCCTATATATGGACCAAAATATGGCTCTCTATTGAGGGTGCAAACATGCAAAACATATTCGCTGACGTGGCCGTAAGCGTGTCGGAACTGAAAAAGAACCCATCCGCGGTGATGACCGGCGCTGCGGGTATGCCCGTCGCCGTGCTCAATCACAACCGCGTGATGGGTTACATGGTGCCGGCCGAACTGTACGAGGCCATGATGGAACGCTTGGAAGATCTCGAATTGAGCGAACTGGCCAAGTCGAGGTTGGGTGAAAAAGGCGTACCGGTATCCCTGGATGACCTATAAACTCGAATTCCTGCCTTCGGCACTGAAAGAGTGGGGCAAGCTAGGCCACACCGTGCGCGAACAGATCAAGAAAAAACTCGCCGAGCGCCTGCAGTCACCCAAGGTACAGGCCGACGCGCTGCGTGACCTGCCGAACCACTACAAAATCAAGCTCAAGGCCTCTGGATATCGCCTCGTCTATCGAGTCGAGGACGAGCGTATCGTTGTAGTGGTGGTATCGGTTGGCAAACGCGAGCGTAGCGAGGTGTATCGATCCGCTCAGAAGCGGTAAACGCCATCATGGCCATCAACCAAACGCCGCACGCTGCCAATGCGCCTCGCTTATGATCGCAATGTTCGCACCCGCTTCCCTGATTTCCACGGCTTTCTTGATCTTCGTGCCATAACTGCTGTGCAGCCACTGCTCGTTGCCAATACTGCCAATGACCAGGTAGTGGGTCTTCTTGTTCACCCCCGCGGCGATTGAACCCCCACGTTCGACTACCAGCGCTTCGCATGCTTTGCGAGGCCCGTAAGCCATTGTGCCGGTAAACAGGAACATGCGGCCTGTCCACTCCAGTGTGGGTTCGGGGTTATCGAGTGGCAGTGAGGTGGGTGAAGAGAATGGGTTGTCGCTGCAGCGCGGCTTGCCGGTGAACTGCTGCAATAGCTCAAGCAGTTCAGCCGACTCGGCAGCATCCAGCATATTGTCCTTGAGCATGTCGCTCAGGCGCCGGTACAGCAAATTGATGACCGGATCCTCAAGATGAACGAGTTGCTGCTCCATCCATCCTTTGAGGAACTCGGCTTCTTGTTGATTGACCTGATTGTCAGCAGTCAGGCCCGCAGCGATTCCAATCAACCCATCAACCGAGCGCTGCGCGATCCGCGCTTCGTGAAAAAAGCGGCTGTTCTGAAATTCCTGATGAAGATCGACCATTCCCTGTTCCTCGTTGCTATTCCATCAGCATCACAGCGTTGGCGTATTTTTCCTGGTCCGGTGTGAACGTTGTCAGCATGCCGGTGTGATTACAGGTCAGGGTAAGCTCTGTTCGCGTATCGATGAACAGATCCTCGCCGCGAAGGCCCTGCCATTGCGCCAGGTACTTGAACGAACCGTACTTCATCGGTTTCTTCAATGCGCGATCATGGCCACCTTTCCAACCTAGCACCGGGAGTGCGCCATCGGCGCAGTGCCGGGCAAGTTCTGGCTGGGCCAGAGCCCGCTCACGGCCAATCTCCCAGCAGCGGATCAAGCCCTCGTCGGGCCCCTTCCATGCTTCTTCCCAAGTGATCAAGGGGCGGATGGGGTGATGAATAGGGCGTCGAATGACCCCGGTAGCTCGATCCATGACTGAGATTGTCCGTAATGTTCAGTTGGTCTGGATGCTACTAATTGGCCACTATCGTGTCCAGTGCTCGCCGACCCCAGCTCTGCGTTCAGTCAAGGCTGTGCTGCAACGCCTCGATAAACACCTCTTCCGCGCGGCTGAAGCGCTGCTCCCTGTTCCACAACAGGTGGATATCCACATCGGCAATCCCTTCCTGCGGCGGCAGCTTCCACAACAACCCGGCGTCTACATCCGGCGCTACCACATGCTCGGGCAGGCAACCTATGCCAAACCCGGCAATCACCAGCCGGCGTACCTCCTCAAGGCTTGGTGACGATGCCACGATCCGCCCGGCAAACCCCTGCTGGTCGCGGAAAATGGTCAGGGGCGACAGCATGCCGCCAATCTGGTCACTGGTGAAACTGACGAAGTTCTCGCGCTGCAGATCGCCCTCGTCCTGGCCAAATAATGCGTGGTGCTTGCCACAGAAGAATGCATAGCGCTGGCGCAGGAACAACCGTTGCTCCAGCCGTGGCTGCGCACGCCGGTTAAGGCTGAGGCCCGCCGTGGCGGTTTTTTCCTGCAGGGCGGCAACGATGTCGGAGCTGCGCATCACGTCGATCTCCAGCTCCACCCGCGGGTGCTGGCGGTGGAAGTCGGCGAGGAAGTCGTCGAAGTGTTCGTTGACGATACGGCTGATCATCAGCAGGCGTACCTTGCCCACCAGTTCGTCCGCCGGCTGCACCAGCAAGCCGCCGATCTGCGACATCTGCCCATAGACCTCGCCAGCCAGCTGGAACAGCTGCTCGCCCATTTCCGTCAGCACGAAGCGCGGCCCGCGGCGGGCGATGAGCTGGCGGCCAAGCTGTTCTTCAAGGCGCTTGAGCGCCTGGCTCACTGCCGGCTGGGTGAGGTGCAGGCGGGCGGCCGCACGGCTGATGGACAGCTCCTGGCCGATGACCCGGAAGGTGCGCAGCAGGTTCCAGTCGAGGCGGTCGTTGAGCAGACGGTCGGGCATGGCAGGGCTCGATAATAAGCAAGGCTAATATTTCGAATAATAAATAGAAAATTGACTAATCATAGCCCCGGGCCGATAAATCGCAGGTATCGAGGCCTGTTGAATCGGTGCTGGCTTCTTCGCGGGTAAACCCGCTCCCACAGGTACTGCAGCGCTTGCAGACCTTGTGCAATCCCTGTGGGAGCGGGTTTACCCGCGAAGAAGCTGACACCAGACCAACAGGCCAAGCGCCACAAGAGCGCCACCGTGCCCCTGACAACTCCTGCCAGAACAACAAGCAAAGGAGCCCCCATGAAGCCCACCGCTTCCCCCCAGCCACGCCGTGCCGCCGCCGCCGCGTTCATCGGCACCATGATCGAGTGGTACGACTTTTACATCTACGCCACCGCCGCTGCCCTGGTGTTCGGCGCGCTGTTCTTCCCCTCCGACAACAGCCTGTTCAGCACCATGGCCGCGTTCGGTACCTTCGCCGTTGGCTTCTTCGCCCGGCCGCTGGGGGGCATCGTCTTCGGCCACGTGGGCGACCGTATCGGCCGCAAGAAGTCGCTGGTCATCACCTTGCTGATGATGGGCATCGTCACCGTGGGCATCGGCCTGCTGCCGACCTACGCACAAATCGGCGCCACCGCGCCGGTACTGCTGATCCTGCTGCGCATCGTCCAGGGCATTGCCGTGGGCGGCGAGTGGGGCGGGGCGGTGCTGATGGCCGGTGAGCATGCACCCAAGGGCCGGCGCAACTTCTTCGCTTCGTTCGCCCAGCTGGGCAGCCCGGCGGGCCTGATCCTGTCGCTGCTGGCCTTCGGCGCGGTCACCCGCCTGCCGGAAGAAGACCTGATGAACTGGGGCTGGCGCGTGCCATTCCTGGCCAGCGCGCTGTTGCTGCTGGTGGGCCTGGCGATTCGCCTGGGGGTGAATGAGTCGCCCGAGTTCATCGCCAGCCGCGAGCAGGCGGAAAAGGCCCGGCGCAAGGAGCAGGCCCCGGTATTCGAAGTGCTGCGCACGGCCTGGCGCCCGCTGTTGCTGTGCATCGGTGCCAATACCCTGGGTATTGCCGGGGTCTACTTCACCAACACCTTCATGATCAGCTACACCACCACGCAATTGCACCTGGAGCGCTCCTTGATCCTGGAATGCCTGTTCTTCGTGGCGATCATCCAGTTCTGCGTGCAGCCGTTGGCCGCCTGGCTATCGGAAAAAATCGGCGCCACCCGCTTCCTGGCCCTGGTCGCGTTGCTGGCGATGGCCTCGCCGTACCCGATGTTCGTGCTGGTCAGCTCGGGCCAGGGCCCGTTGATCGTGCTCGGCATCGCCCTGGCCGCAGCGTGCATGGCGTCGTTCTACGCGGTGATCGCCGGCTATGTCAGCGGCATGTTCGACACCCGCGTGCGCTACACCGCCATATCCCTGGCCTACCAGATCTGCGGCGCCATCGCGGGCGGCCTGACCCCGCTGATCGGTACCTGGCTGGCCCACACCTTCACCGGCCAATGGTGGCCGATGGCGGTGTTCTACACCCTGATCGCCACCATCTCGCTGGTCTGCGTGCTCGCCCTGGCGCGCCAGTACGCCCGCAGCCAGCGCCTGGAACTGGCCTGATCGAACCGCTTTTTTCTGGAGTACCCGCACATGTTGAAAAGCAATGGCGAACGCCTGTGGGCGAGCCTGATGGCCATGGCCGAAATCGGTGCCACTGCCCGTGGCGGCAGCTGCCGCCTGGCCCTGAGCGACGAGGACAAGGCTGGCCGTGAACTGTTCAGCCACTGGTGCCGCGAAGCCGGCCTGACGCTGACTGTGGATGCCATCGGCAACCTGTTCGCCCGCCGCGCTGGCAGCGACCCCGATGCAGCGCCGGTGATGATGGGCAGCCACCTCGACACCCAACCTGAGGGCGGCCGTTTCGATGGCGTCTACGGTGTGCTGGCAGGCCTTGAAGTGGTGCGCCGGCTCAATGACCTGAACATCCAGACGCGCAAGCCGCTGGAAATCGCCGTATGGACCAACGAGGAGGGCGCCCGCTTCACCCCGGCCATGTTCGGTTCGGCGGTGTTCACCGGTACCCTGGCGCTGGACGAAGCGCTGGCCATTCGCGACGCCGATGGCATCAGCGTCGCCGACGAACTGCAACGCACCGGTTACGCCGGCCGGCGCCCGCTGGGCGGCCAGGTCGATGCCTATTTCGAGGCGCATATCGAGCAAGGTCCGATCCTTGAAGACAACGCCAAGGCCATTGGCGTGGTCAGCGGCGGGCAGGCTATCCGATGGCTCGACGTCACGGTCGAAGGCATGGCCGCGCACGCCGGTACCACGCCGATGCCACTGCGCAAGGATGCCCTGTATGGCACCGCGCGGATGATCCAGGCAGTCGAGCAACTGGCTGCCGATTTTGCCCCTGAAGGCCTGACCACGGTGGGTGAACTGTCCATCGCCAAGTCCTCGCGCAACACCATTCCGGGGCTGCTGCAGTTCACAGTCGACCTGCGTCATCACCGAGACGAAGCCATCGAGGCGATGGAACGCGAGCTGACGTTGAAGCTGCAAGCCATCGCCAATCAACGCGGGTTGCAGGTGCGTATCGAGCGCCACTGGACAAGCCCGGCCACGCCATTCGATGCCGATTGCGTAGCCGCCGTGCAGCAGGCGGTGGATGGCCTGGGCTATGCCCAGCAGTCGATCGTCAGCGGTGCCGGCCACGACGCCATCCTGCTGGCCCGCTACTGCCCGACCGCCATGGTGTTCATCCCCTGTGTCGGCGGCTTGAGCCACAACGAAGCCGAAGACGTATTGCCCGACGACGCCCGCCAGGGTGCCGATGTACTGCTCAATGCCGTGCTGGCCCGCGCGGGCATTGTCGAACAAGGAGAAGCCTGATGCGTTGCTACTTCCACCCCGAACAACTGCTGCACCACCCACGCAGCTACTACTCGCGCGGCGCCATGCGCACCCCGCAGGAAGTCCCCGAGCGTGCCCAGCGCCTGCTGCAGGCGGCCAAGGATCTGGGCTTCGACATCCGTCAGCCTGAGGACGCCGGCCTCGAGCCGCTCAAGGCAGTGCATGGCGAGGCCTACCTGGCCTTCCTCGAAGAGGCCCATGCGCGCTGGAAGGAAGTGCCCGAGGACTGGGGCGACGAGGTCATGTCCAACATCTTCGTGCGTGAACCCAACGCCTTGCGCGGCATCCTCGCCCAGGCCGGGCGCTACCTGGCTGACGGCAGCTGCCCTGTAGGCGAACACACCTGGCGCTCGGCCTATTGGTCTGCGCAAAGCGCAGTGGCCGGTGCCAAGGCCATTCTCGACGGCGAGCCGGCGGCCTATGCCCTGTGCCGACCGCCAGGCCACCATGCGCGCTTCGATGCGGCCGGTGGTTTCTGTTACCTCAACAACGCCGCTGTCGCTGCCCAGGCCTTGCGCAGCCGCTACAGCCGCGTGGCCATCCTCGATACCGACATGCACCACGGGCAGGGGATTCAGGAAATCTTCTACGACCGCCGGGATGTGCTGTATGTGTCGGTGCATGGCGACCCCACCAACTTCTACCCGGGTGTGGCCGGGTTCGCGGACGAGCGTGGCAGCGGTGCGGGGGAGGGGTACAACCTCAACTTGCCGATGGCGCATGGGGCTAGCGAAGCGGACTTCATGGGCCAGCTGGAGGTTGCGCTGGCTGCAGTGAAGGACTTCGGCGCCGAGGTGCTGGTGTTGTCGCTGGGGTTCGATATCTACGAACTCGACCCGCAGAGCAAGGTGGCGGTGACGACTGAAGGGTTTGCGGTATTGGGCGAGCGGATTCGGGCGATGCGCTTGCCGTGCCTGATCGTGCAGGAAGGGGGGTATCACCTGGAGAGCCTGGAGGCGAATGCGCAGGCGTTTTTTGCCGACAAGGCGGACTGGCGATAACGTAGTGTCGGGGCTGACAGGTGCTTGCCTTGACAGTTTCAGCGCCTATGAGATCGAGCGCCGCCCGCGCGGCGCTTCGCGGGACAAGCCCGCTCCCACATCTGTTTCGGGCCAGTCACTCCTGTGAGGGCACCTGTGTCCGCCTTGTTTGTTCCATTCGATATCGAGGGGGCGCGACTGCTCTTCATCGATCTTCAGCCATGCCCCAAGGCTGCAACCTATCTGGCGCAGGAGTAATTGGCCCGAAACAGATGTGGGAGCGGGCTTGTCCCGCGAAGCGCCGCGCGGGCGGCGCTCGATCTCATAGGCGCTGAAGGTGTTGTGGCGAACACCCCGCAGCCCGTTACACCCCACCCCGCCGCACATGCTTCACCAACACCTTCTCCAGCAACTCCCACATCGCCGGCTCGGTACTGAACGCCACGTTGAACCGCATCCAGCCGGTCGCTTTGGCATCGACCATGAACAACTGCCCAGGCCCCAACATGATGCCTTTCTCCAACGCATCATCCAGCAACGCCGCGCTGTCCGGAATCGCTGGGTGGCGGGTCCAGATATACATCCCTTCATCCGACTCGATGAACAGCTCGAAGCCCAGCCGATGCAGATGCCGGCCAACTTCCTGGTGCGCCTCGGCCAGCCGCTGGCGCAGGCGCTTGAGGTGCTTGCGCCAGCGCCCGTCGATGATCGCGGCATACACCACACGCTCCATAACCTGCGAGGTGGTCAGGCCAGAGCGCATTTTCAGGTGCAGCAGCTTCTGCATCAGCTCGGGGTTGGCCAGCATGTAGCCGACCCGCACATTGGGCGAAATGCTCTTGGAGTAGCTGCCCACGTACACCACCTGCTGCAGGTGGTCGAGGCTGGCCAGGCACGGCTGCGGTTCGGCGACCATGTCGGCGTACAGGTTGTTCTCCACCAGGCGGAAGCCGTGCTGGCTGGCCAGTTGCAGCAGGCGGTGCAGCTGCGGCAGCGGCGTGCGCGAGCAGGTCGGGCTGTGCAGGTGCGGCTGGGTGAAGAATGCAGTGGGGCGGTGATGGGTGAGCAACTGCTCCAGCTGGTTCAGGTCGTAGCCGGCCGGTGTGCGCGGCACGCCGACCAGAGTCGCGCCCTGGGTACGCAGGATGCTCATCAGGTTGGGGTAACCGGGGTCGTCCACCAGCACCACGTCGCCCGGGCGTACCAGGGTGCGCGCGGCCAGGTCCAGGGCCTGGCTGGCGCCATGGGTAAGCATCAGCTGCGCCGGGTTGGCGACGATCGACAGTTCCTGCTGCAGGTTCTGTGCGGTCAGTGCACGCAGCTCCATCAGGCCCATGGGGTCGCCGTAGCCCGACAGCTCCAGCGGGCTGCCGGCCACCTGGCGCAGGCCGCGGCGCAGGCCGTCTTCGTACATCCAGTCGTTGGGCAGCCAGCCGCAGCCAGGCTTGAACGGCAGCTGGCGGATTTCGAAGATCTGCTGCAGGTACCACTCGGAGTTGAACGTTGGTCGACTGGTGTCGGCCTCGGCGTTGTGCGGGTCGAGCAATTCGCCCGCCGCGCGGTTGACGAAGAACCCCGCATTGCCCCGGCTCACCAGCAGGCCCTGGGCGACCAGACGGTCGTAGGCCTCGACCACGGTGAAGGTGCTCACCGAATAGCTCGCGGCAAAGGCGCGGATCGAGGGGACCTTGGCGCCTGGCTTGAGGGTCTGGTTGTCGATCAGCTCGCGCAGCCCGTCGATGATCTGGTTCACCAGCGGGGTCGAGGAGTCTGGATGTAATTCGAACATTTGGGCCTTCAGGTTGCGTATCGCCCGGCGTTTGCAAGGTGTATTGCATGGGCGACCTGTACAGTGCAGTGCGAGTTTCATGCCACTGTGCATGGCTCTCTGCGTCGGACATTTTTACATTAGGTGTCAGATATCGCCACCTAAAGCATGTTCAGTTCGCTCCAGGCGCCTGCCCTGGGGCGCGTCAGCAGGCCGCCATGGAAGGCCTGCGTGTGTTCGCTCACACCATCCTGCGCGCATTAGCACTGATGTACGTGAAACCGCCAGCCATCGGGGTTTCACAGTTTTCCTTGGATAAAAAGAAGCACGGGGTACACAACTGATGGACGCAACATCCACAACCACCACCGCGAAAAGCGGGCATGAGAGCAAGCTCAGTGCCTCGCTCAAGTCGCGCCACCTGACGATGATGTCGATCGCCGGGGTTATCGGCGGCGCCTTGTTCGTCGGTTCCGGCAGCGTGATTCACAGCGCCGGCCCAGCTGCTGTGCTGGCCTACCTGGCAGGCGGCATCCTGGTGGTACTGATCATGCGCATGCTGGGTGAAATGGCGACTTCCTCGCCAGACACCGGTTCGTTCTCCACCTACGCCGATCGCGCCATCGGCCGTTGGGCCGGTTTCACCATCGGCTGGCTGTACTGGTGGTACTGGGTCATCCTCATGGCCTGGGAAGCTTATGTGGCGGGCAAGATCCTGCATGGTTTCTTCCCCGACGTCAGCGTCAACGTGTTCGTGCTGGCCACGACCCTGTTGCTGATCACCGTCAACTTCTTCAACGTCAAGCACTACGGTGAGTTCGAGTTCTGGTTCGCCTTGATCAAGGTGATCGCGATCGTCTGCTTCCTGATCGTGTGTACCGCTGCCGTGCTGAACATCTGGCAGTTCGGTGAAGTACGTGGCATCAGCCACCTCACCGCCGAAGGCTTCATGCCCAACGGCATCACCACAGTGATCGGTGCCTTGCTCGGGGTGATGTTCGCCTTCCTCGGCGCGGAAATCGTCACCATCGCCGCTTCCGAAGCCAAGGACCCGGCCGCGCAGATCGTCAAGGCGACCAACTCGGTGGTCTGGCGTGTGTGCCTGTTCTACGTGGGTTCGATCTTCCTGATCGTCTGCCTGGTACCGTGGAACGACCCGCACCTGGGCGTTTCCGGCTATGGCGCCTACCGCCGCACCCTGGAGCTGCTGGGCGTGCCATATGCCGAGCTGCTGATGAACTTCGTGGTGCTGACCTCGGTGAGCAGCTGCCTGATCTCGGGCCACTACACCGCTTCGCGCATGCTGTTCTCCCTGGCCCAGCGTGGCGACGCGCCGTCGTTCTTCAAGATCACCCGCGCCGGCACCGGTGTACCGGTGTACGCGATCATGGGTTCGTGCGCCGTGGCCGTGGTGTGTGCGCTGATCAACTTCAGCGAGACCCTGCGCCCGAAAGACGTGCTGGAAACCCTGATGAACACCACCGGCATGATTGCCCTGCTGGTGTACCTGGTGATTGCTTTCTCGCAGCTGCGCATGCGCCGCAAGCTGGTTGCCGAAGGCAAGGAAGTACGCCTGAAGATGTGGCTGTTCCCATGGCTGACCTACCTGGTGATCGCGTTCATCGTGGCCGCCCTGGTAACCATGGCCTTCATGCCTGACTACCAGATCCTGGTGATTTCCACCGGTATCGCCGCGGCAATCGTGGTGGCGATGGGTGTAGTGCACCAGATCCGTACTGGCAAGCAGCACTAAGCGTCACTCGCTTCTCGAAACGGCCGGCTCCCTGGGGGACCCGGCCGTTTTGCGTTATTGGGCCAGGGGTATATGGCCGCCTGTTACATGGCATATGCTGAACACATTGCCCGCCCAAAGGAGCTTCACATGGCCTGGTCCGCCACCCAGTATTCGCAATTCGAAGACGAGCGTACCCGCGCGGTGCGTGACCTGCTGGCCGCTGTACCGGCACGCCCTGTACGCCACGCCACCGACCTGGGCTGTGGCCCTGGCAATTCCACCGAGGTGCTGCTGCAACGTTACCCGGATGCCCAGGTGACGGCCCTGGACAGCGACCCGGACATGATCGACAAGGCCCGCGAGCGCAAACGGCTGTGCATCCCCCGCGTGCGCACAGTCATCGCTGACATTGCCGGCTGGTCCGCCCCCGAGCCGCAGGACCTGATCCTGGCCAATGCCTCGCTGCAATGGGTACCCGACCACGCCTCGCTGTACCCGCACCTGGTGCGCCAGCTGAGCGAAGGTGCCAGCCTGGCCGTGCAGACCCCGGACAACCTCGATGAGCCGGCCCACCGGCAACTGCGCGAAATCGCCAGCCAGGGACCTTGGGCGGCGAAGTTCGCTGATTTCCAGCTGCCGCCACGGCACAGCGCGGCGTTCTACTACGACCTGCTCAGCCCGCTGTGTGCACGGGTGGATGTGTGGCGCACCACTTACCACCACCCGTTGGCCGGTGGCGCAGAAGCCGTGGTGGAATGGTTCAAGGGTTCGGCCTTGCGACCGTACCTGGCGCGGTTGGATCCCCAGGAGCAGACGGATTTCCTGCAGATGTACCTGCAGGCGATGCAACGCGACTACCCGCCGGCCACCGATGGCAAGGTGCTGTTGCCGTTCCCGCGGCTGTTCGTGATCGCTACCCGCTAGGGCGGCGCCAGCGCCAGGCCACGTAACCGTAGACGCCGAGGTTGAGCAGCAGCACGAAAGTGCCCAGCAGCAGCTGGATGTGTGGAGTCAGCCCGGCGGGGTAGATCAACGGCCAGATATAGTGCTCGACGAAGCCGCCCTGGTAGCCCGCGTCACCAGCCGCGTTGCGCATGCGGTTTTCCCAGGTGGTCAGCGGGCAGCCCAGGTGCAGGCACTCCACCGCCAGGCCCCAGGCCAGCACCGGCAGGTGCAGCAGCAGGGCAGGGCGCCAACGCAGTACCAGCAGGCCGCCGAACAGCACCAGCAGGATGAAGAGCAGGTGCAGCAGGACCAGGGTGTCGGCGGCAAGGCGGTAGAGCATGGGTTGTGTGCCGAGGGTTGAGGTTATCCCAGCATAGTTGGGTTGCCTGTGCTGGCCTTTTCGCGGGCTTGCCCGCTCCCACAGGATCACCACAGGTTTTGAATTCTGTGCAGTGCCTGTGGGAGCGGGCGAGCCCGCGAAGAGGCCGGCACAGGCTTACAACCCTTCCTCCACCATCTGCAGGAAGGTCGCCACCACCCGCCGCGTGCGCTGCTCGCTCAGGCACACCAGTGTCTCGGTCAGGTGCCGCTGGCAATCGACGATCGGCAACGCGCACACCCGCGCATCCGCACCAAACTCAGCCGCCGACACCACCCCCACACCAATCCCCACCACCACCGCTTCCCGCGCCGCTTCCCGGCCTTCCACCTGGATCGCCGGGCGAATCCGCAGCCCGGCCCGTTGCATTTCTTCTTCCAGCGTCTGCCGCGTCACCGACCCGGGCTCGCGCAGTACCAGCGGTGTATCGTCCAGGTCCGCCAGGCTGATCGCGCCGCGGCTGGCCCAGGAGTGCTGGTGCGAGACAAACGCCACCATCGGGTCGCGGCGCAGCGGCAGGCAGTGCAGCCGCTCATCGTCGACGTCCCGCCCCAGCAGGGCCAGGTCGGCTTGGTAGCTAAACAGCCGGGCCAGCGACTCGTCGGTGTTGCCGGTCTCGATCTTGACCTGGATGCCCGGGTAGCGCTGGCAGAAGCGGGCGATCTGCGGCAGCACGTGCACCGGCGCGTCCACCGCCAGCACCAGGCTGCCGGTGTGCAGCGCACGCGAATCCTGCAGCAGTTCATGGGCCTCGGCCTCGCAGGCGAACAGGCGCTGGCTGATGCCCAGCAGGCGTTCGCCGAGGTCGGTGAGCTGCACCGAACGCTTGTTGCGGTGGAACAGCAAGACGCCGAAGCGCTCCTCCAGTTTGCGCACCTGGTCCGACACCGCGGGCTGGGTAAGAAACAGCTTTTCGGCGGCGCGGGTAAAGCTGCCGTGCACCGCGACGGCGTGGAAGGCCTTGAGTTGTGCGTGGGAAACCGACATGACGACCTCAGTAACAAGCTGGGCTTATGTGTGAAATACGATAAATCGATTTTATTTATCTTAGCGCAACTGTTTCCATGCATGTCAGCCCGACGCTGGCACCACAAGTGCCGCCAGGGCCATGGCACCCAAACGGCGCCATCTGACCCGATGACAGCCTCGTCATCGCTGTGCGTAACACAAGAACAAGACAGGCGTTTCTTCACATTCTGCCGGCACACTCAAGCAAGAGGTCAGACTTACATGAACCAATCCCTAGCCGCGTTCAAACGCTGGCGTATCCAGATTTTCGCCATTACCTGGCTGGCCTACGCCGCCTTCTACTTCACCCGCAAGGCCTTCTCGGTGGCCAAGCTGGGCATCGGTGAAGACCCCGACTTCATGCTCGACAAGGCCGCCATGGCCAACCTCGACGCCATCTACCTGGCCGCCTACGCCGTGGGCCAGTTCACCTGGGGCATGCTTGCCGACCGCTTTGGCCCACGCGTGGTGGTGCTCGGCGGCCTGCTGATTTCTGCTGTTGCGGCGGTGGTAATGGGCAGTTACGCCACATTCCCGATCTTCGCCACCTGCATGCTGGTGCAGGGCCTGGCGCAATCCACCGGCTGGGCCGGGTTGTGCAAGAACATCGGCAGCTTCTTCCCGGCGTCGCAGCGTGGGCGGGTGCTGGGCCTGTGGAGTTCCTGCTATGCCTTCGGCGGCCTGGTGGCCTCGCCGTTCGCCGGCTGGTGGGCCTACACCCTGGTCGGTACCTGGCACGCGGCATTCTTCTCCAGTGCCGCGGTGGTGGCACTGGTGGCCGTGCTGTTCTTCTTCCTGCAGCGCAACAAGCCTGAAGACGTCGGCCTGCCGGCGGTGGAGCCCGAGCCGCAGAGCATGGCCCCGGCCGGCAACCTGTGCAGTGTGTGGGCGCCCCTGAAGGAGATCATGCGCAACCGCACGGTGCTGACCCTGGGGCTGGCGTACTTCCTGTTGAAACCGGCGCGCTACGCCATCCTGCTGTGGGGGCCGGTGATCGTCTTCGAGCAGATGCCCTCGGTGGGCAAGGTGGGGGCAGCGATCATCCCGACAGCCTTCGAACTGGCCGGGCTGCTCGGCCCGATCATCATCGGCCTTGCCTCCGACAAGCTGTTCGGCGCCCGGCGCATGCCGGCCTGTGTCATCAGCCTGGTGCTGCTGACCGTGGCGCTGGCGGCATTCATGGCGGCCATGCACACCGGCAGCGTGATCCTGGTGGTGGCCCTGCTGTTCGTCATGGGCCTGACCCTGTACGGGCCAGACTCGATGATCAGCGGTGCTGCGGCCATCGACTTCGGCACCGCCAAGGCCGGTGCCACCGCAGCAGGCTTCGTCAACGGCTGCGGCTCGGTGGGGGCGGTGCTGGGCGGGCTGCTGCCGGGATACTTCGATGGCGTCACGGTGTTCATCGTGTTTGCCGGCTGCGCGCTGTTCTCGGCGCTGGTGCTGCTGCCGCACTGGAACAGCCGCCCGGCCAGCGCTGCGCAAAGCACCGACGTGGCACCGAATACCAGCATGGCAATCAAGCCATTGCGTACCTGAAAGGAAAGCGAGCGAATGAGACCCTTCTGGCTGCAACAGGCCCTGGATTCGGCGCAAGAGGCGGTGTGCCCGCCGCTGCAAGGCGATGCCCGTTGCGATGTATGCATCGTCGGCGGCGGCTATACCGGCCTGTGGACCGCACTGATGCTCAAGGAAGCGGTGCCGGCCCTGGATATCGTGCTGATCGAGGCCGATATCTGCGGTGCCGGTGCCAGTGGCCGCAATGGTGGCTGTGCGTTGTCCTGGTCGGCCAAGTACTTCACCCTCGAGCGGTTGTTCGGGGTGGCCGAGGCGGTGCGCCTGGTGCGTGAGTCCGAGCGTAGCATCGGTGAAATCGGTGCGTTCTGCGCGGCCAATGGCATCGACTGCGACTACCGCCTGGACGGCACGCTGTACACCGCCACCAACGCCGCGCAGGTCGGCGCCACCGACGCGGTGATCGCTGCGCTGGAGCAAAAGGGGATCAACTCGTTTCGCCGCCTGCCGCTGCCGCAGGTGCAGCGTCTGGCGGGTTCGGCGCGGCACCTGGAAGGCTGGTTCTCGCCGGCCGCGGCCACGGTGCAGCCGGGCAAGCTGGTGCGCGGCCTGCGCCGGGTGGCCTTGCAGCGCGGCGTGCGCATCCATGAGGGCACCGCCATGACCGGCCTGGAGCACGGCGCCCCGGTGCAGGTGCGCACGGCCCATGGCACGGTGCGCGCCGACCGCGTGGTATTGGGCCTGAATGCCTGGATGGCGCGGGCTTTCCCGCAGTTCGAACGCAGCGTGGCGATTGTTTCCAGCGACATGGTGATCACCGAACCTTGCCCCGAGCTGCTGCACCAGGTCGGCCTGGACAGTGGCATCAGCGTGCTCGATTCGCGGATTTTCGTGCATTACTACCACAACACCTCCGATGGTCGGCTGATGCTCGGCAAGGGCGGCAATACCTTCGCCTATGGCGGGCGCATGCTGCCGGTGTTCGACCAGCCGTCGCCGTACCGGCCGCTGCTGCGTGAAAGCCTGGGCGGGTTTTTCCCGGCGCTGGCCGAGGTGCCGCTGGCGGCCAGCTGGAACGGGCCGTCCGACCGCTCGGTGACCGGTTTGCCGTTCTTTGGCCGGCTGGACGGGCAGGGCAACGTGTTCTACGGCTTTGGTTACTCCGGCAGCGGCGTCGGGCCGTGCCACATGGGCGGGCAGATTCTGTCGTCGCTGGCACTGGGGCTGGACAACCCATGGACCCGTTCGCCGCTGATCAAGGGGCCGCTGGGGCTGTTCCCGCCCGAGCCGATCCGCTACCTGGGTTCGCTGATGGTGCGCAATGCCATCCGCCGCAAGGAGCGGGCCGAGGACCGTGGGCTGCGGCCGCGCAGGCTGGATGTGCGTCTGGCGCGGTTTGCCGCGGCGGCGGGCAAGGCCGATAAAGGCTGATATTTTGGGGGCGCTTCGCACCCCTGTCGCGACACAAGGCCGCTCCTACAGGGGGACGCGCAAGCCCAGATTGGCGCGCTTCTTCTGTAGGAGCGGCCTTGTGTCGCGATAGGGTCGCGAAGCGGCCCCAGCGATTTCTTGTCGAACACAGGCCAGAGGGCGTATAAACTGCACCCACTTTTGGCCGGTCGCTTCCTGAACCGGCCGCTGAAACAAGAGAGTCGACATGGGCGCACAGTGGAAAGCCAAACATAAAGAAGCCGCGGCCAACGCCAAAGGCAAGATCATGGGCAAGCTGTCCAAAGAGATCCAGATCGCCGCCAAGTCCGGCGCCGACCCGGACATGAACCCACGCCTGCGCCTGGCCATCGAGCAGGCCAAGAAGGCCTCGATGACCCGCGAGACCCTGGAGCGCGCAATCCGCAAGGGCGCGGGCCTGGACGGCGATGCCGTGCAGTACTCGGCGGTAAGCTACGAAGGTTTCGCCCCGCACCAGGTGCCGCTGATCGTCGAGTGCCTGACCGACAACGTCAACCGCACCGTCGCGCAGATCCGCGTGCTGTTCCGCAAGGGCCAGCTGGGTGCCAGCGGTTCGGTGGCCTGGGACTTCAACCATGTCGGCCTGATCGAAGCCACCCCGAACGGCGACGCCGACCCGGAAATGGCGGCCATCGAAGCCGGCGCCCAGGACTTCGAGGAAGGTGACGAAGAGGGTTCGACCCTGTTCATCACCGACACCACCGACCTTGACGCCGTGCAGAAGGCCCTGCCGGAGCACGGCTTCACCGTGACCTCGGCGAAGATCGGCTACACCCCGAAGAACCCGGTGAGCGCGGCCAGCCTGAGTGCCGAGGCGCTGGCCGAGGTGGAAGCGTTCCTCGAGGCGATCGACGAGAACGATGACGTGCAGAACGTTTATGTTGGCCTGACTGACTGATCTGCTTCTCTGGGGCCGCTTTGCGGCCCAATCGCCGGCAAGCCAGCTCCCACAGGTACAGCACAAGCCCCGATGGTTGTGGTGACCCTGTGGGAGCTGGCTTGCCGGCGATTGGGCCGGTCGATCCTTTAGAAGGGAGCCTGTATGAACCCCGCTTTCGCCTCCCTCAGCCTCGCCCACCTGCGCACCCTCGACCACCTGCTGCAGCTGAAGAACCTCAGCCACGCCGCCGAGCGCCTCGGCGTCAGCCAGTCCGCACTTAGCCGCCAGCTGGCCCACCTGCGCGAAGCCTTCGACGACCCCTTGTTGGTACGCCAGGGCCGCGGTTACGTACTCAGCGAACACGCCGAAGCCCTGGTCGAACCCCTGCGCCAGGTTCTCGAGGAGCTGCACGCCCTGCGCCAGCCCGCGGTGTTCGACCCGGCGCGTTGCGAGCGGCGCTTCTGTCTGGCCGCGTCGGACTATGTGGCCGAGCACATGCTGCCGCTGCTGGTGGCGGCGCTGGAGCGCGAGGCGCCGGGTGTATCGCTGGAGTACCGCACCTGGCAGGCCGGCCAGTACGCCTTGCTGGCCAGCGGCGAGATCGACCTTGCCACCACGTTGTTCGACGAGTCGCCACCCAACCTGCACGGTCGGCTGTTGGGCGAGGACCGGGCAGTGTGCCTGATGCGCCACGACCACCCGCTGGCTGCCCACGGTGCGCTCAGCCAGGCCGACTACCTGGCGCACAAGCATGTGCGTATTTCCGGCGGAGGCGACAAGGACAGCTTCATCGACCGCCACTTGCGCGCCCAGGGCCTGCAACGGCAGGTCAGCCTGGAAGTGCCGTTCTTCTCGGCCACCGTGCAGGTGATTGCCAACAGCCAGGCGCTGGCCACCGTGCCCGAGCACATCGCCCGGCAGCTGTGCCGCCTGCATGACCTGGCCTGGCGGCCGCTGGGTTTCATCGACCACAGCCAGCGCTACTGGGTGGTGTGGCACCAGCGCCTGCAGGCCTCGGCCGAACACCGCTGGTTGCGCAACCGGGTGTTCGAGTTGTGGCGCCAGTCGCAGTTCGGTGTGCAGGGTGGGCATGCGGGTTTGCCATAGCAGGTATGCGCGAAGCGGGGTTATTCACTTCGGGACAGGTGCCTAGACTGGGGGCATTGTGCTGCCTGCGCTGGCCTCTTCGCGGGCACAGGCAGCGAAAAACCCCACAGGAGACCCCAGGTGACCCCCGAACAATTCCGCCAGTACGGCCACCAACTGATCGACCTGATCGCCGACTACCGCCAATCCGTCGGCGAGCGCCCGGTCATGGCCCAGGTCGAGCCCGGCTATCTCAAGGCTGCGTTGCCTGCACAGGCCCCCCGGCAAGGCGAGCCTTTCGCAGCGATCCTTGACGACGTCAACCAGTTGGTCATGCCCGGCCTGTCCCATTGGCAGCACCCGGACTTCTACGGCTACTTCCCCTCCAATGGCACCCTGTCGTCGGTCCTCGGTGACTTCCTCAGCACTGGCCTGGGCGTGCTGGGCCTTTCGTGGCAGTCCAGCCCGGCCCTGAGCGAGCTGGAGGAAACCACCCTCGACTGGCTGCGTCAGCTGCTCGGCCTGTCTGGCCAATGGAGCGGGGTGATCCAGGACACCGCATCCACCAGCACCCTGGTGGCGCTGATCTGCGCACGGGAACGCGCCAGCGACTACGCACTGGTACGCGGCGGCCTGCAAGCCCAGGCCAAGCCGCTGATCGTCTATGTCAGCGCCCATGCCCACAGCTCGGTGGACAAAGCCGCATTGCTGGCCGGTTTTGGCCGCGACAACATACGCCTGATCCCGACCGACGAACGCTACGCTCTGCGCCCGGAGGCCCTGCAGGCTGCGATCGAGCAGGACCTGGCCGCTGGCAACCAGCCTTGCGCGGTGGTCGCGACCACCGGCACCACCGCCACCACGGCCCTCGACCCTCTGCGGCCGATCGGCGAGATCGCCCAGGCCCATGGCCTGTGGCTGCATGTGGACTCGGCCATGGCCGGCTCGGCGATGATCCTGCCGGAATGCCGCTGGATGTGGGACGGCATCGAGCTGGCCGATTCGCTGGTGGTCAACGCGCACAAGTGGCTGGGCGTGGCCTTCGATTGCTCGATCTACTACGTGCGCGACCCGCAGCACCTGATCCGGGTCATGAGCACCAACCCCAGCTACCTGCAGTCGGCGGTGGATGGCGAGGTGAAGAACCTGCGTGACTGGGGTATCCCGCTGGGCCGCCGGTTCCGCGCATTGAAGCTGTGGTTCATGCTGCGCAGCGAGGGGGTCGAGGCGTTGCAGGCACGGCTGCGGCGTGACCTGGACAATGCCCAGTGGCTGGCCGGGCAAATCGGCGCGGCGGCGGAGTGGGAGGTGCTGGCGCCGGTGCAGTTGCAGACGTTGTGTATTCGCCATCGGCCGGCGGGGCTGGAAGGGGAGACGCTGGATACGCATACCAAGGGCTGGGCCGAACGGCTGAATGCGTCTGGGGATGCCTATGTGACGCCGGCGACGCTGGATGGGCGGTGGATGGTGCGGGTGTCGATTGGCGCATTGCCGACCGAGCGGGAGCATGTCGAACAGCTCTGGGCGCGCCTGCAGGAAGTAGTCAAGGGCTGAAACTGCCGGGGCCGCGTTGCGGCCCATTCGCCGGCAAGCCAGCTCCCACAGGAACCGCACAAGGCTTGAAGCCTGTGCGGTCAAGGTAGGAGCGGGCTTGCCCGCGAATGGACTCCCACAGGAACCGCACAAGGCTTGAAGCCTGTGCGGTCAAGGTAGGAGCTGGCTTGCCGGCGAAGGGCACCCACAGGAACCGCACAAGGCTTGAAGCCTGTGCGGTCAAGGTGGGAGCTGGCTTGCCGGCGAAAGGGCTGCAGAGCAGCCCCCTGCAATCTCAGTGGCTCACCGCCTGAAAGCTACCTTTACGGCTAGCTTCATACGCGGTCTTGTCCATCGGCTTGGCATCGGGGTTACCCAGGTCTTCCATCGCCAGGCGATGGGTTTCCGGTGCAATGTAGGCTGCCAAAGCACACACGCAGGTGATGAAGAACGCCAGGCTACCAACCACCAATGGGATGTTGTCCGAACCGGGCGGGGCTACCAAGGCGAACAGCGCCGGCAGCATGGCGGTCAGCATGGTGCCGATGTTCTGCGCGATGGCCATGGCCGAAACGCGGTAGCGAGTGTGGAACAGCTCTGGGTAGAAGCTTGGGAACACCGCGTTGTAACCCTGGTACACCATGCCCCACATCACGATCGACGAGGCGAACGCCAGCGGTACGTTCTGGATGCTGATCGCATACAGGTAGACGAAGGCCAGCAGGCCAGAGCCCAGGCAACCGGCGATCATGGTCGGGCGACGGCCAATCTTGTCGGACAGGTTGCCGACAAACGGAATCACCAGCACCGCAACGATGTTGCCGACTACCGGAATCCACAGGTACACGCTCTTGTCGAAGCCGATGCCATAGGCCGGCTGCACCGCGTAGGCCGCACCGAAGATGGTGGCGACCACCGGGATCACGTTCATCAAGGCCATGAACATCACCAGCACCATGTGCTTCCAGCTGTGGCGGAAGGCCTCGCTGATCGGCGACTTGGCGACCTTGTCCTGCTTCTCTTCCTTCACGAACGCCGGGGTTTCGTGCACTTCCTTACGGATGATGAAGCCGGCGATCAGCACGAAGGCGCTCAGCAGGAACGGAATGCGCCAGCCCCAGTCGTTGAAGGCTTCGCTAGGCATGAAGTAGGCCAGTGGCAGGAACACTGCCGCCGCCAGCACCTGGCCAGCCTGCACGCCTTGCAAGGTGAAACTGGCGTAGTAGCCCCGTCGACCGAACGGTGCGTGCTCCATGATCATGGAACTGGCTCCGGAGATTTCCCCGGCCACGGCAAAGCCCTGGACCAGGCGCAGCACCACCAGCAACGCCGGGGCGAGCAGGCCGATGTCGTGGTAGGTGGGCAGCAGGCCAACGGCCATGGTCGACAGGCCCATCAGGAACATGCACAGCAGCAGTACGTTCTTGCGGCCGCGGGTGTCACCCCAGTGGCCCAGCACGAAGGCGCCGACCGGGCGCGCCAGGTAACCCACGCCGTAGGTGGCCAGCGAGGCAATGATGGCCATTTTCGGGTCGGTGTTGGGGAAGAAGATCTGCGGGAAAATCAGCGCAGCAGCCTGGGCGTAGATGAAGAAGTCGTAGTACTCGAGTGCCGAGCCTATCCATCCACTGGCAGTCGCTTTCTTGGCTTGAGAGCTGGAGTGAGCCATCGTTGTCTCCGTTGTTATTGTTGTTTGCACAGGTTCCGCCGGAGATTCGCCAAGGCAGGAGGCGAGGGTCGGTGTGCCTGCGTCTGTGGTTCATGTTGACCACGGGCCAGTGGGCTGGCAATTCGCTAAAATCGGTTTTGTTCGATAATCGAACGCAAAACTAACCATTCCGTACAAAGAGATTGAAGCGACGACTTTACCTGCGAATAATCGATCGTGCCAGGAACTGTGGTCCGGATTTTCCAGGTCTGGCCCTATCGCCGGCAAGCCAGCTCCCACAAGGTATGCGCCAATCCTGTGGGAGCTGGCTTGCCGGCGATAGGGCCGGTACAGGCAGCCCTGGCCTCAACCTCCAACAACAAGGAACTCCCGCCATGCAGCGTTCGATCGCTACCGTGTCCTTGAGCGGCACCCTGCCGGAAAAGCTCGAAGCCATCGCCGCCGCCGGTTTTGACGGCGTCGAGATCTTCGAAAACGACCTGCTCTATTACGCCGGCAGCCCGCGCCAGGTACGGCAGATGTGCGCCGACCTGGGTATTGCCATCACCCTGTTCCAGCCGTTCCGCGATTTCGAGGGTTGCCGCCGCGACCGCCTGCAGAAGAACCTCGACCGCGCCGAGCGCAAGTTCGACCTGATGCAGGAACTGGGCACCGACCTGGTGCTGGTATGCAGCAACGTCCAGGCCGATGCCCTGGGTGAAGAGCAATTGCTGGTCGACGACCTGCGCCTGCTGGCCGAGCACGCCGGCAAACGCGGCCTGCGCATTGGCTACGAAGCCCTGGCCTGGGGCCGCCACGTCAACACCTACCAGCAAGTCTGGAACCTGGTGCGCCAGGCCGACCACCCGGCCCTCGGGGTGATCCTCGACAGCTTCCACACCTTGTCGCTCAAGGGCGACCCGAGCGCGATCCGCGATATCCCCGGCGACAAGATCTTCTTCGTGCAAATGGCTGACGCGCCGATCCTGGCCATGGATGTGCTGGAGTGGAGCCGCCACTTCCGCTGCTTCCCGGGGCAGGGCGAGATGGACATGGCCGGTTTCCTGGCGCCGATCCTTGCCACCGGCTACCGTGGGCCGCTGTCGCTGGAAATCTTCAACGACGGCTTCCGCGCCGCACCGCCCCGGCAGAATGCCGCCGACGGCCTGCGTTCGCTGCTGTATCTCGAAGAGCACACCCGCCTGCGCCTGGAGCAGGAAGGTACCTCGATCGAGCCCGGTGTGCTGTTCACCCCACCGGCGGCCAGTGCCTATGACGGCGTGGAGTTCCTCGAGTTTGCAGTCGACGAAGCCGTCGGCGCGCGCCTGGGCAGCTGGCTGAAGCGCCTGGGCTTTGCCGATGCCGGCAAGCACCGCAGCAAAGAGGTGCAGTTGCTGCGCCAGGGCGATATCAACATTGTGCTGAACGCTGAACCCTATTCCTTCGGCCACAACTTCTTCGAGGCCCACGGGCCGTCGCTGTGTGCCACCGCGCTGCGGGTCAAGGACCAGCAAGCCGCCCTGAAGCGCGCCACCGCCTTCCGTGGCCAGCCATTCCGTGGCCTGGTCGGGCCCAACGAGTGCGAAGTGCCGGCGGTACGTGCGCCAGATGGCAGCCTGCTGTACCTGGTGGAGCAGGGCACTGCCGGCCAGACCCTGTACGACACCGATTTCAGCCTGGACAAGAACGCCACCGCCACCGGCGGCCTGCGCCGTATCGACCACATGGCCCTGGCCCTGCCGGCCGAGTCGCTGGACAGCTGGGTGCTGTTCTACAAGAGCCTGTTCGATTTCGAAGCCGATGACGAAGTGGTGCTGCCGGACCCGTACGGCCTGGTCAAGAGCCGCGCGCTGCGTAGCCAATGCGGCACCCTTCGCCTGCCGCTGAACATCTCGGAAAACCGCAACACCGCCATCGCCCATGCGCTGTCCAGCTATCGTGGTTCGGGCGTGCACCACATCGCTTTCGATTGCGACGACATCTTCCGCGAAGTGGCGCGGGCCAAACTGGCCGGGGTACCGTTGCTGGAGATCCCGCTGAACTACTACGACGACCTGGCGGCGCGTTTCGATTTCGACGACGAGTTCCTCAGCGAACTGGCCTACTACAACGTGCTGTACGACCGCGATGCCCAGGGTGGCGAGCTGTTCCACGTGTATACCGAGCCGTTCGAAGAGCGTTTCTTCTTCGAGATCATCCAGCGCAAGGGGGGGTATGCCGGTTACGGTGCGGCCAACGTTGCGGTGCGCCTGGCGGCCATGGCCAAGGCCCGCAGCGGGGCGGCGCGCAAGCCAGTCCTCTGAGCCCGGCGCGGTCCCTGTAGGAGCGGCCTTGTGTCGCGATGGGCCGCAAAGCGGCCCCAGGATTTCAGCAGCACCGCATGAATCCTGGGGTCGCTTTGCGGCCCATCGCGACACAAGGCCGCTCCTACACCGACCGCGTATGCTTCAAGAGCGTTCGGCCACCAACAGCAGCGACTGTGGCAGCGCACTCTGGGGGTGCTGTGGCTCCTGCAGGCTGACCAGCCGCAACCCCGCCATGTCCAGCGCGTTCAACCAGCTGGCCAGGGTGCGGAAGTACCACGGCATCACCTGCCAATCCCCGCCGAACCCGGCAAACGACTCTTCCCGCCAGCCATCCTGGTAATCGCCATCCGCCACGCTCCACGGGTGCAGGGTCTGGATCACCAGTGCACCGCCAGGCGCCAGCAAGGCATTCATCGCTGCCAGCAGCGGGATGATGTCCTGCTGCAACAGGGCGAAGTTGGCACAGATCAGGTCATAGTCCTTGCCAATATAGGCCTGCGCAGCGGCCAGCTGTGCATAGCTGGCCAGGTGCACCTCGGCGGAACCCGCAGCACGCGCGGCATCCACCAGCGCCCGGTCACCGTCCACACCTACCGCCTCGACACCCCGGTCGCCCAGCGCGCGCAGCAGCCAACCTTCACCACAGCCCAGGTCGAGCACCCGTTCGGGCTGGCGGCCCAGGATCGCCAGCAGGATGGCCTGGTCGGTAACCTGGCGACGGCTCTCGATACTGCCGCTGCGCACCGCATCGATCCAGGCCTGGGCGTTGTGCTGCCAGCTGTCGAGCAAGGCGTCTTCAGGGTTGCGCATGTTCATCTCCGTTGGATTGGAGATAGGCCCTGCGACCTATCACTACCCTCTGTAGGAGCAGCCTTGTGCTGCGAAGAGGTCAGTATGGCAGACAGATTTCCGCCAGCCATGCGGGCATCTTCGCAGCACCAGGCTGCTCCTACAGTGGGCTCGACAGATGGGTGGCAAGCCCCGCCAGGGCACAGGCTATCAACACCTGGATCACCCCACGCTTGTAACGGAACAGCGCCACCGCCGCCGCCAGCGCAATCAGCGCCGAAGGCCAGTCGAACCGCCCGTCGAAACCGGCCGGCCACAATACGTGGTAGCCGAAGAACAGCGCGAGGTTGAGGATCACGCCCACTACCGCCGCGGTTATCCCGGTCAGCGGGGCGGTGAATTTGAGTTCGTTGTGGGTCGATTCCACCAGCGGGCCACCGGCCAGGATGAACAGGAACGAGGGCAGGAAGGTGAACCAGGTCACCAGGCTCGCCGCTACCGCGCCGGCCATGAACGCCTGGTCGGTGCCGAACATGGGGTGCAGGTAGCCACCGACGAAGCCGACGAAGGCCACCACCATGATCAGCGGCCCGGGGGTGGTTTCCCCCAACGCCAGGCCATCGATCATCTGCGTCGGCGACAGCCAGCCGTAATGGCCGACGGCCCCCTGGTAGACGTAGGGCAGCACCGCGTAGGCGCCGCCGAAGGTCAGCAATGCCGCCTTGGTGAAGAACCAGCCCATTTGCGTCAAGGTGCCTTGCCAGCCAAAGGTAGCCATCAGTACACCCATGGGCAGCAGCCACAGCGCGGCACCCACCAGCAGCAGGCCCAGCAGCCGCCCCCAGCTGAAGCGGGCGTGCTCTGGCGCCGGTGTGTCGTCGTCGATCACGGCCGGGCCATGGCTGGCCCTGGCTGCGCCGTGGCCACCACCAGGCGCGAACTGCCCCGGTAGCAGCCGCCCGCCGATATGGCCCAGCAGCGCGGCCGCCAGCACGATCAGCGGGAAGGGAACGTCGAGCGCGAAAATGGCCACGAACGAGGCCGCGGCAATGGCCCACAACCAGCCGTTTTTCAGGGCGCGCGTGCCAATCCGATGTGCGGCATGCACGACGATGGCGGTCACGGCCGGCTTGATCCCGTAGAAAATACCAGCCACCACCGGCACTTCGCCCCAGGCCAGATAGACCCACGACAGGCCGATCAGGATGAACAGCGACGGCAGTACGAACAGGGTGCCGGCAATCACCCCGCCCCAGGTGCGGTGCATCAGCCAGCCAATGTAGGTGGCCAGTTGCTGGGCCTCGGGGCCAGGCAGCAGCATGCAGTAGTTGAGGGCATGCAGAAAGCGCCGCTCGCTGATCCAGCGGCGCCGCTCCACCAGTTCCTGATGCATGATCGCTATCTGCCCCGCCGGGCCGCCGAAGCTGATGAAACCCAGCTTCAGCCAGAACAGCAAGGCCTCGATCCGGCTGATGTGACCACGCGTTTGCTCGGCGGCGCCTTGCAGGTGTTCCGTCATTTTCTTCCCTTTGGTATTCAGCTGGCCGCAGCGCGCTGTCGCTTGATCCGGTACATATCGCCATCAGCATGGCGCAGCAGCATGTCGGCATCATTGCCGTCTTCGGGGAAACGGGCCACGCCAATGCTGCAGGACGGCGCTCCGATGCCTGCAAACTCGGCGCCGAGTGGCTCGGCCATGGCTGCCAGGATACGTGCCACCTGCTCGACAATGGCCTCTGGTGAGGCGTAGTCGGTCAACAGCACGGTGAACTCGTCACCGCCCATCCGCGCCACTGTATCGGTCGCCCCAACGCAGCCTTCCAGGCGCCGCGCCAGGGTGCACAGCACCCGGTCGCCCACGCTGTGGCCGTGGTTGTCGTTGATATCCTTGAAGTCGTTGATATCGATGAACAGCAACGCCAGCGGATGGTTGTGGTGCCGGGCCGCGACAAGTGCGGTGCCCAGCCGCTCATTGAACATGGCCCGGTTGGCCAGGCGAGTCAGCGGGTCATGGTGGGCCAGGAAACGCAATTCTTCCTCGGCCTGGTGTTGGGCGGTGATATCCCGCGCTACACCAATGCGGGCATTGGCCTCATCGGACCAGGAGGCCGACCACAGGATATGCACGATACTGCCATCCTTGCGGATGTAGCGGTTACGGAAGTCGTAATGGGGTTGGCCGTTCATCACCCGTACGATCGACGCGCGGGTAATCGCCAGGTCGTCAGGGTGCATGTAGTCGGTGATCGGGGTGCCGATCAGCTCGCAGGCCTGGTAGCCCAGCAGCGCCTCGCAGGCATCGCTGACGAAAACGATCTGGTTGTCCCTGTCGACCACGAACACCGTGTCCAGCATCAGGTGGATCAGCCTGGGGTATAACGATTGCAGGTCTACGGGCATGGGGCATGGCGTCCGCGGCGGGGTCACCGATCATAGCCTGAAATGGAACAAAATGCGGTAGGCGCCGCTGTGGGAGCGGGCCGCCGATAGTCAGTTGCTTACTATCAGTTCCGGCCCGAGGTAATCGTTGATCTGCTGGATATCGTCATCTCCCAGGCTGCCCACCGACGATGCCAGGCGCAGCCGCGACATCAGGTAGTTCAGCTTCGCCTCGAACAGGTCATGCCGGGCGTCAAAAAGCAATTCCTCGGCATTGAGCACATCCGAGTTGGTGCTGGTGCCGCCCTCCCTGAAGCCCTTGCGGGCCGAAAGCAGCGAGCGTTCGTTGGATGCCACGGCCTTTTCCAGCGCCTGGATGCGCAAGGCGCCACTCTGTACGCCGCGGTACTCGCGGGTGGTGTCGGAGATCACTTCCTGGCGCGTGGCATCCAGTTCATCCAGTGCCTTGGAACTGTTGGCACTGGCCTGGCGGGTGAGGGCGCTGGTGCTGCCGCCGCTGTATAGTGGAATGTTCAGCTCCAGCCCGATCGAGCTGTAGTGGTTGCGCTGGTTCAGTTCGGAGATCGACTGGCTGCTGCCGGCGGTATAGCCCGCCACGAAATCCAGGGTCGGCCAGTGCCCGGCGCGGGCGCGTTTCACTTCTTCTTCGGCCAGCTCGTAGTTGTGCCGGCGCGCATGGATCAACGGGCTGTCGGCCTGGGCCTTGACCAGCCAGTCCTGCAGGTTGCCCGGCATCAGCGGCGGTGTGTTGAAGCCCGGCTGCAAGGTGGTCAGCGACTCCGGCGTTTCACCAATGTATTCCTCCAGCTTGCGGCGGGCGTTGACCAGGTTGTCCTGGGCCTCGATCAGGTCGGCCTCGGCCAGGTCGCGACGGGCTATCGACTCGTCGATGTCGGTGATGGTGCCGGCGCCCAGCTCCATGCGCCGCTTTGCCGACGCCAGCTGCTCTTCGAAAGCATTCAGCTTGGCCTTGGCCAGGGTGATGGTTTCGCTGGCCAGCAGCACGTCGAAGTAGGCATCGGCCAGGCGCACCGCAGCGTCCTGGGTCTTGGCATCGAACACCGCCACGCTGTAGTCGGCACGTTGCTGGCCCTGATGGTATTCGGCCATCTTCTGCTTGTTGAACAGCGGTTGGCGCAACCGCACGTTGGCACCCTTGGAGTCATAGTCCAGGTCGTTGTCCCGGCCACTCTGACGCTGGCTGCCATTGACCTTGTTGAAGTAACCCACAGCGTTGATCTGCGGCAGCAGGCCGGCCTGGCCGATGGCGCGGTTCTCGCTGCCGGCTTCTTTCTCGTGCACCGCGGCGCGGTAGATCGGGCCCTGGTACTGCAGCAGGTCCCAGGCTTGCTTCAGGTCCATGGCACTGGCCTGTACGGACAACCCCAACAGGCACAACATCAGGCACGGGCGATTCATGTCATTGCTCCTTGAACGAGGCGTCCACGCGTTCGAGCATCGGCTTGAGCAGGTAGCTGAGCAGGTTGCGCTCGCCGGTCTTGATGGTGACGGTGGCCGGCATCCCGGGGCGGATATGGTTGCTGCCCAGCAGGGCCATGCCGTCCTGCGTCACTTCCACCTGGGCCAGGTAGTACGGCTGCTTGCTTTCTTCGTCCATCAGGCGGTCGGCGGAGATGGTCTTGACCCGCCCCGGGATATTCGGCGTCTTCGCATGGTTGAAGGCCGGGAAGGCCAGGTCCACGTTCAAGCCCGGCACCATCTTGTCGATGGCCTGCACCGGGATCATCGCGTCCACCTGCAACGGCTGGTCCAGCGGTACCACCTCCATGATCTTGGCCCCTGGCTGGATGATGCCGCCGACCGTGGCGATGCTCAGGGCCTGGACCATGCCGTCGATCGGCGAGCGGATCACCGTATGGGTCACTTCGTAGTCCAGCGCGCGCAGGCGATCGGCCAGGGTGGTGTTCTCCTTGGCGGTATCGGTCAGCTGCGATTCCACTTCCTTGAGGTAGTCGTGCTGGCGTTGCAGGATGCGCAGCTTGATCTCGGTGGCCTGGCTGCGCGCCCGGGCAATGTTGTTGAGGTTTTCGGCCTGGCCGGCGGACAGGTCGGCATTGTTGCGCTCCAGCTCCAGCAGGCGGTTGCGTGGTACATAGCCTTCGGCGGCGAGCACGCGTGTGCCTTGCAGTTCCTGGTTGAGGAAGCCGATCTGCGAGGCGCGGGCGCCGTACACCTGCTGCAGGCCCTTGAGCTGCACCGCCGTGGCAGCCAGGTTTTCCTCGAGGATGCTCAGTTCGCCAGCCAGGCCCGCGCGGCGGGTGTCCAGCAGGCGCTGTTGCAGGTCCATGGCTGCCAGCAGGCGCGGGTCGCCGCCGTAGTGCTTGAGCAGGGCAGGGTCGAAGGTGACCTGGTCGCGGCCATCGCGCTCGGCTTCCAGGCGGTTCTCCACGGTCTTGCTGACGATGTACTGGGCACTGACCGCACCCTGTTCGGCCACCGCGCGCAGGGCGTCCAGGCGTACCACCTCCTGGCCTTTCTTCACAACATCGCCTTCACGCACCAGGATCGCCTCGACCGTGCCGCCGGTCAGGTGCTGCACGGCCTTGCGGTTGCTGCTGACCTTGACGGTACCGGTGGCGACCACACCGGCATCCAGCGGCGCCAGGCCCGACCACAGCAGGAAACCGCCAAAGCCGGCGACGACCAGCCACACGCCCCAGCGTGCCGGCCGATGAATGTCCAGGTCGATCTCGTTGCGAGCCTCGGCGGGAATCAACTCGGTGTGTTGGGTCATCTGCATGATCGGTCACTCCCGTACTTTTACCGACGCCAGCGGCGCAGCGGTCGCCGTCGGGATCACGCTGGCCTTGCGCAGCGCCGCGAACACTTCGTCACGGCTGCCGAGCATGTGCACGGCACCGTCACGCAGCATCAGCACCTTGTCGACCGCGCACAGCACATTGGGCCGGTGGGAAATCAGGATTACCGTGGCCCCGCGCGCCTTGAGTTCGGCCAACGCATCGACCAACGCCTTTTCGCCAACGTCATCGAGGTTGGCGTTGGGCTCGTCCAGCACCACCAGGTTCGGCTCGCCATACAGCGCGCGGGCCAGTGCGATGCGTTGCTTCTGGCCACCGGAGAGCGGGCTGCCGTCGGCTGCCAGACGGGTGTCGTAGCCCTGCGGGAAGCGCAGGATCATGTCGTGCACACCGCTGCTGCGGGCAGCGCGGATCACCGCTTCGCTGTCCACTTCGGCAAAGCGTGCGATGTTTTCGGCGATGGTGCCCTCGAACAACTCCACGTCCTGCGGCAGATAGCCGAGCCACGGGCCGAGTTCGGCCTTGTTCCAGGTGAAGATGTCGGCGCCGTCCAGGCGCACCTTGCCGGCCTGGGTCGGCCACACGCCTACCAGCAGGCGGGCGAGGGTGGATTTGCCCGAAGCCGACGGGCCGATGATGCCCAGGCTTTCACCCGGGACCAGGCTGAAGCTGACCCCGCGCACGATGCTGTTGCTGGTGCCGGGAGCACCGGCAACCACGTTTTCCACGGCCAGCATGCCCATTGGCCGTTGCAGCGACATGCTTGGTGGCCGCTGCGGGTAGTCGTGCAGCAGATCGTTGAGCCGGCCCCAGGCGGAGCGGCTGCCTTGCAGTTGCTTCCACGCGGCGATCACCTGTTCTACCGGGGCCAGGGCGCGGCCGGTGAGGATCGAGCAGGCGATCATCATGCCGGGGGTGATCTTGCCTTCGATCGCCAGCAGTGCGCCGGCGCCGAGGATCACCGATTGCAAGGTAATGCGCACGAAGCGCCCGGTGCTACTGATGATCGCCGCGCGGTCGGAGGCCAGGGTCTGCATCTGCAGGATGCGCAAATGGCCCTGAAACCAGCGCTTGCCGATCGCCGGCAGCATGCCCATGGCTTCGATCACTTCGGCATTGCGCAGGTTGTTGTTGGCGTAGCTGGCCGACGACAGGGCTGCCTGGTTGGCTTCGGCCAAGGGTTTTTGCGTGGCCTTCTCGGTGAGGTAGGCCAGGCCCACCAGGATCAGCGAACCGATCAACGTCACCAGCCCCAGCAGTGGGTGGATCAGGTAGCAGACCAGCAGGTAGATCGGCGTCCACGGGGCATCGAAGAAGGCGAACAGGCCGTTGCCGGTGAGAAATTGCCGTACCTGGGCCAGGTCCTGCAGGGCCTGGGCCGGGTTACCGCCGGCGCGGCTCAGGTTGCGTTCGAAGGCAGCGCTGAAGATGCGTCGGTTCAGATCCATGTCGAGGAAGTTGCCGACCCGGATCAGTACGCGGGTGCGGACCATCTCCAGGGCCGACATCAGCATGAACAAGCCGATCACCAGCAAGGTGAGCATGGTCAGGGTGGTGACGTTGCGGCTGACCAGGGCGCGGTCGTACACCTGCAACATATAAATAGCTGGCGTCAACATCATGACGTTAATGACACCGCTGAAGGCGGCCAGGGCAAAAAAGCTGCGGCGCAGGCGGAACAGCACGTCGGCCAACTCGGAACGAGTGCGTGGTGGCTTGTGCATCGGGGGCCTCCCTTTATCACAAACGGGAAGCCCTTGCGGCGGCCCGTACAGCGGTAGTTGTGGCTTCTGGTCGGCTCGCAGGCGGGTCGCTCTGAGGGCGAATGGTCCAAAACGCTGCGTTGCTCCCACATGCTGGAGCGTAGGTTGCAGTGAAACACTCGGTAATATCTTTTCGCTCTATAAAATCGTTGAACTTTTCATAAGTCTCAGAAAAACAGTAAGTTGAGTCGCATTATCGATGCTGAACGAATTTTTTGACGGGATATTGACAAGGTTTTCTTCTGCGACTTTAGTCTGATGTATTCGGACCCTGTGCGAGCTGGGGTCGATGTGTGTGCGGTGCCAACCTGTATCGCACCATTTACAAGGTTCCCGCCGTTCCTGTGGGAGCCGGCTTGCCGGCGATGAGGCCAGTGGCGATAACGCAGCACCGTAGTGCCCAACTGCCCCAGAACCCAGAATCAGAAACTGCGCACGTCACACTGACTGGGCGCGGGAAGGACCCTGTTGCCCCTGAGTCATCTCCCGACAGATCGAGGGCAATTGAAATGGCAGATTTCAGCAAGTCGGACCTGGAGTTCATCCTTCAGCAGATCTTCATCGCCGAAGCGCATGCCGATGGCGCCAGCCTGATCGACCTGCTGCCCAACAGCCAGGTGCCGTTCGGCCTGCGTACCGTAGACGGCAGCTACAACAACCTGGTGACCGGGCAGAGCGAGTTCGGCGCCGCCGACAATTCGTTCCTGCGCCTGCTCAGCCCATCCTTCACCGGCGACTATGCCGGCACCGGCACGGTCATCGACTCGCAACCCCGCACCATCAGCAACCTGATCGTCGACCAGACGGCGAACAACCCGGCAGCGGTCGAAGCCAATGGCGGCGCCGCCCCGGTGATCAGCCCCGGCATCGACGGGGTATTCGGCACCGCTGACGACACGGAGGTGTTCTTCATCCCCAACGTGTCGCCCGACGTCGGCCTGACCGCCGGCTTCAACGCCTGGATGACCTTCTTCGGCCAGTTCTTCGACCACGGCCTGGACCTGGTCACCAAGAGCAGCACCGACGTCGTGTTCATCCCGCTGCAGCCGGACGACCCGCTGTACGTCGAAGGCAGCCCGACCAACTTCATGGTGCTGCCGCGCGCCGTGCGTACTGCAGGCGCCGATGGTGTGGTGGGTACTGCCGACGATGGCCAGACCAACACTACCTCGCCGTTCGTCGACCAGAGCCAGACCTACAGCTCGCACCCCTCGCACCAGGTGTTCCTGCGTGAATACACGCTCAATGCCGCAGGCGACCCGGTAGCCACCGGGCGGTTGATCACCAACCGTGACCTGGGCGCCGATGGCCGCTTCGGCACCGCCGACGATGGCAATGGTGAAAGCGGTGGCATGGCCACCTGGGCAGTGGTCAAGGCCCAGGCCCGCGACCTGCTGGGCATAAACCTGACCGACGCCGATGTGCACAGCGTGCCACTGCTGGCCACCGACCCCTACGGCAACTTCCTGCGTGGGCCCAACGGCATGCCACAGGTGGTGATGCGCGTGAACAATGGCGCCGACGGCATTGCCGGTACCGCCGACGACGTCACCACGCTGGTCGAAGGCAACCGCGACGCGCCGATCAGCCTGGCCAATGCCGTGAGCACCGGGCATGGCTTCCTTGACGACATCGCCCACAACGCCGCGCCGGTGATCGTGAACGGTGTGCTGCAGGCCGACGCCGATATTGCCGTCGGCAACGCGCAGCCAACCGGGCCTGGCGGCAACAACCTGACCTATGACAACGAACTGCTCGACGCCCACTACATCGCCGGCGACGGCCGGGTGAACGAGAACATCGGCCTTACCGCCGTGCACCATGTGTTCCACTCCGAGCACAACCGCCTGGTGCAGCAGACCAAGGACACCCTGCTGGCCGCCGGTGACCTGGCGTTTCTCAACCAGTGGCTGATCGATGATGTCGCTGCCATCCCCACCACGCCCGCCGAAATCGCCGCGCTGGTATGGGACGGCGAGCGGCTGTTCCAGGCTGCCAAATTCGGCACCGAAATGCAGTACCAGCACCTGGTGTTCGAGGAGTTCGCCCGCACCATTCAGCCGCAGATCGACGAGTTTCTCGCCCCCAACGGCTATGACACCTCGATCGACCCGGCCATCCTCGCCGAGTTCGCCCACGTGGTTTACCGCTTCGGCCACTCGATGCTGACCGAAACCGTCGACCGCTACGACCCGACGTTCGCCACGGTGAATGACGACCCGCAGCTGGGCCTGATCGCTGCCTTCCTCAACCCGCTGGCATTCGCCGGCAGTGGCGCCACTGCCGATGAAGCGGCCGGTGCGATCATCCGCGGTGTCACCCGCCAGTTGGGCAACGAAATCGACGAGTTCGTCACCGAAGCGCTGCGCAACAACCTGCTCGGCCTGCCGCTGGACCTGCCTGCGCTGAACATCGCGCGTGGCCGTGACACCGGCATCCCCACCCTGAACGAGGCGCGCCGCGAGTTCTACGCCATGACTGGCGACAGCCAGCTCAAGCCCTACATCAGCTGGGCCGACTTTGCCGACCACCTCAAGCACCCGGCGTCGCTGATCAACTTCATCGCCGCCTACGGTACCCACGCCACCATCACCGGGGCTGACACCGAAGCGGCCAAGCGCGCCGCAGCCGTGGCGCTGGTGCTTGGCGGTGACGGCGCGCCAGCGGACCGCCTGGACTTCCTCAACGGCACCGGCGCCTATGCCAACGTGACACTGGCCGGTGCCGACGGCATCGCTGGCACCGCCGATGACATCACCGGGGTGACCGTGACCGGTGTCGATGCCATCGACTTCTGGGTCGGCGGCCTGGCCGAGAAAAAAATGCCATTCGGCGGCATGCTCGGCTCCAGCTTCAACTTCGTCTTCGAAACCCAGCTGGAAGCCCTGCAGAACGGCGATCGGTTCTACTACCTGTCGCGTACGGCGGGCATGAACTTCGGCACCGAACTGGAGAACAACTCCTTCGCCAAGCTGATCATGCTCAACTCCGATGTCACCCACCTGTCCAACACCGTGTTCCTCACGCCCACTTTCACCCTGGAAGTGGACCAGACCAAGCAGTTCACCGGCCTGGGCGCCGACGGCCGGGCCGACCCGACGGGCGGCATCATGATTAACGGTGTCGAAGTGGTGCCGCTGGTGATTCGCGACAACCCCGATACCGTGGGCACCGACACAAACTTCCTGCATTACACCGGCGAAGACCACGTGGTACTGGGCGGTACCTCCGGCAACGACATCATCATTTCCAGTGAGGGCGACGATACCCTCTACGGCGACGCCGGCAACGACACCCTGGAAGGCGGTGCGGGCAACGATGCGGTGCTGGGCGGTGCCGGTGACGACATCATCACCGACTCGTTCGGCGACAACCGCCTGGAAGGCAACGACGGCAACGATGTGATCGTCGCCGGCAGCATGCTGGTGGGCGGCAACCTGATCCTGGGCGGCAACGGCCAGGACTTCATCATCACCACCGAAGACATCAGCACCACCTTCGGCGGCCAGGGCGACGACTTTATTCTCGGCGCCAAGACCAACCTGCCACCGACCGGCAACGAGGGTGACGACTGGATCGAGAAGGGCACCCAGGACGGTGCGCCCGGCGACAACTTTGCGCCGCTGCTGGGTGACGAAGTGGTCGGCAACGACATCTTCGTCGGTGGTGGCGGCTTCGACGAAATGATCGGCGAGGGTGGCGATGACATCTTTGTCGGCAGCGATGCCCAGGACAAGATGGATGGCATGTCCGGTTTCGACTGGATTACCAACAAGAATGACCAGGTCGGCGTCACCGTCGACCTGACCCTGGCCGCCCTGGCTCAGCCTCATGGCAACGCACCGAACCAGAACACCGGTATTTTCAACCCGGTCGGCGCCTCGCCGGCCTCAATCCTCGACCGCTTCGCCGAGGTCGAGGGCGTGTCCGGTTCGAACTTCGCCGATGTGCTCAAGGGCGATAATGTCGATGCCGTGACCATCCTCAACCATGGTGGTGCTACCGGTAGTGCGCTGACCAACGTGGCGCTGATCCGTGGCCTGCAGCAGTTCCTGGCCGATGCCGGATTGCCGACCACCGGCTTTGCCACCGGTAACATCATGCTCGGCGGCAACGGCAGCGACCTGATCGAAGGCCGTGGCGGTGATGACCTGATCGACGGCGACAAGTGGCTCAACGTGCGCATCGCCGTGTACGCGCCGGGAGATGTCAACCACACCGGCCCTGAAATCGCCAGCTTCGACAGCATGGTCGACATGATTCCGTTCATGCTCGACCGCACCTACAACCCTGGCCAGTTGAAGGCCGTGCGGGAAATCCTGCCCGGCACCTCGACCGGTGGCGCAGCCTTCGACACGGCGGTGTTCTCGGGGTTGCAGAGCGAGTACACGGTGACGCAGAACACCAAAGGTACGCTGGACACTTCCGATGATGTCTGGACGGTGACCGACAACGTGGCCGGCCGCGATGGCGTCGATACCCTGCTGCACATCGAGCGCCTGCAGTTCGCCGACAGCCAGCGGGTGCTGGTGGAAGGGCTGAATGCGCAGCCTGTCGGCAGCCCGGCCGTTACTGATAACAACGGCGGCGCGATTACCGTGGGCGACCTCCTTACGGTAAACGTGGCCGGCGTGCGGGATGCCGACAACATCAGCGCCGGCAACCCGCTTGGCACGCTCGCCGACCGTTCGGTGTCGTACTACTGGCAGTTCGAGGCCACCCCGGGCAGTGGTGTGTTCGAAGACATCATCCTGCTGCCGGCAGGCGACCTGGCGTTCCAGAGCGCCGACGGCACCACGTTCAAGGTGTCGCCGGACCTGGCCGGGTTGTCGTTGCGGGTCAAGGCGATCTACCAGGACGCCCATGGCACCACCGAAGTGCTGTTCTCCCAGCCCACCACCGTGGTGCAACCGGGCGCGCCTGTGGTACCGACGCCAGCCACGCCGGTGGTGGATGCCACGGCAGGTGGTGCCGGGCTGCACATGGTGCGCTCCGACCTCAACTTCATCCTCGAGCAGATCAAGATCGCCGAGGCCGACGCCAATGGGGCAGACATCCTCTCGCTGCTGCCCAACATTCGTGCGCCACTCGGCCTGCGGGCGGTGGATGGTTCGAACAACAACCTGATGAACCTCAACGGCATCAACAACACCGAGTTCGGTGCGGCCGACAACGTCTTCCCGCGCGTGACCGACCCGGTGTTCAACCCGGCCGAAGGTGCACCGGCCGGCTTCTTTGGCCCTGGCTCGCCGGCCATTCCGGGCTCGTCGTACCAGCAGACCAGTGGCCCGGTATTCGACTCGCAGCCGCGCACCATCAGTAACCTGATCGTCGACCAGACCTCCAACAACCCGGCGGCCTATGCCACCGCGTATGATCCGGGTGCGGACGGCGTGCTCAACTTCGGCGTCGAGGGCAATGACGACGTGCTCAAGGACGGCGTGCGCATCGTCGCCAGCCCGGGCCTGGACGGCCAGTTCGGCACCGACGACGATCACGACGTTTACCTGTTCGAGAACACCGCCGCCGATGCCGGCCTGTCCGCGCCGTTCAACGCCTGGATGACCTTCTTCGGGCAGTTCTTCGACCATGGCCTGGACCTGGTCACCAAGGGGGGCTCGGGCACCATCTACATCCCGCTGCAACCGGATGACCCGCTGTACGTGGAGGGCGGTTTCACCAACTTCATGGTGGTGACACGTGCGACCAACCAGCCTGGGCCGGACGGCGTGCTTGGCACGGCCGACGATATCCACGAGCACACCAATACCACCTCGCCGTTCGTGGACCAGAACCAGACCTACAGCTCGCACCCCTCACACCAGGTGTTCCTGCGCGCCTATGTGACGGTCGACGGTGCCCCCGTCGCCACCGGCCGCCTGATCACCAACCGTGACCTGGGGGCAGATGGCAAATACGGCACCGCGGACGACACCGAAATCGGCGGCATGGCGACATGGAAGGTGGTCAAGGCCCAGGCTCGTGACGTACTGGGCATAAACCTGACCGATGCAGACGTAGACAACGTGCCGCTGCTGGCGACCGATGCCTACGGCAACTTCATCAAGGGGCCCAACGGCTTCCCGATGGTGATCATGAAAGGCGCCGACGGCATTGCCGGCACGGCCGACGACCAGCAGGTCGAGAGCAACCCGCTGGCGCCGATCGACCTGACCAACGCCGTGCGCACCGGTCACCAGTTCCTTGCCGACATCGCCCACAATGCCGTGCCGGTGTTCAGCAATGGCGCGCTGGTGCCTGATGCAGATACCGATGTCGGCAACGCCGTGCCGGTGAACCCGCAGACCGGCGCCAACCTGGCCTACGACAACGAGCTGCTTGATGCTCACTACATCGCCGGCGACGGCAGGGTCAACGAGAACATCGGCCTGACCGCCGTGCATGCGATCTTCCACTCCGAGCACAACCGGCTGGTGGCGCAGACCATGGACACCGTGCTCGACTCGGGTGACCTGGCCTTCATCAACGAGTGGCTGCTCAACCCGTTGAGCGCGCTGCCGGCTAACCAGGCCGAGATCGACGCACTGGTGTGGAATGGCGAGCGGCTGTTCCAGGCCGCCAAGTTCGGTACCGAGATGCAGTACCAGCACCTGGTGTTCGAGGAGTTCGCCCGTACCGTGCAGCCGCGGGTAGACTTGTTCTTCGCCCCGACCCAGGTGTATGACGTCGACCTCGATGCGTCGATCGTGGCCGAATTCGCCCACACCGTGTACCGCTTTGGCCACTCGATGCTGACCGAAACCGTCGACCGCTTCGACGTCGACTTCACCGTCATCAGCGACCCGGCCAGCGCCAACCCCGACCAGCAACTGGGCCTGATCGCGGCGTTCCTCAACCCGCTGGCGTATGCCGCCAGTGGCGTCACCCCCGAGGATGCCACCAGCGCCATCGTGCGCGGGGTAACCCGCCAGGCCGGTAACGAAATCGATGAGTTCGTCACCGAGGCGCTGCGCAACAACCTGCTCGGCCTGCCGCTGGACCTGCCGGCGATCAACATCGCTCGGGGCCGCGACGTCGGTATCCCTTCGCTGAACGCCGTGCGCCGCGACATCTACGCGCAAACCGGCGATACCCAGCTCAAGCCCTACACCAGCTGGGTCGACCTGGTGCAGCACCTGAAGCATCCGGAGTCGTTGATCAACTTCATCGCCGCCTACGGCACCCACAGCACCATCACCGGGGCCACCACGTTGCTGGAGAAACGCGCGGCGGCCATGGCCCTGGTGTTCGGCGGCGACGGCGCGCCAGCCGATCGCCTGGAGTTCCTCAACAGCACCGGCGCCTACGCCAACGTCACCCTGCCTGGCAAGGATGGCGTGCTCGGCACCGTCGATGACCTGCGGGCAGTGACCGTGACCGGTGTCGATGCTATCGACCTGTGGATCGGTGGCCTGGCGGAGGCGAAAACCCCGTTCGGCGGCATGCTGGGCAGCACGTTCAACTTCGTGTTCGAAAACCAGATGGAGAAACTGCAGGACGGCGACCGTTTCTACTACCTGGAGCGCACCGCCGGCCTGTCGATGAACGCCGAGCTGGAAAGCAACTCGTTCGCCAAGCTGATCATGGCCAACACTTCGGCCACCCACTTGCCGGGCCTGGTGTTCTCCGACGTTGGCTTCTACCTGGAAGTGGACCAGAGCAAGCAGTTCAACGAAGGGCTGGGCAATGCCGACCCAGTGGGCGAAAACGGCGAGCAGGTGGTGTTCCGCGACAGCCCGCTGACAGTAGGCCCGGACACCAACTACATCCGCTACGCCGGTGACCAGCACATCGTGCTGGGTGGCACCAACGGTGACGACATCCTGGTTTCCAGCGAGGGTGACGACACTGTCTGGGGCGATGGCGGCAACGACCGCATCGAGGGTGGCGACGGCAACGACCAACTGCGTGGTGGTGCCGGCGACGACATCATCAGCGACATGGGTGGTGACGACAACATCCAGGGCGGCGACGGCAACGATGTGCTGCACGGCGGTAATGGCGTCAACCTGATCATCGGCGGTTTCGGCAACGACTTCATCGTCACCGGTGAGGACGCCTCCGAAGCCATTGGCGGCCAGGGCAACGACTTCATCCTGGGCAGCAAGGCCAACGAGCAGGACATGGGCAACGAAGGTGACGACTGGATCGAGAAGGGCACCTCGGACGGTGCGCCTGGCGACAACTTCGACCCGCTCGGCAACGACCCGATCATCGGCAACGACGTGTTCATCGGTGGCAACGAGAACGACAAGTTCAACGGTGAAGGCGGTGACGACATCATGGTCGGCAGCCTGGGCTTCGGTGACCGCTACATCGGTGGCTCCGGCTACGACTGGGCGACCTTCAAGGGGCTGGCCCAGGGCGTGACTGTCGACTTCAGCGACCGCTTCTTCAATGTGCCGCCGGTACCGGGCTCGGGCGCGTCTGCGCTGGTGCGTTTCGACATCATGGAAGGCCTGTCGGGGTCGGCTCATGGTGACTTCCTGCGTGGTGACAGCGAAACCTCTGCCACCTTGCCGACCAATGGCGCCAACGGCAGCGTACTGACCAACATCAGCCTGATCAACGGCCTGTCCAGCCTGCTGGCCGCCGGTGCAACGTTCTACGATGGTGGCAACATCATCCTCGGTGGCAGTGGTAGCGACCTGATCGAAGGCCGCGGTGGCGACGACATCCTCGACGGTGACAAGTGGCTGAACGTGCGCATCAGCGTGCGCGCCAACAGCGACGGCACCGGCCCGGAAATCGCCAGCTTCGACAGCATGGAGCCGATGGTGCCGCTGATGCTCAAAGGCACCTACAACCCGGGCCAGCTGGTGATCGTTCGCGAAATCCTCAACGGCACCGAAAGCTACGACACGGCGGTGTACTCCGGGGTGGCCAGCGACTACAGCGTGGTAGTCGATGGCAACTCGGTGATCGTCACCGACTCGGTGGCCGGGCGTGATGGTGTCGACCGCCTGACCGGCATCGAGCGCCTGCAGTTCTCGGATAGCTCGCAAGCTTCCGGTGTGGGTACCGCCGTCAACGCCGGCCCCACCGGCAGCCTGGTGATCCTTGACGCTGCCACCGGCGTGCGTGACGACACACCGGTAAGCGGCCAGCTGCTGCGGGTTACCCCGCTGGCGGTACATGACGCGGACAATGTCAGCGCAACCAACCTGACCGGTGCGATCACCGGCCCGGTGGCGTACTACTGGCAAGTAGAGACCCTGCCAGGTTCGGGGGTCTATGAAGACATCACCTTCGTTGCTGCCGGCGAGGTTTCGCGAGCTGTCGGTACCACCTACCGGGTCACGGACCATGTGGCGGGGCTGAACATCCGCGTACGCGCGGTGTACCAGGACACCAAGGGCACGCTGGAAATCGTCGATTCGGCGCCGAACAACGCGCCGACCGCCGGGCCTACCGTGACCGGGCTGCTGGTGCAGAACCAGACGCTCACCGCCAACCCGGCAACCATTGTCGATGCCGACGGCCTGAGCAACCCGCGGTTCACCTTCCAGTGGCAGTCCAACCGGGGTACCGGCTGGGTCGACATTGCTGGCGCCATCAACAGCACCTTCCTCCTTACCCAGAACCAGGTGGGGCAGAACATGCGGGTGGTGGTCAGCTACGTGGATGACTTCGGTGTACAGGAAAGCATCGCCTCCGACATCCTCGACCCGGTGGCCAACGTCAACGATGCGCCCACCGGTGCCGTGCTGATCAGCGACACCACGCCAGACCAGGGCCAGACGCTGACCGCCCTCACCGGCAGTATCGCCGACCTGGATGGGCTGGGCGCGTTCAGCTTCCAGTGGCAGCAGAACATTGGCGGCACCTTCAGCAACATCGCGGGTGCCACTGCTGCAACCTTCACTCCGGGCTTCGAACAGGGTAACCGGCAGTTGCGGGTGGTCGTGAGCTACACCGACGCCTTCGGCACCCTGGAATCGCTGACCTCGGCAGCGACTGCGGCGGTGGTGCCGCCGCCAGGCGTGGTGCTGGTCGGTACTGCCGGGGCCAACACCCTGACCGGTGGCGCGGGCAACGACACGCTCTCGGGGCTGGGCGGCAACGATGTGCTCAACGGCCTCGGCGGCGCCGACCAACTGTTCGGCGGTGATGGTAACGACATCCTCAATGGGGGTAACGACCCCGACAGCCTCGACGGCGGTGCCGGCAACGATACCCTCAACGGCGGGCTTGGTGCGGATGCCATGGTTGGCGGTGCAGGCAACGACACCTTCGTGGTCGACAACCTCGGCGATACCGTTAGCGAGGCGCTGAACGGCGGTGTCGACCTGGTGCAGACCACCCTTGCCAGCTACACCCTGGGTGCCAACGTCGAAAACCTGACCTTTACCGGGGCAGGCAACTTCACGGGTACCGGCAACACGCTGGCCAACACCATCACCGGTGGCGCTGGTAACGACCTGCTCAATGGCGGTGCCGGTATCGACCGCCTGGTCGGTGGCCTGGGCAACGACACCTATGTGGTGGACAACGCCGGGGATGTGGTAGTCGAGGCTACGGCTGCCGGTACGGATACCGTGCGTGCCACGGCGGCCAGCTACACGCTGGGTGCCAACGTCGAGAACCTGACCTATATCGGGGCGGGCAACTTCACCGGTACCGGCAATGGCCTGGCCAACATCATTACCGGCGCGGCAGGTAACGACACCCTCAACGGCGATGGCGGCAACGACCAGTTGCTCGGTGGCCTGGGCAGCGACACCCTGAACGGTGGCGCTGGCAACGACACCCTCGACGGCGGCGCCGGTAACGACTCGCTGTTCGGGGACGCCGGCAACGATAACCTGCAGGGTGGTGCCGGCGATGACAACCTTGACGGCGGCAACGGCGTCGATGTGCTGCAGGGTGGCGATGGCAACGACACGCTGTTTGGTGACGTTGGCAATGACACCTTGCAGGGCGGTGCCGGCAATGACTTCCTCAACGGTGGGGCGGGTAACGATACCGTCGAGGGCGGTGCCGGCAACGACACGATGATGGCCACCGATGGCAATGATGTCTTCCTGTTCAGTGCAGGCTTCGGCAATGACCTGATCATCAACTTCGACGCAGTCCCGCAGGGTGGCCAGGACCGGCTGGATATCTCTGCCCTCAACATTACCGCTGCCACCTTTGCCGCCAACGTCACCATCGCCGATGTCGGCAATGACACGCTGGTCAGCATCGGTGCTACCGACTCCATCCGCCTGGTGGGGGTGGCGGATGCAACCACGGTGACCGTAGCGGACTTCAACCTGGCAGGTTGAGGGCCTGGGAGAACGCAGCAAGGGCCGCTCTGCGGCCCATTCTCGGGCAAGCCCGCTCCTACAGGGATATCACTGCCCTCAGGCTTGGTGATACCCCTGTAGGAGCGGGCTTGCCCGCGATGAGGTTGGTTCAGGCAACAGATAACTCACAGATACCCCACAATACTCAGCCCTGTGGTGAACCTGTGGGAGCAACCTGCATCGTGTTACGCCAGAATGACGCCGCGTTCGGTATCTGGCGGCTGAGCCGCGGCAAGCAGAGCGAGTCGGTGAAGGTGCATGGCAGCCTCAGCACCAATGATGGCGAGGTCGCCCTGAACTGGGCGCTGGACGGGCAGGGTATCCTGTTGCGGGCCGGGTGGAACCTGGCCGATCACCTGCGCAGCGGGCGCCTGGTGGAAGTGCTTGGCGATTACCAGGGGGACAACCTGGCAGCGTGGCATTGAAGCCTTTCCCACAGGCGATCGCGTTATACTCCGCGCCTTTGCCCATGCCCGGAATCCGCCCATGCGCCAGGTTTTGCTCATTGTCGATGTCCAGTCCACCTTCAGCCCGCCCGAGTGGCTGGTCGATGGCCTGCGCCGGTTGTCGGCCAACATCCCCACCGTCGCCTCGGTCGAGTTGCACGACGAACAGGTCACGCCGTTCGAGCGCCAGCTTGGCTGGCACCCGGCGGCGGAGGACGAGAGCCTGGTCGAGGCCGACCAGGTGTTCGTCAAGCATGGCTACGGGCAGAGCGCCGAGGCCATCGAGTACATCCGGCAACTGGGCGTGGAGAGGGTGCTGGTATGTGGGCTGCAGACCGAAACTTGCGTGCTGGCCGCCGGTTTTGCCCTGTTCGATGCGGGGCTGATGCCCACCCTGGTCACGGACATGACTGTAGGGTCTTCGCTGGACAGGTCGGGCAAGCTGGGCACCGACCTGTGGAAGCATCACTTCCGCCAGGTCACCACCTCGGCCGAGGTGCTCGCCGAAGTGGCTGCGCTAGGCTAGAACCGTAGCCAAAAGGCCTAAATTGTAGGAGCGGCCTTGTGTCGCGAAAGGGCCGCAAGGCGGACCCGGCAATATGTGCAGCGCAGCTGAAATCGAGGGGCTGCTGCGCAGCCCGATCGCGACACAAGGCCGCTCCAGAGATCGCGTCGCAAGACGAAAGCCTCAGGCCACATCCACCAGCACGATCTCGCTGTCCTCGATGGCGGTCACCCGCAGCACCTCCTCCTGCTCGATCGCCACGCCATCGCGCGCCTTGGCACGCAGCCCGTTGACCTCCACCAGCCCCTTGGCCGGCACCAGGTAACCCCGGCGAGCGGTATCGAAGCGGTACTCGGCAGTTTCACCGGCCCGCAGGGTGGCAGCCACCAGCCGCGCATCGGTGCGGATCTGCAGGCTGTCCTCATCGCCCGCACGGCCGCTGGCCAGGGTCACGAAGCCTTCGCCACGCTCACCTTTGGGGAACGGCCGGGTACCCCATTGCGGTGCTTCGCCGGTGCGCTCCGGCACGATCCAGATCTGGAAAATACGCGTGTCGACGTCTTCCAGGTTGTACTCGCTATGCACGATGCCGGTACCGGCGCTCATCACCTGTACGTCACCGGCTTCGGTACGGCCTTTGTTACCCAGGCTGTCCTGATGGCTGATCGCGCCTTCACGCACATAGGTGATGATTTCCATGTCGCGGTGCGGGTGCGGCGGGAAGCCGCTGCCGGCAGCGATCAGGTCGTCGTTCCACACCCGCAGGTTGCCCCAGTGCATGCGCGCCGGGTCGTAGTACTCGGCAAACGAGAAATGGTGGTGGGCGTCGAGCCAGCCGTGGTTGGCGTGGCCGAGGCTTTCGAACGGTCGCAGTTGCAGCATGGTCGTGCTCCTTGAATCAGTGGAATGAGGCCATGATGCGTCAAAGAAGCATCGAAAATAAGCGTAAATATCGGCTTAAAACAATCAGTAAAATTGATTTAATGCGATCGAGTGTTTTATTCGCTTCATCGCCTAATCCACTGATCTGCAAGCATTCGCTGGCGATTTTTTGTCGATGCGGCGAACATGCCCGCTGATTTTGTTTTTCAACGGAGTGACCGTGGCCCACGAGCAACCCCAGGCCCCCGCCGACCTTACCCCTCCTGCACAACTGCCTTGGTTTCGCCGCCTGGCGGCCCGCCTGCTGGGGCGTGGCCTGACCCGCCTGCAGGCCCAGCACCGCGACTCCTGGTTCCTCGGCCACGCCAGCGGCCAGCGCAGTGGCCATGCCGATGGCGTGCGTGAAGGGTTCGAACGCGGGCGGGTGGAAGGTTACGAGGCCGGGCGCCAGGTGCTGGTGATCCGCGACACCCGGCCAGACACCGCCGCCGTACCGGGCCGGGATGACAACCTGTTCGATGACTGGCGCCTGCCGCTGACTGCCGAGCTGAAAAAGCGTTTCAAGGCCGATGTCGCCCAGCGTCTGCCCGCCGAGGCGCAACCCAGTGCCGCGCAATGGAAGCTGATTTTCAGTGACACACCGTCCACCTGCGTGGTGGCAGGGGCCGGGGCGGGCAAGTCCACCTCGCTGGTGCTGCGCATCCTGCTGTTGCGCCACTACCTGGGCTACGAGCTCGATGCGATGACCGTGGTCACCTTCACCCGTGAGTCGCGCAAGGACTTCATCAAGCGCCTGCTGCAGGTTTTCGCCCTGTGGCAGATCAACCTGCAACCGCCACAGGCCCGCGAGCTTGTGCGCACGTTCCATTCGCGCATCCTGCCGCTGGTGCGCAGCCTGCCGGGCTTTGGCCAGGTGCGCGCGTTCGAAACGCTGGGCAACGAGATGCCGGCCGGGCGTGAAGCCGAGGCCGAGAGCAACCCGTTCGACCTGCGCCTGAACGATGCCCAGCGCCAGCAGCTGAACCAGTGCTACAGCACGCTGCTGGGCGAGAGCCAGCGCTTTGCCGAGCTGGTCGGCCTGTTGCGCAGCGAAGCCCTGCAGCTGAAGCCGCTGGACCCGAACAACCCCGATGTGCAGAAGCGCGCCCAGGTAACCCAGCTGGCCGCCCAGCGCGACGAAGAACTGTGCGATGTGATCGAAGACCTGTGGTTCGCCGCCGGCGCCTGGCCGATCAAGGGCATCGAACCCTGCCGCGAGACCATCGAGATCCGTGGCAGCCGCTTCCATGTGCATGGTCGTCTGGCCGGCCAGGGGCCTTTGCTCGTGCTGGGCTTCGACCCTGCGGAAAGCGCGCAGTACCAGCGCCCCGGCGCCAAGCTGGCGGTGCGTGCCGAGTGGGCGGTCAAGCGCACCCTGTTGCAGGCCTTCTGCGACCAGCCGCTGATCTGGCTCGACAACTACGCCATGGCCCGGCGCCTGGCAGCCTCGCTGGCCGGTGATGCCGTGGCCGGCCCCGGCTTCGAATACAAGGTCAAGGGCGAACTGGCCCCGGCGCCACTGCTCGATGCCTTTGTCGGCGCGGCGAATTTCATCGAGAACCTCGGCCTGGAAGTGAACACTGCCGTGGCGGCGATGAGCTTCCCCTCCGGCGACAGCGATGCGCTGTTTTTCGAGGCCCTGGCCCTGTACTGGAAGGCCCTGGAGGCCCACCTGCTGGACCAGTCGCCGCCGGTGATGAGCTACAACCGCATGTTCGCCTTGTTCGGCGAGAACAACCCGGAAAACCTGCAACTGCTGCCCGACCCGTTGCTGCGGCCGCTGGCGCACCTGATGATCGACGAGTTCCAGGATGTGTCGCCGCAGATCGTCAGCTGGTTGCGGGCCAGCCTCGCCGAGATCCGTCGTCGCGGCCCGGCGATGCACATCGGGCGCCATGCGCAGCATTCGTCGCTGCTGTGTGTGGGCGACGACTGGCAGTCGATCTACGGCTGGCGTGGCAGTTCGCCCAAGTACTTCATGGAGTTCACCAAGGCCTTCCCGTCGCCGGCCAACACCCGGGTGATGCTGGTCGACAACTACCGTTGCCAGCAGCAGGTGATCGACGCGGCCGAGCACCTGGTCAAGGGCACCCCGGCGATAGCCGGCAAGAAAGCCCGGGCCAGTGGGCCGGCGGCCGAGTTGCCAGGCTCGCCGGTCAAGGTATTCGACCGTGACGAGGCAGCCCTGGGTGAAACGCTGATCGAGCACTACCAGCGTGGCGAGACGGTGATGATGCTTTACCGCAAGGGCAGCGACAGGGCGCTGATGAACGAGCACCTGCAGGGCGTGCTGCACGCCGAAGCGGCGTTGCCGGCCGAGCAGCGCCGTCTGCGGCAGTTGACCTACCACAGTGCCAAAGGCTTGCAGGCCGATGCAGTGTTCATGCTGGGCGACTGTCAGTACCTGACCAGCTCGCCCTACAAGAACCAGGTGTATCGCCAGGCCGGGTTGGGCAAGGCCGGTGATGCCCAGCCGTTCGATACCGCACAGAAGGAAGAGGTGCAGCGCCTGGCCTATGTGGCGGTAACCCGCGCGGTCAGGCACTGCTATTGGCATGTGGAGGCGGCCAACGCAGAGGCGGCGGCAGCGCCGCGTGCGTCGAGCCAGGTGGATGGACGGCAGGCCTTCTTCGAAGACCTGCGAGGTCATTGATCAGCCTTCAGGCATCGAGGACGTCCGCTTGCCGGGTAAGGCTCAGCAGTAGCCCGGCTTCCACCTCCTGCTGTGCCTCGGTCAAGGCTTTCGTAGCCCTGACATAGGCTTGCTCATTGAGAGGAACCCGACGTAGCGTGCCGTTTTCGTCCAGTGCAGGGTCAGGCATTTCCGGGGCCAATGCACGTAATATCGCGTCGTCCAGGTGCGTGACCGGCTCCTGAGTTTCATCCAGGCAATAGAACAGGTAATCGAGGCCCGGGCGCCAGAAGTCGGTAATGGCTTCGAACTGGTTGGCATATTGGCGCTTGAGGTAGTCAGCCCAGACCGGCTGTTTGCTCGTCCACTGCTGTCGGGTGGTGGAATCGGCATCGAGTTCGAGCACAGCAGCGCGGACGTTGTCGACGATTTGCTGGTTTATGTTGGCGAAATGGCGATAAATCATGCCGCTGCTAGGTTCGGGGAAATCGAGCTCTTCGGCCAAGGACTGGCGCAGTGCCAGGCGAACTTCGATATCGTCGACCCGTTCTCTGGCCAGGACCGCATCAGGGATTGCCGCAGGGACATCCAGCACGTCAAGGTCCGGTAACTGACCGGCATCTCCACCTAGCGCCGCCCTGCGCACGATGCGATGCGTGCTGATGCGGTCCGCCAGTTCGTTGACTTTTTCGCGACGATACAGCTTGCGGTAAAGGTCGAGCAGCGGCTTGGCCGTGTCCCGTGCCCGCCCTGAGGCCTGGCTGGCCAGCAACTCCACTTCCAGGGCGCTGAATGCATCTGCGCCGGCATCGCCGCAAGTGGGTGGGAAGGTATGCGCCACCTCGTTCAACCGCTCGCGCAGCGCTGTATCCTCGTGGGCCTGCTTCAACAGTGCCCACACTCGGGCACGCAGGCCATCCGGATCCCTTCGCGCTACCAACGAGTAGGTCAGGGGCTCCAACACCGCTTGCAGGTCGCCATTGTCGTTCTGGTCGAACAGGTCGGACCACAGCTGCTTTTGAGGGTCTGTCGCGACATTGCGCCAGAACCCTTGCCACTCCTGTCTTTCGGGCGTGTGCTCGAAGATACTGACGCCGCTGGCTCCCAGGCGCCTGGCCGACTCGGTCTCCAGATCGTTGTAGTTGAAGAGCCAGCGGCGCTCGGGCAAGCGGGCGGCGACGTCCCGCGCATAGGGGCTGCGCAGGATACCTTCGATGTCTGGAACATGGTGAATGCGGTTGGATGAGAGGTCCAGGTAGCGCAACTGGTACTGTGGCTGATTCATCAACGTGGTCAGGCCAGTAGGAAATGCCTGCAACTGAGCATTGGACAGGTTCAGGCGCTGCAGCCGCGCCATGTAGCGTACATCAGGCGCGTGCTGCAGCGGGTTGAAGTCCAGGTCCAGTTGCTGCGGATGGATCATGTCCTGAAAGCGCGTGGAGAGGTTTTCATCGAGCGTGATGCGATTGTGCCCCAGCCTCAGGACATCCAATGGCCGGCCGCAGAGGAAAGTCAATGTCGCTTCATCCAGTGTCAGCTGGTTGCGGCGCAAATTCAGTTGGCGCAGGTCTGGCATCGCCGCCAGCACACGTTGTGCGGTGGGTGAGAGGGTAGTAAGGGTGTTGTTGGTCAGATCCAGCGTGCGCAGCCTGGGCACCGATTCAAGTGCCTCGAACAGTGCTTGCGCGTCAATTGTACGGTTGTTGGTCACTTCCAGCACTTGCAGGTTGGGGAAGCGTGACAGGAACGCCCTGTCCAGTCGTTGCAGTTGCAGCTCGTCCAGCTTGAGTTCACGGATGTGGGGCAGGCTGGCTGTGATCGCTGGCAACTCGCCTAACTGCATTCGCTCCAGCACGAGTGTGCCCAGGTTGCCGGGACCCTCCCGTCGCCAGGCGGCTTTGAGGCGGTCGGCGCATTGTTGTCGCTCGAAGCGCTGGCTGATGTTGCGTGCGGTCAGGTACCACGTTTCCAGATAGCGTTTCAGATCTTGCCACTCTGCCTGCAGTTGCCGCACTGCCGTGCCCAGGTCACCGGTCTGGCTCAGTTCGGCTCTCAAGGCGCTGATCTCGTTGCTGTTCAGTGAGGGGAAAAGTGACTTGAGCCGGCGTGTCGCGGCGCTTTCGCCGAAAGGGCCTGCTCCTCGGCCACTGAGCGGGTAACCGATTCGCCCATGTGCCAGGCGCATGGGTGAGCGAAAACCAGGCCTGATTGGCTGCTGGCCGAGCAGCACCGCGCAGCCCGAGCGGTCGGCGAGGGCGCTGGCGAACAGCTCGGCTTCACTCGCCTGCGGCTGTTCGGCTACCAATGCATCACGCAGCAGTTGGCTGTCGGCATTGGCCAGGTCTGCTCGGTACAGGCCGGTCAAGGCACGATCGAGGCGGGCACGAGCTTGCAGGTAGCGGGCTTCTTCAGCCACGCGCAAGGGCACGCGCCCGTTCTTCAGGCGTTCGCGTTCGGTGCTGTCGGCATGCGCGACGAGTTCTTCCAGGGCATTGTCAGGCAAACCGGGGAACTGGCGGCCCAAGGTCTGCGCTTCGTCGCCAAGCGGTGCGCGATGGCTTTCCAGCATGCTCGCGAAGACTTCGCGACGACGTGCTGACAGGCGGTTGGCCAATAGCTCGTTAAGGGCGCCCGGGCGCTGCTCTACTGGCGTATCGGGTAGTAGCTGCTCTATGACATCTTCATCCATCCCCGCCAGGACAATCTTGCTCAGTTCGCCATCGTCAAGCTCTTCGCGGCCGATCTCGATCTGCAGCGTGTCGGCTTTTGGCTCCGCACCGAAGTAGACTGCGTCCCCCCACTTTTCGGCACCGGTGAAGACCTTCAGCCTGTAGTTCGCGGGCCAGCCAGGCAGCTGTACCAGTTCCGGCAGCGCGAAGTTCATATGTGCAGCCAAAGGCTGGCCATGACGTACTCGGGTGATGATGCCCTCCACGTCGTCAGCCAGTCGCAGGCGCAGCAAGGTATCGGCCAGCAGAGCCGGCGGCTGCGAGCCGGTGACCTGGCTGCGACGCAAGGTGTCTGCGTCGACTTCGGTAATGCGCAATGCGGCAAGTTGCTCCGATGCATCCAGCCCCTGGCCGAACCGGCCCAGCCCCTCGAGCAACTGCGCATCGTCCCATTCGAGCGGGTTGTCGTGGGCCAACTGCCAGCGCTGGTCGCCGAGGTAGCGCAAGGCCGGAGTGTAGGCATCGGGGGCGTCCGGGTGGCGCACATGCCACTGTCCGTCGGTTTCGAACACCTCATACAGTTTGCCTTGAAGCCAAACGTGGGTTTTGCCTCCGATGATGTAGAGCCCTTGGGCATTTTTCTGCACACCCACCGGCAACGAGCTCGAAGTGCTGTAAGGGCCCATGTCTGGGTGCCAAAGCCGTTCGCGGCCACCTTTCCAGACGCTTTCCAGCGCATCGACGAACCCTGATGCCTTGACCGCGCTGCTGCCGATGGCAAAACCGGCGATCACGGCGGCATTGATGGCCAGTGACTCGAGTTGTTGCAGCGCTTCCTGGGTATCGCCTTCTTCCCAGGCTTCGAACCCGGTGAATACCGAATCCATGAGGTCGTAGGCAAATACTCCAAGCATCGCGGCATCCAGCCCAGGCACGAAGAAGGCGGCCACGTTCAGTACGTTCATGCCTGCGTCCAGCCAGTGCTGCAGCCGTTCCTTGCGTGCCTTGGCGTCGGCATCTGCGGTCGGTACTGCGATCGTTCTGGCATTCGCCTTGATGCGGCGCTTGTGGTCCCTGTAAAGCACTTGCCAGATGGGAAAGGCCAGGCGGGTTCGCTTGAAGTGCAGCTCAGGCTTGTCCTTGGGTTTGCGCGTGGAGGTGCCATGCTCGAACAGGGCATTTTCGAGCTTGCGGCTGAGCTCGATCTGGTTGTCCTGGTCAGCGAAGCTGATCAAGTGCTGGCGAAACGTGGTTTGCAGCAGGCGTTGACGCATGAGCGAGCCGGCCTTTTGCAAGGAAGCAAACTCCCTCACCGGGTGTTCGGAATCGTGGGGAATGTAGAGCATGCAGGGGTTGGTCTGGTCGGCTTCATCAGGGCCTATCAGCAGTACGCCATGAAGCGGGATGCCGAACAGGCTGAAGCGCCAGCAGCGAAGCTTGTGTTCGCCGTAACGCGGCGTGCTTTCGTTGTCGCATAGCTGTACCAGAGCATTGTGGCCTTTGAGCGTCAACAGGCCCTTGAGGTAGGCGATCATTGCCTCGGTTTTCAGTGCCTGCTGGCTTGCATCGATCCACTGCTGTTCGATCGCGGCCTTTCTGGAGCCTTCATAAATGCCCTGCAGGTGGTCTTGATACTGCTGGCCGAGGTCCAGGCTTCGGCAAAGGTTCACGAACGCTTCGGGCTCGAGCCCTGGAAGTGAGGCGTCGTCGTCCGGGCCAAGGGTCAGGGTGTCGAACGGGCCCACTTCGTCGGGCCCTTCGAAATTGTGCAGTGCGGCCTCCAGCAGCGAGCGCTTCTGTGGCGGCCCTTCGGGGCGCTTGATGTACGTATCGTCACCGCCGAGTGAGAAATCGAGGCCGGGGACATTCACCAGCGTGGTGTACACCTTGAACGGCTGGTGCAGGTACTGGGCCTTGTCCGCTTTGACATCCGGGCCCAACCGGCTCTCGAGCAAAGGCTTGCAGAATTCGCTGATCTGCCTGAAGTCTTCGAGCAAGGCCCGCAGAGCTTTGAACTCGGCATCGCGGGCGCTGATCAGCTGCCGTAAACGCGCCTTGTCTTCATCGCTGGCTGCGGTGTACCAGGCGTAAGGCGAACCGTTTTCGTCGAGGTAGTCCTTGCGGATGCTCTGTACGACGCGGCGGGTATGGTCAGGGTGCATCGTTCGGCACCAGTCAGGCAGGTTACGGACAATCTGGGCCTGATGGAAAGGCATGGGTGTGCTGGTCATGCTGAAGTCTCCGTGGTCGATGGAGGGGCCAGTCGACAGGTTTCGCCTCGGCATGCGGTGGTATTTAGTTGAATGCACAGGTCGGTCCTGTGCACGAGAGCGTCGGTAGGGGAGCAGCGCGGGCAGGGTTGTTGGGAGATGGTGAAGCAAGGCATGGGGTAGGCATGTCGTGTGGATGACGCCGGCACGTGGGGTATGGGCCGGCGTCATGTGATGCCTGGCCATGGGCCGGCGTTCTATCAGGGAGAACTACGATGCATTCGCTGTGCAGTCCCAAGGATCACCTGCTGGACCTCGACGGTATTGAAATAGCGGTACGCACCTGGGGGGCGGAGGACGGCATCCCGGTGCTGGCTCTGCACGGCTGGCTGGACAACGCCGCCTCGTTCGAACGCCTGGCACCGATGCTCGACGGCTGCTTCGTGGTCGCCCCCGACCTGGTTGGCCACGGCCGCTCGGACCATCGCCGCCACGACAGTGGCTACTACCTGTGGGAACATGCCGAGGACATGCTGGCAGTGACCGACAGCCTGGGCCTGTCGCAATTCCATGTGCTGGCCCATGGCATGGGCACCGGGGTGGCGTCGCTGCTGGCGGCCATGACCAGCGGTATTGCCAGCATGACCTTCCTCGACGGCATGGGCGCACCGTTCACGGTGGCCGAGGATGACCGCGTGCAGCACCTGGCCCGGGCCTACCGGCTCAAGCGCATGGTGCAGCGCAGCCAGTTGCAGGGTTTTTCCGAGCCGGACGTCGACCGTTTCGAGGACCTGGACACGGCGTTGGAACAACGCCGCGAGCGCCTGGACACCGAGCTGTCGGAAGAGGCGGCACGGCTGCTGGCGCTGCGTGACCTGCTGCAACTGGGCGAGGGCTATTGCTGGCGCCACGACCCACGCCTGGTGCTGCCCGAACCCATGCCGCTGACCGAGCGCGAAGCCTGCGACCTGCTCAGCCAGATCCGTTGCCCGTTGTACCTGCTGTTCGGGCGCCAGGGGGCATTCACCGGCGAAGCCTTTACCCGGCGCCAGGCGGCCTTGCCCAGCCAGGCGAAGATCTCCTGGCATCCGGGCGGGCACCACTTCCACCTGGATGCGCCGGACCGGGCGCTGGTCGATCAACTGCTGCGCATCCTCACCCGCCATGAAGGGGGCGTTCTGCAACGGTTGGTAAACGAATAACTGCATATGGTCATGCCATGCGCACGTGGGCTATGGTGGTGAATCTCATCGGGCTTGCGTGATCCCTTGTGGGAGGTTGTCCAGCTCTTTGGGCTGCGCTGTCGCGCAGATAACAGATATCGCTCGCTTGGTGCGTCCTTTGTAGGAGCAGCCTTGTGCTGCGAAGAGGCCGGTAAAGTCAACAGACAAGCATTGTCAGTACCGACCTCTTCGCAGCACAAGGCTGCTCCTACAGGCCCCTGGCAAACCAATGAGCCAAAGCGGGCACGCCCGCTCCCACAGGAATCCAGCGGCCACAAGGAGCCTTGGCATGCGACCATTCGTCATCAAGCACATCGACCACCTCGTCCTGCGGGTCAGCGACCTGGAGCGCAGTGTCGCCTTCTACACCGAGCTGCTCGGCTGCACGGTCAGCCGCGTGCGCGACGACCTGGGCATGGTCCACCTGGCCACGGGCACGGCGATGATCGACCTGGTGACCCTGGATGGTCCCCTGGGCCAGCCAGGTGGTGCGGCGCCGGGGGCCGAGGGGCGCAACCTGCACCATTTCTGCCTGCGCATCGAGCCGTTCGACGAGGCGGCACTTACGACCTACCTGCAAGCTGCAGGGGTTAAAGTCGAACCTGCCGAAAAACGCTATGGCGCCGAAGGCGAGGGGCTGTCGCTGTACTGCTACGACCCCGATGGCAACCAGGTCGAGCTGAAAGGGCCGGTACCGGCAACGCAGGCTCCATGAGCAACCTGCACACTCGCGAGAGGTAGGGATCGCGCAAGGTTCAGGTGGATATCCCGGCAAAGCCTATTATGCTTCATTTACCTTGCTGCGATCCGAGGCGGCCCGCCTCGTCGTGCTTCGCATATCCAAAGCAAGCCCCCCAGGGCCTGGGTGCGACGGTGAAAAAAATATGAGGTGCTCCCGGCCTGCATGACGACAAGACGGAGGCACCCCATGGCGGTTCTCGACAGCACATCCACGGGCAGCGCGCCCCAACGCGGTATCACCCGGGAGGAGCGCAAGGTCATCTTCGCCTCGTCCCTGGGCACGGTATTCGAATGGTACGACTTCTACCTTTACGGCTCTCTGGCGGCGATCATCGCCAAGCACTTCTTTGCCGGGGTCAATGAAACCACCTCGTTCATCTTCGCCTTGCTGGCCTTTGCCGCCGGCTTTGCCGTGCGGCCATTCGGCGCCATCGTGTTCGGTCGCCTGGGCGACATGATCGGGCGCAAGTACACCTTCCTCATCACCATCGTCATCATGGGCTTGTCCACCGCTGTGGTGGGCCTGTTGCCCAGCTATGCCACGATCGGCGTGGCAGCGCCAATCATCCTCATCAGCCTGCGCCTGCTGCAGGGCCTGGCACTGGGTGGCGAGTACGGCGGTGCGGCCACCTACGTGGCCGAACATGCACCCAAGGGCCGGCGCGGCTTTTTCACCGCCTGGATCCAGACCACGGCCACCCTGGGGCTGTTCCTCTCGCTGCTGGTGATCATGGCCTGCCGCACGGCCATGGGTAACGAGGTGTTCGAGGCCTGGGGCTGGCGAGTGCCATTCCTGCTGTCGATACTGCTGCTGGCGATTTCGGTGTACATCCGCATGCAACTCAACGAGTCGCCGGTGTTCATGAAGATGAAGGCCGAGGGCAAGGCGTCCAAGGCGCCACTGACCGAATCGTTCGCTCGCTGGGACAACCTCAAGGTGGTGGTCATGGCGCTGCTCGGTGGCACCGCCGGCCAGGCCGTGGTGTGGTACACCGGGCAGTTCTATGCGCTGTTCTTCCTGTTGCAGATGCTCAAGATCGAGCCGCAGACCGCCAACCTGCTGATTGCCGGTTCGCTATTGATCGGCACACCGTTCTTCATCTTCTTCGGCAGCCTGTCCGACCGCATCGGCCGCAAGAAAATAATCATGGCCGGTTGCATCATCGCCGCGCTGACCTACTTCCCGATCTTCAAGGCACTGACCCAGTACGGCAACCCGGACGTGTTCGTCGCCCAGGAGCAGAACCCGGTGGTGGTGATGGCAGACCCTGCCCAGTGCGCGTTCCAGTTCGACCCGGTGGGCAAGGCCAAATTCACCAGTTCGTGCGATATCGCCAAGAGCCTGCTGGCCAAGCGGGCCATCCCCTATACCAACGAAGCGGCAGAACCTGGCAGCGTGGCGCAGATCCGCATTGGTGAACGGGTACTGCCAAGCTTTGATGGACGCAGCCTGGCGGCAGCGGACTTCAAGGCACAGAGCGATGCCTTTACCGCGACCTTGACCGGGGCGTTGAAGGAAGCCGGCTACCCGGAAAAGGCCGACCCGGCGAAGATCCACTACCCGATGGTGCTGTTGCTGCTGACCATTCTGGTGATCTACGTGACCATGGTCTACGGGCCGATCGCGGCCTGGCTGGTGGAGCTGTTCCCGGCACGCATCCGTTACACCTCGATGTCGCTGCCTTACCACATCGGCAACGGCTGGTTCGGCGGCTTCCTGCCGACCGTGGCGTTTGCCATGGTGGCGGCGACCGGGGATATCTATTACGGCTTGTGGTACCCGATCGTGATTGCAGTGATGACGGCGGTGCTGGGGATCTTCTTCCTGCCGGAGACCAAGGACCGCGATATCAACCACACTTGAAGGTGAGGCTGCCTGTACCGGCCTTTTCGCGGGCTTGCCCGCTCCCACAGGGATACCACTGCGCCCTGTGGGAGCGGGCAAGCCCGCGAAGAGGCCGGTACAGTCAACCCATCAGTCGAAATAGCCACGCAACCCAAAGGCATACCCGGTATCCACCCCAGCAGCCTCGCCGCGGCTCCAGCGCTTCTTCAACACGAACTCGAACGCTGGCTCGTACAGCCCGTCCCGCACCAGTGCACCCGCCAGCACCTCCACGTCATACCAGCCATTGTCCAGCTCGATGATCGGCCGCCCCGGCACCTGGTAACGCGCCATCAGGTCACCCAGTGTCTTGGGCGTGAAGTGCTGCAGGATGCGCCAGGTGTACAGCATCAGCGCACCGTGCTCGACCTGCAGCACATAGCCATTGCGGCGGTGCTTCAGGCGGCTGCCGGGTTCGCGCAGGGCCGGGGTATGGTTGTCCAGGGTGAACAGGATGCGGTAGGGCAGGTTATCGACCCCGGCCAGTGGCAGCACGACCCCTTCGCGCACGGCCTGGTCGCCGCTGTCGCCGTGGGTGAAGGCATGGGCAAGGTCGTCGGGCAATTCATGTTGTTGCTTGAAGCGCTCGAGCAACTGGATATCGCCGAGCAGAAAGTAGTCGACCAGGTCGTTGAGCACTTCGCTGAATTCGTGGCGCATCTGTTTTCCTTGTTGGTGCGCGTGAGGGCAATGGCAAATGTAGCACTTCAGATTGGCTTCAGATTGCCCCCTGATACTGCCCCCAACACCTGACTTGAAAGGGGGACCGCCATGACTCAGGCAGACAGCGCCAGCCTGTTTCCACTGGCTATCGGCAGCCACGGCGAGCGCCTTGCCCGCATGACGCTGAAACGCTCGGGGGAGCCCGGGCGCGACGAGCTGGAACAGTTCATTCACGCCCGCTTTGCCTGCGCGCACCACGCCGACGTGCAGCACTACCTGCCCGAACTGCTCGGCCTGCATGACAGCCACGGGCGCCTGATGGCCGCCGCCGGCATACGCCTGGCCAGCAGTGGGCCGACCTTCCTCGAGCGTTATCTGGATGAGCCGCTGGAAGCGGCCGTGACCCGGCTGTCTGGCAGCTCGGTGAGCCGTGCACAGCTGGTCGAAGTGGGCAACCTGGCCGCGCTCAGCGCCGGCAGCGCGCGGATCATGATCATTGCCGTGACCTGGTTGCTGGCTGCCCGCGGTTTGCAGTGGGTGGCCTTCACCGGTGCCGCGACCCTGGTCAACAGCTTTCATCGCCTGGGCCTGGTGCCGACGGCGCTGGCCGTGGCCGACCCTGGCCGGCTGAACGGCGATGCCGACAGTTGGGGCAGTTACTACGCACAGCACCCGCAAGTGTTCGTCGGCAACATCGGCTACGGCCATGCAGCCCTGGCCCGCGGCGGCGTTTTCGAGCGGCTGGGCTTGCCCGCGAGCGTGCAGGAGGCCGGCCATGCCGCGTGAATGCCAGCTGTTCAGGGAAGTGTTGCAACTGCATGCCCGCCACCGAGGGGCGCAACCGGCGTTGCTGGGCCTTGGCGGGCCGTTCACCTATCAACAATTGCTGGACGAGGTCGAGCAACGCCAGGCCTGGCTGAGCGCGCAGCCACCGGGCACTTTCGCTCTGGCCCTGGAGAACGGTCCCGAGGCGCTGTTCTGGGACCTGGCGGCGCTGTTCGCGGCGCGCCCCATCGTTATTCTGCCGGCGTTCTTCAGCAGCGCCCAGCGCCGCCACTGCCTGGCACAGAGCGGGGCTGTGCTGGCGCTGGCCGACGAGGCCTTCGCTGACGACTTGCACGCCAGCGGCTTCTCTGCCGGTGAGCGCTTCTGGAGCCGGCAGCCGCCAGCGGCCGCACCCTTGCCACCGGGTACCGCGAAGATTACCTACACCTCCGGCAGTACCGGTGCACCCAAGGGCGTATGCCTGAGCGCCGAGGCCATGCTGCGGGTAGCGCATGAGCTGGAGGCTGCCAGCCGGCCCACGGCGCCAGGCAAGTACCTGGCGGTATTGCCTCTGGCGGTGCTGCTGGAAAACCTGGGCCTGTACGCGGCCCTGCTGGCCGGGGCGAGCATTGCCCTGTATCCGCAGGCGCAACTGGGTTTTCGCGGTGCCAGTCAGGTCGACTTCAAGCAATTGCTGGGCGCCATCGCCTTGAGTGGTGCCGAAAGCCTGATCCTGGTGCCGCAACTGCTGCTTGGGCTGGTCACTGCCATCGAGCGCGGCCTGATGCGGGTCGGCCCGTTGCGCTTCGTGGCGGTGGGCGGCGCGCGGGTGGCGCCGAGCCTGCTGGCCCGGGCCCAGGCCATCGGGCTACCGGTGTTCGAGGGCTATGGCTTGTCCGAATGCGCTTCGGTGGTATGCCTCAACCGCCCCGGGGCGCATCGTGCGGGCAGTGTCGGGCGGCCGCTGCCGCATGTGCAGGTGCGCATTGCCGAAGATGGCGAAGTGCAGGTGGCCGGTTCGGCGTTGCTCGGCTACCTGGGCGAACCACCCTTCAGCGAGCCGTGGTTGTCGACCGGTGACCTGGGCCACTTCGACAGCGACGGCTTCCTGTACCTGGCCGGGCGCAAGAAGCACCAGTACAGCACCAGCTTCGGGCGCAACGTCAACCCCGAATGGGTCGAGGCCGAACTGACCCAGGGCGGGGTGATCGCCCAGGCGTTCGTCCACGGCGAAGGCCTGGCATACAACCTGGCGTTGATCTGGCCGCTGGACCCGCAGGCTGACGACCACACCCTGGAACAGGCCATCCGCCAGGCCAATGCCGGCCTGCCGGACTATGCCCGGGTGCATGCCTGGCGGCGTCTGCCCGAACCTTTGAGTGCCGCCGGGCAAACCCTGACCGCCAACGGCCGGCCACGCCGCGAACAGATCCTGCGGTGTTACCAGTCCCTGTTATCCGACCTTCAATGATCTACGAGGTTTGCCATGCTTTTCTTCGACATGCTGCAGCAGGAAACCGCCGACGAGCGTACGGCATTGTTCAGTGTCCCGGTCATCCGCGACGCGCTGGCCGGCAAGGCCAGCCTCGAGGCCTATGTGGCCTTTCTCACCCAGGCCTACCACCACGTGCGGCACACCGTGCCATTGATGATGGCCTGCGGGGCCCGTTTGCCGGCGCGGCTGGAGTGGCTGCGCGGCGCAGTGTGCGAGTACATCGACGAGGAGTACGGCCATGAGCGCTGGATTCTCGATGACATCGCCGCCTGCGGTGGCGACCCGCACCAGGTGGCCGGCGGCCGGCCGGCATTGCCCATCGAGCTGATGGTGGCATTTCTCTACGACCAGATTGCCCGTGGCAACCCGGTCGGGCTGTTCGGTATGGTCAACGTGCTCGAAGGCACCAGCATTGCCCTCGCCACCCAGGCAGCCGGTACCCTGCAGAGCAGCCTCGGCCTGCCGGACAAGGCGTTCAGCTACCTGAGTTCCCACGGCGCCCTGGACCAGGACCACATGGCCACCTACCGTGGCCTGATGAACCGTCTGGACCAGCCCGAAGACCAGCAGGCGGTAATCCACGCTGCCAAAGTGGTGTATCGCCTGTATACCGCCATGTTCGAAGGGCTGCCGCGTACCGGGCAGCAGGAGGTAAAGCATGCGCTTGCCTGATTGCGTGGCGGTGCTCACCGGTGCCAGCGGTGGCATCGGCCTGGAGTTGGCGGCCCAGCTATGCAGTGCCGGTGCTCGCGTACTGGCGGTCAGCCGGCAGCAGGGCAAGCTGACCGAACTGATGGCGCGCTACCCCGGGCAATTGCGCTGGCAGCAGGCCGACCTGCGCTGCGCCGAAGGCCGCCGTGACGTGCTGGAGGCAGCGCGGGCGATGGGTAGTTGCAACCTGTTGATCAACGCCGCCGGGGTCAACCGCTTCGCCTTGCTCGAACAGATGGACGAGGCCGCCCTCGACGAGTTGTTCGACCTCAACATCAAGGCCGCCGTGCAGCTCACCCGCCTGTGCCTGCCGCTACTGCGCGCCCAGCCCAGTGCGCTGGTGGTGAACGTGGGGTCGATCTATGGCTCCATCGGCTACCCAGGCTATGCCACCTACTGCGCCAGCAAGTTTGCCTTGCGCGGGTTCTCCGAGGCATTGCGCCGCGAGCTTGCCGACACCTCGGTGAACGTGTTGTATGCCGCACCGCGCACTACCCGCACGACGATGAACAGTAGCGCCGCGCAGGCGCTGAACCAGGCGTTGAAGGTAGGCGTCGATGACCCGCAGGATGTCGCCCGGGCAGTGCTCGACGCGGTACAGGCCGAGCGCAGCGAACTGTACCTGGGTTGGCCGGAGAAACTCTTCGTGCGCCTTAACGGCATGCTGCCAGGCGTGGTCGACCGCGCCCTGCGCAAGCAATTGCCGCTGATCCGTCGCTACAGCAACTGGCACAGCAAGGAGTCGAGCAAATGAAACGTCTGATACTGGCCAGCCTGCTGGCCATCGCCCCGTTCACCTGGGCCCTCGACCAGACCGGTACCCAGCAACTCAACGCCATCCAGCAGCGCTGGGCGGTGGTTCGCTATAACCTGCCCGAAGCCCAGCGTGCCGGGGCATTCGAGGCCCTGGCGGCACAGTCGGCGGCGTTGGTGCGCCAGCATCCGGGCTCGGCCGAGCCGCTGATCTGGGACGGCATCGTCAACAGCAGCTGGGCCGGCGCCACCGGTGGGCTGGGCGCGTTGGGCAAGGTCAAGGCCGCCCGCGCCAGCCTGGAAAAGGCCCTGGCCATGGACCCCAAGGCGCTGCAAGGCTCGGCCTACACCAGCCTGGGCGCGCTGTACGACCAGGTGCCCGGCTGGCCATTGAGCTTCGGCGACCAGGCCAAGGCCGAGGCCATGCTGCGCCAGGCGCTGGCGATCAACCCCGACGGTATCGACAGCAACTATTTCTGGGCCGACCACCTGTACCGGCAGAACCGCTATGACGAAGCCCGCGCCGCCCTGCAAAAGGCGTTGCAGGCACCGCCCCGGCCCGGGAGAGAGTTGGCCGACCAGGGCCGGCGTGGTGAAATCGATGCTTTACTCAAAGCGATCAAGGACAAACAGGATTAAGCATGCGCCTGCTGCTGGTAGAAGATGACGTCGCGTTGGGGGAGGGGATTTGTGACGGCATGCGCCGCGAGGGCTATACCCTCGACTGGTTGCAGGATGGCGCCAGTGCCTTGCATGCCCTGTGCCACGAAGAGTTCGACCTGGCCATCCTCGACCTGGGCTTGCCGCGCCTGGATGGCATCGAGTTGCTGCGGCGCCTGCGTGCGGCCGGGAAGAGCCTGCCAGTGCTGGTGCTGACCGCCCGCGACGCCACCGATGACCGCATTGCCGGGCTGGATGCCGGCGCCGACGACTACCTGGTCAAACCCTTCGACCTCAACGAACTCAAGGCCCGCTTGCGGGCCTTGCTGCGGCGCAGTAGTGGCCGCGCCCGCGTGCTGATAGAGCATGCCGGGGTATGCCTGGATCCGGTCAGCCAGCAGGTGCACTACCTGGGCCAGCCGGTGGTACTCACGCCCAAGGAATACCTGCTGCTGCACGAGCTGCTGGCCCAGCCGGGCAAGGTGTTCACCCGCGAACGCTTGACCCAGTTGCTGTATGGCTGGGATGAAGAGCCGGAGAGCAACACCCTGGAAGTGAACATCTACCACCTGCGCAAGAAGCTGTTCAACGGCCTGATCCGCACCGTGCGCGGGATCGGCTACCTGGTGGAACGCAAGTCATGAGCTCGTTGCGCCAACGCACCTTGTGGCGGGTGATGCTGCTGTTGCTGGTCGGCAGCGGGTTGCTGGCGCTGTACAACTATCACGACAGCCGCCACGAAATTAACGAAGTGTACGACGCCCACCTGGCACAGGACGCCCGGCTGCTGCAGGGGATCATGAGCCTGCCGGTGCAAGAGCAGAGCCGTGACGAGTTGTACCGCGCATTCGACGAGGCCTTGAGCAAGGCCGGGCACCACAAGGTGGGGCACCGCTACGAGAGCAAGCTGGCCTTCCAGGTATGGGCCGACGACGGCGGGCTGCTGGTACACACGCCCAGCGCCCCGCAGCTGGGGCAGGCGCCGCGGGTGCCGGGTTTCGCCGACGTGGTGGTGGATGGGCGGCGTTGGCGCAGCTTTGTCTTGCCGGTGCCGGAAAAACACTGGGTGATCTGGGTGGGCGAGCGCAACGACGTGCGTGACGACCTGATCGAACGCATCGTGCAGCACACGCTGTTGCCATTCCTGTTCGGCAGCCTGGCCCTGGCCTTGCTGGTGTGGGCGGCCATAGGCTGGGGGCTGCGGCCGCTGCAGAACATGGCCAGGGTGATCCGCGCCCGCCACGCCGAGTCGCTCGAGCCGTTGCAGCTGGTGCCGTTGCCTAAGGAGCTGGAGCCGATGCAGGCGGCGATCAACCGCCTGCTCGGGCAGATCGACGACCTGCTGCGCCGCGAACACCGTTTCATCGCCGATGCTGCCCACGAGATGCGCACGCCCTTGGCCATCCTGCGCCTGCACGCGCAGAACGCCCTGAATGCAGACAGCGCTGCCGAGCGGGACAAGGCCCTGCAGTTTCTGATGGGCGGTGTCGACCGCCTTGCCCGGGTGGTCAACCAGCTGTTGACCCTGGCCCGCCTGGAGCCGCGACCAGGCCGGCGTGACTGGCCGCGGGTGGACCTGGAGGGCGTGGTGGCCGAGACCCTGGCAGAGCTTACCCCCTGGATACTGGAGCGCGGGCTGGAGCCTTCGCTGGACATCGCGGCCGGCGACTACCACTTGCACACCGACGCTGGCGCGTTGGGTATTGCGCTGCAGAACCTGGTGGCCAATGCCGTGGACCATTCGCCGGCAGGCGGTCGGGTCACCGTGACACTGCAGTGCGAAGGGCAGGCCTTGCTGGTCAGTGTCGACGACGAAGGGCCGGGCATCGCCGAAGTCGACCAGCAGCGGGTATTCGAGCGCTTCTACAGCAAGGGCTCGACCAATGGCGCCGGGCTGGGGTTGTCGATCGTCAGCACCATCATGACCCGCCTGGGTGGCAGCGTGCAGTTGCGCAACCAGACGCCACACGGACTGCGCGCGACCTTGCGCCTGCCCGTGGAGCCCTGAACGCTTGCTAGTGTTTCTGGGCGATCTGGATCAGGTTGCCGCAAGTGTCATCGAACACCGCTACGGTGACCGGCCCCATGGCAGTAGGCGGTTGGGTGAACTGCACGCCCGCTGCGCACAGCCGGGTATATTCGGCCTGGATGTCCCGCACGCCGAACGAGGTGGCGGGGATGCCGTCCTGCTTGAGCGCGGCCTTGTAGACCTTGGCGGCCGGGTGCGCGTCGGGCTCGAGCAGCAGCTCGACGCCGTTGGGGTCGTTGGGGGAGGTGAGGGTCAGCCAGCGGTGTCGGCCCATGGGGATGTCGTGCTTGGGCTCGAAACCGAGTACGTAGTGGTAGAAAGCCAGGGCCTTGGCCTGGTCGTCGACGAGGATGCTGGTGACTATGATCTTCATGAACGCACACCGTATGCCTGGAGTCGTTGAGTACCAGTAAAGACAATCAGCGGCATTTGGCCAGGGCACCGGGTTCACCGCGAACCCTGCAACGCGATCCGACAGCATTTCTCTTCTCTTCACGGTCAAAGTTCCAGATGGGTTGGTGGCAATGGGGGTTGTAGCGTTGATCGGGCGATACCACCCAAACCAAGGAGTGAACCCCATGCAAGAAGAACCCGTTAACGAGCCAGACGACACGCTCGACCACGAACAGCTGGAAAATGCAGAACCGCAGGCAACGTTGTCCAGGCGCAAGCGCGGTATAGGGCCAGTAGTCGGCATGCCCTGCAGGCCAGGGTACAAGCTGATTGGTGATGACTGTGTAATCGCCAATATCGATTTCGAGTGAAGCAAAGGGGGGGCGCATCGCGCCCCTCGTAAAAACCTGCTCAAGCCATAGGTAAATCCTTCATCACCCGGCCCCCACCCAGCCGCTGCCGAGGGTAAAGTGACAGGCATGATCCCAGCGCGCCCAGACCGGCGTCAGAGAGGTGCCCGTGGCGGCCTACACATTGCGACAACTCAAGTACTTCGTCACCACCGTCGAGGCCGGCAGCGTGGCCGAGGCTTCACGCCAGCTGTACATTGCCCAGCCGTCCATCTCCACGGCCATCAAGAGCCTGGAAGAAAGCTTCGGCGTGCAGCTGTTCATCCGCCACCACGCCCAGGGTGTGTCTCTGACGCCCAGCGGCAAGCGCTTCTATGCCAAGACCAAGTCGCTGCTGCAGATGGCCCACGAATTCGAGCAGAACGCCCTGGCCGACAACGACACCGTGGCCGGGCAAATCGACATCGGCTGCTTCGAAACCGTGGCACCGCTGTACCTGCCGCGCCTGATCGCCGGCTTTCGCCAGCGTTACCCGGGGGTGGATATCCGCCTGCGCGACGGCGAGCAGCAGGACCTGATCCAGGGCCTGACTGCCGGTACCTTCGACCTGGCGTTCCTCTACGACCATGACCTGGACGGCACCATCGAGGCCGAGCCGCTCATGCCGCCGCAGAAGCCCTATGTGCTGCTCCCCGAGAACCACCGCTTTGCCGGGCAGGCCCAGGTGTCGCTGCGCGATCTGTGCCCGGAGCCGATGATCCTGCTGGACGTTGCCCCCAGCCGTACCTACTTCGTCAGCCTGTTCAACGAAATGGGCCTGACGCCCAATATCGTCTTCAGTTCGCCGTCGATCGAGATGGTACGCGGCATGGTCGGGCAGGGCTTTGGCTTTTCGTTGCTGGTGACGCGGCCGCATTCGGAGTACACCTACGACGGGCAACGCCTGGCCATGCTGGATATAGCCGAGCCAGTGGCGCTGTCAGGGCTGGCAGCGGCGTGGTTGAAGCGGGTGCAACTGACCAAGCCGGCGCAGTTGTTCGTCGAGTTTTGCCGGGAAGAACTGGCCAAGTTCTGAAACGGGCACGCCATGCAGGAGCATGGCGTGCCCGTTGGTCAGGGGTTGACCTGATAGCCGCGCCCTTGCAGGCAGCCGGCATAGGCACTGGCATGAGCCTGGGCTTTCGCTTCGTCCTGGCCGCGCCGGTCCTGACGGCGGTCCTGACGCTGGCGCATGCCACCGACCGCAGCACCGGCGGCGGCCACTTCGCCGGCGCGGTTCTGTCGGTATTGCTCCTTGGCATCGTCACCGACCCGGTCATACAGCTCGTCGTGCTGGTTGCCGCGCACCTGCGCGCCTGCCGCACCGGCAACCGCGCCGGCGGCGGCACCGCGTACCCGGCCACCGACATGGGGGTCGCTGGAGGTCGCGGCACTGTTCGCGGCATTGGTCGCGACAGTATTGCAATCATTGATATCCAGTTGCATCTGCTGGCTGCTCTGGCCCTTGAGCGGCACCACCGACTGCGCCTGGGCTGCCGATGCCGCGCACAGCAGCACCAGCAGGCAACTCCACGTGAACGTACGCATGGCAAACCTCCAGCGGGTGGGGATCCCGTTTCACAGGATAGTTCTCTTTGCTGCCGATGATGGCAGTTTTGCCGGGATGGTCTAAACCGGATAACAAACGTGGTTCGCCTGCGTATCACGGCGTGAATCCGGGCTACCTGTGGAAACCCCATGAGCCAGAGCCAGCAACTGATCATCTGTGAGTACTGTGACACGGTTTACAACCGTGCGCCGCTGCTCAAGCACCAGCGCGCCGTTTGCCAGCGCTGTGGCGGCGTACTGTACCGGCATACCTCGCTGACGGTGCAGCAACGCCTGGCCCTGAGTGTGACGGGTGGCATCCTGCTGGTGTTCGCCAACGCCTACCCGGTGATGACCATCGGCATGCAAGGGCTCACCCATTCCGCGACATTATGGGACTCGGTACAGATCCTCAGCCACGGCAGCATCACCTTCATCGCCCTGGTCATGGCCCTGTCGATCATCTTTGCGCCGGTGCTGCAGATTACCCTCTTGTGCTGGGTGTTGGGTTTCGCCCTGGCCGGCCAGCGCGCCCCCGGTTTTGCCCTGTGCATGCGCAGCCTGGAGGGCCTGCGGCCTTGGAGCATGCTGGAGGTGTGCCTGCTGGGGGCGATGGTGGCGGTGATCAAGCTGGCGGGGTTTCTCGACGTGATACCTGGCATCGGCCTGCTGGCGCTGGCAGCGCTGAGCATGCTGATCATCCATATCGCCGGCAAGGACATCCGCGGCCTTTGGGAGCAGGTATGAATACCCCGGCCAACGCCGACGACCTGGGCCTGTGCCTGTGCCATGGCTGCGGTCAGGCCTGCGAACTGGGCAGCGACAAGCACACCTGCGAGCGCTGTGGTGCCGCCATCCACCGGCGCAAGGCCAATGCAATCAGCCGTGGCTGGGCGTTTCTGCTGGCGGCGCTGGTTTTCTACATTCCCGCCAACCTGCTGCCGGTGATGCACACCGAAATGCTCGGCAGTGGCAGCGAAAGCACCATCGGTGGCGGCGTGCTGGAGTTCTGGGAGGCAGGGGCCTGGGACATCGCGCTGATCATCTTCATTGCCAGCGTGGGTGTGCCGGCCATCAAGTTCTTCTCGCTCGGCCTGTTGCTGCTCACCGCCCAGCGCGGTTCTACCTGGGCCTGCCGGCAGCGCTCGCAGCTGTACCGTTTCGTCGAGCTTATCGGCTACTGGTCGATGCTCGATGTGATGGTGGTGGCGCTGGTGGCGGCGCTGGTGCAACTGCGCGGGCTGGGCACCATCGAGCCGCGGGTAGGCATCCTGTTTTTCGGCATGGTGGTGGTACTGACCATGTTTTCTGCGATGAGCTTCGATCCACGCCTGATCTGGGATAGCCGTACCAACGAGGGAGGCCGCATTGATGGTGCAACAGACTGACAAGCGCGAGGGCGCGGGGCAGGTTGAAGTGCGCACCCGGCGCTGGAGCGTGTCGCTGGTATGGATCGTGCCGATACTGGCGATCCTGATCGGCGCTTCGCTGGTGGTGCGCAACTGGATGCAGCAGGGCCCGGTCATCGCCATTTCCTTCCACACCGGGGAGGGGCTGGTGGCGCACAAGACCCAGGTCAAGTACCGCAGCGTGGTGATCGGCGAAGTCACCACGGTGGACCTGGCCGACGACAAGAAGAGCGTGGTCGCCAAGGTCCAGCTGTCCAACGACGCCCGTGCGTTCGCCACCCAGGGGGCGCGCTTCTGGGTGGTACGGCCACGCATTGGCGTGGGCGGCGTGTCCGGCGTGGACACGCTGCTGTCGGGCAGTTTCATCGGGGCGGATTCCGGCGAATCGAAAGTGCCGGAAAAGTCCTTTGTCGGCCTGGAGCTGCCACCGCCGATCACCTACGACGAGAAGGGCAAGCGCTTTGTCCTGACCGCAAGTGACCTGGGCTCGCTGGATATTGGCTCGTCGATCTACTACCGCAAGATCCCGGTGGGCGAAGTGGTGTCCTTTGCCCTGCAGGGCGATGGCAAGGGCGTGGAGATCGGCGTGTTCGTGCAGGCCCCTTACGACAGCTTCGTCACCGCCGATACCCGCTTCTGGAACGCCAGTGGCGTCGACATGCAGATCGGTGCCAACGGCCTGAAGATCGATACCGAATCACTGTCATCGATCCTGGTGGGCGGGTTGGCCTTTGGCTCGCCCGACTTCGCCCCGCAAGCCGAGGCTGCTGCCGACCAGGCGCACTTCCAGCTGTTTGCCGACCGCGATACCGCCCTGGCACCGCCCAGTGGCCAGGCCCAGTACCTGCAGTTGCGCTTCGACCAGGCCATGCGCGGCTTGTCGGTAGGCGCCCCAGTGGAGTTCAAGGGGGTCGAGTTTGGCCGAGTCACATCGGTGCAGCTCGACTATGATGCCACCCGCCAGACCTTCCCGGTGGTGGTCAAAGCGGTGATCTACCCGCAGCGGCTGGGGCCGGTACACCGCAAGATGCTGTCTGTGTTCAAGCATTCCGAAGGTGACATGGACGGTGCGCGGCGGCTGATCGGCACCTTCGTCGAGCACGGCCTGCGGGCCCAGGCGCGCAGCGGCAACCTGATCACCGGGCAGATGTTCATCTCCCTGGACTTCTACCCGGATGCCCCCAAGGTGGCCTTCGACAAGACCGCAGACCCTATCACCATCCCCACATTGCCCGGCAGCCTGGAGCAGCTCCAGGAACAGCTGCAGCGGGTAGTGGAGCGCATCAGCAAACTGCCACTGGAGAGCATCGCCAGCAACCTGGACGGCAGCCTGCGAGAGCTGCGTGCCAGCCTCAAGCAGTTCAATGGCCAGACGCTGCCGGAGGTGAAAGTGGCACTGGACGAAGTGCACAAGACCCTGCGCACGGCCAATTCGGCCATTTCCGAGGACTCGCCGCAGCGCGAGCGGATGGGGGAAACCCTGGACGAACTGGAGCGCATGTCGCGTTCGCTGCGTGACCTTGCCGATTACCTGGGGCGGCACCCCGAATCACTGATACGCGGCCGGCCGAAAGCGGCCACTGCCGCCGAGCTGGAACCCTGAGGAGACAGCCGATGCTTCGACTGCGCAATGTATGTGGCGCCGGCCTGCTGGCAGTGCTGTTGGGCTGCAGCAGTACCCCGAACAACTATCACACGCTGGTACCGAGCGAGCCTGTACGCGACGGTGGCCAGCGCATCCAGGTGGCGAGGGTGGTCGTGCCGCCGCAGGTGGACCGCCCGCAGTTGGTGGTGCGACAAGGGCAGAGCGGCCTGGCCATCCTCGAGACGGAGTGGTGGGGTGCCAACCTGGTGGATGAGTTTCGCAGCGCCTTGCAGGACCAGTTGGGCGGGCCGGTGGGTGGCGGCAAGGTGTTGTTGCGCGTGGACGTACAGCGCTTCGATACCGTGCCGGGGCGCTACGCCTCGCTGGAGGCGGTATGGCGCCTGACGCGCTCGGGGGAGGCCGAACTGACCTGCCGTACCTCGCTACAGACGCCCGCAGACAGCAGCATCGCCAGCCTGGTCAATGCCCACCAGGCCAACCTGCGCAAACTGGCCGAGGCGGTGCGGGTGAGTGCCCGTCAGGGCAGCTGTTCTGCATCCTGAGCGTCTCGCGGACCGTTGTAGGAGCGGCCTTGTGTCGCGATAGGGCCGCATGGCAGCCCCAGCAATCGTTGTTGTAACGCTGAAAGCCGGGGGCCGCTTCGCGGCCCTATCGCGACACAAGGCCGCTCCTACAAGCAATCAGTTCAGGCGTCCAGCATTCTGTTTCTTGCCACTGCTGACCATTTCTTGTCCCCGCTCGGTTTTGTCCATTGGCAACTGGTCGAAGTCGCGCAGGCCATCCTTGCGGTACGGGTCGCCGATCCAGCGCGGCGCCACCACAAACTGCGGGCTCACCAGGCTCTTGGCCGGCTCGTAACGGTCATAGCTCAGCCCGGCCAGGTCGGACAGGGTATGGATCAGGTGCGAGCTGCTGTAGGGGCGATCGGCCATCGCCTGCAAGTCGCGCGGGTGCTCGGCCTGCCAGCTTGGCGAAGTCCACAGCAAGAACGGGATGGTGTACATCGGCCGGGTCGGCGCGCCTTCGTTGCGCCCCAGGCGGTCGTGGTTGCCAGAGCTGTACACATCTTCGCCATGGTCGGACAGGTACAGCAGGAAACCATTGGGGGAACTGGCCGAGTAACGCTTGATCAGGCTAGACACCACGTAGTCGTTGTAGCGCACCGCGTTGTCGTAGAAGTTGTAGGTTTGCACCTGGTCGTCCGTCAGCTTGCCGGGCACCCCCTGACGGTCGTTGAAGTGCGCGTAATCGTCCGGGTAGCGGTAGCGATAGTCCATGTGCGTACCCAGCAGGTGCACAATGATGAATTTGTTTGGCGCCGGGTCCTGCAGGGCCTTCTCGAACGGCGACAGCACCACGTCGTCGTATTGGCTGGCATTCTGGTTGCGCTGGTTGTTCAGGTAGACCGGCGCGTCCGTCTGCTGCGAGAAGGTAGTCAGCATGGTGTTGCGCTTGGTCATGGTCTGCTGGTTGGTGATCCAGAAGGTCTTGTAGCCGGCCTGTTTCATCAGGTTGATCAGCGACGGGTCGGTGAGGAAACGGTCCGGGTTCTGCTCGTCGCCGAAGGTGAGGATCTGCTGCATTACTTCGATGGTATACGGGCGTGGCGACACCACGTTGCGGAACACCGTCAGGCCCTTGTCGCTGGCGGCCAGCGCATCGAGGTTGGGCGTGGTGTCGCGGTTGTAGCCGTACAGGTGCATGTGTTCGCGAGTGGTGGATTCGCCCAGCACCAGCACCAGCGTGCGCGGCGCTGCACCGCTGCTGTCACGCAGGTTCTGCAGGGGCGGCAGCGCGGCGTTCTGGGCCAGCAGCTGCTGCATGTTGTCCAGTTGCTGGCGGTACTGGCGGTAGCCGACCAGCAGTTGCCAGGGCACGGCGGGCTCCATGCGTTGCTGCACTTTCTCCGCCGCGTCGGCGAAGCTGCGCTCCTGGGTGACCATCTGCTTGTAGAACGGGTACACCAGGTTGGCCAACAGCAACAGGGCGACCACCGGCAGGCGGCTGCGCAGTGGCAGGCTGACCGGGCGTATGCGCTTCCACAGCAGCACCGCCCCCAGCGTGTAAAACAGCAATGCCAGGCCCAGCCAGGCGCTGAAGTACTGGCTGAAGTACTCACCGGCCTCGGCAGTGTTGGACTCGAACATCACGAAAATGACGCTTTGCGAGAACTCCTGGCGATAGATGCCGAAGTAGCTCAGACCCACCAGTGAAGCGGCCCACAGCACCAGGCCTATACCTGCGGCCGTGGCGCGGGTGAAGCGCGGCAGCAGCAGTACCGGTGCCAGCCACAGACTGCTGAGGAAGAATGCATCGCGAAAGCCGGCGAACCCGGTGGTACCGCTGAACAGCAGCAACGCCTGGGTCACCCCCGAGAAGTACCAGAAGAACAGCAAAAGCCAGCCCAGGCCGGCCCAATCCACGCGCTTGGGCGAGGAGGGGGATGGAGTGTGTGACACGTATGCCTCGTCGTACTTGGCGGCCAGCCGATGTGCTCGTGGCCGGAAAGGGCGTGACGCTAATCTGCCGAGCGTGAAAATAACGTCAACGAGACGCTGGCCCAGGCAAGGTATGATGTATTCAGCCAAACCGGACTGACAGGTCGAGTGAGAATGAACCGTCGCAAGAAGATCAAGCAGCTACTGCAGGCGCACGCCAAGAAGGCCAGTGCCAAGCTGGCGCCGCGCAAGCCCAAGTACATTTGCAAGGCCGACCGTTTGAAGATGGAGGCCGAGGCGGCAGCGGATACCCCCACCTGACTGACTGGCGCGGACCTTGTAGGAGCGGCCTTGTGTTGCGATCGGGCCGCAGAGCGGCCCCACGATATCAGCATTGAAGCAGATATCGCCGGGGCCGCTTTGCGGCCCGATCGCGACACAAGGCCGCTCCTACAGGGAGCGCGTTGGCGGCTTGCGGTCAGCGGCGATAGTAGCGGTGGTCATCATTGTAGCGGTGGTGCATGGCCCGCTCATGGCGGTGCTCCCAGTCGCGGCGCCGTTCCCAGTCGCGTCGGCGTTCCCAGTCTCGCCGGCGCTCCCAATCACGGCGGGCCTGCTCGCGGCGCCACTGCTCGCGGCGCCAGTCGCTGCGGTGGTCATGCCAGCGGTCGTCATCGTGGGCCAGCAACGTGGCTGGCTGTTCATCGGCCACACTGGCCACCCTGGACCAGGGGTTGCCGGCAGGCTGCAACGGTGATTGAACCGCCGGGGCAGCCACTGCGGGCGCCTTCATCTGTGTTGCCGATGCCGTGCCCATCGCCGCGAACGAGAACAGGCCGAGCAGCATCAACCTTGCGACATGTATTTTCATGAGCGAAGCCAACCTCTGATAACAATTGAGCCATCAGGCCAGCAGGTGTCGGGCGAACCTAGTCTCGCGTTCCGTTTCCTTTCTGTGCCTCCCACATAGACCGGTAAACGGGAAAAAGTTCGCAGCGGCAACAACTTGTAGAACTTCAGCGCTTCAAAAAAGGGCACCTTGCGCCTATGGCGACACAAAACAAGCTGTACCTGTGGCAGCGGAGCTCATTTACCATGGCGGCCGTTTTTGACCATTACCAAGGAAACCCGCCATGAGCGCCCCCCAGTTTCGCACCCCCACAGTCGCCGACGCCGAACGCTGCTATGCCATCGAAATCGGTGCCTACGAAGGCGACGAGGCGGCCACGCTGGAGAAGATCCGCACCCGCATCGCGCAGTATCCGCAGGGCTTCCTGGTGCTGGAAAACGCGGGCGAGATCGTCGGTTTCATCAATAGCGGCTGTGCCCACGAAGTGGTGATGTCCGATGAGGCATTCAAGGAGTTGGTCGGGCACGACCCGGCGGCGCCAAACGTGGTGATCATGTCGGTGGTGGTTGACCCGGCGTACCAGGGCAAAGGCTACGCCAAGCAGTTGATGGATGAATTCATCGCACGCATGAAGGCGGCGGGCAAGCTGACCATTCACCTGATGTGCAAGGAACAGCATGTGGCGTTGTACCGGAAGCTGGGCTATCAGTACGTGAAACCGTCGCCGTCGGACCACGGCGGCATGGCCTGGCATGAGATGCTCATGGTCCTCTGATTTCGCAAGACACGGCAGCGTTGCCGGCGATGGGCCGCCAAGGCGGCCCCGAATGGTTGCTTATTCGCCGCTGACCAACTGGCGTGCCAACTGGTTGTGGCGCTCCAGCACCCGTGGCAGGTCGACCGTGGCCAGCTGGCCGTCCTTCACCACCACACGGCCATTGATGACACTGGTGTGCACCTGGGTCGGGGTGCAGAACACCAGCGCCGCCAACGGGTCGTGGTGGCCACCGGCATAGGCCACGTGGCCAAGGTCGAAGGCGACGAAATCGGCCACCATGCCTGGCGCCAGTGCGCCGATGTCATTGCGGTTGAGCACCTTGGCGCCGCCGAGCGTTGCAATTTCCAGCGCCTCGCGCGCAGTCATCGCGTCGGGGCCGAAACCAACCCGTTGCAGCAGCAAGGCCTGGCGCACTTCACCGATCATGCTGGCGCCGTCGTTGGATGCCGAACCGTCGACCCCAAGGCCCACCGGCACCCCATGGTCGCGCATCTTGCGCACCGGCGCGATGCCCGAGGCCAGGCGCATGTTCGAGCATGGGCAGTGGGCGACACCCGTGCCGGTGCGGGCGAACAGCTCGATGCCATGCTGGTCGAGTTGCACGCAATGGGCGTGCCAAACGTCGTGGCCGACCCAGCCGAGGTCTTCGGCATATTCGGCGGGGGTCATGCCGAACTTCTCGCGGCTGTAGGCGATGTCGTTGACGTTCTCGGCCAGGTGGGTGTGCAACGACACCCCGTACTGGCGCGCCAGCACGGCTGCTTCGCGCATCAGGTCGCGGCTGACCGAGAACGGCGAGCAGGGCGCCACCACGATGCGGCGCATCGAGCCGTGGCTGGCGTCGTGATAGTCCTCGATCAGGCGCTGGGATTCCTTGAGGATGTCGGCTTCCTTTTCCACCACCGAATCAGGCGGCAGTCCGCCCTGGCTGCGGCCCACGCTCATGCTGCCGCGCGCGGCGTGAAAGCGCATGCCGATTTCCTCGGCGGCATGGATGCTGTCGTCGAGCTTGCAGCCATTGGGGTAGATGTACAGGTGGTCGCTGGAGGTGGTGCAGCCGGACAGGATCAGTTCGGCCATGGCGGTCTGGGTCGACACCGCGATCATCTCGGGTGTCAGGCGTGCCCAGATCGGGTAGAGGTTGGTCAACCAGTTGAACAGCTCGCCGTCCTGGGCCGCCGGCACCACGCGGGTGAGGCTCTGGTACATGTGGTGGTGGGTGTTTACCAGGCCCGGGATGACCACCTTGCCGCCCATGTCCAGCACCACGTCGGCATGCTGTGGCAGGGTATCGCTGGGGCCGACCTTGCGGATCAGGTTGCCTTCGATGAACATTCCGCCGTTCTTGATCTCGCGGCGTTCGCCGTCCATGGTGACCAGAAGTTCGGCGTTTTTGACCAGTAGCGTTCTTGGAGCATTTGTAGATGACATGGCTTAAGCCTGTCGCAATACGCATCGGCGATTACCGATGTCATAGGCGCAGGGCATTGTAAGCAAGGTTTTTGCGGATTGTATACAGGGCTGATGGTCCTGTGCTGGCCTTTGTATGCGCGGCCCCCTGTGGGACCGCGCAAATGCTCGACAGCGGGGTCACTCGGCCATCTGCAACTCAGGCAGCTTCACCCGAAACGCGCGGGTCAGCCCCAGCAGCACCACAAGGCCCATGCCCATCCAGCACAAACCGATGGTGAACGACAGGCTGGTAAGGCTGCTCCACAGCCACAACGTGCTGAGGAAGCCCAGGCCGGGAATGGCGCCATACAGCAAGTAGTTGCGACCACCACGCAGCTTCTGGTCGATGAGGTAGTGCTTGACCACGGCCAGGTTCACCGCCGAAAAGGCGAACAGCGCGCCAAAGCTGATCATGTTTGCCACCGTGTCGAGGGTGATCACCAAGGCAATCAGCGACAGCAGGCTGACCAGCAGGATGGCCGTGGCCGGTACGCGCTTTTTCGTCACCAGCTGGCCGAACGCGCGGGGCAACGCACCGTCGCGGCCCATGGCGAACAGCACCCGCGACACGCTGGCCTGGGACACCATGGCCGAGGCGAAGCAGCCGGCCACGTAGGTGGCGGTGAAGGCGGTCACCAGCAGCTCGCCGCCAACCCGGCGCATCACGTCCACCGACGCCGAGTCCGGGTCGGCGAAGCTGCCCCAGTCAGGGAACACCATCTGTGCGCAGTACGACACCACCAGGAACAACATGCCGCCGATCAGCGACACGGCGAGGATCGCCACGGGGATGCGGTAGGTGGGGTTGCTGGTTTCCTCGGCCATGGTCGAGACCGCATCGAAGCCCAGGAACGACAGGCACAGCACGGCGGCGCCGGTCATGATCAACGGCACGCTGAAGCCTTCGTGGTGGAACGGCGCCAGCAGCGACACCGGCTGCGCCTGCCCGCTGAGGTTGTGGATGGACAGGGCGACGAACACGATGATGAACACCAGTTGCACCACCACCAGGATCCAGTTCACCCGGGTGATCGACTCGATGCCGATCAGGTTGAGGAAGGTGACCAGGGCAATGGAGCCCGCCACCCACACCCAGGCGTGGATGGCCGGGAAGTACTCCGACATGTAAATGCCGATCAGCAGGTAGCTGAGCAGCGGCAGGAAGATGTAGTCGAGCAGCAGGGTCCAGCCGGTGATGAAACCGATGTGGCTGCCGAAGGCCTTGCGGGTGTAGGTGTAGACCGAGCCGGAGTAGGGGTGGGCCTGGACCATGCGGCCATAGCTGTAGGCGGTCAGCAGCATGGCGGCGAGGGTCAGCAGGTAGGCGATGGGCAGGTGCCCCTTGGTCATCTGGGTGACCAGCCCGTAGGTGGTGAATACTGCAAGGGGGACCATGTAGGCCAGGCCGAACAGCACCAGGGCGGGCAGCCCCATGGACTTGCGGAAACGGCCGTTGCTGGCGGTGGGTTGCGACGGGCTATGTGCAGGGCTATGGGCTGTACTTGTTGTTGTATGCATTGCTAACTCCTGGAAAGGGATGCAGGACGCCGCGGTATGCGAGCGGGCTCGATACCGGAGGGTGTTGTGCAAGGAGGTCGAGCGGGTGGCTCGCAGCGCTGGGGCGGGTTGATGCTCCCACACCCCGCCGGTACCCGGAATCACCCTTTGGGGTGAGCCGGGAGGGGGCTTTGCCGGCTCACCCCAAAGGGTGATTTCGGTGTTTGCAGTGTCATGGGAGTATCTGGCCAACGACGCACCGCACTGGCGGCGGTGCCTTTACTTGAGACGGCAGGCCCACAGTGACTGATCAATTGCTTTCGCAACAGTGGTTCGAGCACCAGGCCAAGGTCACCGAGGCGATCGGCCGACCGGGCTTTGCCGCCACCTTGTTTGCTGCACTTGGCGTGATCCGGCCGATCCAGGCGACCACGGTGTACCTGTACCCGCACGACGGCATGCCCTGCGCGCTGTTCGAGCAGGACGACAAGGCGCCCTGGCAGCCCGAGGGCAATGTCAGCCGCTACCTGTCCGGCTTCTATCTGCTCGACCCGTTCTACGGCGCCTGTGTGGAGCAGGTCGAGTCCGGCTGCTACGGCCTGTTCGAAGTGGCGCCCGACCATTTCGAGGTCAGCGAGTACTACCAGTCGTTCTACCGGCACTCGCATCTGGAGGATGAGCTCAACTACATCCTGCAGGTCGCGCCCGGGCAGAGCCTGGCAGTATCGCTGGCGTTCACCGACAAGCTCGATGGGCAAACCCGTGCGTTGTTCGCGCGTATCACGCCCTGGGTGCTGGCGGTGCTCAGCAAGCATTTCGCCGGGCTGGACAGCCGCGCCGGGCGCTTCGAGAACATCCTCGAGCAGCGCATCCACGCGGCGCTGAACAACTTCGGCAGCTCGCTGCTGACCGAGCGTGAATGCCGTATCGCCCAGCTGATCCTGCGGGGCCACTCGACCAAGTCGCTGGCCGAGCGCCTGGGGGTGTCGGAGGACACCATCAAGTCACACCGCAAGAACGTCTACGCCAAGCTCGACATCGGCACCCAGTCCGAGCTGTTCTCCCTGTTCATCGACGCGCTGGCCAATGCCCAGGGCGTGCTGGGCAAGGACCCGCTGGAAAGCTACATGGGCAAGCTGCGCTGAGCGCAAGCCACCCTGCAACCCCACCGCAAAGGAAAACCAACAATGAATGCGCCTTTCGCCCCGCAACGCCAGACCCGCGACTACCAGGCAGCCGATGCCGCGCACCACATCCATGCCTTCCTCGACCAGAAGGCGCTGAACGCCGAAGGGCCGCGGGTGATCGTCGGTGGCGAACGCCTGCACCTGTGGGACAGCGAGGGCAAGCGCTACCTGGACGGCATGTCCGGCCTGTGGTGCACCCAGCTCGGCTACGGCCGCCGCGACCTGACAGCCGCCGCGGCCACGCAGATGGACCAGTTGGCTTACTACAACATGTTCTTCCACACCACTCACCCGGCGGTGATCGAACTGTCCGAGCTGCTGTTCAGCCTGTTGCCTGGGCACTACAGCCACGCGATCTACACCAACTCCGGCTCCGAGGCCAACGAGGTGCTGATCCGTACCGTGCGCCGCTACTGGCAGGTGGTCGGCCAGCCGGACAAGAAGATCATGATCGGCCGCTGGAACGGTTACCACGGCTCGACCCTGGCGGCCACGGCGCTGGGTGGCATGAAGTTCATGCACGAAATGGGCGGGTTGATCCCGGATGTGGCGCACATCGATGAACCGTACTGGTACGCCGAGGGCGGCGAGCTGACCCCGGCCGAGTTCGGCCGCCGCTGCGCCCTGCAGCTGGAGGAGAAGATCCTCGAACTGGGGGCCGAGAACGTCGCCGGCTTTATCGCCGAGCCGTTCCAGGGCGCGGGCGGCATGATCTTCCCGCCGGAAAGCTACTGGCCCGAGATCCAGCGCATCTGCCGCCAGTACGACGTGCTGCTGTGCGCCGATGAAGTGATCGGCGGCTTTGGCCGCACTGGTGAATGGTTTGCCCACGAGTACTTCGGCTTCGAGCCCGACACCCTGTCCATCGCCAAGGGCCTGACCAGCGGCTACGTGCCCATGGGTGGCCTGGTGCTGAGCAAGCGCATTGCCGAGGCGCTGGTGGAGCGGGGCGGGGTGTTCGCCCACGGCCTGACCTATTCGGGCCACCCGGTGGCGGCGGCGGTGGCCATCGCCAACCTGAAGGCGCTGCGTGACGAAGGCATCGTGCGCCAGGTGAAGGACGACACCGGGCCGTACCTGCAACGCATCCTGCGCGAGGTGTTCGCCGACCACCCGTTGATCGGCCAGGTTCAGGGTGCCGGGTTGGTGGCGGCGCTGCAGTTCGCCGAGCACAAGCCGACGCGCAAGCGCTTTGCCAACGAGAACGACCTGGCCTGGCAGTGCCGTACCTTCGGTTTCGAGGAAGGGGTGATCATTCGCTCGACCCTGGGCCGGATGATCATGGCGCCGGCACTGATCGCCAACCACAGCGAGCTGGATGAGCTGGTAGAGAAGACCCGCATTGCCGTGGACCGCACGGCGCGCCTGGTCGGCAAGCTCTAGACCGCTGATCCCTGTGGGAGCGGGCAAGCCCGCGAACACCGGCGAAGCCGGTGCCATCCACCGTGTCGCCTGGTTCGCGGGCATGCCCGCTCCCACAGAGGGAGTGCGGCGTGCTTGCGGACTGTGTGGTACCTGTTACTTGCGCAAGACGACCGCATGACGGTCGCCTGGAGTACAAATGTACACTCTCGGATTCTGGCAACAACGTGCCTCGGACCTCTACCTCCCGGCCAATGCACTGATCGACGGCAAGCCCGTCAACGCACAGGACGGCGCTACCTTCGCCGCCATCAACCCCGCCACCAACAAGGTATTGGCCCAGGTCACCGCCTGCGGTCAGGCCGAGGTCGACCTGGCCGTCGCCAGCGCCCGCAGGGCTTTCGAACAAGGCCCATGGCCGCGCATGGCCCCGGGTGAGCGCAAGAAAGTGCTGCAGCGCCTGGCCGAGCTGATCTTGGCCCATCGCGAAGAACTGGCGTTGCTGGACTCGCTGAACATGGGCAAGCCGGTCATGGACGCCTACAACATCGACGTGCCGGGCTCGGCGCAGGTGTTCGCCTGGTATGGCGAGGCGCTGGACAAGCTGTACGACCAGGTGGCACCCACCGCGCCCAACGCGTTGGCCACCATCACCCGCGAAGCCCTCGGCGTGGTCGCCGCCGTGGTGCCGTGGAACTTCCCGCTCGACATGGCCGCCTGGAAGCTCGCCCCGGCGCTGGCTGCCGGCAACAGCGTGGTGCTCAAGCCCGCCGAGCAATCACCGTTCTCGGCCCTGCGCCTGGCCCAGCTGGCGCTGCAGGCCGGTGTGCCGGAAGGCGTGCTGAACGTGGTGCCGGGCCTGGGCGAGCAGGCCGGGCAGGCACTGGGCCTGCACCCGGACGTGGACTGCCTGGTGTTCACCGGCTCCACCCAGGTGGGCAAGTACTTCATGCAGTATTCGGCCCAGTCCAACCTCAAGCAGGTATGGCTGGAGTGCGGCGGCAAGAGCCCCAACCTGGTGTTCGAAAACTGCCAGGACCTGGACCTGGCTGCGGAAAAGGCGGCATTCGGCATCTTCTTCAACCAGGGCGAAGTGTGCTCGGCCAACTCGCGGCTGTACGTGCAGCGCTCCATCCATGACGAGTTCATCGAGCGCTTGCAGGCCAAGGCCCGCCAGTGGCTGCCAGGCAACCCGCTGGACCCGGCGAGCCGTGCCGGTGCAATTGTCGACGCCGGTCAGGCTGGCCGGATCGAAGCCGCCATCGCCCGCGCCGGGCAGGATGGCGCGCGGTTGGTGTGTGGTGGTCGGCGCCTGACCATCGACGGCTCGGACAATTACATCGAGCCGACCATTTTTGCCGGTGTCGATGGCCGTATGAGCCTGGCGCGGGAAGAGGTATTCGGGCCGGTGCTGGCGGTCAGTGCCTTCGACAGTGAAGAGCAGGCCGTGCGCCTGGCCAACGACAGCATCTATGGGCTGGCGGCGTCGGTGTGGAGCGATGACTTCAACCAGGTGCACCGCGTGGCACGGGCGTTGAAGGCCGGCACCGTATCGGTGAACACGGTCGATGCGCTGGATGTGACGGTGCCGTTCGGCGGCGGCAGGCAGTCCGGGTTTGGCCGCGACCTGTCGCTGCACTCGTTCGACAAGTATTCGCAGCTCAAGACCACCTGGTACCAGTTGCGCGCCTGATACCCTGAAGGCATACCCAGGACCTGTAGGAGCGGCCTTGTGTCGCGATAGGGCTGCAAAGCAGCCCCAGGGTTTCAGCACAGATGCACAAATTGCCGGGGCTGCTTTGCAGCCCTATCGCGACACAAGGCCGCTCCTACAAGGGCCGGTACTGGCTAGAAGAGCCATGCAAGACTAAATTTCTTCTCTAGCCCGGCAAAAAGCCCGTCCGCCCTCTACACTGCTGCGGGTATCAGCCAAGGCAATGTGCCATACATGGAGTACCTGGGATGGGCTGCGTGTCGAATGGTCGTGCTGCTGGCAACGCCGGACGTGGCATTTCACTGCAGTGGCTGGTGGCACTCGCCATCGTGCTGGGCATGTTGCTGCTCGGCGCCGCCCTGGCCTGGCAGGGCTATCACGGCATTCGTCAGACCTTGGTGGCCGCAGCGGGTGATTCTGCCCAGCAAATAGGCAAGACCATCGACGAGCGCGCCCGGCGCCTGATCGACCCCGTGCACAGCAGTATCCGCCTGCTGGCCCACAACCCGGCCGCGCAAACCCCGGCTCAGCGCCTGGAACGCTTGCCGCAACTGGTCGAGACGCTGGACGCCAACCGCATGCTAAGTGCTGCCTACATGGGTTACCCCAGTGGTGAGTTCCTGCTGGTGCGCCGCTTGCGTGACCCGCAGTTGCTGCAGCGTTTCGCTGCGCCGCCGGGCACGGTATTTCTGGTGCAGAGCGTCAGCCGTGAGGGCGGGGAGGTGCAGGGTGAATGGCGCTTCTACGACCGCTCGCTGAACCTGCTGCAGGCCCAGGCCAAGCCTGAATACCGCTACGATCCGCGCACGCGCCCATGGTTTGTCGAAGCCAGTGCCCAGCCCACCACCGTGCTGACCCACCCCTATGTGTTCTTCACCACCCGCGAGATCGGCCTGACCATGGCCCAGCGCAGCCTCGACGGCGGGGCGGTGATCGGCATGGACGTTTCGGTCGACGACCTGGCCAGTGAGACTCAGGGCCTGCGCATGACCCCCGGCACCGAGATCGTCGTGATCGACGACCAGGGCAGCGTGGTGGCCTACCCGGACCTGCAGCGGGTAATCGTGCACGAAGGGCAGGCCGTGCGCTTGTCGCGCATCGCCGAACTGGGCATCCCCAGCCTGGAGCACCTTTACGCCGACCTGCCGCAAGGCCCCCGGCCGCAGCCTTATCAGGTGGACGGGCAGACCTGGTATGGCATGCGTGTGCAACTGACCAACCTGGCCGGGCAGGACCTGCAGGTGCTGATTGCCGTGCCAGGCCATGAGTTGCTGGCCGGTGCACGCAAGGTACTGCTCGAACAGTTGCTCTGGACCGCTGCCCTGATAAGCGTGCTGCTGGTGCTCGGTGGTGTGCTTGGCCGGCGTATCGGCCGCCCGTTGCGGTTGCTGGCTGAACAGGTACAAGGCCTGGCTGGCTTTGATTTCAGCCGCGAAGTCGGGGTGCGCTCGCGGGTATCCGAAGTGCGCGAGCTGAGCCGCGTGCTTAGCCGCATGTCCGGCACCATCCGCAGCTTTCAGGCGATTACCCTCACACTCAGCAGTGAGCGCGACCTGGAACGCATGCTCGACGGTGTGTTGACCCATCTGGTGGAAGCCGCCGGGGGCAGTGCCGGCGTGGTTTACCTGTTCGATGCCGAAAACGCCTTGCTGCGCCTGGCCGCTGCCTGCCATGGCGAGCAGTACCCTGGCGAGCTGGCCGTGGACGAGACTGCCCAGCAGCACCTGGCCACGGCAGTGAGCCAGGCCCTCGGCCTGCATGAGGGCACCCTGGCCTTGGTGCTGAATGACCGCAGCCAGGCGCTGCTGGGCATATTGATCCTGCAACTGGGCGATGGACATGTACACGAGCAGGCAGGCCAGCCGTTGCGCAGCTTTGTCGCGGAACTGTCCGGGGTGGCGGCGGTGGCCATCGAGACGCGCCAGCTGGCCGAAGCCCAGCAACGCCTGCTGGATGCCATGATCAAGTTGCTGGCCGATGCCATCGATGCCAAGAGCCCCTATACCGGTGGCCATTGCGAGCGGGTGCCACAACTGGCGCAGATGCTGCTGGACCAGGCGGTGGCGGCCGAAACCGGCCCGTACGCCAGTTTCAACATGACCGCGGCTGAACGCTACGAATTCCACGTCGCGGCCTGGCTGCACGACTGTGGCAAGGTCACCAGCCCCGAGTATGTGGTGGACAAGGCGACCAAGCTGGAAACCTTGTACAACCGTATCCACGAGGTACGCATGCGTTTCGAGGTGCTCTGGCGGGATGCCGAGCTGGCTTATTGGCAAGGCCTGGCCAGCGCTGGCGACCAGCAGGCGCTGCAAGCCACCCTGGTGCGCAGCCAGGCGCAGCTGCAGGACGACTTCGCCTTCGTCGCCCAGGCCAACATCGGCGGCGAGTTCATGCAGGACGCCGACATCGAGCGCCTGCAGCAGATTGGCCAGCGCCTTTGGCAGCGCCATTTCGACAACCGCCTGGGCATCTCCCGTGATGAGCTGGAGCGCTTTGCCGACGTGCCTTCACCTGCGCTACCGGTTTACGAGCCACTGCTGGCCGACCGCCCCGAGCATTGCGTGCCCTGGGGCCCCCGCAAGCCGCCGGTGGCGAAGGACGACCCGCGCAACCGCTGGGGCTTCGACATGCGCCTGCCGGCCTGTGCCAGCAATTACGGCGAGCTGTACAACCTGGCGATCCGCCGCGGCACGCTGAATGACGAGGAACGCTTCAAGATCAACGAACACATCGTGCAGACCATCATCATGCTCAGTTCCTTGCCGTTCCCCCGCCAGCTCAAGCGGGTTCCGGACATCGCTGGCAACCACCACGAGAAAATGGACGGCAGCGGCTACCCGCGCAGGCTGGGCGAGCAGGACCTGGGCATTGCCGAGCGGGTGATGGCGATTGCCGACATCTTCGAGGCGCTGACCGCGGCCGACCGGCCCTACAAGGCGCCGAAGACCTTGTCCGAGTCGGTGAAGATCCTGGTGGGCATGGCCCGCGGCGGGCACATCGACGGCCAGTTGCTGGAGCTGTTCCTCAGCAGCGGGGTGTACCGCCAGTATGCCGAGCGGTTCCTGCGTGCCGAGCAGATCGACGAGGTGGACGTGGCGTACTGGCTGGGGCAGATGCGTTGCCCGGCTTGAGCGAAAAATCAGATTTAGCCCCTTCCTTGTAGGCCATTTCCCAAAGATACTCACGCCGCCTGTTTCCCGTTGCGGCCGCTTTGGCAGCGCTCTAGTCTCGGCGGGTCGCTGCACATCAGCGATCGGCTTTGACAGGCCGCGACGAGATACTTCGCATGGCTTTGCGCTTCATGGTGGCTGTGCATGGGGCACGTTCGCGTGCGCCGGTTCTGGTATCCGCCGGTCTGTCAACCTATGTACAGCTGCCACCTACTTGTTTGACAGCAGGCCGGTAGTGGCCCAACAAATGGATACCAAAGCATGCTGAAAGTTGTCCCCGATCCACCCCACATCCCCCGATTCCTTCGAAGACACTTTGCACCAGGGCATAAGTAATGTGTTGCCTGTTCTGGCCTCTTCGCGGGCACGCCCGCTCCCACAGGATCTTCACCGTACTCAAGAGTTGCACAGTACCTGTGGGAGCGGGCGTGCCCGCGAAAGGGCCAGTGCAAGCAGTCGAGAAATTTCAGGGGATTCACCAATGACCACAGAAGAGACCCAATTTACCGTCGGCAAGACCACCTTCTACCAAGGCGAAAACGGCACCCATCCACTGTTCCGCATCGAGCCCGGCATCCCCTGCCGCGATGCCCGCGAGCAGTCCTCGGAATTGATGGGCTATGTCCGCGAACTGACCATTACCGGCCTGATGGATGAGAAACCGATGATGATCTGGGCCGCCCATTACCTGAGCGCGATGGCCAAGGCGCTGATGGATGATGCCGAACTGGGCATGAAGCACTGAGGTATCGCAGGCAGGCGCGGTTTCCTGTAGGAGCGGCCTTGTGTCGCGAAAGGGGTGCGAAGCGCCCCCAACGATCTGTGCATCACCGCAAAAACGCCGGGGCCGCTTTGCGGCCCTTTCGCGACACAAGGCCGCTCCTACAGGAATCGCGCCGTCCATGAGGTACAGGGCATGGCCATCAGTGATCGCTCACCTCATTCATACTCCCGCACCCCAGCAATATGCCGCCCGGCCACATAGCCAAAGGTCAGCGCCGGGCCCAGGTTGATACCACCCGACGGATACCAGCCGCCAAACACGCTGGCCATGTCGGTACCCGCCGCATACAGGCCAGCAATCGGCTGCCCAGCTTCATCCAGCACTCGGGCATTCCCGTCGGTGCGCAGCCCGGCAAAGGTGCCAAAGCAGCCGGGCTGCACCTTCACCGCATAGAACGGCCCATGTTCGATAGGCGCCACGCAAGGGTTTGGCCCCTTGTGCTGCGGGTCACCCTGCTTGCGGTTGAACGGTGTGGAACCACGGCCGAACGCCGGGTCCTGGCCGTTGCGGGCATGGTTGTTGAAGTCGCTGACCGTGGCGCGCAACCCTACCGGGTCGATGCCGCAGGCCTGGGCCAACTGCTCGAGGGTGGCAGCCCGCTTGAGATAGCCGCTACGCACGTGCGGCCACACCGGCAGTGGCGCCGGGCGGGCGTGGCCCAGGCCATAGCGGCGCAGGAAACGGTGGTCGCAGACCAGCCACGAACACACCTCTTCGCCCTGTGGCACCGCCGCGACCATCGCTGACACGTAGTCGTAGTAGCCATGCGCTTCGTTGACGAAACGCTTGCCGTTGGCCAGCACGCCGATGATGCCCGGTTTGCCGCGTTCGATGATGTGCGGGAAATGGCCGACGCTGCCGTCGCGGTGCGGCACGCGCGAAACCGGCGCCCAGGCCACCGGCGACTTCAGGTCGGTAGCGACCACACCGCCGGCCGACTCGCCCAGGCGCAGGCCGTCACCCGAACAACCCTTGGGGGGCAGGGCCAGGTTGTCATGGCCACTGGCATCGCGCGGGAACAGTTGCTGGCGGCGGGCGTTGTCGTTGGGGAAGCCACCCGCCGCAAGCACCACGGCCTTGGCACGGATCAGTTGCTCGCCCTGCGGTGTAGCCACCAGCGCGCCCCGCACCTGGCCATCCTCGACCAGCAGGCGTTTGGCCGGCGCCGATTCCTGCAGGCGCACGCCCAGGTCTTGTGCCGACCTGGCCAGGCGGGCCACCAGCGCCACGCCGTTGACCAGGTGCATCGCCCGGCCATACCGGGCCAGGTGATACAGGTGGCGGCCAAAGCGTTTGCACACGTGCAGCAAGGCCTTGGGCGAGCGGGTCATGTTGAGGAACGCGGCAAGGTCGGCACCCGCCATGATCGGCATGCCCATGAACGAGGTTTCGCGCATGGTTTTGCGCAGGCGTGGCAGCAGCGCACCCACCTCGCGGGCATCATAGGGCGCGGCAATCACTTGGTGCCCGCCCTGGGCCGCGCCCGGTGTGTCGCCATGCATGTCGGGGATGCCGTTGCCGTCGGCAAACTGCAGCGCCGTGTGCTTTTCGAAAAACGCCACCATGTGCGGGCAGGCTTCGAGGAAGGCGTCGACGCGTTCGGCGTTGTAATACGCCCCCAGTTCATTGCGCAGGTAGGTACGCGGCTGCTCGATGTCTTCCTCGATGCCGGCCCGGCGTGCCAGCGGGTTGCGCGGCACCCAGGCCCAACCACCGGACCAGGCGGTGGCGCCGCCGAACACTGGCTCCTTCTCCACCACGATCACCTTCTGCCCATGCCAGGCCGCCGTCACGGCCGCAGCCAGCCCGGCGGCACCAGAACCTATGACCAGCACATCGCATTCGGTTTCGTAGGGAGCGGAAGGCATTGCGGGATTCCTGTATTGTTATTGGAACAAGGTTCCATATTCTTATTGGCAGCGAATCGGCCCGCAAGTGTGTCGCGGCCATGTCGGGCAAGTAATGGGCGATAACCGGACGGTTCGTGCCGCCCTGGCTGCGGCGGCTATCGGCAGTGTGGAATCATCTTCTAGAATTCGCAGAAATTTCAGGGACCTGTGTCATGGCTGGTAGTCAGATCGAACGCGCCTTCAGTCTTGTAGAAAGCCTTACCGGTGAGCCGCAAGGGCTGCCGTTGCAAACCCTGGCCGAGCGCCTGGATATCCCCAAAAGCGCCACCCATCGCATGCTCACCGAACTGGTGCGGCTGGGCTATGTGCGGCAGAACCGGGATAACAGCCGCTACCAGCTGTCGGCCAAGCTGGTGGCGCTGGGCTTCCGCTACCTGGCCAGCAGCGGTGCCGACATCATTCAGCCGATTCTCGACCGCCTGGCCCAGGACAGCGGCGAACTGGTGCGCCTTGGCGTGATCGACGGCGCCCGCCAGACCTGGATCGCCAAATCCCAGGGTGCCCGCTCCGGGCTGCGCTATGACCCGGACATGGGCCGCGACGCGCCGCTGTTCTACACCGCGTCCGGGCATGCCTGGCTGGCCAGCCTGGACGATGAGCAGGCGCTGCAGATGGTATTGCGCCAGGGCATTGCCGACCCGGCGCAGTTCGGCCCGAATGCACCACGCTCCACCGACGAGTTGCTCACCTACCTGCGCCGCGCTCGCGAGCGCGGTTATGCCTGGGTCGAGGAAACCTCGGCCATTGGCACCTCGGCCCTGGCTGCGGTGGTGCGCCGCCCGCAAAGTGACGAGGTGATCGGTGTGCTGAGCATCGCCGGGCCCAGTGCGCGCCTGGCGCAAAGCCGCATGGCAGAACTGGCGCCGCTGTTGCTGGCGGCGGCAGAGGAACTGTCGGCGGCCAGCCGGGCCAGTGAGTTGTTCGCTTGAAGGTGCATTTCCGGTCGATTACCGCACACTCTGTCCTGCGGCTTCTTCTTAAAAGCTGAACCTGGTTCTAAATTGTCGAATGTGGATTGTGGAATCAGATTCCGGAATCCGCATGACAACAATGACAAGAGGACAGGCTGTTGAACGCCCCCCTTCGTATTGCCTTGATCGGCGCCGGCAGCATGGGCCGCCAGCATTACCAGCATTTGCTGAATGTGCCGCAGGCCCAGCTGTGCGCTGTGGCCGACCCGGGCCCGCAGGCCGAGGCCTTTGCCGCCGAATGCGGCGTGCCCTGTTTTGCCGACCACCGCCAGATGCTGGAGCACGCGCGCCCCGAGGCAGTGATCGTCGCCAACCCGAACAACCTGCATGTCGCCACCGCCCTGGGCTGCGTCGAGGCCGGTGTACCGGTGCTGGTCGAAAAACCGGTGGGCGTGCACCTGGATGAAGTCCGCGCGCTGGTGGAAGCCTCGCGCCGCCACGATGTGCCGGTGCTGGTCGGCCATCACCGCCGGCATAACCCGCTGATCGCCAAGGCTCACCAGGTGATTGCCGACGGCAAGCTGGGCCGACTGATCAACGTCACCGCGCTGTGGCAGTTGCAAAAGCCCGACAGCTATTTCGACACCCCCTGGCGCCGCGAGCCGGGCGCTGGCTTCCTGCTGACCAACCTGATCCATGACCTCGACCTGCTGCGCCACCTGTGCGGCGAGGTGGTACAGGTGCAGGCATTCACCCGCAACGATGTGCGCGGTTTTGCCAACGAGGACAGCGCCGCGGTGCTACTGCAGTTCGCCAATGGAGCATTGGGCAGCCTGACTGGCTCCGACGCGGTGGCCGCGCCGTGGAGCTGGGAGCTGGACTCCGGCGAAAGCCCGGTCTACCCGCGCCAGGATGGCCAACCGTGCTACCTGCTGGCCGGCACCCAGGGGGCCCTGAGCATTCCGCAACTCAAGCGCTGGCACTACGCCGAGGTCGGGTCGGGCTGGCACACGCCGTTGTTGCAGAGCGAGGAAAGCATCCCCGCCGGCGAGGCATTGACCTTGCAGTTGCAACACTTCGTGCGGGTTGCCCGGGGTGAGCAGGCGCCACTGATCGATGCCGCCGATGGTGGCCGTACCCTGGCGCTGATCGAGGCGATCCGCCAGGCCGCGGAAACTGGCCGGGCCTGTGCGCCCGAGCACATTGCTTGAATTGTCGGGTGACGATAATGACTGAACGAATTTTCTCCCTGGCGGCCCTGACGGTACTCGAGCTGTCCCCGCCGGACATGGTCGAGGCAGCAGCCCGCGCCGGTTACAGCCACGTTGGCCTGCGCCTGGTGCCCGCCACCGAGCAGGAGCAGCATTTCCCGCTGGTGGCCGATGCCGGCCTGCGCCGGCAGACCCAGGCGCGCCTGCGCGATACGGGCATCAAGGTGCTCGACCTGGAGATCCTGAGGCTTAAGCCGGAAACCTGTGTCGCCGATTTCGAGCCGATCCTGGCGGTGGGCGCCGAGCTGGGCGGCACGGAGCTGCTGGTGGCTGGCAACGACCCGGATGAAGCGCGGCTGACCGAGCGCTTTGCTGCGTTGTGTGACCTGGCGGCGGGGTATGGCATTCATCCGCACCTGGAGTTCATGCCCTGGACTGATGTGCGTGACCTGCGCCAGGCCATGCGGGTGGTGGCCAACGCCGACCGCGCCAATGGCTGTGTGCTGGTGGATGCCTTCCACTTCAACCGCTCCGGTTCTTCGCTGGACGATCTGGCGCAACTGGCACCGCAGCGCATGCGCTATGCCCAGCTGTGCGACGTTGCCGGCCCGGTGCCGGCCGAGATGGACGAGATCCTGCGCCAGGCACGCAACGAGCGGCGCTTCCCGGGCGAGGGCGATGCCGATCTGGTCGGCCTGCTGCGCGGTTTGCCGCCAAATGTGCCGTTGAGCCTGGAGATCCCCACACGGCAGTTGCTGGAACAGGGCATGAGCGGCGAACAGCGTGCGCGCATGGCGCTGGAGAAGGCCATGGCAGTGCTGGCCAGAGTCTGATTGATAGCGCGCGGCGCATGGCACGGGCTACCGCCCGTGTTCGCGGGCACGCCCGCTCCCACAGGTAACTGTGGGAGATTGCCCAGCCCTTTGGGCTGCGCTGTCGCGCAGAGAACCAATATCGCTCGTCTGACGCGTCCTTTGCAGGAGCAGCCTTGTGCTGCGAAGAGGCCGGTACAGCCAATAGACAGGCTTTGGCAGCCCCGGCCTCTTCGCAGCACAAGGCTGCTCCTACAGAACCTCGCCGAACCAATGCTGGCTTGCCGGCCATGAGGCCGGGCAGGCAAGAACTGCTGTTTGCTGACTGGCCAAAAAAAAGGGCCCGCAAGGGCCCCGTAGAGGAAAATGGTCAGCGCGTTCAGGCGCTCTCGATCTTGCGCGGCGCCATGAAGTACATCCACACCAGCGCCAGGAAGTACATCGCCGGGATCATGGTGAACAACACGGCATAGTTGTTATTGGTAGCGGTCAGCACGCTACCGACGATCTGCGTCATGAACATCCCGCCAATCGCCGCGCACATGCTGCCGAAACCGAACACCGTACTCACCAGGTGCTTGGGCGTGTAGTCCATCACCAGGCTCCAGATATTCGCCGTCCATGCCTGATGCGCGCCCACCGCCAGCGAGATGGCCGCCACCGCGACCCACAGGCCACTGGCGTTGGCGGCAAAGGTGACGCTGACCATGGTGCAGGCGAAGATCAGCATCGACACCAGCCGCGCGGTGGTGGCGCGCACGCCACGGCCGATCAGCCAGGAAGACAGGATGCCGCCGCCGATGCTGCCGAAGTCCGCCGTCAGCCAGATGATGATCAGCGGGATGCCCATCTGGGTCACGTTGATGCCCAGGCTGTATTGCTGGTTGAGGAACGGTGGCAGCCAGTACAGGTAGAACCAGAACACCGGTGCGGTAATCGCGTAGGCCACCGCGAAGGCCCAGGTGCCACGCAGGCGCAGGATACGGCTGAACGGCACGCGGGTCGGCTCGGGCTCGTCATCCTGCTGGATGTACTCCACCTCGCTCTGGCGCACGCGCGGGTGATCTTCAGGGTTGTAGTACTTCAACACCCACAGCACCACCCACACCAGGCCCAGGCTGCCCATGGCGATGAACGCGGCCTGCCAGCCCCACACGGCCAGAATCATCGGCAGCAGGGCCGGTGTGACCATGGCGCCGACGTTGGTGCCGGCATTGAACAGGCCGGTGGCGATGGCCCGCTCGCCAGCCGGGAACCACAGGCGCACGGTCTTCACGCAGGCCGGGTAGTTGGCGGCCTCGGTCAGGCCGAGGATGAAGCGGCAGACCATGAAGCCAGCGGCCGAGGTGGCCAGGCCGTGAGCGCCGGTGGCCAGGCTCCACAGCAGCACGGCGAAGAAGAACGCGCGCTTCACCCCGACCTTGTCGATCAGCCGGCCCTGCAGCAGGAAGCCGACCGCGTAGCCGACCTGAAACCAGAAGTTGATGTTGGCGTAGTCCATCGCCGTCCAGCTCATTTCCTTGGCCAGGACGGGCTGCATGATGCCGAGCGCGGCACGGTCGATGTAGTTCAGGGTGGTGGCGAAGAACACCAGGGCGAGCATGCCCCAACGGGTCTTGCCGACGCCGAAGGCGCCGCGAAGCTTGTCGCCGATCGAACCCTGGGGCATCCGGGGGGCGGCGGGGGTGATCTTGGAGTGGTTCATAAACTGCTCGATTCTTGAAATTGTATTCAGCTGCGGTGCTACGAGTACGTGACCGGTTCCCAGGCAGGGGGGCACGCAAGGCCGGTGCATGGTGAGCAGTGAAGGCGGCAGCGTCAATTGAAGGGAAGGGCTAGTGTTCGGTTACCGAACGGTTGCGTCGGGCCCTTGGGCGTAGCCAAGGGCAGCGTAGTTCAGGAGGTCAAGGTACTCAACGCTCTACCGGCCAGATAGCCGAATGTCATCCCTGGCCCCAGGGTAATACCGCCACTCGGGTAATACCCGCCCATCACACTGTTCATATCGTTGCCCACCGCATACAACCCGGGGATCGGCCGCGCCTCGCGGTCCAGTACCCGGGCCGAGGCATCCGTGCCCAGGCCGGCGAACGTACCCAGGCTGCCCGGCAACAGTTTCACTGCGTGGAATGGCCCGTGCAGCAGTGGCCGCAGCGACGGATTGGGGGCCTGCAACGGCTCGCCCTGCGCCCGGTTGTAGGCCGATGCACCGCGCCGGAAAAGCGGATCTTCACCCTGGGCTGCATGGCGGTTGAAGTCGTGCACCGTGCGCTGCAACTGCGCGGCGTCGATCCCGCAGCGCTGTGCCAGTTGCGCCAGCGTGCGACCGCTGTGCAGGTAACCGCAGCGTTGATAGTGACGAGTGGGGAAAGGGAAGGGCTTGGCCCAGCCGATACCATAGCGACGTTGCGCGGCATGGTCGCAGATCAGCCAGGCTTCCGGCGCTTCACCCTGCGGCGTGGCGGCGAACAGCGCGTTCATGAAGTCGTGGTAGCAATCGGCCTCGTTGACGAAGCGCCGGCCATCGCCGCGCACGGCGATGAAACCGGGCTTGGCGCGATCGATCAAGTGCGGGAAATGGCCGAAACTGCCATCGCTGCGCGGCACCCTCGACACAGGTGCCCAGGCACCTGCATGGGTCGCAGTCGCCTGGACCATGCCACCGGCCTGTTCGCCCAGGCGCAGGCCGTCGCCGCTGTTTTCCCTGGGGGCTGCGGAGTAATGCTGGGTACCGTCCGGCGCATGTGGCATCAGGTGCGCGATGCGCTGGCGATCATGTGCAAAGCCACCGCAGGCCAGCACCACACCGCGGCGGGCGTGGATCATCTGGCCGTCGGCAAACTGTGCGCCGCTGACCCGGCCTTCGCCCAGCAGGCGGCTGGCCGGCTTGTCGGTCAGTAGCGTCACGCCCAGGTCCAGGGCGCTGCGCAGCAGCCGTGCCACCAGGGCGTTGCCATTGACCAGTTGCAGGCTGCGGCGGTGCAGCAGCAGGTCGCGGCCATGGCGCAGCAGGCGTTTGCCCACATGCAGCGCGGCCGTGGGCGAGCGTGTGGCGTTGAAGAAGGCGGCCATGTCGGCGCCGCCGGCAATGCCCATGCCGGCCAGGCTGACGATGTCCAGCGGTGGGCGCAGCTTGTGCAGCCAGGGCCCGAGCAGGCGCCCGTCGTATGGCAGGGCGCACAGCGAACGACCACCGCGCGTGCTGCCATCGCCCTCGCGCATGTCGGGCATGCGGCTGCCGCACTGGAACTGCACGGCGGTGTGTTGCTGGAAGAACGCCACCATCTCCGGGCCATGGTGCAGGAAGGCGCGCTGGCGCGGGTCCAGTTCGCTGACGTGGGTTTGCCCGCGCAGGTAGCGCTCCGGGGCATCGTCTGTCTCGACGATGCCTTCGGCAATGGCCAGCGGGTTGCGCGGTATCCACAGCCAGCCCCCCGACCAGGCACTGGTGCCGCCCAGTTGGCTGGCTTTTTCCGCGACGATCACCTGCTGGCCGTGATGGGCGGCAGTAACGGCGGCAGCCAGGCCAGAGGCACCGGAGCCGATGACAAGTACGTCACATTCGAGGGGTTGCATCGTGGGGTTCCGCTCAGGCATTGGAGGAAGGTTTTAGTTTTATTGCAGCGGCGAAAAGCCGGTGGGCCGCAGCATTCGCGACTGCAAGCGCAGCACCGCGCCCAGTTCGCGATTGCGCCTTGAGAACTCTGCCCAACGGGGGTCCGCTGCCATGGCTGCGCGGCGTGCCATGCGTTCGTCGAGGCTGGCATAGCCCCAGATATGCACCACCTGGTTGACCTCGCCGAATTCGCTGGTGAAAAAGCCGACCAGGTTACCGAGATGCTCGCTTTGCACCTCCAGCGCGTGGCTTTGGTACAGGCTCAGCCAGTCGGCCATTTTCAGTGGGTCGAGGGTGTAGGTTCTCAGTTCGTAGTACATGCTGGGGTCTCCATTTGGGTGGTTGGCGCCTGCAGGCGCACGGCGATGTGGTTGGCAGCGAGCCAGCCGAAGGTGAGGGCAGGGCCCAGGGTGATGCCGGGGCCGGGGTAGGTGCCTTTCATCAGTGAGTTCATGTCGTTGCCGACTGCATACAGCCCGGCAATCGGCTGGCCATCGCGGTTCAGCACGTTGGCCTGGGCGTTGGTCACCAGGCCGCGGGCTGAGCCAAGGTCGCCGGTGTGGATGCGGATGGCGTAGAACGGGCCGCTGGTCAGCGGCGCCAGGCATGGGTTGGGCGTGTGTTGCGGGTCGCCCATGTAGCGGTTGTAGCTGTTGCCGCCTTTGCCGAACGCGCGGTCGATGCCGTTGCGGGCATCGGCGTTGAACTGCTCCAGGGTCTGCATGAATACCTGTGGGTCGACACCAATGGTCTTGGCCAGTGCCTGCGCTGTTGCGGCGCGGTGCAGGTAGCCGGCATGGATCAACGCCTGGTTGTCCACCGGCTTTGGCCGCGCCAGGCCCAGGCCGTAGCGGTTCATCGCTTCGGCATCGCAGACCAGCCAGCAGCTGGCGATGCCTTTGGCGAACATGGTCTGCACGAAGTGGTGGTAGGAATCGGACTCGTTGACGAAGCGTCGCCCGTCCGGGCCCACCGCGATCATCCCCGGCTTGGCGCGGTCGGTGACCAGGTGCGGGAAGCGCTCATGCTCGCCACTGGCATGGCGCAGTTCCGAAACCGGCGCCCAGAAGAAGTTGGCCACCAGGCCCTCACCCTGGGCTGCGGCCACGGCTTGGCCAAGGCGCAGGGCAGCGCCGTCATTTGTGGGCGGTGACATGGTCAGGTGCGGCGCTTGCCGGCCCGGCCGGTAGCTGTCGGCCAGCGCGCCTGCAGCGAACCCGCCCATGGCGCACACCACACCGCCCCGGGCCAGCACCCGTTCACGGCGCCCTTCGCGTTGCACCACCACGCCGGTGACCACGCCGCGTTCGACGATCAGCTCCAGGGCTTCGCTGCGCAACCACAGCTGCGTGCCATGGGCGAAGGCGCTGCTGGCCAGGCGGGCGATCAAGGCATTGCCGGTGGTAAGGCGGGTGCCGCGCGGATGATGCAGGCGGTCCCGCGCGTAACGCGCCATCAGCTTGAGGCAATGCCACAGCGACCGGGGCGAGCGGCGAATACTGAGAAAGTGCTGGATATCCACGCGGTTGACCATCATGCCGCCGAACAGCAACATGCCGGGCGGCGGCATCTGCAGGTCCTTGAAGTGCGAGCCGAGCTGCCTGCCGTCGTACTCGACCATCTCCAGCGCCCGGCCAAACTGGGTGGCACCGGGGGCGTCCGGGTAGTAGTCCGGCGAATGCGGGCGCAGGGCGTAGCGCAGTTCGGTGTTCTGCTCCAGCCAGCGCAGCGCCTGGTGGCCATGCTCGATGAAGGTGTCGACCAGCGCGGGGTCATAGCCGTCGCCGATGACCTGCCGGAGGTAGGTGCGAATGGCCTCGGGGGAATCCACCGCACCAGCGGCGCGGGCTTGATCAGTACCATAGAGCCACACCGCCCCACCGGAAATTGCCGAGGTACCGCCAAAGTGCTCGGCCTTTTCCACCACCAGCACTTTCAGCCCCCGGCGGGCGGCGGTGGCGGCAGCGGTAAGGCCACCGGCGCCGCTGCCCAGCACGACCAGGTCAAAGTTGTGTTGCGTATGTTCATGTGTCGGCATGGCTTCAGATCTCCAGCGGCGTGACGCCCATGAAGGCGCCCAGGTGGCCGAGTTGGGCGAAGGCCATTTCCGGGCCGGTCTGGACCGAGCAACCTGCCTGGCGTGCCCGTTTCAGCAGCGGGGTGATCTCGGGTGAGGTGACCACATCGGCGACCAGGGTTTCGGGTTGCAAGGTGGCGAGCAGGGCGGCAGGCAGTGGCAGCTCCGCGCTACCGCCCATGCCGACAGGGGAGGCGTTGACCAGCAGGTCGAAGCCTTCCAGCCCGTCGACCCGGGTGGCGAGTTCGACCGCGGGGAAGGCATTGCCGAGCAGCTCGCACACAGCGCCCATGCGCGCGGTGCTGGGGTCGCTGAGGGTGATGCTGGCGATGCCGGCCTCGCCCAGCGCATAGGCAATGGCACTGCCGACCCCGCCACAACCGATCACCAACGCACGCTTGCCCGCCGGCTCGAAGCCATGTTTGCGCGCAGCACCGAGGAAGCCGGCGCCGTCCACGTTGTCGCCCAGCAGTCGCCCGTCACGCTCTCGGCGAATCACATTGACCGAGCCCAGCGCGGCTGCGCGCTCGCTCAGGCCGTCAAGGCGGCTGGCCAGGGCCTGCTTGTACGGCACGGTGACCACGCAACCGCGCAGGTTCTGCCAGCCGCGCAGGGTGCCGGCGAAGGTAGCCAGCGCGGCCTCATGCAGATCGATGGGCAGCATGGCGAGGTTGCAGTTGTTGTTGGCGAACCAGGTGTTGAAGTTTTCGGGGGACTTCACCTGGGCAATGGGCGAACCGACGATGGCGACCAGTTCAGTCGAACCACGAATCATGCTGACCTCCTTATTGGCGTTGTTATGCAGGCCAAGGGTGAGGCAAGGGGGCGTGGGCAACAATGCGCTGATCGGGCGTTTGATGCGATAATCGCAACCTTGATCCGGTTATCGCGGTAATCGGCTGTTTTTGCCCTGCTTGCGAGTCGAATAGATGAACACCCCCGCTATCCACCCCCGTGACCTGATCGCCGGCTTGCAGAAGGGCCTGGCGCTGATGCAGCTGTTCAGCGCCGAGCAGCCGCGCCTTAGCGTGCCGCAGGCGGCCAGGTTGTCCGGCCTTACCCCCAGTGCCGCGCGGCGGTTTCTGTTGACCTTGGTGCACGAAGGGTTTGCCGAAACCGACAGCCGTGAGTACTGGCTTACGCCCAAGGCGCTGCGCCTCGGCCAGGCGTATGTGGATTCGGCGCAACTACCGCGCATGCTGCGGCCGATAGTCGAGCAGGTGGCGCGGCAGACGCAGGAGCATGTGTCGGTGGGTACCCGTGATGGTGACGAGATCATCCATCTGGTACGCAGCCGCTACAGCCATGTGTCCTCGTTGTCGATCCGGCCGGGTTCGCGGGTGCCGATGTATTGCACTGCCGGCGGGCGTGTCTGGCTGGCCTGGCTGGATGAGGGGGAGCGGGATGCCTACTTTGCGCGTAACCCGCTGCGAGGGTTGACGCCTTATACACAGACGGACCGGTTGCAACTGGAGGCGGAGTTGCTGCGGGTGAGGGAGCAAGGGTTCTGTATCGTGGACCAGGAGTATGAAGTCGGCATGCGCGTGCTGGGTGTGCCACTTCTGGACCGGGCTGGCCGGCTGAAGGCGACATTGACCATCACCACCCATGCTTCGCGGTTGAGTGTGGATGAAATACGCTTGCGGTATCTGCCGACCTTGTATGAGGCCCAGGCGTTATTGCGGCCGGTGCTGGATTGAGGCGGTATGGTTCGGGAATCGTGCTGCCGTCTTCGCGGGTAAACCCGCTCTCATAGAACAACACATGACTCATTGGTTTAGTGAGGGTCTGTAGGAGCAGCCTTGTGCTGCGAAGAGGCCGGTACTGACAAAGCCTGTCTATTGCTTGTACCGGCCTCTTCGCAGCACAAGGCTGCTCCTACAAAGGACGCTTCAAACGAGCGATATTTGTTCTATACGTGACGGCCCAGGTCCTCGGCTTATCGCTCGATCTGGCGGTTCCAGCGCGCGTTCCACTCGGGGCGCTGGGTATTGACCTGGTCCCAGTCGATGGTCACGGCGGTCTGCAGGTAGGTCTGCATGGCTTCGACCTGGCCACGGGTCTTGTCGCTGGTGGGCGTGTTGGGGTTGGACGGGATCTGGTCACCCAGCTCCAGTGCCGGCGACTGCGCCTCGGGGCTGAGCAGGAACTCGGCGAGCTTCTGTGCAAGCTCCGGCTGGTCGTTGTTGGCCGTGACGCATTCGGCCTGGTTGAGCACCACGGCACCTTCCTTGGGCGCGGCGTACTCCACCGGGATGCCTTTGAGCTTCAGCGCCGTCACCTGAGTGGGGGTGAGCGGGAACAGCGCGGCTTCGTCGGTTTGCACCATTTCCGAGAGTTTGGCCGAGTTGGGGATGTACTCCAGCACGTTCGGGCCCACGTTCTTCTGCCAGGCGGCGAAGCCCGGGTTGACGTCGGTATCGCTACCGCCGTGCAGGCGGTTGTACATCAGGAAACCATGCAGGCCGAAGGTGGACGATGCCATCGACTGGAACACCACCTTGTCCTTGAAGCGCGGGTCGGCCAGGTCGTTCCATGAGGTAGGCGCTGCCCAGCCATTGGCCTTGAACAGGCGGCTGTTGTAGGCAAGCCCGGTCACGCCCAGGCTGACTGCGGCAGCCTTGTCCTTGATCAAAGCCTTTTCCGGCAACTGGGCCAAGGTCGGGTTGGGTTTGAGCGTGCTGCACAGGCCCATGCCGATGGCGCGGTACATGATGCCGTCATCCAGCACCATCACATGGATCGACGGCTTGTTCGGCGTGGCCTGGACCTTGGCCAGGATGTCGGCCGAGGTGCCGGGAACGATCACCACCTTCACCCCGTTGGCCTGCTCGAACCTTGGCAGGATATTGTCGCTGAACAGCCGCTCCATGGTGCCGCCGTTCATGCCCAGGTACAGCGTGGGTTGGGCCATGGCGGGCAGGCAGGCGAACAGGCCGGGCACGGTGCAGAACAGGGCGAGCAAACGTTGCTTGTGCGTCATGACAGGTTTTCCTTGTAGTGGTTGGGCTGAAAGCGGTTGATGGAAAAAGCCGCCAGGCTGAGTGCCGGCGCGCCGTGCAGGATGCATTGCGCCAACGCTTCACCGGCAGCCGGGCCTATCTGGAAGCCGGCACCGGCAAAGCCGAATCCATGCAGCAGGCCAGGCTGGTGCAGGCTGGGGCCGAGCACCGGTTCGTCATCGGGCAGGTAACCCTCGGTGCCGCTCCAGGTGCGTATGGCCTGGGCGCCCGCCAGTGCCGGGTACAGCTCGGTGGCGTTGCGCAGGATGTCGAGTACTGCGGCCTGGCCCGGGCGTGCGGTGGTCGGGGTCAGGGCAAAACCGCGCCCGCCACCCAGCACGCAGTTGCCACGCGCCACCTGGCGGGCGTAGATGCCGCCGCCTTCGACCCCGGTGCTGGCGGTCATGAACAGCGGCAGCGGCTCGGTGACCAGCATGGCCGGGTGGGCCGCGGTCAGCGGCGCCGGCTCGCCGAACCGCTCGGCCAGTTGCGCCGACCAGGCGCCGGCGCAATTCAACAGCCAGGGCGCCTTGAAGCCTTGGCCGCTGCTGGTGTGTAGGCTGAAGCGGTAGCCGTCGTGACCCACCTCCAGCACCTTGCACTGCTCATGCACCTGGGCGCCGCTGCGCTTGGCTGCCTGGGCGAAGGCCGGTGACACCAGCCGTGGGTTGGCATGGCCGTCCTCGGGGCAGTACGAGGCGCCGACGGCGATATCGCCCACCCAGGGGAAGCGCTGGCGCAGTTCGCGTCGTTCAAGCAGTTGCAGGCGCAGGTCAAAAGCCTGGGTACGCTGGGCATAGGCCTTCAAGGCATCGAAGTCGGTTTCGCTGCGTGCCAGCTTGAGGTGGCCGCTGCGGGCGTATTCGCCATCGATGCCGATCCACTCGCGCAGATTCCCCCAGATGGCATGGGCGCGCATCGACAATGGCAGCTGCGCCAACGAGCGGCCCTGACGGCGCACACCGCCGTAGTTGACCCCGCTGGAATGCGAGCCGCAGAAGTCGCGTTCCAGCAATGCCACTTGCCGACCAGCGCGGGCCAGGGTCAAGGCAGCGCTGCTGCCGACGATGCCGCCGCCGACGACGATGGCGTCCACTTCGATCAGCTTCATGGTTTTATCTCCAGGCCAAAGGGCAGGGGCTTGACCGGAGCCTGGCCACGCAGGCGCCCGACCTGGTCAATGGCCCGACCGCTTTCGCAGGCGATCAACTCGGCGGCAGCTGCACCGCACACGCGGCCCTGGCAGCGGCCCATGCCGACTCGGCACATGGCCTTGACCCGGTTGATTTCCCAGTGCCCGGCACGCACGGTGGCGCGAATTTCCCCGGCGCTGATCTGCTCGCAGCGGCACACGGTGAGCTCGTCCGGGGCTTGCCGGGCCCACTGCTCGGGAAATGGAAAGGCCTGCTCCAGCCCCTGGCGGAAGCGCTGCAAGGTGGCCAGGCGCCTTTCCAGTTGCTGCTGGCGCTGCGGGTTGCCGGGCTTGCCAAGGTCGGCCAGCAGTGTCAGGGCGGCCAGTTCACCGCTCATCTCGGCACCGTCGGCACCGAGGATGCCGGCACCATCGCCCGCCAGGTACACGCCAGGGCTGGTGGCCCGGCCCTGGGCGTCACGTACCGGTAGCCAGGCGCGGTTGAGCGCGCTCCAGGCGAACTGGCAACCCAGCAGGTCGGCCAGTTGGGTTTCACTGCGCAGGGCGTGGGCGAATGCCACGGCGTCGCACGGCAGGTCGTGTTGTTGGCCATTGTGCGACCAGCGCACACCGCTGGCACGTTGCTCGCCGTCGATACCCAGCAGGGTCACGCCTTGGTGCACCGGCACCCCCTTGCGGGCCAGCCAGGCTCGGTAGTACAGGCCCTTGGCAAAGGTGCCCGGTTGCAGAAGCAGGCGTGGCAGGGCACGCACCTGGGCGCTGAACGGTGAGGTGTCGAGCACCGCGCTGACCCTGGCACCGGCCTTGGCATACTGGTAGGCCACCAGGTACAGCAGCGGCCCGCTGCCGCCCAGCACCACCCGTTCCCCGATCGCGCAGCCCTGGAACTTCAGGGCGATCTGCGCAGCGCCCAAGGTATAGACCCCAGGCAGGGTCCAACCGGGTATCGGCAACACCCGGTCGGTGGCACCGGTGGCGACGATCACCCGGTCGAACGCCAGGCGGTCGGCCAGGTAGCCCTGTTGCAAGGTGTCCAGCACTTGGTTCTCGGCGTTCCAAACCAGGGTGTCCGGGCGGTAGTCGACCTGCCCGCGCAGTTGCTCGAGGGTGTTGTGCAGGGCTTGGGCCTTGCCGGCCTCGAAGCCGTACAAGGCTTTGGCCGAGCGGCGAAAATTGGCCGGCTGCTGGCGGTAGATCTGCCCGCCGCCGCGGCTGGCTTCGTCCAGCAGCACCGGGCGCAGGCCGTGGGCTACGAGGGTTTGCGCGGCGCGGATGCCGGCCGGGCCGGCGCCGATGATCACGATCGCACTCATGGCTGGCGCCCCGGGTCGCGGGTCACGCACTGGCCCGATTCCAGAAAGGTCGAGCAGGCGCGTACCCGGCGGCCATCCTGCAGCCGTACCCAGCAGTCCTGGCAGGCGCCCATCAGGCAGAAGCCGGCGCGTGGTTCGGCGTTGAAGTCGCTGCCGCGCAGGTGCCCGGCATTGGTCAGGATGGCAGTCAGCAGGGTATCGCCGCTCATGCCTTTGGCCGGTTGGCCGTCGAGCAGGAAAGGCACAGGCTCGCGGTCGTGTTCGGCCACGCGCTTGAACAGGGGCATGGGAGCATTCCTTGTCATTGCTTGCCCACCAGCACGCGGTCCAGGCCATATACGCGGTCCAGGGCGACCATGGTCAGGGCGGTGATGGCGATCACCAGCGCCGAGACGGCGGCCATCATCGGGTCGATGGATTCGGTGGCGTATACGTACATGCGCACTGGCAGGGTCTGGGTGGCAGGCGAGGTGACGAAGATCGACAGGGTCACTTCGTCGAAGCTGTTGATGAAGGCCAGCAGCCAGCCGCCGGCTACACCGGGCAGGATCATCGGCAGGGTGACCTTGCAGAACAGCGTGACCCGGCCAGCGCCCAGGCTTTGCGCAGCCTGCTCGGCACTGCGATCGATTCCGATGGCTGCAGCCAGTACCAGGCGTAGCACGTAGGGGGTAATCACCACGACATGGGCGAACACCAGCCAGGCGAAGCTGCCATTGACCCCCAGCAGGGCGAACAGCCGCAGCAAGGCCACACCCAGCACCAGGTGCGGGATGATGATCGGCGATAGCAGCAGGCCGTTGAGAAAGCCTTGGCCGGGGAAACTGTAGCGGGTGATCGCCAGGCCCGCCGGCACGGCGATCAGAGTGGCCAGTGTGGCAGCCAGGGCTGCGAGTTTCAGGCTGTTGTAGAACGCATCGAGGAAATCGGCACGCTCGAACACGGCGCTGAACCAGCGCAGCGAGAAGCCGGCAGTGGGCAGACTCAGGGTGTTTTCCGGGGTGAATGCCACCAGGCACACCACCACCAGCGGGGCGAGCATGAACAGCATCACCAGGGCGTGAAAGGACAGGGCCAGCGGGCCGTTACGGGTCATCGGTTCAGACTCCAAGTGCGCGTTTGTAGCGGTGTTCGACCAATCGGTTCCAGCTGAGCATCACCAGCAGGTTGATCAGCAGCAGGGCCACGGCGATGGTTGCACCCATCGGCCAGTTCAGTTCGGCCAGGTACTGGTCGTAGATCATGGTGGCGACCATCTTCAGGCGGCGACCGCCCAGCAGGCCTGGGATGGCGAACGAGCTGGCGGCCAGGCCGAACACGATCAGCGTGCCCGACAGCACGCCGGGCATGATCTGTGGCAGCACGATGCGGCGGAACACCGTCCACTGGCTGGCACCCAGCGATAGCGCAGCCTGCTCGGCAGTCGGGTCGAGTTTCTGCAGCGAGGTCCACACCGGGATGATCATGAACGGCAGCATCACGTGGACCAGGCCGATGATCACTGCAAACGGCGTATACAGCAGCTTCACCGGCTGCCCGCCGAGGGCAGTGATGCCCTGGTTGACCAGGCCGTCGGCGCCTAGCAGCAGGCTCCAGCCGAAGGCTCGCACCACTACCGAAATCAGCAGCGGGGTCAGCACCAGGATCAGGAATATCGAGCGCCACGGCGCGCCCATGCGGCTGAGCACCAAGGCCTCGGGGATGCCGATCAGCACGCAAAGCAGGGTGACCAGGGCGCTGATCCAGAAGGTACGGAAGAAGATCTCGTAGTAGTAGGTGTCGGTCACCAGGCTCAGGTAATGGCCGAGGGTGTACTGGCCGGCCTGGATGCCGCTGCTGTAGTCGAACGCGTTGAACGACAGCAGCACGGTCAGCCCCAATGGCACCACCAGCAAGGCCAGGAACAACAGCAGCGCCGGGCTGCTCAAGCCATAGCCCCAGGCGCTGCTGCGCAGCTTTGCCGCGCTCATGCCGCCACCTCGCCAGCGTTCAGCACCCGCAGCAGGGCATCGTTCCAGTCCAGGCCGACCTGTGTGCCTTCATCCAGCGGGGTGTTGCCGTCGTTGGCACGCACCACGGCCAGGTTGCCCAGGGCGGTGTCGACCCGATACAGCCATTGGCTGCCGAGGAAGTAACGGCAGCTGATGCGGCCTGCGAGCTTGCCGCTGCCGGCCGGGCCGAGGCTGATCTTTTCCGGGCGCAGGCTGAGGGTCAGCGGGCCCTGGGCATCCGCCCGCGGTTGCCCGTCGGGGCCGGTTACGCCGTGCAGGCGGTTGGCCTTGCCGACAAAGTCGGAAATGAAAGGCGTGCCCGGGTGTTCATACAGGCGGTAGGGGGCATCGACCTGGGTAATGCGCCCGGCTTCCATCACCACCACCCGGTCGCTGATCGACAGCGCCTCGGCCTGGTCGTGGGTGACCATCAAAGTGGTAATGCCGACCTCGTTCTGGATACGGCAGATCTCGAACTGCATTTCTTCACGCAGATGGGCGTCCAGGTTGGACAGTGGTTCGTCCAGCAGCAGCACCGGCGGTTCGATCACCAGTGCACGGGCCAGGGCCACCCGTTGACGCTGGCCGCCGGAGAGTTCGCGCGGGTAGCGCTCGGCATGTTTGTCCAGGCGCACCAGCGCCAGGGCCTGGTCGACCCGGCGGGCTATGTCGGCGTTGGCCACCTTGCGCATGCGCAGGCCGAAGGCGACGTTGTCGCGCACGGTCATGTGCGGGAACAGCGCGTAGCTCTGGAATACCACGCCCAGGCCTCGGCTGGCCGGCTTGGCGTGGGTGATGTCGCGGCCGTCGAGGACAATGCGGCCGCTGGTGACCTCGACGAAGCCGGCAATCATTTGCAGGGTGGTGGTCTTGCCGCAGCCCGAAGGGCCAAGCAGGGAGACGAACTCGCCTTTCTCGATGGCCAGTGACGAGCTGGCCACTGCCTCCGTGGCGCCATAGCGCTTGCAAAGCTTGTCGATCAACAGAAAGGTCATGGCTGTGCTCCATCGCAAACGGAACCGGGGTCAACCGGCAGTTTCAGGGTGGGCAGAGCGCCAGCGGCGAAAAGCAATGCTTTTACGGACGTTGGCGCTCGCTTCTGTGGCGGCGGCCGATGTTGTGATATCGCCCTATGGACCGGAGAGTAGGGCAATGATTAGGATGGCGACAAAGGGTAATTTCACTGGGTGACAGCTATTTTGAAATTATTCCGCTGACTGGAATTTTCTAAGGTTTGACGAAAAATGGATTCCGATAAACGAAATGAGCAGGCCAAGGAAGTAGGTGTCAGTGCAGTGTCGCGTTTGTTCGCCGTGTTGCGTGCGCTGGGAGATTGCGGTGGCGAGGGCGAGAAGGTCAGCCAACTGGCGCTGCGGGTTGGCCTGGCGCAACCCACGACCCACCGCCTGCTGCGCAGCCTGATTGAAGAAGGCATGGTCGACCAGTGCGCGACCAGCAAGCGCTACCGGCTGAGCCTGGATTTTTTTGCCTTGGCGGCCAAGGCCGGGCAAGCCGGCAACCTGCGCGATGTGGTGCGCCCCAGCCTGCTGCGGCTGTCGGCCTCGCTGGGCGATTCGCTGTTCCTGCTGGCGCGCTCAGGGTTCGATGCGGTGTGCCTGGACCGCAGCGAAGGGCCATACCCGATTCGTACCTTCACCGGTGATATCGGCGGCCGTGTGGCCTTGGGGGTGGGGCAGGGCAGCCTGGCAATCTTGGCCTTCCTGCCGGAGGAGGAGCGCGACGAGGTGATCCGCTACAACCTGCCGCGGCTGAAGGATTTCCACCATTACGACGAAGTCATGCTGCGCGCCGAAATCGACAATGTGCGCAGCCTCGGCTATGCCGGGCGCAATACTGGAGTACTCGATGGCATGGCCGGCCTGGCGGTGCCGATCCTCGATCGTAACGGCCATGCGGTGGCGGCCCTGAGCGTGGCGACCATCAGCGACCGCCTGGGGCCCAACCGCATGCCGACCGTGGTAGCGCTGCTCAAGCGCGAGGCGGCGGCGATTGGCGAGCGGGTCAACCCGTTCGACCCGGTGCTGCGCCGGCCTTCGCATGTGTTTGGTTGAGCTGCAGGCCCGGAGAACTCAGTACGCAAGCGGTCCGCGTACCGTGTGGGAGCGGGCGTGCCCGCGAAGAATCCAACGCGGGGCCTGGCACCGGCTCCGCCGGTGTTCGCGGGCGCGCCCGCTCCCACAGAGCCCCGCTAAATCAATGAGTTATGTGTTGTTCTATGAGGGCGGGCGTGCCCGCGAAAGCGGGCGACGCGGTACCTGATCCCACCTCCCACCTCCTGCCTACTCCATCGCCTCGGCCACACCCTGGTCCTCACCCAGGAACCCGCCACTCTGGTGCTGCCACAACCGCGCATAAGTACCATTCTCCGCCAGCAGTTGCGCATGGGTGCCTTGCTCGATGATGCGCCCTTCATCCATCACGATCAGCCGGTCCATGGCGGCAATCGTCGACAACCGGTGCGCGATGGCGATGACGGTCTTGCCTTGCATCATTTCATCCAGGCTCTCCTGAATGGCCACTTCCACTTCCGAGTCCAGCGCACTGGTGGCTTCGTCCAGCAGCAGGATCGGCGCGTTCTTAAGCATCACCCGGGCAATAGCGATGCGCTGGCGCTGGCCACCTGACAGCTTGATGCCGCGCTCTCCCACCAAGGTGTCGTAACCCGTGTTGCCCTGGCGGTCGCTGAGCTGGCTGATGAAACCATCGGCCTGGGCATTGGCCGCAGCGGCGCGGATCTGCGCTTCGGTGGCATCGGGGCGGCCATAGGCAATGTTGTCGCGAATCGAGCGGTGCAGCAGCGAGGTGTCCTGGGTGACCATGCCGATCGCCGCGCGCAGGCTGTCCTGAGTGACCTTGGCCACGTTCTGCCCGTCGATACGGATTTCCCCTCTGTCCACGTCGTAGAAGCGCAGCAGCAGGTTGATCAAGGTGGATTTGCCGGCGCCGGAGCGGCCGACCAGGCCGACTTTTTCGCCCGGGCGAATGTGCAGGCTCAGGTCGTCGAGCACCTGACGCTCGCCGTTGTAGTTGAAGCCCACCTTGTCGAAACTCACCGCGCCACCCGTGGTTACCAGCTCGGCAGCGCCCGGCGCATCCTTTACCTTGGGGCCGCGGGTGAGGGTGGCCATGCCGTCCTGCACGGTGCCGATGTTTTCGAACAGCGAGGTTATCTCCCACATGATCCAGTGCGACATGCCGTTGATACGCAAGGCCATGGCGGTGATCGCCGCCACCGCCCCGGTACCGACCTGGCCCTGGTGCCACAGCCACAGCGCATAGCCACCGGCAGCGATGATCAAGCCCACCACCAGCGCCTGGTTGACGATTTCGAACTGGCTGACCAGACGCATCTGGCGAAAGCCGGTCTGCTTGAAATCCTCCATGGCCGCGCGCGCGAAGTGCGCTTCGCGGTTGGCGTGCGAGAACAGCTTCACCGTGGTGATGTTGGTGTAGGCGTCGGACACCCGCCCGGTCATCGACGATCGCGCATTGGCCTGCTCCTGGCCGACCTTGCCCAGGCGTGGCACGAAATACAGCATGGCCAGGCCGAACAGTACGACCCAGGCAATGAATGGCAGCATGAGTTTCAGGGCAAAGCCACCGGCCAAGGCAATGATCGCGATGAAGTACACCCCGATCCCGGGCAGGATCTCGATGATGGTGAACAACACATCGCGCACCGCCAGTGCCGTCTGCATCACCTTGGTGGTGACCCGACCAGAAAACTCGTCAGAAAAGAACGACAGGCTCTGGCGTAGCATCAGCCGGTGAAAGTCCCAGCGCAGCCGCAGCGGCAAATTGATCGCCAGCACCTGGTGCTGAACCATGGTGCGCAGCGCCACCAGCCCGATGCTGACCAGCAGGACGATGCCAATACCCCACAGCACCCGGGTTTCTTCGGGGCCGACGGCACCGCCGGCCTGCCAGGCCGAGAGCAGGTCCACGACCTGGCCGAGAAAGGCGAACAGCCAGGCTTCGTAGATCGATACCCCGGCACTGAGCAGCGCAAGCACCAGGATGTAGCCGCGTGCGCCCCGGGTGCAGGCCCACATGAAGCGCAACAGGCCAACCGGTGGCGGTGGTACCTCATCAGGTGGGAAGGGATCGAGCCAGCGCTCAAAGATGCGAAGCATGCTTGTCTCCGGAAAATCAATTCTTGCCTGCCGGTGACCATGACACGCAGCGATATGTCCGCTGTCGCCATGGCAGGCTTGGGCTGCAATGCAGCCCCAGTCAAGCCGGCAACCTTAACTGACAGACACTGACCCAACGGTCGTTGTTAACAAAACTTTGCAAATTATTACATTTCTGTCTGATTTCATTTTGCCTTGGTGCTGTAGGGGTACCCGCGACGAGATCGGGCCTGCAGGGAACGGTCAGCGCCGTGCCGACAACTGCTGCGGTGCCAAAAAAGCATCATGGAAGTAATTGCGTACAGCCTGCATCGCCGGGCTGAACGCCCGTTCCCGGTGCCAGGCCAACCCGACGCTCATCGGTGTCACCGGGTCGCTGATGCTAACCGTCTCGATACGCTTGCCCTCCAGCGACCAAGGCCGGTGCACCAGGTCCGACAGGATCGCTACACCGCTGCCATTGGCAACCATGCTGCGCACGGCCTCCACCGAACTGGTCCGCACCCGCACTCTCGGCCGCTGCCCGGCCTGCTCCCAATAGCGCATGGCGCTTTGCTCGGCCTCATCCACGGTCAGCAGGATGAACGGCTCGCAGGCCACATCGGCCAGGCTTACCGCCGAGCGCTCGCACAGCGGATGGTTGCCAGGCAGCCACAGGCGGCGTTCGGAGTTGAACAGGGTTTCCGAGACGATGTCCGGGTGGGTGAGGTTGGCGGTGAGTACCACTGCCATGTCGAAACGACCCTCCAGCAACCCTTGCTCGATGGCGCTGCGCTCCTGCTCGTACAGCTCCAAGGTCACATCCGGATGCCAGTGCTCCAGCCGCTGCAGGTGATGGGGCAGGAAGTAGCCGATCACCGTGTAGCTTGCCGCCAGGCGCAGCAGGCCACTGGCGCGCACGTCCGGCAGCGGGCTATTCAACGCATCGTCCACGCTACGCAGGATCACGTAGGCGCGGTTGAGGAAGTGCCGGCCGGCCTCGGTCAGGCTCATGCCCTGCGCCGAGCGCTGGAACAGCAGCACGCCGAGCATCGCCTCCAGCTCCTTGATCGCCGTGGTCACTGCAGACTGGGAAATGTTCAGGTGGATTGCCGCCTGGGAAATCTGGCCGATCTCGGCGGTGGCGACGAAATAGCGGACCTGGCGCAGGGTCAGTGACACGATAGCTCCCGGGGTATCTGATTTTCAGAAGACACCCTATCTGTTTATAGATCTTCCCAAGGGGGTGCGGAGAATCTAACGTGGCTTGCATGCAGTCACAAGCGCCAGGAGAGACAGTCATGCAGGTGGTGGATTTCAACTCGGACATGGGTGAGGGCTTTGGCCCGTGGACGATTGGCGACGGCGTCGACAACGAGCTGATGGGCTACATCAGCACGGCCAACATCGCCACCGGCTTCCATGCTGGTGACCCCGGCACCATGCGCCGTACCGTCGAGCGGGCCAAGGCCCTGGGCGTCGCAGTGGGGGCGCACCCTGGGTTCCGTGACTTGGTCGGCTTCGGCCGCCGACACATCAATGCCCCGGCCCAGGAACTGGTCGACGACATGCTCTACCAACTCGGCGCCCTGCGTGAAATTGCCCGCGCCCAGGGCGTGCGCCTGCAGCACATCAAGCCGCACGGTGCCCTGTACATGCATCTGGCACGTGACGAAGAAGCTGCACGGCTGCTGGTGGAGAACCTGCGGGTGATCGAGCCGGAGCTGCTGCTGTACTGCATGCCGGGTTCGGTGATCTGCCGCATTGCCCAGGAACTTGGCCAGCCGGTCATTCGCGAGTTCTACGCCGACCGCGAGTACGACCTGAGCGGTTCGATCGTGTTCACCCGCAATGTGCGGGGCTACGAACCTGGAGCGGTCGCTGAACGGGTGTTGCGGGCTTGTCAGCAAGGCGTGGTGCGCACGGTCGAGGGCCAGGACCTGGCCATCGAATTCGATTCCATCTGCCTGCACAGCGACACCCCGGGGGCGCTCGACCTGGTCGAGGCCACGCGCAAGGCGCTGGACGCTGCCGGTATCGTGGTGCGTGCGCCACGCTGAATCCGTGGGGCATCCGGCAGGTATACGCCGGAGCCCGTGCAATTTGCTTTCGCCTGCCTTTCTGTAAAGACTCCAAGAAAAGGAACAGTCATGGCCGAACCGCTCGCTACAACCCCTATCCGCTACAGCTTCGGCGCCGACGAGCACCTGTTTGCCGAAGTCAGCGAGAGCATGTCGCTGGAGGCCTTTTTCAAGGGCATGGCTGTCACCCGCGCGGTGGAGCGGCTGGCCCTGGATGGCGTGCTGGATGTGTGCCTGGCCAACGCCTCGTTCCAGATTCGCTTCGACCCGGACCGTATCGCGCCGCAGGCACTGCTGGAGGCGGTGCGCGGTGCCGAAGCGCAGGCGGTGGCCGAGCGCTCGTTGCAGACACGGATCATCGAGATTCCAGTGCTGTACAACGACCCCTGGACCCATGAAACACTGATGCGTTTTCGTGACCGCCATCAGGACCCGGGCAGCACCGACCTGGAGTACGCCGCGCGGATCAACGGCCTGGCCGATGTCGAGGGGTTCATTGCCGCGCACAGCGGTGCGCCGTGGTTCGTGTCGATGGTCGGGTTCGTTGCCGGCCTGCCGTTCATGTTCCAGATGGTCGAGCGAGAGCGGCAACTGCAGGTGCCCAAGTACCTGCGCCCGCGTACTGACACCCCCAAGCTCACCCTTGGCCATGGCGGCTGTTTCGGCTGCATCTATTCAGTGCGCGGGGCAGGTGGCTACCAGATGTTCGGCGTCACTCCGGCGCCTATCTACGACCCGCAGCAGACGCTGAACTACCTGAAGGAGCACATGGTGTTCTTCCGCCCGGGAGACATCGTGCAGTTCAAACCCATTGACCGCCGCACCTACGACCAGGCGGTGGCGGATGTCGAAGAAGGCCGTTTCGACCTGCGCATTCGCCCGGTGGAATTCTCCCTGGACGCGTTCCTTGCCGACCCGGTCGGTTATCCACGGACTCTGCAGGAGGTGCTGGCATGATCAAGGTACTCAAACCCGGCTTGGCTACCTCGGTGCAGGACCTGGGCCGCGAAGGCTACTACCATCTGGGCATCCCGCCGTCCGGCGCCCTCGACCAGTACGCCCTGAGGGCGGCCAACCACCTGGTGGGCAACCCGTCCGACGCCGCCGGCCTTGAGTGTGCGCTGGTGGGGCCGGAGCTGGAGTTCCAGCGGGATGCCCTGGTGGCGGTTTGCGGTGCGCAGATGCCGGCCTTGCTCGATGGCCGTGAGCAACGCCCGGACACCGCGTTTGCCGTACGTGCCGGGCAGGTGTTGCGTTTCGGCTTCCCTACCGCAGGTGCCCGGGCCTACCTGGCGGTGGCCGGCGGTATCGATGTACCTGAGGTGCTCGGCAGCCGCTCCACCTATGCGTTGGGTGCATTGGGTGGCTTGCAAGGGCGCAAGCTGATGGCGGGTGACCTGTTGCCGGTCGGCATGCCCAGCGGCAAGACCCGCGCCGGCGCGAGCCTGCCGATGGCCTTGCGCCAGGCCTTGGGCGGCGAGGTGGTGCTGCGGGTAGTGCCGGGGCTGTATTTTCACCGCCTGACCAAGGCTGCGGTGCAAAGCTTTTTCACCGAAGCCTGGACGGTCGGCTCCGAGGCCGACCGTATCGGCTATCGCTACAAGGGCGGCAGTGCCTTGAGCTTCCAGCCACGGGAGCAGCCGTTCGGGGCCGGCTCGGACCCGTCGAACATCGTTGACAGCTGCTACCCGATCGGCTCGATCCAGGTGCCCGCGGGGCTGGAGCCGATCATCCTGCACCGTGACGCGGTGTCGGGTGGCGGCTACGCCATGATCGGCACGGTGATCAGCGCCGACCTGGATCTGATCGGGCAGATGCAGCCCAATCAGCAGGCGCGGTTCCTCGAGGTAAGCCTGGAGGAAGCCCTGGAAGCTCGGCGCTCGTACAAGAAGAAGCTGGGTTTCCTGGCCAGATTGTTTGGCTGATTGATGTTTGCGGCGGTGCGCCACCCACACAAGGGCTGGCGCAGTCGTTGCAGGAGCGGCCTTGTGACGCGAAAGGGCCGCCGAGCGGCCCCGGAATTCCGGCATCACAGCGTCCAGACAAGCCAAAAGGAGAAAATTCCTACAGCGCTTTGGGACGCACCACGCTCCTCGAAGAATTGATTCCCCGATAGTGTTCATGTCTTCAGCCTAACTGGAAGACAAGGACCTCTTCATGCCCGGCCCATCTGCTGTTCATATTGGAAAACCCCAGGCCGCCAACGCTGCCCATGACGTAACCGAAAGCAGCCTGCATGCCATGCTCGATGTCCCGGAGGGCAGCGATTCACCTTATCCACCCGGCCAGGGCAGGCGCGCGGATCATGAGGGTTATCCGGCCGACCCGGACTTCCAGCTACGCGGCGGCTTCGCCAACCTGATGCTCGACGCGGCCAACCCGCTGTTCGGCCTGGTCATACGCCTGCGTACGCTGGATGACCTGCCCAACATCGAACATGTGCACAAGACCCTGCAGATTCAGGTCAGCACAATCCGCGAGGAAATACAGCAGCACGGTTATTCCTCTGTGCACCTCGAAGCCTATTCCTATGCCTTGTGCCTTTACCTGGACGAGGCCGTGATGAGTCGCCCCTGGGGGAACAATTCGTGCTGGAGCCACGAACCGCTGCTCAGCATCTTCCATGGCGAAACCCAGGGTGGCGAGAAGATCTTCGTGTTGCTGGAGCGGTTGATGCAGTCTCCGGAGGAGTTCCAGGATGTGCTGGAGTTCCTGTACTTCTGCTTTTGCCTGGGCCTGAAGGGCAAGTACGCCCTGGACCCGAAGTGCGATGAAATCATCAACGCCCTGATTTCGCGGATGCACAAGGTCATTCGTGCACTGCGCGGCCCCACGCCGGAATTCCCGGGCGACCCCTATACCAACGTGGTCCATCGCCCCCACCGCATGCGGCGTCGGGAATGGCCCTGGTGGAGCCCGTTGGTGATCTCCGCCATCGCCATGGTCTGCGCCTACTGCTACTACAGCTACCGCCTGAGCTTGATCACCGCCGAGGTGCTGGAGTCGCTCAACGGCATTTTGCAGCAGTAGCAAAGGGGATCCGCATGCCTAGCCAATCCGACTTGCGCTTCACCTTCCAGCCGCTCGCTGGCCAGATTGACTTCGAGGTGGTTTCGTTCGAACTCGACGAAATGATCAGCTCACCGTTCCAGCTGAAGCTGGAATTGATCAGTTTTGAAGACGAGGTCGACTTCGGCCAGTTGCTCGACCAACCAGTGCTGTTCACGATCTGGCGCGGTGAGCGCCCCCTGCGCTATGTGCACGGCCTGGTCAGCAGTTTCAGCCAGGGTGAGACGGGGTTCTATCGCACCCGTTACCGCGCATTGGTCGAGCCCGTGCTGGCCCGTGCCGGCTTACGTTCGAACTGGCGCATCTTCCAGCAGAAAACCGTGCCGCAGATTCTCGAATTGATGCTCAAGCGCCAGGGCATTGCCCGTTTCGAAATCAACAGCATGGGCGAGCATCAGGTGCGCGAGTTCTGCGTACAGGCCGGTGAAACGGACCTCGATTTCATCGCCCGCCTGGCGGGGGAAGAGGGTTTCGTCTATCGCTTCGAGCACACGCCGAAACATCACCAACTGGTCATCACCGACCGATTGCTGGCGCTGGGACAGATCAGCAGGAGCGCGATCAAGGCCGACGACGAGGATGAAGACTTCTTCGACGAAGACGACATCGGCCCCGACCAGGTGCTGTACCGTGCCAACAGCGGTGGCGACCAGGCCAGGCCTTGCCTGCGCCGCCTGCGTTACAGCGAACAGGTGCGCACTGCACGTCAGGTGCAGCGGGACTACACCTTCACCAACCCGCAGTACCGGCAGGAACACCGCGCAGGTGACAGTGGCATCACCCATCAGTCCCGGGACTACGAGCGCTTCGACTACCCCGGCCGTTACAAGCGTGATGCGGTCGGAGTACCCTTCACCGCCACGCGCTTGACGGCTCTGCGCCATGACGCCCGTATTGCCGAAGTCGAGGGTGACGATGTGCGGCTGCAACCGGGGCTGAGCTTTACCCTCATCGAACACCCGCGCAAAGACCTCAACGCCCATTGGCGTGTGATGCGTGTACATCACGAGGGCAGCCAGTTCACCAGCCTGCAAGAAGAAGCTGCCGGGGCCGAACAAGGAACGCGCTACTCGCAGGAAGCCGTGCTGGTGCCCGGCCGAATCGAATGGCGCCCGGCGCCGTTGCCCAAGCCACGCATCGACGGCCCGCACATGGCCACGGTCGTCGGGCCGCCCGGGGAAGAGATCTACTGCGACGAGTGGGGCCGGGTCAAGGTGAGCTTCCCCTGGGACCGGGAGAGCGAGAACAACGAGTTCAGCTCCTGCTGGGTGCGCGTGTCGCAAGGCTGGGCCGGTGGTAGCTGGGGTTCGATGGCCATCCCGCGCATTGGCCAGGACGTGATCGTCCAGTACGTCAACGCCGACCCCGACCAGCCGATGATCACCGGGCGTACCTATTGCGGCGACCAGCTGCCGCCGTACGACCTGCCCGAACACAAGACGCGCATGACCATCAAGAGCCAGACCCACAAGGGCGATGGCTTCAACGAGCTGCGCTTCGAGGACGAACTCGGCAAGGAAGAAGTGTTCATCCATGCCCAACGGGACCAGAACAATGTAGTCGGCAATGATGAGACCACGCGTGTGGGGCGTAATCGTGTCGAGCAGGTCGGCAATGATGAGCACTTGAATATCGGCAATGACTTCCGCCAGGAAACCGGGGGTGACCATACCCAGCTCATTGGGCAAACCTGCCACGTAGACATCAAGCAGGACCTGATCGAGAAGATAGGCAACGACCGTAGCGAATCAACAGGGGCCAATCACAGGGCCCTTGTCGGGAAAGACGCCGAGCTGGTCGTCAAAGGTACGCAAAAGGTCACCGTCGGGCAGGGCATGGAGCAACATACGACGATCTATCAGCTGCGCGCCAGTGAGCGCATCGAGTTCAGAACCGCGGGCGGCAGCATTGTGCTGGACGGGCAGGGCATCACTATCAACGGGCTGAAGCTCGAGCTGTTGGGGCAAACCAGCGCGGCTGCGTCAGGGGCTGGAAACAGCCAGCCACTTACGCTTGCGCCTGACGCCAGCAACAAGTGCGAGGCCAAGGCCTGATGCGCACTGACAACCTGGCGAGGCTCATCGAAAGCCATCATGGGGCGCACTTGTACTGCCATGTGCTTATAGATCCGCTTGCGACTGCTCACGATGGCGACCACGGCGTGCTTGCCCCGCTGCGCAATGCCCTGGGTGAGCAGGCATTGACCCGTGTGCACCGGGCCGACCTGGCCCATGCCCCCCAACTGCATCCCGTACTGGTCTGCCTGGCTTCGCCCGGCATGGTCCCCAGTCGCCGTCTGTTGGAACTGACCGCCCGAGCGGCGCAGAGGGCGTTGTTTCAGCAACGGCGTTACCTGTGTGGCTGGCTGTTCAGTGAGGCGCCTTCGGCCACTGTCGCGTCCCATCTCACGGCCTTGTGTCGGCTACCCGATTCCAATCGGGAATTTGGCTGCTACCCGGTCTACGAACCCGTCCGGCTGGAGTTGCTTGCGGCGACGTTCGAGCGGCTTGAACAAGGCCCATGGTGGCCGATCAGTGACTGGTTGTTCCTGAGTAGCGGTGGGAGGTTGGCAAGCCTGAAAGGGCAGAGCGGGCAGCGACACCCTTTGCCGACCCCTGCGCGGCGAATTCAGGATGACGTGGGGCTGATCGAACGTGTGCTGGCTACCTGGAGAGTGTTGCGGGCGGGTTCGCAGCACATCAATCAGTGTCAGATTCCACCGTTTGCTGCGGTGCGTGCTTCGAACCATATCGATGATGCACGCAGGTTGGGCCTGAGCGAGATGGAGGACATCGTGGCCTTCGCTCTCCATCACCTGTGCATTCACCCGAGGCTGCATACCGTACCTGCGGTGGGCGAAATGATCGATGCAGCGGCCAGAGGCCAGGCGCCTCTTGCCGCGTTGCTCGCCCGCTACTCCGAGGCGCAATGGCGCCAACTGATCGAATGCCTGCCGAAATCCGAGAATCGCTCATGACCATCAGCCAACGTATTGCCCTCGCGATCGCCGAAGCCGGGCTGCCGCACGACCAGTGCATGTTCTGCGAGCGCCAGGGCCTGCCGATCCTGCCGCTGCGCCGCGCCCTGGTGCCCGATACCCGCCCCGAGTGTGTCTCCACCGTGGCGGATAACCGGCATATCTCGACAAAGATCGGCTTGCGCACCTTGCGCAGGGGCTTCCTGTATGTGCTGCTCGACCAGCAGGTCTGGCATGCCTATGCCGTCAGCGAGCAAGGTCATCTGCGCCGCTTCAACCCTTACGAGCCGCCAGATGGCCCGCCTTCCCCGCTGCCCGAAAAATGCGTGAACGCAGATCACGACATTCCTTCGGCCTTTCTCAACATCGATACCAGCAGGTACGCCAGCGCCTGGCTGGCCTTCTCCAGCGATCCTTGGCCGGTGAGCGTGCTGAACGCCTACAAGAGCGGCGCGTCGCCTGCGCATCGCTTCGAGGGCCTGGACCTGATCCAGGCCCGCAGCAATCCCGAGCTCCTAGGCATCGCCATGACGCCCGATAAGCTTGGGGTCGACCAGCAGGTGTTCGAGTACGCCCAGCATGGCTGTGCCCCCTTCGACAGTGCGCATGGCTTCCACAGCCGCTGGTTGCGCCGGTTCGCCCTGCGAGGGTATCTGGTCAATGCGATCAACCGGCACAAGCTGGAAAACGGCGTGCTGGCGGTGGTGCTCGACGACACTGTCGGGCTGATTCAGGAGTACAACCATCAGCGGCTGAACTGGGTAGTGAAGCGTCAGGCCTGGCGTGAAGAACCGATGCGCGCCTATCAGCTGCAAACCTCGCAGATCCTGCAGATCATTCGCGCCACGCACAGGGAATGGGCGGCGCAGAAGGTGCCGTCGCTGGAACCGCTGACGGGTGATGGGCCGCCGGTGTTCACCGCCCCGGCAGTCGAGCGGCAGCTGTTGGTCGAGCGTGAGCAGGAGAGTGACGAGCGGCTTGAAGAGCGCTACCACGAACCGCAGCGGGCCGCGTTCCAGGCTGACTATGAGCAGCAGGAACGTGAGTTTCAGCGTTACATCGACAAGGACGCGCAGGCGTACGTTGCCTTGTTCGATACGCCCATGTTCAAGGTGGCCGAGGCGTACGACTACGACGGTAACGATCGTGAGTCCGGGGTGGCCTACGCCAAGACCATGGCCCTGTGCCTGGGCGGTGGGGTTACGGAAGCTGTCGTCCCCCGCCTTGAACCGCATGTTCCCGCTTCCGGCACCAGCGAACTGCTCTGGCTGAAATGGCTGCAGGACCCGGACAGCCCGCCCTACCGTGCCTTGCTGATACGCGACCAGGCACTGCTGGCCGGGCTGCTGCCCAGTTTCTCCGCCACAGAAGCGATCAGCTGGAACGACAGCGACAAGCTCTACGGCATGCTGAGCAAGATCATCGCCAGCGATGACGCCGGCTTGCGCATGCGCAATACCCTCAAGCAGGCCATTGCTGAAACGCAGGGTGCGCTCAATGCGGCCAGTCAGCGGCTGGCGCCATGTTTGTCACCTGGTATTCAGAAGGCTGTGCGGCATTTGAACAGTGCCACGCAGTTTCTCTACAACGGCGTCCACCTGATCGAACTGGAAGTGAAGATGAAGCTGGGCGAGTACTACGCGTTGCAGAGCGCCCACCTCCGGGAGTTGCAGCACAAGGCCAATGCGTCGATCGCCGAGGCGCGGGACCGGATGCGCCGCAATATCGATGACTTCGAGTTTGGCTCGATGAAGGCCATGCGCAAGGTGCGGCCGATCATCCAGCATGGGCTGATGAGCCTGGCCGTGCTCGATCCACGGTTCACCAATTCGATGATCAGCGTGACGGTGTGGGTCGAGGGCAAGGCTGAGGAAGTGCATGGGCGGTTGTTCAAGGAGGCCAGCATGGGCGTGACCCAGGCCAGCAGCGCGGCGGAGCTTGCCTTGCTGGATATCTCGGTGGCGGCGGGGACGTTGGAGACAAATGCGCGCAAGTTGTTTCAAGGGATGCAGATCACATCGCAGCAGGCTGCCAGGTTAGTACGGACCGGGTTCTCCGGTTTACGTGGTGTGGCAGGTAGTTGGGAGTTATTGCTGGCGATAGGCGGGTTGTATTTACAGCAGGACAGCCTGGGCAGGAATCAGGAAAAGGCGGAAACGGAGATCGGGCCCAAGGCGTTTGAGGCCAAATTGGCGTTGCAAGGATCGCAGTTGGGCCTGTTGGGAGGGCAAGTCGAACTGGTTGGGCTCATTTTGAGATCAAGTACCGGCCACATGGCTGAGTCATGGGCTAAAAGCACGTCCGGAGCTGGAGTGTCGCTGATAAGGCTCGGTGCAATGGTCAGTGCGATAGCTGGAATTTTTGACACGGTGCAAGCATTTTCTGCTGCTAAACGCGCACTGACAGCAGCGGATAGTAAGGCGGGAGCGCTTTATTATGGTGCAGGGTTCGTATATGGCATCTCCACTGGGGTATTTGCCTATGCAGTTATTAAGTCATTTGTATTAGGGCCTTTAGGTCTGGCTGTAGTGCTGGCGCTCACTGCCTACGCAATCAGCAAGTTGGCTGAGGGAAGCGAATCTACCGCACTAGAGCGCTGGGCACGACGCTGCTACTTTGGTAAGGCTGATGAAAAGCCAGCTGTGCATTGGGATGTTCCTGAGTATGCAGATATTGCATTTGCAGAGCTTAATGCGGCCACGCTAGGCGTGTATGTGGGGGTTCATTTCGAATCCAGGCGCTCAAGCGATCCGGCTGCCTCCAAGATAGGTGGCTTGGTCAGCTTGGAGCTAGAACATCAACTTAAGTTTCGAATTGAATTGCCTGGGTACAGTGATCAGAACTCGGCCTTTCGTTGGACTCTAGTAGTACATCGACAGGGTGACGGAACCTTCCCCGAATTTTTCGGCGGTGAGACTCTTATTGTTGATGAATATCAGGCCTTTCCAGTCAAGGATCTTGCTAAAGCTGTAAAACTCCCTGGCTTTTCTCAGCCAAGGTCGCCTGACTACAAAAGTGATTTTTTGGTGAATAAACAGCGACGATCGTGGGGCTTAGGTGGCTTGCATGTGTCCAGGTTGGAAATCACCGGAGCTGTGGAACTTATGCCGACTATCGGGCTGCATAATATTAGAGCTGCGACACTTTTAGTGATGTATTGGCCAGATAGGAATGTGCCGAATGCCTATGTTGAGGTTTGTGCCAAGGAGGCTAATGAGTGAAAGCTAAGTTCAGGGCTCGGCGGGCTCTTTGTTGGAGTTATGATCTGCCTGATGTCAGCTCGCAGAAGGTTCCGCGTTTTAGTTTTGAGGATATAAATCCATCACCTAACTATCTAGATAAAGTGTACTTGGAGCTTCCTCGATCTACTGTCAGTTTGCGTGGTGTTGCGGTCCTGCTGGGCATTCCAGGGTTGATCGCGTCTTCTGGTGCGCTTATATATTTGTATTTGCTTATGCTGGATGTTAGTTGGTCGCGTGACTGGTATGTTGCTGTTATTATAGTGCTGGTGCCTCTGATTGGAATGTGGGCTGTTGCGTCCTTTGTAAAGATCGACCTAATGCTCCCAAGGGACGAACCAATCCGCTTCAATCGCCTGCGACGCAAAATTTATCTCTATCAATTCAGATTCCACTACATCTATCTGTTCAGCCGCAAACACTGGGGCGTTAAACCGGTCGCCTACAACTGGGACGACGTAACCGCCGAAGTCTACCGAGTCTACGCCCCCGGCCACGGTGGGCTGATCGAAAACGTCATGCTGTCGGTCCGCAACCCGGAAACCAACGAAGTCATCGACCGCGTCTTCTTCACCCACGACCTGTACCACGGTGAAGCCTACTGGGCCATCGCCCGGCTATTCATGCAGCAAGGCCCCGAAGCCCTGCCGAAGTTCGTACACCCACCCCGTGACTGGAACGATGACGATGGCCTGAGCCACATGCATTGCCTGGCACCCAAGGTTAATTGGCCAGAGGAGATAGACCGTGAATCTCGCACCGGGCCATCAGAAAGAGAGACCCAATGAATCCTGTCGTACTTGTAGGCCATCGACATGTCTGTCCGCTGCATGGCATCAACGAGGTAGAAAGCGGCAGTGCAACGTACATCTTCAACGGCAGGGCGGTTGCCAGGGTGGGGGATCGGACCACGTGCGGTGCCGTGATTGAGAGTGGAGCCGAGCATTTCCTGATTGAAGGCGCGGCTGTGGCGCGTAAAGGAGACCGGACGGATCACGGTGGTGTGCTGGAGGAGGGTGATGCTGGGTGGATGCTGGACTGATCAAATGTCTCTTGTACAAGATCGGGCCCACAGATCTCTGTGCGGCTTTGGCCGCGAACACCGGCGCAGCCGGATGGGTTTGCTATCTCGGTGTTGACACCGAGTGCGCCGCGCCACCATTATCCAGCCATATCCACGCAACGGGCTTGCCGGCATGTCCATTTCCAACCACGCCATTTTCGCTTCGGGCTTCATCGCCCAGGCAGGCGCGTGCGTTGCCGTTGCCAAGAAATCCAAGAAACAGCCGCTCATCTGACCGAGGCGCGCTGTCTCGTCAGGTGGGCTGACGAGACAGAAGGCGCCAGGTATACCTGCCAGACCACTTCGACTCTCCGCTCTGCTGACGCTGACTTTCGGTCAACATCAGGAGTTTTTGCATGTCGAATTTCCGTGGTATCTGGATTGCCCTCGTCACGCCATTGCGCGCCAATGAAGTCGACTTCGCCGCCCTGGAAAAACTGGTGAAGAAGCTGCTCGAAGAGGGTGTGGCCGGTTTTGTGGTGTGCGGTACCACGGGCGAGGCGGCGGCGCTGTCCAAGGCCGAACAACTGGCCGTGCTGGATGCCGTGCTGGCCTGGGTGGAGCCGGGCAGGGTGGTGATGGGCTTGTCGGGCTACAACTTGCGCGAGTTGTTGGCCTTCCAGGCTGAAATCCAGCGGCGTGAGATTGGCGGGCTGCTGGTCCCTGCGCCGTGCTACATCCGGCCTTCGCAGGCCGGCATCGAAGCGTTCTTCAGCACCGTGGCGGATGCCGCCAGCGTACCGGTGATCGTCTACGACATTCCCTACCGCACCGGGGTACGTATCGAGCGTGAAACCCTGCGCCGCATCGTGCGCCACCCGCGCATCGCGGCGGTGAAGGACTGCGGCGGTGACAGCGAGACCACCATGGCCCTGATCCAGGACGGCCACGCCCAGGTGCTGGCCGGTGAGGACGTGCAGATCTTCAACAACCTGTGCCTGGGTGGCGCAGGGGCCATTTCTGCTTCGGCGCATGTGCGGGCCGACCTGTACGTGCGCATGCTGCAGCAGGTCGACCATGGCGACTGGGTAGCCGCGCGCGGCACGTTCTACCAATTGCTGCCTTGGATGAAGATGGCCTTTGCCGAGCCCAACCCGGCTGTGGTCAAGGCGGCCTTGCAGCTGCAGGGGCTGATGACCGACGAACTGCGAGAGCCCATGCAGGCGTGCACGGAGATGACCCGGGGCAAGCTGCGAAGCGTTGTGGATTCGCTCGGCGCTTGAGGGTGTACCTGCCGGGCTGTTGTTCTGTTGACGAATGCCCGGCCTTTTGAGCTGCGCTGCCGCGTTGAAAACAAATATCGCTCACTTGGCGCGTCCTTTGTAGGAGCAGCCTTGTGCTGCGAAGAGGCCCGTACTGACAATTCGTATCTGTTGCCTGTACCGGCCTCTTCGCAGCACAAGGCTGCTCCTACCGGGCCCCTGCTAAATTTTCACCTCAGGAGACCGACCTGGCCTCGCCAATCAGGATGTCTTCGAAAAACGCCCCGACCGGCTCGGTAGGGTGGCACAACTGGATCTCCAGCACCCACACCACTTCGCTCGGGACGATTTCCACCTCGGCCAGTTTGTCTTGCCCATACAGCACATGCGGGAAGTCGGCGATGCGATGCCCGGCCAGGTTGCGCTCCAGCTGCCAGCCTTTTACCTGGGCACTGCGCTCGGCGAAGTCGTACAGTTCGCGCCCGGTCAGGCCACGGCCCCAGGCCTGGCGGGTTTCGTCGAACACCTCATGCAGTGCCTTGACGCAGGCGTGGTGCAGCTCGTGCTGGCCGAACACGAAGGTGTCGCCATAGTCGCCCTCATAGCCATCCCATACAGGGCCGACGTCGATCACGACGATATCCGTAGTACGTAATACACGTTGCAGATCAATGCCTTGGCGCGGCGTGCGCACGGTGTCGTCGCCAAAGCGGATGTAGGTCGGGTGCCAGGTGTGCGATGCACCCATCGCCTGCAAGGTTTGCGCGGCCATCTCCAGCGCCTGGGCAGTGGTCATGCCGACTTTCAGCTGGTTCGCTACCGCAGCAACGGCCCGCACCGACTGCTCGCGGGCAGCGAGCATGCCGTCCAGCGAGTAGCGTGGGCCGACTTTTTCAAGCTCCGGGTGCAACGGGCTGGCTGTTGAAGCCTCTGGCGCCAGTGTGCCGCTGGCAACGAAAGCCTCCGCGACAAAACGATGGGCCTGCAGGCCTGCCGCGAGGCACTGCTCGCGAACCTGGCTGATCATCGCCGCATTGCCGCAGGCATAGACCTGGGTGTCGGCCCAGCGATGGGCCTGGGCCAGCGCTACCTGCTGCACCCGCGCCTGGTCCGATAGCACCGGGTACCAGCGAAAGTGAGCGTGTGCACGGCTGGCCTGATCGAGAAACTCACGGTCATAGAAGTCGGCGTCCGATCTGCCGCCCCAGTACAACGTGACCTCGGCATCACCTGCCAGGGCGGTCAGCAGCAATGGCTTGATGCCGGCGTAACCTGTGCCAGTGGCGAACAGCACCAGGGGGCGCTGGGCCTCGTGCTGCCAGGTGCAGGCACCCACCGGTCCTTCCAGCTTCAAGGTGTCACCTGCTTGCAGGGTTGGCAGCAGGCGTTCGGTAAACAGGCCGCCGCTTACCTTGCGGATGTGAAACACCAGTTTCCCCTGGTCCCGGTCGGGCAGGTTGGCGATGGAAAAACAGCGGCTATCGCCGTTGGCGAGCCGAATTCGTACGTACTGGCCAGCCCGTACCGCCAACGGCTGTGCAGGCTGCAGCACCAGTTCGATGATATCGGCGCTCAGTTCGCGTTTACCATGTACCTGCGCGTGGATTTCCAGTGTCTGGGTTTCCAGGGACCAGCCGGGGATTTCCAGGCGCATGTCGCTGCAGGCGTGGCTCTGGCACAGCAACATTTCGTCGTCGGCCAGGGGGTAGCAGGGCGCCGGCATGTCTGCCGTCCGCTGCTTGTCCCGATACTGCCCCGACACCACCTTGACCTTGCACGACCCGCAGGCGCCGCGGCGGCATGAGAAGGGCACCGGCAGGCCGCTGGCGAGCATGGCATCGAGCAGCAGCTCCTGGCTGGCGTCGAAGGTTTTGCCCGAGGGCGACAATTCAATGACGTGGCGGTTCTGCATGGGCATCTCGGGGCAAGTGGAGGTTCGATTGTTGCTATAGTCCAGGACCAGTAGAACCTCCAGTTTCGGTTAATTCACATGGTCCAGCTTCGCAAATGGCAGCCGCTGCTCAAGCTCGACGGGGCGCAGCCGCAGGCTTCGTACAGGCAGATCGTCGAGGGCCTGGTAGCCGCGATCTCCGAGGGCCGCCTGCGCCCCGGTACGCCGTTGCCCGGCACGCGGGAAATGGCGCAACTGCTGAACGTCAATCGCAAGACGGTGATCCTCGCCTACGAGGAAGCCGAGACCAAAGGCTGGCTGGAAAGCGTGCAGCGCCGTGGCACCTTCGTCAGTCGGCAGCTGGCGGCTGGCACCCTGGCCGAGCCCGATGCAGCGCAGCCTTTTGCCCTGGTGCTACAGGAGGAGCCTGCCGTTGCCTACTTCGCGGCCAACGAACAGGCTGCCGCGCAGCAGGATCGGCCGGGTGCGCTGTTCTTTGACAACGGCGCCTGTGACCACCGCCTGCTGCCGCAGACCGTTCTGCACCGCTATTACCGTAATGCCTTGCGCAACAGCTTTGCCGCCAACACCGTGCGCCATGGCAGCGCGTGCAGCAGCCACTCCCTGCGCAGCGCCTTGGCCGACATGCTGCGGCACAATCGCAGCCTGAACGTTGGCGCCGAGCATATCTGCCTGACCCAGGGCGTGCAGATGTCGCTGTACCTGGTGGCTAGCGTGCTGCTCAAGCCTGGTGACGTTGTGCTGGTCGAACGCCTGAGCTATCCGCCCGCGTGGGAGATCTTCCGCCAGCTGGGCGCCCGGCTGGTCACCGTGGACCTGGATGAGGAGGGCTGTCGGGTCGAGCAGATCGATGCACTGTGCCGGCTGCACCAGGTACGCATGCTGTACATCACACCCCATCACCAGTTCCCGACCACGGTCAGCCTGCCTGCCGGGCGCCGGCAGCAGTTGCTGGAACTGGCGCGGCAGCACGACTTCTGCGTGGTCGAGGAAGACTACGACCATGAATACCACTTTGCCGGGAGGCCTTACCTGCCGCTGGCCAGCGACCGTCAGCAGCGGCACGTGATCTACATTGGCTCATTGTCCAAGTCCCTGGGCAGTACGTTCCGTTGCAGTTTCATCGTGGCGCCGGCGGAGGTGGCTGCGGCGCTCGAACGCAGGGCGACGCTGACCCTGGGGCAGGGTGATGCGGTGATGCAGCAGATGCTGGCGGACTTGATCAATGATGGCGAACTGAAGAAGCACTTGCGTCGGGTCACCCGGGAGTATCGCCGACGTCGAGAGACCCTGTTGGTTTGCTTGCGCGATGCCTTTGGCGAGCAGGTAACCGTGCGCGAGCCGGAAGGTGGGCTGGCGCTGTGGGTGAGGTTTGCTGACGAGATCAATGTGGATCAGTTGGTTGGCAAGGCGTTGGAGTTGGACCTGGTGGTACGCAGTGGCCGGCAGTTTTCGCCGTTTGGTCATGCGGAAAATGCCTTGCGCCTCGGGTTTGCCTCGCTGGACATGGATGAAATCCGGCTGGCTACACAACGTTTGGCGCAGGCGGCGAAGGCGATTGCAACATCGGTCCAGCGCAATCCCTGTGGGCGATCACCCAGCCCTTTGGGCTGCGCTGTCGAGTAGAGAACTGAATTCGCAAGCGGTCCGCGTACCCTGTGGGAGCGGCTAATGCAATGAGTTATGGGTAGTTCCATGAGAGCTGACTTGCCGGTGCCATCCACCGCGTTACCTGATCAAGCTTGAGCGGGCTATTTGCGCTGCCACACTCCGCCTTGTTCGCTGACCACCCAGGGCTTGTCCGCGGCATCGATAACCACTCCACCCACCCAGCGCTGCGCAGGGTTGTGGTCAAGCCAATGCGCCTGCCCCGCCAGCACCTGCTCGGCAAGTGCGGTCAGCCGCAACGGCCGTTGCGCCCAAGACTCGCCCGGGCCTTCCAGCAGCAGCGGGTGCGGTGCATGGATCAGGGGCTGCAGCAAAACATGGAACATCATGTCACCCAGGTAAGGCAGCGGTTCATCCTGCATCATCAACTGGGCAAACACACGTCCGGCCGGCAGCTCGCCGCGTGAGGCCAGAATGCGCAACAGCAGGCGTTCGGTGAGGCTCAAGCCGTCGTTCGCCCCCGGCAGTTCCTGAAGTTGCCGCGCAAGGGCCCGGCCCAGCAACGGCAAGGCCGTATGCTGGAGGCCCGCCAGGGCAGCCCAGGCCCTTGGGTCAGGCGCGGTATAGGCTGCCCATGTCTGGCGGGCCAGGGCCAGCACGTCCTCACCCAGCGCGCGACGTTGTGGCCATAGCCAGGCGAGCAAGTCCGGGGCCAGCTGGCCGATACCGATGAAGCGCTCGACGCCAGGTACCTGGGTGATTTCGATCAGCTCCAAGCGGCGCGGCAGGCTGGGCAGGCTGGCGAGTACGCGGATCAGGAACAGCTGGTCGTAAGCGTCACCCTCGCACCACAGCACGATCTTGCTGTCGCTGTTCAAGCCGGCCAGGGCGGTGCGCTGTGCCGCTTGGCGTTGCTCAACGTCCTGGATGCTCAGGTTGAACGCCTGCTGTATGTAAGCGGCCCGAACCTGCCAATACTGCTCCTCGGGCAGTGCGCAGACCGGCCCCATGACCATGGGGTCCTCGAACATCTGGAAGGCACCGGCAAAACCGGCCGTGCGCAAGCTGTGGGCGATGTCGTTGCCGCAGCGCCAATGCTGCACGGCTGCCTCGTCATCGGCGGTGAAGCCAGGGTGGCGTGCCGCAAAAGCGACGGCATCGGCATGGGCCTTGAGCTTGGGCCAACTGGCAAAACCGGCCTCGCGGGCCACCAGCCATTGGGTATCGGCAAGCCGGTAGTCAGGGCCAGGCAGGCCGAGTGCGCGTAGCTGCTCGCGGGTGTCGTCGGCCTTGTGGTTTTTCAGGGCGGTGAGCAAGCGTTTGGCGCGTTTGCGCAAGGCGGGCAGGTCGAGCAGGCCGTGGTGGCGGGATGCATTGATGGCGGGCATGCCAACTCCTTTGGGGCTCGGTCCGCCGACAAGCCGGGAGCTGGTATGGGAATGTGATGATGCTTGGCTCGGGAAACCCCTTGGCGCGGACCGCAGGCGCAGCCAGCGCCCTGGCGCCGACTTTACCGGGTAATGCGCGTGGGTGCAAAGAAGGTCGATGGTGGCCTGACGCGCAGCGTCCGATCGCCGTCAGTGCGCAGCCGTCGGCAGAATGCCCGAGCCCTGGGCCTTGTGCGCGGCTTCTATCAGCTGCAGGTTGCGGCTGCGCAGGGCGTGATTGTTGCCAACACGCAGGTTGGAGCGAAGCGCCAGGGTTTCGGCCTGTTCATACTGCCCTTGCTGAAGGCGCAAAACGCCAAGGTAGTGCAGCGTTGCCGGGTTGTTCGGTTGAATGTGCAGCGCACGCTCCAGCGTGGCCGCCGCCTGGTCCAGCTGGCCGTCGGCATACTGTTGCGAGGCGGTTTCGATCAGCACCGTCGAGGCATTGTTGCTGCGTGTGGGCGCGTAGCGTTCGCCGGCCAGTGCGCCCTGTGCCGTGATTGCGCTGAACAACAGGAGCAGGGCTGACAGAACAGGTGTGCTGGGCATCGGCGGAAGACTCGGCAGGGCTTGGGCGGGCCAGGTTGGAGGGCGAGGGGATGCTATCGACCGAATTGGAGCGTTGAAGTTCCCGCCTGGTCTGCTTGTTGCCCGTCGCCCGGTCTGTGCCTCGACAACATCTGTTCGGTTACCGCCCATAACCGCACTCCGGCGCCTCAAGCCTGGGGCAGTACCTCCGATAGCAGCACACCCACCGTCGAATCATCGACCAGAAGTGGTGCCAACAAGGAGTACTGCCCCCATGCTTGCCAACCTGAAGATCCGCACCGGAATGTTCTGGGTGCTGTCGCTGTTCAGCGTGACCCTGCTGTTTTCCACCGTCAGTGCCTGGCGGGCGGCGGTGGGCAGCGACCAGCAGATCACCGAACTGGACCAGACCGCGCACCAGTCGGACCGGTTGAACAATGCGTTGCTGATGGCGATTCGCGCCAGTGCCAATGTGTCCTCGGGCTTCATCGAGCAGCTGGGTGGTCATGAGGAAAGCGCCAACAAGCGCATGGCGCTGTCGGTCGAGCTGAACGACAAGAGCCAGAAGCTGGTGGACGAGTTTGTCGAAAACGCCCGCGAGCCTGCGCTGCACGCACTGGCAACCGCGCTGCAGGCCACCTACGGCGAGTATGCCAAGGCGGTCGCCGGGCAGCGTGAGGCAACCCGTCAACGTTCACTCGAGCAGTATTTCAAGGTCAACACCGACGCCGGCAACGCCATGGGCCGGCTGCAGGCGCTGCGCCAGCAACTGGTCGGCGCATTGAGTGAGCGCGGTCAGCAGATCATGCTGGAATCCGACCGGCGCCTGGCGCGCGCCCAACTGCTGAGTCTGGGGCTGCTGGGCGTGACGTTGGTGCTGGCGGTGCTGTGCTGGGCCTTTATTGCCCAGCGCGTGCTGCACCCGCTGCGCGAAGCTGGCCGGCACTTCCAGCGCATTGCCGGCGGCGACCTGAGCGTGCCGGTGCAGGGGCAGGGCAGTAACGAGATCGGCCAGCTGTTCCATGAACTTGAGCGCATGCAGCAGAGCCAGCGCGACACCCTGGGGCAGATCAGCAACTGTGCCAGGCAGCTGGACGCAGCCGCCACGGCGCTGAATACGGTCACCGAGGAAAGCGCCAACAACCTGCGCCAGCAGGGCCAGGAGCTGGAGCAGGCCGCTACCGCCGTTACCGAAATGACCACGGCTGTCGAGGAGGTTGCGCGCAATGCCATCACCACCTCGCAGACCACCAGCGAATCCAACCAGCTGGCGGCGCAAAGCCGCCGGCAAGTCAACGACAACATCGACGGCACCGAGGCCATGACTCGGGAGATCCAGGCCAGCAGCGCACACCTGGAGCAACTGGTCGGGCAGGTGCGGGACATCGGCAAGGTGCTGGAAGTGATTCGCTCGGTGTCCGAGCAAACCAACCTGCTGGCGCTCAATGCCGCCATCGAGGCCGCCCGTGCGGGCGAGGCCGGGCGCGGCTTTGCGGTGGTGGCTGATGAAGTGCGTACGCTGGCTTACCGCACGCAGCAGTCGACCCAGGAAATCGAGCAGATGATCGGGCGCGTGCAGGCGGGTACCGAAGCGGCCATGACCTCGATGCAGGCCAGTACCAGTCGTGCCCAGTCGACGCTGGACGTGACACTGGCCTCGGGGCAGGTGCTTGAGGGTATCTACAGTGCGATCGGCGAGATCAACGAGCGTAACCTGGTGATTGCCAGTGCAGCCGAAGAGCAGGCCCAGGTGGCGCGAGAGGTGGACCGCAACCTGCTGAACATTCGCGAGCTGTCGACATCCTCGGCAGCAGGGGCGCAGCAGACCAGTGAGGCGAGCAAGGCGTTGTCGGGGTTGGTGGGGGAGATGGCGGCGTTGGTGGCGCGGTTCAGGGTTTGAGGTCTGGCGGGCACCAGACTGTGGCAGTGGGCGCGCCCGCGAACACCGGCGTAGCCGGTGCCTTCCTCCGCGTCGCCCGGTTCGAGCGCACGCCATGTGTGCTTTCAGTTATCGATCGTGCTTCGAAGAGGAGCGCCCGGCCTTGTTGTGTTCCTTGGAATGGGCAATGCCGGACCGGGTAGTGCCACGGCCGTTGTCATCATTGCGCAGGCTTCCATAGTGATTGCCGCTCTCGCCATGGTTGCGGGTGGCCTTGCCTGCATGATCACTCTCGTAGCCGGCGCCATTACCGTTGAACCCACCTTTGCCACCGCCATTGCCATTACCTTTGGCATATGCGGAACCAATCGGCGAGACATCGGCAGGCAACAATGCAGTTGCGCCGAGCGCCAGGGCACAGGTAAAGACGGCTACCAGGGTTTTTTTCATGTTTGTTCGCCTCCAAAAGGCGCAGGGGAGGAAATTTGAGTGCGGATACGACATAAGGTTGCCTTTTAAGTTCCGCAGTGCGCAGCCTTTCGACGAAGCGGCTGCCAGGCCCTTTCAGTACCTGGCAGCCTCAAGCTTCATGACTGTTCAGATCTCGACCTGGGTGCCAAGCTCGATCACCCGGTTCAGCGGCAGCTTGAAGTACTTCAGGTTGCTGTTGGCATTCTTCAGCAGGAAGGCAAAAAGGTGCTCACGCCAGCGAGCCATGCCCATCTGCCTGCCTGCAATGACCGTCTCCCGGCTGAGGAAATAAGTGGTGCGCATGGGGCCGAACTCAAGGTCCGCACGCTGACAGCGGCTTAACGCCAACGGCACGTCGGGCTCCTCCATGAAGCCGAAATGCAGGCTCACGCGGAAGAAACCGTCACCAAACTCCTCGACCTCAAAGCGCTTGCCAGCGTTGACCCGTGGCTCGTCCTCGAACACGACGGTCAACAGCACCACCTGTTCATGCAGTACCTGGTTATGCAGCAGGTTGTGCAGCAAGGCGTGAGGCACCGCCTCGGGCCTGGCGGACAGGAATACGGCAGTACCGCCCACGCGGTGAGGCGGCTGGGCCTTGAGGCTGGTAATGAACAGGTCCAGCGGCAGCGAACTTTCGTCCAGCCGCTCGACGATCATCCGTCGCCCGCGCTTCCAGGTAGTCATCAGGGTGAACAGTGCAAGGCCGGCAATCACCGGAAATGCACCGCCCTGGAGGATCTTCGGCGCATTGGCGGCGAAATACAGGCTGTCGACCAGCAGGAATGCCAGCAGCATCGGCACCGCCAGCCAGCGTGGTGCCTTCCACAGCAACAGCACCACTGCCGAAGCCAGCAGTGTGGTGATCAGCATGGTCCCGGTCACGGCTACGCCATAGGCTGCCGCAAGTGCCCCGGACGACTCGAAGCCGACCACCAGCAGCACCACGCCAACCATCAGTGCCCAGTTCACCATGCCGATGTAGATCTGCCCCTGTTCCTCGCTGGAGGTGTGCTGGATGAACATGCGCGGTACGTAACCCAGCTGGATGGCCTGGCGCGTCAGCGAGAACGCACCGGAAATCACGGCCTGGGACGCGATGATGGTGGCCAGCGTGGCCAGCCCGACCATGGGCAGCAGGGCCCATTCGGGCGCCAGCAGGTAAAACGGGTTGCGCACTGCCTGCGGGTCGCCGAGGATCAGCGCGCCCTGGCCGAAGTAGTTCAGTACCAGGCCGGGCAGCACCAGCAGGAACCAGGCCCGGGCGATGGGTTTGCGGCCGAAGTGCCCCATATCGGCGTAGAGCGCTTCGGCGCCGGTCAGCGCCAGCACCACTGCGCCCAGGATCGCAACCCCCATGCCCGGGTGCAGCACGAAGAACTTCACCGCCCAGAGCGGGTTGAGTGCCTGCAGCACCTCCGGGCGCTGGACGATGCCGTGCAGGCCCAGTGCACCCAGCACGACGAACCACAGCACCATGATCGGCCCGAAGAGGATGCCGATGCGCGCGGTGCCATGCTTCTGGATCAGGAACAGGGCCACCAGCACCACCACCGACAGTGGCACGACCCAATGCTCGATACCGTCGAAGGCCAGTTGCAGGCCCTCGACGGCCGATAGAACGGAAATCGCCGGCGTGATCATGCTGTCGCCGTAGAACAGCGCGGCGCCGAACAAGCCGAGCAGCACCAGTATCCTGCCCAGGCGCTGGTAGGGCGCCGCCGCCCGATGCGCCAGGGCGGTCAGGGCCATGATGCCACCTTCGCCCTGGTTGTCGGCACGCAGGATGAACAGTACGTACTTGAGCGATACCACCCAGAGCAACGACCAGAACACCAGCGACAGCACTCCGAGTACGCCAGCGGTGTTGGCCTGTACGCCATAGTGCCCGGCGAACACCTCCTTGAGGGTGTACAGCGGGCTGGTGCCGATGTCGCCATACACCACGCCGACAGCGGCGACGAGCATGCCGACAGGGTTGGACTTGGCGGGAAGGGATTGATTTGCGATAACGGTGGACTGGCTCACGAAAGGTTTCTCTGGACTGGCGGGTATAAATGCATGCCATCCCTGAGCATCGCGCGCCCAGTATTCCTTCTGTCTGCCGGCTCAGTCGTAAAAAGAGCGTAAAAAATCAGCCAGCGCCCCAATACCTGTCAGTCAAGCAATTCGGGGCCGCTTTGCGGCCCGGCCGGCGATGGTTTGGTCAGCCAGGTTGCGCCGCCAGGCTGTTGCTGACGTTACGCCCCAGCACCAGCACCGTAGCGAAACCGCAACCCACCAGGGCCGTGGCCAGGCTCAGCAACACCGAGCTGCCCAGCTGGTCGACGATCCGACCGCCGAAGAACGAGCCCAGTGCAATGATCACCTGGAACATGGCAACGAACAGCGGCATACCACGTTCGACATCCTTGGGCGCGACAACGAACATCCAGATACTGGCGCAGGCCGGGAACGCGCCGAAGGCGAAGCCCCACAACCCGATCAGCATCGCGGCACCGGTCATGCCGGTGGCGAAGTGAGGGAACAGGGCAGTGCTGGTGCCGATCATCAGCGCTACCAGCAGCAGGGTGTGACGTACGCTGCGGTTGGCGGCGAAACCGGCGAAGATATTGCCGAATACCCCGGCCACGCCATAAAGCAGCAGCAACGAGCCAATGGTAGGCCCATCGAAGCCGGAGCTTTGCTTGAAGAAGGGGGCGACATAGGTGTACGCGGCAAAGTGCGCCAGCCCGATCAGCAACACGGCGATCAGGCCAACCCGCGCCTGTGGGTTGATGAACAGGGCCGGCAGGTCGCTGATGCGAATGGCTTTGTCCGGGTTGAGCCGCGGGAGCAACAGGATCTGCGCCAGCAGCACCGGTATGCCCAGTAGCGCGGTTATCAGGAAGGTCATGCGCCAGCCCATCAGGCCACTCAACCAGGTGCCTACCGGCACGCCCAGCACGGTGGCCAGGGTTACGCCGACCATGATGATCGAGGTGGCCTGGGCTACGCCCACGCCCTTTGGCGCCAGGCGGCCGCTGAGGGCAATGGCCGTTGCCCAGAAGCCGCCGATACTCACGCCCAGCAGCACGCGGCCGAACAGCAGCAGGTTGAAGTCGCTGGCGTAGGCTACTACCGCGTTGGCGATGATCATGATCAGCGTCAGCCCGATCAGCAGGTAGCGACGGTCCAGAGCGCCAATGCCCACCGAGAGTAGTGGGGCGGCGAGGGCGGCCATGATGCCGGGCAGGGTGACCATCAGGCCGGCGTGACCAGCACTGATGCCAAGGTCGCTGGCGACATCGTTGAGTACGCCCACCGGCAGGAACTCGCTGGTCACCAGGGCGAAAGCGCCGACGGCGACCGAAAGGATTGCCAGCCACTGCTGGCTGACGCTTTGTTGATCATGTTCGGGGAGGCCACGAGGGGCCTGGCTGGCACTTGGCATGGTATTGGATTCCAAGAGAGGGATGTCGCCTGAAGCAGGCGCAAGGAGCGGGGGAAATTTGCCGGGGATTATAGGGGGCGGTTTCGCCTGGCCAACATGCGGGTCGCTCGATAGTAATCATCAGCGCAATCGATGAAACGCCTTGCGCAGAGCGCCCGCTGTTGGATGGGAGCGCAGAGAACAAATATCGCTCGTTTGAAGCGTCCATTGTAGGAGCAGCCTTGTGCTGCGAAGAGGCCGGTACTGACAAAGCCTTTGTATTGCTTGTCCCGGCCTCTTCGCAGCACAAGGCTGCTCCTACAAAACCTCACTTAACCAATGAGTCGCCTGTCCGCGAAGGACAGGCACGTGTCCTCCACATCACATGCATCTTATGGCGATACCAGCACATCGCACTGGGATTCGTTCAGCACATGCTTGGTGACGCTGCCTATCAGCAGCTCTTCAAGCGCGCTTTCCCCTTGCTTGCCAACCACGATCAGGTCGCATTCCAGCTCTTGTTCCTGCTCGGCAATCCGCCAGGCAGGGTCGCCATGCACCACGATTTGCCGAGCATCTGCCACTCCGGCGGTTTCGCTCAAGGCCGCGAGCTGCTGGACCGCATCCTTGCGGATGACATTGCGGTAGTGAGCAAGGGTCTCATGGTCGATGTGGGCGAAACGCATGCTGCCTTCGAACGGCGCTTCGTAAACATGCAACAGAATGATCTCGGCCTGTGGGGCAATGGCTTTTGCCAGTTCGATGGAGCGCAGTGACGAAGGCGAAAAATCAACTGCAACCAGCAAGGTCCGGTAGGCATCGCGTGGCGCCTGCTTGACCACCAGCAAAGGGCAGGGCATGCGGTTCAGCATCTTCTGCACCGTGGAGCCCAGCAGCAGGCGCCGCGCGACGCTCTGGCCCTTCGCCCCGCATACCAGCAGGTCGCTGCGTTTATCCTGCACCACACGGGTGATCTCCGTGGTCACCGAGCCATGCGCTACCTGCACGCCAGCGGCGATGTCATGGCGCTGGAACAGCATTGCAGCCAGTGCGCGGATTTTTTCGCCAGCGGTATCCAGCACGCGCTTCAGCAGATCATCACCAGGTGCGACCAACTGCTTCAAGCGCTCGAAGGGGGCCGGGTTGGCAACGTACAGCAGGTCCAGCGATGCCTGCTGCGCCTTGCTCAGGTGCGCAGCGCGCTCTGCCGCGTTGCGGGCGGAGGTGGACAGGTCGGTTGCTACCAGTACGTGGTTCAGGTGGCTCATGTGGGACTCCTTATCCAAGGCCGCGCACAGTGCTCGATGGCGATGGCCTTGAGCACAATGCGCATGGCGGTTTTCGATTCGTTCCTTGCTGGCAGCCATCGTCGCGCGAACCCGGCTCAGCGGCTTGACGTGCGTCAAGGGAGCACTTCGGCTGATAGGCTCGCAGGGCTATTGCGATTGTTTGCATGAGTCAACTTGATGCTTTCCCGTAGCAGTACTAATACTAAGAGACTGCCGGGAGGGGGATGATCATGCAGATGCGCTTTGTTGTGGTTCCCGCTGTGCCGCTAAAGAAAGAGATTTACCCGCGTAGTCTTGGCTTTCCCGCAACGTTAGGGGAGGGCTATGACCTTTATGACACACAGGAAAAGCTGCGCCTGACCCTCAACTACCCCACACGTGCCGAGGCGGAATTCGTTTGCGCATCCCGCAACAGTTGCCGGGATGCCGACACGGCGGATATCGCCGGGAATGGTTGATGCTGTGGCGGACACCGGCGTAGGGGTGCCATGCATCACATTGCGTTCTTCGCGGGCACGCCCGCACAGGGATTGCGCCCGGTTCAGGGCTTGCGGTCATGCGTGCTTGAGCGCTTCCACCAATTGTGCCTTGGTCATGGTGGAGCGCCCTTTGATGTTTTTGCTGCGCGCTTCCTTCATCAGGCTTTGCTTGCTCTGGGTTTCCAGGGAGCTGCCCGATGTGCGGGAATGACCTTGGCGCGACTTCGCCGCCCGTTTGGCCGAGTCCGAGCGGGCAGTTTTCTTCTCGCTTGAGGATGTAGCCTTACCCGAGCCACCTTTCTTCTCGCCTCCACCGGACTGTTTGTTCACGGTGGCCCAGGCACGCGCTTCGGCCTGCTCTTTTGGCACGCCTTTTTGCTCGTAGCTTTCCTCGATGTGTTCGGCCTTGCGCTTCTGCTTGTCGGTGTATTTGTCCTTGTCGCCGCGTGGCATGGCACTCACTCCCGTCTGCTTTGCATGTGCGGTTGAATGCCGCGGCAACGCCAGAGTGCCCGGTGATCGACGAGCGGCGCCACGAAGCCCTGCTGCCTGCCGGAAGCAGTCATTCAATCGACACATCGAAGCCGTAGGGTTGAGACAGGAACCACTCCAGGGCTCTGGCCCCTGATGTTGCCGTGATGGCGCCGCCAGACGGCTCTACCGTGCGGCCTGCCATTCATCGGTCACAAAGCTGTAACATTGCTGCTGCAAAGTGTGCCGGCCATCACACGGAGCGCTTTTCGATGATACGCCTGATGAAATCTGCTGCACTCGCCGTTGCCGTTTCTCTTTGCGCCACTTCGGCATCCTTTGCCGCAGAGAACATCCGCCTGACCGGTTCCGGCGCAAGTTTCCCGGCACCGATCTACCTGACCTGGTTCAAGGCCTTCAGCAAGGAAACCGACGGTGTCACCGTTGACTACCAGTCCAAGGGGAGCGGGGCGGGTGTTCAGGACTTTCTGAACAAGACCGTCGACTTTGCCGCCAGCGACTCGGCAATGAAAGCCGAAGAAATCGCCAAGGTCGGCGAAGGCGTGCAGTTGCTGCCAATGACCGCCGGTGAGATCGTCCTGGCTTACAACCTGCCAGGCAACCTCAAAGGGCTGAAGCTGCCACGCGATGTGTACTCCAACATCTTCCTCGGCAAGATCACCCAGTGGAACGACCCGCAGATCGTCGCGGCCAACCCTGAGCTGAAACTGCCCGCCACCCCGATCACCGTGGTCGTGCGTGCCGACTCCAGCGGCACCACAGCGGTATTCACCAAGCACCTGTCGGCCATCAACGCTGACTTCAAGCAAGCGCTGGGTGAAGGCAACACCGTCAACTGGCCGGCCAGCGACAAGTTCATCAAGTCGCCGAAGAACGATGGCGTAACCGCCACCGTCCGCCAGACCCCAGGCGCCATCGGCTACATCGAATACGGCTTCGCCAAGCTGGCCAAGGTCGACTTCGCCCAGCTGCAGAACAAGGCCGGCCAATACGTCGTGCCGAACGCCGAGAGCGGTGCCGAGGCGCTGGCTGCGGTGAAGATGCCGGAGAACCTGGTGGCCTGGCTGCCTGACCCGGACGGTGCCAAGTCCTACCCGATCACCTCCTACACCTGGATGATCTTCCGCAAGGACAACGGTAACCCGGCCAAGGCCAAGGCCATGCGCGAAATGGTCGAATACAGCCTGACCGAAGGCCAGAAGATCGCCGACTCGATGGGCTACATCCCGCTGCCAGCGTCGGTTGTCGATCAGGTACGCAAAGCGTCGGCCAACATTCAGTAACACGTCCAGGCGCTCCCGGTGTGGTCTGGCGGCCATGCCGGGTGTGTTTGCTCTCTGTCCCGGAACTTGCCCATGAACACTCCTTTTGCCATCCCGGCTAACCCCGACTCCGCGTGCCAGCCACCGTCTGCGAAAGACTTCCTGGTTGATCGCACCTTCCGTGCGCTTGCACGCATCGGTGTGGTGCTGGTGCTGGCGCTGGTCTTCGCGCTGGTCTACGAAGTGGGCCGCAAGGCACTGCCAGGCATCGAGAAGCACGGTTTTGACGTGCTGTTCGGCAGTGTCTGGGACGTCAACCAAGGCAAGTACGGTATTCTGCCAGCGATCTGGGGCACGCTCTACAGCGCCCTTATCGCCCTGTTGATCGCCGGTTTCTTCGGCGTCAGCATGGCCATCTTCCTCACCCAGGACTTCCTCCCGGCCCGGCTGGCGGCGGTGTTCCGCACCATCGTCGAGCTGCTCGCTGCCATCCCCAGCGTCGTCTACGGCCTGTGGGGGATCTATGTGGTCATCCCGGCCATTCGCCCGCTGACCACCTGGCTGAACAGCGAGCTGGGCTGGATTCCCTTTTTTGGTACTTCCCTGAGCGGCCCAGGGCTGCTGCCTGCCGCGCTGGTGCTGGCGATCATGATTCTGCCGACCATCGCCGCCGTTTCGCAGGACGCCCTGACCAGCGTGCCAATGAAGACCAAGCAGGCCGCCTACGGCCTGGGCGCCACCCACTGGGAGGCCATTCTCAAGGTAATGGTGCCATCGGCAGCCACCGGCATCTTCGGTTCGCTGGTGCTCGGCCTGGGCCGTGCGCTGGGTGAAACCATGGCGCTGGCCATGCTGGTGGGCAATGCCAACAACATTTCCCTGTCCTTGTTCGCCCCGGCCAACACGCTGGCGGCCTTGCTGGCCCTGAACTTCCCGGAGGCCGGCCCGAACGAGGTCGAGGTACTGATGTACGCCGCACTGGTGCTGATGTTCATCACCCTGTTGGTGAACGTGCTCGGCTCGATGATCATGCTCTACGCCCAGCGGGGTAACAAATGATGACCAACCTCACCACCCCTGCAAACGCGTTGCCCAGCCTGCAGCGCAAGCTGGAAGGCCGTTCCCTGCGCAGCCTGTTGTTGACCACGCTGGCATGGTTCGCGGCACTGGTGGCCAGCGTGCCGCTGATCTCCGTGCTGTACATGCTGATCACTCGCGGTGGCGCACGCCTCAACCTGGAGGTGTTCACCGAGCTGCCACCCACCGGCTTCGAGATGGGCGGGGGCTTTGGCAACGCCATGGCCGGTACTTTCGTCATGGTCGGCATTGCTGCTGCCATCGCCGTCCCGGTCGGTATCCTGGCCGCGGTGTTCCTGGCCGAACTCGGCCCGGACAGCAAGCTGGCCAACACCGCGCGCTTTGCCGCCAAGATGCTCACCGGCCTGCCGTCGATCCTGGCTGGCGTATTCGCCTATGCCCTGGTGGTGATGACCACCGGCACCTACTCCGCGCCGGCAGGTGGTGTGGCCCTGGCGGTACTGATGCTGCCCATCGTCGTGCTGACCGCTGAAGAGTCGATGAAGATGGTGCCCAAGATCATGAAGGATGCCGCCTACGGCATGGGCTGCACCCGTGCCCAGGTGATCTGGAAAATCGTCCTGCCCACCGGCCTGCCGGCCATCCTGACCGGCGTCATGCTGGCCGTGGCCCGTGCCGCCGGCGAGACCGCGCCGCTGCTGTTCACCGCGCTGTTCAGCAACTACTGGATCCTGCATGACGGCGATCTGGCGGTCATGAACCCGACGGCCTCGCTGGCCGTACTGATCTACAACTTCTCCGGCATGCCATTCGACAACCAGCTCGAGCTCGCCTGGGCGGCCTCGCTGGTACTGGTGATGATCGTGCTGGTAATCAACATTCTGAGCCGAGTATTCGGCAAGCCCAAGTATTGAGAAAGGGAGCATCCGACCTTGAACGTATCCACTGCGCCAAAAGCCGCTCCCGTGGTCAGCGAAGCCCCCATTGTCATGGACTGCAAGCTGGACAAGATCTTCTACGGCAATTTCATGGCCGTTCGCGACAGCCATGTGCCGATCCGCAAGAACGAGATCACCGGTTTCATCGGGCCGTCCGGCTGCGGCAAGAGTACCGTGCTGCGTAGCCTCAACCGCATGAACGACCTGGTGAAGGGCTTCCGTTTCGAAGGCCATGTGCACTTCCTGGGCCAGGACGTCTACGGCAAGGGCGTCGACCCTGTGGTGGTGCGCCGCTACATCGGCATGGTGTTCCAGCAGCCCAACCCGTTCTCCATGAGCATCTTCGACAACGTCGCCTTCGGCCTGCGCCTGAACCGCTACAAGGGCGATATCGGTGACCGCGTCAAGCACGCGCTGCAGGGCGCCGCGCTGTGGGACGAGGTGAAGGACAAGCTCAAGGTCAGCGGCCTGGCCCTGTCCGGCGGCCAGCAGCAGCGTCTGTGCATCGCCCGCGCCATCGCCACCGAGCCGGAAGTGCTGCTGCTGGACGAACCCTGCTCGGCACTCGACCCGATTGCCACCCGCCGGGTGGAGGAGCTGATGGTCGAGTTGAAGAAGGACTACACCATCGCCCTGGTGACCCACAACATGCAGCAGGCGATTCGTGTGGCCGACACCACCGCGTTCTTCTCGGTCGATATCTCCAAGGGCACCCGTACCGGTTACCTGGTCGAGATGGGCCCGACCACGCAGATTTTCCAGAACCCGCGTGAGCAGCTGACTGCTGACTACATCAGCGGCAAGTTCAGCTGAGGCCGCACGTGCCAAGGTGGCCGGGTGTTGCAGTCAGGAAGGCTGCAACACCCGGCCGCATTACCTTCCGTCAAGTGTTACCAGGGATTTCCAATGCCAGCGACGCGTCGTCTTGATCTGCCAGCGGTAGAGCGCGCACTGCGTGAGGTGCAGGCCCGCTTTGCCGAACTCAGCCAGCATTTCACCGAACCGCGCGATCCGTTTACCGACGAGGTGCTGCTGAATGTGGTTGAAGGCTATGCCCTGATTGACGACTATGTCGCCCGGGGTGTCGACCTTTTCGACCTTCAGCAACTGAACCTGATGCTGGAGATCAATGCCACCGTGCTGTGCGGCAGCGACCCGGCACGCAGGCTGGAGTTTGCCCCGCACCTGGCGGCGACCGAGGCGCACTTTTTCAACAACGTGGAGGGCGGCATCAAGGACCTCTACAACTGGTATTGCTCGTACGGCAGCGACTCGATCTGGAAGCGCGCGGCGGGTGTCTACGTTCGAATTCTGAGCAAGCCGCAGCTGTTCATCGAAGGCAACAACCGCACAGGGTCGCTCATTGTCAGCTACCTGCTGATGCGCGCGGGGTTACCGCCATTCGTGTTGTCGCTGGACAATGCCGAGGGTTACTTCAACCCATCCTCGGTCATACGCAACTCTGCCAAGCATGGTGTCAAGGCTTTGTACGAACTACCCAAGATCAAGAAAAAGTATGCAGCTTTCCTTGAAGCGCACGCGCCTGAGCCCGGCAAGTTCTTCCTGGGCGTCACATCCATGCCTGCGCGCGAGAGGTGCCGCTGATGCAAAGCTCTTCTCTGTTCCAACGCGGGCGGCAAGCCATCGAGCGCACGTTCAACCGCCCGCAGATACGCATTTCGTTCGATATCGACGACACGCTCGCCTGCCAGGCCGACCATGCCGCCGCCGAGGACAGCAAGCTGCCGGCGTTCATCCACCGCTGGTTGGGTGAACCCCTGCGCAGTGGCACGCGCTCGCTGATGCGCGATTTGCGCCGCCAGGGCTGCAGCATCTGGATCTACACCTCGTCGGGGCGCACACCGTCCTACATACGCCGTTGGCTGATGCTCTACGGTATCCGGGTCGATGGCGTGGTCAACAGTGACCGGCACCAGCATATCCTGGCCGTGAACGGGCTTGAGAATGCGCCTTCCAAGTTGCCGTCGGCTTTCGATATCGACCTGCATGTCGATGATTCCGAGGGCGTGCGGCTGGAAGGCGTCGACCACGGTTTTCGCGTGGTGGTGGTGTGCCCCAAGGATGAGAACTGGGCGCAGAAAGTGATGGATGCGGCGGTCGATGTGCAGGCACAGCTGGCCTGGCAGCAACCGCACCGCTATGAAATGCCGGTACGGCAGCGTTCGCAGGCCCTCGCTTCCTGAGGGCTTCAAGGTACTTTTCTCGTTACGCCTCTTCGCTACTTGTTGCCCCCCCACACCTCCCTTCGCGGTTTCCCATTTTCAGCTTCGGCTTGACTCGTGAAATTTTTCATGTAATTTTTCATGAAAAATAACTCTAAAAATTTCACGGCAGTCTCAAACGATGAAGATGCACGAAGAGGTTGAAGCCCTCGCGATCCTTATTCACGACCTGCGCAAATTCAAGAACCTGACCCTGGGCGAACTGGCCGAGCGCATCAACCGCTCGGTGGGCTTCCTGTCCCAGGTCGAGCGCGGTGTTTCGCGCCCTACCGTGGCCGATCTCACCGCCATCAGTGAAGCGCTCGGCGTATCCACCGCGTACTTCTACAACCTGAGCAAGCCCCGCAGCGTCAGCTGGGTCACGCGCCCCCACGAGCGGCGCACGCTGTACCTCGAGTCGGGCATCACCGATGTGCTGGCTTCGCCCACCATCGGCGGCGCGTTCTCCATGCTCGACAGCCATCTCGAGCCAGGCGCCAGCAGTGGCGAGCTGTACCTGACCGACCGTTCCGAGCAAGGCTGTTTCGTGCTCGAAGGCGAACTCACGGTCTGGCTGGACCACGGCGACGCCGTGACCCTGCAGGCCAACGACTGCTTCCAGCTGCACCCCCACGCGCAGTTCCGTTACGCCAACCTGACGGAAAAAGCCACCCGCGTGCTCTGGGTCTTCAACTGAATTCGTTCACCTCACAAGGACAAGAAGATGAGTGTCGTCTTTCCGGATCTGCTGACTGAAGTGCGCTCGTTCCGAGCGAAACACCCAGAAATACGTTATGTCGACCTGATTGCGCTGGATATTCCCGGGCACTTCTACGGCAAGCGCTACCCCATGGACATGCTGGAAAAAGTCGCAGCCGGCGCGCCGCTGAAGTTGCCGCAGAACTGCGTGCTGCTGGGCACCCAGGGTGGCCTCTATCCAATCGGTGACTACTGCTTCGCCGATGGCGACCCGGATGCCGCCCGCCGCCTGGTGCCGGGTACCCTCAGGCCGGTGCGCTGGGAAAAGGAACCGATCGCGCAGATGCTCATCACCTCTGACGGCACCGCCAACCCCATCGAGTTCGAGCCCCGTGAAGTGCTGGCCCGGGTGATCCAGCGCCTGGCCAGGCGCGGCATTCGCCCGGTGGTGGCCTTCGAGCTGGAGTTCTACCTGTTCGACCGCAAGCTCGATAACGGCCTGCCACAGTACCCACGCGACAAGGCGACCGACGACCACGACGACCAGCCGAACATGCACATCGAGCGGCTGTCGCGCTTTGCACCGGTGCTGCACGAAATGGTCGATGGTGCCAACGAGCAAGGCGTGCCGGCGAACGTCATCACCGCGGAGCTGGGCCCAGGCCAGTTCGAGATCAACTTCTCGCACAGCGACGATGCCATGAGCGCGGCGGACTGGTCGGCGCTGTTCTGCCGCAGTACCCGCGGGATCGCGATGAAGCACGGCTACCGAGCCAGCTTCATGAGCAAGCCGTACCTGGATGCGCCGGGCAGCGGCATGCATGTGCACATCAGCCTGTACGACAACGCCGGCAACAACATCCTCGCCGGCGATGACCAGCGCAAGCTGCGCCATGCGGTGGCAGGGTGCCTGGAGCTGCTGCCGCACTGCATGCCGATCTTCGCCCCGAACCACAATGCCTACCGCCGTTACGGTGCCATGGTCAACGCGGCGAGCAAGGCCAGCTGGGGTTTCGAAGATCGCGATGCGTGTATTCGCATCCCCGAGTCCGACCCCCGCAACCTGCGCATCGAACACCGCCTCGCTGGGGCCGATGCCAACCCGTACCTGGTGCTGGCGGCCATCCTGACCGGGATGGAGCATGGCCTGGAACGTGGCGTCGAGCCCATCGCCCCGCTGAACGACAACCGCCAGAGCGGCATCGAGTTCCCCAAGGATGCCTTCAGTGCCCTGGCCGCCATGCGTCACCACCCGGAGGTCAACGCGGGCCTGGGCAGTGAATTCGTGATGGTCTACTGCGAAAACAAATACCAGGAGCAACTGGACTTCATGCGCCACATCGATGCCCGCGAATACCGCTGGTTCCTGTAGGTGCCGGGGTCGGGGCAGCGCCGCTGCACCCTGCCTTTCTACCGTTTCAATACAACGCGCAATATGGATTTGCCGGAGGAAGATATGCCACGTGTGCCCGTTATCGGCATTACCGCATGCACCAGCATGATCGAGCTGCATGCAACCCAGACCATCAGCGAGAAGTACGCGCGCGCGGCGGCCAAGGCAGCGTGTGGGCTGCCCATCGTGATACCCAGCCTCGCAGACCTGATGGACAGCGCCGATATTCTCGACGTGGTGGATGGGCTGATCTTCACCGGTTCGCCGTCCAACATCGAACCGTTCCACTACAACGGACCGGCCAGTGCAGCGGGCACCCATCACGATCCGCTGCGTGATGCCACCACACTGCCACTGATGCGTGCGGCCATCGCCGCCGGAGTGCCGGTGCTGGGCATCTGCCGTGGTTTCCAGGAAATGAACGTGGCGCTCGGTGGCACCTTGCACCAGAAAGTGCATGAGACCGGCATGTTCATGGACCACCGCGAAAGCAAGGGTGAGCCCATCGAAAAGCAATACGGCCCGCGTCACGCCCTGCATATAGAGCCCGGCGGCATGCTCGACCGCATGGGTTTGCCGGCGGTCATCGATGTCAATTCCATCCACGGCCAGGGCATCGATGTACTGGCCCCCGGGCTGAGGGTGGAGGCGCTGGCGCCCGATGGCCTGGTGGAAGCTGTTTCGGTCGAGAACAGCAAAGGCTTTGCCCTGGCCGTGCAATGGCACCCCGAGTACCAGGTCATGGACAACCCGCATTACCTGACCATCTTCCAGTCCTTTGGCAAGGCCTGCCGGCATCGCTCGGTACTGCGCCAGATGCTGTTGAAGACCGCCTGACAGCGATCTTTCCCAATTACAAAAAAGTACCTGCGCAGCACGGCTGCGCAACTTGATGGAGTGAAGTCAATGAGTGAGCAGAATTCGCAGACCCTTGCCTGGCAAGCCATGAGCCGCGACCACCACCTGGCCCCGTTCAGCGATGTTCGGCAGCTGGCCGAGAAAGGCCCGCGCATCATCACCTCGGCCAAAGGTGTGTACCTCTGGGACAGCGAGGGCCACAAGATTCTCGATGGCATGGCGGGCCTGTGGTGCGTGGCGGTGGGCTATGGGCGCGATGAGCTGGCCGACGTCGCCAGCCAGCAGATGAAGCAGCTGCCGTACTACAACCTGTTCTTCCAGACCGCGCACCCGCCCGCACTGGAACTGGCCAAGGCGATCGCCGATGTGGCCCCGCAAGGCATGACTCACGTGTTCTTCACCGGCTCTGGCTCCGAAGGCAACGACACCGTGCTGCGCATGGTCCGCCATTACTGGGCGCTCAAGGGCCAGAAGAACAAGAAGGTCATCATCGGCCGCATCAACGGTTACCACGGCTCCACCGTGGCCGGCGCGGGCCTGGGCGGCATGAGCGGCATGCACCAGCAGGGCGGGCTGATCCCGGATATCGTGCATATCCCGCAGCCATACTGGTATGGCGAAGGCGGCGACATGACCGAGGCCGACTTCGGCGTGTGGGCGGCCGAACAGCTGGAGAAAAAGATCCTCGAAGTTGGCGTGGACAACGTTGCCGCCTTCATCGCCGAACCGATCCAGGGCGCTGGCGGGGTGATCATTCCACCGCAGACCTACTGGCCGAAGGTGAAGGAGATCCTGGCCAGGTACGACATCCTCTTCGTCGCTGACGAAGTGATCTGCGGCTTCGGCCGTACAGGCGAGTGGTTCGGTAGCGACTACTACGACCTCAAGCCCGACCTGATGACCATCGCCAAGGGCCTTACCTCCGGCTATATCCCCATGGGCGGCGTGATCGTGCGAGATGAAGTGGCCAAAGTCATCAGCGAAGGCGGCGACTTCAATCACGGCTTCACCTATTCCGGCCACCCGGTGGCGGCTGCGGTCGGCCTTGAGAACCTGCGGATCCTGCGTGACGAAAAGATCATCGAGCAGGTGCACGACAAGACCGCGCCTTACCTGCAACAACGCCTGCGCGAGCTGGCTGACCACTCGCTGGTAGGCGAGGTACGCGGCCTGGGCATGCTCGGTGCGATCGAGCTGGTGAAGGACAAGGCCACCCGCGCGCGCTATGAAGGCAAAGGTGTCGGCATGATCTGTCGCCAGCACTGCTTCGACAACGGCCTGATCATGCGTGCCGTGGGCGACACCATGATCATCGCGCCGCCGCTGGTTATCAGCATCGAGGAGATCGACGAACTGGTGGAGAAGGCCCGCAAGTGCCTGGACTTGACGTACGAGGCTGTTCGGTAAGGGGGGCTGCTGTGCAGCCCATCGCCGGCAAGCCAGCTCCCACCTCGACCGCATCGACTTCAAGTGCTGCGCAGTACCTGTGGGAGCTGGCTTGCCGGCGATGGGCCGCAAGGCGGCCCCGAATTACACTGCCGGTTCCCGCAATTCCTTGAAGAATCTTGCTTTGTGAAATGAATCATGTACTTTTCAGGGCATCAATTTTTCCCATCCGAAAGTCGCGATTCAACCATGAAAGTGCACGAAGAGATCGAAGGCCTGGCCGTACTGATTCGCGACCTGCGCAAGTTCAAGGGCCTGACACTGGGCGAACTGGCGCAGCGCATCGGCCGTTCGGTGGGCTTTCTGTCCCAGGTCGAACGGGGCGTATCCCGCCCAACCGTGGCCGACCTCACGGCTATCAGCGAAGAGCTCGGCGTCTCCACGGCCTATTTCTACAAGCTGGACCAGCCCCGCGAGCTCGACTGGGTCACCCGCCCTCACGAGCGTCGTACCCTTCACCTGGCCGGTGGCATCACCGATGTGCTGGCATCCCCCACGATAACGGGCGCGTTCTCCATGCTCGACAGCCATCTGGAGCCGGGGGCCAGCAGTGGCGAGGAGTACCTGGACGACAGCTCGGAGCAGGGCTGCTTCGTGCTCGAAGGCGAACTGACCGTCTGGCTGGATGGCGGCGAGCCGGTAACGCTGCGCGCCAATGACAGTTTTCAGCTGCAACCCCACGCGAGCTTTCGTTACGCCAACCTGACAGACAAGCTCACCCGCGTGCTCTGGGTATTCAGCTGAGAGGGGAATCCAGGCTGGCTCTGGAGTCACCAGGCAATCGGTGTCCCGTCCCACGCCCAGAATGTACCGCTCTGTTCTGGGCCGTGTCGGCTCACCAGCGCTAGAATGCATGTCGCTGCAAACGCCGGCGAGAACAGTTTTCCTGGCGCCACATTGCCCTGAAAGGGTTGGGAAAGGCGGGTGTCGGTGGTCCCGGGATGCAGCAACAGTACCGTGGAAGCGGGGTTCAGTCGCTTGAGCTCGATGCTCGCGGTACGCATAAGCTGGTTGAGCGCGGCCTTGCTGGCGCGATAGCTGTACCACCCGCCAAGATGATTGTCGCTGATCGACCCGACCCGCGCCGACAGCGCCACATAGGTCATCGGTTGCTGTCGCAACAAGGGCAGCAAGTGCCTGAGCAGCAGGACAGGGGCGAAACAGTTGGTCGTGAAGCTGGCCAGCAGCCCCGCCATATCCACCTGTATCAGCGCTTTTTCGGCCCGTGCGGGTGGCGCTTGCAGCACGCCAAGCGTGCAAAATACCAGGTTCAAGTGGTTGCAGCAGGCTCCCACCCGCGCCGCCAGTGTTTGCAGCGCCACTTCGGAACACGCGTCGCAGTCGATGCGAACCAACTGTCGTGGGTGCTCGGCGAACAAAGCATCCAGCGCAGGGCTGCTGGTGGCATGTCGCGAGACGGCAAACACCCGTCCGATGTCGTCGCGCGCCAGCAGTTGTGTGCACAGTGCAAGGCCGATCCCCTGGCTGGCTCCGCAGACCAGCACGTTGGCGGGGGTATGAAGGTCATTGATAAGGCTCACTGAACTGCCTCCTTTGCCGGCCCCGACGCAGGTATGCCACTGTCACTGGCTCTGCCGAAACAAGGCCCTGAGACCCGCAAGTAAAAGTTGTACAACCTCATAAAAAACTGTACATAGTTTCTAATATTGTACAGGTATTTCACGTGCTCGAGGTCAGTATGGGGCACACGACTCGTTGGGCCTGGCTTTGCCTGCTATTGACTGCCCTATCGGAGGCGGCGGACTGGCGAGCGGAGCTGCCGGCAGCGCAACGGCTGGGCGTCGGTGAGTTCAGCTGGTTTGGCTTGCGCCTTTATACCGCACAGCTCTGGGCAGCAGGTCCGGTCCAGGACTGGAACCGGCCTTTTGCCCTTGAGCTGGCCTATCACCGAAGCCTGTCCAGGGACACGCTGGTACAGGCCAGCCTCGAGGAAATGTACCGCCTGGCACCTGAAAACGTGACGCCGCAGCGGCGCGCGGCGTGGTCCCAGGCCATGCAGCAGGCGTTTGTGGATGTACGGCCAGGCATGCGCATCACCGGCTTGTACATGCCGGGGCAGGGCTGCCGCTTCTACGTCGATGGCAAACTCAGCCGGGCGGTCGCCGACCCCGTTTTTGCACGGGCGTTCTTCGCCATCTGGCTCGATCCGCGGGCCAGGGATCAACAACTGCGTCAGCGTCTGCTGGGGGGCATGCCATGAATCTGCATAGCGGTAACGCTGACCAGCCTGGGGTAGCCTGAAGATGCGCCTGGGTCTGGTACTGGGTGACCAGCTGTCCTTCGACCTGGCAAGCCTCAACGCCCTCGATCCTGCCCGCGATGCTGTGCTGATGGCGGAAGTGGAAGGGGAGGCCAGGTACGTGCCGCATCATCCGCTGAAGATCGTCCTGATCTTCAGCGCCATGCGGCACTTCGCACTGGCACTGCGCGAGCGCGGTTGGCAGGTGCATTATGTGCAACTCGATGATGACGGCAACAGCGGAACCATCGTTGGCGAGTTGCGGCGCTGGCAGCAGGCCCTGGGAGCCACGCATATTCACCTGACCGAGTGCGGAGAGTGGCGCCTGGAGCAGGCGTTGCGCGATGCCGCACTGCCGCTTGTGTGGCATCGCGACACGCGGTTTCTATGCTCTCGCGAAGCTTTCGCGCGCTGGGCCCGGGAGCGCGGCCAACTGCGCATGGAGCACTTCTACCGTGGCATGCGCAAGCGCACCGGCCTGCTGCTGGAGCCTGACGGCAGCCCGGCAGGTGGAACCTGGAATCTCGATGGCGACAACCGCAAGGCCTTGCCTCGCCAGCTACGTGGCCCCTTCGCCGCACATTTCGCACAGGACGACATCACAGTTGCAGTAATAGCTCTGGTACGGCAACGCTTCAGCGACCACTACGGAGCCATCGACGGTTTCGACTACCCGGTGACCCATGCCGAGGCACAGCAGCTCTGGCAACACTTTCTGGATTTCGGCCTGGCGGCTTTCGGTGACTACCAGGATGCGATGGCCGAGGGCGAGCCGTACCTGTTCCATGCGCGCATCAGTGCAGCACTCAACATCGGGCTTCTTGATGTGCGTTTTCTATGCGACGGGGTCGACAAGGCCTGGCGCGAGGGGCGAGTACCGCTCAATGCAGCAGAGGGCTTCATCCGCCAGCTGATCGGCTGGCGTGAGTATGTACGCGGCATCTATTGGCTGCGCATGCCGGAGTATGCTGCGCTCAATTACCTGGGTAACGAGCGAGCGTTGCCGGAATTCTACTGGACCGGTCGCACCCGCATGCGCTGCATGGAGCAGGCCATCGGGCAGACCCTTCGCTTGGGTTACGCTCACCATATCCAGCGCCTGATGGTCACCGGCAACTTCGCCTTGTTGGCCGGTATCGCGCCCACCGCAATCTGTGAGTGGTACCTGGCTGTCTACATGGACGCCTTCGACTGGGTCGAACTGCCCAACACGCTTGGTATGGTGATGTACGCCGACGGCGGCTACCTGGGCTCCAAGCCTTACTGCGCCAGCGGTCGCTACATCCAGCGCATGTCCGATCATTGCAAGGCCTGCAGTTACAGGGTTGACCAGGTGGCCGAGGAGGACGCCTGCCCGTTCAATGCCCTGTACTGGCATTTTCTCATCCGTCATCGCCACCTGCTTTCGGCCAACCCGCGTCTGGCGCTGGTCTATCGAAACCTCGATGGCATGTCGGCTGACCGTCGCGATGCCATCTGGCAGCGTGGCCAGTCACTTTTGGCGCGACTCGATGCGGTGCAGCCGATATGAAAAAGGGTCTTTTGCCCAGCAAGGTCTGCGTGGTGTGTGGGCGGCCGTTCAACTGGCGCAAGCGCTGGTCACGTTGCTGGGAGCAGGTGCGCTACTGCTCCGAACGATGCCGCAGGTCAGCACCGCACCGCAAGGCGCACGAGCAGGGGGAGGGTAACGGCCCATATCGGCATCAGTAACAGGCCGGTTACCGGTGCGCCCATGGGCAAGTCGACATTTGCCAGCCCCGCTCCGCCTATATAGGCCAGCGGGCCGCCAACTGCACCTAGCAGTGCACCGAGCTGCCAGTGCCTGTCGGCCCATGCCAGGCTGTGGCGCATGCCGCTGGCCAGTACCAGCCACAGCAGCGCAAGCCACAGCGGCAATGGCCAGGTGTCGAAGCTGAACACGCCCAGCGCGCCCAGCACGCTATCCAGCACACACCCGAGCGGCGTTACCAGCAACAGCGCCTTGACCTCTGCGTGGACGGCCGGGCACAGGCTCAGATGCACGGCCAGGCCAGCAATCACCAGCATCGACAGGAAGGGTTTTTCGGCCCCCAGTATGCATAGCCACCAGCCAGCCTGTAGCCACAAGGCATTGGCGAGCAGCCAGCCACGGCTCATCAGGCACTGCCAGGCAAGGGCGCGCGCCGTGCCTGGGGCGCTGCCCAGAGCAGATGCGCGACACCGATGGTGCGCTCCTCGAAACCGCCTTGGCAGTAACACAGGTAGAACTCCCACAGGCGCTGGAACATGTCGTCGTAGCCCAGGTCCGTCAGCGCTGCGCGTGCCTGGCGCAGGTTTTCTCGCCAATGCCGCAATGTGTGGGCATAGTCCTGGCCGAAATCTTCCATGTGCAAGAGGTTGAGTGCGGTGTGCCGGCTGGCAGTTTCCAGCATCACGCTCAACGAAGGCAGGGCGCCACCGGGGAAGATATAGCGCTGGATGAAGTCGACCGACCGCCGCGCCTGCTCATAGCGCTGGTCGCGTATGGTGATCGCTTGCAACAGCATCAGGCCGTCGGGCTTGAGTAGCGAGGCGCACTGGCGGAAATACACCGGCAGGTAACGGTGGCCGACAGCCTCGATCATCTCGATCGAGACCAGTTTGTCGAAGGTGCCTTGAAGATCGCGGTAGTCTTCGCGAAGCACTTTCACGCGCTGCTCCAGCCCCAGGGCCTGAACGCGTTGCAGGGTATGGCTGTACTGCGCCTCGGAAAGCGTGGTGGTGGTGACCTTGCAGCCATATCGGGTGGCGGCGTGGATCGCCAGGCTGCCCCACCCGCAGCCGATCTCCAGCAGGTGGTCGGCAGGGCTCAGCTCCAGCTTCTGGCAGATGCGCTCCAGCTTGTGCAGCTGTGCTTGCTCCAGTGTCTGCCCCGGGTGTTCGAACTGAGCTGCCGAATACATCATGGTGGGGTCGAGCAGCCGCTCGAACAGGGCATTGCCCAGATCGTAGTGCGCCAGAATATTGCGGCGGGCACCGCGCCTGTTGTTGCGGTTGAGTTTGTGCTGCAACCGCAGGGCAGGGCGGCCGAAGCGGGCCAGGCCCCCCTCGAGGGCGTCAAGTACCTCAAGGTTTGCGACGAACAGACGAGTCACCAGCGCCAGGTCGGGACTGCGCCAATAGCCGTGAATGTAGGCTTCGCCAGCACCGATCGAGCCATTGCCGGCTATCAGGCCCCAGGTGATGTCATCAAGGATCTCCACCTCGGCCTGCAACGGGCTGTGGGCGTCACCGAAACTCCACTGCTGCCCGTGGCTGAGCAGGCGCAGGTGGCCATGGCGCAGCCTGCCCAGCCGGGCGAGCACGGCATTTCGTGCCAGCCCGCCGAACAATGGCCCGAGGCCTGCGAACTTGCTAACGCTCAGGGTGGGGTTCGACATCATCAGGGTCCTCGCAGGAATGGCCGAGCGCCAGGTCACGCTGGCTGGCCGTGTGGTCATGGACGGGTGTGCGTTTGAACAGCAGGCGCAATGCCTGCCAGTAAATGGCCGAGACGGTGCGCAGGCTCATCCATGGGAAGGCCAGTACGTATCGGTGCACAGCGGCTCTATCCAGCGCCTGGCGTTGCAAGGCCAGGTCGGCCTCGAACACCTTGCTATCGGCTTGCCAGTTCTCCATGTGGATGCGTACATGTTCAGCGTCCAGGGCGAAGCGCAAGCGATAGTCCATGTGCAGTGGCATGAACGGCGACACATGGAAGGCCTTGGCGACGGTGAAGGGCCCGGCAAGGTTTCCGCGCACCGGCAGCACGTAATGGAAGCGTTCACGCCATGGTGTGTTTCGCACCTCCAGCAGGATTGCCGTCAGCCGTCCGTCACGGTCATGGCAGAAATAGAAACTGACCGGGTTGAACGACAGCCCCCAGCAACGCAACTGCGTGAGCAGGTGCACCGGCCCCTCAGGCATTTCTCCCGTCGCGCTGCGCACCAGCAAGCGTGCAGCCTGGGCCAGGGTCTCGCCCCGGCGGGTCTGGGCTGGCAGGTAATCTGCCTGGTTCCAGCTCAGCGGCGCCAGGCGCCAGCGCCACAGCCAGCGTGACAGGCCTGTCAGCAAGGCTTGCTCGTCCAGGTCCAGGTAGAACATGCCGATCCTGTAGCGGAAGGCGTGGGGGCGCGGCGCCAGGCGCCGGTGGCTGACCCAGCCCACGCAAAGGCTGCTGTTCACAGGTGCTCTCCGAAATGCGCGGCCACCTTCAACGCACTGACCACGCCATCTTCGTGAAAGCCGTTGCCCCAGTAGGCGCCGCAGAAGTAACTGTGGCGCTGGCCCTGCAGCTGCGCCTGGCGCGCCTGCGCGGCGCACGCCGCAAGGCTGTATTGCGGATGGTCGTACTGGAAGCGGGCAATGATCTGCGCCGGATCCACCAGCGCGGTCTGGTTGAGGCTCACGCAGAAGGTCGTCGCTGCCTGGATACCTTGCAGAATGTTCATGTTGTAGGTCAGCGCGGCAGGCGCCTGCTGCGGCCCGCCGAGACGGTAGTTCCAGCTGGCCCAGGCGCGCTTGCGGCGGGGTAGCAGACGGGTATCGGTGTGCAGCACCACATCGTTGCTGGCATAACCGATGGCGCCGAGCACTTCCCGTTCCTGCACGCTCGGCGCTTCGAGCAAAGCCAGGGCCTGGTCGCTGTGGCAGGCGAACACCACATTGTCGAAACGCTCGGTACCGGCAGCGCTCGTCAGGGTGACGCCACCTTCGTCGCGGCTGACCCGGAAAACCTTGCAGTCGAGGCGGATGCGCCCGGCAAACGGCCGGCACAGCGGACTGACGTAGCTGCGCGAACCCCCTTCGATCACGCGCCACTGTGGACGTTGGTTGACCGACAACAAGCCGTGGTTGCGACAAAACCGCACAAAGAACGCAAGTGGGAAGGCGAGCATGTCCGCGCGGGACATCGACCAGATCGCCGACCCCATCGGTACGATGTAATGGTCGATGAAGCGCTGTCCATAGCGCTGAGCCCGGAGGTAGGCGCCCAGGGTCGCGTTGGCATCGATACGCTGGTTATCCAGGTCGGCGAGCGCCTGACGATTGAAACGCAAAATATCCCGTAGCATCCCCCAGAACCCCGGGGACACCAGGTTGCGGCGTTGGGCGAACAGGGTATTCAGGTCGTGCCCGTTGTATTCCAGGCCAGTGACCGGATCATGCACGGAGAAGCTCATTTCGGTCGGCCGTGAGGCGACCTTCAGGTGGTCGAGCAAGCGGATGAAGTGCGGGTAGGTCCAGTCATTGAAGACGATGAAGCCGGTATCTATTGCATGGCGTTCACCCTGCCAGATCACATCGAGGGTATGCGTGTGGCCCCCGATCCATTTCTCGGCTTCGAAAACCGTCACCTCATGCTTGCGTGACAGCAGATGAGCGCAGGTTAACCCTGCAATGCCGCTGCCGATGATTGCTATACGCATGGATCATCATTCCTGTTCATGACGGGCAAGGCGTTGCCCAAGCCCCAGGCGCAGGCGCGCGGGCAGTGCGCCAAGCAGGCGCAATACCAGGATGAAAAGCCGGGGAAAGTTGATTTCCAGCGGGCGCTCGGGAAGGCGTTTGGCAATATGGCTGGCTGCGCGCTGCGCCGACCACAGCTGCGGCATGGGGAAATCGTTGCGACGGGTCAATGGCGTGTCGACAAAGCCCGGGTTGACGAGGGTGACGGCGATGCCTTCGCGGGCCAGGTCGATGCGCTGCGATTCCACCAGATAACGCACGGCTGCCTTGGACGCGCCATAGGCGCCGGCACGGGGCAAGGCCAGCCAGGTCACCGAACTGCCCATGACCACCAGATGAGGGCGTTGACCGGCGCGAAGCAAGGGCAGGGCCGCTGCCAGGCAGTAGCTGACAGCAAGGAAATTGGTACGGACCACGCGCTCGACCAAGGCAGGGTCGAAATGGTCCGGCTCCAGGTACTCGCAGGTGCCTGCATTGAGGATCACCCTGTCCAGCGCTCCCCAGGCCTGCTCGATACGGGTTGCGATCCCGGCGACCTGTACGGGGTCGTCCAGGTCGCCAATGGCCAGCAGCACCTGCCCGGGAAAACGTTCAGCCAACGGGGCGAGACGATCTGCATGTCGTGCGCCCAAGGCAACCTGGTGGCCTTGCTCCAGCAGGCATTGTGCAAGTGCGGCACCGATACCGCTGCTTGCGCCTGTCAGCCAGCAGCGGCTCATGCCATCCGGCCTTTGAGCCATCGAATCGCACCGCCCATGACCGGAACATGTTCGTAGAGCAGGGCTGCTGCGTCGAAATAGTCCTGGTGAAAATGGACCCGGTCATGCCATTGCAGGTAACTGCATCCTTGCAAGCTGATCTGCTGACCGCGGGCCAGGCGTGGGTGGCGAAACTGCAGGGTCCAGCGCAGGTAACCTTGCCCGGGCATCACTTCGTCGATGCTGGAAAAGGCATAGCGAATGTCGTGAGCGTTGGCGTACAACTGCGCGAAATAGGTTCGCAGAGCGCGCAGCCCCTGGATCTGATGCAACGGATCGCGAAAAGTGACATCGTCGCTGTACAGCTTTTCAAGGGTGCCGAGGTTGCCCCCGTCGAGTCTGCTGAAGTGCTCGGCGAATTGCTGCAGATACGCTGACATGCTGGACTCCAGGAAATCCTGTACAGAAATGGCTTGTTGTACAGGTATATCTGAAGTCTAAGCGTAAATCTATACAAGTCAACGATCTTGTATAGGTTTTGTTCAGCGCTCAGCCTGGCCCAGTTGTCGGCGCAATTCAGCCACCTCGGCCTCCAGCTCGCGTAGCTTCTCCTCAGCGAAAATCTGCGCTGTGACATCGCGCTGGATGCCGATGTAGTACGTCAACTGGTCCGCCTAGTTGTACACCGGCGTGACGGACAACTCGTTCCAGAACAAGCTCCCGTCCTTGCGGTAATTGCGCAGCACCTGGCAGCACGGCAGGCCTCCACGGATCGCCTCGCGGATGTTGGCAAGGCCGGCCTGGCCATGATCGTCGCCCTGCAGAAAACGGCAGTCCTGATACAGGATGTCCTCGGCGCGATAGCCGGTCAGGCGCTCGAAGGCGGGGTTGACGTAGATAAGGATGCTGTCGTCGCCCTCCTGCTCTGCGACGACGATGCCATCGTTGGAATGCTCGACCATCAGTTGCATGAGTTTCGCGTTGATCATGGGGCCCACCTACAGGCATTTAGGATGCGAAGTGCGCGGCCTGGCCTGCGTGCAGAAGGCCTCGGCGCCGTTTGTTGCATGATGACCCAAGGAGGCTCGCCGCAGAAGGTGCATATGGGTTTAGAATGTGCCACCCCCCAGATAAACCCTCATCATGACTGACGCCACCCCAGCCGATTTGCTACCCATGCGCGATGTGGTCAGCCTGACCGGCATCAATCCGGTGACCTTGCGGGCATGGGAGCGGCGCCATGGGTTGATAAGCCCGCAGCGCACCGAGGGCGGCCATCGCCTTTATACCGCCCGCGATGTCCAGCGCATACGCGACATCTTGCGCTGGACTGGCAATGGGGTGCCCATCAGCAAGGTAGGCGGCATGCTCGCAGGCCAGCCGGATGCGCCGGTGCAGCAGCACTCGGCGTTCGACGACTGGCGCGCTGCCGTGGAGCGTGCAACCAAGGCATTCGATACACAAGCGCTGGAAAGCATCCATGGGCAGTTGTTCACCGTCCTGCCCAAGTCCACCGTGCTGCGTGAGGTGCTGATGCCAGTCTGGCATGGCCTGGCCTCAGGCATTGCGCCGGGCCAGCGTAGCCAATGGCTGTTTCTGGACATGTTCCTGCGCGCCCGCCTGCTGATGCGCCTGCAGATGAACCAGGCCGATGCACCGCGCGTGCTGCTGGCAGGCACCGAGGGGCAAGCCGAACTGCAGGTATTGTGCACCGGGCTGCTGTTGAGCAGCGAGCAGCAACGCATCGAAGTGCTCGGTTGCGGGCAGCCGCTGGAAGAAATACCCATGCTGTGTGCAGCAATGCAGCCCGCAGCAGTGGTGATCAAGGTCCAGGTGCCGGTGGACCCTGCCTTGGCCAGGCGCCTGCGTTCGCTGCAAATGGCAATCGTTTGTCCGCTGGCCTTGATTGGCGAGGGATTGGCCGATTTACAACCAGCCTGGCAAGGCCTCCCGCTGTGTCTGCTGGACGAGCAGCGCGCTGACGTCGCCCCCATGCTGAATGCCTTGCTCAGTGGTGCCCTGGACCTTTGACAGGGGCCCGCTGTAGTCTGCCGTACTGATCCTTGCCTGCTCCTGTGGGTTACGCCAGAAGTCTTGCCTCTGGGCGTAACCCGGTCCTGGGCCGGAATCATCACGCCGCGCGCGCAGGCCCAAAGCACCTGGCAGCCCCCTCCAAGGCAGCGTTTCTGGCTGTTTGCCAGCTTCTGATAATCGCCTCCGACATCCCGTCCCCGTTTCGGAGCGCGACATGTACAACAATAAGAATCTGTCCCCACGTTTGCTGGCGGCTGTTACCGTCAGCCTGTCGACCCTTTGCCTGAGCAGCCTGGCCCAGGCCGAGATCATGCTGTACGACAAGGACCAGACGACGTTTTCCACCGACGGCTATATCAACGCCTTCTACGTCAACAGCGATGTCGATCGGCAGGGTGAGCAGTTCGATCGCCGCCAGTCACGGGTGAAGATGGGCTTTCTGCCCAACTACCTGGGCTTCAACATGGGCAAGCAGGTAGATGACCTGAAGCTCGGCGCGCGAGCCTCGTTCTGGGTGACCATCAACGACAGCGAAACCAACGGTACCGACACCGCCATCGACGTGCGCCAGTTCTACGGCACCGTGGCCAACCCCGAGTGGGGCGAGGTGCTGATCGGCAAGGACTTCGGGCTGTTCGCCCGTTCCAATATCCTGCTCGACGAACTGCTGGCCGGTTATGGCCAGGTCAGTGACACCCTGGGGCTGGTTGACGGCGGCGGGGTCTCGTTCGGCAACATCGGTAGCGGCTACCCGTACCCGTTCCCCACCTCGTAGATCACCTATCGCACCCCAGTGATGGACGGCCTGCGGGTGGCGGTGGGCATCATGGACCCGGTGGACACCAACGACAGCAGCCCGACCGGCAAGGCCTACCAGGAAAACCCGCGTACCGAAAGCGAGATCACCTACCAGTTCGACCTGGGTGGGGCGCAGATCTACAGCTGGCTCAACGGCAGCTACCAGACCTCCGACAACACCGACCCGGCGGTGCAGTCGGTCACCTCCAAAGGTGTCGGCTACGGTGTGCAGGCGAAGATGGGGGGGCTGTCGCTGACCGGCTCGGGGTTCCAGGCCAAGGGCATCAACCCGTTCTTCACCAACAACGCTGGCGAACCGACCTTGCGCAATGTCGACAGCGACGGCTACCTGCTGCAGGGCTCCTACAAGGTCGGCAAGAACCGGGTGGCGCTGTCGTATGGCAAGACCAAGGACGATGGCAACGGCGCGGTGGGCAGTGGTGCGGATTATGAAACCCGTGGCGTGGCGCTGTTCCATGACGTCAACGACAACCTCAAGCTGGTTGCCGAGTACAACCAGTTCTCCATCGACGGCCATGAAACCAGTGACCAGAACGAAGACACCGATACCTTTGCGGTGGGGGCGGTGCTCACCTGGTAAGCCTTGCCAGACCGGGCAACACGGTCAATTGTAGGAGCGGCCTTGTGTCGCGAAAGGGCCGCAAAGCGGCCCCAGGATTTCAGCAGCGATGCACAAATTGCTGGGGCTGCTTTGCAGCCCTTTCGCGACACAAGGCCGCTCCTACAAGGTCCCGCGCATGCCGGTGATATTACGTCCATGGAACCGCCCACCCGCTACCCAAGTAGCATTCGTCCTCGATGATCGCCTTCGTACACTCATCACTCAGCCACCCCGCGCCGGAGACCACGATGCAGCAGGCTCACAACGACGGTGTGGTCAGCGCCATGTCCCAGGCAACCGACGCCCGGCAGGCAGCCCAGGAGCTGGCGGCGCAGTTGCTGCACCCGCACCTGGGCTTCGTGCTGTTCTTCTGCTCCGCCGAGTACGACCTGCAGGCCCTGGGCGAAGCCCTGGAGCAGGGTTTTGGCGGCATCCGCCTGGTCGGTTGCACCAGCGCCGGGGAAATCACCCCGCAGGGCTATGGCCGCAACTGCATAACGGCAGTGGGGTTCGATCATCGGCACTTTTCCATCGCCACCGAGCTGATCGACGAAATGGAGCACTTCAGCCTGATCGACGCCCAGCAGATGGTCGAGCGCCTGGTCGGCACCTGCCGCAGCAATAACCTGGCGCCGATCAAGGGCCACAGCTTTGCCCTGACCCTGCTAGACGGCTTGTCCAGCCGCGAGGAAATGGTGCTTGCCGCCCTCAGTGCGGCCCTGGGCGACATCCCGCATTTCGGCGGCTCGGCCGGCGACGACAACTACCTGACCCGCACCCATGTGTATTTCGGCGGCGCGTTCCACCACGGCGCGGCGGTGGTGGTGCTGGTCAATACCTGGCTCGACTTCGAAGTGTTCACCACCCACCACATCCTGCCGCGCCAGGAAAAGCTGGTGGTCACCGGTGCCGACAGTGCCCAGCGCCGGGTCTTCGAACTGAATGCCGAGCCAGCTGCCGAGGAATACGCCCGGCACATCGGCGTGCCGGTGGCCGAGCTCGATCATCGTGTGTTCGCTGCCCATCCGCTGGCCGTGCGCATCCACGACCAGTACTACGTGCGGGCGATACAGCAGGTGCACCCGGACCTGAGCCTGAGTTTCTACTGCGCTGTTGAAAACGGCATCGTGCTCACCGCCATGACCCCAGGCCCGCTGTTGCCGAACCTGCACCAGTTGTTCGACGGCTTGCAGCAGCGCCTCGGCCCGCTGCTGCTGACCATCGGTTGCGATTGCTTCCTGCGGCGGCTGGAGCTGGAAGCCCGGGACGGGCTGGAAGCGGTCGGTGCGTTCCTGCGCGAGCAGCGGGTGATCGGCTTCAACACCTACGGAGAACAGTTCGATGGCATGCACATCAACCAGACCTTCACCGGAGTCGCCATTGCCCGCAACCGGCCTCCTGTCGGTCGCTGAACTGCAGGCCGAGGTCGCCCGGCTGCAGCACCAGAACCACAAGCTGCAGCGTATCAACGGCGCCCTGATCGAGCGTATCGAGTCCGGCGTCACGCGTGGCAACGACCCTTATGCCGCGTTTCAGCATTCGGTGGTGCTGGCCGAGCAGGTGCGCGAACGCACCGAAGCGCTGAACCAGGCCATGGCCGAGCTCAAGGCCGTCAACCACCTGCTCAGCGAGGCCCGGCAGCGGGCCGAGACGGCACACCAGCACCAGATCCGCCTGATCACCGACCATGTGCCGGCGCTGATCGCTTACCTGAATGCCGACCTGGTCTACGAATTCACCAACAAGGTCTATGAAGAATGGTATTGCTGGCCTCGCGGCGTGATGCTGGGCCAGAGCCTGCGCGAGGCCCACAGCGAGCAGCATTACCAGCGCCTGGAGGCCTACGTGGCGCGGGCGCTGGCGGGGGAGAGCGTAACCTTCGAGTTTGCCGAAACCAACATCAACGGCCAGGAACGCTACATGCTGCGCTCCTACGTGCCGAACCGCCTGGCCAATGGTGAAGTGGTGGGCATCTTCGTGTTGATCCGCGACATCACCGAGCGCCGTAATACCGCACAGGCGCTGCACCAGGCGTATCAGCACCTGGAGCAACGGGTACGCGAGCGCACGGCCGAGCTGACCAGCCTCAACGAGCAGCTGCTGCGCGAAATCGAGGAGCGCAGCCGGGTGGAATCGCGCCTGCGCGAGGCCAAGCGCGAGGCCGAGCAGGCCAACCTGTCGAAAACCAAGTTCCTTGCCGCCGTCAGCCATGACCTGCTGCAGCCACTGAACGCGGCGCGGCTGTTCACCAGCGCCTTGCTCGAACACCGCGAGCCGCACAACAGTGCCCACCTGGTGCGTAATGTCAGCAACTCGCTGGAGGATGTGGAGAACCTGCTAGGTACCCTGGTGGATATTTCCAAGCTCGATGCTGGCGTGATCAAGGCCGATGTCGCCCCGTTCGCCCTGCGCGAACTGATGGACAACCTCGCTGCCGAATACGCCCAGGTGGCGCGCAGCGAAGGGCTTGAACTGCATTTCGTGGGCTGTTCCGCCGTGGTCCGTAGTGACATCCAGCTGCTGGCGCGGATCCTGCGCAACCTGCTCAGCAATGCCATTCGCTACACCCGCAGTGGGCGCGTGGTGCTGGGCTGCCGGCGCCAGCGTGGCGGCTTGCGGATCGAAGTATGGGACAGCGGGATCGGTATCGCCGAAGAGCACCTGGAAGAAATGTTCCAGGAGTTCAGGCGCGGTGATGTGCAGCGTCCGGACCAGGACCGTGGCTTGGGCCTGGGCCTGGCGATCGTGGAAAAGATCGCCGGCATTCTTGGCCACCGGATTCGGGTGCGTTCATGGCTTGGCAAAGGCTCGGTATTCGCGGTCGAAGTGCCGCTGAGCACCATCGCGCCCAAGGCCCAGCCGAGCCAGGCAATCAGCGAGCCGATGCTCGAACGCCTGCGCGGGGCGCGGGTGTGGGTACTGGATAACGATGCGGCGATTTGCGCTGGCATGCGCACCCTGCTGGAGGGGTGGGGCTGCCGGGTGGTCACCGCGCTGTCGGAGGAGGACCTGGCGCGCCAGGTGGACAACTACCATGCCGAGGCCGACCTGCTGATCGCCGACTACCACCTGGACAATGACTGCAATGGCGTCGACGCCGTGGCGCGGATCAATGCCCGCCGTACCCAGCCCTTGCCGGCGATGATGATCACCGCCAACTACAGCAACGAGCTCAAGCAACAGATCCGCGAGCAGGGCCACACCCTGATGCACAAGCCGGTGCGGCCGATGAAGCTTAAGGCGGCGATGAGCCATTTGCTGGGCAGCCAGGGCTAGCCGTGATGCCAGACAATCGGACCCAAAGGCTGCTCAGTACCTGTAGGAGCAGCCTTGCGCTGCGAAGAGTCCATTACTGCTAGAGAAGATTTTTGCCTTGCCGGCCTCTTCGCAGCACAAGGCTGCTCCTACAGGGCAATGAGGTAGCCTGGGAAAGGAGCAGGGACAGGTCAACGCCGCAGGTAATCACCGAAATCGATATCACCGGCACTGAGGATGGCCTGCACCCGGTTGTGCACGTTGAGCTTGCGCAGGATCGCCGAAACGTGGGCCTTGACCGTGGTCTCGGCGATATCCAGGGTGTAGGCGATCTGCTTGTTCGACTCGCCCTTGGTCATGCGCTCGAGCACCAGCAGCTGCTTGCGGGTCAGAGCCTGGAGCATCTCCGGCGGGAAGCTCGGGGCATCGTTCAGGCGCCGGCTGGTGCTGCTTTTCTGGGCTCGGATGATGTCGGGCGGCAGGTAGACATTGCCGTTGAGGATCTGCTCGATCGCTTCGATCATCTGTGAACGTGGCGAGGACTTGGTGATGAAGCCCACCGCGCCATAAGTGATGGCCTGCAGCACGATCTGCTTTTCCTGCTCGGCCGAGACGATCACCACCGGCGTGGTCGGTGCCTCGTTGCGCAGGGTGATCAGGCCATTGAGGCCATGCATACCGGGCATGTTCAGGTCGAGCAGGATCAGGTCGAGGTCGTCATGTTCGCGGGTCAGCGCCAGGGCGCTGTCCAGGTCGGCAGTTTCCATGACTTCGCTGCCCTGGAAACCATCGCTGATAACGTTGTGGATGGCTTCGCGAAACAGGGGGTGATCGTCGGCAATCAGAATTTTGTACATGGCCTTTTCACCTCGTTTTTATTGGATGGAGCGGGCACGCGTTTGCAGGCGATGAATTCAGGGGAAGGGTTCCGGCTGCGCTGGCTGCAGCGGCAGGTTGGCCTGTTGCCAGGCGTCCAGGCCATCGCGGTACCAATACAGATTCTTATAGCCCAGTGCTTTCGCGCGTTTTACCGCGTTCCAGCTTAACCAGCAATCGGAGCGGCAGTAAAAGACCAGCGGTTGCTCCGTGCGCCCGGCGGTGGCTAGTTGCAGGTTGCGCACGAAGTAATCGTGCCACGCCGGGCTCAGCTCGCCGTCGCCGGTGTTGGCCAGCCAGCGGCTGCCGGGGATGTTGGCGTGGGGTTCATCTTCGATGAAGCGGCCTTGCAGCCATTGGCGGCGATAGACGTCGATCAGCACCGGCTTGGGGGTGTGCCCCAGCAGGCCTTGCAGCATGGCGGTGTCGATGACCTGGCCGCCCTCGACCTGCTGTGGGGTCGGGCTGCGGTAGAGGGAGGTGCGGTAGCCGTCGGCGGAGAATAGCGGCGTGGTGTCGGCCAAGGCAGCGCCTAGCGTCAGGCTCAGGGAAAGCGCCGCCAGCAATGGGCGTGGCAGCCGGGGCAGGGCACGTGGCATGGGGGTTGTCCTTTTTGTTATAGGCCCATTACATGCCAGTGGCGGTGCATTGTGAATGCGACGATCAGACAGCAAAGGCAGTACCAAAGTAGTAGAAAGCCGGGCGCGCAAACCTGTGGGAGATTGCCCAACCCTTTGGGCTACGCTGTCGCACAGGGAACAATGTTCGAGAGCGTGTCACCTTCCCTTGTGGGAGCGGGCGTGCCCGCGAACACCGGCGAAGCCGGTGCCATACACCGCGTCGCCTGTTTCGCGGGCGCGCCCGCTCCCACAGGGTTCGCGCTAAGCGATGGATCGCTGCCGCTCAGCGTGGCTTGCGCAGCGCCGCATGCTGGGGGTTGAAGGTGAGGATCGCCAGCAGGGTGAACAGCACGGTCAGCCCCAGGCATACCGCCAGCGCCAGCGGGTTGAAGCGCTCATACAAGGCAAAGCGCACCAGCTCCACGGCATGGGTGAACGGGTTCACTGCACACAGCCAGTACAGCCACTGGCTGGCCTCGCGCATCTTCCACAACGGGTACAGCGCCGAGGACAGGAAGAACAGCGGGAATATCACGAAGTTCATCACCCCGGCAAAGTTCTCCAGCTGGCGAATCGCATTCGATAGCAACAGGCCCAGGGCGCTGAGCATCAGCGCCACCAGCAACAACGCTGGCAGCGCCAGCAACAGGCCCGCAGCCGGTGGCTGCACGCCATACAACCAGGCGATGGCAAGGAAGGCGTACACCTGCAGCAGGGAGATCAACGAGGTCGCCAGCAGCTTGCTGCCGAGCAGGAAGGGCCGCGGCAACGGGCTGGTCAGCAACACGCGCATGCTGCCCATCTCCCGGTCATAGACCATCGACAGCGAGCCCTGCATGCCGTTGAACAGCAGGATCATGCAGGCAAGGCCCGGAATGATGTACACCTCGTAGGGGATGTAGGTGTCGTAGGGCTCGATGATCGCAATGCCCAGGGCCGCGCGAAAGCCGGCGGCGAACACCAGCAGCCACAGCAGCGGGCGCACCAGGGCGCTGAGAAAACGGGTGCGCTGCAGGACGAAACGCAGGCATTCGCGCAGGAGAATGCCGTTGAAGCACTGCCAGTAAGCGTTCATCGGGCATTGGCTCCTGTGGGGGCGCTGGTCAGGCGGGCAAAGGCATGGTCGAGGTCACCGCCGTGCTCCAGGCTCAGGGCATCGGCCGTGCCGCTGGCCACCAGGCGCCCTTGATGCAGGATCAGCAGGTCATCGCTGGGCTGCACTTCGTCCAGCAGATGGGTGGTCCACAGCACACTGAGGCGCTGCTCGCGGCACAGCAGCCGCAGGTGCTGGTTGAGCGCCAGGCGGCTGGCCGGGTCGAGGCCAACGCTGGCCTCGTCGAGCAACAGCAAACGCGGCTCATGCAGCAGCGCGCGGGCAATCTCCACCCGGCGCCGATGGCCGATGTTCAGCGCCCGGACCGGTTCGCGCCGCCGCTCATCGAGCCCCTGGCGGGCCAACTCGGCATCGACCCGAACATTGCCCTGGCGCCGCGACAGGCCGTGCAGCGAGGCGTGGTAGCGCAGGTTCTGCTCCACGCTCAGGTCAAGGTCGAGGGTGCTTTGCTGGAACACCACGCCCAGCTGGCGCAAGGCCGGGCGTGTGGCGTTGCGCAGCGAGCAGCCGCACACGCGGATGTCGCCATGCTGCAGGTCGTACAAGCGGGTGAGCAGGGCGATCAAGGTCGACTTGCCGGCGCCATTGGGGCCCAGCAAGGCGGCGAAGCGCCCGGGCGCCAGGCTGAAGCCGACGTGCCTGAGCGCCTCGCGCTGGCCGTAGGCAAAGCTCACGTCACTGACTTCGAGGGTATTCATGGCGTCACCACCACGCCCCAGGGGTAGCGGCCGACCTTCACCGACTTGAGCACCTTGAGGTTTTTTGCATCGATCACCGAAACGTCGCCACTGACCCCGTTGGTGGCCAGCAACTGGCTCTGGTCCGGGGTGAACGCCAGTTGCCAGACCCGCCGGCCCACCAGCAGGTAGTCGAGTACCTCATAGGTCTTGGCATCGACCACCGCCACATGGTTGGCAGGGCCCAGGGCGACGAACGCGTACTTGCCATCGGCGCTGAGCTTGATGCCTACCGGCTGGACCTTGTCCGGGTGCACGCCCTTGATCTGGAAGTTCAGGGTTTTCAGCACCTGGCGGCTGGCCACGTCGAGGATGGTCACCGTGCCGCCGATTTCTGCCGAGGCCCACAGCCGCGAGCCGTCCTGGCTGAACTCGACGAAGCGCGGCCGCTGGTCCACCGGGGTGCTGTCTGCCAGTGTCTGGGTGCTGGTGTCGATCCAGTGCAGCATGTTGGTGGTTTCGCTGGTGTTGACCGCCCATTTGCCATCCGGGCTCACCGCCATGCCTTCGGGCTCGATGCCGACGTCGATTTGCCCGAGCACCTTGTCGGTCTGGGTATCGATTACCGTCACCAGCGCGTCGTCCTCGTTGGACACGTACAACCAGCGGTCGTTGGGGTGCAGGGCGAACTGCTCGGGGTCCTTGCCGGAGGGCAGTTCCTTGATGATCTTGCGGGTGGCCACATCCATCACTTGCACCCGGTCCGAATCGCTGGCGCAGATGTACAGCAGCGTGTTGTCGTGGGACAACAGCAGGCCGCGCGGGCGCTGGCCCACTGGCAGGGTCTCGGTGACTTGCAGAGTCTGCATGTCGATCAGGCTGATGCTGTTGTCCTTCTCGTTCGATACCCAGGCGGTGGCGGCCACGACGTGCCCGCTGGCAAGGGCCAGGGCGCCCGACAGCAGGCTGGGGTAAAGCAGTGCCCGGTGAAAAGGGGAGCGACGCATGGCGAAATCCTTTTTTGTTGTGGTTATCGGGTCAGGGGTAGCCGCAGGTCACTTCGGGCCTGTCGTAGCCCAGGCTGTCCATTTCGTTGAGCGGGTGCAGGAAGCCCTCCTGCGGAGAGGTACTGACCAGGGCCCGCGGCTGCACCAGCGGGATCGGCTGGCGCAGCTCGCCGTTCCACGGGCGGTAGCTGAGCTTGCGGCCCTTGAAGCCGTCCAGCGGCAACTGCTCGCTGAGCAGCAGTTGCTGCAGGGCGCGGGGCTCGGCCTGGCGCAGTTTGCTCACTGCGCTGGCGACGCTGCGCACGGCCATCCAGGCGGCGAAGTCGCGGTCGTTCATCCAGCGCCCGGCCTGGGCTTCGAAGCGCTTTTGCAACTGCGCCGCGCCGAAGGTTTCAACGGTCTTGTGCCAGCCGGTGGGGGTCAGGCCCTGGGTGCCGGCTACCGGCCGCGGATACCAGGTCTGGTAGGGCAGGTACTCGCCGAAGTCGCCGCGTTCGTCAGCCACCAGCACCACGTCGTACTCGGCGGTTTGGGTGAACAGCGGCATGTCGGCCTGGGCGCTGCGGCGCTGGTCGTTGTCGAATGTCCAGGCTTTCTCCGCGACCAGCTGCATGCCAAAGCGCTTCATGGCGCGGCGCAGGGCCGCCGCATAGGCCCGGTCATCGTCGGTCTGGCCGACGACCAACAGCGCCCGTTGCCATTTGCGCATTACCAGGAACTGCGCCAGGGCATCGGCCAGCATGGCGCGGCTGGGCAGGCTGTGCAGCACATTGCCCAGGCACTGGCTGCTGCGCAGGCTGTCGTCCGGGCTGCCGGCGTTGAACAGCAGGCTGTCGGGCAGGGCGGCAGATAGCGCGCGCAGGCTGGCGGCGGGGGCATTTACCACGAACAGCCGCAGGCCCTGGTCATGCTGGGCCTTGGCAGCCTGCAGCAGGGCTTCGGGGCTTTCGACCGTGGCATTGGCCAGGTGGAATTCCTGTTTGAGAAAACGCCCGCTGCTGTTGCTGTCGACAATCGCCAGTTCGGCGCCCTGCAGCCCGGCATCGGTGGGTTCGGGAATGATGTTGGACAGCAGCGGGCCGGGATCGGGGCGATAGCCGAGATAGCCGATGCGCACCTGCAACGGTTCCCCGCCCGGGGCCTGTGCGGCGAGTGCCGAGCTTGCAGAAAGCGTCGCGGCCAGGGCCAGCAGGCAGGTCATGGCAAGGTGGGCAGGCAGGCGCATAAGGCAACTCCACGGCAGATGGCGCCAGCATAGGAAGCGCGCCGGGAGGGGGGAATATGCAGAAAGTAGCGCTCGCCCGGTACCAAGGTAGTAATTCACCACATGGGCGCGGGTTTTACGATGGCCGCAGCAACCCCGAGGAGAACTGCCCATGCGCCTTGTCAACCTTTCGGCCCTGTGGCGGATCAACCTCTGGGTCACTTGTTGCTTCGCGATGTTGACGCTGGCCTGTGCCGTGGTGCTGTTGCGCCAGGCGGTGGCTGACGTGGAGCGGGAGTTGCAGTCGGCGCAAGCCGTGGTGGCATACCTCGGCGACACTGCCGAGCGCGACCCGCAGAGCCTGCAACCACGGCTGACGCAAAGCCTGCGCCATGTGCGGGTGCACTGGCTCGCGGCGGATGAACCTGCGCGGCTGCCGCAAGCAACCGGCCTGGATGCCTGGTTGGGCCGCCAACTGCTTGGGCAGCGCCACGACAGCAGCCGGCTGCTGGAGCTGGGGGATGGTCGCCGGGTAATGATCGCCGTGGATGCACGGGATGAAATCGACGAGGTGCGTGACTCCCTGCAGCAGTTGTTGGTCCTGTGCGGCCTTGCGTTGCTGCTGAGCTTGTTGACCATCCGCTGGGCGGTGCGGCGGGGCATGGGCTTGCTGGACGATCTGCTGCAGGCCTTGCGCCAGGTCTCGGGTGGGCAATTGACCGCACGCCTGCGCGAGGCCGGCCTGCCGGAGGCGCGCCAATTGGCGGAGCACTTCAACCGCATGACCGCGTCTCTGGAGCAGGCCCGCTGCGACAATACCCAACTCACCCAGGCCCTGCTGGCGGTGCAGGAGCAGGAGCGCACCCAGTTGGCGCAGACCCTGCACGACGATCTCGGGCAATACCTGGCGGGTATTCGGGCCCAGCTCTGCCTGCTGCGCATGGTCGCCGACCAGCCAACCGCGGTGGCGCAGACGACACGCACCCTGGAGCTCGATTGTGAACGCCTGCAGCAAGGTTTCCGCGCCCTGGTACATGACCTGTACCCGCTGGCGTTGCAGCACATGCCGCTGGCCGAAGCCTTCGGCCTGCTGGTGAGCCAATGGCAGGCCAGCCAGGGTATCGATTGCCGCCTGCGGGTAGGCGAGCATTTGCCGGCACTACCCGGGCCGAGTCGCACGCATTTGTATCGTTTGCTGCAGGAGGCGTTGACCAACGTCGCCCGTCACGCCGGCGCAAGCCAGGTGCGGGTGCGCCTGCAACGCAGCGCCAAGGGCTTGCGCCTGCTGGTTCGCGACAACGGTTGCGGTGCCAGCCAGCCCCAGCGCCCCGGGGTAGGCCTGCACTCGATGGCCGAGCGCGCCCGCAGCCTGGGCGGTGAGCTGCGCATCCTCAGCCGACCGGGTGCCGGCTGGGCGCTGGCCCTGAACATTCCCATGGAGGTGTGATGAATATCGTGTTGGTCGATGACCACGCCGTGGTCCGCCAGGGCTATGCCAGCCTGCTGCGAGCGGTGCTGCCGAAGGTACAGGTGCGTGAGGCTGCCAGTGGCGAAGAGGCGCTGGCGCGGGTTCAGGAACAGGTGCCCAACCTGGTGATCATGGACTTTGGCCTGCCAGGCATCAGCGGCCTGGAAACCACCCGGCGCCTGCGTCAGCGCCTGCCGCAATTGCGGGTGCTGTTCTTCAGCATGCATGACGAACTGCCGCTGGTGCGCCAGGCGCTGGATGCTGGTGCCTCGGGATACCTGACCAAGAACTCGGCGCCCGAAGTGCTGATCGAGGCGGTGCAGCGGGTGTTGGCCGGGCATGCCTATATCGAACAGCCCTTGGCCACCCAGCTGGCCTGCACGTCACAGCAGAATGCCAGCGACCCGCGCCTGCAGCGCATGACCCAGCGTGAGCTGGAAATTTTCGTGATGCTGGCCAAGGGCACCCCGGTGCGAGGGATTGCCGAGCAGTTGTGCATCAGTGCCAAGACCGTGTCCAACCACCTGACCTTGCTCAAGAGCAAGTTGCAGGTCAGCTCCCATGCCGAGCTGGTGCATCTGGGGATTGACCTGGGGGTGGTGCGGGTGGCGGGGTGAGGTGTTCTGCTACCTGGACGCTGCGCAGAGCCCTGTAGGAGCGGCCTTGTGTCGCGATGGGCCGCAAAGCGGCCCCCAGGGGCTTCAGCGTCAACGCAGCAATCGTCGGGGCTGCTTTGCAGCCCATCGCGACACAAGGCCGCTCCTACAGGGGGCCTGCGCAAGGCAGGATATCGGGCTCAATTGTCCCAGGTCTCGGGGCACCCCTTGCACCCCTCCATGTTGGCCTCTTGAAAATTCCCGTAATGCTGCCGCGCCCCGCGCAAGTCGGCGCGGGCCAGGTTGCTCTGGCCAAACTTGGCCTCCTGCAGGTTGGCATCGCCAAGGTCGGCCCCTTGCAGATCAGCCTTGCTCAGCCAGGCCATTTCCAGGTCCGCCGCGCGCAGGTTGGCCTGCTGCATCTTCGCCCCTGACAACCTTGCGAACTGCAGGTAGGCCGCGCTGAGGTCGGCCTTGGCAAGTTGCGCACCTTGGGCAAACAGGCCCCAGCCCTGAATCGCAACGAGCCGGCTTTGGCTCAGGTCGGCCAGGCGCAGGTTGCTTTGCTGCAGGCTGGCGCGGGTCAGGTTGGCGCCTTGCAGGTTGGCCTTTTCCAGGTTGGCCAGGTCCAGCCGGGCATGGCGCAGGTCCGCATCGCGCAGGTCGGCGCCGGCCAGGTTCATCTTGCGCAGGTCCTGGTTGGCCAGGTTGGCGCCCCGCAGGTCGGCCCCCGGGCACTGGCTGGCTTCGGCAATCACGCAGCCGTTGATTGTCAGGGGGGTATCGTTGCCAGCGTCGTCGGCATTCTCGGCCATGGCAGGAGACAGCACGATCAGCAAGGCAAGTGGCAGGTAGTTCATGGCGATAGGCTCTCAATGTGAAGTCGGGTACGCACCCTGGGGCCGCTTTACGGCCCATCGCCGGCAAGCCAGCTCCCACAGAAACTGCGCAACCCTTGAGACCTGCGCTGTACCTGTGGGAGCTGGCTTGCCGGCGATGGGCTGCCTCGTAGCCCCAGTGATGCGTCAACTCATGCAGTCAACGCTGTGCAGTCTTGTTGTCCCAGCTTGGGATCTTGAACACCCAGAACGAACCGCCCTGGGCCACCGGTTTGGTCAGTTCGGCCATGTCGCCGCCCCACAGCGGTACCGCGCCGCCGTAGCCCACGGTCACGCCGATGTACTGCTCGCCGTCCTGTTCCCAGGTGATCGGCGGCGAGACGATGCCGCTGCCGGTCTGGAACTTCCACAGCTCCTTGCCCGTCTTGGCGTCGAAGGCCTTGAAAAAGCCGTCGCCGGTGCCGGTGAACACCAGGTTGCCCTTGGTCGCCAGCACGCCGGCCCACAGCGGCAGGTGCTCCTTGTGCTCCCAAACCAGCTTGCCGGTGGTCGGGTCCATGGCGCGCAGGGTGCCGACGTGGTCGTCGTACATGCGCTTGATGCGGAAGCCCATGCCCAGGTAGGCCGAGCCCTTCTTGTAGTTCACTTCCTCGGTCCAGTACTCCTCCTTCCACTGGTTGCCGGGGATGTAGAACAGGCCGGTGTCCTGGCTGTAGGCCATGGGGTTCCAGTTCTTGCCACCCAGGAACGGTGGCGAGACTTCCACCGGCTTGCCCTTGGTTTCGCCCGGCAGCGGTTTGGCCGGGCGTTGACCGGGGTTCTCCACCGGGCGCCCGGTCTTGAGGTCGATGTGGCTGGCCCAGGTGATGTTGTCGACGAAGGGGAACGCGTTCTGCAGTTTGCCGTTGCTGCGGTCCACCACATAGAAGAAACCGTTGCGGTCGGCGTGGCCGGTGGCCTTGACCTGCTTGCCGTCCTTGTCCTTGTAGTCGAACAGCACCAGTTCGTTGTTGCCGGAGAAATCCCAGGCATCGTTGGGTGTGTGCTGGTAGAACCACTTCACCTCACCGGTGCTTGGGTCGACGCCGACCTGCCCTGAGGTATACAGGCTGTCGAAGTCTTGCGGGTTGCCATCCTTCGAGGTGCGCGCCCAGGTGTTCCAGGGGCCGGGGTTGCCGGCGCCGACAATGATGGTATTGGTCTCGGGGTCGAAGCTGGCGCTTTGCCAAGGGGCGCCGCCGCCATGGCTCCAGGCTTCGACCTTGCCGGTTTCGGTGGTGGGGTCGTCCGGCCAGGACGGCGCCTTGACGTCACCGGTCGGCGTGCTGTCCTTGCCGTTCAGGCGGCCCATGTGGCCCTCGACGAAGGGCCGCATCCACACCTCTTCACCGGTGTCCGGGTCGCGGGCGAACAGTTGGCCGACCACGCCGAATTCATCGCCGGAGCTGCCGTGGATCAGCAGTACCTTGCCGCTGGTCTTGTCCTTGATCAGCACCGGGGCACCGGTCATGGTGTAGCCGGCGGCGTGGTCGCCGAATTTCTTGTTCCACACCACTTTGCCGGTGCGCTTGTCGAGGGCGATGACCCGCGCGTCGAGGGTGCCGAAGTAGATCTTGTCGCCGTAGATCGCTGCGCCGCGGTTGACCACATCGCAGCAGGGGCGAATGTTGTCCGGCAGGCGGTGGTTGTAGGTCCACAGGCGCTTGCCGGTTTTCGCATCGAGGGCGAACACCCGCGAATAGGAGCCGGTGACGTAGACCACGCCGTCGCTGACGATGGCCTGGGATTCCTGGCCGCGTTGTTTCTCGTCGCCGAAGGAATAGGACCACGCCGGGGTCAGCTTGAACACGTTCTTGTCATTGACCTGGGCCAATGGGCTCCAGCGCTGGGCGTTGGTACCCATGCCGTACTGCAGCACATCCTGGGTGGTCAGGTGGTCGTTGGCGATGTCTTCCCACGTCACGTTCTTGCTGGCAGGTGCCGCAGGGGTGGTGGCTGCCGTGGCCACGCTGCCCAGGGCCAGGCTACCGGCCAGCAGCAAGGCTCGCACGCTCAGGGCCAGAGGGGAAAGGGCGGGTAGCGTTCTTGTTGTCATGGTTGCAGTTCCCAGTGGAGGTTTTGGCCTGCACAGGGTGGGACGGGGCGGGCCTTGCGGGATACGGAAAAAGTCCCGCCCTTGCCGGGAATAGTTCCCACGGGGCACCTCATTTGGCCGTTCGCCACAAGCCCTACTACCAAGGGAGTAAGGCGCGGCCACCAAAGCAGCATTCGGCCGCCTGCGGGCTGTTTCTAAGATGGCGACACGGCCTCTGTGGTTGAGGCCTTGCGTGCAATCGTGAGGGCATAAAAATGACAACAAAACGCAACGTCTTGCTGGCTGCCGGGCTGCTTGCCAGTGCAGTGCTGACCGGCACTGCCTGGGCACATGGCAATGTGGTGCCCCAGGCCGTGGAAACCAAGGGCCTGACCCCGATCAAGGACGCTGGCGTAACCCTGGACGGCGATGGCTGGGCAGCGGTCAACCCGTACCGCAGCTCTCCCGAGCACGACAAGGCCGTGGAGATCGGTGCCTCGGCCTACAACCAGAACTGCGCCGCCTGCCATGGCCTGGAGGCCAAGTCGGGGGGCATCGCCCCGGATCTGCGCATGCTCGATGCCGGCGAGGCCGGGGATGAGTGGTTCGTCGAGCGGGTACGCCACGGTGCGGTCCGCGACGGCCGGGTGTACATGCCGAAGATGGCCGACTACCTGAGCCAGGAGGCCCTGTGGGCGGTGCGCACCTACCTGGACAGCGTGCACGTCGAGGAATGACGGCCATGCGTCTGTTGGCGGTGCTGTTCAGTGGCTTGCTGCTGTGCTGCGCGGCGGCGCAGGCGCAGGTGCGCAACTACGACGCGATCATCGCCGCCGGCGAATTGAAGGTGGCTGTGTACAAGGACTTTGCGCCCTACAGTTTCGAGGACCACGGCCAGCCGCGAGGTGTCGACGTGGTGCTGGCGCAGGCCCTGGCCACGGCGTTGGGGGTGCGCTTGCAGCTGATCTGGGCGCCACCCGGGGAAAAGCTCGACGACGATCTGCGCGACTACATCTGGCGCGGCAGCCCGTTGCGCCACCAGCAACTGGCCGACCTGATGATGCGGGTGCCATACGACCATGCCTATGCGCAGCGGCGCAACGAGGTAGGCGAGCTGGAAAACGCCCAGGTGGTCATGTTCGGCCCTTATCAGGAGGAGCGCTGGCAGGTCGCCTATGATCGCCGCCGCCTGCCCTCGGTGGCCAGTGTCGCGGTGTTCCAGCAGCACCCGATCGGGGTCGAGGTGGACAGCGTGCCGTCGTTCTACCTGACTTCTGTGTTCAACGGCATGCTCAGTGCCAGGACCCATCATTACCCCAATGTGCAGCAAGCTTTCGGCGCCATGCAGGCCGGCCAGGTGGACGCGGTGATGGCGATGCGCGGCGAAGTTGACTGGCAACTGCATCAAGCCGCCGACCCGCAGCTGGCCCTGGCGGAAAACGCCTACCCGAACCTTGGCAAGCAGGCCTGGGAGATCGGCATGGCGGTGCATGAAAGCAACCGGCAGCTGGCCTATGCGGTGGAGGAAGCGCTTGAGACGCTGATTCGTGATGGGCGGATGAAGGCGATTTATGCCAGTTATGGCCTGCGTTACCAGGTGCCGGAAATGTATCAGTAGCGCTGGTGCGACCCCTGTGGTAGCGGGCTTGTCGAGGCGTCGAACCGCCGCGAACACGGGCGAAGCCCGTGCCATCCACCGCGCCGCCTGCTTCGCGGGCATGCCCGCTCCCACAGGGATCATGCTGGCTCAACGGATAACTGTTTCATCAAGGAGTGGGCGATGAACTGGCGAGCGACTTTCCTGCTGGCCTGCTGGATGCCCTGGGCCGCACAGTCCCAGGCCAGCGAGCCGAGTAACCACAAGGACCCGGTGCCGTCGGTGATGTGGGACTTCTACCACAAGCAGCTGCTGGGCCAGGCCGCATTCGTGTTCGATGATCGGGTCAAGCTGCTGGCGCCACCCTTTGCCGAGGACGCACGCCAGGTGCCGTTGGAGATCGACGCTCGGGCGTTCAGCGGCGAAGTGGTGCGGATCATTGCCTGGGCCGAACTCAACCCGCTGCCGCGTATCGTCGACTTCCAGCCTGGCGAGCGCGTGCTGCCCTGGTTGTCGATCCGCATCCGCGTCGAACAGGCCACACCGCTGCGTGCCGCGGTGCTGACCCGCGACGGCCTGTGGCATGTCGGCTCGACCCTGATCGATGCTGCCGGCGGCGGTTGTACCGCGCCCAGCGTGGTACGCACTCAGCCCGGCTGGGAGGAACACCTCGGTGAAGTCCTGGGCGGGCGCTACCCGCGCGGCGACAGCAGCCGCTTGCGCCTGCAGGTGGCTCACCCCATGGACAACGGCCTGGTCAGCGGCATTCCCGAATTCTTCCTCAACCATGCCGAGTTGCAAGGCGCGGACGGCCAGCGCCTGGCCAGCCTGGAACTGTACCCGGCGGTCAGCGAAAACCCCAACCTGGGCTTCGACATCCAGGGTCCCGGGCCGACCCGGTTGGTGTTGCAGGACAACAGCGGCAACCAGTTCGAGGCGGCAGTGCCCTGAACGCGTTGCCCGACTCCATCCCTGACCAGAGGCGCCCGTCATGCGTTGCATTCTGCTGTTGCTACTGTGCCTGGGCCTGCCGGCCTGGGCAGACCTGGACTATCGGCTCAAGCCCCGGCAGATCGCCGAAGGCACCTGGCTGCTGGAGGGCAGCACCGACAATTTCGCCAAGGATAACGGCGGCAATATCGTCAACACCGCGTTCATCGTCACCGACAACGGGGTGGTGGTTATCGACAGCGGGCCGTCGAAACGCTACGGCGAAGCATTGCGCCAGGCCATTGCCGCCACCACCGACAAGCCGGTGGTCGAAGTGCTGCTGACCCATCATCACCCCGACCATGTGCTGGGCAACCAGGCCTTTGCCGATGTGCCCATCGGCGCCCTGGCCGGTACCGGCGAGCTGTTGCGCCAGCAGGGGGAGGCCATGGCCGAGAACATGTACCGCCTGGTTGGCGACTGGATGCGCGGTACCGAGGTGGTGCTGCCGACCCGTGTGCTGGAGCCAGGTATTCACGAGGTGGGTGGGCACCGCCTGCGGCTGCTGGCGCTGGGCGGGCACACCGGTGCCGACCTGGCGATTCTGGATGAAAGCACCGGTGTGCTGTTCGCCGGCGACCTGGTGTTCTACGAGCGCGCATTGACCACGCCCAACAGCCCGGGGCTGGAGGTGTGGCTGAAGGACCTGGACACCTTGCAAGCGCTGCCCTGGAAGCAGCTGGTGCCTGGTCATGGCCCGCTGGCCAGCGATGCCCGGCCGTTTGCCCAGATGCGTGATTACCTGGGCTGGCTGGACGGGCTGATGCGCGACGGCGCGGCGCGTGGCGATGACATGGCCGAGATGATCCGCAGCCCCATACCCGAACGGTTTGCTGCTATCAGCCTGACCCGTTACGAGCTGATTCGCAGTGTCAGCCACTTGTACCCCCGTTACGAACGCCAGCAGCTGCGGCGTGTCGACGCCAAGCCCCCTATCTGAGGGTGTAACACGGCCCCCTGTGGGACCGCGCAAGTTCACTGCTACCAAGGAACTAGAAAACTCAGCACTGCGGGCAATTGTTGGCAAGCAGGTCGGGACCAAGAATTCCCGACACACCGGGAAGTTTTCCCGGATACAACAAAAAAACCAAAGGTAGCCGTCATGACCCGATCCACACGTCGTCCCGTGTTCGCCTTGAGCCTGGTGCTCAGCGCCATGCTGCTTGCCGGTGCAGCCCACGCCGCTGTCAGCAATGAAGAAATTCTCCAGGACCCGAAGAACCCGCAGCAGATCGTGACCAATGGCCTGGGCGTGCAGGGCCAGCGCTACAGCCCGCTGAACCTGCTCAATACCGACAACGTCAAGGACCTGCGGCCGGTCTGGGCATTTTCCTTCGGTGGTGAGAAGCAGCGCGGCCAGCAGGCCCAGCCGCTGGTCAAGGACGGGGTGATGTACCTGACCGGCTCCTACTCACGGGTGTTCGCCGTGGACGCCCGTACCGGCAAGAAACTGTGGCAATACGATGCGCGCCTGCCCGATGACATCCGCCCGTGCTGCGACGTGATCAACCGCGGCGTGGCGCTGTACGGCAACCTGGTGTTCTTCGGCACCCTCGATGCCAAGCTGGTGGCGCTGAACAAGGACACCGGCAAGGTGGTATGGAGCAAGAAAGTGGCCGACCACAAGGAAGGCTACTCCATCAGCGCCGCGCCGATGATCGTCAACGGCAAGCTGATCACCGGCGTCGCCGGCGGCGAGTTTGGCGTGGTGGGCAAGATCCAGGCCTACAACCCGGAAAACGGCGAGCTGCTGTGGATGCGCCCGACCGTGGAAGGGCACATGGGCTACGTGTACAAGGACGGCAAGGCGATCGAAAACGGCATTTCTGGCGGCGAGGCGGGCAAGACCTGGCCCGGCGACCTGTGGAAGACCGGTGGTGCGGCGCCTTGGCTGGGCGGCTACTACGACCCGGAAACCAACCTGATCCTGTTCGGCACCGGCAACCCGGCGCCGTGGAACTCGCACCTGCGCCCGGGCGAAAACCTGTATTCCTCTTCGCGCCTGGCCCTGAACCCCGACGATGGCACCATCAAGTGGCACTTCCAGAGCACGCCGCATGACGGCTGGGATTTCGACGGCGTCAACGAGCTGATCTCGTTCAACTACAAGGACGGCGGCAAGGAGGTCAAGGCCGCCGCTACCGCTGACCGCAACGGCTTCTTCTACGTGCTGGACCGCACCAACGGCAAGTTCATCCGCGGCTTCCCCTTCGTCGACAAGATCACCTGGGCCACCGGCCTGGACAAGGACGGCCGGCCAATCTACAACGAGGCCAGCCGGCCGGGGGCGCCGGGTAGCGAGGCCAAGGGCAGCTCGGTGTTCGTCGCCCCGGCGTTCCTCGGGGCCAAGAACTGGATGCCGATGGCCTACAACAAGGACACCGGGCTGTTCTATGTGCCGTCCAACGAGTGGGGCATGGACATCTGGAACGAAGGCATCGCCTACAAGAAGGGCGCGGCGTTCCTCGGTGCCGGCTTCACCATCAAGCCGCTCAACGAAGACTACATTGGCGTGTTGCGCGCCATCGACCCGGTCAGCGGCAAGGAAGTGTGGCGCCACAAGAACTATGCGCCGCTGTGGGGCGGGGTGCTGACCACCAAGGGCAACCTGGTGTTCACCGGCACGCCGGAAGGCTTCCTGCAGGCCTTCAACGCCAAGACCGGCGACAAGGTCTGGGAGTTCCAGACCGGTTCCGGCGTGCTCGGTTCGCCAGTGACCTGGGAAATGGACGGCGAGCAGTACGTTTCGGTGGTTTCCGGTTGGGGCGGCGCGGTGCCGCTGTGGGGCGGTGAAGTGGCCAAGCGGGTCAAGGACTTCAACCAGGGCGGCATGCTCTGGACCTTCAAGCTGCCCAAGCAACTGCAAACGGCAAGCGCCAGTCGCTAAGCCGACAACCTGCCGCTTGCTGCCAGGGACCCTGTGGCAAGCGGCCCTACTACCAAATGACGAGAGCCCCGCTGCCAACGATGCATTCGCCCGGCAGGCGGGGCTTTTTACCATCGGCTCATCGCCTGTCGCTGGACAGGCATCGACCCACAGAGGCTCAGCATGATCTACGCACAACCCGGAACCCCAGGCGCCATCGTGTCCTTCAAGCCACGCTACGGCAATTTCATCAACGGCGAATTCGTGCCGCCGCTGGGCGGCCAGTACTTCACCAACAGCTCGCCGGTCAATGGCCAGCCGATTGCCGAGTTCCCGCGCTCCGGCGCCCAGGACATCGAGCAGGCCCTGGACGCCGCGCATGCCGCTGCCGAGGCCTGGGGCAAGACCTCGGTGCAGGACCGCGCCCTGGTACTGCTGAAGATCGCCGACCGCATCGAACAGAATCTCGAAGTACTGGCCGTTACCGAGAGCTGGGACAACGGCAAGGCCGTGCGCGAAACCCTCAACGCCGACGTGCCGCTGGCGGCGGACCACTTCCGCTACTTCGCCGGCTGCATCCGTGCCCAGGAAGGCGGCGCCGCCGAAATCAACGAGGGCACCGTGGCCTACCACATCCACGAGCCATTGGGCGTGGTCGGGCAGATCATTCCATGGAACTTCCCGCTGCTGATGGCCGCCTGGAAACTCGCCCCGGCGCTGGCAGCCGGCAACTGCGTGGTGCTCAAACCGGCGGAGCAGACGCCGTTGTCGATCACCATTTTCGCCGAGCTGATCGCCGACCTGCTGCCAGCAGGCGTGCTGAACATCGTCCAGGGCTTTGGCCGCGAAGCCGGTGAGGCCCTGGCCACCAGCAAGCGCATCGCCAAGATCGCCTTCACCGGTTCCACCCCGGTGGGCTCGCACATCATGAAGTGCGCGGCCGAGAACATCATCCCGTCCACCGTCGAACTGGGCGGCAAGTCGCCGAACATCTTCTTCGAAGACATCATGCAGGCCGAGCCCGCGTTCATCGAAAAGGCAGCCGAAGGCCTGGTGCTGGCGTTCTTCAACCAGGGTGAAGTGTGCACCTGCCCGTCGCGGGCGCTGATCCAGGAATCGATCTACGAGCCGTTCATGGCCGAGGTGATGAAGAAGATCGCCAAGATCACCCGTGGCAACCCGCTAGACACCGCGACCATGGTCGGCGCCCAGGCCTCGGAGCAGCAATACGACAAGATTCTTTCCTACTTGCAGATTGCCCGGGAGGAGGGCGCGCAGCTGCTCACCGGTGGCGCTGCCGAGCGGCTCGACGGCGACCTGGCCAGCGGTTACTACATCCAGCCGACCCTGCTCAAGGGCAACAACAAGATGCGCGTGTTCCAGGAGGAGATCTTCGGCCCGGTGGTGGGCGTGACCACCTTCAAGGACGAAGCCGAAGCCCTGGCGATCGCCAACGACAGCGAGTTTGGCCTGGGCGCGGGGCTGTGGACCCGTGACATCAACCGTGCCTACCGCATGGGCCGCGGGATCAAGGCCGGGCGCGTGTGGACCAACTGCTACCACCTGTACCCGGCGCATGCCGCGTTCGGTGGCTACAAGAAGTCCGGGGTGGGCCGCGAGACGCACAAGATGATGCTCGATCACTACCAGCAGACCAAGAACCTGCTGGTGAGCTACGACATCAACCCGTTGGGCTTCTTCTAAAACCTGGGATGGCCTCGGGGGCTGCCTTGCAGCCCATCGCAGGCAAGCCAGCTCCTACAGGGACAGCGCAGGCCATGGATCTCGCGCAATCCCTGTGGGAGCGGGCGAGCCCGCGAAGAGGCCGGCAATGCCATGCACAAATCCACAGCAGCTCCGTGTTACCCCTACCAACGCACCCCGCAAACCTGTCCCAAAGTAGCATTCGGCCCCGTCGCCCCTCGTGCATTAATGCCTCTACCGGAATCGCCCGGCACCAAGAAGAGGAATGCCCCATGTGGACTAAACCCGCCTTTACCGACCTGCGCATCGGCTTCGAAGTGACGATGTACTTCGCCAATCGTTGATGCCTGTCCGGCCATCAGCGCGATGGCCGGTTCTTCATTGAGCATGCCCGTTGTGAACCTGATCGATCGCGAACAAGCCCTGGCCTTGCGCAAGGGCTTCCGCCTGCGCTGGGAGCCCTGCCGGGCCTGCCATGTGCTGCTGTACCCGGAGGGCACCATCGAACTCAATGCCAGTGCCGGCTGGGTGCTCGAGTTGCTGGACGGCCGGCGCAGCGTGGCGGCGGTCATCGACCGCCTTGCACAGCGCTTCCCCGGGGTGCCGGGGCTGGACGAGGACATCCTGGCGTTCCTGGAGGTGGCCCGTGCCAAGTACTGGATCGAATGAGCCCTGGCCAGGCTTTGGTCTGGTTGCTTTCGCTGCGGGATGCTTTACGCTGGCGGTTACCTTCCAGAACAATAAGAACAGGCTTCCCGATGAGCCAGAGTTTCAGCCCGCTTCGCAAGTTCGTTTCGCCCGAGATCATCTTTGGTGCCGGCTGCCGGCATAATGTTGCCAATTACGCCAAGACCTTCGGTGCGCGCAAGGTGCTGGTGGTCAGCGACCCCGGTGTGATTGCCGCCGGTTGGGTGGCGGACGTGGAGGCCAGCCTGCAGGCCCAGGGCATCGACTACTGCCTGTACAGCGCCGTATCGCCCAACCCGCGTGTGGAAGAGGTGATGCTTGGCGCCGAGATCTACCGGCAGAACCACTGTGATGTGATCGTCGCGGTCGGCGGCGGCAGCCCGATGGATTGCGGCAAGGCCATCGGCATCGTGGTCGCCCACGGGCGCAGCATCCTCGAATTCGAAGGCGTGGACATGATCCGTGTGCCCAGCCCGCCGCTGATCCTGATCCCGACCACGGCCGGCACCTCGGCGGACGTGTCGCAGTTCGTGATCATTTCCAACCAGCAGGAGCGCATGAAGTTCTCCATCGTCAGCAAGGCGGTGGTGCCGGACGTGTCGCTGATCGACCCGCAAACCACCCTGAGCATGGACCCGTTCCTGTCGGCCTGCACCGGTATCGATGCGCTGGTGCATGCCATCGAAGCCTTCGTTTCCACCGGCCACGGCCCGCTGACCGACCCCCATGCGCTGGAAGCCATGCGCCTGATCAATGGCAACCTGGTGGAGATGATCGCCAACCCCACCGATATCGCCCTGCGCGAGAAGATCATGCTGGGCAGCATGCAGGCAGGGCTGGCGTTTTCCAATGCGATTCTGGGTGCGGTCCACGCCATGTCGCACAGCCTGGGCGGGTTCCTCGACCTGCCGCATGGCCTGTGCAATGCGGTGCTGGTGGAACACGTGGTGGCGTTCAACTACAGCTCGGCACCGGAGCGTTTCAAGGTGATTGCCGAAGTGCTGGGTATCGACTGCCGCGGCCTCAACCACCGGCAGATCTGCGCACGCCTGGTGGAGCACCTGATCGCGCTCAAGCGTGCCATCGGCTTCCATGAAACCCTGGGCCTGCACGGCGTGCGCACGGCCGATATCCCGTTCCTGTCGCAACATGCGATGGACGACCCGTGCATCCTCACCAACCCGCGTGCGTCGAGCCAGCGTGATGTCGAGGTGGTCTATGGCGAGGCCCTCTGACGAGCAGCAACGGGCGCTGGCCGGGCTGCTGGGGCTGGGTGACCACTCGGCGCGCAAGAGCCATTACCCGGAGCTGGCTGCGCGCCTGGACGAACTGGAGGCCGAACGCAACCGCTACAAGTGGCTGTTCGAAAACGCCGTGCACGGGATTTTCCAGGCCAGCCTGCAAGACGGCATGCGTGCCGCCAACCCGGCGTTGGCACGCATGCTGGGTTACGACAACCCGCAAGCGTTGCTGTTTCCGCTGACGGACCTTGCCGCCAACCTGTTTGTTGGCGGGGCCGAAGAGTTGCACGCCATCACCGCGACCCTCGCCCGTGAACGCAGCCTGCACGGTTATGAAACCCGCTTGCGGCGCAAGGACGGCAGCCACCTCGATGTGTTGATGAACCTGTTGCTCAAGCCAGGTCAGGAAGGGCTGGTGGAAGGGTTTGTCGCCGACATCACCGAACGCAAGCTGGCCCAGCAGCGCCTGCAGCAACTGAATGACGAGCTCGAGCAACGGGTGGCTGCCCGTACCGATGAGCTGCTGGAGGCCAACCGCAACCTGCAACAGCAGATCGCCGAGCGCAAACAGATCGCCCGCGCCCTGCGCGATGCCCGCGACGCCGCGGAAACCGCCAACCGCAGCAAGGACAAGTACCTCGCTGCCGCCAGCCATGATCTGCTGCAACCGCTGAATGCCGCGCGGCTGCTGATCTCGACCTTGCGCGAAAGACCGCTGCCAGAAGCGGAAAAAGTGCTGGTGGAGCGTACCCATCAGGCGCTGGAGGGCGCTGAAGACCTGCTGACCGACCTGCTGGACATTTCCCGGCTCGACCAGGCGGCGGTCAAGCCGGACGTGGCGCTGTACCGCCTCGACGAGCTGTTCGGGCCACTGGTCTCGGAGTTCCGCACGGTGGCCGATGCGGCAGGCCTGAAGTTGCGTGCGCGCATTGCCGACTACGCCATCAGCACCGACCTGCGGCTGATGACGCGTATCCTGCGCAACTTTCTCAGCAACGCCTGCCGTTATACCGATGAGGGCAGGATTCTGCTGGGCGCCAGGCGCCGCGGCGATCACTTGCGCCTGGAGGTGTGGGATACCGGGCGGGGCATCGCGGCCGATCGGCTGCAGGCCATTTTCCTCGAGTTCAACCAACTTGACGTAGGCCGTGCCGCCGATCGCAAGGGTGTGGGGCTGGGGCTGGCGATCGTCGAGCGGATCGCCAAGATCCTCGGCTATCGCGTCGAGGTGCGTTCATGGCCGGGGCGTGGCTCGATGTTCAGTATCGACGTGCCGATCGGCGAAGCCATGCCGCTGCCTATCCACCAGGCCGCGCCGCAGCCTGGCGCCGGCAACCCGTTGCCGGGCCGCCGCCTGCTGGTACTGGACAACGAAGTGAGCATCCTCGAGAGCATGGGCGCGCTGCTCGGGCAGTGGGGCTGCGAAGTGGTTACCGCGACCGACCAGGCCGGGGCCTTGCTGGCCTTGCAGGGGCGGGCACCGGAATTGATCCTGGCGGATTTTCACCTGGACCACGGTGTCGTCGGCTGCGAGGTGGTCAGGCATTTGCGTGAACATTTCGGCGCCGCCATTCCCGCGGTGATCATCACTGCCGACCGCAGCGATCAGTGCCGACGCTCCTTGAACAAGCTCGGTGCGCCGTTGCTGAACAAGCCCGTCAAACCGGGGAAGTTGCGTGCGGTGTTGAGCCAGTTGCTGGGCTGAAGCCTCAACCCCATGGCCTTGCGCGTACCTCTGTAGGAGCAGCCTTGTGCTGCGAAGAGGCCCGTACTGATTATGCATATCTGTTGCTTGTACCGGCCTCTTCGCAGCACAAGGCTGCTCCTACAGGGGGGGGCCGCGCAGTGCCAGGTGGCTGTTCCTGAAATGGGACTCTGTATGGCCTTTCAATACAAGCGACTGGACAAGAATAACGCCGCTGTACTGCTGGTGGATCACAAGTCAGTTGTGTGCCGCTGGTGCCTTTGCCTCCAGCAGGGCGGTACCGAGCATTTGGTGATAGTGCCCGGGGCCAAGCAGGCGCAAGATTCCGGCCTTTTCGAGCTTGCCAAGCACCTTGCCGTTGGCTTCGCACAGTTTCACCACGATCTGGCGTTCATGCAGTTGCTGGATCACTTCCTCCAGGGTCTGCAGCCCGGTGATATCCATGAAGGGCACCCGCTTCAGGCAAATTACCAGCAGTTCAGGGTCGGTATGCGTTTGTGACAGGGCGCGCTCGAAGGTTTCAGCGGCGCCAAAGAACAGCGGGCCTTCGATGGTGTACACCAGCACGCCGGGGGGCAGCGATTTCTGGCCGTTGCTGTGCAGTTCATTGGCCAGTTCCTCTTCGACCACCTGCTGGACTTCGACGGACGATGCCATGCGGCGCATGAACTGAAGCATGGCGAGGATGACGCCGATATTCACGGCGATCACCAGGTCGCTGAACACCGTCAAGGTGAAGGTGACGAGCAGGATGGCGATGTCGGCTCGCGGTGCGCGCTGCAGCATGCGCTTGAAATGCTTCAGCTCGCTCATGTTGTAGGCGACGACGAACAGGATCGCTGCCAGTGCGCAGAGTGGAATGTTCGACGCCAGTGGCGCCAGGAACAGAATGATCAGTACCAGTGTCAGCGCATGGATGATGCCGGCCAACGGCCCGGTAGCACCATTGCGGATGTTGGTCGCTGTCCGGGCAATGGCACCTGTGGCGGCAAAGCCCCCGAACAGCGGCACTACCAGGTTGGCGACCCCTTGGCCGATCAATTCCTGGTTCGAGTCGTGCCTGGTCCCTGCCATGCCGTCGGCGACGACAGCCGAGAGCAATGATTCGATGGCCCCCAGCATGGCGATCGCAAATGCTGGCCCGATCAGTTCGATCACCCGCGCCAGGGAGACTTCGGGCCAGGTCAGTGACGGCAAACCTTGTGGGATCGCCCCGAAGGCGGTGCCGATGGTAGCCACACCGTCAAAATGGAACAGGGATTGGACGAGCGTCGCGAACACCATGGCTACCAGTGGCCCGGGCAGGCGTTTCAGCACGGGCAGCCTTGGTGCCAGGATCAGCAAAGCAAGGCTGCATGTCGCGAGCAGCGTCGTGGCAATGTGGAGGTCCGGCAGGGCTAGCAACAGATGCCACAGTTTTTCGTGGAAGTGCCCACCTTCGATTACGGGCAGGCCGAAGAAGTCACGCCATTGCCCAACCCAGATGATGATGCCGATGCCGGCGGTGAAACCTACGATCACCGGGTCGGGAATGAACTTGATGACTGCACCCAGGCGGGTAATGCCAAGCACCAGCAGTATGGCGCCAGCCATCATCGTGGCCAGTTGAAGGCCTTCCACTCCGTACTTCGCCGTCACCCCTGCGAGGATCACGATGAAGGCCCCGGTTGGTCCGGCGATCTGCAATCGACTGCCGCCCAGCAAGGAAACCAGCAGCCCGCCTATGATCGCCGTGTAGATGCCTTGCTCCGGCTTGACCCCGGAAGCGATGGCGAAGGCCATGGCGAGGGGCAGCGCAACAACCCCGACGATGAGGCCGGAGACAAGGTTGCGCATCCAGTGTTCACGCTTGAACAGGCCGGCGTTCCAGGCTTCGCGAACCGCGATCATTGCAGGCTCCTTGATAAGGTGCATGCACATAGTATTTAGCATGCCATGGGCCTGTTGTGCCTCTGAACGAACTGATCGAGCTGAACGAGGCGGAGCAGGGCAGGCGCGGCATCTGCACCCTCAAATGTGAAGGCGTTGTGCGGGTCCAGATTCACGATGTCTCGCACGCTTCCTTCCGACCGCCCGTGATGATCGGAATGTAGCTTGCCGGGCCTGACTGATGGCACTTCAGGCACGGTCACCTGCAAAGCGATAACTGCGAAACAGCAGGATAGAGCGTCCAAAGACACTTGCTAAGTTTGGATCCAGTTGTTGGTAAAACTTTCCATTCGGTCAAATTACAACAACTTAGCAAACTAACTAACTTGATTTAGTGTGCCGCCTGTCGGTCGTTTTGCTCGAGAAATGAACGATTTGGATGACACTGACTCCTATTTGCCAGCAGGTGCGTTCAATGTGATTGCACCTCGCGCCTTTCCCCAGAACTTATGGACGATCAACCTCATCGGCATTGCAGGGATGCTCATGGGGCTTTTTTATTCCTGAATAGTGGAGTATTGCCATGCCCAACCGAGGCTCTTCGGGTGAGCCACCGCGTATATTGAGTGACAATCTGCTTTTTCATTTAACGATTAGAATTTGGCTCTGTCGTTGCGATTAAATCGTTCGCACACCTATTTCAAAGCCATCTAGCGCTAACGCATTGCGTGGAGAAAATGTCGTGGAGATTAATACAATTATTAGCCTGTTCGGGCAGAAAGAATCCATGGAGCTGGTGCGGTTGTCTGTTATTTACGTCCATTTATTGGCCTGTTGCATTGCCATCGGCATGGTATTCGCCAGTGACGCCGAGATGGTCAGGAACTTGTTGAAGGGTCATAAAGAAACTGGGCATGACAGTAAGCATATGACGAGCTTGCAGAAGTCCGTGGCCAATGCCCTGATATTCTTGTGGTTCACGGGTGCCGCAGTGATTGGAATTGACTACCTTGATAAAGGTATGAACTATTTTGCCAATCCTAAACTTCAAGCGAAGGTCATTATTGTCATGTTGCTGACCTTCAATGGCATGCTGTTGCATCGTTATGTATTGCCTGCCCTGCTCAAAGCAGGCAACTTGCTGGACCTTAATTTTGGCGTGCGGATGTTCGCACTGTTCTCCGGCGCACTGTCGGGTGTGTCCTGGCTGTATGCGGCGATGCTGGGTGTTGGCCGCCCACTGGCCTGGAAATACTCGCTGACCGAGTTGCTGCTGGCCTATCCGGTACTGATCCTGCTGGGCTTTGCCATGATGGCTGCCCTGACCCAGTGGGCACGCAAACGCAGCCAGGCCGAACCAGCTCCAGCGCCTGTCTGGCGACTGGCAGGCATTCCTACCTGATTGCCTGAGTAACGCTTCGGTTGCGCCGCGAACCGGGAAACCTGGTTCGCGGCGAGCTCGTTTCATGCGCAGCCTCTGGGCGGTTCGACTGGCGGCATTGAATTTGAACGTCGCCCAATGGTGGGGCTCTTAATGCAAAGGACACCGTGAGGGCTCCATCATGAGCATTGAACGCAGCATCCCCGAGCTCGAAGCCTGGTACGCCCAATACGACGACATCAGTTACCGCCGTGAGTCGCCGGATGCCTACCACCATGAACTGCTACGCACGGCCGAGGCGCTGCGTGACGATGGTGCCATCGACTGGGACGACTGGCTGGCACTCAAGGCATTGGCCGATGACGCCCATGTGCGCGCCCTGGAAGATGCCGTGCAGGCCCATGTGAGCGACCCCGACGCATGAAAGCGCTTAAGATTGCCACGTTCAACATCAACGGCATTCGTAGCCGACTGCCGGCACTGCTGGCCTGGCTGGAGCGGGAAAGGCCTGACATTGCCTGCCTGCAGGAGCTCAAGGCGGCGGATCAGCAGTTTCCTCACCAGGCGCTGGAAGCGGCGGGGTACGGCAGCCTCTATCAAGGGCAGCCTTCGTGGAACGGTGTGGCCATTCTGTCGCGAGGCAGCGAACCACTGGAAGTACGGCGTGGCCTGCCTGGCATGGAGGACGACAACCAGAGCCGCTACCTCGAAGCCGCGGTGCACGGGGTGCTGGTGGCTTGCCTGTACCTGCCGAACGGCAACCCGCAACCGGGGCCGAAATTCGATTACAAGCTCCGCTGGTTCGAGGGCCTGATCGAGCATGTCAAAGGGCTGCATGACGGTGGCCATCCCGCGGTGCTGGCGGGCGATTTCAATGTGGTGCCAACCGATATGGATATCTACGACACGCGCTCCTGGATGAAGGACGCGCTGCTGCAGCCCGAATCACGTGCGTGCTACCAGAAACTGCTGAATCAAGGCTGGGTCGACGCCATTCGCCATCTGTATCCGGACGAGCGCATTTACACCTTCTGGGATTATTTCCGCAACCACTGGGCACGCAACGCCGGTTTACGTATCGACCACCTGCTGCTCAACCCCGAGCTCGCGCCCTACCTGAAGCGGGCTGGTGTCGATGCCTGGGTGCGTAACGAACCCAAGGCCAGCGACCATGCGCCCGTCTGGATCGAGCTGGGCACGCGTCGCCGGCCATAGGGCAGTTCGAGCGAACCTTCAACTACCGGAACCACCGCTGGAGCCCGAACCACCAGAGCCTCCGGTCCCGCTACCCGTCCCGGTGCCGCGTTCCGATCCACTGCGGTCACTACCGGATCGGTCGGTGGTGCCATCGCCACCGGTATTGTCAGTGTCATTGCCATCGGTTCCGCCGGAACCTGTCCCCATGGCATCCGCAGGCGTGCCGGAGCCGGTCGCTCCGCCTTGGTTGCTCATGTGCCCACTGTCATGCGGCTGCGTGCCAGGAGCACGCTGATCGTTCAGGTCGGTGGCTGCCAGCACCACAGGTGCGCTGAGCCCCAGGCACAGCACGAGCAGTAACGAATGAGGCTTCATGATCTTCATGGCGATACTCCGTTGCGGGTTGGTCACCTTCTGTTCGGCCTGCATCACCCACGGGCGTGCCGTGAAATCGACGGAATGCATGGAGCGCTGACATGCACGGGGGCGGGTTACCCCACGTGAATACTTTGAGGCCCGCGCTTCGATTCTTCTGGCAAGGCCGTGACCTTGATCGCGCGTACCGGTACGGCGAATTTTGCACCTACCTTCGAGAAGCGCTCGAGCAGGTGGAAATTGATCGCTTGCTGGATGTCCATGTACAGGTTGTAGCCCGGGTCCTTGACGATATACACGCACTCGAATTCCAGCGCCTCCTTGCCGAAGCCGCGCAGGTGGGCACGGTCGAAGCGCACCTGCTGTTGTGCCTTGATCGCTTCCTCGACGATGGCGGGTGCCTTTTTCACGGCCTCGGTTGGCGTGTCGTACGACAGGCCGAACTCGAACACGATCCGTCGTTCCTGCAGGCGCTTGTAGTTCTGGATGGTGCTGCTGATCATGCTGGCATTGGCCATGACGATCTGCTCGCCGCCCAGGCTGCGGATGCGTGTGGTCTTCAGCCCCACGTGCTCCACCGTGCCGGCCAGCGGGCCGATGACGATGAAATCGCCCACCTCGAACGGCTTGTCGACGGCGATGGACAACGAGGCGAACAGGTCGCCGAGGATGTTCTGCACGGCCAGTGCAACAGCGATACCGCCTACCCCCAGGCTGGCGACGAAGGCGGTGATGTTCACGCCCAGGTTGGACAGCATCGCCAGCAGCACCACTGACCACAACAGTACCCGCGCACCCCATGCCGACAGCGTGGCCAGCGCGCTGCCCTGGTTCAAGCCGTCGGTGCGATGCCGGGCGAAGTAGCGACTCAGGCCCAGGCCGATGGCGCGGTTGGCCCACAGCCCGATCTGCAATGCCGCGACCACGAACCACAGGCTACCGACCCGGGTCAGCCAGCGCTCGGGCAGGTCGAGCATGCTCAGGCCCACCAGCAGCGAGGCGAGGAACAGCAGAAAATTGCTGGTCCCGGCGAGCACCTTGGCCAGCACCTGGCATAGCGCGCCGTCATGCTCGGACCAGCGCCTGACCCGATGCAGCATGAAACTGATGGCCGCCCGCGCCACGACGAATGTCAGCAGCGCTACCGTCAGTGCCAGCAATAAATTAAGAACGGAAACTCCGAACAGTGTGGTATCGGTGAACAAGGCGATGATGCGATCACTCATGAGACACTTGCCTCCTTCCATAGGATTGGGTGACTGGTGGAGCGGCATTGCCGGCGAAGCAGGCAATGCCGCTCGCCAGGTGAGCCTCAGCCGTCGGACTGCTCCTCTGGCGGCACCTGGCCTTCGGGCCAGTCGGGTGCTTCCTTCTCCTGTTCCTGTTCCTGTTCCTGTTCCTGTTCCTGTTCCTGTTCAGGCACAGGCTCGCCCGGGTTGTGGGGTACTTCGTCCACGTACGGGTCGGGTTGGTTGGGGTCGATCATGGTCTGGCTCCTCGCCGTTGGGCTTTCTGGCATGTGTCCGGGCGTTCAGCCCGACTCCACGGCAGTGTTTTTCTTCCAGCCCCGCAGGTTCATGGCGCACAGGCAACCCTGCAGGATGATCAGCGCCCAGGCTTGCGCCTGCCACCCCCAGGCGGCCCACAGCACGTTGCTGGCAATGAAGCAGCAGAAACCCAGCTTGCGCCGGCCTGGGCGCCGTGAGCCGATGCACCACGCAGCAAGTACCGTCAGGGCCATGGCAGGCCATTCAAGAAAGTCGATCCAGGCTTCCATCACGCAGCACGCTGTTCGCCCTTGAGCAGTTTTTTCTGCGCTTCCATGGCCTGGCCGAGCTCATCCAGTTGCTGCTTGCCCAGCAACTTGCGGGCGGTCGGAAACAGCTCGCTTTCTTCTTCCTCGATATGGTGTTCCAGCAGTTCCTTCATCACTTTGACCCGCCCGGCGAACTCGACGGTGCCGGTTTCGGTTTGCAGCAGGTCCGGCAGCACCAGGGAGTCCACGGTGCGGTGTTCCTCCTTGGCTTCGTAGTACATCTTCGCTTCTTCCTTGCCGCCGGCCTGCTTGATGGCCGGGTACAGGATTTCTTCTTCCAGGGCGGTATGGATGCTTACCTCCTGCTTGATGCGTTCGAGCAACTCGGCGCGCTTTTTCACCGCGCGCTCAGTGGTGGAGGAGAGTTCCTCCAGCAGCTTCTTCACCAGCTCATGGTCCTGGATCAGCAAATCGATAGCGTTCATGCGACACCTCTTCGGGGCTGAAAAATTCACGATTGCCTTCGATGGAGTAGGGGCCGCGCGCCAAGGTTCAAAGCGGATGATCAGCGTACTGCTGTCGCGAAAGGCGGCTCTCACCGGAATCCGTGCAGGTTGCGCCGGCCAGGCAGGGTCACTCCTGCGGAATGAAAATGCACTGCGCTGCCTGGGCCGGCGCTGACAACACCTTCGAGAGTGCCGACATGTTCGCTGCGCAGGGTCAGGTATGAGCGGACCGTTGCCGAACAGCCCGGCCAGGCCCAGCAGCACCACCAGCACCAGCGCGTACCATCCGACCCGTTCGAATCGCCAGACCCGCTGCTGCATGCGCATGTCATCCTCGACGGGGTAATGCCTTGAAGCCAGCTCGTCTTCGTCCATGCTCGCAGCCTCTCACGCAGCCCCTTACGTTGCCCCTCAGGCGCGCTCACCGCGCAGCCAGCGTTGGTGGTAATGGGCCAGGTGCGACAACCCGTACAGCGCGCCCTGGCGGATTACATCCGCGCGCTCGCCAAAAAAGCGCTGGCTGCGTGTGAATACCGCCAAAGGCTCGCCGGCAAAGGCCCAGGCAAAGCACACAGTGCCCGGGGCGATGCCATCCTGCGGCTGTGGCCCGGCGACTCCCGTGCTGGCGATGGCGACGGTGGCGTCGCTGTCTTTCAATGCGCCGAGGGCCATCTCCCAGGCTACCGCCTCGCTGGTCAGGCCGTAGCGTTCGATAGTCTGTGGGCTGACGCCGAGCAGGCGTTTCTTGGCGCTTGGCGAGTACACCACGTAGCCGCTTTCCAGAACCTCGCCGGTCCCCGGCACTGCTGCCAACAGCGCAACCATGGCACCGGCCGTGCAGGATTCTGCGGTGGTCAGTACCAGCTTGTGGGCTTTGAGGTAATCAAGGGCCTCGAGTACGGGGTCGGTCGTCATGGCCGGTCACTCGTGCGTTGTTTTCTTGTGGACGTGTTTCCTGTGGGATTGGTTCATTGCTTGGGTGCCACCCATCAATGCTGGGGAAAGCTTCCTGAACTTTGTTCCGTTTGCCGGCTTCCTCTGGGTAGGAGGGCGGCGGTGCGGACCTCGCGCTGCTGCCGGAACAACAGAGGAGAAGCGATCATGACCGAGCCTGTGACGTATTTCTGGATCGCTGTTGCGGCGATCATCGTGTTGCTCGATCTGTGGGCCATCGTCAGTGTCTTCCGCAGTGACAAGAGCGACATGACGAAGGCGATGTGGGCACTGTTGCTGTTGGTGCTGCCCGTTGTCGGCCTGGCTATCTGGGGCGTTTTCGGGCCGCGTGGGATCAAACGCGGTACCGGGCCGTCGTCGCCTGAACACAGCAAGGGGTAGGAGGGGACATGAAGAAAGGATCGGAGGCACCTCGCAGCGGAACCCAAGGTGAAGAGGAACGGGACAATGATGCGCAGCGTCCTGATGGTTCGACTGGCACGTCCCATGATTCCACTGCGCAGAAAACAGCTCGTGAGGAAACGCAACGCAAGCGTTGATCGGGTCGGCTGGAAGAACTGAATTCGCAAGCGGTCCGCGTAACCTGTGGGAGCGGCTTTAGGCGCGAAGAATCCGACGCGGTGCATGGCACCGGCTGCGCCGGTGTTCGCGGCTAAAGCCACTCCCACAGGTCCCTGCTAATGGTCAGGTCCCAATGTACCGGCAGCAGCGCCCGGCACGAGGATGACCTTGCGGCAGTCGTCCTGTTTCTGGTCGAACAGCCTGTAACCCAAAGCCGCTTCTTCCAGGGCCAGGCGATGGGTGACGATGAGTTCCGGCTCCAGGCGCCCGGCCTCGATATGTTCGAGCAGTTCAGGAAGGAACTTCTGCACGTGGGTCTGGCCCATCTTGAACGTCAGGCCCTTGTCGAAGGCATCACCAAACATGAAGGCGTGGATAAAGCCCGCATAGACCCCAGGCACGCTGACCACGCCGCCCCGGCGCACCGCGGCGATACTCTGGCGTAGCGCCTTGCCGCTGCTGCCCTCTATCTTCAGAGTGGTCAGTACCGTTTCGGTGGTACTGCCCTTGGCCTCGAAACCGACCGCATCGATGACGGCGTCCACGCCGCGCATGCCGGGGGTCAGGCGGATGATGCTGTCGGCCGGGTCGTCATCCTGCTCGAAGTTGATCGGCACCACGCCGTAGGCATCGCGGGCAAACGCCAGGCGGTAGTCATTGTCGTCGACCATGAAGATCGTCTGGGCGCCCAGCATGCGCGCGCAGGCTGCGCTCAGCAGGCCGACCGGCCCGGCGCCGTAGATGGCCACTGTCGAGCCTGGGCCGACCTGCGCATTGGTGACGGCCTGCCAGGCTGTGGGCAGGATATCCGAGAGGAACAGCACCTTGTCGTCCGGAAGGTCGGTAGGCACCTTGAACGGGCCGACGTTGGCCTTGGGCACCCGCACGAAATCCGCCTGGCCACCGGGTACGCCGCCATACAGATGGCTATAGCCGAATAGCGCCGCTCCTGGCGGGATGCCTTTCTTGTTGATGATTGCACCCCGGCCGGTGTTGGTCGTTTCGCAAGCGGCAAACTGATCGAGTTGGCAGAAGAAACAGTTGCCGCAGGCGATCACGAAGGGAATCACCACGCGGTCACCGACCTGCAGGTTGGTCACCCCGCGGCCGGTTTCCTCGACGATCCCCATGAACTCGTGGCCGAAGATATCTCCCGGCTCGGTCTGTGGAATCTTGCCATGGTAGAGGTGCAGGTCGGAGCCGCAGATGGCGGTAGCGGTGACCCGGAGGATTATATCGTCCTCGTCCTGGATGAGTGGGTCGGGGACATTGTCGACCCTGACGTCCTGGGTTCCGTGGTAAGTCAATGCTCTCATTGTTTCATCTCCTGCAGAGGCGGGGCCGGATGGTCTATGCAGGGGAAGCCAAGGAGGGAGGTAAAGTTCAGGTGGAATCATCCATCGGTAATTTTCAGTGCTACTGGCCCCACCAACATCATGAAGAACTGTCGTTGGGGGGACATGGCATCAGGTGAAACCGGCGACCGGAGGAAACTTTAGTTGCCCTGCCAGGCTCAACCGTGCTCAAGCCGAGCGTAAAACCATGAACAAGAATCCAGCATTGCAAACAAGCTTTGCCCCTTCGGCCACGCCACGCCAAGCTGCGGGCTTGCTGAAATCGGCCACGTTGCTGATGCTTGCCTCGGGGGTTGCGCCGGTTGATCGTGCGGATTGGTGGCTCGAAAACGTTTTGCCGCTGGCACTCCTGCTCACCTTGGCTGCGACCAGCCATTATTGGCGCTTTTCTCGGCATGCTTACCTGGCAATCGTGGTGATGCTGGCGATTCACGAACTAGGAGCGCATTTTACCTATGCCAAAGTCCCCTATGACGCTTGGCTGCGTGCGCTTACCGACCACTCTCTGAATGCCTGGATGGGCTGGCAGCGCAACCAGTTCGATCGTCTGGTGCATCTGAGTTACGGCCTTTTGTTCGTCCTGCCGATCAGGGAGCTGCTCCAGCGCCAGGCCCTGTTGCGAGGCGGCTGGTTGGCGTTGTGTACTGTTTCCTTCGTCCTCGCCACATCGGCGCTGTACGAGCTGCTGGAGTGGATAGGTGGCCAATACCTGGGTGATGACCAGGCACAAGCCTTTGTCGCGACCCAGCAAGACCCTTGGGATGCACAAAAGGACATGGCCCTGGCTTTGCTCGGTGCACTTGTCACCTTGTTCATCCAGTGGCTTGGGTCACGCAAGCTTTGGGGCACAAAGGTAGTGTGTCTGGAGGACAGGCACGGCTGAAGGGGCAGGACTTATCGCTGTGTAGGAGCGGCCTTGTGTCGCGAAAGGGCTGCGAAGCAGCCCCAGGGTTTCTGCGTAGACGCATAAGTTGCTGGGGCTGCTTCCGCAGCCCTTTCGCGACACAAGGCCGCTCCAGGTAGCATCCAGCGCGATCAGAACTTCAAAAGGTCTCTCCATCACTGGAAAGGCCTCTCGCAATCAGCCTGTGACTATCGAAAATCCCTTAAGTTTCCATCGGGAAAACAATAACTTGGAGAATTTTTCCAAGTCGTGTCACTCGTCGGATTTCCATTGTAAGCCCCTGTCCAGAGCCTCAGGATCGCCTCCGTATCCCTCTGAGGCTTTCACAAATGAAGTACTCCTCGATTCTGTTGTTGTCACTTGGCCTGCTGAGCGGCGTTGCGTCGGCAGGCGGCAATACCGAAGCAGGTATAGGTGGCGCATTGGGTGGAGTATTGGGCTCGGTAGTCGGCCAGTCGATCGGCGGCAGCACCGGCTCGGCAATCGGCGCCGGCCTGGGTGGTGCGGCCGGTGGTGCGGTGGGTGCCGACAAGCACAGCCGTGGCGAGGCGGCCATTGGCGGCGCACTGGGTGCAGCTGGCGGCAACGTGGTGGGTCGCAAGATGGGCGGCACCACTGGCAGCATGATCGGCGCAGCAGCCGGTGGCGGTGTGGGTGGTGCCTTGGGCAACCACATGGGCCGGGAATACGATGACGAGAGCGGGCATCGCTACCGTGATTATGACGACGATGACGACGACCGGGGCTGGCGCCGTCACCGCCACGACCGTGGCCATCATTATGGCTGGCGCAACAAACATCGCTACGACGATTGATCCCCGCGTTACAGGCCCATCGCCGGGGGCTGGACGCAGCTGTCTCTCGGCTAGGTATCATGCGTGCTCTGCTGTAGCCACTCCCTCGGGCTTGCACCCACCTTGCGGCGAAAGGTGCGGGCCAACGCAGACGGGCTTTCGTAGCCGACCTCATCGGCAATCAGGGCGATGGGGCGGCCTTCGCGCAGCCGTTTCTGGGCAAGGCTGATTCGCCAGTTCGCCAGGTAATCGGCAGGGGTGATGCCCACGGTCTCGCGAAAGTGCGCAGCAAAGCTCGCGCGCGACATGCCTGAGCGGTCAGCCAACTCTGCCACGGTCCAATTGTGCTGTGGCTCGTTATGGATACCCACGAGCGCACGGGACAGCTGTGCGTTGGCCAGCCCGGCCATCATCCCCGAAGCAATGCTGCGGCTGGCGATCAGATGGCGAAGTAGCTGAATCACCATCAACTCGAACAGCCGATTGAGAATGACATCCCGTCCACACTCGTCGCCGAAGGCTTCTTCGAACAGCCATTCGAGGGTGCCATCGAGGCCCTGCAATTCGCGCAACGGCTTGATGATGAAGTCCGGCAAGGCCTGGGTCAGCGGATTGTTGGCGCCACCATCGAACTGCAAGGTGGCGCACACCAACTCCGCTTCGTCTGCTTCGATCGCCAGCAACTGATGCTCCTGCGGACGTACCGCAAGTATCAGGCTTGGCTCCGCCAGCTCCATGAGCTGACCACGTTTGTCACTGAAGGTCAGGCGACCCGAACGAAGCAGGTGCGCGTGGCCGGAACTTTGCTGCCCATGAAAGCGGGTCGTTCCACAAAAACCACCGTGGTGGAAGGTAGACGCATGCAGGTTGAAGTGCTTGAGCAGTGTCGATAGTCGGTCCATGGGGCGCTCAGGTTTGGACGATCGGTTGCATAGATTCGACGATCTGAAGCCGAAAGGATAGTCGTCTTCCCTAGTATTGACTCCAGGCTTGATCGACAAGCTGGTTAATCACCCTACTGGAGAAACTACCATGACTCGTATCGCTGCTCTCTCGCTGGACCAGGCCCCTGCTGGCTCGCGCACTGCCCTTGAAGGCATTCAGAAAGGCCTTGGTTTCATACCCAACGCCTTCAAGACCCTGGCTCACTCCCCAGCCGCTCTCAATGGATACCTGGGCCTCGCCCAGGCTCTGGGCAAGAGCTCACTGAGCGCCGCGGAGCGTGAAGTGGTTGCGCTTGCCACCTCGGAAATCAATGGTTGCGACTATTGCCTGGCCGCACACAGCTTTTTTGGTGCCAAAGCCGGCTTGAGCGATGAGGCCATTAGCCAGGCGCGTAGTGGCACGCTCAGCGCGGTCGCCGCGCTGGCGCATCAGATCACCGAAAGCCGCGGCCAATTGAATGACGATCAGGTCGCCGCAGCACGCGAGGCTGGTCTCAGCGATGGCAAGATCGTGGAGGTGGTGGCACAGGTCACGCTGTTGACCCTGACCAACTACCTGAACAACATCGCCACCACCGATATCGACTTCCCGCCGTTGGCACACTAGGAGGGCAACCGACATGAACCAGGTGACAATCTATACCACCCAACACTGCCCTTACTGCGTGAGCGCCAAGCGACTGCTGGCGCACAAGGGGGTCAGTGCCGTGGAAATCGATATCGAGGCTTCGCCGAACCATCTGGCCGAGATGCTGCTGCGATCCAGGCGCAGGACCGTGCCGCAGGTCTTTGTGGGGAGTGTCCATGTGGGAGGTTTTGATGATCTGAAACGCCTCGATCAAAAGGGCGAGCTCGAAGCACTGCTCAGTGCCTGAAGGGCTGATTCAGCGATATTTGCCTTTGGCCGTTAGCCGCCCTTGGCAAGGGCAGCTAACGGTTCAAAGCGGTCACTTGCGATCCCTGTTTCACCGACGCTTCGTTGCACTCGTCGATGATCAGCACTGAGCCGCAGCAACCTGCTTGCGTTCACCCATGGGAGAGACGCCGAAGAAACGGCTGTAGCATTTGGAGAAATGCGCCGGCGAAACGAAACCACAGGCAAGGGCGATATCCCGTACTTGCGATTCGCTGTGCAGTAACAGTTGTCGGGCGCGCGACAGGCGTAATTCAAGGTAGTACTGGCTAGGGGTACTTTGCAGGTGCTTGTGGAACAGGCGCTCCAACTGCCGAACTGAGATGTCGTTCAACTGCGCCAGTTCCTCCAGGGTCACAGGGTCTTCGAGATTGGCCTCCATGATGCTGACTACCTGGCTGAGCTTGGGTTGGGACGTCCCTAGCCGCTGTCGCAGGGGCACGCGCTGGCGTTCCTGCGAACTGCGAACGCGGTCGCACAACAGCAATTCGGCCGCATGTTCGGCAATCTCTCGCCCGCCGGGTTCGCGTGCGATCAGTTGCAGGCACATGTCCATTGATGCCACCCCACCCGAGCTGGTGTACCGGTCACGGTCAAGTTCAAACAACTGGCTGGAAATGATGATCCCGGGAAAGCGCTCTTTCAGCGCTTCGATATCTTCCCAGTGGATGGTGCAACGGTAACCCGTGAGCAGATTGGCACGCGCCAACAAATGGCTACCCGTGCAAATGCCACCCAATGCCACTTGGTCATGGGCGAGCTTGCGCAGCCAGTTCAGGATGGCGCGGGTATTGTGGTCGGAGACGATGGGGTTTGGCCCTACCACAAACAGCATGTCCAGCTTGGGCGCATCCTTGATGGTGTATTCAGGCAGGATGCGCATGCCGTTGCTGGCGCTCACCGGCTCCATGTCGGCGGCGATGATCAGTGTCTGGAACATGGCCCTGCGCGCAGCAAGGTTAGCCATGCGCAAGGTCTCCACCGCAGAGGCGAACCCGATGGTGGTGAAATTGGGGATCACCAGAAACCCGACGATCTTGGGTGTGGGGGCATCGACAGGGTAACCCGTGGCCAGCGGGGAGGATCTCGGCGTAGCCATCAATACGACTCCTACAATGCAAGATGACGTGTTCAGCGCCTGTCTCCCGATACAGGCAATTTTTTGTGTAAAAGGGCTCCAAGCCTGCGGCGGCATACTACACGCAGCAATCAGGCTACAGGGTGCGCACTGGCCGATATTCGCCCCCTGTTTTCAGTTTGACGCAAAAAGGCGACACCCTGCGAACGCATAGCCTTCGCAGGGCGAAGCGGCTGAGCCAGCCTCAGGCCGATTTGGTTGCGACACGGGGCAGTGGGCGCTTCCTGGGCGAGAAGATCGAACTCATGCACACGATGGCAATTGCCAGCGCGCCGGTTGTCATTACTTCCATGCGGTGGCCGGGCATGATCAGCATCATTGCCAGAATCCCGATGATGGAGGCGACGACCAAGTAGCTCAGCCAGGGGAACAACCACATCTTGAAGGCCATGACCTCACCTCGACGAGCCATCTGCTTGCGCAGGATCAGTTGCGATACCGCGATGGCCAGGTAGACCAGCAGTGCCACGGCACCGGAACTCGCCAGCAGGAAGGAGAACACCTCGTCCGGCGCAAAGTAGTTCAACGCGGTGGTAAGGAAGCCTACAGCGGTGCTGGCCATGACCGCGACGAATGGCACACCGGCCGATGAGGTGCGCTGGAGAACGGCAGGGCCGTCGCCACGTCTGCTCAGCGAGTAGACCATGCGCGATGCGGTGTAGATTGCCGAGTTGAGGCAGCTGGCCACGGCAATCAGCACGACGACATCCACGATCATCTTGGCGTGAGGGATGTTCATCAGCTCAAGGGCCCTCTGATAGGAGCCGACCTGCACCAGCATGGGGTCGTTCCAGGGCACGATCGAGACGATCAGGAACACCGAGACGATGTAGAAGATGCCCATGCGCCACACGACCGAGTTGGTAGCGCGGGTGATCTGTCTGGAGGGGTCCTTGGATTCTGCGGCGGCGATGGTGACGATTTCGGTGCCCATGAAACTGAACACCGTGGTCAGCATGGCGCCAATCACCGCTGCCATGCCGTTGGGCATGAAACCGCCGAAGTCGTTGCTCAGCTTGGCCACGCCACTGACGCTGAGGTTTGGCACCACGCCGGTCAGGGCCAGCGCACCCAGGGCGATGAAGGCCAGTACGGCGATGACCTTGAGCATGGCGAACCAGAACTCGAACTCCCCGTAGCGCGCAACGCTGAACAAGTTGGTCAAGGTGAGCAGGGCAGTAACGGCCAGTGCGAATTCCCAGGTTTCGATCGCGGGGAACCAGGCATGCAGGATTGCCGCTGCGGCAATTGCCTCGATGGGAATGACCAGCACCCAGAACCACCAGTACAACCATCCAATGGTAAAACCGGCCGAACGACCCATTGCGCGTTCGGCATAGGTGGAAAACGAACCGGTATCAGGGGAAGCAACTGCCATTTCACCGAGCATGCGCATGACCAGCACAACCAGTGTGCCGGACATGATGTAGGCCAGGATGGCCGCTGGGCCGGCCGCTGCAATTGCATGCCCCGATCCGATGAAAAGGCCGGCACCGATAGCGCCGGCTATCGAGAGCATGGTGACGTGGCGCTGCTTGAGGCCGGGGGCCAGAGTTGAATGGCTGGACATTATCATTACCCTTGTTGTTATAGATGGCGGGTTAACAGCTAATGCGAATCGTGCTCTGGTAGATCAATGCGGTGTTGCGGCGCTTAACTGAATGCCTCGCGGACAGCGTTGCTGATGCCTTCGGTGCAGACACGCAGAATCAGTTCGCCTTTCTCGCGGCTGGCGCCTTTTGGCGATGACAAGGTTCCACACGCCGGCGTGCGCTCGGCAATGATCGGGAACACATCGTAGGGGGGGAAGGTGGCTGGCGGATGATCGATGGCACGGGCCAGGTCGACTTTCTCGGGGTGCAGGGCCAGCATCAACGAAGTCTCGAAGACGCCACCGTGTTCAATGTCCCAGCCGAGGAATCCGTCAGGGTAGAGTTCCTGGATGACCTCAGGCGCGTTGACGAAGTCCCAGTAGGACAGGACCACGACCTTGAAATTGGTGATGCCGGCATAACGGAGTTCGCGCAGCGCCAGGTCGATGCCTTCCACGATGAACATGGAGTTCTCGTAGTGCCCGTTCATCATCACCAGCTGACGCGCGCCGTGCCGGGCCAGCTCCCTGATGATGTCCTGGATGGTATGTGTCAGTGTTGCGCCATCCAGGCTGGTGGTGCCGGGAAAGTGGTTTCCGCCGCCCGATTTTTGCTGCGACTTGTAGCCGTAGGCCAATGCGGGGAGCACCAGGCCGTCGACATTGCGCGCTACGGCCTTGCACAGCGCGGTCGGTAGCAGTACATCCACTTCCATGCACATGTGGTGGCCGTGTTGCTCCAGGGCGCCTACAGGCAAGAATATCGTGCTGCCGGATGCAACACGCCGGGCGTACTCGGGCCAGGTGAGTTCGCCAATTACAACGCTATCGTTCATCGGGTGGTCTCTCTATGTTCTTGTAATTGCAAAAGCTCGTCCGGTTTGCAGCAGTAGCAGATGTCCCAATTTGATCAGATCGCCATCGGCTGGAATTGTCAGTTTCCGACCTGAAATTGACAAAAGCTGCCGTGGCTCTATCCCGTAGGTCACGGCATGCGTTGATTCACGAGTTCAGGGGCGGCGAAAACGTTCATGTCGGACGAACTGATTTGCTTGCCCATTCTGTCTGGCAATTAGGGGTCGAAATCTGACATATCTGGCCAAGCAACTACCGGGACAATATTACTGTTCGCAGTAGACGCTGCGTGGGTAAAGTTGGAGGTAGTACATGCAGCAATTGACCGAAGTGGGCCAGCCATTGGCAAGCACAGTGCGCATTGGTTTCCTGTTGAGTGAAGGGTTTGATTTCTATGCATTAGCCGCCGCATTGGAGCCGTTGCGCATCGCCAATGAAGTTGCCCGGTGCGAAGTATGCCAGTGGCAGATCATCAGCCTTGGCGGCCGGCCGTTGAAGGCCAGCAACGGCATTTCCACGGCCACCGTGGAACTGAGCCAGGCAAAACCGCTGGATATACTCATTGTCTGCCCGGGTGATGAAATGCGTTCACGCACAGGCACCCCGCACCTGCGCCACCGTGTATCGGGGCCGAAGGTGCGCTGTGCGGCAAAACAGATGACGTGGTGGTTGCCCACCGTTGACGATCACGCAGACCTGCCTGTCGGCCAGATCAAATGTGTGCATGCACCGGCCAGTGTTTCGGAACAAGTCAAGAAGACCCTGGCTTTGTTCCCGCCGTCTACATCCCACCTGCTTGGAGTCAGCGAACTGGCAACGCTGATCGGCGTTTCGCGGCAACTTCTCGAGCGCTTGTTCGCGCACCGACCCCACTGAATCCTCACTATCGGTTGATTGCGCTGGCGCCTCGGATTCTGCGTCGCCTTTGCAGTGTTTGGCCTCGTTTGCAGGGCGACGGATCTGGTCATTTACGGGTCGGATTCGCGCAAAAAACCATTCGGCTTATCTGGTCGAATGGTCACCAGTGGCACCGATAAACAAGTTTCTCCGCTGTTAACTACAAGGAATAAAAAACATGCAAATGCCAAAAACCATTCAGATCAAGAACGGCGAAAAAGTCAAACCGACGTTCTCGCAACAGGAATATGCCAACCGTCAGTCCAAGTTGCGCACTTACCTGGCACAAAACAATATCGATGCTGCGGTCTTTACCTCCTACCACAATATCAACTACTACAGCGACTTCCTGTACTGCTCGTTTGGCCGCCCCTATGCACTGGTTGTCACTCAGGAAGCCGTCGTGTCGATCAGTGCCAACATCGATGGTGGCCAGCCATGGCGCCGTACGGTCGGTACCGACAACATCATCTACACCGACTGGCAGCGTGATAACTATTTTGTCGCGATTCAGCAGGCACTGCCGAAGGCCGGGCGCATCGGCATCGAGTTCGACCACCTGAACCTGATGAACCGGGACAAACTGGCCTGCCGTTACCCGCAGGCCGAGCTGGTGGACATCGCCGCGCCGTGCATGCGCATGCGCATGATCAAGTCGGCTGAAGAACACGCGATCATCCGCCAGGGCGCCCGGGTAGCCGACATCGGTGGCGCTGCGGTGGTCGAGGCCCTGCGTGACCAGGTACCTGAGTACGAAGTGGCATTGCACGCTACCCAGGCGATGGTGCGTGAGATCGCCCGCACCTACCCGGACTCCGAGCTGATGGATACCTGGACCTGGTTCCAGTCGGGCATCAATACCGACGGCGCCCACAACCCGGTGACCTCGCGCAAGGTCAACAAGGGCGACATCCTCAGCCTCAACTGCTTCCCGATGATCGCTGGTTATTACACCGCACTGGAGCGTACGCTTTTCCTGGACCACTGTTCCGATGAGCACCTGCGCCTGTGGGAGGTCAACGTCAAGGTGCATGAGGCTGGCCTTGAACTGGTCAAGCCCGGCATGCGTTGCAGCGACATCGCCCTGCAGCTGAACGAGATCTTCCTGGAGCACGATCTGCTGCAATACCGTACGTTCGGTTACGGCCACTCGTTCGGTACGCTGAGCCATTACTATGGTCGCGAGGCAGGCCTGGAGTTGCGTGAGGACATCGACACCGTACTCGAGCCGGGTATGGTGGTGTCGATCGAGCCGATGATCATGCTGCCCGAAGGCCTGCCGGGAGCTGGCGGATACCGTGAACACGACATCCTGATCGTCAATGAGCACGGCAGTGAAAACATCACCAAGTTCCCGTACGGCCCGGAACACAACATCATCAAAAAGTGACTGAACCCGCCGCACAGTCAACCTGTGCGGCTTTCTCCCTGCACCGGCGATTTGCGCGGTGCGCCTGAAGGCGTGAACCGCGGTTGACTGAATTACGCCGGATATAACTGCTCCTCTATCGAAACCGTGAGTGATGAAGTCTCTGCGCCGGTGTGGAGGGTGGTATCCGTTTCGATCAGCATGACTGCACATTCTTCCTCGGCAATCGGCCGGTGTCGCATTTGCTTTGGAATCACGCAGAATTCTCCTGCGTTCAGGACAATGGTGCGGCTTTCGAGCTCGATGCGAAGCGTGCCAGAGACCACCGTAAACATTTCGTCTTCATGTTCATGGGCATGCCAGACGAACGCGCCTTTCAATTTCGCAATCTTGATGAAATGGTTGTTGACGCGGCCGATGACCTTGGGCTTCCAGTATCCGGTCAGCGTATCCAGTTCATGTTGCAGGTTGATGCTGTCCACCGTGTTGATCATGCGCGTACTCCCTTCTGCAAGTCAGTCTGAGGCTTGCAATCTAGAGCGGCGCGTGGCTTTTGCGTAGCGACGAATTACAATACCGGTATTAACACTGCTAATGGCCTGGCATGAACAAGAACCACACCCTTGATCTGGCGCTGCTCAGGGCCTTTGTCGAAGTGGCGGATACCGGAAGCATGAGTGTTGCATCGGTAGGGCTGCACCTGACACAAGGGGCTGTCAGCCAGCGAATAAAGCGGCTGGAGGCATTCCTCGGCTGCCCATTGCTGATGCGTGACACTCAAGGCAGTAGCCTGACCTGGCAGGGGAGGTCGTTGTTGCCTGACGCTCGTCGCCTGCTGCGGATGCATGATGCATTTTGCGCCAGTGTCGGGGCCAGGGAATCAGACGCCCCGGTGCGTCTCGGGCTCCCGTTCGATATGGCCGGCGCGCCGCTTGCTCCCGTGCTGAAGGCGTTCGGTGATGCCTTCCCCAAGGCCGAGGTAAAGATCTTCAGTGCTTCGTCCGTGGACCTCGACCAGGTGTTCGCCACGGGCGAACTCGATCTGGTGCTCAGCCAAGGCCCGGTTGATGTCGAGTTGGGCGAACGCCTGGCTGTTGATCAGCTGGTGTGGCTGGGCAACGAGACCGCATCGGCACGGCGCCCATTGGCTCTGTGCTTCCTGACGGCGAATTGCGCCTTTCGCGACACCGTTTTCCGGTGTCTTGGCGAAGCAGGTATCGTGGCAAAGGTGGTATTTGAAAATGCGTCGGTCGATACCACGTTGACCATGGTTCGCAACGGGCTGGCGGTTACGCCATGGCTGCGAAGTCTCGTTCCTGAAGATATCAGCCTGGCTGCAGCCGAATGTGGGTTACCGACACTGCCCGCGTTCGCCGTGCGGTTGCAGACGGTCGAGGATGCCAGTCGTTCCGTTTCTGGCCTCGCGGACATTATCCGGGAACATTTCAAGCGCTGAGACGGCTGCGTTTCTCATCACTGCGAAGCCGGTCCGAATGAGCAGGTCCAGATTGTTTGTTGATGTTGCCCCACGCCTGTGTACTCGACTGACGCAGGCCTACGGCTCTTGCGCAAGACCGTGCAGGTGCTCGCGCAGAAAGTCGATGAAGGCCATCGCCCGTGCCGAATGTCGCCGCTCGCGGCTGAACACCGCGCTGACGGGCAGTGCCGTGGCTTTGTAATCGTCAAGCACGCTTAGCACGCTGCCGCGTTCAACGTCTGCTTTGAAAAGCCATTGTGGCGAGAGGGAGATGCCCAAACCGCACCGTCTTGCGCCGCTCTCGTTCAGAAGCGCCACTTATTCGGGGGTGTTCACCCTGGCCCCGTTGCTCACGGGCCAGGGCCGCGAACACCATGGCGCAATCCTGCGCGAGGCGGCCGAGCTGGCAGATGCGGGGCAACTGACGATACGGGTGGACCGGCAACGGTTCGCACTGGACGAGGTAAACGACGCCTTCCGCCAGGTCGCAGAAGGCCGCGCCAAGGGCAAGACAATCATCCAGTTGTTGAGCGAATAGAATCGAGAACGTTGAACGCCAAGGTATCCGCCGATGGGGGCCGCTTTACCGAGCGGCCCCCTGACTTTGTCGTGCTGGAGAGCAGATTTCGGGGGACGCGATTCTATGGCACACGCTGAGTGGGTCAATTGCAATCGCTGGCATGCCTTGGCAATGCACTCGATATCAATGCTGCCAGCAGAACAAATACTGTGGAGATCCACAGGCAGGCCTCCAACCCGTAAGCCTGGAATACCCAGCCGGAAAGCAGCGTACCGACCAGCCGCCCTAGCGCGTTGGACATGTAGTAGAAGCCCACATCCAGCGATACCCCGTCTTCCTTGGCATAGCTGACGATCAGGTAGCTATGCAGCGACGAATTCACGGCGAACAGCACGCCGAACAGCATCAGCCCGCCAAGCACCATCCCCTGGGCCGACCAGCCTGCCGACAGGCCCACGGCGATGAGCGCCGGCAGCCCGGCAAGGGCGATCGCCCAGATGAAAGCCGCGCGACCGTCGGGCACCTGGCCGCGTTTCTTGCCAGTGATGTGGGGGGCAAGCGACTGGACGATGCCGTAGCCGATTATCCATGCAGCCAGGAAGCCGCCGACCAGCCAGAAGTCCCAGCCAAAAGCCGTGCTCAGGTACACCGGCAAAGCCACGACGAACCAGACGTCACGGGCGCCAAAGAGAAACAGCCGTGCGGCCGAAAGAATGTTGATGGCCCGGCTCTTGGACAGCATGTCGCGGAACTTCGGCTTGGCCTTGGCCTTGCCCAGGTCCTTCTTCAGCAGGATCAGGCTGCCGACCCAGATCAATGCCAGTACCGTCGCCATGGCCAGCACCGCCAGGGTGAAGCCGAGCAGGGCGAGCAGGGCGCCACCAAGGAAGAAACCCACGCCCTTGAGCGCGTTTTTCGAGCCCGTCAGGATGGCCACCCACTTGTACAGGGTGCCTTGCTGGCTGCCTGGCACCAGCAGCTTGATGGAGCTCTTGGCACTCATCTTGTTCAGGTCCTTGGCGATGCCGGACAGCGCCTGTGCCGCCATCACCCAGGGCACTGTCAGCCAGGCTGCCGGCACCGTGAGCATCAGCAGGGCCAGAACCTGCAGGCCCAAGCCTATGTTCATGGTGCGATTCAGCCCCAGGCGGGCGCCGAGGTAGCCGCCCACCAGGTTGGTGATCACGCCGAACACTTCATAGAACAGGAACAGCGCCGCGATCTGCAGCGGCGTGTAGCCCAGCGTATGGAAGTGCAGTACCACCAACATGCGCAACGCACCGTCGGTGAGGGTGAAGGCCCAGTAGTTGCCGGTAACCAGCAGGTACTGACGCACGTGTGCAGGCAGGGCTGACAACGCCTTCATGATTGCCGGTTACTCCGCCGTGCCGACCATTCGGGCCAGTTCCGCTGCACGGTTGGCGTAGCCCCACTCGTTGTCGTACCAGGCGTAGATCTTCACCTGGGTACCATTGACCACCAGGGTCGATAGCGCATCGATGATGGAGGACCGCGGGTCGGTGCGGTAGTCGATGGACACCAGCGGTCGCTGTTCGTAGCCCAGGATACCCTTCAACGGGCCTTCGGCAGCCGCCTTCAACAACGCATTGACCTCTTCGGCAGTGGTCTCGCGTGCCACTTCGAACACGCAGTCGGTCAGCGAGGCGTTGGCCAGCGGTACACGCACGGCATGGCCATTCAGCTTGCCGCGCAGTTCAGGAAAGATCTCGGCGATTGCGGTAGCCGAGCCCGTGGTGGTCGGGATCAGGCTCATGCCCGAGGCGCGGGCGCGACGCAGGTCCTTGTGCGGTGTATCGAGGATGCTCTGGGTATTGGTCAGGTCGTGGATGGTGGTGATCGAGCCGTGGCGGATGCCCAGGTTCTCGTGAATCACCTTGACCACTGGGGCCAGGCAGTTGGTGGTGCAGGAAGCGGCGGTGACGATACGGTGCTGCGCCGGGTCGAACAGGTGCTGGTTGACGCCCATTACCACGTTCAGCGCGCCTTTCTCCTTCACTGGCGCGCAGACCACCACGCGTTTGACGCCCTGGTCCAGGTAGGCCTGGAGCACGGCTACCGACTTCATCTTGCCGCTGGCTTCGATGACCAGCTCGCAGCCCGACCAGTCGGTGTCCGCAATGTTCTTGTTCGCGGTGACCTTGATGCGCTTGCCCTCGATCACCACCGAGTCGCCATCTGCCCCGGCTTCACGATCCCAGCGCCCGTGGACCGAATCGAAATTGATCAGGTGGGCGTGGGTCTCGGCGTCGCCGGCCGGGTCATTGATCTGGACGAATTCGAATTCCGGCCAGCCCCAGGACGCGCGCAGCGCCAGGCGACCGATACGGCCAAACCCATTGATGCCTACTTTGATTGCCATGGTCTTGTTCTCGAGTTGTGACTTCAGATGGATCGTTGATTGACACGCCTGGACAATTCCTCGGCCGACTCCTTGCGCTCGGAGTAGCGGTCGACTAGGTAGTCGGCGCGGTCGCGCAACAGCAGGGTGAACTTCACCAGTTCTTCCATGACGTCGACGACACGGTCGTAGTACGGGGACGGTTTCATGCGGCCCGTTTCGTCGAACTCCAGGTAGGCCTTGGGTACGGACGACTGGTTAGGGATGGTGAACATGCGCATCCAGCGGCCAAGCACACGCAGCTGGTTGACCACGTTGAACGACTGCGAACCGCCGCATACCTGCATGACCGCAAGGGTCTTGCCCTGGGTCGGCCGTACGGCGCCCATGCTCAGGGGGATCCAGTCGATCTGCGACTTGAACACGCCGGTCATTGCACCGTGGCGTTCCGGCGAGCACCAGACCATGCCTTCGGACCACAACACCAGATCGCGCAGTTCCTTGACCATGGGGTGGTCATCGGGCACGTCATCCGCCAGTGGCAGCCCGGTCGGATTGAAGATGCGCGTCTCGGCACCGAAGTGCTCCAGCAGGCGCGCCGCTTCTTCCGTCAGCAGACGGCTGAACGAACGCTCGCGGGTCGATCCGTACAGCAGCAGGATGCGAGGCTTGTGGGTGGACCGCTGCGCGATCGCCAGTTTCTCGGCTGTCGGCAGATCGACCAGGTCGTTGTCGATGTTGGGAATGTGGTGTTCGGTCATGTTTCACTCCTGGGACAAGGCGCCAGATGGCTGATCGAACCAGCGACGCTTGAGCCACCAGGCCACGCCAACCAGCGAGATGAGTACCGGCACTTCCACCAAGGGCCCGATGACGGTGGCAAACGCGACCGGCGAGGCGAGGCCGAAGGTGGCGATGGCCACCGCAATGGCCAGTTCGAAATTGTTGCTTGCAGCGGTGAAGGCCAGCGCAGTGGTGCGGGGGTAGTCGGCCTCCAGCAGCTTGCCCATCCAGAAGCTGAAGAAGAACATCACCACGAAATAGATGGTCAGCGGGATGGCGATGCGCAGCACGTCCAGCGGCAGTTGCAGCACCATGTCGCCTTTCAGGCTGAACATTGCAACGATGGTCAGCAGCAACGCCACGAGGGTCAGCGGGCTGATTTTCGGAATGAAGTGCTCCTGGTACCAGGTGGCGCCTTTACGGCTTATCAGGGTCTTGCGGGTCAGGAAACCGGCCAGGAACGGGATACCCAGGTAGATCAACACCGATTGGGCTATATCGAGGAAGCTGGTCTCGATGACGCTACCTTCCAGGCCGAACAGTGGCGGCAGCAGGCCCAGGAAGATCCAGGCGTACACGCTGAAGAACAGAATCTGGAAAATGCTGTTGAAGGCGACCAGGCCGGCCACGTACTGGTTATTGCCGCCGGCGATCTGGTTCCATACCAGCACCATGGCGATGCAACGCGCCAGGCCGATGATTATCAGGCCGGTCATGTACTCGGGCTTGTCGGAAAGGAACACTACTGCCAGCCCGAACATCAGCACCGGGCCGATCACCCAGTTCTGGATCAGCGACAGGGCAAGGATGCGCTTGTTCTTGAAGACCTGTGGCAACTCCTCGTATTTCACCTTCGCCAATGGCGGGTACATCATGACGATCAGGCCGATTGCGATGGGGATGTTCGTCGAGCCCACCGACAGCCTGTTCAGCCACGCTGGCAACCCCTGGAACAGGCTGCCGAGAGTGATCCCCAGGCCCATGGCCAGGAAGATCCAGACCGTCAGGTAGCGGTCGAGGAAGGAAAGCCGGCTTTTGCTCATGGTGTATCTCCCTGAACGTCAGAGCGTTCCGATGATCGCCAGCTCAGCCTTGAGCCGGGCTGCATCCAGTTGTTCGAAAGGCAATGCGAGAAATGCCTTTTTTCTCGGCAGTGGTCAGCAGCAGGCAGCGACGCGCTGAGGGCGGTCACCCATGGTGTCCAGTCGTTTGGCGCTGGTGCTCAACCATTCGCGATTGGCTTCCAGCGTGGTTACCAGCACATCGCGTACCCAGGCGGGCAGTTCTGGATGCAGGCGGTAGTAAACCCATTGGCCCTGCCTGCGGTCTTCAAGCAGGCCGCAGGTGCGCAGTTGTGCGAGGTGGCGAGAAACCTTGGGTTGGCTTTCTTCCAGGGCGCAGATCAGTTCACAGACGCACAGCTCTTCCTCGCGAGCGATCAGCAGCATCATCCGAATGCGGTTCTCGTCGGCGAGGCATTTGAAGACCTGGGTCGGGGTCAGCGAGTCAGTCATGGGCGTTCTCGGCGCGGGCAGCTGGTGCCTATGGCGGGGCATTCAATGTATATGTTTTTTCGAATATACGGATTTTCGAATGTATTGCAAGGCCGCCGGATCTGTTCTGCGCACCTTGTGAAAGCAACGGCCTTGCTCAATTCCCAAAACTGGCGCGATCCCTGTGGGAGCGGCCTTGTGTCGCGAAAGGGCTGCAAAGCAGCCCCAGCAATTTCAACTGTTGCGCATCAAGCCTGGGGCCGCTTTGCGGCCCTTTCGCGACACAAGGCCGCTCCCACAGGGTCCCTGTCAACTTGATGAGGCACGGTAGCGTTCTGTCAATCAAGGCTGTGCAAATACGTTTAACATGCTCCAGGCCTGCCCCCATCGTTGAAGAGATCTGTATGGAGTTACGTCAGCTTCGCTATTTCCTGAGTGTTCTGGAGTACGGCAGCCTTGGCAGGGCTGCGGTCGAGCTAGGGGTTGGCGCCTCGGCTTTGAGCCAGCAGTTGTCGAAGCTGGAGAGCGAGGTGAGTACCCGGCTTTTGACGCGTTCGAGCACCGGCGTAGCGCCGACCGCGGCCGGGCTGGCCTTCGAATACCATGCGCGCCTGGCGCTTCGTCAGGCGGAGCATGCTGTCCTGGCGGCACAAAGTGGTCGCATGAGCGGCTATGCCAGCGTGGGGCTGGCACCGATCACTGCATCGATCCTTGGCTTGGCGTTGATCGACAGGATGCGAGAGCGCTATCCCGACATCCGGCTGCACCTGGTGGAAATGCTGTCTGGTTATCTGATGAACCAACTCAATGCCAGGCACCTTGACCTGGCGGTGCTGTTCCAGGCAGAGACGGGGCCGCGCCTGGAGGTGCGGGGGCTGCTGACGGAGCGGCTGTTCGTGCTGGTTCCCGCACCGCTGGTCAAGGACGGCTGGGGCGAGTCGCTCACGTTGCAACAGATCGCGACGTTGCCGTTGGTGATGCCCAGCAACCAGCATGGATTGCGCACGACGTTGCGCTCGATTTTCGAGCGGGCAGGGCTGGAGGCCAGCATCGTCATGGAAGTCGATGGCCTGTCGCTGTTGATGGATTGCGTGTGTGCGGGCCATGCCGCCACCATCCAGCCCGGCGCGACGGTGGCCCGGGCGCATCAGGCGGGCTTGCGCGTGTTTGCTGTCGACGAAGCCCTGGCGCAGCGTCGCAATGTGATTGTCAGCCTGACTGATGACGAGCTCTCACCGGCGGCGCTGGCTACGCGGATCGTACTGCAGGACGTTGCCCGGGAGCTGGTGGAGCAGGGCCGATGGCCAGGCGCACGGCTGCTTTGACCCAGGCGCCGGGGGCGCTTGTTCCGACCCTTTAGAAAAACTGAATGCCTCCCCCCGACCATCGCGTTTCGCGGTCTGCGGGCGCTCATTAAAGTCCCCGGTCACGAGGAGCAGCCGAACATTCGGCTCTTCGTGATCTGGAGGCGAAATGATCGATGTGCTAGTCATCGGAGGGGGCAATGCCGCCCTCTGTGCCGCGCTGATGGCGCGAGAGGCCGGAGCCAGCGTGCTGCTGCTCGAGGCCGCACCCCGCGCCTGGCGTGGTGGCAACTCACAACACACGCGCAACCTGAGGTGCATGCATGATGGACCGCAGGATGTGCTGGTCGAGGCGTACCCGGAAGAAGAATTCTGGCAGGACCTGCTGAAGGTTACCGGTGGCCAGACCGACGAAAAGCTTGCGCGGCTGGTGATTCGCGCGTCCTCCAGTTGTCGCGGGTGGATGCGCCGCCATGGCGTGCATTTTCAGCCCTCATTGTCGGGTGCGCTGCACACAGCAAGGACCAACGCCTTCTTCATGGGCGGCGGCAAGGCACTGGTCAATGCCTACTTTCGCAGCGCCGAAAACCTTGGCGTACAGATACGCTACGACACGCCAGTAGCCGACATCGAACTGCAGGGCGGACGCTTCGTCGCGGCCCATGTGCCGGCGCGTGAGGTTCAGGGGCGACACCTGCCTGCCGAGCGCATCGAGGCGCGTACCTGTGTGCTTGCCGCCGGCGGCTTCGAGTCCAACCGTGAGTGGTTGCGCGAGGCGTGGGGGCAGAACGAGCGAGGGGAGTGGCCTTCGGACAATTTCCTGATCCGTGGCACGCGCTTCAATGACGGGGTGCTGTTGCGCCGCATGATCGAACAGGGCGCCGACACGATTGGCGACCCGACCCAGGCGCACATGGTGGCGATCGATGCTCGTGCGCCGTTGTACGACGGCGGCATTTGCACGCGCATCGATTGTGTGTCGCTGGGCGTGGTGGTCAACCGCGATGGCCAGCGCTTCTACGATGAAGGCGAGGATTTCTGGCCCAAGCGCTATGCCATCTGGGGGCGCCTGGTGGCGCATCAGCCTGGGCAGGTGGGGTTCTCTATCATCGACCAGAAAGCCCTCGGGCGCTTCATGCCACCGGTTTTTCCGGGCGCTACTGCCGATAGCCTGGAGGCGTTGGCCGGCCTGCTCGGTTTGCCTGTGCAGGCCTTCCTCGAAACCGTGCATGCCTACAACCGAGCCTGCCAGGTGGGCACTTTCGACCACACCCGGCTGGACGACTGCCACACCGCAGGCCTGGAACCGGCGAAAAGCCACTGGGCGCGCCCGATCGATACGCCGCCTTATTACGGCTACCCGCTGCGCCCTGGCGTGACTTTCACCTACCTGGGGCTGCGCACCGATGAAACCGCCGCCGTCCATTTCGACGGGCGTCCCAGCCCGAACCTGTTCGTTGCCGGTGAAATGATGGCGGGCAATGTACTGGGCAAGGGCTACACCGCAGGCGTCGGCATGTCCATCGGCACCGCCTTCGGCCGTATCGCCGGGACCAGCGCTGCTGCGGCGGCGGGTTACGAACATCCAGAAAAAGAGAAGAGCCATGACTGCGCAACTGCCTGAGCCACGCCAGCCTGACACCGCCGGGCCGGCCCTCGAACTGATCCCGGTGTTGAACGTCGAGGAGCAGGAAGTGGACCGGCAAATGCGGATCTGCAATGCCTGCCGTTACTGCGAGGGCTTTTGCGCGGTTTTCCCGGCGATGACCCGCAGGCTGGAGTTCGGCAAGGCCGATATCCATTACCTGGCCAACCTGTGCCACAACTGCGGCGCCTGCCTGCATGCCTGCCAGTACGCGCAGCCCCACGAATTCGCGGTGAACGTGCCCCAGGCGATGGCCAAAGTGCGCGGGCAGACATACGCCGAGTACGCCTGGCCGGCCCTCTTCGGGCGGCTGTACAGGCACAACGGCACCTATGTCGCCAGTGCATTGGCCGTAGCCTTGTCGCTGTTCCTGCTGCTGACCTTGTTCGTCAACGGCACGCTGCTGCCCGGGCGGTTGGCTGGGAATTTCTATGCGGTCTTCCCGCACAACACCCTGGCACTGATGTTCGGAAGCGTCTTTGCCGCTGCAGCGCTGGCCCTGGCGGTGGCGATACGTCGCTTCTGGCGCTCGGTCTCGCCTGCCGAGGCGCTGGCGCAACCGGCCAATGGGGCGGTGTTCGAGGCATCAAGCGCGGTGTTGACCTTGAAATACCTCGACGGTGGGCACGGCCAAGGTTGCAACAATGCCGATGATCGCTACACGCTCTGGCGCCGTCGCTTCCATCACTTCACCTTCTACGGCTTCATGCTGTGCTTTGCCGCCACGGTGGTCGCCACCGGTTATCACTACCTGCTGGGCCAGCAGGCGCCGTACCCGCTGCTGAGTGCACCGGTGTTGCTCGGAACCCTGGGCGGAATTGGCTTGATTGTCGGGCCGGCCGGGTTGCTGGCGCTGAACCTGCGCAGGGCGCCGGAGCAGGGCGATGTGGCCCAGCGCCCCATGGACCGGGCCTTCATTCTGCTTCTGCTGTTGGTCAGCGCCACAGGCCTCGCCTTGCTGGGCCTGCGTGATACCGCAGCGATGGCGATCGTGCTGGCGCTTCACCTGGGGACGGTGATGGCGCTGTTCATCACGCTGCCCTATGGCAAGTTTGCCCATGGCCTGTTCCGCAGCGCGGCACTGCTCAAGTTTGCAATCGAGAAGCGCCGGCCCAACAAGCTGGGCCTGGGCGGGGAGTGAACCATGAACTCAGCCCGTATTTCCCCTGCGCCGTGCCGAGCCGGAAGCAAGGCATTTCGTTCAACGGTTGGGCCACTTGTCCAGCAGGATCGACACGAACTTCTCCGCTGCCGGCGACAGCGACGCCCCTCTGCGGTAGACCAACCCCAGGGTGCGGGTTACCTGGGGCTCGATCAGCGGCACGCTGACCAGCGTCGGGTGGTCGGCGCTGGGCATGGCCAGGCTGGGCATGGCCGACACGCCCAGCCCGGCCTCGACCATGCCCAGCGAGGTCGACAGGTGCTGAACCTCATAGAACCACTTGGGCCGCAGGTTGAGCCCGGACAGGGCATGGTCAAGCAGCATCCGGTTACCGCTAAGCCGGCCTACGCCGATCAGGCGGTAGTCGGCCAGTTCTGTCCAGGTGACGGCCTCACGGTTCGCCAGCTTGTGGTCCCTGCGGCAGGCCAGCACGAAGTGCTCCTGTACCAGGGAGACGAACTCGATGTCCGGGTGCTGGCCACTCATCATGTTGATGCCGAAATCGGCTTCACCCCGCAGCACGGCTTCGAGCCCGTCGTTGGCACTGAGGTCCAGCAGACGAATGCGGATCTTGGGGTATTGCTCGTTGTAGTCGCGGATCACCGATGGCAGGAAATAGAACGCTGCGGTCGGAATACAGGCGAGGGTTACCTGGCCGGTCTGTCGTTCTGCGAGTTCGCGAATGCTCAGGATCGAGTCTTCGAAGTCATCCAGCAGGCGCCTGGCCTTGGGCAGGAAGTCACGCCCGACGCTGGTCAGACTGACGCGACGAGTAGTGCGTTCCAGCAACGAAGTGCCCAAGCCTTCCTCGAGCTTCTTGATCCGTCGGCTCAAGGCGGGCTGGGACAGGTGCAGCGCTTCTGCGGCTTCGTGGAAGCTGCCGAGTTCGGCGATTTTCACGAAAGATCGTATGTCTTGCAGCTCATATTCCATCTCGGATCGCTCTTGGCATTGGGTTCGGTATTGATGCTCAAATCGGAACAATAACTACGATATTTGCATTGGATTGATTTATCCATCCCTGTCAATCTTTTGTCCACAGCATCAATGATGTCCATTGATCAACAAGAGTGCGAAATCATGCAACGAATTCCTTGCGTACTCATGCGCGGTGGCACCTCCAAGGGCCCCTTTTTCCATGCATGGGACCTTCCTGCCAATGTGGTCGAACGCGACGAATTGCTGATCAACCTGATGGGTTCCGGGCATGAACTGGAAATCGACGGCATCGGTGGCGGTAGCCCGCAGACCAGCAAGGTAGCGATTGTCAGCCCCTCGCTGCATGCCGACGCCGACGTCGACTACCTGTTCGTGCAGGTCATGGTCGCCCAGCGCCGGGTCGATACCGCGCCCAACTGCGGTAACATGCTGTGCGCCGTTGGCCCGTTCGCCATCGAGCAAGGTCTTGTCAAAGGCCAGGACGGCAAGACGCTGGTGCGTATTCGCAACCTGAACACCGGCACTTTCGTCAATTCGCTGGTGGAAACCCCCGGCGGCATCGTGCGCTATGAAGGCCGCACGGCGATCGATGGCGTACCGGGCACTGCCGCCCCGGTACACCTGACCTTCCTCGATGCGGTCGGCAGCAAGACCGGCAAACTGTTCCCGACTGGCAAGGCCAAGGATGTGATCGACGGCGTTGCAGTCACCTGCATCGACATGGCCATGCCGATGATGGTGGTGGAGGCCAGCCAGCTGGGCGTCACCGGCTCGGAATCCCCGGCCGAACTCGACGCCAACGGCGAACTGCTCGAGCGCCTCGAGGCGTTGCGCCTGAAGGCCGGCAAGGCCATGGGCCTGGGTGATGTCAGCGGCATGGTCATCCCCAAGCCTGTGCTGGTGTCCAAGCCCCGTTATGACGGCACGTTGCAGGTTCGCTACTTCATGCCACACAACTGCCACCGCGCCTTGGCCATCACCGGAGCGATAGGGCTGGCGACTGCCTGCGTCAGCCCAGGTACGGTGATCGGCGATCTGCTGGGCGAGGGCGCCGTGCAGTTGACCGAAGTGCGTCTGGAACATCCAAGCGGCGGTATCGATGTCGCGCTGTCGCGCAGTGGCGCAGATGGCAAGACGATTCAGGCCTCTGTGGTGCGAACCGCCCGGCGGCTGTTCTCAGGCTTCGTTTACGCGCCTACATTCCGCAGGTTGGCGGGGTAGGCCCAGGCGGTAGTCCAGACCTGTACATTCGCAACAAGCGCATCCGCACAATTTCAACAATGGGTGATGCCTCATGAGACTCGCCAAATCGCTGTACTTCCAGATCCTCTGCGCCGTCCTGCTGGGCGTGGTGGTCGGTCACTTCTGGGCGCAACAGGCCGTTGCGCTCAAGCCCCTGGGTGATGCGTTCATCAAGCTGATCAAGATGATGATCGCGCCGGTGGTCTTCTGCACCATCGTCACCGGTATCGCCGGGATGACCGACAAGCGCTCCCTCGGGCGTTTAATGAGCAAGACCTTGCTGCTGTTCCTGGTATTGACTGTTATCAGCCTGATGATCGGCCTGGCAGCGGTATACCTGTTCCGTCCTGGTGTCGGCATGAACATCGACCCTGCCACTCTCAGCACTGCGGGGCTCGGCCAGTACGCCGCATCTGCGGCGAAGCTCAGCGTGGTCGACTTCTTCATGCATATCATTCCCGACACGTTCATCGGGGCGTTCAACAAGGGTGAAGTGTTGCCGGTGCTGTTCATCGCGGTGCTCAGCGGCTTCGCCTTGTCTTCGATGGGCGAGAAGGGCAAGCCGGTACTCGATGTGCTGGAGTCTGCCTCGACCATGGTGTTTCGCATCTTTGGCTACCTGATGCGTTTCGCACCGGTCGGCGCCTTCGGTGCCCTGGCCTTCACCGTCGGGCAGTATGGTGTGACGTCCCTGGGTGCACTGGCCAAGCTGGTAGGTACGCTCTACATCGCCTGTGCGTTCTTCGTGCTGGTGGTGCTTGGCGGCATCTGCCGTGCCCATGGCTTCAGCTTGTGGAAGCTGCTGCGCTATTTCCGCGAGGAGTTTCTGGTGGTGCTCGGCACCTCGTCCACCGAGCCTGTACTGCCGCGCATGCTGGAAAAGCTGGAGAAACTGGGCTGCAAGAAAGGTGTGGTCGGGCTGGTACTGCCAACCGGTTACTCCTTCAACCTCGACGGTACTGCCATCTACCTGTCGTTGGCGGCGGTCTTCATCGCTCAAGCTTGCAACATCGACCTGAGCCTTGGCCAGACGGTGACGATGCTGGCGATCATGCTGTTGTCGTCAAAAGGCGCGGCGGGTGTGACCGGTAGTGGTTTCGTTGCGCTGGCTTCGACCTTGACCGTCATTCACGACATCCCGTTGGCAGGGCTTGCCTTGCTGATCGGCATCGATCGCTTCATGTCCGAGGCGCGTGCCCTGACCAGCCTGGCCAGCAATGCCGTGGCCACGGTGGTCATCTCGCTGTCGGAGAATGCCTGTGAGCGGGAAACCTTGCTGCGCCGCCTGAACGGCATTCCGGCTGCACCGGACGAGGCGGATATTGCGCAGGCCGACTGGTCTGCCGAGCCTCGGCATCACGGCTGAAAAGCCTCTTCACCTTCCATAGTTGACTTAGAATCCCACTCAGCATCCCAGCGATGCCGAGTGGGGTAGGGGGCCGTCTGCCTTGCCGATGGCCGCAATAGAATAAAAACAAGAGAAAAGACCATGCTCGCACTCCTGGGCCTGATCATGGTGGTGACCTTCACCTACCTGATCATGAGCAAACGCCTGTCGCCAATCGTTGCGCTCACCGTGGTACCCATTGTCTTTGCAGTGATCGGCGGCTTCGCCCCCGAGCTGGGCAAGATGATGCTCGATGGCTTGAAAATGGTGGCGCCCTCGGCGGCCCTGTTGTTGTTCGCCATCCTGTTCTTCGGCCTGATGATCGATGCCGGCCTGTTCGACCCGCTGATCCGCAAGATCCTCAAGCGCGTCAATGGCGACCCGGTCAAGATCGCCATCGGTACCGCGCTGCTCTCGCTGTTGGTGGCGCTCGACGGTGATGGCACCACCACCTACATGATTACCTGTGCGGCCATGCTGCCGCTGTACAAGCGCATCGGCATGAACCCGATGATCCTGGCCACGGTATCCATGCTGTCGCTGAGCATCATGAGTGGCATGAGCCCTTGGGGTGGGCCGGCCACCCGGGCCATTGCCGCGCTCGGGCTGGATGCGACCGAGTATTTCATCCCGATGCTGCCCACCGTGATCGGCGGTGCGGCCTGGGTGGTGTTCACCGCGTTCCTGCTGGGCCGCGCCGAGCGCCGACGCATCGGCAACATCGCCCTGGAGTCGGGTGGCGGCAACTGCTACATCAAGGAAATCCTCGGCGAGAGCCCACATAAGCGCCCACGCCTGGCGTATGTGAACCTGGTGCTGGTGATTGCCGTCATGGCAGCGCTGGTGATGGGCGTGATGCATTCCGCACTGTTGTTCATGATCGGTTTCGTCGCGGCGCTGATGATCAACTACCCGCAGCTGGATCTGCAGAAAGAGCGCATCCTCGCCCATTCTGGCAATGCCATGACAGTGGTACTGCTGGTATTCGCCGCAGGCATCTTCGCGGGGATCTTCTCGGGTACCAAGATGGTCGATGCGCTGGCTCAGACCCTGGTCGACTGGATTCCCGAGGCGTGGAGCCACTGGTTCCCGCTGGTGGTGGCGCTGACCAGCATGCCGCTGACCTTCGTACTGTCCAACGACGCTTACTACTTTGGCGTGGTGCCGATCCTTGCCAACGCTGCGGCCGCCTACGGCATCGACCCGGTTGAAATCGCCCGCGCCTCGGTGCTGGGGCAGCCAGTGCACCTGATGAGCCCGCTGGTGGCCTCGACCTTGCTGCTGGTGGGCATGGTCGATCGCGACATCGGCGACTTCCAGAAGGCCACCGTGAAATGGGCGGTGCTGACATCACTGGTCATCACCGCACTGGCCTTGGTCACGGGTGCCTTGTCCTTCTTCGTCTGATCTGCTTCGGGCGCCGCTGGCGCCCACCTCATCCAAGAACAACAACAGAGTATCGAAAATGTCCCGAACTGTTTTCCGCCGGGCCACCTGTGGCCTGCTTTGCGGCTGGCTGCCTGTGGCCGGCGCTGCCGGATTCATCGACGACGGCAAGCTCAAGCTGCAGCTGCGCAACGTTTACTTCAACGAAAACTTCCGCGACGAACAAGGCATGAGCGCCCGCGCTGCTGCAACTGCAAAGAGCGAGCGGGTGGAATGGGCGCAGGGTTTTCTGCTCGACTACCAATCAGGGTTCACCCAAGGCCCGCTGGGCCTGGGGCTCGATGCCTTGGGGCTTGTAGGCGTCCGTCTCGATTCGGGCCGCGGCCGCAGCGGTACCGGCTTGCTGCCGGTGCATGACGATGGCCGTGCCGCGGACGAGTTCGCCAGTGCCGGGGTAACCGCCAAGGCGCGACTGGGGCAGACCATCGTCAAGCATGGCACCTTGCTGCCCAAGACACCGGTGCTGGTGTACAACGATGCACGATTGTTGCCTCAGACCTACCAGGGTACGCAGCTGACCAGTACCGATGTCGATGGCCTGACCCTGACCGCCGGCCACCTGGACCGCTTCAAGCAGCGGGACTCCTCGGACAGCACCGGTCTGTTCCTGGATGGTTATGGTGGCGGCGAGTCTGGCGATTTCAACTTTGCCGGTGCCGACTATGCCGTCAGCAAGCAGCTGCGCCTGAGCTATTTCCACGGCCAGCTCGAACACTTCTATCGCCAGGACTATGCCGGCCTGGTACACGACCTGCCGTTGGGTGGAGGGGTGTTCACCACCGACTTGCGCTATTTCAAGAGCCGCGACAGCGGAGCCGCTCATGGCGGCCAGATCGACAATGACATGTTCAGCGGGCAGTTGTCCTATACCCACTCCGGGCACACTGTCGGTGCCGGTTACCAGGTGCTCGACGGCGAGGCAGGGCTGCCGTACATCAGCGGCGCGACGGTTTACTCGTTCAGTAACGTTGGCATAGGCAAGTTCATCGAGGAGGAAGAGAAAACCTGGATGGCGAGCTACGCCTACAACTTTGCAGCGGCCGGTGTGCCCGGGCTGACCTTCATGGCGCGTTACCTGAGCGGGGACAACGGTCGTTCCGGTGAAGCCGGGCTCAGCGAGTGGGAGCGTGATGTGGAGCTTGCCTACGTGGTGCAATCCGGGCCTGTGAAAGGTCTGGGTGTGAAGCTTCGCAACTACGTCTACCGCTCTGACTTTTCCCGAGGGCGCGACAGCAACCGGATCTACCTGACCTACGATATTGCGATCTGGTAATGCGGCCGTGCGAGCATGCATGCCTCGAGGTGCTTGCTCGCACGCGTTTCATGCTTTGGACGGCTGTGGCGCTTTCCTGCCCAGTCGGATCAGCTCATTGGAGAAGCACAGGCCGAAGAGAATTAGCCCGGCCCCCAGGTACAACGTGTCCCGCGGTACTTCATTGAGCACCACGAACGCCAGCAGTGCGGCAAACAGCGGCTCGGTCAGCTCCAGCGCCTGGACTTGCGAGGGTTTCAGGTACTCGATGGCCTTGGTGGTACAGAAGAAGCCGAGGATAGTCGGCAACGCAGCCAGCGCCAGCAATGCCAGGACCGCTCCCAGCGACAGTTCACCAATGATGAACCCATCGGTTGCAGCCGGCATCAGCAGGTAGAGACTGCCGAAAAACAATAGTTGCCGAGTGAAATGCAGCCCCCCGGAAACGCCCATGCGCTTCATGGCAACCGAAAATGCACCGTAGCCGCAGCCCCCAGTCGCAGCAAGCATTGCGCCTTGCAGCGTGAAGCCTTGGTCCAGGTCGGCTCCAAAAATCACGGCAATACCGGCTATGGTCAAACCGGCGCCTACTGTCGCATTGGCGGTGATTGGATCCTTGAGGACTATCCGTCCCAGTAATATCGAAGAAATGGACGCGCTTGCCATCAGGATCACCACGACGCCTGCCGCGGCGTAATGGCTATAGGCCGAAGTCTCAAAGTGGAACAGCACAAAAATGCCGAGAAAGGCGCAAACGGCGGCATGGAACCATTTGGCCGTATGCAGTGGCCGCTTGAGGATCAGTAGCAGTGCTGACAGCAACAGGCAGCCGAGGACTGTTTTTATCAGGGCGATGCTGCTGGAACTGAATCCACTGTTCATCAATACCTTGCTGAGTACACCGATCGTTGCATTCAGTGCAGCGGCGCAGAGTGCAAAGAGCAAGCCTTTGCTGAAATGAGATTGCATTTATACATTCCTTGTTATTTGGCTTTATGTCTTCGCCCGGTCGACATGCAGGCGATTGCGGCCGGCCTGCTTGGCGATATAGAGCGCCCGGTCGGCGCGCTCAATCAGTGATGGCGCGCTGTCCAGGGCCGTACCATCGGAGCAGGCGATACCGATACTGGCGGTTATGTGTCCGAATGGGCTGCCTTTGTGAGGGATGGCTTGCAAGGCCAGGCGCTCGAGCATCAGCCTGGCGACGACGGCCGCTCCATCGTTGTCGGTATCGGGCAGGATTACCGCCATTTCCTCACCCCCGTAGCGTGCCAGCAGGTCGCGAGGGCGGCGAATGCAGGAGGAGAGCAGGGAGGCTATCTGCTGCAGGCAGGCATCGCCCGCCGGATGCCCGTAGGTGTCGTTGTAGGGTTTGAAATGATCGATGTCGATCATCAGCAAAGCCAGCGTGGTGCCATTGCGATGGGCCGTGCGGATTTCCTGAGTCAGCGCTTCGTCAAAGCAGCGCCGGTTGGCAAGCCCCGTGAGCGCATCGTGCATCGCCAGGCTCTCGAGCTGCTGGTTGCTGTCGAGTAGCCGTTGCTGGGTCAGTCGAAGCTCGCTTTCGATCGCATTTCGCCGGCTCATGGCGCGAATCAACAGCCAGCCAATGGCCCCGGTCAGTGCCAGCAGCACAGCGACCACCAGCGTTGACAGCAGCGCCTCGAGCCGCCAGGCCGAGAGTGCCTCCTGCTTGCCCAGCGCGACCGTTGTCACCAAAGGTAGCTTGTCGCTCTTGCGAAACGCATAGAGGCGCTCCACGCCGTCCAGGCTGGAGGTGAACGATGCAGTGCCTGCTGACTGGTCGACGAGATACTTGGTAAAGATGGGCGACTTCGAAAAGTTGCGACCCATGTCCTGTTCCCGAAACGGGTAGCGCACCAGCATGGAACCGTCGGTATAGGCCAGCCCGATGGCACCCTCATGGCCGACATCGAGTTTGCCGAATAGCTGCAGGAAGTTCTCCACGCCAAGCGTCATGGCGACAACGCCGGCGAATTCGCCATGGTCATCGTTGAACCGTCGGCTGATGGTGATCACCCATTCCTGGTTGACGCGGCTACGGATTGGCAGGCCGATGAAAGGGTCGCGGGACGGGTCGTCACGATGGTGTATGAAAAAGGCGCGGTCGCTGCTGTTGGCACCGACGGGGGTCGGCTGGTTGGACGACATCAGCCAGCGTCCGTCCCTGGCGTAGATCATGATGCCGCTCATTGGCGGCATCAATGGTTGCTGGCGCTTGACCAGTTGATCCAGCCGCTCGATCTGCGCAGGTCCGGAGCCTTCGGTTTCCAGGCGCTCGACCAGCCCGAGCAGTAGCATTGAGCTCTGACGGACAATACCTTCCGAATAGGTGGACAATGCCTGGGTCAGGTTAAGGCCATGGACATTGACGTCTTCCAGGGCACGCTCGCGAGAAGCCATGACCTTCCACAGCGTTAGCGAGGCGAGAGAGCAACCGATGACCGATAGCAGTAGCACAACGAGGTGGATGTCACGCTTCACGTCAATTCACACGCCTTTTTCCCTAAAGACCAAGTTGAGCGTCGGCACGCTTTAACTAACCAGACGGTCAGGAAGTAACCATCCGGTTCATGTGCAACAATATAACACCGAAGTTGCTGGAATGTTCGACAGAATCACGCGTTCTATCAGAACCCGTTTGTTATCTTCCGGCAGGGTATGCAGAAGTATCAACATGACGATTGGGCAAGTAACCCTCAACGTAGCGCACCGTCTTTTCCAAAGTTCGCGTCATGTCGGGATGGGCCAACTGATACTTTCGTTCCAGTTGCTGGCTGTCGTTCATGTCGAACCGCTGCGTCTGGATGAAGTTCAGTGACTCCGCGCTGATCGATAATCGGTTGGCCAGTCCTGGAATCGCCAACAGCCACTTCAGCAACCCTATGGGTACATGGCGGCGGGGGGGCTCTATATCCAGCGTTTGTGCCATTTGCTCAAGCATACCCTGCAGGTTCGGCGTGTGCTCATACAGCGCCAGGACCTGCCGGTTGACCATTGATGGGTCGAACGCCACGCAGGTCATCATCTTTACCAGGTAATCAACGCTGACCAGCGGCAACCAGTGCCTGGCGGAGCCGGGGACAGCCTTGAACCGGCCCAGTGCCAGGTTTCTGATGAGGTCCACCAGAGGTTGACCTTCAGGGATATGCCCACTCTCGCTGTGACCACATACCGTAGCAGGATGAACGATCGAGTAATCTGCGCCTACCTCCTGCATGTAACGGACGACCGAGAAATGGGACTCCAGCTTGCTGCCTTCGTAGCCCCCGACACGGCCGTATACTGCAGGCCAATTGGTGTTTTCAGGGTGCGCGTTATCAACCCCGATACTTGCAAGATGGGTAAGGTTCTGCAGCATATAACCGCCAGCCATCAGCAAGCGGATACGCTGGCTCGCCGCAAGCCTGGCGACCCTCAGCGCCCCGTGTACGTTGACTGCGCGGGCCTGTTCCATTGTAAGGCCCCAGGTAAACTGCGCCGCGAGGTGAAAGACCACGGCGGCCGAAGTTACGCATTGCCTGTCTGCTTCGCTGAGTCCAAGCCCATCCCTGCTGATGTCTCCTTCAACTGCGTTTAAATACGCGGGATTACCTCCCAGTTGGCCTACCTGCTCTTTGAGGCGTTCGATGTTTGCAGGGTTGCGCATGAGCACCCAGGTCTTGTGCCCTGTCGCGGTAAGATGGGCCAGCAGATGTTGACCCACAAACCCACTGCCGCCAGTGACGAAGCATTCCACGCTCATATCTGAATCCTTGTCTGGATGATCAGTGCAGGCTAAGGTGTAGAGCCTACTCTACAGTCAAGGAATTTTTATCGTGAATGTCGGAGAGTTGGAGCGCCGGAGTGGGGTGGGCCGCCATACATTGCGTTATTACGAGCAACTCGGGCTTATCGTGGCCCATCGCCAAGCCAACAATTACCGCAGCTACAGCGACCAGACCGTTGTTGACCTGGCCTTTATTCAAAGTGCCCAGAGTGGCGGTTTTTCGCTCGCCGAGATTGGCGACATCCTTGCGGCCAAGCGCGGTAACACGATCGATTGCGCCCAAGGCGCGATGTTGGTAGCCGGCAAGATGGCCGAAATTCAAGCGAAGATCACCACGCTGCAAGCCGCCTATGTGTTTCTGGATGCGGAGCGTGCAAAGCTGGAAGCCAGTGCCATTGCCAACGGTCTGACCATTCCTCGCCCTCTCTCGGTTTAGCATGGCTCGATGCTGTAGCTTGTTTATTCGCAATTATTTCTCATTTACACTTGTGTCTTGTTTTCGAGGCCTACCTCTTATCCAGGATGCATCGTGTCGTTCGATCCCGCCAAACCGTCGCTGCTGTCTACATTGGTCCGTCACTATGACGAGCTGGTGGACCACATTCGCCGACGCTTCGGCGACAGAAGCGTGGCGCGCGATGTAGTGCATGACGTGTGTGTGCAGTTGCTTGAGCGCGGTGAGAAAGAAGACGTCAGAACCCCACTGGCCCTGCTACGAAAAATATCCCACGACACCGCCGTGAGCCGCTATCGTAGCGATCGCCGCCGAGGCGCCTGGGTAGAGGCAATTTCCGAGCTGCCAGAGGTGGCCTGCCCGGCAGCCACCCCGGTGACCAGGTATGACAGCGCGCGCGAGTTTCAACTGCTCGTCAACGCTATCGCAGACCTCCCACCACGCTGCCAGGCTGTTTTCGTCATGCACAAGATTCACGAAATCCCCCAGGCAGAAGTAGCTGCGCGCCTCGGTATTTCCCTGAAGACTGTGGAAAAGCATCTGCGCCTGGGGTTGGCGGCGTGCAGGCAACGGCTTGGGCGCGATGAGGTGCATCCATGACCAGGCAGCCCGAACAGGCGCCATTGGACGAGGCACTGGGGCGACATCGTGAAGAGCTCAAGCAGCTGTTCCCCATGCCGCCGTTCAGGCCAGCGCCCTCCAAAGCGGTGAAGTCGGCCGGCATTACACTAGCGGTTGCGATCGCCTTTGCGGCCCTGGCGTGGCTGAACCCTGCCTACAAGAGCGAGCGTTTCGCTACCGCCATTGGTGAGCGGCGCGCTGTGCTGCTGAGCGATGGAAGCAAGCTGCTGCTCGACAGTGGCACGCATGTCGATATCAGTTGGCGTCTGCTCAGCCGCGAAGTCGACCTGCGCGCAGGGCAGGCGCTTTTCGATGTGTCCTCGGCCGTGTACCGCCCCTTCGTAGTGTCCGCTGGCATGGCGAAAGTCGAGGTGCTCGGTACTCTGTTCAATGTCCGCCGGCTGGATAACGACGCGGTGCGTGTGACCCTGGCCCGTGGGCGCGTGGACGTCACCGCTGCAGCTGCAGCACAGGCGCCTGTCACCCTGAGGCCAGGGCAACAGGTCGACTCGATTGGCGGGCAACTGATGCCGGTTGCAAAGGCTGACGCCTCCAAGGCGATGGCATGGAAAGATGATCGCATCGTGTTCGAGCAGACGCCGCTGGATGAAGCGGTGTCGTTGTTGCGCCACTATCGCAAGGCCCCCATCGAGCTGAGCGACCCAAGCCTGGCCGCACTCAAGGTGACGGGGGTGTTCGAAGCGCGCAATGTCGACCTGCTACTGGATCTGCTGCCCAGCATCCTGCCTGTCGCCGTGCTGCAGGTAGGGGACGGCAGCGTCCGGATTCAACGCAAACCGACAAGAAAATAATTCTCAGTCGCAGGTAGGGTTTCTCGATCCCCATGGCGGCTACTGAAAAAGCCCAACCACAAAAAGGAACTCGAGAAGTGCATTTTCCCCTCCGCAGTCGCCAGCTACGCCTGTCATTGCTTGCCAGTAGCCTGCTCATCGCAATGTCGGCCCAGGGCCGGGAAAAGGTGAACGTGGATCTCCCCGCTGCACCGCTGGGCGAGGCCATCAACGCGCTCGCACAGCAGTCTTCGGTACAGATCATCTTCGCCAGCGATCTTGGTGCAGGCCGAAACGCGCCTGCGGTGAAGGGGCGGTTCACACCCGAGGAAGCACTTCAAACGCTGCTCAAGGATACTGGCTTGCAGGTACAGGCCAAGGATGAGCGCACGTTCGTCATCGTCGCGCAGGGGGGCCCTGCATCAAGTGCTGGAATCCAGAGCGGACCCGTGGAAATGGCCCAGACGGAAATCACCGCCTCGCGCACCAGCAGCAGCCTGGTTTCCGCGACGCGGCAATCCACCATTCTCGAGCATGAACAACTGCAGGAGCTGCGCCAGGGGTCAGAGAGCCTGGCTACGGTACTGGCCAAGGCGGTTCCCGGCATGTCCGACTCCAGCCGCACCGTCACCGAGTATGGCCAGACCCTGCGCGGGCGCAGCATGCTGGTCATGGTCGACGGGGTGCCGCTCAATACCAACCGCGACTCCTCGCGCAACCTGGCCAACATCGACCCGGCACTGATCGAACGGGTCGAAGTCATTCGTGGCAGCAGCGCCATCTACGGCAGCGGCGCCACGGGGGGCATCATCTCCATTACCACACGGCCCGCGGGTGGTGAAAACCGCGCCGAAACCAGCCTGAGCGCGACCTCGCCGCTGACCCGCCTTGGCAGCGATGGCCTGGGGGGGCAGTTCCAGCAATATTTCGCGGGCTCTCAGGGTGCGGTGGACTACTCGTTCGACTTCGGTACCCGCCATATCGGTGCCTCGTATGATGCGCACGGTGACCGGATCGCCCCGGAGCCAAGCCAAGGCGACCTGTTCGATTCGAACATCTACAACATTGGCGGCAAGCTGGGGCTGCACATTGACGAGAACCAGCGAGTGCAGCTTGCAGTCAGCCACTACGATGCCCGCCAGGACACCGATTACGCTACCGACCCAAGCGTCGCGAAACTCCCTGCTGGCTCTGTGCCGGCCAATACGATCAAGGGCCTGGATCTTGACGAGCAGAACCGCATTCGCAACACGCTGGTGAACCTGGAGTATGAAAATCTCGACATCCTCGGGAGCCGGCTTTCTGCCCAGATGTACTACCGGGACTACTTCACACGCTTCACCCCGTTCGATGCCCGTGCCGTTGCCACCCGCGGCGGCAATGTTGACCAGATCATGCAAAACAGCGAAGTCTTCGGAAGCCGCCTGACCCTGCGCACGCCGATTGGCGACAGCGGCAGTACCGAACTGGTGTGGGGTGGTGACTATAACCAGGAGCGCAGCGACATGCCGCTCGATGTCTTCGACCCGGCGGCTTATGACGCCAGTGGCGGCCTGGTTTTCGACAAGACTGGCAAGCTCACGTACATGCCCCCGTTGAGGACGCGGAGCGCCGGTGCCTTCGCCCAGCTGCAGCATCGCTTCGATGAGCATTGGTCGGTCGACGGCGGCCTGCGCTACGAATACTCCACCGCCGAATTCGATGACTTCGTTCCGTTGTCCGAATCCACGTCTGCCTCCCCGGTGGCGGTGAAGGGTGGCGACATTCATTACGATGCGGTGCTGTCGAACCTGGGCATCGTCTACTCGCCGGTACTCGGCCAGGAAATCTACGCCTCCTTCAGCCAGGGCTTCCAGTTGCCCGACGTGGGCATCCAACTGCGCAATGCGCGCCGTGGCTTCGACATCGGCGCATCGAACCTGGAACCGGTCAAGACCAACAACTATGAGCTTGGCTGGCGAGGAGACCTGGGCAGCAACACACTCGGCACCCTGGCGCTGTTCTACACCACCTCCAAACTGGGGGATGTACAAAGTTTCAACAACGGCCTGATTCTGACCCGCACCAAGGAGCGTATCTACGGTGCTGAAGCCAGTGCCGATTGGCTGTCGGACGATGCGGTGTGGGGCGCAGGGGGGAGTGCGACCTGGATGCGCGGACGAGAAAAACCGGACGGTAAAGACTGGCAAGACATGACCGGCTATCGCGTTCCGCCGCTGAAGCTGACCGCCTACGTGCAATACAAGCCGACCCTGGATTGGAGCAACCGCTTGCAAGCCACGTTCTTCGATGCCAAGGACTACAGGCTCGATGGGTTGGACAGCTTTGGTCGACATCAGGTTAGCAGTTATACGACAGTCGACCTGGTCAGCCAGTACCAGATCACCGCAGACGACAAGGTGAGCGTCGGCATCCAGAACCTGTTCAACCGCGACTACTACCCGCTCTACAGCCAGTTGCTGCGCAATAACAACAACACCAGCCACTTGCCGGCACCCGGCACGGTATTGACTGCCAGTTACACGCACAATTGGTAAGGTAGTGAAAAACCACCGGGCTCGATGTCGGCCCCGGTGGTCATTGTCATGTTTCACACCAATAGCTGGCTTGTAGGGTAGGGAGTCTACGATGGAACGGTCTTGCACCACTTATTATCTGGAAATGGTCTCGGCATCCGAGCTGAAGGAAAAACCACAGCCTCACGAACTCCAGATCATTGAATGTGAAGTGCCTCAGGCGGAATTCAATCGGTTTCTGTACAAGCTGGTAGGCACACCTTGGGAGTGGGGCGATCTTGACACCTGGGGGATTTCTGACTGGCAGGCACTCGTCGAACAGGATTGCCACCGTACCTGGGTTGCCTATTACCGTGGTGCGATAGCTGGCTATTACGAGCTCTATCGCCCCGATGGCAGTAACGCAGAGATACGCTACTTCGGGCTGGCACCTCAATTCCTGGGGTGTGGCTTCGGCGGAGCGCTCCTGAGCCATGCTGTCCGATCTGCGTGGGGATGGAGCGGTACAGAGCGGGTGTGGGTACATACCTGCACCTTCGACCATCCTGCCGCGCTTCGAAATTATCAGGCGCGAGGGTTCCGTATCTTCAAGCAAGAGGAGACGGAAGCAAGCCAATAAGCGCTTTTTCATGAAGGCGCATTCGCCTTTGCCGGATTTTGGGGCTGTAGCTTCCGACGGGATGGTGCTGAAGGCAGTCTGTGGCTGCCTATTTTCATTTTTCGATATAAAAATCCATTTTTTCATTGTTTATAACAATAAATGTTCGCAAGTTACCGAATTGATGCTGAATAACGCAATCGAGGTAAGCCAGGTTCTGTGTAAATTGGATCCAATATTTTGGCTTGTCCATCACGGGCAAGTACAAGGTGTTACACAGGCCCAGGAGAAAGCCGCCATGATGCTTAAGGATCCATCAATCAAATATCGCCATTTCGCCACAGTCGACCTGCCAGACCGCCAGTGGCCCAATCAGGTCCAGAAGGTCGCTCCCACCTGGTGCAGCGTCGACATGCGAGACGGTAACCAGGCACTGATCGAGCCGATGAACGCCGAACGCAAGCGTCGATTCTTCGACCTTTTGGTGAAGGTTGGTTTCAAGCAGATCGAGGTTGGCTTCCCGGCAGCATCGCAAACCGATTTCGACTATGTGCGTGAATTGATCGAGAGCGGTCGGATCCCCGAAGATGTGACTATCCAGGTCATGACACAGGCCCGTACACACTTGATCGAGCGTACCTTCGAAGCGCTCAAGGGGGCGCCACGTGCCATCGTTCATGTGTACAACGCAACGGCTCCCGTATTTCGTGATGTGGTGTTCGGCGTGGATCGCGCAGGTTGCATCGGCATCGCCACGCAGGCTACCCGGGAGATCAAGGCGCTGATGCAGGCCAATCCGCAGACGCAGTGGACTTACCAGTATTCACCAGAAACCTTCTGCTTCACCGAGCTCGATTTTGGCCTGGAAATTTGCGAAGCGGTGATAGACGTATTCGAACCGTCTCCCACCAACAAGATGATCCTGAACCTGCCTACCACCGTGGAAGTTTCGACCGCCAACGTGTTCGCCGACCAGATCGAATGGTTCTGCCGCCACGTACGCAAGCGCGACAGCGTGATCATCAGTATCCACCCGCACAATGACCGTGGCACAGGTGTGTCTACCGCCGAGCAGGCCTGCCTGGCAGGCGCCGAGCGGGTCGAGGGCACCTTGTTCGGCAATGGTGAGCGCACCGGTAATGTCGATATCCTGACCTTGGCCATGAACCTCTACACCAGTGGCATCAGCCCGGAGCTGGATTTCTCTGACATCATCCATGTCCAGCGTGAGGTCGAGTTCTGCAACCAGTTGCCGACCCATCCACGCCATCCCTATGCGGGAGAGCTGGTGTTCACGGCATTTTCCGGCTCTCACCAGGACGCCATCAAGAAGGGCTTCGCCCAACGGCGGAAAAACCCCGACGGTTTCTGGGAGGTGCCGTACCTGCCGATCGACCCGGCCGACATGGGGCGCAGCTATGAGGCAGTCATCCGGGTCAACAGCCAGTCAGGCAAGGGTGGTGTGGCCTATCTCCTGGAGCAGCAGGGTATCGTCCTGCCGCGTCGGTTACAGATGGAGTTCAGCGGCCTGGTGCAGCAGGTCGCCGATAGTGAAGGGAGGGAGATCACCAGCGAAATGATCTTGTCGTGCTTCACCAGAAACTACCTGGAGCAGGGTAATCCCTACGCCTTGCTGCACCCCATGGTCACCACTGACGAAGCCTGCACTTACCTTGACGCTCAACTGCTGGTCGAGGGTGAACGCCTGGCGTTCGCTGGCAAGGGTAATGGCCCAGTGGCCGCACTGGTCCATGCGTTCGCCCAGCAGGGGCTGGTCTTCGATATTGCCGATTACCACGAGCACGCCGTGCGTGATGGTGCTGAGGCCGAAGCCATTGCCTACATCGAAATACGTGTCAAGAACCAGTTGCTGTTTGGCGTGGGCAGGGACGGCAGCACACTCCAGGCATCACTCAAGGCTGTGGTGAGTGCTGTCTGCCGGGCCACGCGCCTGGGGCTGCTCGATACAGTGAAAAGCACGGTCGCCACGGCTTGAGGGATACTGGCTGGCGCTGTTCGGCGGTGTGGTGACCAATGCTGCTGCGGCCACGGCGGAAAAGGTGAAATGCCAGCCTTGTAACCCTGAACCGCTATTGACCTCGAGTTAACTCAAGGTTTTAGAGTGGCGTGGCGGCACACTCGCTGCTTGCGCAAACGAACTCGCAAGCACCAGAAATGGACACTCCGACTTCACTGCTGGTTTTCCAGATTATCGGCTTCATCGCCTTGGGCCTGTCGAAGGCGATGACCGATCCAGTGAGGCCTGGAGCGGATCAGGGAAAGAGGAACAGCATGTGAAGACGATGATCGTAGGCGCCAGCAGAGGCCTGGGGCGGGCTTTGCTCGAAGGCCTCGGCAAGCCCGGGGACACGCTGATTGGCGTATCACGCAAACAGCCGAAAGATCTGGCCCTTGCGCCGGGCATCGACCTGTACTGGATCGATGCCGACCTTTCCGAGCCAGTGGCGGCTGTAGCACGGATCGCGGACCGAACACCTGCCGATCTGGACGTACTGATATACAACGTCGGCATCTGGGAAGAGCATGCCTTCAGCGAGCACTATGCATTCTCCGAAGACAGCGACGAATCGATCACCCGGCTGGTCGAGGTGAACGTCACCGCCACGCTGCTTCTTCTCAAACGCCTGATACCCAGGTTGCTCGGTGCTCCCCGGCCGCAGTTGATCCTCACCGGCTCGACTTCGGCTCTTCGCCAGAGCGGGCGCCCGGAGGTAGCGTTCGGTGCCTCCAAGTTCGCCCTCAACGGCATGGCTGATGCGCTACGCGAAGGCTTCAGGGATGACAACCTGGCGGTGACCGTGCTTCAGCTGGGTTACCTGAATACCGATGACGCCCTGTCCACGCCATTGGTGCAGGCTGCTGCGCGAGGTGAGCGGCGTTGGGTACCGGTACATGATGTGGTCACCATGGTCGATGCGTTGTTGCGCCTGTCAGGGGCTTCATTCGTACGGGAGTTGATCTTGCCCGCGATCGGGGATGAGCGCTTCTGACGCCACAACGGTCAGTCGCCCTGAGTCCGGATAGCAGCTGACGCGTACCAGGGCGCGACAGAATCGACATGCACGTGTTTCTGCTTCCTTGGCAGAAACGGTGTACCAAAGGTACCGCTGAACGGTCAGTGGTTGCCAAACTGCGCACGATACCTCATGGGCGCCAACCCCACGATCTTGCGAAATGCTGCCCGGAAACTTTCCGCCGAGGCGAACCCGCAGCGTTCGGCGATTTGCTCATTGCTCAATGGGCTGCTTTCCAGCAACTCACGCGCCACGTTCATGCGCACCTGAAGCAGCCAGGTTTTCGGCGTGATGCCTGTCGCTTCGATGAAGCGTCGCAGGAAGGTTCGTTCGCTCATCAGTGCCTTCGCTGCCAGCTGCTTGACCGTAAGCGGCCTGCCCACATGCAAGGTCGCCCACTCCAGCACCGCGGCAAGATCATCGCGAGGCTTCTGGGCAAGGGGTGCGGGGAAGAACTGTGTTTGCCCTCCGGAACGCTGGGGTGCCATAACCAGGCGACGGGCAACGGTGTTGGCAACCTGCGTACCAAAGTCTCGACTCACCAGGTGCAGGCAGGCATCTATACCGGCAGCGCTGCCTGCCGAGGTAATCAGCTGGCCGCAGTCTACGTAAAGCACGCCTGGGTCTACTTCAATGAGTGGATAGCGTGCCGCGAGTTCGTCCGTATAGCGCCAGTGGGTGGTGGCACGCTTGCCGTCCAGAAGGCCCGCAGCCGCGAGCACGAACACCCCCGAACAGATGGAAAGCAACCGCGCCCCGCGTTGATACGCGGCGCGCAAGGCGTCCAGCAGCACCTGCGGCGGGCGCTCATCGCGGCTACGCCAGCCCGGAATGATGATGGTATGGGCATCAACGAGCGACTCCAAGCCGAACTCGGCAATGACCTGCATGCCACCTGCCGCGTGCATTGGTGCGGGATCGACGGCGACGATGCGATGCGTGTACCAGGCGAATTCGAACTCCGGGCGTGGCAGCCCGAAGATCTCCACGGCAATGCCGAACTCGAAGGTGCACAGCCCGTCATAGGCCAGCACGGCGACCAAACCAGGGTTCGTGAGCATTGGCGGAAAACTACCGGTGACTGTCGAGTGCGCCACTGTAGCGGTACAGGCGGGCTTCCTACAATGGGCGCACCTTCAACCGAGGAGTGAAATCCATGCCAAGCCTGGTCAGCGAATATCCTGCCGCAAGCCCATCCGAAGCCCTGCTTCATTTCAGCCGCCGTCTGGCGTTCGAGACGGATTGTTCGGATGTTGAACGTAGCCAGCGGTCGGGTGATGTCGACTATGTGCTGGTAGATGTAAGGAGCAGCGAGGCGTTTGCGCAAGGCCATGTGCCGGGCGCGATCAATATTCCTGGCCGCACCATCAGCGCAGAACGCATGGCTGACTATGCGCGCCAGACGCTTTTCGTTGTTTATTGCGCGGGGCCGCATTGCAATGGCGTACATCGGGCGGCGGTTCGTTTGGCTGAGCTGGGTTTTCCGGTGAAAGAAATGATTGGCGGGGTTACCGGCTGGCTTGACGAAGGGTTTTCGTTGGAGGGTGCGGACGTTGCTGCACAGGGTAACGGCGTTTCATGTGCATGTTGAGTCGAGAGGGCACAGTTCGAGCGGCATCACCCGAGGACGTACCCGGCCTGATCGAGCACATGCGAGCATCGGAAAGTTTTTCCGAATATCGATGAGCAGCTCTCTCTGCATTGATGAGCCTTCCCACAGATAGTGTTATCTCGCTAGCCTCTGTTGAATGTCCGCAATGGGGCCAGGCTGTGTGAAAACGCTAATAAGTACGTCGAGTAGCGAAAGAAGCTGGGGCACCCTGTCAATTCAGCAGATCTGAGTGCTGATCTACCTCAGTCGGGCCCGGACGCGGCCTGCGCTATTTGGGCCGCGGCAGCAGCCCGAATAGCCGTATACGGACGCAAAAAATGCGTGACCTCAAGTCCTGATCGCTTCAATCAGCCCAGCAATGCCAAAGATGCTCATCATTCGTTTGAGATTGTAGGCAAGCACGTGAAGGCTCATTTCGGTGCTTACCCTCGGTAGGGTTTTGGTCAGGAAGTGAGTGCTTCCCATCCAGTATTTGAGCGTTCCGAAGGGATGCTCCACCGTCTGCCGACGAACCTTCATCTTTCCTGGGTCATGCTCCAATCGGATCTGCACGGCTTCGACTACCGTTTCATGCTCCCAGCGCTTCAATCGGCGTTCCTTACCCGTCGTACACTGCTTCTGCATGGAGCAACTTTGGCAGCCAGAGAACCAGTAGGAGTGCAGCAACATACCGTCTTTCACCGAAGAATGCCTGCGGGTCAGTAGTTGATCCGCAGGGCATCGGTATTCATCCGATGCAGCGATGTAGATGAAGTCCTGCTTGCCGAATCGGCCTTCCGCTTTGCTGCTTGATGTCAGCGGCTTCGGGACAAAAGTGGTGATCCCTGCCTGCTCGCAAGCAAGTATCTCCGGACCTTTGTAATTGCCTCGGTCGGCGACCACTGTCAGCGACTCAGCGCCGATCTCTTCGCGTGCCTGGTTCGCCATATTGCTCAGCTGCGTTCGGTCATTGCCAACATTAGTGACTTCATGAGCAATGATCAGATGGTATTTGTCATCGACTGCTGTTTGTACGTTGTAGCCAACCGTGCCAGTACCTCGGCCACTCGTGGCCATTGAGCGTGCATCAGGATCGGTAAGAGAGATTTGCTGATCTGGGCTGGCGTGAAGCTGCGCTTCAATGTCCTTTAGCTTTGTCATCTGCTGTTTCAGCTTTTCTATTTTTTCGCTCAGCCGTTCAGCCTTGGCCTCGGCGACCTCGGGCGCCGCCCGATCCGCCGAATCCAGCGCCGCAAGATAGCGGTCAATGCTCTGCTCGATCTGCTGCATGCGCGCCTTGATCTTGCCCTGGGTGAAGTTGCGGTCGCGGTTATTTACGGCTTTGAATTTGCTGCCGTCGATGGCAATGATCGACTGGGAGAAAAGATTGAGGTTGCGGCACAGCACTACGAATTGCCGGCACACGCCGCGAATAGCTTTACCGTTGTCTCGCCGAAAGTCAGCAATCGTTTTGAAGTCAGGAGCCAACCGGCCCGTTAACCACATCAGCTCGACGTTGCGCTCTGCCTCGCGCTCAAGCCGGCGGCTGGACTGAATCCGGTTGAGGTAGCCATAGATGTAGATTTTCAGCAGGACTGCTGGATGGTAGGCCGGACGACCCGTAGCAGCCGGATCGACACCCTCGAATCCGAGCGCTCCGAGGTCGAGTTCATCGACGAAAACGTCAACCACCCGAACAGGGTTTTCTTCGGTGATGTAATCATCCAGGCACTCCGGCAGCAGCGTGACTTGCGTCCGGGCCTCACCCTCAATGAACCGCTTCATGATCGTCCCCGCCACGATCTCGACGATCAGAAGGTTAGATAATCGCAGGGTTTTTTCACAGCCTGGACCCGAAGCTGCCGGTCTATAACGTCTCGCGCATGGAAGTGTCTGTTAGCAGAGGCGTTGTTGCATATCTCTAAGTCGGATGTTCTGGTATAAAAATACCCCTACCCAAGTCACGGACGACGACCATGCAGATACGCAAGATGACTCAGGAAGACCTGCCAAGCGCCAACGCCCTGTGCTTGGAGGCGTTCATGCTAGCGGTTGCGCCATCGCTGTCTGCCCAGGGCGTGGAAACCTTCGCAAAGGTGGTTGCTCAGAAGGCGTTTGCCGAACGAATGGTAAGTGACAACCTGATGCTGGTTTGTGTCGCGGAGGGAACCCTGGTCGGGCTGATCGAGCTGAAGGAAGGGCGCCATGTGGCGATGCTGTTCGTTGCGCCGGCCTGGCAGCGCCACGGCGTTGGGAGGCGCTTGATGAATGCGGCTCTGGAGCAGGCCAGGGCCAATGTAGTAACAGTTAGAGCGTCGCTATCTTCAGTGGCCGCTTATGAACGTTACGGTTTTGCGTTGGCAGGGGAAGTGGGCGAGCTTGCCGGGCTGATCTACCAACCGATGGAGAAGTGGTTGACCATTTCAAGCGCCGTCTACGACCCAGGCTGCTGTTCTTAATGACTTCAAATGGCCGTTAGGGGCCTTGCGCCAAGGGCCGTAATGGGTCGTTAGTCGCCGTTCGTGGACAATTGCTGTCGGCCCAGAGACCGGCCGCTTCGCGGCCCCGTCGCCTTCGACCCGCGCCCGGCGCGGTCGGCAAATAGGCGGCACGCTATGCCCGTTGAACGGCGGGTCAGCCCAGATCCATGGAGCGATGAGGCGAGCGAAGGTTTCGCCGTGTGTGCTAACCGGCCCCTGTTTGAAACAAGCCCCGCACCACCTCCCTGATCCAGCGATTCCCGCTGTCTTGCTGGTACCGTGCGTGCCAGTGCTGCTTGACCGTGAAACCTTCCACTGCAAACGGGCAATCGTGCACGTGCAAACCATGCATGTCGGCGAGTGTCTGGCCGATGTGCCGTGGCAACGTAGCCACCAGGTCGGTCGACCCGACAATCATCCCCAACCCCAGAAACGCCGGCAGCTCCAGCATGATCCTGCGTTCGATGCCGGCCCGCGCCAGGCCAGCCTCCAGTAACTTCTGCCCGGTCCCGGCACTGATTTGTACATGCCCCTCGGCCTGGTAACCCGCCACGCTCATGCCGTTGCTCAATCGAGGGTGTAGCGGGTTGCTCAGGCAGACCCAGTCCTGCTCGAACAACACTTGCTGATACATCCCCGCACCCAGCCAGGGCACGAAGCCGATGGCCAGGTCCGCCTCGCCCGACTCCAGCGCGCTCTCGGTATTGCCATCGATGCGTGCAGCTTCCAGGCGAATACCCGGCGCGTGGGTGCGCAGGTGGTTGAGGATGCTGGGCAGCAGGGTGATATGGCTGGCATCACTGACGCACAGGCGAAAGCGCCGCTGCGCCGTGGCCGGAACGAACTGCGGCTCCCAGGTAGTCAGGCGCCGCAGCGATTCCAGCACCTCGCGGCATGGCCCGATCAGCTGGTCTGCCCGCGGGGTTGGCGCCATGCCGCCTGGCGTACGCACGAACAGTGGGTCGTTCAACTCTTCACGCAAGCGCCCCAACCAGATGCTCACGGTAGGTTGGCTCTGGCCGAGCTGTTCAGCACTGCGAGTGACGCTGCGGCATTGATACAGCACATCGAACAGTTGCAGCAGCTTGGGGTCGGGCAAAGCGTCGAGCGCACTCATTATTGCGAAATCCAATAAGTGTATTGAGTCCATTGTATAGCCGAAATAAGGCTCGCTGCATAAGGTAGTCGCAAACCACAGGAGGTCAGCGATTTGAAAATCTGCATTCTGGGCGCCGGCGCCCTGGGTTGTGCCATCGGTGCGGCCTTGAGCGAAGCGGGGCACGAAACCTGGCTGTTGAACCGTGGCCATGCACATGTCGAGGCGATGAACCTGCACGGGCTGCGGGTGCAGGACGAACGCGGCGAGCGGCAGGTCCCGGTGAAGGCAGCCTGCGACGCGGCAACCGTGGGCGTGGCCGACCTGGTGGTGGTGCTGGTCAAGTCATTCCACACCGGCGAGGCGATTGCCGGGGCCAAGGCGCTGATCGGGCCGCAGACGCTTGTGCTGTCACTGCAGAACGGTCTTGGCCATGAAGACATCCTGGCCGAGGCCGTGGGCCGTGAGCGGGTGCTGGCTGGCAAGACCTACGTCGGTGGCGTGCTGCTGGCGCCGGGTTCGATCCGCGCCGGTGTTGCGGGCAAGCAGACTTTCATCGGCGAGCTCGACGGCCAAAGGACGCTGCGTGTGCAGGCCATCGCCGAGGTCTTCAATGGCGCCGGGCTCGCCACCACGGTCAGTGACAACATTCTCGGCACCATGTGGGACAAGCTGCTGGTCAACGTCGCGACAGGCGCGCTCAGCGGCATCACCAGGCTCGGTTATGGCCAGTTGTACAGCGAGCCGCTGCTGGAAAGCACCGCCAAGGCAGCGGTGGCTGAAGCCATTGCCGTCGCTGAACGAGCAGGCATCCGCCTGAGCCTCACCAGCCCGGATTCTGCATGGCGGCTGGCCGCCGAAGGCCTGCCGGCAAGCTTCCGTACCTCGATGCTGCAGAGCCTGGAAAAGGGTTCGGTCACCGAGATCGATTTCATCAATGGCTCCGTCGTGCGCTGGGGCCAGCGCCATGGCGTGGCCACGCCGGTCAACGCGACCCTGGTGGCCTGCATCAAGGGCATCGAACGCGCCATGGCCGATCAGCAGAAGGGGAGTAATCCATGAGCCAGCCGAAAGCCTACCTTGAACACGTGGCGTTCTGGGTGCGCGACATCCAGTGGCACATCCGCTTTTTCAGCGAGGTGTGTGGCATGACCATGCGTGAAATACAGGGTGACGTCGAGCAGCCTGCACAGTACTGGACCCTTGGTGGCCTGCAGTTCATCCACCAACCGGACTTTGCCGGCCCGGAAGGGCGCATGGCGCACCTGGGCATCATGTGCGAGGACCTCGAAGCTACCCTGGCCGCCGCACAGCGTTTCGGCGTGAGCGAAATGCCCCAGGGCCGCAACTGGCTGCGCCTGCCTGACGGCCTTGCGGTCGAGTTCATTCAGGCATCGCCGGCGAAATGCGTCGCCCAGGCACTGGCCATCGACCCACGTGCAGAGGTGGTGGCATGAGCGTAGTGGAAAGATACTGGGACGATGCCCGCGAAGGCGATGAATGCATCAGCCCCACCTACACGGTGACCCGCGAACGTATCCTGGCCTACGCAGACCTCACCGGCGACCACACCCCGGTGCATGTCGACGAGGCCTACGCCAACGCCAGTCATTTCGGCTGCCTGGTTGCCCACGGCCTGTTCGGCCTGTCGATCGCCGACGGCCTGAAGACCCAGTGCGAATACCGCTTTGTACCGGGCATGTCGCTGGGCTGGACCTGGGACTTCGTGCTGCCGATCAAGGTCGACGATGTGCTGCACGTGCGCATGCGCGTGGGGGCGATGCGCCCGAGCAACAGTCGACCGGGCTGGGGCATCGTGGTCTTGCCGTCGGAGCTGATCAACCAGCACGGCGAAGTCGTGCAGCGTGGCGAGCACCGGCTGATGGTGCCCCGGAGGGTGCAGGCATGAGCCAGGCATTGCCATTGGCAGGTATCCGCGTCATCGACTACAGCCACTTCCTCGCCGGGCCCTATGTGGGCCGCTGCCTGGCAGCACTCGGCGCCGAGGTGATCAAGGTCGAACGGCCGGGCAGCGGCGATGCCGGGCGCCAGCATGCATTTACCCTTGATGAGCAGCAGAGCGGTTACTTCCTGCAGCTGAACATGGGCAAGCAGGGCGTCAGCGTGAACATGAAGGACCCGCGTGGCAAAGCGTTCATGCAGCGCCTGACCGACTCGGCCGATGTGTTCATCGAAAACTATCGCCCCGGCGCCCTGGACAAGCTGGGCCTGGGCTATGCCGAGCTGTCGGCGCGCAACCCGCGTCTGGTGTACTGCTCCATCTCCGCCTATGGCCATACCGGGCCGGATGCCCACCGCGCCGGTTTCGGGCTGATCGCCGAGGCCAAGAGCGGGATCATGCAGATGGTCGGCGTGCCGGGCGAAGCGCCGCCGTTGCTGCGCATTTCCCTTGGCGACATGTACACCGGCATTCATGCCGTGGCGGCGATCAATGCGGCATTGCTGGGCCGGGTGAACAGTGGACGCGGCCAGCACATCGACATGGCCCTGTACGACACGCTGGTGTCGATGCATGAATATGCGGTGCAGTGCTACACCTTGTCCGACGGCACCGTCCTGCCCGAGCAGACCGGCCATGACATGCCCACCTCCACCCTGTACGGCGTGTTTCGCGCGGCCGATGGCGACTTGGTAATCGCCGCCCAGGTCGACGATGCCTGGAAGCGCTTTGCCGCGATGCTGGAAGCCAACGGTGGCCCGGCCGGGTTCGGCAGCGACAGCCGCTACCACAGCCTCAATGGCCGCAACGCCCATCGCCAGGCGATTCTGGCCGTGGTTCGCGACTGGGTCGGCGCGCGCCTGGTGGCGGATATCCTGCAGTTGCTCGATGACATCGACATCCCCAGCGCCAAGGTGCAGCGCATCGACGAGGTGGTGGCCGACCCGCAGATTAAGGCGCGCAACATGGTCATCGAGCAGCAGCACCCGCGCTACGGTACCTTGCGCCTGCCCAACCTGCCGTTCCGCTTTTCCGACTGTGACACCACGATCCACCAGGTGGCCCCGGACCTCGGTCAGCACAATGCCGAAGTGGCCGCCGGCCTAGGTTTCACCCCTGAAGAAATCACCGCCATGCAGGCAGACGGTGTGCTGTTCACCCACGGAGATGCACGATGAGCGACCGCTATGCAGTGATCGGCCGGCCGATCAACCACACCAAGTCCCCGTTGATTCATGGCCTGTTCGCCCAGGTCGCCTGCCAGTGCCTGGAGTATGGCGCGCTGGAGGGCGAGCTCGAGGGCTTCGAGGCTCAGGTACTGCAGTTTCGCAGTGATGGTGGGTTGGGCATGAACATCACCGCGCCGTTCAAGTTGCGAGCCTTCGAGCTGGCCGACCAGCGCAGCGAGCGCGCCCAGTTGGCGCGGGCGGCCAATGCGTTGAAGTTCGAGGATGGCCGTATCTTTGCCGAAAATTTCGACGGCATCGGCTTGCTGCGGGATATCGAGGAAAACCTCGGTGAGCCGCTGGCCAATCGACGGGTACTGTTGCTCGGCGCCGGTGGCGCGGTACGCGGTGCATTGCTGCCGTTCCTGCAGGCGGGGCCGAGCGAGCTGGTGCTTGCCAACCGTGACATGGCCAAGGCGCTCGCCCTGCGCAACGAACTGGATCATCCAAGGCTGCGCATCAGCCGTTATGAGGAACTGGAGGGACAGTCCTTCGACATCGTGGTCAACGCCACCTCTGCCAGCCTCACCGGCGAGCTGCCGCCACTGCCTGAAGGCGTGCTGGGCGCGACGCAGCTGGCTTACGAGCTGGCGTATGGCAAAGGCCTTACGCCGTTCCTGCGCATGGCCCAGGCGCAGGGGGTGGTGCGCCTGGCCGACGGTGTCGGTATGTTGGTCGAGCAGGCGGCGGAGGCTTTCGCCTGGTGGCGCGGGGTACGGCCAGAAACCCGCGCCGTCATCGATCGCCTGACTATTCCGCTGGAGTAGGACCAAGGCCACAGTGGGAACGGGCATGCCCGCTTCCACAGTGGCCCTGCCAATCAGTACGGCGGCGCTGGCAGTTCGGCCAACAGTCTTTTGAGCCCGTCGCTCCACTGCCTGCGTATCTGCTCGTAATACACATCGTCGCTGGCGATACGCTGGCGTTTCGGTGTTTCCAGGCTGTCCTTCTGATACACCAGCAAGTCCAACGGCATGCCCACCGACAGGTTGCTGCGAATGGTCGAGTCGAACGAGATCAGGCCGCAGCGCAATGCTTCATCGAGTGGCATATGGTAGCCGAGGTTACGGTCCAGAATCGGCCGCCCGTACTTGCTTTCGCCCAGTTGCAGGAACGGGGTGTCCGGCGTGGCCTGGAAGAAATTGCCCTGCGCATAGACGTTGTATATGCCCATGGGGCCGCCGGCAATCTGGCCGCCGACGATGAACGAACTGCTCAGGTCGATTCCGGCCGACAGCTTGCTGCGATCACGGCTGACCACCTCGCGCAAGGTGTCGGCGACCAGTACCGTTGCATCGTAGAGCGTCGCAACGTTCAACAGGTGGGGGCCGGGGCCCTTCGTACGTTGCTGGAGCAGGTTCACCACCGATTGCGAGGTCGCCAGGTTGCCAGCGGTCTGCAGGACGATCAGGCGCTCCCCCGGCACGCCGAACACGAACAGCTTGGCAAAGCTGGCGATCTGGTCGATGCCCGCATTGGTGCGTGAGTCGCTGATGAAGACAAGCCCGTCCGCCAGGTGCATGGCGACACAATAGGTCATGCTGTTTCCCTTGTTTTTTTCATGAACGGATGCCGCACCTGTCATTGGCGGTGCACGTGTACGCTGGCCTGCATCGATTCGGCGCCGCCCCCGCGGCGCACGCCCCTGACCGGGCAGGCATCGAGGTAGTCCAGGCCCACTGCCAGCTTCAGGTGGCGTTCTGGCCGGGTCAGGCGGTTGGTGATGTCGAAGCTGTACCAGGCGTCATCGACCCAGGCTTCCGCCCAGGCATGGCTGGCCAGGTGCTGCTCGTCTTCGGTACATAGGTAACCGGACACATAGCGTGCCGGAATACCCAGGCTGCGCGCGCAGGCGAGGAACGCATGGGTATGGTCCTGGCACACCCCGGCAGCGCCGCTGAACGCTTCGATGGCAGTGGTGCCCACCGATGTGGCACCGGGGCTGTATGGCATGTGCTCGGCCAGGCCTTGCATCAGCCCGATCAGCGCCGCCCGGTCGCGGTGCTCGCCACAATGTCGGCTGGCGAAGGCCTTGAGTGTGTCATCGGCCTGGGTCAGGTGGCTGCCGCGCAGGAAGGGCAGGGGTGAATGTTCGCCGGCCTCCTGCTCGCGATCCGGGTCGATTTCTACCTGGCCGCTGGCGGTCAGTGCCAGGTGACCATGGGGTTTGTCCAAGGTCAGTACATGCAGGATGTTGCCATACGGGTCGATCTGGCCCTTGACCTTGCAGGGCAGGTCGAGTTGCCATTCAGTGATGCGCTGGCGCTCGCTGCTGCGTGGCGTCAGGCGCAGGAACTGGATGCTGTTGCACACATCGCTTGCATAGCTGTAGGTAGTGTCGTGGCGAATGGACAGTTTCATACGACCTCCAGATAGGAGTGGTGGACCGCCTGGCCCAGTTGATTGATGCGCCCAATGAAGTCGCTCAACCACGGGTGCAACCCTGCTTCGAGTATTTCGTCGATCGCGGTGTAGCGCAGGCGAGCGTTGAGTTCGGCGGCCATGCGCTGGGCGGCGCGCCCGGTGCTGCCCGGCAGGCTGGCAAGGATCTGGTCCAGCTCCTCGATGCAGGCATGCAGCGAGCGGGGCACATCGACCCGCAGCAATAGCAACTCGGACACCGGTCGTGCACTGGGTGCGGCGCGATACAGTTCGTTGAAGGCTTCGTAGGAGGTCAGCGCGCGCAGCAAGGCGCTCCATTGGTAATAGCCGCGGGCAGAATCATCGCTGACTTCCTCGGAGGCCTCCCCGAACATTTCATAGCGTGCATCGAGCAGGCGCAGGGTGTTGTCAGCCCGCTCCAGGAAGGTCCCCAGGCGGATGAAGCTGTAAGCGTCGTTGCGCATGATGGTGCCTGAAGTAGCACCGCGGAACAGGTGCGAGCGTTCCTTGACCCAGTCGCAGAACTGGCTGATGCCATAACGGCCGAGACCATTGCTGGCAATGTTGCGCATCTCGATCCAGGTAGCGTTGATGTTCTCCCACATGTCGGCAGTGATGCGGCCACGCACTGCGTGGGCATTGGTCCTGGCCGCCTGCAGGCAGCAATAGATGCTGCCGGGGTTGGTCGCGTCGAGGGCGAAGAAGTGCAGCATGCGCTCGGTGTCCAGCTCGGTGTGCCGGCGGCGGTAGTCGTCCAGCGTTCCGGATGCCAGCAGTGACATGGCCAGCTCGGCATGGCCGTCGCTGCGGCCAGCCTGGGGCATCAGCGATAGCGAATAACTGACCTCGAGCATGCGCGCAAGGTTTTCTGCACGCTCCAGGTAGCGCGACATCCAGTAAAGGTCGGAAGCAGTTCTCGAAAGCATGGTTCAGTCCTCCACCACCCAGGTGTCCTTGGTACCGCCGCCTTGCGACGAGTTGACCACCAGCGAACCTTCCTGAAGGGCCACGCGGGTAAGGCCGCCTGGCACCAGTCGGGTTTCACTGCCGGACAGCACGAACGGGCGCAGGTCGATGTGGCGCGGCGCGATGCCGCTGTCGACGAAGGTCGGGCATGTGGAAAGGCACAGGGTAGGTTGAGCGATGTAGGCGTGCGGGCGGGCCTTGATGCGGGCGCGGAAGTCCTCGATCTGTGCGCTGGTCGCCGCAGGCCCGACCAACATGCCGTAGCCACCGGACCCCTGGGTTTCCTTGACCACCAGCTCGGGCAGGTGGGCCAGGACATGGGAAAGCTCTGCAGGCCTGCGGCACTGCCAGGTAGGGACATTGTTCAGGACCGGCTCTTCGCTCAGATAGAAGCGGATCATGTCGTCGACATAGGGGTAGATCGACTTGTCGTCTGCCACCCCGGTGCCTACCGCATTGGCCAGCACCACGTTGCCAGCGCGGTACACCGAAATCAGCCCCGGCACGCCCAGCATCGAGTCAGGGTTGAACGACAGCGGGTCGAGGTAGTCGTCGTCCAGACGGCGATAGATCACATCCACCTGTTTTGGACCAGCGGTAGTACGCATGTAGACGTGCTCGTCACGGATGAACAGGTCCGCACCCTCGACCAGTTCGATGCCCATTTCCCGGGCCAGGAAGGCGTGCTCGAAATAGGCACTGTTGAAGCGGCCAGGGGTGAGCAACACGGCAGTGGGGTTGTCCAGTGGGCTGGCGCTCTTGAGCGTGTCCAGCAGCAGGTTGGGGTAGTGGTCGATGGGCGCGATACGCTGTGCGGCGAACAGCTCGGGGAACAGCCGCATCATCATCTTGCGGTCTTCGAGCATGTAGCTGACCCCGCTGGGGGTGCGCAGGTTGTCCTCCAGCACGAAGTAGCTGCCATCCCCGTCACGGACCAGGTCGACGCCAGCGATATGGGCATAGAGCCCACGGTGCAGGCCCAGGCCCTGCATGGCGATCTGGTAGCCTTCGTTGGCCAGCACTTGTTCCGGCGGGATGATGCCGGCCTTTAGGATGCGCTGGTCGTGGTAGATGTCCTGCAGGAACAGGTTCAACGCCTGAACCCGCTGGATACAGCCGCGCTCGACCATGCGCCATTCGCTGGCGCGAATGCTGCGCGGGATGATGTCAAAGGGGATCAGGCGCTCGGTGTCCTCTTTGTCACCGTACAAGGTGAAGGTGATACCGGCGCGGTGAAACAGCAGGTCAGCTTCGCGTCGGCGTTGCTCCAGCAACTCCAGCGGGGTGTTTGCCAACCAGCGGGCGAACTCCTGGTAATGCGGGCGGCAACTTCCGTTCGTATCATACATTTCATTGAAAAATGCCCGGGACATACCCACTCCTTGCCACCGTTGCCGGCAGCTTCATTGCGGTTCATCTACGTGTTTCAGGGTGCGGCCTTGCGGGTCGGTGGGTGTTTTGTCTGCGGTGAGCCTCGAATCCGATCAATTGCTGTGCGTTATGCACGCAAGAGGCCATTGCAATGAAGGTGCCGAAAGCCAGGCACAGTTCTGGAGTGGCAACGGGCTGGCGGTAACACCTTGAAACTCTTGGGTTTTATTGCTGAATTCGCTGACTGCGCCGCATGCAGCCGTGCGGGAACGTCGGGAGGGGGGAGCAGGCGCGCCTCGAAAAAAGGCGCGCTATGCACCGAGCTGCAGCTTTTGCTCCGAATTGGAGCGAGTCCATGGCGAGGCGGCACTCCGGCCGCGCAAGCAAGGAGTAGTGCGTTTCGTTCCAAGTGTCAGGTTATGACGCAGTCACCGACGCAGAATGCTCTGGGCGTCGCTTGCAGATCGAAAACGGTCACTATCATTCAATGGATTTGGCCATTTCCGACGTTCCATCCAGCCGGTCTGCTCATAGACCGGTTTACCCGTCTCGGTGGCATGCAGGACAGCGAAGGTGATACCTCGGCGAGCGAACTCGGCGTCAGCAGCCTGCATCAAGGCCGAAGCCAGGCCGCGGCGGCGGTAGGCCGGCTGGACGAACACATTCAGCACGTACCCACGTTTGTCCAGGGTTGGGTGCGATGGATGGGGAGGCCAGTCAATGCTCATCAGGCCGATGGCTGCAACCGGTTGGTCGCCATCCAGGAGCTTGAAACCGTAATACCGACCGTCACCGAGCCGCTCTTCCAGCCATGGGCGAAAGTGCTGAGTCATGACTTGCAGTTTTTCAGGGTCGCCACCTGCCTCAAGAAACATCTCCTGGCGATGCGAGCAGATCATTGCTGCGTCAGCGGGCCCGACTGGCCGACACTCCAGGCCTGAAGACGCTCCACATCCTTGTAGCTCGATCATCGTTTATCCAACGTAAGTGGCCGATTCATGAGAAGGCAGCCTATGGCCTCTTCAGGCCTGCTTGCAATGGCTTGGTTCAACGCCTGGCCCGCCAGACGAAACAAGATCCAATGGCTAACGATCGACCTTGGCAAGCAACTCAGCTTTTGTCATCTCTCATGGAACTGCACATAACTCATTGAATCAGCAGGGCCCATGTAGGAGCGGCCTTGTGTCGCGATGGGGCGCGCAGCGGCCCCGGCAATTTCAACTGTTGCGCATCAATCCTGGGGCCGCGATGCGGCCCTTTCGCGACACAAGGCCGCTCCTACAGGTACAGCCACAACCTCGAGAGCAACGCTGTACCTGTGGGGTTTTAGCCGCGAACACCGGCGTTGTGGGCGGAGGAGGGCTCGGCATGATGGACGAACCCTCCTCCTGAAGCCCATGGCGACGATCAGGCTTGTACCGCGTCGGCCCCGCCAGAGAGCACGGATTTTTTGCGTACCGCTTGATAGAGAAGGCTGGACACCATGAAGCCTGCAATGGCCAGCATGCTCATCAGAATGAACACATAGTTGTAGCCCTGTTGACCAGGGAAGTGGTCGAGGATCGCGCCATAGATGACGTAGGCAAACATGCCGGGGGCATAGCCGATCAGGCAACCGATGCCGAAGGCCGAGCCGGTGATGTGCTGGGGAATGCCGACTTCGCCCATGGGGGCCCAGAACACGCCGCGCATCGAGAAAACAATCAGGGCGAAGGATAGGGTGGCCGCCATCCCCGCATAGATGAAGCCCGGGCTTTTAGGAATCAGCATGATCACGGCCATCAGCGGCAATAGCGCCAGAAATGCCCACTTCAGGTAACGGCTGGTACTCTTGAACTGCTTGTCGGCAATGAAACCGCCGGCAGGCCCGCCGAGGATTTTCAGGAAGTATTGATTGATGATGCCGTAGGCGCCTACCAACGCTACTGGCAACCCGTACATTTCCTTGAGGTAGGGGATGAAATAGGTCAGGCCGCAGTAGACGATGTAGACCATGAACACATTGAGGCTGACCAACCAGATACCGGGTACCTTGATAGCCTCCATCAGGTTTGCCAGACCGTTTTTCGGCTTGGTGGCCGATTGCGCATTACCGCCCTTGAGCAGGACCCTGGTCAGGGTGCCAGCCAGAATGTCGATGACCGAGTAGAACAGGATCGCCGATTTCAGGCCGGCTTCCCCCGAGCCCATGGCGACGAACACGCCCAGTGCGGAAAAGGCCACCAGCGTATCAACCACGCCACGCCCGCCTTCCAGCAGGCCGAACAACCGGCCTTGCTCCTGATCGTCACCCAGATTGCGGATGGCCTTGAGCAACGATGGCCAGAACAGGCAGTCGGCACAGACGGCCAACAGACTGAACACGATCAGCAAACTGCTGAAGGGCGGAAAGGTCGCCAGGTACAACCCCAGGCTCCCGGTCCCGATCAGGCCGAGGGGGATCAGTTTGCGCGTGTCGTAGCGATCGGCGAGCAGGCCACCAACCACGAACAGTGCAGTCGCGATGATCGCGTTGGCACTCAACAGCATGCCGATTTCAGTGTGGCTCAGGCCCATGAATTCCTGCATGGGGACATAGAAGGCGTCCTTGAGGTTCGCCAGCTTGTAAATGGTGCCGCCACCAAGGATGAGAATCAGGAATCTGAGCCATTTGGCCTTGTTTTGAGTTGTCATTATTGTTCTCCGGGCGTAATCGGGTCGTCAGGTTCAGGCGTTGGAAGGAGCGGCCAGGGTCAGTTCAGCCAAGGTGCGCAGTTCGCCCAGCAAACCTCGGACATAGGCCACCTGATTGTTCGCCCAGCGGTGTTCGTCGGCCAGCATGCGCTCGAGCGAGTAGCCTTTCGGGAGCGGCGTTTCGCTCATCTCCCGGTAAGCAATGAATGGATCGGCTGCTTCGAGGCTCTGCCGGAAGGCCGGGGCCACGTAGTGATTTTCCTGCTCGAGAATGAACGCGATCACTTGCGGGGTTGCTTCGCCCAGCATCAACAGTTCGAACAGCATGCGGGCGCTGGGCAGATCGTCTTCGTCGCTGCCTTGCAACACGCCGTAATGGCCGAAGCCGTTTTGTTCGGGGACGATGCGTACGCCCTTGAGGTGAGCCTGGCGGATGTGCGGCGCCAGGTTGTGCAGGGCCTGCAGGGGCTGTTCGCAGGCATTGATCATGTTGCCGAAGTCGAACAGGGCATGCAGGCGAGGGTGGTTGACACGGTTGAGCAGCTGCGCGATTTCGCTGCTCTTGAGTTCTTCATGCTGCTCGAAGTCAAAGTACAGATCGTTGGCATCGGCCTGTTGTGCGAGGTAGTGCAGGTCGGTCTCGATCACGTCCATGACCCGCGACAGCGGACCCTCGTAACGTGAGTAGACACGGATGTTGCGCACCCCCAGTGCCTTGGCGATGGCGATCACCTGGTCGACATCCTTTTTCAGCGTGCTGCTGATTTCCAGATGCACATCCAGCCCCAGCGCCTTGGCCTTGCTGGCAAACACCTGGAGCTGCTCTGGCGACATCTGGCTCAGGCTGTTTTCCTCGCCGTCGAGCAAGTGCAGGCTCAGGCCTTGCAGCTCGTGGCGATAGGCGAAGTCCAGCATGTCCGCGGGTGTGACACGACCGTGGGTGAGGTTGGTCAGTAGCGGGTAGGCGTGGGCAAACAGGCGCAATTGCCCGAGACGCTCAAGCAGCCGCTGGGCCAGTGCCTCTGTCAGCACTGGAGCAGCCACGTGTTCGACCACCTTGTGGCTCAGCAAGGCGTTGAATCGTTCCTGGATCTTGTTGTTCATTAGAGTTGTTCCTGGTTCAGGCACCGGTCTACCGGCGCAGCCTTTATCGCGCCAGCCAGGAACTCTCGATAGATCCATTATCAATTAATTGATAAGGCCACTTTCCACGCATCAAGTGGTCGGCGGAAGATAACCCAGCGTGCGCAAAGCCTGGGCCAGCTCCTCGACACGCTCCCGGGCCTGCTTTTCAGGCGTGCCGGCAAAGCCGATCAACAGGGCAGGCGGCAGGTCATGCTTGATGCGGTAGTCGCTCAAGGCGTAGGTGTGGATGTTGTGTCGGGCCAGTTGCCGGGCGATTTCAGTGTCACTGAGTTCGGGGGGCAGCCAGGCGATCAGGTGCATGCCGGCATCCGTCGGAGTGATCCTGAAAAAGCTGCCGATCTGCTTTTCAAGTTGTTCGATCAACGCCTGCTGGCGCGCCTTGTACAGTGCACGCATGCGGCGGATGTGCCCCAGGAAGTGGCCTTCGCTCATGAAGTCGGCCGTTGTGGCCTGAAGCAGTGTGGGCGGGCTGCGATCCATGACCGCGCGCAGGGTGCAGAAGGGCTCGACCAGAGCCTGCGGCAGAATCACGTAGCCCAGTCTCAGTGACGGGAAGAGCACTTTGCTGAACGTGCCGACGTAGATCACTCGGGCCATCTGGTCCATGGCATACAGTGCCGGAAGAAGTCGACCACTGTAGCGAAACTCGCTGTCGCAATCGTCCTCGATGATCCAGCTCTGATGCTTCGCAGCCCAGTCGATGAGTGCCTGGCGCCGCACATAACTCAGGGTGACACCCAAAGGATGCTGACGCGAAGGCGTACAGAATACCAGGCGCGCATCAGGGCACTCGGCAAGGCCTTGCTGGACATCGATCCCCTGTTCATCAATACGCAACGGAATGATCCGGGCCCCCTGGGCTTGCAACGCAATTCGCGCGGCGATGTGCCCAGGGTCTTCCATCCAGACACTGTCCTGCGGATTGAGCAGCAGCATGCCCAGCAGGTTGAATGCTTGCTGCGCGCCGGAAACGATCACTACCTGGCCGGCATTGCAGTCGATACCTCGCGCATCGAAGACATACTCGGCAATCGCTGTGCGAAACGCCTGCAAGCCTTGCAACTCGCCATAACCCAGGATCGCCTTGGTTGGCTTTAGCAAATGACGGTTCATCAGGCGCCGCCAGATGGCTTGCGGAAACCCTTCATAGGTGCTGTGACTGGGCAGGAAGGAGGTCGGCGTCGCCGGATCCCAGTCGGTATAGGACACCCCGCGAAAATGATCGCTGCGCAGCGACAGCATCGACTGGCTCAGTTCGGACAGGCGCGGTGGCTGGCGCGGTTGCTCGTCCTCGATACTCCGGTTTTCCCACTCAGTACCGACATACGTACCTGCACCCGTGCGCGAGGCCAGAAAACCTTCGGCAATCAACTGATCGAAAGCATTGAGGATGGTGATCCGCGACAGCCCCAACTCGATGCTCAAGGTCCGCGTCGACGGCAGGCGCACGCCCCCCTGAATTCTGCCGTTGAGTATCTGTTTGCGAATTTGCAGATACAGCTGACGGTACAGAGGTATGGCACTGGCACGGTCCAGTTCGATAGCCGACAGCAGCAAACCTGTGGGGGATTTCATGACATGCTCGTCTGGGTGAAACGGGATTTGACCCGGGAACCGTCAGGCGACGGGATTTCAGGGTAGCGAGCGATACCCGATAAGTCATCCGTCCGGCTTTGATGTCCGGCGCAGCGTCCGTTTTGGGTAGATAGTGCCCAGTCGCGAATGGCTACAAACGACCCAAAGCGGACATCTGTGACCGGGGCCGCTTCGCGGCCCATCGCCGGCAAGCGCGGCTCCCACAGGTACAGCGCATGCCTGAAGGCTGGTGATATTCCTGTGGGAGCCGGCTTGCCGGCGATGAGGCCGGTACTGACTACAGAGCTTTGGATCAGTGTCCGCCGTGGGTCGTTAGCCGCCATTCGCGGTCGATCGCTTTTGGCCAAGGCGGACGCTAAAGGATAACTGGTTTCGTAAGCGCGACGCCGTCCCTTTGTGAGCGGGTTTACCCGCGAAGAGGCCGGTGCAGGCGACACAACATGGTGATCACTGCTGATTGGCCAGCAGGTGATGAGTGAGAGGCGCCAACGGAAGTGTTACTGCACATTCCCTTCGCTTGAAACGCTTCCCTGACACCGGTAGTCTTTGCCCGCTGCTGTAAGTCCAGCGGCCGGGTTTGGTCACCCGCAATCATCAAGGCGCACAAGCGCCCGCTCTGCGATACAGTTGGCGCTTTTTTGTGCCCGCTGTTTCGTTTTATGGCGGCTGTGCGTGGGGCGCCTCCGTGCGCGCCGGTTTCCTTGATTCCCGGTTGACCAACCCGCGTACAGTCGCCACCCATTCGTTTGGTCACGTTGTGTGGCGGCTCCAGTGAATCAAGGAGCGACACAATGACAAAAGGCTTACCCGATCCTCCCGTACGCGCCACCACGGCGTCCTCCAGTTTCTCCACGTGCGAATGCAGCCACCCACCGTTGTTTGCCGTGCGTTCTGGGGTGGACTACGACGATGCGCTGGTGCATCTGTCCACGCTGCTCAAAGGCGCGTTTGCGACCAATCTCAAGGCACTGGAGCTGGCCAAGGGAACCTGTCGTGATCTGTTGTTGAGCAATGACCATGGGCTGGATTCGGCCAAGGCGGTGGTGGAGGCGTTGCTGGATGGGGTGGAGAGGCAGCAACTGGTTGGGCGGAAGACGGTGCCGGGTGTCTGACGGGCGCTTGGGCTTTGTTTGATTCAAGCGGCAGCCGTGATTGACCTTGAGGGCCTCTTCGCGGGTGAACCCGCTCCCACAGGTTCAGCGCCAACTCGAAGCCAGCGCAGTACCTGTGGGAGCGGGCGCGCCCGCGAAGCAGGCGACGCGGTGAATGGCACCGGCTTTGCCGGTGTTCGCGGGCATGCCCGCTCCCACAGGTACCGTGGGATCTCAAGTGCGACGCCGGCCCTGTGGGAGCGGGTTTACCCGCGAAGCAGGCGCCGCGGTGGATGGCACCGGCTGTGCCGGTGTTCGCGGGTAAACCCGCTCCCACAATGATCGCCGTTGGGCAAAACGACAGCTATGGGTCGTTATCCGCGGAACGCACCAGAACCGTTATCCAACCTGGCAGTCGTTCACCGCTGGCAGGCCCCCGCGCTGTACTGACCATAGCCCCGTATCAGGCTCTAGGTTGCCTTTCGCCAACCACCGATCGTCAGCTCCATCGACCTCCAAGCCCGCCGCCCGGTCAACCGGGAGACCCTAGGCCGCGATGGTGAACCAATGGACGTCTTTGCTGACAATGAAATGTCGACCCGCAGTGATGTGGTCGGGCAACTGATCGTGGCGTTTTCCCTGATTCTGCTGTTGGCCTTGTTGCTGGGGCTGTTCTCCCTCTACCGCCTCGCCGGGGCGCTGGACGCCCGAGAAGTGGAGCAGAGCCGCTTCTATGCTGAATCCGCCATGGCCCAGCTGCAGAAGAACGACAGGACGTTCCTGCTGACCCATGCCAACTGGCAGGCCGCCTATGATCACTTGGGCGGGCAGGTCGATGCACATTGGGCATACGACGAGGACAATGTCGGCGCCACGCTCTATACCTCCGATGGGTACGAAGGCGTATATGTGCTCGATGACGACGGTACGCGGTACGCAATACTGGACGGTAAGCTCAGCCAGCTGGGCCTGGAGCAGCATACCGTCAGTGCCGGCAAGATCCTGCAGGAGGCTCGGCAAGCAGCGCAGCACGATCAGGCGTCTTCAGGCTATCTGGTCTTTCGTGGCCAGCCGGCGGTGTACGTCGCTGCACTGATCCGCCCGCAGACCCAGCCGGCCCGCCCGCCGGGACCAACTGCGGTTTTGGTGTTCATTCGGGTTCTATCGCCACAGGTGCTCTTGCCGCTGGGCCAGGCGGCGGGGCTGTTAGGCCTGGCCGTGGGCGATTCGGCCGATCAGCGCCAAGGGCGCGGTGCCCTGCCACTTGAAGGCAGCGGCCACACCTTGACATGGGATATACCGCAGCCCGGCACCGAACTGATCCACACGGTAATCGTGCCCTTGGCTATCGCCGTTCTATTCATCGCACTGAGCATGGCATTGTTTGCACGCTACGCGATCCGCGCCAGCAGCAGGATCGATCGCAGCCACCGTGCTCTGGTGACTTCCAGGGTTGCCCTGCAATCAAGTGAAGAGCGCTTCAAGGCAGTGGCCGAAGCTGCCTCGGACTGGATTTGGGAAACGGATGTGCTCCTTCGCCTGACCTACCTTTCGGACCGGTTCACCGAACTCACCGGGCACCCCGTCGAAGCGTGGCGACAGCGCCCGATTACCGAGTTGCTGTCGTGTGATACCAGCAACCTCCGGACCTCGCTGCACAGCCTGGCCGCGACAGGCTCCTCCGGCACGCTGCGCTGCCAATACCAGGACCATCTAGGCCAGCAGCGTATCTGCAGGATCGCTTCGCGCGCGATCGTGGCCGAGGGCGTGTGTACCGGCTTTCGTGGCACGTGCAGCGACATCACCGACGAAGTGGCCGCCCATGCCCAGATTCAGCACCTCTCCTTGCACGACGCCCTGACCGGCCTGCCGAATCGCAACAAGCTGTTCCGTTTCCTCGAACAATCAGCCCCTGGCGCTGAGCTACCCAAGGTGGCGCTGTTGATGCTCGATCTGGACAACTTCAAGCCAATCAACGACAGCCTTGGGCATCCGGCCGGCGACGCGGTGCTGCTCGAGGTAGCGAGCCGCCTCGGTCAAGTTACCCGTGACAGTGATCTGGTCGCCCGTCTGGGAGGCGATGAGTTCATCGTCGTACTGACCCGGCCAGGCGATCACCAGGACATGGACCGATTCTGCATGCGCGTGATCGAGGCGATCAAACGCCCCATTCAGGTCGAAGGGCATGTCGTGCAAGTGGGGGTAAGCCTGGGTGTAGTGCTGTCGGCCGAGTACCCTGGTACGCCGAGCGACCTGATCCGACACGCCGACGTGGCCCTTTACAGCGCCAAGCAGGCGGGCAAGAACACCTGGCGCTTCTTTTCGGCACAGATGAACGCCGCTTTGATGGAGAAGCGTGTGCTGGAAAGCGAGCTGCGCGAGGGCATACCGCGTGGCGAGCTGGTGCTGCATTTTCAGCCGCGCTTCAAGGTCGATGGGGTCTCGATCGCATCGGCCGAGGCCCTGGTGCGCTGGCAACACCCGCGCCTGGGCCTGCTCCGCCCGGATCGTTTCATCCCGCTTGCCGAAGAGTCCGACCTGATCGTGCTGCTTGGCAACTGGGTGCTGCAGGAAGCCTGTACCAAGGCGCGGGGCTGGCCGCAGGCGGTGATGGTCTCGGTCAACATGTCGCCGGCCCAGTTCAGCCGCAGCGATGTGGTCCGCGACGTCGGCAACGCGTTGCGCGCCACCGGGCTGCCAGCCCACCGCCTGGAGCTGGAAATTACCGAGAACGTCATGCTCAACGATGTCGAAGGCGCACTGCACACCATGCTTGCACTGAAAGAGCTGGGCGTGCGCCTGAACATGGACGACTTCGGGACCGGTTACTCCTCGTTGGGTTACCTGCGTACCTACCCGTTCGACAGCATCAAGATCGACAAGCGCTTCGTGCAGCACCTGGGAAAGAGTGGCAGCGACCGTAGCGTGGTCCAGGCCATCATCAACCTTGGCAATGCAATGGGCATGACGGTGACTGCCAAAGGTGTCGAGACCGCCGAGCAATTGGCCTTGCTCTGCGATGACCAATGCCATGAAGTACAAGGCTTCCTGCTCAGCAAACCGCTGGAAAACGAGGCACTGATGGGGATGATGAAAGACCAGGTGTCGTTAGCGCAATGACACCTCGCAGAGGAGGGCAGTTTCATTCGGATGCAAACGACGGCCGTTCCGCGAACCATGCCACCGCCAGCTCCTTGAACGCCTCAGCCGAAGGCGTCAGCGGATAGCGTTGATCATGCGCCAGCACGATGCTGTGCGTTGGCAATTTCTCCTCGGTCGGCCGACATACCAGCGCTTGACCATCATAACTGCGGTCACCAAATGGCCGGGTGTAGATCAGCGCCACGCCAAACCCGTTGGCGACCAGGCTACGCTGCATCTCGAAGGTGCGCACACGGTGCACAGCGGCGGGCGAAAGATCGTAGAAGCTGAACAGATCCAGCACATGCTGCCAGCTGTGGACCTGATCGGTGACTACCAATGTGTATTCGGATAGCGCTTTGAGGCTGACGCGCGATTCCTTGGCCAACGGGTGATCGGCAGCCAGCAGTACCTGAGCGGTCAGCTGGCACAACTGGGTGCATTGAGTGTTCGGCGGCAGACCCAGATCGTAGGTGATCGCCAGCTCTATCGCACCCTCACTCAGCCGCTTGCCAACATAATCGAAGCTGCCTTCGCGCATATCGACCGTGACCCTCGGGCAGGACTCCTGCATCCGTCGCACAATTTGTGGCAGGCAATAGGGCGCCAGGTCTTCAAAACATCCGACCACCAACTCTCCGACACACTCTCCTGCATTGGCATTGATCTCGGCAAAGGTCCGAGCTTCGCTCAGAACGCGGCGGGCCTGGACCATGACGGTACGCCCGAACGGGGTCAGCGATATGCCGAGGCCACGTTGGCGCACGAAAATCGATTGGCCCAGCACCTCTTCCAATTCGCTGATGGCCGCCGAAATGGAGGGCTGTGAAACATGAAGCTCCATGGCGGCAGTCGTCAGGTTCCCGTGCTTGGCCGCTGCGAGCGCGTAGCGCAGTTGTCGCAGTGTGAACTTCATAGGTTTTTCCGTTGTGATACATCAGGACATATTATTTTATCCTTTTTTGAGGTTGTGAAATATTTCCTCTGTGCAGTGGCCACCGATCACAGGTGCCACGCCGATGCCGATTGCAAGGCTGATCAGCCAGTTTGGCGACCCTCTTTGGGCCGGATGCCCTCGACTACTGCAATCCATGTTCTTGTTTGGGAGCGTCACAATGAAAATTACAAAGGCTCTGCTGACCACCACACTATCTTTCGGGCTGCTGGCGGCCGCTGGTGCCAGCCAGGCGGCCGGCTGGTGCGAGTCTGGCAAACCGGTGAAATTCGCCGGATTGAACTGGGAAAGCGGGATGCTGCTCACGGACGTGATGCAGTTCGTGCTGAAAAATGGTTATGGCTGTGAAACCGACAGCCTGCCGGGTAACTCCATCTCCATGGAAAACGCCCTGAGCAGCAACGACATTCAGGTGTTTGCCGAAGAGTGGGTAGGGCGCAGCGAGGTCTGGAACAAGGCGGCGGCCGCCGGCAAGGTTGTTGGCGTCGGCGCGCCGGTCGTTGGCGCAGTCGAAGGCTGGTATGTGCCGCGTTACGTGATCGAAGGCGACCCCAAGCGCAAACTCGAAGCCAAGGCACCGAACCTCAAGACCATCGCCGATCTTGGGCAATACGCCCAGGTATTCAAAGACCCGGAAGAACCGGACAAGGGGCGCTTCTACAATTGCCCGGCCGGCTGGACCTGCGAGCTGGACAACAGCGAGATGCTCAAGCACTACGGCCTGGAAAGCAGCTACACCAACTTCCGCCCGGGCACCGGCCCGGCACTGGATGCCGCCGTGCTGTCGAGCTACAAGCGTGGCGAGCCGATCCTGTTCTACTACTGGTCGCCGACGCCGCTGATGGGCCTGGTCGACCTGGTCAAGCTGGACGAGAAGCCAGGCGTGGATAAATCCCTGACCATCAAGGTGGGCCTGTCGAAGGCCTTCCACGAGCAGGCGCCGGAACTGGTGGCAGTGCTGGAAAAGGTCAATCTGCCGATCGACCTGCTGAACCAGAACCTGGCGCGCATGAGCAAAGATCGCATCGAGTCGCCGGAACTGGCCAAGTTGTTCCTCAAGGAGCACCCCGAGGTCTGGCACAGCTGGGTCAGCGAAGACGCAGCCAAAAAGGTGGACGCGGCACTCTGAGCGTATGGGCTTGTCCGGCTCCTGCCGGACAAGGCACGCGACAGTCCGTTTCATGCACTTGCTCGAGAGAATTCCATGTTTCCCAAGAACTTCACGTTTTCCATTGCCGACTGGGTCAATGGCTGGGTCGATGCGCTTGTAACCAACTACGGTGACGTGTTCCGGCACATCTCCGACACCCTGCTGTGGGCCATCGTCAACCTCGAAGGCCTGCTGCGCGCAGTACCCTGGTGGCTGATGCTGGCCATTGTTGCTGGTATCGCCTGGCACGCCACCCGCAAAGTCGTGACCACTGCCGTGATCGTCGGCTTGCTCTTTTTGGTCGGCGCGGTCGGCCTCTGGGACAAGCTGATGCAGACCCTGGCGCTGATGCTGGTCGCAACGCTGATATCGGTCCTGGTCGGCATTCCGCTGGGTGTGCTGTCGGCGCGCAACGATCGCCTTCGGGCGGTGTTGATGCCGCTGCTCGACATCATGCAGACCATGCCCAGCTTCGTGTACCTGATACCGGTGCTGATGCTGTTCGGCCTGGGCAAGGTGCCGGCGATCTTTGCCACCGTCATCTATGCCGCGCCGCCGCTGATTCGCCTGACCGACCTGGGCATTCGCCAGGTGGATGGCGAGGTCATGGAGGCGATCAACGCTTTCGGTGCCAATCGCATGCAACAACTGTTCGGTGTGCAGCTGCCACTGGCGTTGCCGAGCATCATGGCCGGTATCAACCAGACCACCATGATGGCCCTGTCGATGGTGGTCATCGCCTCGATGATCGGTGCCCGCGGCCTGGGTGAAGACGTCCTGGTCGGCATCCAGACCCTGAATGTGGGCCGCGGCCTCGAAGCGGGCCTGGCCATCGTGATTCTGGCGGTCGTGATCGACCGTATTACCCAGGCCTATGGCCGACCACGGCATGGGGTGGGCAAATGAGCGCCAAACAGACAATGAACAAGATCGAAGTCAAGAATGTCTTCAAGATATTCGGTGCTCGCGCCGAAGATGCCCTGAAACTGATCCGCCAGCAAAAAGCCAAGGATCAGGTCCTGGCCGAAACCGGCTGCGTGGTTGGGGTCAACGATCTCTCGTTGTCCATCGGCAGCGGCGAGATCTTCGTGATCATGGGGCTGTCGGGCTCGGGCAAGTCGACCCTAGTGCGCCACTTCAACCGCCTGATCGACCCGACCAGCGGCCAGATCCTGGTCGATGGCGAAGACATTCTGCAGTACGACATGGACGCCCTGCGCGAATTCCGCCGGCACAAGATCAGCATGGTATTCCAGAGCTTCGGCCTGTTGCCGCACCGCACCGTGCTGGACAACGTCGCCTACGGCCTGAAAGTCCGTGGCGAGAGCAAGGCCAGGTGCGCAGAGCGTGCCCTGCACTGGATCAACACCGTGGGCCTCAAGGGTTACGAAAAGTCGTACCCGCACCAGTTGTCGGGCGGCATGCGTCAGCGCGTCGGCCTGGCCCGCGCCCTGGCAGCCGACACCGACATCATCCTGATGGACGAAGCCTTCAGTGCGCTCGACCCGCTGATTCGCGCCGAAATGCAGGACCAGTTGCTGGAGCTGCAGAAGACACTGCACAAGACCATCGTCTTCATCACCCACGACCTGGACGAAGCGGTGCGTATCGGTAACCGGATTGCCATTCTCAAGGACGGTCGCCTGGTCCAGGTCGGTACGCCGAAAGAAATCCTCTACCAACCTGCGGACGAATATGTAGATCGTTTCGTGCAGCGTCGCGTAGCTTCGCTTTAAGGAACCGGGTATATGTCGTTTGCCGAAAGAATCATCATCGCCGACGCGCCAGTGCGTTGGCAGGACGTGGTGGCAGTGGCCCGGCATGGCGCGAAGCTTGAGCTGGCCCCATCGGCCTGGGCCCGGATCGAGAACGCCCAGGCGATTGTCCAGCGCATCGTTTCCAGCGGTGACCGCGCCTATGGCGTCAACACCGGGCTTGGCGCCTTGTGCAATGTCTCGTTGCAGGATGAACAACTCAGCCAGCTGTCGCACAACACCTTGCTCAGCCATGCCTGTGGCGTGGGTACGGCGCTGTCGGACGAACAGACCCGGGCGATCATGTGCGCGGCGATCATCAATTTCTGCCAGGGCCGTTCCGGCCTGCAGCGCAAGGTGGTCGAGGCGCTGCTGACCTTGCTCAACCAGCACATCACGCCGCAGGTGCCGAAGCAGGGGTCGGTGGGGTACCTGACCCACATGGCGCATATCAGCATCACCTTGCTGGGCGTCGGCCAGGTCAGCTATCGCGGCCAGATCATGCCGGCGCAGCAGGCCTTGGCCGAGGTCGGCCTGGCGCCGGTCAAACTGGGTGCCAAGGATGGCCTGTGCCTGGTCAACGGTACCCCTTGCATGACCGGCCTTAGCTGCCTGTCCCTGGACGACGCCACTCGGTTGAGCCAATGGGCGGATGTCATCAGTGCCATGAGCTTCGAGGCCCTGCGCGGCCAGCTCGATGCCTTCGACCCTGAAATCATCGCGATGAAACCGCACCCCGGCATGCAGCGCGTGGGCAGTAACCTGCGACGCCTGCTCGACGGCAGCGAAATCATTGCCAGCAGCCAAGGCATACGCACCCAGGACGCCTTGAGCATTCGCTCGATTCCGCAGGTTCATGGCGCCGCCCGCGATCAGCTAGACCACGCTGCGCGGCAGATCGAAACCGAACTCAACTCCACCACGGACAACCCGATGCTGCTGGGTACGCCCGAGTCGTATCGGGTGGTTTCCCAGGCGAATCCGCACGGCCAGTCGGTGGCCATGGCGGCTGACTTGCTGGCCATCGCGGTGGCCGAGATCGGGGCGATTGCCGAGCGTCGTCTCGATCGCCTGATCAACCCGTTGGTCAGCGGATTGCCGGCTTTCCTGGTCAGCCAGCCGGGAGTTAATTCGGGGATGATGATTGTCCAGTACGTGGCTGCTTCACTGTGTGCAGAAAACCGTCAGCTGGCACAACCGGCAGTCGTCGACAACTACGTCACTTCCGGCCTGCAGGAGGACCATCTGAGCATGGGCACCAATGCCGGGTTGAAGCTGCACCGCGCCCTGGAGAACTGCACGCAGATCCTCGCCATCGAATACCTGCTGGCGGCCCAGGCATTCGAGTTCCTCAAGGAGCAGCGCTTTGGCGCGGGTACCAGCGTTGCCTGGCGGTTGTTGCGCGAACGGGTCCCGGCGTATGCCCAGGACCGTTGGCTGGCCCCGGATATCGCCAGCAGCGCATCGATCCTGAAGGATCCGGGCCTGCTTGGCGCTGCATTCCCCGAGCTGTTATGAGCGATGCAAGGGCCGCTCATGGCTTCGGCTCCTGAGGCGCAAGACCTGTGCAATCGGGGGGCAAATGCCCCCTTGATTGTGAACGACCAATATTCAGAAAAAAGGCCAGGGTGCCATGCACCCTGGCCGAGCTCATTTCAAGTTAGCGATTTTCGCTACCACGACCGCCGCCGTGGCTGTCCTGTCCGCCTTTACGTCCAGCCTCAGAGTCGCGTTCATCACCTCATGTCGTCACACAGGAAAGTCTGTGTTCAACTCGGACGTCAGGCAGAGGGGCGTTTGCTCTACTGCATTTTGCTCGGCCCGACGGGTTGCGCGAAAGAACCCGTGCGGGCGCCGGTGGTGCAGCAGAGCTTTGTTCGCCAACCTTTGGGAAGGATCTGGCTTGCATCGGCTTTGACGGCACGGTCGTTCAGCTCCTGCGTCGTGAATGGGTGATTGCAAAACCCACGATCATTCCAAGCGCCGCTGCGCCTATCAGTAGAGGCGTCTTGTCTTTTGACTTCCTCCAACCCCCGTCGATACTCCTCCTGCCACTCGGCGGCTCAAAGAGGTTGCCTGATGATGTTTCGGCTTTCGGGCTGCGGTTTATCCCCCGACGCGTCAGCCACCCCGATAACAGAGGCAGGCCCGGTACCAGGTAGCTGGCCAGATGCGCCAGGCGGGCCGTGGCACCGACCGTGGTGTGAGCGCGTGGTGAGATTGCGCAGGCCACCATGGCCTTCGCCACAAGTTCGGGATCATATACAGGGCCCGGAGGCGTCAGCGCATGGCCTGTGTAGTTGCCGCCGTCTCGGAAGCCCGGTGTGTCCATGACGGCCGGATAGATATCGCACACGTGGATATCGGGAAACTCCGTCAATTCCCCCCGCAGCGCCTCGGTCAGGCCGCGCAAGCCGAACTTGCTCGCAGAGTACGCGGCTGCATAGGGTTGGGCCACCCAGCTGCCCAGTGACAGTGTATTGATCAGGATGCCGCTGCCCTGGGCTTTGAAGAGGGGGAGGGCTACGAACGCACCGCGCAGGTAACCCATCAGGTCGGTCTGAATGACCTGCTCGTGGGCCTCCAGCGGTGTTTCCTCGAAATTGCCGACCGCCCCGACGCCGGCGTTGTTGATCCAGATATCGATTCGCCCGTGGCCGAATTCTGCTGCCTGTGCGGCCAGCGCTTGCACCTGGTCGTTGCGGGTGACGTCGGTCGTGATCGCGATGGCATCGGTACCGCAGTCGGTGCATTCATCCAGCACGTCGAACAACGCCTCTTCGTCGCGCGCAGCGAGCACCAGGCGAGCGCCCTTGCAGGCAAATGCGTGCGCGGCGGCACGGCCGATACCGCTGGAAGCGCCAGTGATCACCACGACTTTGCCGCGCAGTGGCCCTCTGCTCGGAACGCCCCCGCGGGGCGCTTCCTGTTCTGTGCCAGATTTCTTGTGGTCGTCAAGTGGCGCGATCGTTTCGCTGGCCTCGATCCGAGAAAGCTCAAGAGCGGTGCCATCGACCAGGGTCAACCTCAGCCCTTCAATCGTGCCAGCCTCCCGGTTCGGAAACACGGGTTCACCCTCGGCATCCACGCTGTCGTAGATGAAGCGCGTGCCTTCGATCCACCCCACGGCGGTCAAAAGCTCAGGGCCGAGATAATACTTCCCGTCTTGAAAGAAGCCAGGGAACTGATGAGCCCGCTCCACGTTTTCCACGCGATAGCGTTCACCTGGTTTCATACCTGTCGCTTGATCGATCATTTTGCGAACCCCTGTAGTTGGACCTCGGAAATGCCAGCCTTTGCTGTGCTAGTCAGAAGCAGGCCCGGTGCGCTTGACGCTGCGCGGGCCAGCAACGCTCCGGATACCAAAGCGCTCGTTGGCACCTGCCCCGGCAGGCGCATCTTTGCGTGTTGGATATGCAGGGGAAGCCAGGGCGGACCGCAAAGTTCAGACCAACAAGTCCGGTGGTACCAAACGGTGCTTCGCTGCATCCGTGTGTCACAGGATGATGTCCTGAACCGCCGCGCCCGTATTTCCGCTGGTTCCTCAGCCCTGGGCAGTAAACGCTGTGCTATCACTACCTGCATGGTTTTCGCCATAGGGGCCCGGGGATCTCATGATGAAGCGCCTTTATTGCCTGCTGTTGATTCTTTTCACCCTGCAGCCCATGGCCGGGCACGGTATCGAGGTTGCAGGCAGTGCCACAGATGGCGTGCCCGGTGAGCCGGCCGAGCTGACCATCGCCAATCGCAGCATCTTCATCTTCCACGCCACCTTGCTGGGGGAAACGCCGGCGGCGCGGGTGCAACGGGCCACAGCCGTGATCGAAGAGGCCTTGCGCGGGACTGATGAGCTGAAGGTCAGCGTCGACCCCATCCTGAATAGCCACCTGGTGCTATTGGGAGGGCGGCGTGCCTTCATCATTGCGCCGCAGGACCTGGGCCTGGCCGGTGGCGACACTCGCGAAGCCGCCGAGCAGGCAGCCGCTATGCTGCGCCTGGTGGTCGACGAGACCGGTCAGGCCCGCAGCCTGCGCTTTCTGCTCAAGGCAGCAGGCTACTCGGCGCTGGCCACGTTGATCTACGTGGTGCTCATCAAGGGCACCAACCTGGCTCGGCGCAAGCTCCAAGGCCTGTTGCCGCAGCTGATGCGCGAGCGCGCCCGGCAGATACGGCTCGGGCAGATGCCGCTGTTGGACATGCAGCTGGTCTACACCGTGATCGAACGCCTGTTGCGGCTGCTGCACTGGGGCGTAGTACTGTTGCTGAGCTACCAGTGGCTGAGCTTCGTGCTGTCGCAATTCCCCTACACCCGGCCTTGGGGGGAAAGCCTCAACGTCCACTTGATCGACCTGTTACGTTATCTGCTCGACGGCATTTTGCAGGCAATTCCCGGCATCGCCGTGGCTATCATCATTTTTTTCATCGCCCGCGGTATCAGTGGCTTCAGTCGGCGCCTGCTGGAGCGCATGGCTCGGCCGGGCACCCTCAAGTGGCTGACCGAGGAAACCCTGCAGCCAACCACACGCCTGACCTCACTTGCCATCTGGCTGTTCGCCCTGGTGATGGCGTACCCGTACCTGCCGGGTTCCGGCACCGACGCCTTCAAGGGGCTGTCGGTGCTGCTCGGGCTGATGATTTCTCTCGGCGCCTCCAGCATTGTCGGGCAGGCGGCAGCGGGCCTGATCCTGACCTATTCACGCACCTTGAAGGCTGGCGAGTATGTGCGGGTAGGTGACCACGAGGGCACGGTGACCGAAGTCGGCATGTTCAACACCACGATCCGCACTGGACTGGGCGAAGTGTTGACCTTGCCCAACTCGATGATCACCGGCTCGGTGACACGCAATTTTTCACGTGTTGTACAGGGGCAGGGCTACATCGTCGATACTGTGGTCACCATCGGTTACGACACGCCGTGGCGCCAAGTGGAGGCGATGCTGGTGGAGGCGGCCAAGCGTACCGACGGCATACTGGAAAAACCCAGGCCGCAGGTGTTTCAGACCGGGCTTTCGGATTTCTACCCCGAGTATCGCCTGGTGGCGCAGGCGGTGCCGAGTGAGCCACGGCCACGGGCAGAACTGCTGAGCCTGTTGCACGGCAACATTCAGGATGTGTTCAACGAGTACGGGGTGCAGATCATGTCGCCGCATTACCTGGGCGACCCCGCGCAGGAAAAGTGGGTGCCGCACGAGCGCTGGTTCACGGCACCTGCGCGGAAACCTGAGGTTGGCCAGCCGGGGGAATAGCGTCATAACCGGCGATCACAGGGTCGCCATGCTGCCGACGGTGCTCCAGTGGCGTCATGTCGAACCAGCGCAGATGGGCGCGGCACCAACTCTTGAGCAAGGTTGATTGGATATGTCGTGGTCATGGTCCCTGTAGCTTTTCAGTTCCTCAAGCTTGTCCTCATCCAGGGGGTAGAGGTTGCCGATACAACCTCATATCAAAAGCCCCAGCCACATTGCACCGAGGATGACCAGTTGGCCGGGAACAAGGTATCTCCCGAAGCTGCAGCCGCCGCTACCGAGGGACAGAATGCATTTGGTCAAGGTGTTGCCGGTCAGGGCGACGGTGATGATCAGCGCTGTGAAGAGATCGAAGGCACCATCGCCCTGATGCGCTGTTGAAGTGCCTTGGTCGCTACGCCAGGGGGCAAGCAACAAAGTGCCGTAAACCACCGTACCCACGGTACCGAGCCCGATCGAGGCCACGAAAGGCTTCAACAGGTGTCGGTCGACGATGCCTAGCACCAGGGCGAATTGCGCGATGCTGGCGAGGTTCGACAGTACGGCTGCGGCGGCCAAGGGCCTCACGGCTGTGACTTGCCGACGTGCCTCATGGGCAAGCAGCGCAATGGTTGCCGTGCCGGAGGCGAAACCTGAGGCGATCGCGCTCAGGGGCAAGCCGTAGCGTGGGCCCACCAGACGCATTGCGATATGCCCCAGTGCACCGGCGGTCATCAGCAGGACGACCAGCGTACAGATGGTGCGAGGGTTGAGTGCGCCATACGGCCCCATGAACCTGTCCGGTGTCAACGGTAGCACCACCAGCGCTACCGTCAGCAGCATCAAACCATCGCGCAGCTCTTCCTCGCTCAGTTGCTGGAGCACGAAATGGTGCAGCTCGCGGCGCAGTGCCAGCAGCACGGTCAGCACCACGCCGACCGCCGTGGCAAGTTCTGGCTCGTCAAGGCTCAGTGCGCCCAGCGTCAGCACCAGTAGCAGGGCGATTTCGCTGGTGACTTCGGGGTCTTTGTCGGCGTGTTTGCGGTAATGCATGCACAGCATCAGAACCAGGCTCAGGCTGGCGACCCCGACCAGTACCGGCCCGGCCAGCAACATGCTGACGTAGCCCAGCAGGGCGGTGATGGCGAAGGTCCTAAGGCCGGCAGCGGCATGATCTTCATTGCGGCCTTTCTTGCGCTCGCGCTCAAGCCCCACCAACATGCCGATGCCCAGCGCGACGGCACCGTGGCTGACATTTACCGCGTCGAGCATGGCGCCTTCGGGGTGTCCTTGGGGCTGACTTCCGCGCCGCCTTGCTCAAGGGCTATCAAGGCTGGCAGATCGAGTATCTCGACAAGCCTGCCACGCATGCTGACGATGCCCAGCGCGCGCATGCGGGCGACTGAGCGACACACGGTTTCCAGGCGCAGGCCCAGGTACGAAGCCATGTCTTCCCGGGACATGCGCAGCATGAAGCCGTGGGCAGAGTAGCCGCGGCTGACGAAGCGCTGTGACAACCCAACCAGGAAGCTTGCCAGGCGCTGTTCGGCGGTGAGGTTGCACAGCATCAGCACCCGCTCATGCTCACGCACGATTTCTCGGCTCATCAAACGGTTCAGGCTTTGCTGCAGGACGGGAAAGTCACGCGCCAATGCCTGCAGCCGGCGATAGGGGACAGGGCACACCTCGCTGTCTTCCAGGGCAATGGCATCGCATACGTGATGTTCGGTGGCGATGGCGTCGAGCCCAAGTACATCGCCCGGCATCCAGAAATTGATCACCACGCCCTGGCCTTCGGCGCTGTTCAGGCTGGTCTTGAAGCTGCCACAGCGCACGGCATAAAGCGTCGTCAGCGGATCGTTGGCGTTGAACAGCGCGGCGCCTTTGCGAATACGCATGCGCGGGCCGATCAGTGCGCCCAGGCAACTGTTGTCATGCACGGGCAGACCGGTGGGCAGGCACAGCCCGCTGACACGGCACTCTGTGCACAGGGTCGTCAGCGGTTTCAGGTGAATCGGGGTTGCCGGGCTCGACGCTGCAGGTTGGTCGAGCAAGGTCACTTTCAGTAGGCCAGTCATTTTCAGGCCTCCTTCGCGCATCGGAGACCTGCCTGGGCTGCCATCCCTGCATTAGCTTTGCCAACGCTGCCCATACCTGGGCGTGGTGACCAGTCGGCGAGCATGTCCCGCGAGTGGGGCGCGTTGAGGCGCGCATTCAACCGGTCGACAAAGGCTTGCGCTTCGGTGGACGTAACGAAGCTCACCCGGCAGTCGTCCATGCGGACCCACCAGCGGTTCTGCTGAGGGCTATTTTCGACGTAGATGTTCATGGAAGCCTCCAAAAGCATGCATGAGCAAACCAACTGCAAATCCATGCGAAAACGAAGGCATCCCTGCCGGCAACAGGGGTGTTCAGGGCGTGATTGCCATTTTCATCGCGCTATCGCGCTGGTTGGCGAACGACCATAGGCGACGTTCGATGGTTTTCATGAGCGCCATGGCACGCCTCCGGGGCATTCGATGATTGTTGTTGGTGTAGGGTCAGATTGCGCCGTTAACGGCCAAGAGCTTTGACCAGTATCAAATTTCCGCGCCGCGGGCGTTGCCGTTTGTCCGCCCAGTGGTTCAGTTGATAAACATCAAATCCGCCAGGTGCGGGTGATGGATGATCCAGGAACACTTCCCAACCGCTGAGGTGCGCCATGGACAACCCGCAAAGACTCTTGCTGATCGCCTCGCCCCTGATGCGGCGCACCCCGGTCTACGACCGTGCGGCTGCGCTGGCCAAGGCCAAGGGCATGGCCCTGCATATCGTTGCTTTCGACTATCTCGAAGGCCTTGCCACGGCGGGCCTGGTCAACGACCAGACACTGGCTGTGATGCGTGAAGGTTATGTACAGCAACACCGTGAATGGCTGGAAACCCAAGCGCTTTCGATGCGCCGTAACGGGGTCACGGTCACCACCGAAGTGGTATGGGTGCAGCATCCGCTGGACGAGATCCTCGTCCACCTGCGCGAGCAGCCGTTCGCCATGCTGATCAAAGCCTTCGAGCATGAACCCTGGTGGGCGCGGGCGATGTTCACCTCGCTCGACATTCAGTTGCTGCGGGAAACCCGCATCCCCCTGCACCTGGTGCATCAGGCCAGCCACGCGCTGCCGCGCAAGATTCTGGCTGCCGTGGACCTGTCCCGCCCCGAGGACCAGTTTGAGGGGTTCAATGACCAGATCATCAGTGAAGCGCTGAAACTGGCATTACAGTGCAACGCCCAGATCGAACTGCTATATGCCTACGACCTGGGGTCCATGTACCTGGACTCAGGCGGCAGCCGCGAGCATTCGTTTCTGTTCGACTCCAACCTCGCCCAGACGCTGCACGAGGCGCAAAGCGAGGCATTCCAGGCACTGGCCGAACGTAACGGTATCGCCGCCGAACACCGCCACCTGCGGCTGGGAGACCCGGCCAAGGTGCTGGCGCTGTTCATGGAGAACAATGATATCGATGTGCTGGTCATGGGCAGTTACCACCATCGCGGCATTGGCTGGTTCATCGGTAGCACTGCGGAGCGGGTATTGCATCGGTTGTCCAGCAGCGTGCTGGTGATATCACCAGAGCATTCCCAAGGCTGAGAGACAAGGCCCGAAAGGGCCTTGCTTTCAGGCGTGAAGATCGAGCTCGTGAAGGATTTCGCTGACATCGCCACCCAGGTAGCGGGAGGTGAACCCCAGGGTCTTGGTCAGCCGGTGCATGGCGTAGTTGTTCGCCAGGTCCCTGGAGATCATGCAGTGGAAGCCATTGCGCTTCGCGGCCGCGATCAGGTGCTGCATCAGCAGCCGGCCCAGCCCCTTGCGTTGCCATTCTTCATTTACGGCTACCGCGCATTCGCACTGGAGGCTGCCGGGAACACTGGCATACCGGCTGACCCCGATCTGGCGCAACTGGCCATCTGCATGGACCAGGGCAACGTAGGCTTCGCACTGGTGATGATCCACCGGCATATGCTGCGCATCCAGGCTCGGCACACCGCCACTGAGCCCGGCGATGAAGCGGAAACGCCGGGCCTCGAAGGCGATCGTGCTGAGAAAGCGGCGGTCCCTTTCGCGGTCTTCCTCGCGCAGGGGGCGGATCAGTACGGCAGAGCCATCAGAAAGCTTGTCGATCCAATGCTCGCACGCGTCTGGCTTTTCAGTCTGCTGCCTGTTCATGTCGCCTCCCGGTCACCTGGTCGATGCTTGCCAGAGCTGTTGTACCGTGCTGGGCGGCGCCGGTTCTGACAATCGTCAAGTTCCGGCTCGGATGGTGGTTTTCTGATCTGCATCAAGCGCGAACAGGCCTGCTTTCGGACAATCGCCTACATCATCACGCCAGCCGCGCAAGCCCGGAGGTTCGCCATGGGTCAATATCGTCAACTGCTGGTGCTGCTCACCGAGCTCGATCCGCATTCGGCCGCGCTGCGCCGGGCCCTGGCCCTGGCGCATGTCAGTGGTGCCAGTGTGCATGTACTGGGCTTGTTCGAACCGACGCAGGAGCACCTGCTGCGCGAAGAGCGATTGAACGAGGCCGATATCCAGCGTCAGTTCGACCACTACGGTTTGCGGCTGGCGGGGTTGGTCGAGCGTCACCGTGGCAGCGGCCCCGCTTTGACGGTCGACACCTTGCAGGCAGATGACATCCGCAGCCAGGCCATCGACTACATCAGCGAACTGCACCCCGATATGGTCATCAAGGACAGCGAAGTGACGCCAACCATGATGCGCCTGTTCAGCACGCCCCTGGATTGCGCGTTGATGCGGGGCTTGAAGGGCATCACGCACTTCGTACCGGAGGCGGCGGTGTCGCTGCCCCGGCGCGTGCTGGTCGCCGTGGACACCTCCTTCAGCGAAACCCCCGAGGACCAGGCGTCCTTCAACCGCAGGCTGATTCGTGCAGCGCAGGCGCTGGCACTGCAATGCGATGCACAGCTGCACCTGCTCTCGGCCTACAACCTGGCGGGCGTGTTCGCCTCGGACATGAACGTTACCCAGGCGTGGATCGATGAGATGCGCAATGCCTTGAAGGAGCCGTTCGACACCTTGGCGGACGCCGAGGGGGTCCCGGCCGATTGCCGCCACTTCCTGGAAGGTGGCCCGGTTCAGGTGATTCGCGAGCAAGTCGCTGTGCTGGATATCGACGCGGTGGTCATGGGCGTCGTGCAGCCAAAGGGCCTGGACAAACTGCTCGGCGACACCACAGAACGCATCGTCAGCCGCCCGCCGTGCAGCGTCCTTGCGGTTCACCCTCAAGCGGCCGAAACCTTGGAGCCCTAGCCATGCAACTGACATTCCTCGGTGGTACCGGGACCGTGACGGGCAGCAAGTTCCTATTGACCCACGAGAGCAGCCGCGTGCTGATCGACTGCGGGCTGTTCCAAGGCTACAAGCAACTGCGCCTGCGCAACTGGGAACCGCTATCGGCGGCGCTGCGCGCGCTCGATGCCGTGGTGCTGACCCACGCCCACCTCGACCACAGCGGTTATCTTCCGGTGCTCGCGAAGGAAGGCTATACCGGGCCGATCTACGCAACACCGGCCACCTGTGCCTTGGCCGAAATCCTGTTGCTCGACAGTGCCCGGCTGCAAGAAGAGCAGGCAGAGCATGCCAACCGGCACGGCTACTCGAAGCATTCGCCGGCACGCCCGCTTTACACCGAACAGGATGCAAAGCGTGCCTTGGCATTGTTGCGCCCTGTGGAGTTGCATCACCCGACCATGATTGCGCCAGGGATGGAGCTGCTGTTGCGCACGGCTGGGCACATACTCGGCGCGGCGACGGTACAGATCAAGGTCGACGGCCAGACCTTGGTCTTCTCTGGCGACCTGGGTCGGCCACAAGACCCGATCATGCGCGCGCCGGAACTGATCAGGACGGCAGACGTGCTGCTGGTGGAGTCCACCTATGGCGATCGCCAGCATCCAAGCGAATCGACCGAACAGTTTCTGACCCAGGTCATCAACCAGACCCTCCTGCGCCACGGCATCACCTTGGTGCCCTCATTCGCGGTTGGCCGGGCCCAGTTGCTGATGTATTACCTGTACAAGCTCAAGCGCGATGGCCTGATACCCGACATTCCGGTCTACCTCAACAGCCCGATGGCCACAGACGCAACCACCCTTTACCAGCAGTTCCGGAGCGAGCATCGCCTGACGTTGGCGGAATGCGCCGACATGTGCAGGGACACGCATATCATCCGTACCGTCGATGAATCCCGGCATCTGGATCAGCTGCGTGAGCCCGCGGTCATTATCGCCGCCAGTGGCATGGCGACCGGTGGACGAGTCTTGCACCATCTCAAGGCGCTGGCCCCCAACCCACGCAACAGCATTCTGTTCTCTGGTTTCCAGGCCGGCGGTACGCGCGGCGCCGACATCGTCGCCGGTGCGCGCAGTGTCCGCCTGCACGGTGAAGACGTGCCTATCCGGGCCCAGGTGCATGCGATGGATAATCTCTCTGCGCACGTCGATGCCGACGAGATCATGGAGTGGTTGCGCGGTTTCGCCCGCCCGCCACGCCAGACCTATGTCATCCATGGTGAGCCGCACGCCGCCGACACGTTGCGGCGGCGGATCAGCATCGAGCTCGGTTGGCAGGTGTACGTACCCGAGTACCACGAAACGGTTGCTATTGACCCAGTGCGCTAGCCTGGGCCGGGAGGCTGTCATGGATACACAAGCAAGGGCGAAACTCCGGGCCTGGATGCATCGGCCACGGGGTAGCCTGGGGTTTATCGTGGCAATCTTCGCACTGCTCGTCGTGGTCGCTGCCTACCGGTCGTTGAACCCGAACTGGCGCCTGCCGATGCAACATCCACTTATGCTGCTGGCGTTGCTCGCCTTGTGCGTGGCGTTGGGGTGGGTGGTGCAGCGTGGCGTGAAACGCACGGTAGGCAAGACCATATTCAACGGCCAGGCCACGGGCTGGCAGGCTCGGCTTGCCTTCCTGCGCTCGGTCACCCAGGAGTCGAACGTGCTCTTGGGCATGTTGCTGTTCCTGGCGTTGCTCGCTGGCGGCACGGTTTGGCTGGCGGGGCGCTCGGTGGACCGAATCGTGGAAAATTGCACAGACAGCCTGCAGGCCCGGGTGAACACCCCTGAGGATGAAAAGCTCACGGCATTGGTCGGCAAGCCGGTGTGTACCTGCCTGGCGCAGACGTTTCTCGACCGTAATGGGGTGATACGCCTGGCCTTGTTCGAAACGCCGATGCGGGAAGTGAGCGCATACAAGGCGTTGACGGCAGACGATGAACAGCGCTGCCTCGAGCAGTTCGACCTGCTGCCTGAAGAGGCCCGGGCGACGCTGCCTTGAATGTTATGTAGTGCTTGCCAGTAGCTGAAACGACAGGCGCCCGTCGCGGCGCGGGAGGTTTCCATGTCGCATGATCTTGCTCTTTGTTCACGGATACCTCCTCGTGCGGATAGGGCCGGAGGTCGCGGGGCTTGCAGCGGGCGGGGCAGCACGGTGGCTGCCCCAGGCGCTGGCGCAGCGGCGCTTCAGGTCAGGTTGAGGCGATGGATGACCTGGGCCGGATCATCCGGATCGGTAGTGGTGGTGAATCCTGCCGCCTTGGCCAGGTCGCGCATCGCCAGGTTGGCGGCTGAGTCGATCGAGTACATCTGCCGCAGGCCCTTTGCCCGGGCATGATCGGTCAGGTGCTTGAGCAGCAGGCGGCCCAGGCCATGGTGCTGCCAGCTGTCGAGTACTGTCACGGCGCATTCGCATTCATCCTTGCCGGCAATGGCGGCATAACGCGATATGCCCACCTCCTGCAGCTCGCCGTCCACATGGGCGAGGGCGACATAAGCCGCTTGTCGGTCCTGGTCGACCGCCATCAACTGGTCGAGCATCGCCTCACCGGGCTCTTTGATCTGGCACAGGAAGCGAAAATGCCGCGACTGCGGTGACAGCCGTTCGATGAAGGCCCTCTCGCGCTCCCGGTCCTTGGCTTGCAGCGGCCTGATCAGTACATGGGTGCCATTGTCGAGGGCTTCGATCCAATGTTCGCCCGCAGGCTTGGGAAACGAGGGCGCGGTATGTTGACGGGAAGTATCAGCAGAAGCCATGGCAGTATCCTCGTGTGATTGAGATGGGGCGGTTGGGCGCTTGAATTTGCACTCCAGTTAATGCCATTGATGTTTTATTTCCAGCCATTGACTGTTTGAAAGCCATTTGTCTGCAGCTGGAAAGAATATGTTTTCCTCCGACTCCATGTGGTCGTAATATTTTTCGATATAGTCATCGACAGTGTCAGCGATTACTTTCGTGTCTTTTGTCGTAGCCGCTAATGTTTTCAATTGCCCAGCAATGCGCGCAAATGCCTGGTGATCTCGCTCGATATCCAGGATCCGCGGGTGGATCGGCGCCTCCGTGGCCAGCAAGGCTCGCCGAATGATTTCTTCATTCTCATGGTGGTGCCGCTCTGCATTGCTGTGCAAGGCCTCCAACATTTCGAACAAAAGCTTACAGTCATCAGTGGCATCGGGTTCATGCTTTAGCTTTTTCAGCAACTTCCTGATCTGGCTTATCTTATTGGCCATGTCATGGTGATAGGCGTGAAGTTCGTTCAGTAAGGTATTCATGACACATCCTCTACACGTTACCAGACAATGCAGATTTATAAGGCCCAGGGGCCTTCAGACAGGAACACGGGTTGAAGGCTGTCTAAGTCGAGCATGAGGGCAGCGCACTGGCCTGACTTGATCTTGATCAAGCTTTAGTGGGGCACAGCCATGACCCTTGGTCAGTTGCCTCAGAAACTTCGGGCGAAGCGGCTAGCGTTTATAGAGCCCGCAAGAAAAAGCGGAGACATCGTCATGTCAGGCCCTGAAGATATGGGTATAAAGCCCCAGGTAAAGTGCCTTGCGTGCTCTTTGAGCCGACTTTGCCTGCCCGCCAGCCTAAGCGTCGATGAAGTGGAAAAGCTGGAGCGTATCATTCGCCGTAACCGCCCTTTGAAGAGGGGCGAGTATCTGTTCAAGGCCGATGAGCCCATGGAGCATGTGTTTGCCCTGCGCTCAGGAGTCATCAAGAATTTTCTGATTGATACCGAGGGCAACGAGCGGGTCACCGGCTTCGTTCTGCCGGGCGAAATCTTGGGGCTGGACGCTATCGGGGCAAGTCATTATCGGAGCTATGCGTTGGCGCTGGACGTTTCGCTGGTCTGCTCGATCCGGCTGGACCAGTTGGTTGATCTGTCGGGGCAGATACCCGGATTGCGCTATCAACTGTTGCACATGCTCAGCCTGGGTATTCAAGGCAAGGACGAACACCTGCGCTGTTGCCACGGACGAGCCGAGCAGCGCCTTTCGCTTTTCCTGTTGGGCATGGCGGCGCGTTATCAAGAAAGAGGTTTGCGTGCAGACGTCCTTAATCTGCCCATGTCGCGAGGAGATATCGCAAACTACCTGGACCTTACCCTGGAAACTGTCTCCCGGCTTTTCAGCCGGTTCAATCAGGCTGGGCTCCTGCAATGCGTTGGCCGGGAAGTCCGACTCATCGATCAACAGGGCCTGCTCAAGCTCAGTCGGATGGAGGAGCCGAATTGAGGGCCTCGAGAATCCTGTCATAACGTTGCACAGGCCCATTCAGAGGAAATTGACAATTCCAGGATGGACGCGACACATGGTCTGCCCGCAACCAGATACGCTGTATCGGGACCCCTTTTTGCCAACAGATGCGCGCGGCATGCCTTGCCACCAAGGATGGCGCGCAGCAGTAGACAGTGTCCGGCTTGAAATCCTCCAGCTGTTCAGTCAGTTGACTCCAAACGCTTCTGCTGTTGCGCGGCACCGAGGTAAACGCTGAGATCCATGGCTTACATTCAGCGGGCAGTTGCTCCTGCTCAAAGCTTTCGTGCAACAGCCTCACCTCTACCCAAGGTAGCCAACAGCGAACCTCATCCAGTGTGCAAAGTAGCGCCAAAACCCCCTCGCCGTGAGTGATAGCCAGCAGTCGCACACTCTGCAAGGGCACCGGCCAGGCGCTGCCCAGAGGGCCTGAGTACTCCAGCAGATCTCCGACCTTCAATGCCAGGACGCTGCGGGTGGCGACCATGAACCGACCTGCTGCGCCAGGCATGCTGATGTAGTTGCAGGTCCAGCGCTGGGTTTGATTCGCCAGTTGGCAATACTGGCCTGGCATCGCCTCGCTGCGTTGCGGGTTGCACAGCATCAGGCGAAGGTACTGTATGCCGGGCCCCGGCAATGTTTCCAGCAAACGGACACACTCACTGTCATCCTGGTCCATATGCGCCTCGAACAGGTTTGGGCGGGCCACGTTCCATATAAGCTAAGCCCCTGCGATGGCAACACTTTGATCAGGATCAAACCGACAGAGGATGGTGGCCGCATCCTGATTGATAAAGGTCAAACGGGGGCTTGCCTGCCAGCGCAATATCGAGGCGTCTCCCAGGGAGGCATTACTCATTAGAGGAGGTCGCCATGTCCGAAACAGCGAAGAAAGTACCTGTCACTTCCGCAACCACCCAACCTGCCAAGGCTACGCCGCCAAGTACCGAGCCATCGGACCTGTGGCACCCATTCCAGCAGTTGCGGCGTCAGATCGACAGCCTGTTCGACGATTTCGGTCGCCGGCCATTGCGCATGCCGTTCAGCCATACCCCGTTCGATGTCGAGCCATTCTGGCGCCGTGAACTGTTCAGCCATGGCATGCCGGCGATGGATATCAGCGAACTGGCCGATGAGTTTCGCATCAGCGCCGAACTGCCTGGAGTGGACGACAAGGACATCGAGATCAAGCTGGTCAATGGCAACGTTGTGATCCGCGGCGAGAAGCAGGAAGAGGTTGACGAAAAACGCAAGGAGTACCACTTGTCAGAGCGTCACTACGGCAGCTTCGAGCGGGTCTTCCAGTTGCCCCGTGAAGTCGACGCTGAAAAGATCACTGCCCAGTTTGCCAAGGGTGTGCTGCTGGTGCACTTGCCCAAGCGCGCCGAAGCGATTCACCCTGAAAAAGTGATTCCCATCACCAAATGAGCGACCCGGCCGCGTTCAGGAGCATGGACGCTCCCTTTTCGTGTTACAGCGCAACGGTGCTCCAACCAACTGCCCCAGGTGACCTTCGCAAGCCGTCTACTTGTGGCACTGGACGCCACACCCAGACGCCTGAACAGGCGCTATTTGGCTTTCCAGTATTTCTGCATTTCGAGGAACAGGAACGACGCGGTCCAGGTGATCAGCACCAGGCCTGTCAACGCTTGCAGGCCGGTGAGGTACTTCAGATGGCCGTTAGGCGCTATGTCGCCAAAGCCTATCGTGGTGTAGGTGGTGAAGGAAAAGTACACGCAATCCAGGAAGCTGCCGTCGAAGTTGCCACTGAGCGTGCCCCAGCCTTCGGCGTGAATCATCAGGTAATACACCAGGGCGAAACACCAGACCTCCAGCGCATGAGCCAGCAGCGCGCCGAATACGCCTGCGACGATCCGGAATCGGTTCCACAGTTTCAACCGCGGTAGCCAGTCGTTCAGGCGCAGCAGGCATTCGTAGTGGATGATCACCACCAGGATCACCACCAGCATGTTGATCAATGTGACGGTGAGCATGGTCGGTACTCGGACTGGATCGGAGTGTCATTTGGCCGCATCGACCAGATTATAGGTGGCAGGCTCCTTGGCCACCGGCAGCAGCGCCGGGAATTCTTCCGGGGTGATGGTTTCCCTGGCCAACAACAGGCGTGCCCCAGTGTCCAGGTCGGCGCGTCGTTGCTCGAGCAAGGTCCGGGCACGGGCGTAAGCGTCTTTCAGCAGGCCTCGAATACCCAGGTCGATTTCGCGCGCGGTCTGCTCTGTACAGGTAGTCCCCAATGCGCGCTGGCCCTGGCTATCAACTCTTGCCGCGCTTTGCGGTATTTCATGCTGGCGAACAAAGTGGCGAATACGCCTACGAAGAAAATGTACCAGCCGATCGGGCCGAAGAACAGTTCCAACGCCTTGCCCGGGTCGCCGAGCGTTTTCACCTCGATGCCGTTGGGCTGCAGGATTTCCGCGCCGACGATCCAGATCGCCAGGTTGATGACGATAGCGACGAATACCGCAAACAGCAGGTCGTTGCGCATGATGCCTCTGGTGCTTGCGGGCACGGTTATATCCCACTTTTGGAACTATCGTGCTGTTTCAAGCAATCGATTTTGTCATTTTACGATCCCTCTCCAAGCACCATTGAACTGCATAAATCAAAGGTTCCAGGGCGCGTCGGGATTTCTCGCAAAAAGCGATGATGGCACGTTGACTCTCCCCTTAGGGGGAGACTTTAGACTCCCGGCCCTCGATATATCTGGCCTGAAAACAGCATTTTTTGGCCCGATGAATTTATTCATTCAATGCGGCTTTTGTAGGGAAACAATCAATGAACAATCCCTTGGAATTGGACAGCGTTATCAGCAGTACACAGGAGATTCTTGCGCAGTTGCTGGTGTTGGACCGGGCCGACGTGGCAGAGCACAGCAGTATCGTTGACGACCTCGGCGCCGACTCGCTGGATATCGTCGACCTGAGCTTCCAGCTGGGCCGTCAGTACGGTTGCACCTTGCCGAAAACCAGCGTGCTGGATCACGCGGTAGCGGTGTTCGGCGACGCCACCCGGTTTGTCGAAAAAGGCCGAATCACGCAGGACGGCGTGGCCTTGCTGGAACAGAGCCTCAGCGCTTATGCGCCGGGCCAGTTGCACGCGGGCATGCAGCCGGGCGAAGTCTTCTCGGCCACCACCGTGCGTAACTGGGCGCAGCAATGCCATAACGTTTTCAACTACCTCCCCGAGACCTGCCCTGAGTGTGGGGCGGTGCATGCCCAACTCAATGAACGCAAACAAGTGGTGTGTGGCGGTTGCAGTGCTCGTCTGACCCCTCTGGACGGTGACTCGATCTCGCGTCTGTTGGTTGAGCAGTACGCGGCCAACCAGTTGAAGGCTTCGGTGTAGGGGTTGCCTTGATGCAGGCCCGAGAGGTTCTGGTCACCGGCTATGGCCTGGTGGCTCCCACGGCACTGGATGCAGCCTCGCTGTTCACGACGATCAGCGAAAACCGTTCCTGCATTCGCCAGCACCCGGCGTTCGTCGACCTGGGGTTTGCGAACCCGGCGGCCGGATTTATCGATGAGCAACAATGGCAGGTGATCGCTGCGGCCTTTCCGGGCGATCTGCAGACCACCTCCCGCCAGGAATGGCTGGCGCATTACGTGGCCCGTCAGGCGTTGGCCCATGCCGGGTTGGTCGACGGCGCATTTGCCCGAGTCGCGAGCGGTATTTTCGTCGGGGCCAATAAATACTGCATGAGCGGTGATTTGCGGGACGCCAGCCGTTACATGGACGATCAGGGGCGGGTCGATCTTGACCAGTACCTGGATAACCACACCCTCAGCGGTGGGGCGTTCGCCCGGCGGGTTGATCAGCAAACCCGCCATCTCGCCGAATGGCTGGGTGTACGTGACCATATCTCCACACATTCCGATGCCTGTGCCGCTGGCACCATGGCCATCGGCAGCGCCTATCGAGCGATCGCCCGTGGCGAGATCGACCTGGCATTGTGTGGCGCGGTGGAGTTGATGGCCCATGAATTGTCTTACTACAGCTTTGATGGGCTGGGCGCACTCTGCCAGCGAGTGGACTTTTCCCCACAAGAACAGAGCCGACCGTTCATGCCAGACCGCTGCGGTTTTGTGCTGAGTGAGGGGGCGGCGCTGTTGGTGCTGGAATCCCGCGAGCATGCCGAGCGTCGTCAGGCCCGCTCGCTGGGCCGGGTGCTGGGTTACGCGAATCTGTGCGAGGCAGAGAAAATCACTTCCAGCAGCCGCGATGGCAGCAAGTACGCCGCCTGCATGACCGCGGCACTGGCCGATGCCGAACTGCCCAGTGCGGCTGTGGACCATGTGAATGTTCACGGTACGTCGACACAGGCCAATGACCGTTGCGAGGCCCTGGGCCTGGCGCAGGTGTTCGGCGAAACCCTGGAGCAGATGACGTTCACCGCCAACAAATCTGCCGTTGGGCACTCGTTGGCCGGCAGTGGTGCCATTGAGGCGGTGCTGTCGTTGATGAGCATTCAGTCGGGCGTGGCCTTGCCGACCCTCAATTTTCAGCCGGAAAAATCCGAATTTCCGGAGTTGAAATTCCTTTGCGAACCGTTGCAGCAACCGATCAATGTCGTGCTCTCAAACTCCTTCGGGTTTGGTGGCGTGAACAGTTCGTTGGTGCTGGGCAGGGCATGACATGACCAGATCCAATTCAACTGCTGTTTATATCACTGCAGCGTCGGTACTCAACGCCGCCGGTACTGAATGTGCGCCTCGTGACAGTCAACCTCAGGCCGCGCAACCGCTGGATTTCGACCCGGCACGCCTGGCCCGTTGCGTCGCAGCGCCCGCCTTGCCGGCTGGTGTGTATGACCGCAAATTGTCCCGCAGCCTCGAGCCTCAGGGCGCGCGCCTGCTGTATTGCGCCGGCCGCCTCGCCGAGGCCTTGCGTGAGCTGGAACTGCCCGATGAGCGGATCGCATTGACCGCTGCCATTCCGGAAGTGGATGGCCCCAGCTCGTGCTGGGATGCCGTGCAGGCCATTGGCGCACAACCGGCGGATCTGTTGGCGCAATTCTTTGCCCACACACCGCCGCTGCATGCGCTGATGATGCTCAACAGCAGCGTTATGGCCCACGCGGCTGAGGCCTTGCATTGCAAGGGCCCCATGGGCGGTTTTTGCTCCCAGGGCAATGCAGGACTGGATGCTTTGATGGAGGCCGCCGCCCATCTGAGCGAAGGCCGTGCCGATGCTGCCGTCGTCGTCAGTAGCAGCCCGAACATCACCCCGGCGTTGTACCTGCGTGACGCTACACACCCACCTGTGAACCCCGGCCCGTGGGTTTTCGGCGAAGGTGCTGCGGCACTGTTGCTGACGACCAAGCCGGGTCGTGGTGCTCAATCTGCGTTGCGCATTGCCGGGTTTGCCCGTGGTTACAGCGCGCAACCCGAGCGTGGGCTGGCGGTTGGTCGCGACGTCATCGAGCGTGCTTTGAGCAACGAAAAACTATGCCTCAGCGATGTCGGGCAGGTCGTCGCCGATGCACAGGACCCGCAGATTGCCGCATTGTTCACCCTATCGGGGCACACCCTCGAACACTCCAAGGCGTTGGTAGGTGACTTGGGCGCCAGCGCCTTGCTCAGCGAAATCGCTGTGACCTGGGCACTGGATTGCAGCCGTTACACGCTGTTGCTCGAACATAGCCGAGGTGGGCATTGGGGCGCGGTGCTGCTGGCCAGAACGTCGTCGGACACAGAGACAATGGAGAGTTACCCATGAGCCCCAGACGGATCGTGATCACGGGCATGGGCGCCGTCACCGGCTTCGGTTTCGAGTGGCAGTCCATGTGGCAAAGAATGTTGGCCGGCGAGCATTGCATTCGGCCATGGCAACCGGAAGGCGTCGAGGCGGGTGCGTTCCCTGTGCGTTACGCAGCGCCCGTGGATATGGGCTTGATGCCGGCACACTTGAAAGACCATCCGGCCTGGGGGTTGTCGCTGGAAAAACGCACCCGCTTTGGTTGGGTCGCGGCCACCCAAGCCATTTCCGACGGTGGCCTGAGCCCCGAACAGTTGCGTGGCGCGGCGGTATTGTCAGCGTCCGGCGCACCTGCTCATCGTTTGCAGGACATGCTGCTCAGCCTGGCGGATAACCCGGCGCAGGCACCGTCCTGGGCTCAGTTGATGGCGCGACAGGCGCAGGTCGATCCTGACAGTTCACTGTGTCAGAGCAACGACCGCCTTGCGCGGGTGATTGCCGATGGCATCGGCAGTGAAGGCCCGGTGATCAATATCAGCAGCGCTTGCGCGGGAGCATCCCAGGCCATCGGCAATGCATTCCAGATGATCCGTCGCGGCGAGGTCGAGCTGGCCATTGCCGGGGGCGCCGATTCGGTGCTGAGCCTGGACACCATGACCGCGCTGTATCTGCTCGGCGCCGCCAGCAGCGAGCAGCGTTGGGGCACCGAACTGTGTCGGCCGTTCGACCGCCATCGCAGTGGCTTGATTGCGGGTGAGGGCGGTGGTTTTGTCGTGCTCGAAACCCTCGAACGGGCGCTCGCCCGAGGGGCAACGCCGTACGCCGAAGTGCTGGGTTTCGGCAGCAGCCTGGATGCCTACAAAATCACCGCACCCGACCCGCAGGGCCGGGGAGCGGTGCTGGCGATGCAGGCGGCCCTGACAGATGCCGGGCTGGAGCCGCAACAGGTCGATCTGATCAATGCCCACGGTACGTCGACACCCCTCAACGATGCCGCCGAAACCCTGGCGATCAAGACCCTGTTCGCCGAGCGCGAACATTATCGGCGGTTGCTGGTGACGGCCAACAAATCCCAGTTCGGCCACCTGATTGCGGCCGCCGGAGCACCAGAGTTCATGCTCACGGCCCTGGCCTGCCGGGATGATCGGGTCACGCCGACCCTGAACCTGCATGATGCCGATGAACAATGCGACCTCGACTACTGCGCCCATCAAGCGGTCAAGCGCAAGGTCGACGTTGCCCTGAGCAACTCCTTCGGTTTCGGCGGCCTCAACACTTCACTGGCGCTGGGCAAGTACCGGGAGGCGCCGCGATGAAACAGGCGGTCGCGATTGCCGGTGCGGGCTGCGTGTTGCCCAGCGGCTGGGGTGTCGAGTCTTTCTGGGCGGCTGCGACCGAAGGGCGCAGTGCAATTACGGCGCTGAACGCCCGAAGGTTCAGCAGCGAAGATCTGGGGCGTCAGCGCGGTACGTCAGGCGTTGGCAGAAGCAGGCCTGGCCGATGAGCAGCCGGATGTCCGTTTCGGTTTGTATTGCTGTCAGGGCGGCTACACCCACCCGTCTCTGGAATCCTATGCCGAGTTGTTGCTCGGCTGTCGGCAGGACGGCGTCGCCGACATGGCGGCGTTCGCCAAACGGATCCTGCAAGACCGTGCCCAGGATCCTTTTCTGGTGCTCAAAGGCTTGAGCAACTGCTTGCTGGGTGTCACCAGCCTGGCGCTGAAACTGGTGGGTGAGTGCAACGCCTATATGCAAGGTGTCGCCGGCAACCTGGCAGCCTTGCGTGAGGCTACGGCCGCTTTGCAGGATGGCCGAATCGACGCGGCAATCGTTGTCGGTGCGGGCAGCGAACTGGACGCCCTGGCGCTGTCCGGGTTGGTCCAGGCGGGGGTCATCAGCGCCAACGGCTCGAACACTCTGCTGCCGTTTGACCTTCGGGGCACCGGCGGCATTGCCGGGGAGGGCGCGGCAGCATTGGTGCTGCGCCGGCGCGAAGACCTGCCGGCCGGCCCTCAGGCGTGCCTCGCCGACATGACGGCCCATGCCACCCTCGGTCGCTTGAGCCTGCCCGACAGCCCAACCGATCTATTGGTGTGCAGCGGCACCGGCGATGCGCACAAAGACCGCGTGTTGTGCCAGACGCTGGCCCTTGCGCGCGCCTCGCACATCACCAGCGGGTTGGCGATAAACGGCATTCTCAGCGCAGCGCCGAGCCTGGTGGATCTGATGCTTGCGCGTTGCGCATTGCAGGCCCAAAGCGTGCCGCCGATTGCCGGTTTGCAGCAGCCAGTGGCAAACCTGCCGTTTATTCAGGGCGCGCCCCACGCCGCGAGCCTTGAGCATTGCCTGGTGCTGAACCGCGACGACAACGGATTCAGCGCCGCCTATCAAGTGCTCTACAGCGCAAAGGTCACTCAAGACTGACGCTGACTACCGCCTATTTTTTACTTTCAGGGATATGACAGTCATGGATTATCGCGATTTCGTTCGGCCCAAATTCGTCGGCCTGCTCCAGGCACTGGGCCTGGAGTGTGAGTTTCAGCGCGCCCTCGGTAGCCAGTTGTTCTACCGCAACCCCAAGGGCGACATGGTCACGGTCACCGACTTTCTCGGCGGTTACGGTGCGGCACTGTTCGGCCACAACGACCCACAGTTTGTCGATCAGCTCTGTGCGCTGCTGCGCAGCGACGTGCCGTTCAACGCACAAATGTCGATCCGCGGTGCGGCCGGGCAATTGGGGCGAGAGCTCAGTGACGCCTTCAATCGCGAACTGAAGAACACCGAACGTTACATTTCGACATTCTCCAACAGTGGGGCGGAGGCGGTGGAAATCGCCGTCAAGCACGCGGAGTTCCGTCGCCAGAAGAGCCTGCAAAAGCAGTTCGACGACATCGATTTCACCCTGGCCAGCCTGACCGCCAGCGAACGCGCTTATCGCGAGCTGGATGTGGCCGACCTCGACCTGCCTGCAGGTGTCCTGCCAGCCACTCTGAACAGCGTGACCTTGCGTCAGGTGGTTGAAGCCGTTCGCCAACACAACCTGGCGCAGTTGCACATCGAACCGGTATTCATCGCCCTGCGCGGCAGCTTCCACGGCAAATTGGTCAATACCGTGCAACTGACCTATGGCCGTCAGTACCGCGCGCCGTTTGCCCGTTTTGGTCTGAACGTCGAGTTCATCGACCCCCAGCAGCCCCATCAGTTGCAGGAATTGCCGGCCCGGCACACGCACCATTGGCTGAGCCTGCAATGGGACGGCGAACACCTGAACGTGCTGAAACTGCCGTTCAGCGCGATTACCGCCGTGTTGATGGAGCCGATTCAGGGCGAAGGCGGTATCAACGAGTTCGCGGCCGAGTTCTACCTGGGGCTGCGCAAGCTGTGTAACGAGCAACAGTGCCCGCTGGTGATCGATGAAGTGCAGTCAGGTTTTGGTCGCGCCGGGACGTTTCTTGCCAGCAGCCAGTTCAACCTGCAAGGCGACTATTACTGCCTGTCCAAGGCCCTCGGCGGCGGCTTGATGAAAATCGCCGCGACGGTGATCCGCAGCAGCCACTACGAAGGCGAGTTCAGCTACATCCATAGCTCGACCTTCGCCGAGGACGATCCGTCCTGCCATATCGCGCTGTCGGCATTGCGCCGGTTGTTCGCCAATGACGACGCGATGCTCAAAGACATACGCACCAAGGGCGCCTACCTCAAAGCCTCGCTCAATGAACTGAAGATGGCCTATCCGGATGTGATCGCCGATGTGCGCGGGCGCGGCTTGCTGGTGGGTTTGGAATTGCACGACCTGAGTGTCAGCAGCTCGCTGGTACAGGCGTCGGCCCAGTACAACGATGCCTTGGGTTACTTGATCGCCGGCTACCTGTTGCAATTCGAAGCGTTGCGGGTAGCACCGTCGGGCAGCAACTCCAACGTGATTCGCCTGGAGCCTCCAGCCTGTATCACCCTGGGCGAAATCGACGGGCTGATCGGTGCCTTGCAACGGGTCTGTGACATGCTGCGCCGTGGCGATGCGTTGCCGTTGGCGGCGGGTATCTGCGCGGACTCGATTCCCGCTGTGCCAGCCCGTCAGGACGATTTTCGGATGGCCGAGCCCGTTGAAAACATCGATGCCAAGGTCGAAGTCGTCGCTCGGGTAGCGTTCATCAACCACCTGATCGATGCCGATATCCTCGGTGACGTCGATCCCTCGCTGGCAGCCCTGAGCCCGGAACAGAAACGCACGTTCATCAACCGCACCAAGCCTGAACGCCGCGCTGCGCCAGTCGGCCCGGTGATCATTCGGTCGCGCCTCGGCATGGCGGTGGAGTTCACGTTGTACCCGCTGTGCATGGATTCGGATGCCATGGCCGAGTACATCCTCAGCGGTGACCTGGACAGCATTCGCGAAGAAGTCGGCAGGCGTGTCACCGATGCCCGCGCCGACGGCTGCAGCATCGCCGGTCTCGGGATGTACACCTCGATCGTCACCAACAATTGTCAGGCGCTGAAGATTGCCGACATGGCGCTGACGTCCGGCAATGCCCTGACCATCGGCATGGGGCTCGAAGCCATCGAGCAAGGCTGTGTTCAGCAAGGCCTGGCACTGCGCGAGCAAACCGCTGCCGTTGTTGGTGCCGCCGGTAACGTTGCCTCGACCTATGCCTCGGTGCTGTCCGCCACCGTCGATCACCTGATTCTGATTGGCAGCGGTCGTGACGGCTCGGTTCGGCGCCTGGAGAAAACTGCCCAACTGATTTACGCCGACGCGGCCCGTTCGATCCTCAAGGGCACAGCCGAAAACGACCGGTTGGCGCAGCGACTGCTGAGCCTTGATGGTTTTTGTGACTTGTTGCGCTCACATGGACAAAAAGCCGACCTCGGTTTGCACATCGCCCGTCTGGTGGATGAGCGCCTTGGCGCGAACGCTTTCATCACGGTCACCAACGATCTCGACGCCCTCAAGGGCGCACGGGTTGTCCTGTGCGCGGCCAATGCGCCTCAGCCATTCCTCGGCGCCGAACATTTCGCCGAGCGCAGCGTGATTTGCGATATCGCCGTGCCGCTGAACGTTCATCAAGACATGCCGAGCCAACGCGAGGACGTGCTCTACATGCACGGCGGCATCGTCCAGACGCCGTTCGACGACGGCCTGGCGCCCAACGTGCGGGCCTACCTGAAAAAAGGTCAGCTGTATGCGTGCATGGCCGAGTCGGTGTTGATGGGCTTGTCTGGCATGAGCCAGCACGGCTCCTACGGCGATATCAGCCGTGAGCAAGTTCAGCAGGTCCGCGCACTGGCCGCGACCCACGGCTTCACCCTCGCGCAATTCAAAACTCAAAACTCGCTTTAAGGAGCGGTCATGACTCAGAAAATAGCTGTCGTGACCGGCGGCAGTCGCGGCATTGGCAAGTCCGTCGTGCTGGCCCTGGCCGGCGCGGGTTATCAGGTTGCCTTCAGTTATGTCCGTGACGAGGCGTCAGCTGCTGCCTTGCAGGCACAGGTCGAAGGGCTCGGCCGGGAGTGCCTGGCTGTGCAGTGTGATGTCAAGGATGCGCAGAGCATTCAGGCGTTTTTTGAACGGGTCGAGCAGCGTTTCGAGCGTATCGACTTGTTGGTCAACAACGCCGGTATTACCCGTGACGGTTTGCTCGCCACGCAGTCGTTGAGCGACATCACCGAGGTCATCCAGACCAACCTGATCGGCACGTTGTTGTGCTGTCAGCAGGTGCTGCCCTGCATGATGCGCCAACGCAGCGGGTGCATCGTCAACCTCAGTTCGGTAGCCGCGCAAAAGCCCGGCAAGGGCCAGAGCAACTACGCCGCGGCCAAAGGCGGTGTAGAAGCATTGACGCGCGCACTGGCGGTGGAGTTGGCGCCGCGCAACATCCGGGTCAACGCGGTGGCGCCCGGCATCGTCAGCACCGACATGAGCGAAGCCCTGGTCGGCGCCCATGAGCAGGAAATCCAGTCGCGGCTGTTGATCAAACGGTTCGCCCGGCCTGAAGAAATTGCCGACGCGGTACTGTATCTGGCCGAGCGCGGCCTGTACGTCACGGGCGAAGTCTTGCCCGTCAACGGCGGATTGAAAATGCTATGAGCCAGGCACGCACGATTGTGATTACCGGCGCGGCCAATGGTATTGGCCGCGCCGTCGCGGAAAGTTTTGCAACCCAGGCCGAGCACCTTTTGATCTTGCTTGATCGGGATCTGGCAACCTTGCAGCGGTGGGTCACCGAGGGCGAATTTGCCGCTCGCATCGAAACCCATCAAGCGGACATCGCCGATCTGGCCAGCCTGCAACTTCTGTTCAAGGGCCTGGCCAACCGGGTCGGCTTTGTCGATGTGCTGGTCAACAGCGCCGGTGTCTGCGACGAGAACGAGCCCGAAGACCTGGACAACTGGCACAAGGTGATTTCGATCAACCTCAACGGCACTTTTTACGTCACCTCGTTGTGCCTGCCACTGATGGCGGATGGTGGGCGGATCGTCAACATGTCGTCGATCCTCGGCCGAGCGGGCAAGGTCCGCAACACCGCTTACTGCGCCTCCAAGCACGGCATCATCGGCATGACCAAGGCCTTGGCGCTGGACCTGGCGCCACGGCGAATCACCGTCAATGCCATCCTGCCCGCCTGGATCGATACCCCGATGCTGCAAGGCGAATTGGCGGCTCAGGCGCGCATCGCCGGAATCACCCATGAGCAAATCCTGCGCAATGCCAAGAAGAAGTTGCCCCTGCGGCGCTTCATTCAGGGCGACGAAGTGGCGGCCATGGTCCGTTATCTGGCGAGCCCGCAGGCGAGTGGTGTCACAGCGCAAAGCCTGATGATCGACGGCGGTGCCGGGTTGGGAATGTAGCCATGGCTCGACTGGGATTGAACCGCGGCCTTTTGGCCGCGCTGGTCAGCCTCGGCTCGCCGGTGGCGATCGCCGAGTGGTTGCCGGAGCATCATGAAGCGGAGATCGGCGTAGCCACGGCCGTGCGTCTGCACGGTGACGACCAGGTCACGCAAAAGGCCGTGTACCTCAAGTTCAGCCTGGAGGATGCCTGGGACAGCGGCTACTACAAGGCCAAGGGCCGAGCCCGTTATGACTTCCGTTACGACGGCAACAATCCCTACAGTGCGCAAGCCCGGGACGATTACCGGGCGACCGCCGATTGGCGGCACCTTTACTGGGGGCTCTACGTTGGCGACGGCGAGCTGACGGTGGGCTGGCAGCAGGTGGTGTGGGGGCGTGCAGATGAATTACGAGTGCTCGACCAGATCAATCCGCTGGACTATCGCGAGGGTGTGATCGGTCTGTTGGAAGACAGCCGCATCGCGGTGCCGATGATTCGCCTGGTGCAGCCGGTCGCCGAGTGGGAGCTCGAAGCGCTGGTGATCACTGATTTCGTGAAAAACCAGGCGCCGGCCGTCGGCAGCGAGTTCGATGCACCGATCTTTGCCACACCCGATCCGCAGATGTTTGTGGTCGATTCGCGGCCCGGTTATGACGGTCACAGTGGCTTCGGTTATGGCGCCAGTGCCAACGGCCGGGTCGGCACGGTGGATGTCAGCTTCGTTGCCCTCAACGCCCGCCAGCAGGACCCGGTTTACGCCGTCGAAGGCCAGACCGAAGAGGGCCTGATTCGCCTCGAACGGCAATTCCCGCGCTATTCCATGGGCGGCGCCAGTGTGGCCATCGATGCCGGCCACAGCATCGTGGTACGCAGTGAAGTCGCTTACTTCGACAATTGGCGCGTCACCAATCCTTACCGCGCTTACGGCAGCGACCAGACGGCGATGACCAAGTCGCTGCTGGGCGTCGATTACCTGTTGCGGGACTGGCTGATCTCGACGCAGTGGCAACATCAGCGGCTGCTCGACTGGCAGCCCGGCATGGTCCAGGACAAACGCGACGACCTGTTCACCGTGTCTGCCGAGGGCTCGCAGTTCCAGGATCGCCTCAAGACTCGTCTGGTTTTCGGCATGTCGCCGCCAGCGCAGGACGATAGCTTCGTTCAGGGGATCTTCACCTACAAACCGGTGGACTGGCTCAAGTTGGGGCTCGAAGTCGATGTGTTCTTCGGCAAGCCCGACCGCCAGTTCGGTGCTTACGCCAACCGCGATCAGGTGCGCTTGTCCGCGGGTTATCTGTTCTGACCACACCGGTGCCGGTGTGCGAACCACTCAAACAATGAAAAGGAAATCGCAATGATGCCCATCTTCAAGACCCTGACTGTAAGCGCACTGTTGCTGAGCACCGCTGCCGCCATGGCAGCTGAAACACGCACGGCCGACGACATCATTCGCCAGGCCCGGGACCGCGATGACGGCAAGAGCTTCATGTCCCAGGTGTCCCTGATTCTGATCGACAAGCAAGGTAACAGCCGCATCCGCGAGTTCAGCTACCTGCAAAAGGATTACCCGGACAGCGACAAATTCACCATGTATTTCTCCGCGCCGAGTGATGTGCGTGACGTCGCCTTCCACATCGAAAACCCGCGCGAGGCCCTGGGCCTCGAAGACAGCCAATGGATGTATTTGCCGGTCAGCCGACAGACCCGAAGGATTTCCACCACCGACAAACGCGGGGCGTTCATGGGTAGCGACTACTCCTATGCCGACCTCGACAAGATTCGCGCCGAAGACTATCGCCAAACGCTGGTTGGCGAAGAGCAGTTGCAGGGCCGCGATTGCTACGTGATCGAGCGTGAGCCGGCGACGCCTGCCGTGCTGGCCAAGACCGGCTACAACAAGCTCAAGGTCTGGGTTGACAAGAAAAACTCACTGGTGCTGCGCCAGGACTTCTTCGATGTAAAAGGAGTGATGTTCAAGCAGATGCGCACTCTGAAGACTGAAACCATCGACCAGATCGACAGCATTACCTTCAGCGAAACCGAAGACTTCATCGCCGGTACGCGCTCTCAGCTGCGCTTCAACCAGTTGCAGTACAACGTCGCGCTGGACGACCGCCTGTTCACGCAGACCGCGATCAAGCGTGGGCTGAAAGCCGGCGACTTGCCCGAATACACCGTGTCTGCCCGCTAAGCGCCGCGCTCGATTCATCTGGAACCCTCATTCATGGAAAGATACCTGAACTTCGTCGAGCGCTATGCGCGGGCAATTGTGTTCGTGCTGGTGGCGATCACCGCCTACTTCACCTACACCCTCGGCGCGCTGATGTCGGACACCAATCCGTATCTGCTCAAGGACACTCACCCGGCGCGCAAGACGATCATTGATTTGCAGCGCGAGTTCACCGGCACATATGACTCGGTCATGGTGGCGCTGAGCAACCCCGAGAGTGTCTTCAACACCACGTCGCTGAACGCGCAGTTCGAGTTGTCCCAGGCCATACGCCGGCTGATGCTGGCGAACGATGAGGACCGTGTAGAACTGCAGCGCATCGTTGGCCTCCACAGTGGCGATCCCGATGCCCAGGCCTTGCTGGTGCAGATCCTCGCCGAAGGTTTTTCGCAGAACGATTACGCTGCCGCCAAAGCGCTGCGCGACCATGGGATTGCCCGGCACTGGGACAGCCACGACCTGCAGTTCCTGAGCTTTCTTGCCGAGCGGCTCAACCCGATCCAGGAAATGGCCTCGATGGCTGACCTGGAAAACATCAGCTTGAGTGCCGATGGCGAGTTGTGGATCCACAAGACCCTGCACGCCCTGGATATGGACCCGAGCAAGGTCGAAGCGCAGATCATGGGCAACGAGCAGATGGTTGGTGGCGTCGTCTCGGCGGACAAGAAAGTCGCCATGGTCGTCGCCGAACTGGGTACCAAACAGGACGACGCTCAGGCCCAGTTGCGTGCCTATCACCAGGTCCGCGAGATCATCGCGAAGTACCAGGCCGCTCACCCGGAGTTCACCGATGAGGTATTCATCGCCGGCATGCCGATATTCATTGCGGCCCAGCAGGAGATCATCGATCACGACCTGGCGATGCTGTTCCCGATCGTGTTCCTGTTGGTGACTTCTCTGCTGGTTTTCTTCTTTCGCAAACCACTTGGCGTGGTGCTGCCGCTGTTCAATATCCTGTTCTGCACCATCTGGACCCTTGGCCTGATGGCGTTGCTGCGTGTACCGATGGACTTGCTCACCAGTGTGTTGCCGGTGTTCCTGTTCACCATCTGTTGTGCCGACGCGATCCACGTCATGGCCGAGTATTACGAACAGCTCAATTCGGGCAAGTCTTTCCGCGAAGCCAACCGAGAAACCCAGCGCCTGATGGTCACGCCCGTCGTTCTGACAACGGTCACGACTATTGCGACGTTCTTGATTTCCACCACCAACAACATTGTCAGCATCCGCAACTTTGGCGTGTTCATGTCCATCGGCCTGACGGCGGCGCTGATCATTTCGTTGCTACTGATCCCGGCGTGGATTTCGATCTGGGGCAAAGATGCCGTCCCGCGCAAAGTGCAACTCAAAGAGTCGCTGATCTCCCACTATCTGGTAGTGTTCTGTGCCTGGCTGATTCGCTGGCGCAAGCCGGTATTGCTGGTGACCCTGCCGTTGTTGGCGATGATGACGGTGTTCACGTTCAAGGTGGATATCGAAGACTCGGGTATTGCCTACTTCAAGAAGGACAGCCCGGTGCGGATGTCCGACGAGTTCATCAACCGGGCCGGAGTCGCGGGTACGTCGCCGGGCTGGATCGCTTTCGACACCAAGACTCCGCGTGGCGCGCTGACCACTGAAACCGTGCAGTTCCTGGAACGTCTGGACCAGTTCATCAGGGCCCAGCCGAACGTGAGTTACACCTATTCGGTGGCGACCTACATCAAGCGCATGAACCTCGTGCTCAATGACATGAACCCTGCTTTCCTGCGGGTGCCGCAGGCGGTGGAGCAGGTGACGGTGGTCGATGATGACGGGAAACCGGAGACCTTCGAAGTCGATGGCAACTCGCTCATCGAACAACACATCATGATGTTCGAGAACGGTGGCGGCACCGACTTGCAGAACGTGCTCAATGCCGATTACTCGAAGGCGGTGACGCTGTTCACCATGACCTCCTCTGTGGCGGGCGATTACCAGGCGATGCTCGATAAACTGGACGCCTGGCTGGCGATCAGCAAACCGGCCAACCTGCAAGTCACCCATGCCGGTACGCCGTACATATGGACCGGGGTGTTGCAGGAAATCACCCAGGGTCAGGTGCTGAGCTTCTCGCTGGCGTTGCTGGCCGTGACCTTGATGATGATGTTCTGGCTCAAGTCAGTACGCCTGGGCATCCTCGGCATGCTGACGTTGCTGACCACGTCGGTGACGGTGTACGGCAGCATGTACCTGTTGGATATCGAGTTGAACATCGGTACCACACTGGTGACGTTCCTGGTGGTGGGCGTCGTGGATTACGCCGTTCACCTGCTGTCACGGATCAAGATGCTGGTGCAGAAGGGCGCCGAGATCGACGAGGCCATCCTGGCGGCCATGCAGGGCGTCGGGCGTTCGACGGTGGTCAATGTCGTGATCTTCTCGATGGGCTTTGTCGCGCTGCTGTTCTCCGCCTACAAACCCGTCATTGACCTGGGTGTACTGGTGATACTGGCGCTGTCATCCAGTGGCTTCATGACCATTTTGTTGGTCACGCTGATTTCGCCGTGGTTCTTTGCCTCGATTGTGCCGCAGCCAGCAGTGCAAGAGGGCGAGCAGCCGCGGGGTGAGGCTGTGCCAGGCTAAATCGCCGGGGCGCCTGCGTGTTGAAAACGGCACGGGGCGCCATGGCCGTTCAGCGGCGGCGGTGCGGATTCAGCGGGCTTTTTCCAGGTGTTCGAACTGGCATTGCATCTGAGCATCTTTGAGGCTCAGCTCAAACTCGACCAAGCCGTCATGCACTTTCTGCAACGCCTGGATCTGCCCCATCAATTCCTGCTTTTTGTTATCGATGGCCTGCATGGCCAGATCCCAGGGCAGCTCCTGGCCGCGATGATCCTGCAGAATGGCCTGCATTTCCTTGAGCTTGAAACCGAGTTGTTGAGCACATTTGATGAAGGTCAGCAGCTCTACGCTTTGCTGGCTGTAGATGCGGTACTTGCCTTCGCGTTGCGGGGGGGGCAACAGGCCGATTTCTTCGTAATGTCGAATGCTTTTGACGGTGGTGCCCGACAGCTGGGCGGCTTTGCCGATGTACATGAAAATCCCTTTTTGACGCATCAGAAGCGAAAAGATGTCGCGCGCTCGCACAGGCGCGCGACATCTTTGCACAAGCGTCAGGGGGTTGGAAGCCAGTTTGGACAAGGTGTCGCAGCAGGTAGGCTCGGCTGGGCAGTGCAGGGGCACGGCACGACCGGGGCCGATCAGCGGCTGGCGACTGCCTGGACTTGTTTGAGCCAGGCTTCACGCTGTTCCGGCTTGGAGCCCAATACCGGACCGAAGGTCAGGGTTTTCAGGGGCTTTATGCCGCAGAATTCCAGGGTGGTCTTGCGCATTTGGTGCAGGCCCGGCATGCGATACACCCATCGGTAGTACCACGGCGGCGTGTCCATGGTCACCAAAAGGTGAGCCGTGCGACCCTTGAGCAGCTTATCCGGGAAGGGCGAGCCCTTGCGGTACTTGAAGGCAAAACCGGGCAGAAACACGCGGTCGAAGAACCCCTTGAGCAACGCCGGAATGCCGCCCCACCAGATCGGGTACACAAATGTCAGGTGTTCGGCCCAGGTAATGTCGTTCTGTGCGGCGATCAAATCGGGCTCAAGCAACTGGACCTGGTTATAGCCATCGTGCAGGACCGGATCGAAATCCAGGGTGTCCAGGCGCAGCAGACGCACCTCATGGCCTGCTTGCGTGGCCGCCTCGACATAACGGTCGGTCACGGCGCCGCAAAAGCTGGCGTTCGAAGGGTGGCCGAGGATTACGAGCATGCGTTTGCTCTTCATGACGAACTCCAGATAATGAAGTGCCAAGGGTAAAGTCTGCCCCTAACGGTAGAGTCAAGCCTTGCCGGTTACCGGTGGAGACAAACAGTCCAGCAGCGCTCGGGTGTAACCCGGCAAACCGTCGAATGAGCGGGCGCAGATCCGCAATATGCGTTGCGCCCAGGGGGCCGGCAGATCGCGCCAGATCAAGCCCGGATCATGGAGGGTGCGCCGGCATTTACTGGCTGCTGCCGGAGAGGTGCGCCTGTAAGGCCAGAAAACCAAGGGGCTGCCCTGGTTTTCAATAATCCGCGCCTGCAAATCGAGCTTTTCTGAGCCCGGAAGTCAGCCATTGTCGGGTGTCGGGTGACTTGTTCGGATTTCCCTAAAGACTATCAGGGTCGCCGAAGAACATCTGAATCCGCGACCGCAACCACCGCTCTGCCGGGTCATTGTCCTGCGCCCCGCGCCAGGCCATGTGCAGTTCGAAACTGCGCACATCCAGCGGCAGATCCTCGGCCCGCAACCCACCCGCCGCGGTCAACGCATCCGCCGTGTAGTCCGGCACCGTAGCGACAATATCGGTGCCCGCCAGCAAGCTCCCCAGCCCGTTGAACTGCGGCACCGCCAGCACCACATGGCGCTTGCGGCCAATCTCTTCCAGCGCCTCGTCGATGAACCCCGACAGGTCCCCGGCAAACGACACCAGCGCATGCGGCCGCGCGCAGAAGTCGTCCAGGGTGATGGCGCCGGGCACGCTGTCGGCGCGCAGCAGTTTCGGCATGCTGCGGCGCAGCACCTTGCGCTTGGCGTTGGCTGGCAGCTCGCTGGTGTAGCTGACCCCCACCGAGATCTCGCCCGAAGCCAGCAGCGTCGGCATCAGCAGGTAATTGACCCGGCGCACCACCAGCACGATACCCGGCGCTTCGGCGCGTATGCGCTTGAGCAGCTGCGGCAGCAGGGCGAATTCGGCGTCGTCCGACAGGCCGATGCGGAACACCGCATTGCTGGTGGCCGGGTCGAATTCGGCGGCGCGGCTGACGGCGGTGGAAATCGAGTCCAGCGCCGGGGACAGCAGGGCGAAGATCTCGTGGGCCCGGGCCGAGGGCTCCATGCTGCGGCCGGTACGCACGAACAGCGGGTCGTCGAACAGGTTGCGCAGGCGCGACAGCGCCGCGCTGATGGCGGGCTGGCCGAGGAACAGTTTTTCCGCGGCACGGGTCACGCTGCGTTCGTGCATCAGCGTTTCGAACACGATCAGCAGGTTGAGGTCTACGCGACGCAGGTCGTTTCGATTCATCGGTGAGCTTCGCCTGAAGTGGGGCAGAGGTGAATCTTAAGGCCAAAGGCTGGTACCCTGCACGGGTTTAGGGGAACCAATCGCAGGGAAAGTCAGGTGCCCAATCGATGACAGGCATGTCGACTATTAATGACCACTGATGGTCTAACCGGCAAAGCCCGGATAAAGTCCGTGGTAATTAGAGGTTCACAAAGGCGAGGTATGCGATGTCCCGCATGATCCGTTTCCACAAGTTCGGCGCTGCCGATGTGCTCCGTTGCGAGGAGCAGGCCGAACCGTCACCTGCTGCCGACGAGGTGCAAATCCGCGTCGAGGCGGTTGGCGTCAGCTGGTATGACGTGCTCTGGCGCCAGAACCTGGCACCGTCCCAGGCGCGCCTGCCGGCGGGGATCGGCCACGAGATGGCCGGGGTGGTGACCGCGGTCGGTGAAGGGGTCGAGGATATTGCGGTGGGTGACCGGGTTGCCAGCTTCCCGGCCACCAGTGCCAACGACCACCCAGTGTATGGCGATGTCATCGTGCTGCCGCGTTCGGCCATTACCCGTTATCCGGATGTGCTTACCCCGATCGAGGCCAGCGTGCACTACACGCCGCTGCTGATCGCCTATTTCGCCTACGTCGACCTGGCCCGGGCGAAAGCCGGGCAGACGGCGCTGGTCACCGATGCCAGCCATTGCGCGGGCCCTGCCTTCGTGCAACTGGGCAAGGCCCTGGGGCTGAAGGTGTTCGCCGCCACCAAGGAGCCGGAACAGCGTGAGTACCTGCTGGGCCTGGGCGCCGACAAGGTTATTGTCACCGAAGAGCAGGACCTGCTGCTGCAGGTTGGCAAGTACACCGATGGCCGTGGTGTGGACATGGTCCTGGATGGCATGGGTGGGCCGCAGATGTCGCTGCTCGGCGATGTGCTGGCACCGCGCGGCAGCCTGGTGCTGTATGGCCTGCAAGGCGGCAATCAGACGCCATTCCCGGCTTGCGCGGCGTTCCAGAAGAACATCCAGTTCTATGTGCACTGCATCGGCAACTTCACCGGCAAGCCGGAGCTGGGTATCAGCCAGGACCAGGTGGCGCTGCAGCGCGCCTTGCGCGATATCAACCAGTTCACTGCCGACCAGTTGCTGACACCGCAGATCATCAAGGTTTACCCGTTCGAGCAGGTGGTCGAGGCGCATCGCTACATGGACCAATGCCCATGCGGCGGGCGCGTGGTGCTGGACATGGCGCAACACTGACAGCGGTCTGCGTCATCAGGAAGCCCGGGCAGAGTCCCGGGTTTTTTGTGCCCGGTACAGAATGATTGATGTTTAAAAAAGAATTTTCCTACAATAAAAGGAGACTCGGATTATATTTAAACGATCACTCAGAGGTTCGTCGAAATATTCCGCCAAGCTTTTTGCCTTGAATTGTTATTCCCTCGAGGTCAATGTGTTTTCTCACTTCTTCTGAATGGTTTTTTTACCCTGATCTGTATCTTCTATTCGCCTTGCATCCCTCGATAATGGCTCAATGATAGTTTGCGCAAGGAGCGTGGAATGAGCATGGCTATGCCCAGGCCAGGGCGGTGTATGGCAGCGGCGGGGCGTCGCTACGATGCGTTTTTCTCGATGTCTTGGCGACAGTGACTGGTTACGTCATTACTTCCAATTAGTTGTAGGAAATTTCTTCTGGAAAAGTTCAGGGCATGTTGATGTTCAGGTTCTCTGATCAACCTGCGCTGGCTGCATGAAGTTGATGAGGTGATTTCGTGACTGCTATTCACGACCAGGCAATGCACTATATCTACCAGCAAGTACTCGAGCGCTTGCTCAGTCATATGTCACAGGCGCAGCGTGCTTCCTTGCAGTTGTTGATACAACGGCTGCTGGTTGCTGCAGGCGGGCCAGAATACATCGGCACCTACCGCTTGCTGGTGCTGCAAGGCAACGATCACCGCAGCGCCCGGCTGCTGGCGATGCTGCGTGCCGCACAACTGAGTATCGCCCTGCGTGCGCCGGTAACCTTCCAGCTGCGGGTGCTGGTAGTGAGCCTGCCCGTGGCTGACAGTGCCACGCTCGAATGCCATGAGCGCGGCTTCAATGCGCTGTTCTTGCAGGATGACCCGCGGGTGCAACTGCAGATGATCAAGGGGCGTGAAGTAGTGCCGTTCAGCCGGCATGCCCCTGCCGCGCCCGAGAGCTGGCTGTTGGCGAGGGACGCCATGCTGATGTTCGGTCACCTGGTCGACGCCAGCCCCGAAGCGCTGCTAGGGAGTCGCCTGCACCTGGAGTTGGCGGCCGCGGTGGGCTTTGCGCTGCAGGCCCATACCCCTGCGGATGTATTGATCACCGCCATCCCGGCGTGCCAGCGCCGCCGGTACCTTGCCTGGGCACGGCGCAGCTTGCGCCTGGCAGGGGAGCGGGGTTCGCATGCGGTGCACCAGTGCCTGGCGACGCTGGCACAGGGGCTCAGTAGCCTGCACGGCAGCATCGGGGGCCCATCGAGCGCCCTGGCGGAACCGGCCGTGGGGGCGGTGCCGCAGAATACGCCGGTGCGGTTGATTGCCATTGACGACCTGCTGCCGCCGTTGCTCGAAGAACAGCAGCTTGACCTCATGCTCGGTTGCCGCTTTGAGGGGGGGCAGGACGCCTGGCCATTGGCCGCGTTCGTCGAGCCGTTGGCCCCGGCGCAGTTGCAGGAACTGCACGCGCGCAGTCTCGAACCGCAGGCAAGTCGCCCGGCATTGCGGCTGGCTGGCCAGCCGGGCGCCAACAAGCGGCGCGATGTGCATCAACTGCAGTTCGGCAGGGCATACGGCATCAACCAGATCCAACAGGTGTGCCTGCTGTTCAGCCCGTTTGCCAGGCAGGGGAAGAACCTGGAGCGTTTTCTGCAGTGCTGGCATGCCGACATGCTGGTGGCGCTGCCATACCTGCATCGGGCCTTGCAGGGTAAACCCTGCCCTGAAGCGGTGAAAAACTGGCTGGTGAACACCAGCGGCCTGCCGCTGGGGCAACTCAGGTTGATCTATGGCGGGGGCCTGCCGCTGGCCTCCTGGCGCCTGATGAGCCATCTGGCCCGTCGCGATGTACAGCTGAGGTTGCTGCCGCGGCGGGCAGCGGGGCGGCGGCGTGGTCATGCGGGGCCGCCTTGATGGAGCAATCGGGCGCCGGAGAGTTCGCCTATCGCAAGGTCTATCGCTACCTGGAAGCCTTGATCGACCAGGCTCCACAAGTTGGCCCCTGCCGTTTGCCGTCGTTGCGCGAGTTGGCCCGGCGGTTGCGGGTGTCATTGGCCACCGTACAGAGTGCCTACAGCCTGCTGGAAGAGGAGGGCCGCGTGCAATGCCTGCCCAGGTCGGGCTATTACGTACAGGGCGCTGTCAAGGATGCTGCCGCGGCCATGCCTCTGCAGGCACCCCTGCCGGCACAGCCGATGCTGGAGCGAATCCTGCTCAGCCACGAACGGCGCCTGGCACGTCAGCGCACGCACAATGGTGCCCCTTGGGACGCGCCCGGCAGCGCCCGCCTGCGCAATGCCGTCGCAGAACGCTATACCCGTTCCTCCAACCGGTACTGGCGTGCCGAGGACGTTCAGTTGGCTCCGGATGTGCAGGCGTTGCTGGAGACCTTGCTGGCGGCGTTGGCCGTGCAAGGAGGAACCGTGGTGGTGCACTCGCCCTGTTGCTGGCAGGTACTGCGCGCGTTGGCCCGCGCCGGCATGCGAGTGTTGGAGGTACCACTGGATACCTGCGGCAACCCGGACCTGCGCGCCCTGGCCTGGCTACTGGATAACGAGCCGGTGTGCATGCTCGTGATGCCGTCGTGCCTTGGCATGCCGCAGGGGCGGCTGGTATCACCGCACTATCAGCAGCAGCTTGGCCAGATGCTTGGGCAGCACTCTGTATGGGTGCTGGAAAACGACCTGGACAGTGAGCACTGTTACAGCGGGCCGCCGAATATGCGCCTGCGCGATTGGGTCGACCCCCGCTGGTTATTGGTGATGGGGGCGTTCGATGCCGCAGTGGGGAGCGAGGCGCCCTATGCCTACTTGCTGGGCCATGATGCCGGGCTGGCCAAGGCTTTCGCGGAGCGTGCGTTTCGGCTTGCACCGCTTCGCCTGCAAGCGCTGGCGCACATGTTGGGCAAAGGCGAGATCGAGACGCAACTGGTGCGGCTACGTACGGACCTGCAAAAGCGTATGCAATGCCTGGCGCGTGAGCTGCAGCTGCAGTTCGGCCAGCGGGTGGCATTGGAAACGCCGGAGGGCGGTCGGACCCTGTGGGTGCGCTTTCGCCAGCCACTGCCATGGGCGGATATTGCCGCGTCGTTGGCGGGTTCAGCGCTGCATGCATTGCCGGGCGAGCAGTTCAGCTTGCAGGGGCGCTACCAGCAGTGCCTGGCGATGGCGTGGCTGGGTGATCACCCGGGGGAGCTGCAACAGGCGGTAGAGCGCCTGGCCCAGGTGCTGGAACTACGCTGTGGCCGGCCCGCCGGGGTTACACCTTGAGCCGTCGGGGGATGTCGGGCGGTGCTGTGCGCAAAGAACAGATATCGCTCGCCTGACGCATCCTTTGTAGGAGAAGCCTTGTGCTGTGATGAGGCCGACACCGCGATGTAGTCGAACAGGGCAATGTTCTGCACGTATTCGCACAGGCCGACACCGCCGCCGTGCGGGCCAGTTCGCCGGGGCTGCTGCGCAGCCCATCGCGACACAAGGCCGCTCCACAGACAGCGCCACCGAACTGACCCACGGCACTTGCCAGGCTTACTGGTCTGTATGTATAACCAGTATCCATTCCAGCCGCCTGACCCCAGCCCGTGATCGCCCATTCCGTCGACGACCCGTTCTACTACCTGCACAATTTCCGCCAGGTGCTGCTGTGGGTAGAACAGCGCTACGAAGACCTGCTCGACGATCAGGAACTCGCTTTCATTCACACCTTCAGCCAACTGGACGCCCCGGCGCAGGCCCTGATGGTGCGCATGGTCATGCGCAAGGGCGAGCTGTTTCGCAGCGACCGCCTCGACTATGCCGAAATCGGCGATACCGGGCAGGCCCTGCAACCGTTGCTGGCCCTCGGCTGGGTACGGGAGCCCGCGCAACTGGAACTGGAGCAACTGTTCGCCCTGTTGCGCAAGGACGAACTTGCCCGTTGTTTTGCCCCGCAGCTGAGCCGCCCTCGCGCCGCCAAGCATGACCTGCTTGCACAACTACAACCCTTGGGCCTGCAAGGCCGGTCACTGGCCGAGTGGTTCCCGGACAGTGGCATGCGCATCCTCCATTGGTGCCTGCAACCCTTGTGCGACCGCATGCGCCTGCTGTTCTTCGGCAACCTGTACCAGGACTGGTCGGACTTCGTTCTCGCCGACCTTGGCTTGTTGCGCTACGAACAGGTGCCGTTCAGCCCCGATTCGCGTGCCCTTCAACAACGTGCCGAAGTCGACCTGGCCATGGCATTGCACCGTTGCGCCGAGCGCCTTGAGCAAGGCGACGACCCGCTGTCGATCCTGGCAGCCATGCAGGACCTGCACAGCGACAACCCATGGCTGGCCCGGCGCCATGCGCGCCTGCAATTCGCCTTGGGCCAGCAATGCGAGCGTCTGGGCGACTGGGCGCAGGCCATGGCTGTGTACACGCAGTGCAGCCACGCCCAGGCGCGCATCCGCCAGGTGCGGGTGCTGGAGCGCAGCGAGCAGTGGCACCAAGCCCATGCGCTGGCGCTGCAACTGGCCGCGGCACCGGCCAACGCCCTGGAAGTGCAGGCGCTGGAACGCATGTTGCCACGCCTGGCACGCAAGCTCGGTGGCCCGCCACAGCGGCGCCAGCGTGTCGCGCCGCTGGAACTGATCGAGCTGGAGCTGCCCCGGGAACAGGCAGCGCTGGGCGTGGAGGAGGCGGTACGCCAGTACCTGGCCGAAGCCGGTGGGCCGGTGCATTACGTGGAGAACACGCTGTTCAACAGCCTGTTCGGCCTGCTGTGCTGGGAGGCGATCTTCGCCCCGGTGCCTGGCGCCTTCTTCAACCCATTCCAGGCCGCCCCGCAGGACCTGCACGACGGTGATTTCCAGCAACGCCGCAGTGCTCTGTTCGACCGTTGCCTGGGGCGACTCGACGATGGCAGCCATCACAGCGCGATTCTCGACTGCTACACCGCCAAGCAAGGCCTGCAGTCGCCGTTCGTGTTCTGGTCCGTGCTCAGCGAAGAGTTGCTTGAGCAAGCCCTGGCCTGCCTGCCGGCGGTCCATTTGAAACAGTGCTTCCTGCGCCTGCTGCAGGACATCCGCAACAACCGCGCCGGCATGCCCGACCTGATCCAGTTCTGGCCCGAGCAAGGCCGCTACCGCATGGTCGAGGTCAAGGGCCCTGGCGACCGCCTGCAGGACAACCAGTTGCGCTGGCTGGAGTTCTGCCGGGCGCACGGTTTGCCTGTCGCGGTGTGCCATGTACGCTGGAGCGAAACGCCTTGAGCTATAGCGTGGCGGTACGGGCCTTGTGCGAGTTCAGCGCCAAGGTCGGCGACCTGGACCTGCGCTTCACCCCATCACCCACCGCTCAGGAGGGGATCGAGGGGCACCGTCGGGTGGTGGCGCGACGCGCTGCGGGCTATGAGTCGGAAATTACCCTCGAAGGCCAGTTCGAAACCCTGAAAGTGCGTGGCCGCGCCGACGGTTACGACCCCACCTGCAACCGCCTGGAAGAGATCAAGACCCACCGTGGCGACCTGTCGCGCCAGCCGGCCAACCATCGCCAGTTGCACTGGGCGCAGGCCAAGGTCTATGGCTGGTTGATGTGCCAGGCACGGCAACTGCCGGACATCGAGGTGGCGCTGGTGTACCTGGACGTGGACAGCGATGGCCAGACGCTGATCAGTGAACACTGCACGGCAGCCGAACTGCAGGCCTTCTTCGAAACCCAGTGCCAACGCTTTCTGGCTTGGGCACAAGGGCAGGAGCAGCGCCTGGCCGAGCGTAACCAGGGCCTGCAAGCGCTGGGCTTTCCCTATCCGGCGTTCCGCCAGGGCCAGCGACAACTGGCAGAAACCCTGTACAAGGCGGTCAGTACCGGCCGTTGCCTGATGGCCCAGGCCAGTACCGGAATTGGCAAGACCCTCGGTACCTTGTTCCCCCTGCTCAAGGCCATGGTGCCGCAGCAACTGGACAAGCTGTTCTTTCTCACGGCCAAGACCCCGGGCCGGGCCCTGGCCCTGGATGCCATGCGCCAGATCACCGATGCCACGCCGCAGCCGGCCTTGCGCACGCTGGAGCTGATCGCCCGCGACAAAGCCTGCGAGCACCCCGACAAGGCCTGCCATGGCGAATCCTGCCCCTTGGCCGCAGGCTTCTACGACCGCCTGCCGGCCGCGCGCGCTGCGGCGGCAGCGTTGCCCATGCTTGACCGCGCCCAGCTGCGCGAAGTGGCCTTGGCGCACCAGGTGTGCCCGTATTACCTGGGCCAGGAGATGGCGCGCTGGGTAGACGTGCTGGTAGCGGATTACAACTACTACTTCGATGCCCATGCCTTGTTGTTTGGCCTGACCCAGGCCAACCAGTGGCGGGTCGCGGTGTTGGTGGACGAGGCGCACAACCTGGTCGAGCGCGGCCGCGGCATGTACAGCGCCAGCCTCGACCAGGGGCAGTTGCAGGCCCTGCGCCAGAGCAAACCGCCCGGGCTGGTCAGTGCGCTGGACCGGCTGAATCGGCAGTGGAACGCCCTCTACAAGGAGCAGCGCGCGCCGTACCAGGCCAGCGAGTCGCTGCCGGACGCTTTGCTGCGCGCCCTGCAGCAATGCATCGGGCTGATCCAGGAACAAATGAACCAGACGCCTGCGCAAATGGACCCGCAGGTGCTGCAGTTCTTCTACCAGGCGTTGCAGTTCAGCCGGGTTGCCGAGCTGTTCGACGAGCACTTCCTGTTCGACATCAGCCAGCGCCAGGGGCCACGCAAGCGGCGGCTGGCCACCCTGTGCCTGCGCAATGTCACCCCGGCGCGCCTGTTGGGCCCACGCATGCAGGCGGCGCGCTGCGTGACGCTGTTCTCCGCAACCCTGAGCCCACGGCATTTCTACAGCGACCTGCTGGGTATGCCGGCCGATACCGCCTGGCTGGAAGTGGCCGCGCCGTTTCGCGCCGAACAGCTGGAAGTGCGCATCGCCAGCCAGGTATCCACCCGCTACCAGCAACGCCAGGCTTCGCTGGCGCCGATCGTCGAGCTGATTGCCCGGCAGTACGAGCGCATGCCGGGCAACTACCTGGCGTTCTTCAGCAGTTTCGAGTACCTGCAACAGGTGGCCGGGCTGCTGGCCGAGCGACATGCCCAGATACCCATGTGGGCCCAGGAACCAGGCATGGACGAGGCGGCCCGGCAGGGCTTTCTCGAGCGTTTTGTGGCGGATGGCCGCGGGGTGGGCTTTGCGGTGCTGGGCGGTGCATTCGGGGAAGGGGTGGATTTGCCGGGTACCCGGCTGATCGGCGCGTTTGTCGCCACCCTCGGGCTACCCCAGGTCAACCCGGTCAACGAGCAGTTCAAGCAGCGCCTGGGGCGGCAGTTTGGTGCGGGGTTCGATTACGCCTATCTCTACCCGGGCGTGCGCAAGGTTATCCAGGCGGCAGGCCGGGTCATCCGGGGCGACCAGGACCGTGGCGTTCTGGTCTTGATCGACGAGCGCTTCGCCGAACCCCGGGTGCAGCAGATGTTCCCGGGGTGGTGGCCGGCGCCGGGAGGTTAACGCGGCCCCGGCAATTTGTGCATCTGTGCTGAAACCTTGGGGCTGCTTCGCAGCCCATCGCCGGCAAGCCAGCTCCCACAGGTACAGCGCAGGCCTTGAGGTCGGCGCGGTCGGTGTGGGAGTTGGCTTGCCGGCGATGGGCCGCAAAGCGGCCCCAATCTAGGCATCAAGGCTAGCCCGGCATACCGTCAGCCCGTGGCTGCAGCAGGATGGGCAGGTAGTGGCGCAGGAACAGCAGCAGCGCCAGGCTCCAGCACATTACTGAAAGGCTCACCCCCAGCGGCGTTAAAAGCGGCAGCACCACCCGCGCCAGCGTCGCCAGTTGGATCAAGGCAAAGGCCCAGGCAATGCTGGTCGGCACCTGCAGCGGCCTGCCGGTGTGGCCCAGGCTGACCCGTGCCATCATCGCCAGGATCAGGCCGCTCATGGCTCCCACGGTCAGGGCGTGAGTCACCAGGCTCGGGCTCAGCGCCACCCCGGCATGCCACAGCGCCATGCCCAGGCAGGCAATGGCGATCCAGGCATAGGCCAGATGCAGCGACCACAGCAGGGGCACACGCCACAGGCCGCGGTCATGCCACAAGGCCAGGCGGGCCGTATGCAGAGCGAACAAGGCGCCGAACAGCACGGCCAGGTCGATACGCGGCGTATCGGCCAAACCCGCGGCAAAGGCCAGCGGTACCGCCACGCTCAGTAGCAGGCAGGCGCGGTCCAGCCAAGGGCGGGCAGGGGCCGGTGCCATGTTGCCCAGGCCGCGCCGGGTGAAGAACGGGATCACCCGCCCGCCAAGCACGGTCATCATCGTGGCCACCAACCACAACCCGGCAAACAGCCCGCGGCGCTGCCACAGTTCGTCCTGGCGCAGCCAGCCGACCAGGGTCAGCCACTGGCAGGCGGCGATCAACAGCACCAGGCCGACGATCGGGTAGTTGTTACGCAAGCGCCGTTGCACGATCGGCCGTGCCAGGGCTAGTGCCACCAGCGGCAGGAAGCTGCCCTCGATCACTACCAGCAAGCTGTCCGGTAGTGGCAGGAACCAGCTCACCCGGCCCAGCAGCCAAAGCAGGAACAAACCCTGTAGCGCGCGCCCGTTCAAGCCTGGGATGCCGCTCCAGTTCTGCACGGCGGTCAGCAGGAAACCCGCGATGATGGCAGCAGCAAAGCCATAGAGCATTTCGTGGCGGTGCCAGGCGAGCATGCCGCCGGGGGGCGTGGGCTCCAGCGCACCGGCCAGTACGCCGCCCCACAACAGCAAGGCGAGCAGCGCAAACAAACTGCCACCCAGGAAGAATGGGCGGAAACCCAGGCCCCAGACGGCCTGGCGTGGGCGTGAATCGATCGGCTGCACAAGCATGGGCTGACCTTCGTTCGTTCAGTGGGCTCAATTGGGGTAAGATCACGATCCGTGCCAGCTCCGAACCCCTTGTATATCAAGGTGATGGCACTTCTCCGGGTCCGAATGACATGTGTATTCCGCTGTTATTTGGACCTGCTTGTATGTCGTATTGACTTGCTTCAGGGTCTGGCCGGTTCGCCGCTGGCCAACGCTTCGCTACAGGATTCACGTTTTGTCCGATCTCTCGAAAAATCCGCTGCTGCAGTACATGGCCCGCCTGGCCCCATCCAGCCAGCAAACCATGCGCTACATCCTTCAGGACGCCGCCGATCGGCTGGGTTTTGTCGACTGCAATATCGTCGATGTGCCCTGGCATCGGCTCGAGCCCGGCCATGTGATCGCCCTGGTGGCGGCGCTGCGTGCGGACGGTTACGCCCCCAACAGCTCGTCGCTGTACGTCAACGCCATTCGCGGTGTGATGAACGAAGCCTGGCGCCAGGGCCTGATCGATCACGAGCAGTTGCTGCGCATTCGCGAAGTCAAGCCGGCCACCGGCAGCCGCCTGCCGCCGGGGCGCAACCTGCGCCGCAGCCTGATTCGCGAGCTGATGGATGTGTGCGCGGCCGACCCACGGCCGCAGGGTGTGCGTGACGCGGCGATCATCGCCTTGCTGTACGGCACTGGCATGCGCAAGTCGGAATCGGTGGACATCGACCTGGACCAGGTCGACTTCGAGGCGCGCAGCCTGCAGGTGCTGGGCAAGGGCAACCGCCAGTTGATCAAGTACGCCCCGCCATGGGCGTTCGAGAAGTTGCAGGCGTGGCTGGACCTGCGCCGCCAGGACTTGCCCGCAGGGGCCGAAGACGACCCATTCCTGTTCAACCGCATCCGCCGTGGCAGCCATATAACCCGAGCGCGCATCACCAAGCATGCCATTTACTACATCGCCCGCCAGCGTGGTGCGCAGGTGGGCGTGAAGATCATGCCGCACGACTTCCGTCGCGCGTTCATCACCCGGGTGATCGAAGAGCACGACCTGTCCATTGCGCAGAAGCTGGCGCATCACGCCAATATCCAGACCACCGCCATCTATGACCGGCGTGACGACAACGAACGCCGGCGTGCGGTGGACCGCTTCGATTACTGAGTTTTGATAGTTGGGGCCGCTTTGCACCTTGCTCTCATAGAACGGCACATGACTCATTGGTTCGGCGAGGTACTGTAGGAGCAGCCTTGTGCTGCGAAGAGGCCGGTACTGACAAAGCCTGTCTATTGTCTGTACCGGCCTCTTCGCAGCACAAGGCTGCTCCTACAAAGGACGCTTCAAACGAGCGAAATTTGTTCTCTGCGCGACTGCGCAGCCCAAAAGGGCTGGGCAATCTCCCACAGGTACCAGCAAAGTCCTCCAGGTACCTGTGGGAGCGGGCGCGCCCGCGAAGGGCTGCAACGCAGCCCCATTTTCACCTTGCTTCGGCACCGAAACAGGGCCGAAGCACGCCCCTGCCTTGTGCGCCATCTCCCTCTATGCCCGATGCCAGAGCGGCCATGGCAAAAACTTCATCTTCGTTCACCTGCGGAGTTGGCCCGCAACCTGCTATATCCAGCCTGCGAATTTGATCGAGTGGTCAGGGCGCGCACGCCATAGCCGTGCGTGCCTGCCACTCTAAACGGCCAGCAGGCCACGGATTTCAGGGGCCGCAGGATGTCGCTCGCGGAGCAGATCGAACAACAACACGACGATGCCGGCTGGAGCGCTCACCTGCAGTTGCGCTTCGTCAGACGCGACAAGGTGACCCGCCTTGGTGCGTGGCGGCATTTCGGACCTCTTTTGGTGCAGCGGCCATTCTATCCCGAAGGTGCACCGTGCCATGTCTACGTGCTGCACCCTCCTGGTGGGATCGTCGCTGGCGACCGTCTGGAGCTGGATATCCAGGTGGAGCCGGGCAGCCACGCGCTGCTGACCATGCCGGGCGCCAGCAAGTTCTACCGCAGCATCGGCCCGACCGCGCGGCTGGTCCAGCGTTTTCACCTGGCCGCCGACAGCACCCTGGAGTGGCTGCCGCAGGACAGCATCTTCTTCTCCGGTGCCCGCGCCAGCCTCGACAGCCGTTTCACCCTCGAACCGGGCGCGCGCCTGCTGGCCTGGGAAACCCTGTGCCTGGGGCGCCCGGTGATGAACGAGCGTTTCGAGCAGGGTGCCCTCGACAGCCGCCTGCACATCGAACTGCCCGACGAAGTGGGCCTGCACGAGCGCCTGCGCGTCGAAGGCGGGCGCCTGAGCAAGCTTGGCGGGCATCCGCTGCTGGCCACCTTCTGCGCCGCACCCGCCGACCAGGCTGTGCTGGATCTGGTGCGCCCGCTGCTCGACGAGATGGCCAACCCGGCCGGCGCGACCCTGCTCGGGTCGTTGCTGGTGATCCGCGTGCTCGACCATGACAACCAACACCTGCAACGCACCCTGCAACGCCTGTGGCATGTGCTGCGCCCGGCCGTCCTCGGCCTGCCGGCCTGCCCACCGCGTATCTGGGCCACCTGAGAGAGCGCCATGGAGCTGACCCCGAGAGAGAAAGACAAACTGCTGCTGTTCACCGCCGCGCTGCTGGCGGAGCGGCGCCTGGCCCGTGGCCTGAAACTCAACTACCCGGAAGCGGTGGCGTTGATCACTGCCGCCGTGCTCGAAGGCGCCCGTGATGGCCGCACCGTCGCCGAGCTGATGAGCCTGGGGCGTGAAGTATTGAGCCGCGAGCAGGTAATGCCTGGCATTGCCGAAATGCTCCACGACGTGCAGGTCGAAGCGACCTTCCCGGATGGCACCAAGCTGGTGACCGTGCATGACCCTATCGTCTGAAATTGCCCAGGAGCCCCGCATGATCCCAGGTGAAATCCAGGTCGCCGCCGGCGACATCGAGCTGAACAGCGGCCGCGCGACAGTCAGCGTCAGCGTGGCCAACCATGGCGACCGGCCGGTGCAGGTCGGCTCGCACTACCACTTTTACGAAGTCAACGAGGCGCTGGTGTTCGAGCGCGCGCCTACGCTGGGCTTTCGGCTGGACATCCCCGCGGGTACCGCCGTGCGCTTCGAGCCTGGCCAGGCGCGTACCGTGCAACTGGTGGCATACGCCGGCAAGCGCGAGGTCTACGGCTTCCAGGGCAAGGTGATGGGCGCGCTGGAGGGCAGGGCATGAGCCGCATTTCCCGCCAGGCCTATGCCGACATGTTCGGCCCCACCGTGGGCGACCGCGTGCGCCTGGCCGACACCGCGCTGTGGGTCGAGGTGGAGCACGACTTCACCATCTATGGCGAAGAGGTGAAGTTCGGTGGCGGCAAGGTCATCCGCGATGGCATGGGGCAGGGCCAGATGCTGGCTGCCGAAGCCATGGACCTGGTACTGACCAATGCCCTGATCATCGACCACTGGGGCATCGTCAAGGCCGATATCGGTATCAAGCACGGGCGTATCGCGGTGATCGGCAAGGCTGGCAACCCCGATGTGCAGCCGGGCGTGAACGTGCCAGTGGGCCCCGGCACCGAGGTGATCGCGGCCGAGGGCAAGATCGTCACCGCCGGTGGTGTCGACTCGCACATCCATTTCATCTGCCCGCAACAGGTGGACGAGGCGCTGAACAGCGGTGTCACCACCTTCATCGGCGGCGGTACCGGGCCAGCCACCGGCACCAACGCCACCACCTGCACGCCCGGCCCCTGGTACCTGGCACGCATGCTCCAGGCTGCCGACAGCCTGCCGATCAACATCGGCTTGCTGGGCAAGGGCAACGCCTCGCGGCCGGAAGCGCTGCGCGAGCAGATCGCAGCCGGCGCCGTGGGCCTCAAGCTGCACGAAGACTGGGGTTCGACACCAGCAGCCATCGACTGCTGCCTGGGCGTGGCCGAGGAAATGGACATCCAGGTGGCGATCCACACCGACACCCTCAACGAGTCCGGCTGCATCGAAGACACCCTGTCGGCGATCGGCGACCGCACCATCCACACCTTCCACACCGAGGGTGCTGGTGGCGGTCACGCCCCGGACATCATCCGCGCGGCAGGCCAGGCCAACGTGTTGCCGTCCTCGACCAACCCGACCCTGCCGTACACGGTCAACACCGTGGACGAGCACCTGGACATGCTCATGGTCTGCCACCACCTGGACCCGAGCATCGCCGAAGACGTGGCCTTTGCCGAGTCGCGCATCCGCCGCGAAACCATCGCCGCCGAGGACATTCTCCACGACATGGGCGCCTTTGCCATGACTTCGTCCGACTCCCAGGCCATGGGCCGGGTTGGCGAGGTGGTGCTGCGCACCTGGCAGGTGGCCCACCAGATGAAACTGCGCCGCGGGCCACTGGCGCCGGACACCAGCTACAGCGACAACTTCCGGGTCAAGCGCTACATCGCCAAGTACACCATCAACCCGGCCCTGACCCACGGCATCGGCCACGAAGTGGGCTCGGTGGAAGTCGGCAAACTGGCCGACCTGGTGCTGTGGGCGCCGGCGTTCTTTGCGGTCAAGCCGGCCCTGGTCATCAAGGGCGGGATGATCGTCACCGCGCCCATGGGTGACATCAACGGTTCCATCCCCACGCCGCAACCGGTGCATTACCGCCCGATGTTCGGCGCCCTGGGCGCGGCGCGGCATGCCACGCGCATGACCTTCCTGCCCCAGGCGGCGATGGACCGTGGCCTGGCCGAGGAGTTGAACCTGCGCAGCCTGATCGGCGTGGCCCACGGCTGCCGCCGGGTGCGCAAGCCCGACATGGTCCACAACACCTTGCAGCCGCTGATCGAGGTCGATGCGCAGACCTACCAGGTGCGTGCCGACGGTGAACTGCTGGTCTGCGAACCGGCCCGCGAACTGCCGCTGGCCCAGCGTTACTTCCTGTTCTGAAGGAGCACCGATGATTGTCTTGACCCGCCGTATCACCGAGCCCGGCCAGCTGGGCGAAACCGGCACCGTTACCCTGGACGTGGACAGCCGCATAAAGAGCCGCCTGCGGGTGACCCTGGATGATGGTCGCGAGGCCGGGCTGATGCTCGAACGCGGCCACCTGCTGCGCGGAGGCGAACTGCTGGCCGATGCCGAGGGCACCCAGCTGATCCGTGTGCTGGCGGCGCCCGAGGCGGTGTCCACGGTGCGCTGCGCCGACCCGCACCTGCTGGCCCGCGCGGCCTATCACCTTGGCAACCGCCATGTACCGCTGCAGATCGAACCCGGCCTGCTGCGCTTCCAGCACGACCACGTGCTGGACGACATGTTGCGTGGCCTGGGCCTGACGGTAGAGGCCGAACAGGCGCCGTTCGAGCCTGAAGCGGGCGCCTACCAGAGCGCACCGCACAGCCACAGCCATAGCCATGCCCACGGCCACGATCACCCGTTCGTGCGCCTGCCTGCCCATTCCTGAACTGCCTGGAGCAACCAATGAAAAAGACTTTCGCCCTGTTTCTGCTGATGCTGGCTCTGCCTGCCTTCGCCCACCCCGGGCACGACGCCAACCCGCTGCAGGACGGCCTGCTGCACCCGCTGACCGGTCTTGACCACCTGCTGATGCTGCTGGGCACCGGTGTGCTCGCCGCGCTGACCCGGCGCAGCCTGACGCTACCCCTGGCAACCCTGGCGGCGATGTTCGGCGGCGCGGTATGCGGCCACCTGTTCGGCGATGTGCTGGGCATGGAAACCCTGATCGCCCTGTCGCTGCTGGTGGCTGCCGGTGCCGTGCTGCTGCCCAGCCGCCAGCTGCTGCTGGCAATGGCCATGCCGGTGTTCGCCCTGTTCCATGGCTGGGCCCATGGCGTGGAAGCCACGCCAAGCGCGTTCTGGCAGTTCAGCGCCGGCTTCGTCACGGTCAGCGGCCTGTTGCTGGCGGCCGGCTTTGCGGTCGGTTGCCTGTTGCGCAGGCATAGCGGCCTGCAGAAGGCCTTTGGCGGCGGCCTGCTGGCCGGCGCCGCGCTGGTACTGGCTGGTTGATGGGCAGCGACCTGGCGCTGTTGCGCCTGCTGCAGCTGGCCAGCCCTGGCTTGCCGGTGGGTGGCTTCACCTACTCGCAAGGCCTGGAGTGGGCGGTCGAGGCGGGCTGGGTACGGGACGTGGACGGTTTCGCTGCCTGGCAGCGCGAGCAGATCGACGACACCCTGGCCTGCCTCGACTGGCCGGTGCTGGCGCGCTTGTACCACGCCTGCCAGGCCGAGGACGCCGAAGCCTTCGGCCACTGGAGCCGCTTTCTGCTGGCCAACCGTGAAACCGCCGAGCTGCGTCTGGAAGAACAGCAGCGCGGCGCGGCGCTGGCACGGCTGCTGGACGGCTGGCAACTGGGCCAGGCGCCAGCCTGGCGGGCCAGCCTAGAACTCACCCAGCTGGGCGGTATGGCCTGGCTGGCTGCGCACTGGGCGATCCCACTGCGCCAGTTGGCCCTGGGCCATGGTTTTGCCTGGCTGGAGGGCGCGGTAATGGCCGGGGTCAAGCTGGTGCCGTTCGGCCAGCAGGCCGCCCAGACCTTGCTGCGCGACCTGGGGGCAGGGCTGCCCGCGGCCCTCGACCAGGCACTGGGCCTGGGCGATGACCAGCTTGGCGGCGGCCTGCCGTTGCTGGCCATTGCCTCATCGCGACACGAAACCCAATACACCCGTTTGTTCCGTTCCTGAGGACTGCCTGCATGCAAAGCTATCAACAACCACTGCGCGTCGGTGTCGGCGGCCCGGTCGGCTCCGGCAAGACGGCGCTGCTCGAAGCCCTGTGCAAGGCCATGCGCGACCATTACCAGATCGCAGTGGTCACCAACGACATTTACACCAAGGAGGACCAGCGTATCCTCACCGAAGCCGGGGCCCTCGAGCCGGAGCGCATCGTCGGTGTGGAAACCGGCGGCTGCCCGCACACGGCGATACGTGAAGATGCCTCGATGAACCTGGCGGCGGTCGAAGCCCTGGCGCGCAAGTTTGGCAACCTCGAGGTGATCTTCGTCGAAAGCGGCGGTGACAACCTGAGTGCCACTTTCAGTCCGGAGCTGGCCGACCTGACCATCTACGTGATCGACGTGGCCGAAGGCGAGAAGATCCCGCGCAAGGGTGGGCCGGGGATTACCAAGTCGGATTTCCTGGTGATCAACAAGACCGACCTGGCGCCCTATGTGGGGGCTTCGCTGGAAGTGATGGAGCGCGATACCCAGCGCATGCGCCCGCAGCGGCCATGGACCTTCAGCAACCTGAAGAAGGGCGAGGGGCTGCAGGCGGTGATCGACTTCATCGTCGAGCGCGGGATGTTGGGTGTGCGCGGCTGAAGACTATGTGCTGCACTTGAGGATGCTTGGCCGCTGCGCGGCCCCTTGTAGGAGCAGCCTTGTGCTGCGAAGAGGCCCGTACTGGCTATGCAGATCTGTTGCCTGTACCGGCCTCTTCGCAGCACAAGGCTGCTCCTACAAAGGACGTGCCAAGCGAGTGATAAGCGATATGTATTGCCTCTCGTTATTTGTGGCAGCAGTTGGGCTTGTCCGGCTGCCCTTCATAACGGTCGTGGTGCCGCACCCAGTCCATGGTCCCGGCCTCGTTGCGCCCCAGTGGCGCGATGTCGAGGAAGTTGTAGGTGTTGACCAGGATGTCCAGCCCGCGGGCATAGGTCGAGTAGGTGTGGTACACGCTGCCGTCCGGCTCGCGGTAGAACGCACTCAGCCCGGGAAGCTCGCTTTCATCGCCCTCATATGGCTCATAGTTGTACTGCCGCTGGCCCTCGCTGCCGACGCTGACGCCAAAGTCCTCGTTGAAGCCGCTGCCATGTGACGAATACCAGGGAAACTGCCAGCCCATGCGCCGGCGGAATGCCTGGAACTCGGCATACGGCGCACGCGACACCGCCACCAGCGACACGTCGTGATGGGCCAGGTGCAGGTTGGCGCCGTCAAAGTGGTCGGCCAGGAATGAGCAGCCGTGGCAACCTTCGCTCCAGCCTTCGGCGAACATGAAGTGGTAAACCAGCAGTTGGCTGCGGCCTGCGAACAGGTCGGCCAGGCTCAGTTCGCCGTCCGGCCCCTGGAAGCGATACTCGTGCTCCACCTTGACCCAGGGCAGGGCGCGACGGGCTGCGGACAGCGCGTCGCGGTGGCGGGTGAAGGCCTTTTCGTGCAGCCACAGCTGCCGGCGGGCCGCCAGCCACTGGCTGCGGGAAACCACCGGGTGCCTGCTTTCGCTCGTGCTCATGGTGTTATCTCCACATTGGGTGATTCACACACTAGTCGAGCACGGGCGGGTTAAATCGACAGGTCGCGGCGGCCCAGCGATGAGTGGTACCGTTCAGCCCGAATGGGCGATATGCCCTTCGGTCAGCTCATCCGCTGCTTCATCTTCCCCTGGCAGCGCGGTTATCACACTGAAGTCGCTGATTTCCACCTGACCACCACCATAGCCCAGCAAATGGAAGGAAAACGCTTTGCGCGCGGTCGGGTTGTCGAAGCTGAACTCCATTTCCAGCGGCTCTTCGGCGGTCACTTTCACTTCGTAAGGCAAGCCCAGCGGTACGTCCTGCTCCAGCTGTTTGGCCTTGAGCTGGATATAGGCTGCGCGCTTGGGGTCCAGCGAACGTACCTTGACCCGTACGCGGGTATGCGAACCCTCGGGCATTTCCAGGTACTGGGCGCCGATCAGGTTGTCGGCCCAGTCATCTTTGATGCGCTTGCGCAGCTGGATCGGCGATGGGCCGCCGAACTGGTAACGCAGGTTGAGCGGTGTCTGCAGCAGGGACTGGTCGAGCACCCCGGCGAGGGCACCGATCTGCTGGCCCAGCAGGCTGTCGCCCAGGCCAAGGTAACGTGCCTGGTCGGCGATGAAGCCCTCGCTGGCGTAACGCCGGCAGCGCTGCTGGAAGTCGCATTCGGTGAACACACCCCGGCCGTCGTGATAGCGCAGCATGCCGTTGGTGTAGGAGATCATTTCACGACCGCTGTCGTAATCGCGGTACAGCGAGCGACCGCCGAGCGCCATGGGGATGGGCAGCGCAAAGTAGTCGAGCAGCGAGGTGGCCAGGTCGATATGGCCGTAGGTGCCCCGCTTGATCCGTGGCAACTGCGCCTGCTCCGGCGCCAGGGTGAGGTTGAAGCCCCAGGACGAGGCCAGGCGCACACCGTCGATGCCGTGGGACTCGTCGGAAGTCACCACCACCAGGGTGTCCTTGAGTACGCCCTGGCGTTCGAGGTTGTCGAGGAATGCACCGAGCGCATCGTCCAGGTAGGCGACTGCCGCCTGTTTCGGCGTGTCGTAGCGCTCCATGTACTCGAACGGCGCCGAGTAGGGCTGGTGGGTGCCCACGGTGAGCAGGGTCAACATCCATGGCTTGTCCTGCTTTTGCAGCTGGCCGACGTAGTTCAGCGCCCCCTCGAAGAAGGAGCGATCATCCTTGCCCCAGGGGAAGTCCAGGTAGTTCTTGTTGCGGAACCACTCCTGGCCGTGCACCGAGTCAAAGCCGATGTGCGGCATGATGCGGTCCTTGGCCATGAAGCGCAGGCCGGCACCCTGCAGGTAGTGGGTAGTGAAACCGGCCTGGCGCAACTGCGCTGGCAGGCAGGCCTGGTTGCGATCGTTCTGGGTCAGCAGCTCCATGCCCTTGGGCGTGCCGTTGGCCAGCTTGTCATAGTCACCGCAGAGCATCGCGTACAGGCCACGGATGGTCTGGTGGGTATGCAGCACGTAGTCCGGGGTGTTCATGCCGCGCTCGGCCCACTGGCTGAGCTTTGGCATCAGCTCTTCGTCGAAGCGGCTGTGCAGGGCCTGGCGGTTGGGCCGCAGGTAGGCCCCGGGGATGCCTTCCACGGTGATGATCAGCAGGTTGCGGGCGTTGCCTGGCCCGGCGAGCAGCCGCTGGCCATGCAGGTCGGACTGGGTCAGGCCGGTACTGGCCAGAGGGGTGAAGGTATGTGTGCGGCCCATCCAGCCTTCGACCTGGCGCTGCAGGTTGCCGGCCCCGGCCGACAGCAACTGGTGGGTGAGGTTGTATTGCCGCCATTGGTCGGCGTCGGAAGGTACCAGTTGCTGGCTGCCCCAATGGGCGCCAAACAGCAGCAGCGGAATGGCCCAGGCCTTGCGTGGCACCGGCTGGCTGCGTTGGCTACGGCTGCGCCAGGCGATGGCCAGCCAGCCCAGCAGGCCGGTGCCCATGATCAAGGGCAGCCAGGCATGGGCCAGGCCACCACCGGTCGAGTTTTCCATGAACTGCGGGTCGAGCAGGTATGTCAGGTCAGCGCTGGTGGGCAAACGGCCAACCGCGCTGACCAGTTCGGCCGAAGCCACCCAGAGGGCCGCCCAGGCCAGCAATACGGGGAGCGCCAACCACCACGGCCGACGGTGCAGCAGCAAGACCAGCAGGCTGCCGAGTGCGAGGTCGGACAGGTAACCGAGCGGGTTGGACCAACCCAGCATGGCGCGCGTACCCAGTGGGATCACCAGTACCAGGGTCGCCAGGGCGACAAGCCGGGTACGTGGGTGGTCTGACAGGTTCTTCACGAAAACATCCCTTTTGCCATTAAATCGTCATGCAACTGTGCTTGATGATAACAGGCCGTGACATGGAAGGCGGTCCGGGACAAGGCTGGTAACCAAAACCGGGCCCTTTAGCGCGGGCCCGGCCGATGGCAAGTATCAGAAGTAGTAGGGGAATTTCAGGCTGAAGGAAAAGTCCGGTGCGTCATCGGTCAGACCAATGGACAGGTTGGGCACGATGGTCAGGTTGTCGGTGGCGGCGAAGGTCATGCCGATGTTGAAGTTGGCTGCGTTGTAGTCGCTGTTGGAGATCGACTGCCAGTCACCACCATCCGGCTTTATCTTGCTCTTGCGGGCGAACTGGTCGGACACCGAGAACGACATGCTCATCTTCTCGTTCAGGGCAAAGGCGATACCGCCGCCGATCTGCCAGGAGTCGCCCAGCTTCACGTCGCCGGGTACCTTGCTGTTGACCTGTGGGCTGATGTCGCTGAACGAGTCTTCCATGTTGTAGGTATAGGACAGGCTGCCGAAGAGCACGGCCGGGTCGAACGTCTTGACCAGCGAGATGCCCGGCGTGATCGACCAGACGCCGTTGCCGGTCGGCAGGCTTTCCGGTACCGACAGGTTGTCGTTGCCCTCGACCTGGCGCAATTTGATGCCATAGGGGTCTTTGCCGGTCGGTGCCTTTATGCGCAAGGTAGCGACGGCGTCAGGCCAGGTCTCGTCTTCGTCGAGGAACTTGTAGGCGACGCCGACGTTGACGTCGCCAATTTCCGGGTCGCGGGTTACGGTTTCGTCCGAGGTGCTCGCCCCGGCTCCCCCCGCACCGCCGGAAGAGTAGGTGGATTCGCGGTACACCACCGGGACGTTGATGTCGAACTGCCAACGCTGGGCGAGGTTGTAGCGGGCAGTCATGTCCAGGGTCCAGTTATCTGCCTTCACCCGGTCAAGGTTGATACTGCCGAGGAAGATCGAGTCCAGTGCCAGGAAGCCGTTGAGCACCAGCGCCCGAGTATCGTAGTGGGTATAGGTGACACCGGTCTCGAAGCTGAACTTGCCGCCGCCGAAGAAGCCGCTGGCCTCGTCATACAGGTTGGACACGCTCTGTGCCGGTTCGGCGTCGGCGGTCAGCGCCTGACCATAGGAGCTGCCGGTGGTGCCCGGTGCACCCGATGCCACCGTCTGTGCGCCCTTGACCCCTTCGGCCGGGGACCTGACCAGGCGTTTGGGCGGTGGTGCTGCCGGGGTTTCCTCGACCTGGCGTACGCGCTGCTCCAGCACCATCAGCGCTTGCTGCTGGGCTTCGTAGCGACGTTTCAGCTCCATCAGTTCCTGCTTGAGAGCCTCAACCTGCGGGTCGGAGGCGGCGTAGAGCAATGTGGCCGGGGCCAAGGTGGTCAAACACACAAAAACTTTGAGCGATAAAGATCGGTGCATGGAATTGCCGTCCCTGCCGACTTCTTTTGATGAGACTGAGCGTAGATCAGTATCCGAATGTGCGAAGTCCTTTGAGCTGATCAAGGCTACCGTTCAGCGAAGCGGCTGTTGGCACGCTTTCACGCATCACCACATTGAGCGTGGTGACGTTGTTCACCCTGTTGCCATTGCCCAGCAGCGTCGAGTTCTGCATCAAGCCACCCTGCGCCAGACGCTGCACGCTGCTGCCCTGGTTGTTACTGGCATTGATATTGAACTGCACCCCTACGCCGCTGGCAGACACACTCAGCGCACCCGCGCCGTTTTCGCCCGTCAGCGTCTGGCCGTTGGCCAGTGCTTGGCCCTGCGGCTGCATGGCGGGCGCCTGGTTGGCCTTGGAGACATTGACGGCGACATCGTTGTAGGCGGTGTTGTTGTCGCCAGCGGCGCGTACCACCTGGGTAACACCCTCTGTGGTGTTGAGGCCGGCACCGCCCGTGACGGTACCGGTACCTGGTGCGGTGGATCCAGCTGACGTTGTGCCGGTGCCGCTTTCGTCGATCAACGACACATAGAATTGCGGTTTGATGGTTGACTGCTGAATCTGCATCGTGCTCGTGGCACCGATCACGTCCCCTTTGGCATTCTGCCAGGTGCTGGACATGACAATACCGAAACTCACGATCCGCCCCGGCATCACGTAGCGGCCACGCAGGGTCGCCAACTCATGGTCCTTCAGCTCGATGGGCTTGAACGTTTCGGCATGGGTGGGAAGGCTGACGGCCAGGCATGCGATCGCGAGCCAGAATGGGTTCTTCATTGGGGTGCTCCCCGGAGCCTCGTGCTCCTTGTCGTTGCAAGAGTCGTTAGAAGAAGTCGCTTTTGATGAAACCGAAGTCCAGCAGCTCTGCATCCTGCACCGGGGTGAAGTTGTTCACCCGGCCCTTGGCGGTCAGCGGCAGGGGCGGGTCGAGCAGGATGTTGTGCTTGTCGTAGCCTTGGCCGATGACGGCGAAGATGATGCCGTTCCAGCCCTTGAGAAAATCATCGACCTTGTAACGCTTGTGGCCCAGTACCGGGTCACCGATATACACCCAACCCTTGTCGACCTTCTGCATGACCACGAAGTGCTTGTAGCCGCGCACGTCCATCAGCACCACGACCGGGATGCGCACGCTGTGCAGGGTCTCGGGTGCCACCCGGTAGCCGCGGGCACGCATCCCCAGGCTTTCCACGTAGCGTTTCATGTCGAGCATCGAGAAGCCTTGCGTGCGCACCAGGTCCTGGTCGGCGTGGGCCAGCATACCTTCGATGATCTGTTGCTCGTCCACATCCAGCCAGTAGGCCTGGCGCAGGATGGTGGCCAGCGCGGCGGCGCCGCAGCTGAAGTCGGTTTTCTGTTGCACCAGGTCAGCGAACTTGCGCTCGCGTACGCTCTGGATGGGCTTGAACACCACGGCGCCGCCCGGCAGGACGGACAGCGGCATTTGTGCAGCTTCGCTCATGCTGGCCAGGCACAGCAAAAACGCCAGGGCAATGATGCGCATGATCGGATGCCTTCCGGTTCTGTTGAAGAAAGGCCCCCCGAAGGGGGCCTCAAGCACAGCGATCAGAACGAGGTGTTGGAGATGGCCAGCGAGTTGCTCTGCTGGTTGCCCACACCGGCTGCCACGTTCACGCCCAGGTTGCCACTGCCGCCATTCACCGAACCACTAAGGGTTGCAGTGTTGGTAACAGGGTTTGCCCATCCGGTCGGGGTCAGCACTTGGAAGGACACGGTATTGCTCAAGTCGTAGGCACTGCTTTCGCTGTAGCTCTTCGACACGTCGTTCGACGATTGAGACGATTTCTCGCCAGACTTTTCAAACGCCGATTCCGATGCATTGGCATAGGACGACTCGTGAGCCTTCTCATACGAGGAGTCGCGAGACTTCTCGTAGCTCGATTGGCGAGCCTTGTCATACGACGAGTCGAATGCCTTCTCGAACGACTTGTCGTAAGAGCTTTCCCGCGAGTGGTCGACATCCACATTGAGCGATGCATTGAGCGAGGCATCGAAGCTGTCGGTGCGAGTGCGCTCGTGACGGCCGTAATCGGTGCTCGTGGTGCGGGTCGCATCGGCTGCCGCAGCCAGGGAGGCGCTCAGGCTGGCACTGCTGGACGAACTGGCGTTGCCGGACATCGAACCACTGGCATTCCAGCTGTTGGAGCCGCTGGCAGTGGAACTGTGCGAACCACTGGCGTTCATGCTGCTCGAACCGCTGGAGTTCCAGCCACTGGAGCCACTGGAGCTGGCACTTCGCGAGCCGGCCACGCTGAAGCTCGATGACGAGCTGCGGTCGTCGGTCGAATTGAACGTGCCCTCACGCGAGCTGGAACCGCTCTTGGTGGTGGTGATGGTCAGCGTATCCACCCGGTAGGTGCGGTCGGCGCCGTTGTTCACCGTCAGGCCTGGGCCGTTCTGGTCGGCAGAGGCGGTGGCAGTGGCATTGCCCAGCGGGGCACCGGTGTTGGCGATGGCCATGGTGTTCTTCTGCTGGTTCAGGTCGCCGCCAGCGATGTTGATGCCGACGTTACCCTCGGCACCATCGGCCGAGCCGGTCATGACTGCCGAGTTCTGGGTGGACCAGTTGTCGACACGGTTGTTGTTGCTGAACTGGCGAACGTCAGCGGTGGCTTCGGCGGTGCCGAACACGAAGCTGTTGTCCAGGCTGGACTCGGACGATGCATTGGCAATAGCCGCAGCATTGTCCTGCTGGTTGCCGTTACCGGCTGCCACGTTGACACCCACGTTGCCGCTTGCACCCGTGGCCGAGCTGCTCATTTCGGCTTCGTTGATGGTGCCTTGGTTGGTGATGGTGTTACCCGTGCTGCGTTGGCTGTCCATGGCGTTGGCTGTGGCATACACAGGGATCCGGGTGGGAGGAGGGGTGTGATGCCCGTTATTGTGGTGACCATTGTGGTGCCCGCCACGCCGGTCGTTCTGATCAGCTTGTACAGCAACAGCCATGACCGCAGCAATTGCGAAAACCAGAGGCTTGATTGCCATCGAGGGTTTCATGGTGATTCTCCGTACTTTTAGGTTAAGTGTTGTTCTTAACTGGATGGGTCAATCCGCGACCCGGATGCTCAAGGTGTTGGCCATTCGGTTTCCCACCCCGGCACTCTGGTTCAACTGAATCACTCCACGGCTACCGGTGAAGGCCTGGTCACTGGTGGTGACCAGGCGATGGCCAGTTGAAGTGTCAATCGGACCGGAGTTGTTGAGCAGCGCCACGTTCTGTTGCATGAGGACGCTGTCGTCGATGCTTTGCGGCTGTGCACCGAGACTGATGCTCAGTGCGTTCGCTTGCTGGGTGTTGGCGCCGGCGCTCTGGTTGACCCCCAGGGCGCCGCTACCGTTGCTGAAGGCGTCGCCCTGTATGGTCGCGCGCGCGTCCATCGCGGAAGTTGCGGGGGCGTTCAGCCGTTGGCGGATTTGCGTGGTGGCGCCAGCCTCGGGCCCTGCGGCGAAGGCGCGCGCGTTGGCCTGTTGCTGTTGGTCGCCGGCTGCCTGGTTGACCGACAGGTTGCCCTGGTAACGGCTGCCCGAGCTGTCGATGTCGGCATTGTTGATCACGGGGACCGGGGATTGCGCGAAGGCCGATGTACTGCACAGCGTGACCAGGATCAGCAGCGTGTGCTTCATCTCACTTGCCTCCGGTCAGGATCTGCAGCGGCGCCAGGCCGCGCTGCACACTCGAGTTGACCATGTTCGAGATGCCATTTCCCGAGCCTGTACCGCGGCCACCGGCCAGGTTGGGCAGTTGGGATTGGTTATTGAGGTTGCCGCCCAGGTTGTTGGTCTGCTGGGTAATCAGGGTGCTGATGCCCGCACCGCTGCTGATGTTGGCGAAGTCGCCATCACTCAGTTCGTTGGTTTGCTTGAGGATGTGAGCGGAAGGATTGGCATTGACGGTGGTGGGGTTGGGGTCGGGTCTTAACGGCGGGACCACAGCGTTGCGTGTCTGCACATCACGGGTTATCACGATGATGCCGTTGTCGGCCTGGGCCGTCAGGCTCAACGAACCCAGCACATAGCCCATCAGCAGCAGGTGATAAAGGCGTTTGTCAGTTTTCCTCACGACGGCAACTCCTTCAATGAGCGCTGGCCCTGTTCAGCGATGTGAACGAGGGAGCAGAAGGTGTGCCGCTTTCGAGAAGCGGTTTCAGATCAAAAGGTTAAGGTAGGCACCATGACAAGCTGCGGCATATTCTGTCTCAGGGCTGAAACAGGCAGCCGCGAGTGGTGCAGGCAGAGCCAGTGTTGGCCTTGATTGGAAGGGTTTTTGCAGGAGTGTTTCAGCGCCTTGACATTACTTTCGATGCCCCGCAAGACCTCATGTTTTCAGGGGCTTCGCCCCACAAGGGTGTGTCAGTGGGTTAACACTCGGTGGGGTAGGATGGCGTATTGCTATCAATGAGCTTAGCTACTGTTTGCAGTGCCAGCAACTGGCGTTGTGGCCAATTGCCCTCAATTATTTTGTACGCCTGCTCATGCCGTTGCAGCCAGTGCAGGCTGTCGTCGAAAAAGCGCTGGCGGTCGCGCAGTTCGGGCTGGCTGCGCTGGCCATCGGCAACCCAATCCACACCTTGCGGGCTCAGCAGCAGGTGCAGGTGGTAATGCCGCGCCAGCAACGCCTGTTCCAGCCAGGCCGGGCAGTCGCCGAACAGGGCGTGGCTCCAGAGCATGTTGCTGAGCAGGTGAGTGTCGAGAATCAGTAGCGACGGTGCCTGCTCACGGGCCTGGTCTTCCCAGGCCAGCTGACCACGAGCGATGGCAGGGATATCGGCATAGCAGGTGTCGCGGCGTTCCTGATCGATGAAGTGGCGCACGTATTCGGCCACCACCACGCCGCCGAAATGCGCCTGGATCACACCGCTGAGCCAGCTCTTGCCACTGGATTCCGGGCCGCACAGCACCAGTACTTTCATGGATTGTGCCTCGCTCATGGCTGCACCAACGCCGGGTCACGGCGCCATTCCAGCCAGCCGCGCACGGCAATCAGGGTGAGCACGGCGAAGAAACCGGCGGTGAAGTACAACTGCTGGTGCAGGTACTGGCCCACGTAGACGATATCTACCACTACCCACAGCGGCCAGCACTGCAGGCGCTTCTGCGCCATCCACAGTTGTGCCACCAGGCTGAAGCCGGTCAGGGTAGCGTCCAGCCAGGGCAGGACGGCGTCGGTCCAGGTGGCCATCGCCGCGCCCAAGGTGGCGCTCAACAGCACCCCGCCGGCCAAACCGACGAGCAATGCCGGGCGCTGCAGGCGGGTGACCTGGCGGGCGTCTTCAGCATGGCCCGGGCGCTTCCATTGCCACCAGCCGTAGACCTGCAGGATGGCATAGGCCAGTTGCAGCAACATGCCGGAGTACAGCTTCACCTCGTAGAACAGCCAGCCATAGATCAGCACCATGACCAGACCGATGGGCCAGCACCAGGCATTCTGCTTGACCGTGAGCCAGACAGCGGTGACGCCGAGGACGGCGGCGATGAGTTCAAGGCCGGACATCGGCGATCCTTGGAGACTGCGGGGGAAGGGCGCGATTGTAGCGGGTCGGCCGGGGAAGGTGTAGGGCGTTGGGGTCTTTGGGGCTGCTTTGCAGCCCATCGCGACACAAGGCCGCTCCTACAGGGGGACGCGATCGTCTGTAGGAGCGGCCTTGTGTCGCGAAAGGGCGCAAAGCGCCCCCGGCATTATACGCGGAACTGCCGCAACAGCTGCTCCAGCTCTTCGCTCAGCTGCCCCAGCGCCATCCCGGCATCGCTGGATTGGCGCGCTGCATCGGCGGTCTGCTGAGACAACCCGGCAGTATCCAGCACGTTGCGGTTGATCTCTTCTACCACGTGCGACTGCTGCAAGGTGGCGCTGGCGATCGAGGCATTCAACGCCGTGAGGTTGTTCAGTGATTGGTTGATGGCATCCAGGCTGGCACCGGCCTCGCGGGCCTGCTCGACCGTCTGGCGCGAGGCCTCGCTGCTGGTGTCGATGGCTTTGACCGCAGCGTCCGACTGGCTTTGCAGGTGCTCGATCATGGTATGGATCTCGGCCGTCGACTGCGCCGTGCGCTGGGCCAGCAGGCGCACCTCGTCGGCGACCACGGCAAAGCCACGGCCCTGCTCGCCGGCCCGCGCCGCCTCGATGGCCGCATTCAGCGCCAGCAGGTTGGTCTGTTCGGCGATGGAGCGGATCACATCCAGTACACCACCGATGCGCGTGCTGTGCCCGGCCAGTTCACGGATCACCTGCACGGCCTGGTCGATGGTCAGCGACAGCCGGTCGATCTGCGCCAGGCTGCCGTGAATGGCCTCCTGGCCGTGTGCCACCTGCTGTTGCGCGGTGCGCATTTCACCGGCGGCCTGCTCGGCGGTCTTGGCCACGTCTTGCACGGCGTAAGTCACTTCGTTGACCGCGGTGGCCACCTGGTCCATCTGCAGCGATTGCTGGGCGCTGTGCTGCTGCGCGGCACCGGCGTTGTCGCCGACATGCCCGGCGGATCGGGCCAGGGCATGGGCCGCGCCTTGCAACTGGCCGACCACGCCTTGCAGCTTGCCATTGAAGCGGTTGAAGTGCTCGCCCAGGTGGGTGATTTCGTCCCGGCCGTGAGTGTCCAGGCGCCGGGTCAGGTCGCTTTCGCCGCTGGCGATGTTGCCCATGGCCTGCACTGCTTCCTGCAACGGGCGGGCGATGCTGCGCGCAATCAGCATGACCACCAGCGCCATCAGCAGGGCGATGGCCACGCCCACCAGCGAGGCGTCGCGCAACTGGCGGGTGAATTCGGCCTGCACGTCATCGACGTACACGCCTGAGCCGATGATCCAGCCCCAGGGCTTGAACAGCTGGATGTAGGACGTCTTGGCCACCGGCTCGCTGGCACCGGGCTTGGGCCAGCGGTAGTTGACCGGCCCGGCGTCCTGCTGCCGAGCCAGGGCGACCATCTCGTTGAACACGGCAAAGCCGTCGGGGTCGCGGATGGCCGACAGGTCCTGGCCGTCGAGCTTGGGGTTGGCCGGATGCATGATCATCTTCGGCCCCAGGTCGTTGATCCAGAAGTAGTCATCGTGGTCGTAGCGCAGCGCCCGCACCACTTGCAGCGCCTGTTGCTGGGCCGCTTCACGGCTGAGCGTGCCGGCTGCCTCCAGCTCTTGGTAATAGGCCAGCACACCGGCTGCGGTCTGCACCACGTGGCGGGTTTTCTCCGCTTTGGCCTGGTACAGGTCACCGTGGATCTGGCGCAGCATCAGCAGGCCCAATACCACCAGCATGGCCACCGCCACCAAAAGGATCAGCCACAGACGGCGGCTGATAGACATCGATCTCAGGGTTTTCATACCACAGCTCCCGCATTGTTCTTTTTATTCAGGCGCATCCAAGCATGCTTTGCGCGAGGCCCCCACACGACTAATGGCTAAGTGCTATCCATTCAATAGTCTGCAGCAGTTTGTACAAGGTGATTGCGAAGGCGCTCTGCTAGGATTTCGGCCGCGCAAGATGAAACCTTTAGGCGGCGTGAACTTTTCTACTGGCATTACGCCCAACAGTCGCTGTAAAACAGCCGGGCCGCGCGCGGCAATTTCAAGCAAATCAAGAACAAGGGGCCTGCAACGAGCAGTGCTCCATCGGGGGAACGATGGATTTTTGGACTGCCTTCCAGGCAATCATCTTAGGCGTGGTCGAAGGGCTGACGGAGTTTCTGCCGATCTCCAGTACCGGCCACCAGATCATCGTCGCCGACCTGATCGGGTTTGGTGGCGAACGGGCCATGGCTTTCAACATCATCATTCAGCTGGCGGCGATCCTGGCGGTGGTGTGGGAGTTTCGCGGCAAGATCTTCGACGTGGTCTTCGGCCTGACCAGCCAGCCCATGGCGCGGCGTTTCACCGGTAACCTTTTGCTGGCTTTCCTGCCGGCAGTGGTGCTGGGCGTGCTGTTCGCCGACCTGATCCACGAATATCTGTTCAACCCGATCACCGTGGCGGCTGCGCTGGTGGTGGGCGGGGTGATCATGCTCTGGGCCGAGCGCCGCGAGCACCGTGTGGAGGTAGACCACGTGGACGACATGCGCTGGAGCCACGCGCTGAAGATCGGCTTCATCCAGTGCCTGGCGATGATCCCGGGCACTTCGCGCTCCGGTTCGACCATCATCGGTGGCCTGCTGTTCGGCCTGTCGCGCAAGGCGGCGACCGAGTTCTCGTTCTTCCTGGCGATGCCGACCATGGTCGGTGCGGCAGTGTATTCGGGCTACAAGTACCGCGACCTGTTCCAGCCTGGTGACCTGCCGGTATTTGCCATTGGCTTCGTGACTTCGTTCATCTTTGCCATGATCGCCGTGCGTGGCCTGCTCAAGTTCATTGCCAACCACAGCTACGCGGCGTTCGCCTGGTATCGCATTGCCTTTGGCCTGCTGATTCTGGCGACCTGGCAGTTCGGCTGGGTTGACTGGGCGACGGCCCATGGCTGAGGCGTCACGGGGACAAAGGGTGGAGGGCGTACGTAATGTGCGCCTGAAGCTGCTGCTGTTGGGCCTGCTGTGCCTGCTGCCCGCCCTGGGCGCGGCGCGCATGGCCTGGGTCGACCAGGCCTGGTGGCCGCTGGCGTTGTACCCGGCAATGAGCCTGATCAGCCTGCTGCTGTATTGGCAGGATAAACAGCAGGCGCGTACCCAGGCCTGGCGTACGCCCGAGAAGGTGCTGCATGCCAGTGAGCTGCTGGGCGGCTGGCCGGGGGCACTGCTGGCGCAGCAGCTGTATCGACACAAGACTCGCAAGGTTTCGTACCAGCTGGTGTTCTGGGGGATTGTGCTGGTGCACCAGGTGTTCTGGGCGGACTGGCTGTTTCTTGGCGGGCGGTATCTGCCCTTCAGTTGATATGTGATTGTGCCGGGCTCTTCGCGGGCTTGCCCGCTCCCACAGGATTTTCACTGCCCTCAAGGCCTGTGGAGTACCTGTAGGAGCGGGCAAGCCCGCGAAGAGGCCGGCACAGGCTAGCTAGATTACCAACCCCACCTGCAACCGCTTCGGCAACCGCCGCACCACCAGCTGGTGCGAGCGCTGCAACAGATCACACAGCTCCTCACGCCCCATGGGGTAGGGCGATGCCATGCTGATCCACCGCGCCCGTGCCAGATACGGCGCAGGCCGCACCCCCGGGCGATCGCAATAGCCGAGAAACAGTTCGTCGGCCACTTTGAACGACAACCCCGCACCCGCCAGGTCGAGCACCGCGAACATCTTGTTGCCTGCTACGGAGAACACCCGGATGCCGCCCCATTTGTAGTCTTCCCGCGCACCCGGCAGGCTCAGGCAGAACGCTGCCACCTGGGCTTCGCTCATGTTCCGCTCAGACATACTTTTCTCCACAGGCCTCGAACGACGCCGCCAGGTGGTCGATCCATACCCGTACCGCAGGCAGCAAGCCGCGCCGGTGCGGGTACACCGCCTGCAGGTAGCCACCCGGCAGCGACCAGTCCGGCAGCAGGCGCACCAGTTCGCCACGCTCCAGTTCTTCTTCACAGAACATGCTGGGCAGCGCGGTAAACCCGAGGCCTGCCCGTACAGCAGCATTACGTACTACGAAATCATCGATGGCAAGGCGCGGTTCCAGGGCGATTTCCTGCTGTTTGCCGTGGGGGCCGAACAGCCGGAAGTGTACCAGCCGGTCCGCCTCGGCAGCGCCCAGCACCGGCAATGATGCCAGTTGGCCCGGTTCGCGGATGTGGTCGGCGAAACCGGGCGCTGCAACCAGTTGCATCTGCGCCTGGCGCAGGCGGCGGGTGACCAGGGCCGGGTCTTCATCGCCCAGATCGCGCACGCGCAGGGCCACGTCGATACCTTCGGAAATGAGGTCTACCCGGCGGTTGAGCAGCACCATGTCCAGTTGCACCAGCGGGTACTGCGCAAGAAAGCGGCTGATCACATCCGGCAGAAAGGCGTGGGCCAATGCCACCGGGCACGACACCCGCAAGCGCCCGCGCGGTTCGCTGCTCATGCTGGCCACGGCCTCGTCGGCGGCTTCGGCTTCCAGCAGCATGGCCTGGCAGTGGTGCAGGTAGCGCTCGCCCACCGCGGTGAGCTTCAGTTGCCGTGTAGTGCGTTGCAGCAGGCGCGTGCCCAGGCGTTCTTCCAGCTCGGCGATACGCCGCGAAAGGCGCGATTTGGGGATGCCCAGCTGGCGGCCCGCTGCGGCGAAACCGCCGGCTTCGACCACGCGGGCGAAGTAGAAAAGGTCGTTGAGGTCTTGCATGGGAATGTCTCACTGTTCCACCAGTAGGACAAACTAACGCATTTTTGCTGCCTTATCAGCCATTGTTGATGTCGGTAGGATTCTCCCCATCGTGATCGCCCAATGTCGCGGTCTTCATTCACAGGAGAATCCCATGAAACTGTTGCACATCGATTCCAGCATCCTGGGCGACAATTCCGCCTCCCGCCAACTGAGCCGTGAAGTGGTCGAAGCCTGGAAAGCCGCCGACCCGAGCGTGGAAGTGGTGTACCGCGACCTGGCCGCTGACGCCATCGCCCACTTCTCCGCGGCAACCCTGGTAGCGGCTGGCACCCCGGAAGACATGCGTGACGCAGCCCAGGCCTTCGAAGCTAAGCTGAGCGCGGAAACCCTGGAAGAGTTCCTGGCTGCCGATGCCGTGGTGATTGGTGCGCCGATGTACAACTTCACCGTGCCGACCCAGCTCAAGGCCTGGATCGACCGCGTTGCCGTCGCCGGCAAGACTTTCCGTTACACCGAAGCCGGCCCGGAAGGCCTGTGCGGCAACAAGAAGGTAGTGCTGGTGTCCACCGCCGGTGGCCTGCACGCTGGCCAGCCGACTGGCGCCGGGCATGAGGACTTCCTCAAGGTATTCCTGGGTTTCATCGGCATCACCGACCTGGAAATCGTCCGCGCCCATGGCCTGGCCTATGGCCCTGAGCACCGCAGCCAGGCGATCGATGCTGCCCAGGCGCAGATTGCCAACGAGCTGTTTGCTGCTGCCTGATCGAAGGTACGCGATCGAATGTAGGAGCGGCCTTGTGTCGCGATGGGCCGCGAAGCGGCCCCAGGGTTTCAGCGTTGACGCCGAGAATTCTGGGGCCGCTTTGCGGCCCATCGCGACACAAGGCCGCTCCTACAGTGATCGCGTCGGCCTGGTGTCAGGCCACTGGAATAGCCGGGTCAGCCGCTGCCAGCGCCGCAGCACGTTCGGCCGCCGGTGGATAGATCCACACGGTATTGATCTGCGCCTTCAAAACCTTGGCTTCGGCCTTGTCCTCCGGTGGCGACACCGTGCGTTGCCACCCTTCGGTATACACCGCCCCCCAGGCCCCAAGGTCCAGGCAGGTCACGTACTTGGGCTGGCTGTAGGTCTTCGGTGCCACGCCAATCAGCTCGGCCGCCGCATTGTTGCCCGCATGACGCCCCAGCGGAATCGCATGCTGGCAGGACATCACCGCATGATTGCCAGCCTCGTCGCAGGCGGCGTAGGCCACATCACCCGCCGCGTACACGGCATCATTGCCTTTCACCTTGAGATTGCCATCGACATGCAAGCGGCCCTGGCGGTCGCGCTCGCCACTGATCTGTTCGGTGAGCGGGTTGGCCTTGAAGCCCACGGTCCAGATCACCGTGCTGGCGTCGATGCGCTGGCCGTTGTCCAGCACCACGCCGGCAGGGTCGACCGAGGCTACCGTGGCGCCACAGATCCACTCCACGCCCAGGGCCTCGGAGGCCTGCTCGATGGCGGGGCGGATGCCGTCACCCAGGGCCGCGCCAATCCTCGCCCCACGGTCGACCACCACCACGCGCAACGCTGCGTCCTCGCCGAGGATTTCGCGCAGGCGGGCCGGCAGTTCGGTGCCGGTCTCGATGCCGGTAAAACCTCCACCGGCCACCACCACGGTATTGCGCGCCGGTGTGTCGGGCAGGTTGGCCAGTGACTTCAGGTGGGTTTCCAGGCGCGCGGCGCTGTCGAGCTTGTCGACATCGAACACATGCTCGATGCCGACCATGTCGGGCCGGTTGAGCACGCTGCCGCAGGCCATGATCAGGCGGTCGTAGGGCAGGGTGCATTGGGTTCCGCTGCGGGTGCGATAGCCCACACGGCGGGCCGCTTCATCTATATGAAAGGCCGTGCCCTGCACGAAGCGGACGTTGGCGGCATCGAACAGCTCCTGCAACGGCGCGGCCATGGTATGTACGTCGGGTTCGTAGAAGCGCGGGCGCACATGCAGCTCGGCCTGGGGTGCAAGCAAGGTGACCTCGACATCCTTGCGGCCATGGAGGTCAAGCTGGCGGGCGGCGCTGAGCGCGCTCCACAGGCCGGCAAAGCCCGCGCCTATGATCAGGATCTGCTTCATGGTTGTGCTCCTCTAAAGTTCGGTTAACAAGGTAGACCCTGTTGCTGGATATTGGGGAGCGAGCATGCTTCAGAATGTTGGCGGCGTGATCACCCAGATCACCACGGCATCGACTTCACCGGGGTTGCCGTAGCGGTGCGGTTCCTGGCTCGAGAAGCTGAAACTGTCTCCTTCACCCAGCTGGAAATGCCGCTCGCCCACCCACAGCTCGAAGCTGCCGCTAAGGATGTAGCCGGCCTCTTCACCGTCGTGGCTGTAGCTCTGTTGGCTGTAGCTGCCCGGAGGGAAGCGCGAATGCAGGATTTCCAGCTGACGGTTGGGCTGGGGCGTGAGCAGTTGATCGACGATACCGTCTTCGTAATGCACGCTCAGGCGGCTGTTGCGTCGTACCACATAGCCCTGGTCTTCGGGCGCAGTGATGGCTTCGCTGGCGAAGAACCACTGGATGGTCACCCCCAGGCTGCGGGCGATGTTGAACAGCGCCGGAATCGATGGATAGGAGAGGTTGCGCTCCAGCTGGCTGATGTAGCCGGCGGTCAGCTCACTGTGCGCGGCCAGCTCCGCCAGGGTCATGCCACGGCGCTTGCGCAGGCCGCGAATGCGGCTGCCGAGAAACTGCGGCGCGGCGCCCCCGGCTTCGCTGGCGGGGGGCTGGGGGAGTTGGCTCATGCACGTCGGTCCATCGTAAAAGCCGCAGTATGTACAGCCTCAGAGCGCCCAGGCAACCGTCAGGCCATCGTGAATCGCTTCTTCGGCGGTACGCGGCGCCAGGCAGTCGCCAATGCGGCGCACCTCGACCAGGCCAGCCAGCTCCGTTGCCAGGCGGTCTTCCGGTTGATGGCCCTGGCACAGTACCAGGGTGTCGATGCCTTCGAAGATCATCGGTTCGCCGCTGGCGGTGTGCTGCAGGTACACCGTGTTGTCGTCGCAGCCATACAGGCGGGCATACGGTGTGATGGGAATACCCAGGCGATGCAGCTCGCCGGCCAGTTGGTCGCGCACGTACAGCGGCAGGCTTTCGCCGCAATGGGTGCCATTGACCGCCAGCTGCACCTGGTGGCCGTCGCGTACCAGGCGTTCGGCGATGCCGGGGCCGATCCAGTCGCAGCGCCAGTCGATCACCAGTACCGAGCGGCCCGGTTTTGCTTCACTGCGCAGTATTTGCCAGGCATCCACCACCTGTAGATCACCGGTGCGCTCGAAGGCCGGCCAGTAGGGGGTGGCACCGGTGGCGGCGATCACCAGGTCGGGGCGTTCCCGTTCGACCAGTGCGCGGTCGACCCGGGTGTTGCGCACCACTTCCACGCCCGCCAGGGCCATTTCCCGTTGCAAGTTGGTGCTGGCGCCACCGAACTCGCTGCGCCGTGGCAGCAACTGGGCCAGCAGCACCTGGCCACCGAGCTGCGGGCCAGCCTCGTACAGCGTGACCTGATGCCCGCGCGCAGCGGCCACGGCGGCGGCTTTCATGCCGGCGGGCCCGCCACCGGCCACGAGGATGCGCTTGGGGCGGGTGGTGGGTGGCAGTTGCTCGTACTGCAACTCGCGGCCAGTCTCCGGTCGCTGGATGCAGGAAATGGGCAGGCCGCGGTGGAAATGGCCGATGCAGGCCTGGTTGCAGGCGATACAGGCACGTACGTCTTCGACCTGGCCATGCTCGGTCTTGTTGGGCATCTGCGGGTCGCATATAAGCGCGCGGGTCATGCCGCAGACGTCGGCCTGGCCACGGGCCAGGATCAGTTCGGCTTCCTGGGGCTGGTTGATACGCCCGGTGACGAACAGCGGGATGCCCAGGTGTTGTTTGAAGGTGCCGGCCTCACGGGCCAGGTAGGCCGGTTGAATAGCCATCGGCGGCACGATATGCACGGCGCCGCCGAGGGACGCCGACGTCCCGGCAACGATGTGCAGGTAGTCGAGCTGGCCTTGCAAGGCAACCGCTGCGGCCTGCGATTCATCCTCGCTCAGCCCTTGGCTGTCGCGCTCGTCGGCACTGATGCGCAGGCCGATGATGAACTGTTCGTCGGTAGCCGCGCGTACGGCGGCCAGCACTTCGCGCAGGAACCGCAGGCGCTGCTCCAGCTCACCGTTGTAGCCATCCGAGCGCTGGTTTACCCGCGGGTTGAGGAACTGCGCAGGCAGGTAGCCATGGCTGGCCACCACTTCAACGCCATCCAGCCCGGCCTGGTGCAGGCGGCGGGCAGCGCTGGCATAGCCCTGGACGATCTCGTCGATCATCGCTTGGTCCAGTGCGCGCGGCATCACCCGGAAGCGTTCATTGGGTACCGCGGACGCCGAGTAGGCCACCGCCAGCAAACCGTCCGCCGACTCCATGATCTCCCGCCCGGGGTGGAACAGTTGTGACAGCACCACGGTGCCATGCTCATGGCAGGCCTCGGCAAGCTGGCGGTAGCCGTCGATGCAGGCATCGTCGGTGGCCATCAGCACATGCGAGGTGTAGCGAGCGCTGTCATGCACCCCGGCCACCTGCAGCACGATCAGGCCCACGCCACCGGCGGCGCGGGCGCGCTGGTAGGCGATGAGCTTGTCGTTGACCAGGTTGTCGGTAGGCAGGCAGGTGTCGTGGCCGGTGGACATGATGCGGTTCTTCAAGCGTTTGCCGCGGATCTGCAAGGCTTCGAACAGATGAGGGAAGGCGGTCTGCATACAGGCGGCTCCGGTGCGATGTTGTTCTTGTTCTTTTATAAAAGTGTAGCGACAGTAAAAAATCAACTTGTTTTTTTACTGGTCGGCGACTAGGTTTTCCTCACCCTCGTGGCGAGGGCGTGACCTCACAACAACAAGAAAACGGGCCCCTCGGGCACCGGCAGGAGGCAACTACGATGCAGGTATTCCCACGTGTAAGCAGCCTTTGCGCAGCGTTGCTGGCCATGGGCCTGGGCAGTGCGCAAGCGGCACCGCAGATGGTCGTGGTCGGCTATGGTGGTGCCGGCCAGAAAGCTCAGGACGAGTCGATCTTCAAACCGTTCAGTGCCCAGGATGGCAGCAAGCTGATCCAGAGTGAGTACAACGGCGAGATGGCACGGATCCAGGTAATGGCCGAGACCGGCAATGTCGACTGGGACGTGGTGCAGATAGAAGGGCCTGACCTGATGCGCGGCTGCGACGAGGGCATCTACGAGCAGCTGGATTGGCAGCGCATGGGCCATGCGGGTGAACTGATTACCGACGCGGCACAAGCCTGTGGCTCGGCCGCGCTGGTATGGAGCGTGGCCATTGCCTATGACCGCAGCAAGCTGGCACAGGCGCCTGCGTCGTGGGCCGACTTCTGGGACGTGAGCAAGTACCCGGGCAAGCGCGGCCTGCGCAAGCGTGCGGTGTACAACCTGGAGTTCGCCCTGATGGCAGATGGGGTGAAGGTCGAGGATGTGTACCAGGTCCTGGCCACCCCGGCAGGGGTCGAGCGTGCCTTTGCCAAGCTCAGCGAGCTCAAGCCGTATATCCAGTGGTGGGACGCCGGCGCCCAACCTGCCCAGTGGCTGGCGGCGGGAGACGTGGTGATGACCTCGACCTATAGCGGGCGCATCGCCGTGGCGGCCCAGCAGGGCAGCCCGCTGGCGGTGGTCTGGCCTGGCAGCCTGTATGGCATGGATTACTGGGCGATCATCAAAGGCTCGCGGCATGTCGACCAGGCCAAGCGGCTGATTGCCTACGCCAACCAGCCGGACACCCAGGTGCGTTATGTGCAGCAGATTCCCTATGGGCCAACCAACACCCAGGCGGCGGCGAAGCTAGACCCGTCCCTGGCCAGCTGGGTGCCTACTTCGCCGCAGAACCTGCAGGGGGCGTTGGCGATGAATGTGGAATTCTGGGTCGACCATGGCGAAGAGCTGGAACAGCGCTTCAATGCGTGGGCCAGCAAATAGCGTACTGCAAAGGTATAACGATGATGACCACAACGGAACAAAGCCTGCGCCAGGAGCTGGCCGCCTGCTATCGGCTGATCGCCCATTTCCGCATGAGCGACCTGATCTTCACCCATATTTCCCTGCGCCTGCCGGGGCCGGAGCACCACTTCCTGATCAATCCGTACGGCTTGCTGTTCGATGAGATCATGGCCTCCAGCCTGGTGAAGATCGACCTGCAGGGCCGGCCGGTTGAAGCGACGCCGCACCCGGTCAACCCGGCCGGTTTCGTCATCCACAGCGCCATCCATGCTGCCCGCGAGGATGCCCGCTGTGTGTTGCACACCCACACCCGGGCAGGTTGTGCGGTGGCGGCGCTGGAATGTGGGCTGCTACCGCTCAACCAGATGTCCATGGAGTTTTATGGCAAGGTGGCATACCACGCCTATGAAGGGATTGCGCTGGACATGGATGAGCAGCGAAGGCTGGTAGCCGACCTAGGCGACAAGCCGGTGATGATCCTGCGCAACCATGGCCTGCTGACCACTGGGCGCAGCGTGGCCGAAGCATTCCTGCGCATGTACTACCTGGAGAAGGCGTGCGAGATCCAGTTGGCGGCACAGAGTGCCGGGCAGGTGATTTTGCCGCCGGCCGAAGTGTGCGCGCATACCGAGCGGCAGTTCAATGAGCCTGGACGAGGGTTGAAACAGGGCGAACTGGCGGATCCGGATGCGTTGCAGCTGGCATGGGCGGCACTGTTGCGGATGCTGGAAAAGGTCGCACCTGGATACCGGAGCTGACGCTCCGCCACCTCGGCAACCCTTGCACGATAACAGTCACTGTTGCGCACCTCTGGGCCGCAACTGTGCTGGTCCCTGTCAAAGGAATAGCCTTATGCTGTAACGAAATATGTCTAGAACGCTTGAAGAAGGATGTCGCAATGCCACTCAAGGATCTGCTCATCGCCCTGGTGGTGATTGTCGCCTGGGGAGTCAACTTCGTGGTCATCAAGGTTGGCCTCGATGGGTTGCCGCCGATGTTGCTGGGGGCATTGCGCTTCTTGCTGGTGGCATTCCCGGCGATCTTGCTGGTCAAGCGGCCGAAGTTGCCCTGGCGCTGGCTGATCGCCTACGGCGCGACCATTTCGCTGGGCCAGTTCGCTTTCCTGTTCCAGGCCATGTACAGCGGCATGCCGCCAGGGCTGGCCTCGCTGATCCTGCAATCGCAGGCGTTCTTCACCCTCGGCTTCGCCGCGTTGTTCCTCGGCGAGCGGCTGCGCCTGGCCAGCGTGCTGGGGCTGCTGGTGGCCGCCAGCGGCCTGGCGCTTATCGGCAGCGAAGACGGCGGCCATGTACCGATGTTGGCGCTGGTGCTGACCCTGTGTGCCGGCGCCATGTGGGGCATGGGCAACATCATCACCCGGCGCTTTGGCTCGGTTGACCTGGTGGCGCTGGTTATCTGGGGCGGGCTGATCCCGCCACTGCCGTTCCTTGCGTTGTCCTGGTGGCTGGAGGGGCCGGAGCGCATCGGCCACGCCATTGCCAATATCATCTGGAGTTCGGTATTGGCCCTGGCTTACCTGGCGTTTGTCGCCACCATGCTCGGCTACAGCCTGTGGAGCAAGCTGCTGTCGCGCCACCCGGCCGGCAAGGTGGCGCCGTTCTCGCTGCTGGTGCCTGTGATTGGCCTGAGTTCGTCGGCGTTGTTGCTGGGCGAGCGTCTGACTGCGACCCAGGGCTGGGGCGCATTGCTGGTGATGGCAGGGTTGCTGGTGAACGTGTTTGGCGCAAGGCTTGGGCGCCGGTTAAGGGCTGTCAGCGCGTAGCTGACTCTGTGGGAGCGGACTTGCGTTGCGAAAGGGCCGCTCCCACAAATGCGCGTTGCAAACAGGGCGCTCTGTTAGAATCGGCCTCTTTTGCCAGGCCAATGGAGCGCACCCATGATCATTTCAACCACCAGCCAGCTCGAAGGCCGCCCGATTGCTGAATACCTGGGTGTGGTCAGCTCCGAATCGGTGCAGGGCATCAATTTCGTGCGCGATTTCTTTGCACGTTTTCGCGACTTCTTCGGCGGGCGTTCGCAAACCCTGGAAAGCGCACTGCGCCAAGCCCGGGAGCAGGCCACCGAAGAACTGAAGGCGCGGGCACGCCAGTTGCAGGCCGATGCGGTAGTGGGTGTGGATTTCGAGATCAGCATGCCGTCGGTACAGGGCGGCATGGTCGTGGTATTTGCTACCGGTACAGCGGTGCGCCTGAAGTAGAGCGTCTGCCGCTGGTCGGGTCCAAGGCTTCGGTCTGGGCGGTCCGCAAATGACCGGCTAGTCTCACTTTCACAGGTCGCGTTTGGTAGAGCAACTGTTCTGGTTGCCGACGCGTCCGCCACTGGAGGGAGACAGGGCATGAGCGAATCCTTTTTCGAAGACCTGAACGACGCGTTCCCGATCAACAGCCAGGTGCGTTGCGGCCAAGCGGCATTTCGCCTGGGCTTCGCCCACATGACGCTGGATGATTCCGAACAGCTCCAGCCTGCACATCTGCAGCGCAGCAAAAAAGGCCGCTTCATGCCGCGGGTTCCGCTCAAGAAGTGATCCCGCTCCAGCACAACCCCGCCGAATGGCGGGGTTTTTATTGCCATTTCTTGATCCGCCTCATGGCATTGCCGGGTAGCACTCGCAGGATGGCCAAGGCTGTGGTTTTCTTGCGCGGCATTCCAGCAACGGAGGATTGAATGCTCATGCGAGTCAGGGAAGAGACCTATTGGCAATGGGCCGACGCACAGCTGCACAGCCGCTGCCACGACGAAGCACTCAGTGACGGCACCACGCTGGACGTGCAGGTGCGCCTGTCGCGCCTGGGGGCGACCCAACTGTTTTTGGGGTTGTACGCCGGTGATGGGCGAGCGTTGCTGGAGGAGTATTACCCCGCACGCCCAGGCGAGACCATGACTCGCGCCCTGGTGTGGGGTGTAGACCGCGCCCGGGCGATGGCAACCGGCGCCTTGCCGCTGCCGGAGCCCCGCAGCCAGCGGCGCCAGGCATGAAAAAGCCCGGCCTGTGCGGGCCGGGCTCAGATAAAGGTGGGAACCCTCAGTTGAGCGGTTCGATCACCTTGACTGCCTGCTGCTCACGGGCAGCGGGCCATTCTTGTTGCAGGGTCTGCAGGACGCGGCCGACGAACTCGGTATCGGCGGCGGCCTTCTTGCCGACGTAGCCTTGGCCACGGCGGTAGACCTTGAAGCGGGCACGCATGCTGGGCAGGTGCTCTTCGAATTCATCTTCGACGGTGTTCGGTGGCAGGCGGTCGAGGCGCACTTCACCGGTCTGGCTTACCCACAGCAGATGGTCGTCAAGGCTGTCCTTGCGTACGGCGAACAGCTGGGCCAATTGGTCGATAGTCGGATTGTTGTTCAAGTTCATCATAAAGCCCCCATTACCCATTCGTAGGTGATTTTTCACAGTTGGCGCTACCACGGTGTAGCGCACTACCAAGGCTGCTACAGCAGCATCGCAACAGGGGCTTTCTCACGCTGCCTTTTGGACAGTTTCCCTCTCCACGGACGGCCTGCGTTACCGCGCAGGCCGTCTGGAACACCCTTGCCACCGCTCCCGATCAGGGAGACGGCTTCATCATGCCCAAGGGCGATGAACGGCGTCAACCATTTTGTAGTGAATATTTTTGCTCACTACATTGTGTCGTTTTGTTCGACAATCGCTGCCCGCACTACAGCCCGGAGAGAATGTCGAAGGCTGCGCGCACCCGGGCTTCGTTCGGGTAGTTTCGGTTGGCCAGCAACACCACGGCCAGTTGTTCGGCGGGCACGAACGCGGCGTAGGCGCCGAAGCCATTGGTCGAGCCGGTCTTGTTGTACCAGGCTGCCGGCAGCGGCGGCAGGGCTGGTTGCAAGCGTGTGGTTGCCTGCGGTTCACGGATTAGCTGCGGGCCGTTGCCATCGATCAGTGTGGCCAGCGTGACCGGGTAGGGGTAACGCTCCCAGCCCAGGCCCTGGGTCATGGCGCCGACCTGGAAGTAGCCCCGCTGGGTGATGGCCGTGGCTTGTGCCAGCGCCGGTGGCAGCCGCTCCGGCTGCATGTGCAGGCGCACATAGCGCAGCAGGTCGCTGGCGCTGGTCTTGATGCCGTAGGCTTCGTCGGCGTAAGGGCCGGGGCCGACACGCACCGGCTTGTCGGCACTGTCGTAGCCCTGGGCATACAACCCCTGGGCGCTGGCCGGGACCTGCAGATAGGTGTTTTCCAGGCCCATCTGTTTCAGCAGGCCCTCGCTCATCAGCGTGGAAAATGGCTGATGCTGCGCTCGGGCGGCCAGGTCACCGAACAAGCCCAGGCTGGGGTTCGAGTAGCAGCGCTGGGTGCCGGGTTTGGCGCGGGGTTGCCAGTGACGGAAGAAATCGACCACCTGCTGCGCCGTCTGCACCGCATCCGGGAACTGCAACGGCAGGCAGTCGGCACTATAGGCGCCCAGCTCCAGCACGCTTGCGTCGCCGATGGGGGCGCCGGCAAGGGCCGGGTGATAGCGCTTGGCCGGGGCATCGAGGTCCAGCTTGCCTTCGGCACTGGCCAGTGCGGCCAGGGTGGCGGTGTAGGTCTTGCTCAGCGAACCGATCTCGAACAGCGTGTCGCGGCTGACCGGCACATTGTCGGCCTTGCTGGCCACGCCATAGCTGAAGTAGTACGCGTGGTTGCGAGCATAGACAGCCACGGCCATGCCGGTGATGCCTTGCTCTTGCATCAGCGGGCGGATGATCTGGTCGACCTTGGCCTGCAACTGGTCGTCGGCCTGGGCGGCACTGTAGCCCAGGGTGAGAGTGATGGCGGCTGCAAGTGCAGCCAGGCGGGAGAGGGGCATGAGCGAGTCCTGTGCTGGAGCGTGTCCGTTGAGCGACACCGGTGGGGGTTCCGGCGTTAGCGGCGAAAAGCCGAAGACCTTATCGTCTGCCCTTGCACAATGACAAGACGGAAACTGTGATGAAGTATTTGCGCATGTTATTCGACAATTTCACCCTGGCCTTGCTCGGGGTGGTGCTGATTGCCACCGTGCTGCCTTGCTCGGGCGACGGCGCAGTGTATTTTGGTTGGCTGACCAACCTGGCCATCGGCCTGCTGTTCTTTCTGCACGGCGCCAAGCTGTCGCGCGAGGCGATCATTGCCGGAGCGGGGCACTGGCGCCTGCACTTGCTGGTGTTCTCCTGCACCTTCGTGCTGTTCCCGCTGCTGGGCCTGGCGTTCAAGCCACTGTTCGTGCCGCTGGTGGGCAACGAACTTTACCTGGGCGTGCTCTACCTGTGTGCCTTGCCGGCTACCGTGCAGTCGGCCATCGCCTTCACTTCGCTGGCGCGTGGTAACGTGCCGGCGGCCATTTGCAGTGCGGCGGCATCCAGCCTGCTGGGTATCTTCCTCACGCCGTTGCTGGTAATGATGTTGCTGGGGGCCAGCGGTGATACCGGTTCTGGTCTGGATGCGGTGCTGAAGATCACCCTGCAGCTGCTGGTGCCGTTCGTGGCCGGGCAGGTCGCCCGGCGCTGGATCGGTGCCTGGGTCAAGCGCAATGCGCGCTGGCTCAAGGTGGTGGACCAGGGTTCGATCCTGCTGGTGGTCTACACCGCGTTCAGCGAGGCGGTGGTCACCGGGCTGTGGCACACGGTATCGCCGCAGCACCTGGCCGGGTTGTTTGCCGTGTGCGGAATCTTGTTGGCGGTGGTGTTGTACGGTACCCGGCTGCTCGGCAAGCTGCTGGGCTTTGACCTGGAGGACCGCATTACCATCCTGTTCGCCGGTTCGAAGAAGAGCCTGGCTACCGGGGTGCCAATGGCGCAGGTGCTGTTCGTCGGCAGTGGCATTGGCGCGATGATCCTGCCGCTGATGCTGTTCCACCAGATTCAGCTGATGGTCTGTGCAGTGCTGGCGCAACGTTATGCCAGCCGTGAGCAGGTGGCTGAAGAAGCTTCGGCGGCGTCCTGACACCTGGTTTGGCCACTGATGCGGTCGCCGTGTAGGAGCGGCCTTGTGTCGCGAAAGGGCTGCGCAGCAGCCCCTCGATTTCAGCTTGGAGCAGATATTGCCGGGGCCGCTTTGCGGCCCTTTCGCGACACAAGGCCGCTCCTACACGGCGACCGCGAAATGACCAGAAATTATCTGGCCTGCCCTGAACCACGCTCGCGCAGCGCCTTGCCTACCTCGGCCTCGATCTTGTAGGCCGGCGCTTCCAGGTCGTCGTAGTTGCGCGTGTAGCGCCGGGCGAACTCTTCTACACCCAGCTGCTGATACTGCTGCACATGCTTGAGCTCATGTGCCCACAACGCCACGTTGTCCTCGGCGTCGGCGGGGCGGCGGAAGATGATCGTGTCGATCAGCGTCACGGCGTTCACATCGGGGTTCTGCAGCAGCGCATTGGCCGCGCTCATCTGCTGTTCGTCACCCACCCGGAAGCGCGCCGCGTCGAGCACGGCAAAGTCGTACCAGGGTTCTAGTTGCGCACGGATATGCAACGGGATCGGCTCGACGCCGCTGGCGGTGGCTTCGTCGCGGGCCTGCTGCAAGGCGTAGGTCAGGCTGGACGAAGCCAGTACTTCCACGTCCTTGAAAATCTGCCCGGCCTGGCCGGGGTCGATGGGCGCACAGAAACATCCCATCAGGCACACCTGGTATTGCCCTGGCGGGCAGGCCTGTTCGGCGAGTGCAGGCAAGCTCAGCAGTAGCCCCAGCAATAGACTAATCCGCTTCATGCAGGGCCTTCTCGACAAAGTGGCGGCTGGCCTCCAGTACCTGCGACTGCACGCTTTCCGTGGCCAGCATGCGCCCGACCAGCAAGGCACCGACGCACTGGCTGATCAGCACCCAGGCCAATTCGCTGTCTTCCAGGGTCGCGCTCCAGGCCTGGTGCAGCTCCACCAGCCAATGCTCGGCCACGGCGCGCACGGGTGCTTCGGCCCGGGCAATCTCCACCCCCAATGGCGGCAGCGGGCAGCCACCTTCGGGATTGTGCAGGTGAGCCAGGCTCAGGTACTGCTGCAGGCAACGGCCCAGGCGTTCGCGACTGGCGCCCTGGTTGGCCAGGCGCGCCAGCGGGCTGTTGCACAGTTCCTGTCGCACTACCTCGGTGAACAGGTCGTCCTTGGATGGGAAGTGGTTGTAGAAGGCGCCGCCGGTCAGGCCGATCGCCTTCATCAGCCCGGCTACGCCAGTGCTGGAAAAACCCCCGCGTTTGGCCAGCGCGCCGCTGCTGGCCAGCAGCCGCTCGCGGGTTTGCTGCTTGTGCTCGTTGGTGTAGCGCATTCAGTTGCCTCTGCAGGCGGGCTTGACGGTGGCGGCGATCATAACATAGCGTTCGTTTACTAAACGATCATTCACCAATGGAGACAGGCATGACAGAACAACAAAAAGTGGTGCTCGTGATTGGCGCGGGGGATGCTACCGGCGGCGAGATCGCCAAGCGCTTTGCCCGCGAGGGCTACATTGCCTGTGTCACCCGGCGCCAGGCTGACAAGTTGCAGCCGCTGCTGGACGAAATCCGTGCTGCCGGCGGCCAGGCCCACGGGTTTGGCTCCGATGCGCGCAAGGAGGAGGAGGTGGCGGCGCTGGTCGAAACCATCGAGCGTGATATCGGCCCGATCGAAGCGTTTGTGTTCAATATCGGTGCCAATGTGCCCTGTAGCATTCTTGAGGAAACCCCGCGTAAATACTTCAAGATCTGGGAGATGGCCTGTTTTGCCGGTTTCCTTACCGCCCAGGCGGTGGCCCGGCGCATGGTCCAGCGCGAGCGTGGCACCATCCTGTTCACGGGTGCCACTGCTGGCACCCGTGGCGCGGCGGGCTTTGCGGCATTCGCCGGGGCCAAGCACGCTTTGCGCGCCCTGGCCCAGAGCATGGCGCGCGAGCTGGGGCCGCGGAACATCCATGTCGCCCACGTGGTGGTTGACGGGGCCATCGACACCGCCTTCATCCGTGACACATTCCCCGAGCGCTACGCCCTCAAGGGCCAGGATGGCATCCTAGATCCGGCCCACATCGCCGACAGCTACTGGTTCCTGCATGCCCAGCCCCGCGACGCCTGGACCTTCGAGCTGGACCTGCGCCCCTGGATGGAACGTTGGTAAGCCCCTTTCACCGAGCAAGGACCGTAACCACATGAACAAGACTGTCGATTTCTTTTTTGACCTGGGCAGCCCGGCCAGCTATCTGGCCTGGACTCAACTGCCGGGGCTGTGTGCCCGCCAGGGTGCCACGCTGCGTTACCGGCCGATGCTGCTGGGCGGGGTTTTCCAGGCTACCGGCAACGCCTCGCCGGTGATGATCCCGGCCAAGGGCCGCTACATGTTCACCGACCTGGCGCGCTTCGCCGCGCGCTACGGGGTACCGTTCGGGTTGCCGCCGGGGTTCCCGGTCAATACCTTGACCCTGATGCGCGGGGCAGTGGGCACCCAGCTCCGTTCGCCGGAGCGGTTCGAGGCGTTGCTGGCGGTGCTGTTCAATGGTCTGTTTGCGCAGCGCCGCAACCTGGGCGACAACGCCGTCCTCGACGACACGCTGAGCCAGGGCGGCTTCGACCCGCAGGCATTTCGCGCGCTGGCGGGTGATGACGAGGTGAAGTCCGCGCTCAGGCACGCGACCGAAGTTGCAGTGGAGCGCGGGGTGTTCGGCGCGCCGACCTGTTTTGTCGGTGGCGAGATGTTCTTCGGGCAGGACCGCCTGGACTTTGTCGAAGAGGCCCTGCGCCAGGGTGTCGACAGCCTTACCTGAAGGCGCCTCTCCCACAGGGTTGGCGCGTTTCCTGTGGGAGCGGCTTCAGTCGCGAACACCGGCAAAGCCGGTGCCATCTCCATGCATAAAGCAGTCAGAAGTTCGCCGGGGTGTTGGCGCTGATGATTTCGGCCTCGTCCGGGCCGATGTTCTTGAAACTGTGCGGCAGGGTAGTGGGGATGTAGTAACCGTCGCCCGAGTTGAGCACGCTCACCTGGCCATCGACCCACAACTCGACGGTGCCGCGTGTGACCAGGCCACACTCCTCACCCTCGGCATGCACGATCGGCTCGCCCGAATCGGCACCCGGTGCATACAGTTCACGCAGCATGCGCATCTGCCGGCCTTCGACACTGGCGCCAACCAGCAGCATGCGCAGGCCGTTGCGGCCCAGATCTGGCTGCTCGCCGCCACGGAACACGTAGCGCTCTTCGCGCACCGGCTCGTCGAAACTGAAGAACTCCGCCAAGCTCATCGGAATGCCTTCGAGCAGTTTTTTCAGGGAGCTGACCGAAGGGCTGACGCGATTCTGCTCGATCTGCGAGATCGTCGAATTGGTCAGCCCGCTGCGGCGGGCCAGTTCCCGTTGGGAGAGGTTGTTGCGTTCACGCACCAGTTTGAGTCGCGTCCCCGTGTCCATAGCCGCCTTGTAATCAGAGGTGTCAATAATAATGAGCGATGCGCATTAAAACACACTCTGCGCGCTTGCGCGCTGTGCTTGTCAGGCCCGCTGATCGCGGGGCATTGGCCATGACCCCACCAGCAGCAACAGCGCCGCCACCGCCAGGAATGGCAAGCGTGGATCGACGGCATAAACCAAGGTGCCGGCCAGCGGCCCGATCACTGCACCCATGCCCTGCGCAGCACCGATGGACCCGGCCGTCGCGCCTTGCTCGGAGGCGTGCATGGCATTGGCCGCCAGCGCCGAAAAGGCCGGGAAGACAAAGCCCATGCCAGCCGCCGCGACAAAGTAGCAAGCCCACAGCCATGGAGCCGTGGTGGCCAGCGAGCCGCAGGCAAAGCCCAGGGCCGAAACCGTGGCGCCGACCCGGATCATCTTCAACGGCGGCCATTCCAGCTGGCGCAGCAGCACCTGCGCCAGGATCAGTGCAACGCCTACCGTGGTCAGGGCGATGCCGGCAGCCTGGGCAGCCTCGGCAGGGCCCAGGTGCAGGCGGTCGAGGGCAAAGAAGCCGACGATGATCTGCGATACCGTGACGCTGAGCATGGCGCTGAACGCCACCAGCAAAGGCCGGCGCAGGCGTGGGTCGTTCAGGCGCACCGGGCTGGGAGCATGGCTGTGCGGCAGCGCCTGCGGCTTCAGGGTGAACAGCAGGACCAGAAAGGCACTGGCCGGCAGCAGCGACATGATATGGAACGGCAGGCTCAGGCTATGCCGCGCCAGCAGCGCTGCCAGCGCCGGCCCCACCACCAGGCCGACGGCGTTGGCCGCCCCCAGCGAGGCCATGGCCCGGGCCCGGCGTTGCGGTTCGACATGGTCGGCGATCAGCGCATTGCAGCCCACCGGGATGGCAGCATAGAAGGCGCCGATACAGCCGCGCGCGACCATCAGGCCGATGAAGGCCAGGGTCGCTCCCGGTAGCCAGCGCAGCGCACCTTCTACGAACAGGCACAGCAGCCAGTAGGCCAGGGTGAAGCCGGCGCTGCCCAGCAGCAGGATGCGCCGACGGCCCAGACGGTCTGCGGCGCGCCCCCAAGGCCGGGCCAGCAGCACCCAGACCACGCCCGCCACGGTCACTGCGGCACCGGCTTGCCAGGTGGCCATGCCGAGCTGGCGGGCGATCGGGCCGATCAGGGCGACGAAGGCCATCATCGACATGGTGCAGGCCATGTTGGCCAGCAGCAGGGGGCGCAAGTCCAGGGTATTGGCGGGTGCGAGTGTGGCAGGATCCTTTGCGACATTCATAGGGCAGTCCAGGGCGGTACGGCAAATAGAAAGCCGATCTTGTTGGGAATCGTTATCGGTGTCGAGCCCCCGGCCTGCCGAGCGTCATTGGCTGCGGCGCAGCGGGCCAGGCCACATGCTACGCAACACGCCATCGCGGCGCACCCAAGCGTGCATCAAGGCCGCACCCACATGCACCAGCACCGTGGCGAACAGCAAGTAGCCAGCCCAGCCATGGGCCTGGCGCAGCACTGCATACAGTTGCAGGTCATGGGGGGCAATGGCCGGCAAGCCCAAGGGGCGGGGGTAGCCACCGGCCGACAGCATGGCCCAGCCCAGCAGCGGCATGGCAAGCATCAGTCCGTAGAGCACCAGGTGCGAAGCCCCGGCGGCCCAGCGTTGCAGTGCAGGCAGGTCGCGCGGCAGGGCTGGGTGGGGCAGGGCCAGGCGAACGGCGATGCGCAGCAGCACCAGCACCAGCAGGGCCAGGCCGGTTGCCTTGTGCAACCCGATCAGCACGGGGTGGCGCGGCGACAGGTCGGCGACCATGCTCACACCGATGAACAACATGGCCAGGATCAGCACGGCCATGAGCCAGTGCAACAGGCGGGCGAGGGGGTGGAAGGCGTCGGTTTTCATGGGTGGGCTCCGGTGCCGAGCGATTCGCGGCTGCGGCGGTTGAAGGATTCCGAGTAGGCGGCCGAACGGGCGGCGAGGATCGGGTCGGCGGAGGCCTGGATGCCCCGGGGCAGGATCAGCGGGTCGAAGTTGAGGTCGCGGCAGGCTCCTTGTTCGGGGCCGTCGACCTGCTGCAGTACCAGCGTGCCGGCGTCCACGCTGCGTCGTTCGGCAGGCCACGGGCTGGCAGGGTCGTCCACTGCATCGCCGGGTTCCGCCAGTACCAGGCGCAGCGTCCAGCGCAGCGGGCCCTGGGCCAGCCGTTGCTGCAGGTCGTGCTGCAGGAACTGTTTGTCATCGACTTGGGCAGGCAGGGCGGCAAACGCTGTCTGCGGCTCCAGTTGCCAACGCACGGGGTGGGACGCGCCGCTTGCGTCGATCAGGCGGAAGGCGTTGATGCTGTGGTACTGCGTGCTGGCGAAGCTGTTGCTGGGCTTGTACCCCGCCGCCCATTGGCGAAACGCCGCGCTTTCCGGGTGGGCGGCGAAAAACGCCTGCAGTTTGCCCGGGTCCGGTTTGCCGGTGGCCGGGTCGGGTGCCCCCGCCAGTACCTGTTCATAGAAGGCTTGTGGCGTGCTTACCGCCAGCACCGGCGGGTTGTTCATGCCGGTACGCCAGACTTGCCCGTCGTCGGTGCTCAACTCGATGGCCAGGCTGCGCACCGGTATGCCGGTATCCGGCGCGAACGGGTTGGCGCCGCCGATGGCGAAGCGGCCGATCACTGGCACCCGCGGCTGGCTGAACGCCCGCGCCGTGGACAGGCTGACGGCCTGCCCGCTGGGCTGGAAGTAGCCGCTGACGCACAGGCCCTTGGCGTGGTTCTTACGGTAACCCGGGTAATGCCCGGCCTGGGCTTCGAAGGTGTCGATGATGCGTTGTGGGGTCAGGCGGGTATCGCCAACCCAGCCGGCGGCATAGGCAAAGGCGGCGCCCGCGCCCAGCATCACGACGCCGATGGCGGCCAGGCGCAGGGCCTTGGCCGGGCCGTGCAGGGGTGAGTTCATGGTCATTGTCCGGTTCAGTGAAGGTGCCGGTACGACGGCGCAGAGAAAAACTTATTCCCTTGCCGGGAATAGATTTTCCTCACAGGCGTCTGCCTCTTACACTGACAACCCCAGAGGCCGGGACCTTGCCATGCATGATCTGGACGACCACCAGTGGCGCGAGCTGCTGGACCGCCTGCGCCGCTTTGCCGTGTGGCTGACCCGCGAGCCGGGCAGCGCCGACGACCTGGTACAGGCAACGGTCGAGCGGGCCTTGAGCCGGCGCGACCAGCAACGTGATGCCGATGCCCTGCGGGCCTGGCTGTTCACCATCCTTTATCGGCTGTTCCTCGATGGAAAGCGCCGCGAGCGCCTGCACGCGCGATGGCTGTCCTGGTTCGGCCGCGGCGAGCGCGATGACGAGCCGGTTGGTGGCAACCTCGAGGCCATTGTCCTGGCCCAGGCCGACCTGCAGGCTTTCGCCCGGCTCACGGCAGAACAGCGTGCGTTGTTGCTGCTGGTCAGCATTGAAGGTTTGAGCTACAAGGAGGCCGCCCAGGCCCTGGGCATCCCTATCGGCACTGTGATGTCGCGCCTGTCGCGCGCCCGCAATGCCTTGCGCGAACTGACCGAGGGCAGCCCCCAGCCCCCGGCCTTGCGGAGACTGAAATGACGCGCCTGATCCCCAGCGAAGACGAACTGCACGCTTATGTCGACGAGCGCCTGGAGCCTGCGCGCCGGGCCGAGGTGCAGGCCTGGCTGGCGGCCAACCCGCAGGCCGCGGCCAAGGTCGAGGGTTGGCGTGCCGACGCCCGCCGCCTGCGTACGGCACTGGCCGGGTTTGGCGAAGTGCCCGGGGCGGCGCAGCTGGACCTGGGGCAGTTGCGCCGGCAATTGCGCCAACGCCGCCAGCGCCGCTGGGCCACGGCGGCGGTGTTGCTGCTGGCATTGGGCGTGGGTGGCCTGGGCGGTTGGCAGGTGCGCGACGCGACCTTGGCGCGTGCCGACCTGCCGATGGCCGATGCTGTCCAGGCACACCGCTTGTTTGCCGGTAGCCAGGCGCTGGATATCCAGGCCAGCGACCCAGGCCAGTTGCGCGACTGGCTGGGGCGCCACTTCAGCCGCGTTGGCCACCTGCCGGACCTGGCGGGCTACGGCTTCAAACCGGTGGGCGCGCGCCTGCTAAGCAATGAGCAGGGGCCGGCGGCGTTGCTGGTGTTCGAGGATGGCAAGGGCCAGCGCATCAGCCTGTTCCTGCGCTCACCAGGTGATCATTATCGGCGCATGCCGGACGGGCAGCGCGTGGACGGGCAGCTGGAGGCGCGGTACTGGTCGCATGGGGCCTACAACTTTGCTCTGGTCAGCGCGGTGGACGATTTGCGTGGGGCGGGGGTGGGGGAGGCGTTGCGCTTGGGTTTGTGAGCCCGCTCTCGCCGGGATCGCACGTGGATGCTTTGGTGATCCTGTGGGAGATTGCCCAGCCCTTTGGGCTGCGCTGTCGCGCAGAGAACCAATATCGCTCGTCTGACGCGTCCTTTGTAGGAGCAGCCTTGTGCTGCGAAGAGGCCGGTACAGCCAATAGACAGGCTTTGTCAGCCCCGGCCTCTTCGCAGCACAAGGCTGCTCCTACAGGACCTCGCCGAACCAATGAGTCATGTGTTGTTCTATGAGAGCGGGCGCGCCCGCGAAGAGGCCTCGCCAGGCCACACATTCCTGCCACTTTTCCCTGTTCACTCGCCCAACCGCTGCTCACGCGACGGCGGGTAGCCAAAGTAAGCCGCATAGCATTTGCTGAAGTGCGACACCGAAACAAACCCGCAGGCCACTGCCACCTCCATCACCGACAGGTCGGAATACTGCAGTAGGCGGCGGCTTTTGGTGACGCGCAACTCCATGTAGTAACGCCGCGGCGAAGTGCCCAACTGGGCCTGGAACAGGCGGTCGATCTGTCGGCGCGAGCGCCCGCTGTAGGCGGCCAACTGGTCGAGGCTGAGGGTTTCCTCGAGGTTGTTCTCCATCAGCTCGACGATGGTGCGCAGGTGCAAACTCATGGACTTCTTCGCGCCCGGGCCGACCTGACGATAGCGGGCACCGGAGAACGACAGGATCTCCTCGACGCCTTCGGCCAGGCCGTCGCCATACAGCCGGCGCACCAGGCCGAGCATCAGCTCCATGGCACCATTGGGGCTGGCAGCGCTGAGGCGGTCGCGGTCGAGAGTGAAGCTGGCCGGGGTGATCCGCGTCTGCGGGCTGCGCTCGGACAGGCTGGCGCGCTGCTCAGGGTGGATACTGCAGCCATAGTCGTCCAGCACCCCTGCGCGGCCGAGGAACCACGCGCCGTTCCACAACCCGCCCAGGGCCATGCCGTGGGCCGCGCAATCGCCCAGCAGGCGGTCAAGCTCGGGGTACTTCAATGGCGTGCGCAGGCCGCCACAGATCACCAGCAGGTCCAACTCCTTCAGGGCCTCGGCGGATAACTCGGTAGCCACCAACTCCAACCCCAGGTCGCTGAGCACGCGGTCGCCTGCAAGCGACAGTGGGGTGAATCGAAAGCTGTCGGCGCGCAGCAGGTTGGCCGTGACCAGCACGTCCATGGCCACGGTGAAGCTGGCCATGGAGAAGTGTTCGAGCAATACGAAATCGACCCGATAGGGGGCTTGGGCATTGGCGCTGGTGGACTTCAGCCGCAGCATGTTGCTGGTACTGGTCTTCTTGCTGAACTGGCGTGGCGTGGGCACTCTGGACTCCGCTTCCTGGCTGGCCTTGAGAGTGTGGCGGGTGGCCGGGGGAAAGACAATCTCCCGGGTGGCCGTGTCGTATTCCAGGTCGTGTTCAGGCAACCTGTCTGGCTTGGCCCGTTGCCGCTATGCTGATGCTCCAGTCACTGAGGATACCTTGATGAAGTACGCCGCTGCCCTGTTGCTTTGCCTGATGCCATTGCTGGCCAATGCCCTGGAGCAGGGCGACAAGCTCGCCCCGTGGACGCTGCTCGACCAGTACGACCAGGCCTATAGCCTCGCCGCCGGCACGCACATCCTGCTGGTGGCACGCGACATGGACGGTGCCAAGCTGGTGAAGGCGGCGTTGGCCGAACAGCCCAAGGGTTACCTGGAGGCGCGCGATGCGGTGTTCGTTGCCGACATCCAGCGCATGCCGGCGCTGATCAGCAAGCTGTTCGCCATCCCCGCCATGCGCGATTACAACTACCGCGTGCTGCTCGACCGCGACGGGCGCGTGGCCAGCCGTTATCCAGGGCAGGATGGCCAGGTGCAGTGGTTGCAACTGGAACAGGGCAAGCTGGTGAGCCTGCGGGCATTTGCCGATGCGCCGGCGTTGAAGGCGGCGTTGGAGACTGCACCACGGCATTGAGGGCCGTCACTACTCCCTGTAGGAGCGGCCTTGTGTCGCGATGGGCTGCGCAGCAGCCCCAGGATTTTTGCCCTACGAAAGACCGCAGGGGGCTGCTTTGCAGCCCATCGCGACACAAGGCCGCTCCTACAAAGGGCCGTGGTGCCATGCCGCCAGCCAAATCAATCTGAACCCTCGGCAGCCTCTGCAACCCAACCCATTACATGCCAAATGGGAGAGCGCTCATGGAAATCGGAACGATCTGGATAATCGTCGCGGCCTTTGTGATCCTGCTGGAAATCTGGGCCATCTGGCACATCATCGGCAGTGACCGGCGCGCCGAGCGCAAGATGCTGTGGATCGTCTTCGTGGTCTACGCACCTTTCCCCGGTTTGCTGTTCTGGGCCTGGCGCGGGCCTCGGGCAGTGAAGGGCAGGGCGGTACTGCAGGAAAAATGATGGCGAACGGCCTCAGGCGCGGGGACGCCTGAGGCCGTCGATGTTCACTTGGGCAGGATATCGAAGCGAATGGCTGACCCCAGCCCGTCCACCATCAGGCAACCATAGAACTTCACGGTCGACAGCACACACAGATGCTTGAGCGCTTCATGGATGTAATCGTGAAGCAGCTTTTCGGCATCGCGCCTGCGGTCTGCGAGCGTGGTGCTGCTGAGAGTGATCACCCCGAGCAAGGTGGTTTCAATGTGTTCGACGGTGTCCAGGCCAATTTTTTCGCGCAGGTGCAGGCGCGCCTTTGCCGCATCGTCTTCATCTCGTGCGGTTTTGGGCTTGATGGTATAAGCCAGCTGAAAATCATATTTGCTCATCGCTTTATCCTTGGTACGTGCAGGCCTCCATGCCGGGCCTCGCAATCTAGCGCCTGGCAGCCACCGCGCATACAAACGCGTGGTTCACGCAAGCCAGTGCGCTGTGCGAAACGTCCTACGCAGACAAGCCCGTTTTACGATGCATGCTTGACCTCGAGTTAACTCAAGGTTCGATACTCCGTCCCTCTTCCAACTGATCGAGGGTTTACCGTGAGCCATTCAACCGCGTTCCAGCTGAGCAACCCCGAAGGCCTGTACGACCCCAGCGGCAATGCCTACTCTCATGTCGCCGAGGTTCATGCCGACAGCCGCCTGTTGTTCATCGCCGGCCAGGGCGGGGAGGACCGCAACGGGCAGCTGTCGCCGCTGTTCGCCGGGCAGGCGCGCCAGGCACTGGCCAACCTTGAGATTGCCCTGGCGTCGAAAGGCGCCAGCCTGGCCCAGGTGTTCAAGCTGACCCTGCTGATCGTCGAGCATTCCGAAACGCGACTGCATGAATGGGTAGCCGAGGCTGACAGGGCCTGGGGCCGTAGCATGAAACCGACCTGCACGCTGATACCGGTACCCCGGTTGGCGCTGGACGGCATGTTGGTGGAGATCGAGGCAGTGGCGGCTGTATAGGCCCGGGCGATTCGGTGGTGGCGGCAGATAAACACTATGTTGTATATCGGTGCTGGCCCAACAAGCATGGCCGCTATAACAACAATTGACCTCAAAGGTGACCACACCATGAGCACCGGCACCACCACGCTTACCGACCCCAAGGCCCGGGCCTGGGTCTGGCCGGCACTTTTCAGCCTGGTGGCCTTCGCTGCCAACTCGGTGTTCTGCCGGCTCGCGCTGAAGGATGGGGCCATCGACCCGGCATCCTTCACCGTGGTGCGCCTGGCCAGTGGTGCACTGTTCCTGCTGCTGTTGATCCGCCTGCGCAAACCCGCGCTTGCCATGGGGGGGAGCTGGCGCGGCGGCTTGGCCCTGTTCCTCTACGCATTCCTGTTTTCTGCGGCATATCTGCAACTGGGCGCAGGCGCGGGTGCGTTGCTGCTGTTTGGCGCGGTGCAGATCACCATGTTCGGCTTCGCCTGGTACAAAGGCGAACAAATCACCGCGCGGATGCTGCTGGGCATGCTGATCGCCTTCGTCGGCCTGCTGGTGCTGCTGTTGCCCGGTACTGCGGCGCCACCTTTTGCCAGTGCCTTGCTGATGACCCTGTCTGGCGTGGCCTGGGGCGTTTACACGCTGCTGGGCAAAGGTTCACCCAGGCCGCTGGCCGACACTGCCGGCAATTTCACCAGGAGCCTGCCGTGCCTGGTGCTGCTGGCGCCGATGCTGTTGCTGGGCGCCGGCTTGCACCTGAGCCCGCTCGGCGTGCTGTATGCGCTGGGTTCTGGTGTGCTGGCGTCCGGTGCTGGCTATGCCGTGTGGTACGGCGTGGTCAGGCAAGTCAGCGCGCAGCAGGCGGCGACCATGCAGCTCAGCGTCCCGGTGATCGCGGCGTTGGGCGGGGTTGGCCTGATTGGCGAGCCATTGTCGTTGCGCTTGCTGGTGGCCTGCGTGGTGGTGCTGGGCGGTATCGCCCTGGCGCTGGCGCCGCGCCGTTAAAAGAAACGGCGTTGCGCCTTGAGCGTGACCATGCTGTCGCAATAAGTGTTGATGCCCGAATACGCATCACACCCGCCACCATTGAGGTTTGAGTTGCTGTAGACCAGGTTCAGGTCGATGCCGAGCCAAGGCCGGGATAGTTCCAGCGACCAATCGGAAAAGGCATTCACCTCGCTGCCATCACGAATGGTGAATGGCGTACCCAGGCGGTGATGGGCGAGCTTGACGCTCAGGTCGACATCAAACAGCGGCAGTTGGCCGAAGTCGGCGAACAGCGTGGCGGTGCGGTTGTCGGGATTGTCGCGCAGCGCTCCACCGAAACGGCTGCCCAGCACCGAAACACCGCCGTACAGGGCATAGCTGTCGGGGCCCGCAATGTTTGGCTGACTATAATGGATCAACCCCACCTCGTAGCCCAGGCTAGTGTCGAACCGGTGCTTGTAGCCCAGGTAACTGTCCAGCCGCAGGGTGGAGTCGGGCGTCACGCCCATGCTCGGGGCGTACTGGCCAAGGTACCAGCCGCTGGGGTGGCTGAAGTCGAGGCCACCGTGGAACGCGCCGATGGCGCTGGGCGATATCAGCCCCTGGGCCATACTGCGTGAGGGGGTGGTGCCGAGTGTAAAGTCGAAGTCGCCCAGTTCGCGTTTGATCTGTTGGGCCAGCAGCATGGGGCTGAACAGCAGTGCAGCACTCAGCAACAGAAGGGGCCTGGTCATGGTCTCCGTCCTGGAAGGCTTGCGGTTGAGCGGTAAAGCATACCTGTGCAGGTAACGTGAGGGAACCGCCGGCTAGCCCATTCAGCCTTTGGTCGAACGGTCGGCGTCTGCAGCTTCGGTCACTACGGGCAGGTTGCCGGCACGCTGGATTACCCGCCGTTGCTGCTCGTAGTCGTCCAGCGACAGGCCACGGCGTTGCAAGGCTTCCAATTGCAGTTGACGGGTTTCTTCGGCGGTGTAGGGACGCAGTTCGGGGTGGCTGGCACAGCCGCTGGTGATGGCGATGGCAATGACGGCAAGGGTGGCGGACAGCAGGCGGGCCAAGGTGTTCATCAGGTAGCTCCAGGGGCCGGGGTGGTGGGCGGCGAGTCGATGGAGCTAGGTTATTCGGCCATGTCGTTCGGCAGAAATTGCCATTCTCGATAGTGACTATCGATGGTTCCTGGGAGGGTGCGATGGGGCAAGACGAGCAACCGCGAAAATGGGGCGTGCTGGAACCGATCGACCGGATCACCGAAGTCATCTTCGGCCTGTTGATGGCGATGACCTTCATCGGCTCGCTGAGCGTGGCCACGGCAGGGCGCGAAGACGCGCGGCTGATGCTGATTGCCGCGCTCGGCTGCAACCTGGCCTGGGGCCTGGCCGATGCCGTCATCTACCTGCTGCGTACCTGGACCGAACGCACCCGCAGCCGGACCTTGCTGGCCCGCCTGCAAGCAGGTGATATCAACCAGGGGCGCAGGCTGATTGCCGATACGTTGCCAGAGCGCATCGGCCTGGCACTGGATGAAGACGGGCTGGAGATGTTGCGCGGGCGCATGCTGCGTGATGCTGGCCGCCCGCTGCCGGCACGCCTGGGGCTGGATGATTTCAAGGCTGCCCTGGCCACTTTCCTGCTGGTGGTACTGGCAACTTTCCCGATGGTCATTCCGTTCCTGCTGATCGAGACCACCGGTACGGCCATCCGTGTATCGAACCTGGTCGCCCTGGCCATGCTCTTCCTTGCGGGCTGGCTGCTGGCACGCTATTCCGGTGGCCGCACCCTGTTGACCGGCGTGGTTCTGGCAGTAGTTGGAGCGTCGCTGATCGTGGCGATCATCGCCCTGGGCGGTTGAACACCGCCGCGGGCGTGCCCGCGAAAGGGCCGGTACAGCAATTACAGTTCTCAGCCCAACCCTGATATAGATTCAAAAGCAGCAACCACCGCACCCTTAGAGCGCGAAAAGTTCGCGCCCCCGTATCTGGCCAAAAGCAGCGCCATTGCTACCCTTAACCCACGCGGCCTGATCTCACGGAGAGATGCGATGCGCATGCCATTGTCAGCGGTCCTGTCGGTGATCCTGTATCTGAGTGCCACGCCCGGCCTGGTGCTGGCAGAGGATGTACCGGCCCCCGACCCGGCACCACAAACCGACACGGTCGCGGCCAAGGACCCGGTGTTCACCCAGGAGCAACTGGACCAGATGCTCGCGCCCATCGCGTTGTACCCCGATGCGCTGCTGGCCCAGGTATTGATGGCCTCCACTTATCCGGGGCAGGTGAGCGAAGCGGTGACCTGGTCCAAGGCCAACCCCAAGGCCACCGGCGACGATGCCGTCAAGAAGGTGGCGAACCAGCCCTGGGACCCGAGTGTACAGGCGCTGGTGGCCTTCCCGCAGGTACTGGCGACCCTGGGGCAAGACCCGGTCTGGGTACAGCGCCTGGGTGACGCCTTCCTTGCGCAGCCCGACGATGTCATGGGCGGCGTGCAGCGCCTGCGCCACCAGGCCCAGGCCGCCGGCAACCTGCAGAGCAACCAGTACCAGAACGTGACCGTGCAGACCGCCCCGGCACCGGCCTCCAGTGGTAGCAGTACTCAGGTGGTTACGGCCAGTAGCCCGCCCACCACCATCATCATCGAGCCAGCCGACCCGCAAGTGGTGTACGTGCCCAGCTACAACCCGACCACCAGCTACGGCACCTGGGCCTACCCGGCCTCGCCGCCGGTGTATTACCCGCCACCGCCCATGTATTACCCTGGTTCTGCACTGGTGGCGGGCCTGGCCTTCGGGACCGGCGTGGCGATCGTAGCCTCGCTGTGGGGCGACTGTGACTGGGGCAACAACGACATCGACATCGACGTCAACCGCTACAACAACATCAACGCCAACAACCGCATCACCAACAACCAGAACAAATGGCAGCACAACGCCGCCAACCGCGACGGCGTGCCATACCGCGACTCTCGCAGCCGCCAGCAGTACGGTCGCCAGCTGGACGGTGCCACCCAGCGTACTGCCTTCCGCGGTGACGACGCCCAACGCGCCCAGGCGCGGGACAAGGCCCGGGCGTCGATGGACCGGGCCGGCATCGAACGTCCAGCCACCAGCAACCGCCAGGCACGCCAGCAGATGCGCGAGGCGCAGGCAGGCAATTCGGTCGGCAACCGCATGCAGCCTCGTAGCGACAACCCCAGGGCAACCGACCGTCGACAGGAAACCCGCAACACCCAGGCTCGCCAGCAGAACAGCCAGGTGAACCAGCGCAGGCAGGGCGAAGGCCAGGGGCGGCAGCTGGCACAAAATCGGCCTTCCAATACCGCTGGCCGCGCGCGTAACAATGCCTTCGACGGCGTGCGTTCACCCTCGCGCACCAGCGCGCAGGCCAGCCGTGGCCGCACCAGCCAGTCGTTCGCCCAGCGCCCGAACGCATCGCGTGCCGCCGGGCACCAGATTTCCCGGCCCAGTGCGCCCGCACGCCGCGGGGGAGGTGGCCGTCGATGAAACGTCAAACGATAGCGGCACTGGTAATCGCAGCCGATATGACATGGTCATCCCTGGCCGCTGCGCAGGAAGCCTTCCCGACACCGGAGAAGGCCGTGGAATCCTTTGTTGCGGCGCTGGGCGAGGAGAAACCTGATGAAGCCCGCCTGGCCCGGTTGCTGGGTGATGACTGGCGTACCTACATACCTCGCGGCGGTGTGCAACGCAGTGATGTGGACACGTTCCTTGCGCAATATCGCGCGCAGCACAGCATCAACCTGTCGGGTACAAACAAGGCCATCCTCGCGGTGGGCAGTGATCACTGGACGTTGCCTATTCCGTTGACCAAAGGCGACCAGGGTTGGCGCTTCGACCTCAAGGCCGGCAGCGCCGAAATCCGCGCCCGGCGCATTGGCCGCAACGAGCTGGGTGCCATGCAGTCGATGCTGGCCTATCACGATGCGCAAATGGAGTACGCCACCCAGGACCACAACGGCAACGGTGCGCTGGAATACGCGCAGAAGATATTCAGCGAGCCCGGCAAGCATGACGGGCTGTACTGGGACGACGATGGCGATGGCCAGGTCAGCCCGCTGGGCCCGCTGTTCGGCCAGGACCGGGTTGGCGACGACTGGTATGGCTACCACTTTCGTATCCTCGATGCTCAGGGCCCATCCGCCCCTGGTGGTGCCTACAGTTACCTGATCGGCAACCAGATGAGCCGTGGCTTCGCCATGGTCGCCTGGCCGGCCAGGTACGATGACACCGGGGTGATGAGCTTCATGATCAGCCATGACGGCGAGGTGTTCGAGAAAGACCTCGGGCCGCACGGCGACAAGCTGGCCAAGGAGATGAAACGCTTCGATCCGGATGACAGTTGGAAGGTGGTGGATGTGCCGGTGGATGACTGACTCTGCAGGGCCTTTGAGCCGCATCGTTTCGTTTGCGGGTATGGAAGCCGACGACTGAAACTGCGCTACGCAGAAGGTGGCGCAATTCTCACGGCGCTTCGTCCCTATGAACTGCAAGGTAGCCCTGGCTTTCATACCGCCAGTGGGCGTTCCACGAAAGCCGTACCTGTCATTTCTGACAGTTGTTTGATGGGGTTCGACGCGAAAATATGGCTACCTCATCCACGGGAGCCAGATATGACCTCGCCAATGAAGTACACGCGCTTTTTCATGCAGCACGACAGGGTTCACACCGCTTTGTCAGGCAACGCTGCCGTGGTATGCATGAGAGGGCAGGCAGGCGTCCTGGCAGAAACCAGGCTGGAGCAGGAAACAGCGCGCTCGGCACTACTGGCTGCAGACAGTGGGGATTCAGTGGTAGGTGTCCGATCTCAGGGGCAGCCGGAGGCGGTGACTTACAATGCCTATGGGTATCACAATCCCAATGACATTCCCTTGCATCGACCGGCATTCAATGGCCACCTGCTGCTGTGGTACCTCTATTTACTCGGAAATGGTTATCGTGCCTTCAATCCGGTCTTGATGTGTTTTCAGAGTCCCGATAGCCAAAGCCCATTTGGTGCGGGGGGCTTGAACTGTTATGCCTATTGTGCGGGTGATCCGGTCAATTTCAGTGATCCCAGCGGGCATATGCCTACAAAACGCCCTATTCAGATTCGAAGTATATCGCCAGCAACCCAACATGAAGTATTAATGGACGCAATAAAGACAGGTTTGGAGGCTGGAGGTGGAAAAAGGCGAAGGCTGTCGTCGCCGACTGAGCGAAGAGTCGGGCAAGAGGTTATGAGTACCCAAACGGGTAGGAAGGACTCAGGTGCGCCTGGGCAAAGCAGTTCGCAGCCCTTGGCAATAACCACAGCTCAAAGTCAGTCGTCGCCTATTGCAGACTCTGCTGTTTATTCGGTCGCGTCATCGGCGGGGACGGTAGGTGCGGTGCACACAGTAGATAGCTGGACATTGCGTCGTGACAAGTTGAAGGCTGGTGAATTTGAAAAGCTTCTTGAATTTATTAATAAGAGTAATCATGCTATAGAAGGATTAAGCTCTGAGCAGACTAGGGAGTTGCGCAGAGTTGCAGTGGAAGCTTTTGCTGTCGGTGGCAATGTACAAGCATCTATTAACCGTGCGAATCCTGATCTTTCACTAACTCAGGTGGAGAGAATTCGGCAGGGTTTGAGGGGCGTACTCGATCGGTACCGCCGTAAACGCCCTGGCTAGACTAAACGATCTTTTTATGTGTCTGGTGAAACATTTCAGGTGATAAATTTCGCCTCCATCTCCCCCGGATTGTACATGGGTGACACACGTTACAGAGTCGTCTTCATCCAATGCAGGACTCCAGTGGCGTTAAGCATGCGGCTGCCTGGAAATCACTTGGGGAGAGCTAAGCAGGCTGACCAAGCTGTGCGGGTCAAGTTCGCCGTGCTGAACGAGATGAACGAGTATAGGTTTCCCGATATGACGGTTGAAGAAGGTAGAATCGCGTGCCAAGTGGGAATGGGCGCAAGGCAGAGCGGAGCAGTATCGCATTTGCATTAAAATCTGTTTTCCGAGCATTCCACGGGCAGCAGTTGGCTTCATCAAGAAAGTGGCGGTGAGAACAATTAAGCGGACTTCATTCAATGAATAGATATTTGTATTGGGTCAATAATTTGTTTGCGAGTAGTTCCATGTTTCATATTGCTTCTGAATAGAATTTCATTGCGGACTATTTTCCAGCATCTGCCGCACCAGCCACTGCCCCGCGGGCCCCAGCGCGCGCCGGCTGGACCAGGCCACGTCCATATTCACTCGCCGTGGATAGCCCGCGACCTGCAACTCTACCAGCCCACTGCCAAACCGTGCCACCAGCGCCCTGGGCAGTTCGGCCCAGCCGAACCCGCGCACGGCGAACTCCAGCAAGGTGAGGTAGTCCGGTGCCGACCAGGCTTGGCCACGACCGTGGTGCAGGCTGGGAGCATAGGTCTTGATATACAGCTGCCGGACGTTCTCCAGGTGCTGCGTCTGCACCTGGGGCAAAGCCGCCAACGGATGCCCGCTGGCCACGTACACCCCAAACTCTGCCTGCTCGGGCAAGCGTGCCACGGCAACGTCAGCGGGGTAGCTGGGCTGGGTGGCAAGAATGCCGACGTGTGCCAGGCCCTGCTGGATCAGCTCGATCACATCGGCATCTTCCGACGGGCCGCAGCGCAGCTCGGTATGCGGGTAGTGCTGGGCGAAGCGGGCCATCACCGCGCCCTGGAAGGTCACGCTGTAGCTGTCCGACATCACCACCGAGACCAGTGCCTCGATGTTTTCCGCCAGCCGCACCGCCAGGGCATCGAGCTGGGCGCTGGCATCGAGAATCGCCTCCACATGGCTCAGCACCTGCCGCCCAGCCTCGTTCAGTGTAGGGTGGCGACCGCCACGCTCGAACAACGGGCAACCCACATCGGCCTCGAAATTGGCGATGGCAATGCTGATGGTGGACTGGCTTTTGCGCAACTTGCGCGCCGCAGCGGAGAACGAACCCAGCGATGCGGCTTCGACAAAGGCGACCAGAGCTTCGGGTGAGTAGCGCATGGTATTGATAAAATCGATGGTAGCTATGTCGCGAGTATCAGTTCTATCAAAGAAAATAGGAAGCACGACTCACGCACTGGATGGAATCTGCAATGAAAAATGTCTCTTTCAGCGAACGCCTGGTTCACGCCGTCGGCTATGAAGTGTTCGCCGTGCTGCTGTGTGCGCCGCTGTTGTCCTGGATCATGGGCAAGTCGCTGGCGACGGCGGGGGCGCTGGCGGTGACCCTCTCGGTGATCGCCATGCTGTGGAACATGGTCTACAACGCGCTGGTCGACCGCTACGTGCAAGCCGAGCGCATCCACTGGAAGGCCAGCGCACGCTTTGCACACGGCCTGGGCTTCGAAGCCGGGCTGGTGGTGTGGTGCCTGCCGGTGGCGGCGTGGATGCTGGAGATTTCGTTGCTGCAGGCGTTCATGGTGGAGTTGGGCTTCTTCGTGATCATCCTGCCCTACACCGTGCTGTACAACTGGGCCTTCGACAAAGCCCGGCACCTGCTGTTGCAGCGTCGCCTTGCATGAAAACCACCAGCCTGCGCTGCTCCTCGATTTGTGCATTGCGCGGATATCCTGGGGCTGCTTCGCAGCCCTTTCGCGACACAAGGCCGCTCCTACAGGGATGGCGCAGGCTTCAGGCTTGCGCTGTACCTGTGGGAGCGGCTTTAGCCGCGAACACCGGTGCAGCCGGTGCACCCAATAAAAAGGGGCATGCCATCGCTGGCATGCCCCGTTTTTCAAAACGTTAAAGCGCCTCAGGCAACCTTGACGATCCAGCCAGCCGGTGCTTCCACGTCACCGCTCTGGATACCGGTCAGCTCGTTGTAGAGCTTCTGGGTAACCGGGCCGACCTTTTCCAGGTCGTGGAACACGTGCAGCTTGCCGTTGTACTCGATGCCGCCGATCGGGGTGATCACCGCAGCGGTACCGCAGGCGCCGGCTTCGATGAAGCGGTCCAGCTTGTTGATTTCCACATCGCCTTCGATCACGGTCAGGCCCAGGCGCGATTGCGCCAGTTCCATCAGCGACAGGCGGGTGATGCCCGGCAGCACCGAAGCCGATTTCGGGGTGACGAACTCGTTGTTGGCGGTGATGCCGAAGAAGTTGGCCGAACCGACTTCCTCGATCTTGGTGTGGGTCAGCGGGTCGAGGTAGATGGCGTCGGCGAAGTTGGCTTTCTTCGCTTCTGCACCCGGCTGCAGGCTGGCGGCGTAGTTGCCACCGACCTTGGCCGCGCCAGTGCCTTGCGGGGCTGCGCGGTCGAAGCTGGAGATCTGGAAGTTGTGCGGCTTCATGCCGCCCTTGAAGTACGAGCCAACCGGGATGGCGAAGATCGAGAAGATGAACTCGGGGGCGGTGCGCACGCCAATGTTGTCACCGGTGCCGATCACGAACGGGCGCAGGTAGAGGGCGCCTTTACCATGCGGTGGCACGAACTTCTCGTTGGCCTTGACCACTTGCTTGCACGCCTCGATGAACACATCGGTCGGCACCTGCGGCATCAGCAGGCGGGCGCAGCTGCGCTGCATGCGGGCGGCATTCTGGTCCGGGCGGAACAGGTTGATCGAACCGTCCTTGCAACGGTAGGCCTTGAGGCCCTCGAAGCACTGCTGGCCGTAGTGCAGGGCAGTGGAGCCTTCACTGATGTGCAGTACGTTGTCTTCGGTCAGGGTGCCCTTGTCCCACTCGCCATTGCGCCATACGGACAGGTAGCGTTTGTCGGTCTTGATGTAGTCGAAACCCAGCTTGTCCCAATTAATGCTTTCGTTGCTCATGACACCCTCATTGTCTTGCAAGTGCCCGATTGCTCGGGCTGCTGTTATATGCGCACCACGCCACCATAATACATCCGTGGCAGATCGGGAACGGCCAGTCACGAATTGATAGCCTGCAATGCATTTATTGCGGCACGGCGCAGGTATTGCAGTGGGGCTGCGAGGTGCTCGCCACAACATTTTCAGGGCCTGTGAGATCGAGCGCCGCCCGCGCGGCGCTTCGCAGCACAAGGCTGCTCCTACATCTGTTTCGGGCCAGTAACGCCTGTACCAATGCGCGCGACCGCCTTGTTTGTCCGGCACGATATCGAGGTGGACACCAAGGGGCCGCGCGCCTTTGCCTCAGGAATAATTGGCCCGAAACAGATGTAGGAGCAGCCTTGTGCTGCGAAGCGCCGCGCGGGCGGCGCTCGATCTCACAGGCGCTACAAGAATCGAGGCGAGCCAATGGTTGACCACCCGCCAGCCACTGCGTAGCCTTGCCACTCCGAGGTTCTTCGGCCAGGCCGAAGCTAAGACGGGAACGCGGTACAAGCCGCGGCTGCCCCCGCAACTGTAAGCACCGACAACGGATCGACACAGCCACTGCGCCCGCGCGCGGGAAGGCGTCATCCCGCCAGCCCGCTGCACCAGCGGGCACATGGAACGGTGCGAGCCAGGAGACCTGCCTCGTCACGTTTTCGACTTTCAACCGGGCGGGGTGATCCGGTGGCGAACAAGCCCGGCCGGCCTGGCCTGCGGCTGTCGTCCTGCATGCCCGCGCCAATCTGCCAAGGGCAATGCGACATGAAAACACTGGCCAAGCTCCCCGTCACCATCGTCACCGGCTTCCTCGGCTCGGGCAAGACTACCTTGCTGCGCCACATGCTCGACAACGCCCAGGGCCGCCGCATTGCGGTAATCGTCAACGAGTTCGGCGAGCTGGGCATCGACGGCGAAATCCTCAAGCAGTGCAGCATCGGTTGCACCGAAGAAGAAGCCACCGGCCGCGTCTACGAGCTGGCCAACGGCTGCCTGTGCTGCACCGTGCAGGAAGAGTTCTTCCCGGTGATGCGCGAGTTGGTGGCACGCCGTGGCGACCTGGACCATATCCTCATCGAAACCAGCGGCCTGGCCCTGCCCAAACCGCTGGTGCAAGCCTTCCAGTGGCCAGAAATCCGCAATGCCTGCACCGTCGACGCGGTGATCACGGTGGTCGACAGCCCTGCGGTGGCCGCCGGCACCTTCGCCGCCTACCCGGACCAGGTCGATGCCCAGCGCAAGCTCGACCCCAACCTGGACCACGAGTCGCCACTGCACGAACTGTTCGCCGACCAGTTGGCCAGCGCCGACCTGGTGGTGCTGAACAAGGCCGACCTGATCGACGCTGCAGGCCTGGCCAAGGTCCGCACCGAGGTGGCCGAAGAACTGCCTCCGGCGGTCAAGGTTGTCGAGGCCAGCAGCGGCAAGCTGCCGCTGGAGGTGCTGCTGGGTGTGGGCGCCGAGTCCGAGGCGCACATCGATGGTCGCCGTACCCACCATGATTCCCACCATGACGGTGATGACCATGACGATCATGACCACGACGCCTTCGACTCCATCTCCATCGACCTGCCCGAAGCCGACGAAAGCCTGCTGCTCGATGCCCTGACCCAGCTGGTGGTGGAGTTCGGCATCCTGCGCGCCAAAGGCTTCGCTGCCATCCCGGGCAAACCGATGCGCCTGCTGGTGCAAGGCGTGGGTACCCGTTTCGACAAGCACTTCGACCGCGCCTGGCGCGCCGACGAGCCGCGCATCACCCGCCTGGTGCTGATTGGCCAGGACCTTGACGCCGCCCAGCTGGAAGCGCGCCTACGCCAGGCACTGGGCGCCTGACCCATGCACCTGCTGCGGACCCAGCCCGGCGGCTTCGTGCCGGATGACAGCATTGCCGACCTCGGCCAGACGCCCGCCGAGCTGGTGATTCTCTGCAGCGGCGATTCGCACCTGGCATTGCTCGCCGATACCGCCGAGCAATTGCCCGAGGATTACCCCAGCCTGCGCCTGGCCAACCCGATGCAGGTACAGAACCATGCCTCGGTCGACCTGTACGTCGACCAGGTGCTGCGCCATGCCAAGGTCATCCTGGTGTCGCTGCACGGTGGTGTCGGCTACTGGCGCTATGGCGTCGAGCAGTTGGTCGAGCTGGCCGGCCGTGGCGTGCAGCTGATCCTGGTGCCGGGTGACGACCGCCCGGACCCGGAGCTGACCAGCCTGGGCAGTGTCAGCGGCGAGCAGGCCGAACGCCTTTGGCACTACTTGCGCCAGGGCGGCAAGGCCAACGCCATCAACCTGTTCAACTGCCTGGCCAGCCAGTGGCTGGGCCGCGACTATGCCTGGGACGAGCCGCAGCCGCTGCCGCGCACTGCCGTGTATCACCCGGCCAAGGGCAGCGCCACGCTGGAGGATTGGTACCCGCAGTGGCACCCCGAGCAGCCGGTGGCGCCACTGTTGTTCTACCGCTCGCACCTGCAGGCGGCCAATACCGCGTTCATCGATGTGTTCTGCCAGCGCCTGCAGGCGGCCGGGCTCAACCCATTGCCGATCGCCGTGGCCAGCCTCAAGGAAAGTGCCTGCCTGGAGCAGGTCGAAGCCTGGCTGGACGAGGCGGGGGCCGAAGTGCTGGTCAACACCACCGGCTTTGCCCTGTCCAGCCCCGAGCGCCCCAACCTGCGCCCGTTCCGTCGTGACATTCCGGTACTGCAGGCCATCTGCGCACAAGACAACCAGCCTGGCTGGGAAGCCAGCGAGCAGGGCCTGGGGGCGCGTGACCTGGCCATGCACATTGCCCTGCCCGAACTGGACGGGCGCATCATCACCCGCCCGGTCAGTTTCAAAGACATGGCCTGGCGCAGCGAACGCAGCCAGTCCGATGTGGTCTGCTACCGCGCCCACCCCGAGCGCATGGACTTTGTCGCCGAACTGGCCCGCCGCTGGGTCGAGCTGGCGCGCCTGCCGAATGCGCAGAAGCGCGTAGCCCTGGTGCTGGCCAACTATCCGACTCGGGACGGCCGTATTGGCAATGGCGTTGGCCTGGACACGCCAGCGGCCGCGCTGAACATACTCAAGGCCCTGCAGGCCGAAGGCTATCCGCTGGCCGACTTGCCGGGCAGCGGCACGCAGCTGATCCATCAGTTGCTCGGTGGCGTGACCAACGACCTCGACCAGCTGGACCTGCGCCCCTGCGCGCAGAGCCTGAGCCTGGCCGACTACCAGGCCGCCTTCGAGCGCCTGCCAGAGGCAAACCGCCAGGCCGTGCTGGAACGCTGGGGGCCGCCGCAGCAGGACCCGATGTACCGCAGTGGCCGGCTGATGGTGGCCGGCCTGCGCTTTGGCTTGACCTTTGTCGGCATCCAGCCGGCGCGCGGTTACCAGGTGGACCCCAGCGCGGTGTACCACGACCCGGACCTGGTACCACCCCACGGCTACCTGGCATTTCACTTCTGGCTGCGCCATGCCTTTGCCGCCGACGCGGTGATCCATGTCGGCAAGCACGGCAACCTCGAATGGCTGCCCGGCAAGGGCGTCGGGTTGTCGGCGCAGTGCTGGCCGGACGCCTTGCTCGGCCCGTTGCCGAACATCTACCCGTTCATCGTCAACGACCCGGGCGAGGGTGCCCAGGCCAAGCGCCGCACCCAGGCGGTGATCATCGACCACCTGATGCCGCCGCTGACCCGTGCCGAAACCTACGGCCCGTTGCGCCACCTGGAGCAATTGGCCGACGAGTTCTACGAAGCGCAGCTGCTCGACCCGCGGCGCGCTCGCGAGTTGCAGCGCGACATTCTCGAACTGGTCAAGGCCAATCACATTGACCGTGAACTGCAGCTGGTAGGCCAGCTGGACGATGCCGCCGTGTGGCTGCCACGCCTGGATACCTACCTGTGCGACCTGAAGGAATCGCAGATTCGCGATGGCCTGCATGTGTTCGGCCAGTCCCCGGAAGGCCGGCTGCGGCTGGATACCTTGCTGGCGCTGTTAAGGGTCGAGCGTGGCGACGGTCGCGGTGGCAATGCCAGCCTGTTGCGGGCCCTGGCCAAGGCGCTGGTGCCAGGCTTCGATCCGCTCGATTGCGAACTAGGCCAGCCGTGGCAAGGGCCACGCCCGGAACAACTGCAGGCCATGAGCAGCGAGCCTTGGCGCACCTTTGGCGATACCCGCGAACGCCTCGAACTGTTGGCGCTGCAGTTGATCGACCAGGCGCTGTGCGGCACCGTGCATTTACCTGCCCAGAGCGAATGGCAGCCTGTGCACGATGTGGTACGGACGCTGCGAGAATCGGTGGCACCCAGCCTGGACGCTTGCGGCAGCGCCGAAATGGATGGCCTGCTGGCGGCGCTGGCCGGGCGTTTCGTGCCCGCCGGCCCCAGTGGCGCACCCAGTCGTGGTCGCCTGGACGTGCTGCCCACCGGTCGCAACTTCTATACCGTGGACGTGCGCAACCTGCCCACCACCACCGCCTGGCGCCTGGGCTTCGCCTCCGCCAACCTGATCCTGGAGCGCCATCTGCAGGACAACGGCGATCACCTGCGCCAACTCGGCCTTTCAGTGTGGGGCACGGCAACCATGCGTACCGGCGGTGATGATATCGCCCAGGCCATGGCGCTGATGGGCGTGAGACCGGTGTGGGCCACTGGTAGCCAGCGGGTCGACGATTTCGAGATCCTGCCGCTCAGCCTGCTCGACCGCCCGCGGGTGGACGTGACCTTGCGCGTTTCCGGCTTTTTCCGTGATGCCTTCGGCAACCTCATCCGCCTGTTCGATGCCGCAGTGCAGGCGGTAGCCGCACTTGATGAACCCGAGGATCTCAACCCCCTGGCCGCCCGCGTGCGTAGCGAGCGTGCCGCGCTGCAGGCGCAGGGCGTGGACGCCGAGCAGGCCGCGCGCCAGGCTGGCTGGAGGGTGTTCGGTGCCAAGCCCGGGGCCTACGGCGCCGGGGTGCAGAACGCCATCGACGGGCGCCTGTGGCACAGCCGCGACGACCTGGCCGAGGTCTACCTCAATCACGGCGGCTATGCCTACGGCGCCAGCGACGACGGAACCCCGGCCCGAGCCCAGTTCGCCCAGCGCCTGGCCAAGGTGCAGGCGGTGCTGCAGAACCAGGACAACCACGAACACGACCTGCTCGATTCCAACGACTATTACCAGTTCCAGGGTGGCATGCTGGCGGCGTCGGAAACCTTGTCCGGTGCGACAGTTGCCAGTTATCACGGCGACCATAGCCAGGCCGACCGGCCGCGCATCCGTACCCTCAAGGAAGAGCTGAACCGGGTCATCCGCGCCCGGGCGCTGAACCCGAAATGGATCGACGGGGCCAAGCGCCACGGCTACAAGGGCGCCTTCGAGATGGCGGCGACGGTCGACAACCTGTTCGCCTTCGACGCCACCACGGAACTGATCGACGACCATCATTACCAGGCGCTGGCCGATGCCTACGTGCTCGACCCGGCGACCCGCGACTTCATGCGCGAGCACAACCCCGAGGCCCTGCGCGACCTTACCGAGCGTTTGCTGGAGGCCCAGCAGCGCGGTCTGTGGCAGGCACCGGGCGACTACCGTGAAGCCCTCGAGGAACAACTGCTCGACGGCGAGGAACAGGCTTGAAATGAGTGAACCCGTGCAATTTCCACTGGCGGCCGTGGTCGGTGCCGATGACCTGAAACTGGCGCTGTGCCTGACCGCAATCGACCCGAAGATCGGCGGCGTGTTGATCGAGGGGCCACGTGGCATGGCCAAGAGTACCCTGGCCCGTGGCTTGGCCGACCTGCTCGGTGAGGGGCCGTTCGTGACCCTGCCACTGGGCGCCAGCGAAGAGCGGTTGGTCGGCACCCTCGACCTGGATGCCGCACTGGGGCAGGGCAAGGCGCAGTTCTCCCCAGGAGTACTGGCCCAGGCCGATGGTGGCGTGCTGTACGTCGATGAGGTGAACCTGCTGCCCGACACCCTGGTCGACCTGCTGCTCGATGTGGCAGCCAGCGGCACCAACCGCATCGAGCGCGACGGCATCTCGCACCGGCACAGTGCCCGCTTCGTACTGATCGGCACCATGAACCCGGAGGAGGGCGAACTGCGCCCGCAGTTGCTCGACCGCTTTGGCCTCAATGTGGCCCTGGAAGGCTTGCCCGAGCCTGAGGCGCGCCAGCAGATCATTCGCCGCCGTCTGGCCTTCGACAGCGACCCGCAGGCCTTTTGCGCGCAATGGGCCGAGGCCCAGGCGCAATTGCGCGAGCGCTGCCAGGCGGCGCGTCAGGCCCTGGCCGGCATTGCCCTGGACGACCAGGCGCTGGCCTGGATCACCGAACGCTGCTATGCCGCTGGGGTCGACGGGCTGCGCGCCGATCTGGTCTGGCTGCGCGCCGCACGCGCCCACTGTGCGTGGCGTGGTGGCGAGGCCATCGAGGAGGCCGATGTCGATGCAGTGGCCGAGTTCGCCTTGCGCCATCGCCGCCGCGTTTCGCCCCAGGCCAACCCGCCTGCGGCGCCGCAGCAGCCTGAACAGCAACCCGGTCGACAAGACGCGGGCAACCCTGGCGAACAGGGCGGGCAGGGCGACTGGGGCGCAATGCCGGCGCAGCCTGTGGCCAGCGGCGCGCGCCGCGAGGTGCCGAACTGGGCAAAAAAGCCCTGAGCATCCCCCAGTCACCTGCCAAAGGGGCGGATGCCAAAGCAGGCGCAGGTAAGCAATACGGTGCCAGCCGAGGCCGGGCGCGCAGTGCTGCGGCCGGGCGGGTGGCCTGGCTGCCGACCCTGCTCAAGGGCCGGCCACGCCAGCGCCAGGACCTGTGCTGGCAGCAACGCCAGGCCAGGCCCGCAGAACTGTGGCTGGTAATCGTCGATGCTTCGGCCTCGACCCGTCGCCACCAGGCGTTGGCGCAAACCAAAGGGCTGCTGGCGGCGCTGTTCGACCAAGCCTACCGCCAACGTGCCCGGTTGGCCCTGCTTACCGCCAGCGGGCGCTCACCGCAGTGGCAGCGCCACGGCCTGAAGGCCTCGGCCGCCTTGCAACCGTGGCTGCAAGCCTTGGGAGCTGGTGGTGGCACGCCGTTGATCGCTGCACTGGAGCAGGCTCGGCACTGGTTGCAGGATCGGCAACGGGCCCACCCCGAAGAAGGGTTACGCTGCCTGGTGTTCACCGATGGTCGCCTGCAACACTGGAATACCGTGCAGCCGATGCCGTGCGCCACTCTGTTGGTGGACATGGAACTGGCGCCGGTGCGCCTGGGCCGTGCGCAGCGCCTGGCGCAGCAACTTCAGGCGGATTACCAGCACCTGCAACAGTTCAGATTGGTGGATTGAAAAAGCACCGGTGCGACACTATGCCGCAATAAGAAAAAGTTGCCAGAACAGCAACCCGGAAGTTGTACAAGTGCGTGGCGACGCACGCACTTGGTTTGCTGGCCGATATTATTTCGGCATTGACCACGGCTGCAGGTCGTAACCTTTTTCGCACAGTTCGGCGCGCACTTCCTCGATCAGGCTGGCCCACTGGGCCGGGTCGGAATAGATGCGCGAAGACACTTGCTTGCTGCCGATGCGGGTGCTGGTCCGGTCGATCACTGCCAGGCTCAGTTCACCAGTACCGTTGGGTGCATCCCAGGCTACGCACTGGAAAGGTTCGAAGGCGTGGTCGGCAATCAGCAGTGCTTCGTTGACACGGAGCGGGGCATTCATGGTTCGGTCTCTCTATGGTCCCAAACATCCAGTTAAAGTCCGCGTTGCTTCGAAGTCGCCTCGGTTATCGCGAAGTGCAGCGCGGGGTTATGTGTACTGATGCTCGTTGTCCGGGGGCGAGTCACACATTGGTTGTAAAAAAATTTGCCAAGGTCGAATCCGTTCTTGCCCATGCCGCCATGTGATGTCGATAAAGTGCGAAAATTCCCGTCACGCATTGTAAAAAAATGATTCGGCAGACAGACGGTACTGGGAACCGTCAACTTAGTTGCTACTGTTAATCGGGCGCCACAACTTACTGTTTTATTTCAAAAAACTGAAAACTGGCGCCAAGGATTGGTCATGCAGCAGCTTGCCGCCCAACGCCGTTTGCTCATCGTCGACCCCTGCGATGACTGCCATCGTTTGTTACCCGGATTGCGCAGCGCAGGCTGGGATGTGCACAGCTGCATGCTCGACGCCGCGTTGGATCATCCCTGCGATGTGGGCCTGTTGCGCTTGCAGGCGTCGCACCTGAGGCGCCCGGACGGGGTCAAGGACTTGATCAAACGCAGCAACACCGAATGGATTGCCGTGCTCAGCGCCGAACAACTGCGCATGCCGGCCGTCGGCGATTTTGTTTGTGAATGGTTCTTTGACTTCCACACCTTGCCGTTCGACGTTTCCCGCGTTCAGGTCACGCTGGGCCGGGCCTTCGGTATGGCGCGCCTGCGCGGCAAAGGGATGGCGAGGGTGGATGAAACGAGCCACGAACTGCTCGGTGATAGCCGCCCGATCCGTGAACTGCGCAAGCTGCTGGGCAAGCTGGCGCCCACTGAATCGCCGGTGCTGATCTGTGGAGAAAGCGGCACCGGCAAGGAACTGGTGGCCCGCACCCTGCATCGCCAGTCGCAACGCAGCGAGCAACCGTTCATTGCCATCAACTGCGGGGCAATCCCCGAGCACCTGATCCAGTCGGAACTGTTCGGCCATGAAAAGGGCGCTTTCACGGGTGCTCATCAGCGCAAGGCCGGGCGCATCGAAGCGGCTCATGGTGGCACGCTGTTTCTCGACGAAATTGGCGATTTGCCGCTGGAGTTGCAGGCCAACCTGCTGCGCTTTCTGCAGGAAAAGCACATCGAGCGCGTGGGGGGCAGCCAGCCGATCCCGGTGGATGTCAGGGTGCTGGCGGCTACCCACGTGGACCTGGAAAGGGCCATCGAGCAAGGGCGCTTTCGCGAAGACCTGTATTACCGCCTGAACGTGTTGCAGGTAGTGACCGCACCACTGCGAGACCGGCATGGCGACCTGTCGATGCTGGCCAGTCATTTTGCCCATTTCTACAGTCTTGAAACCGGGCGTCGACCGCGCTCGTTCAGCGAGCATGCCTTGGCGGCCATGGGCCGGCATGACTGGCCGGGCAATGTCCGCGAGTTGGCCAACCGGGTAAGGCGCGGGCTGGTGCTCGCAGAAGGCCGGCAAATCGAGGCACAGGACCTTGGATTGCAGCCCCTGGACCAGGTACAGCAACCGCTGGGCACGCTGGAAGAGTACAAGCACCGAGCCGAGCGCCAGGCGCTGTGCGATGTACTCAGCCGGCACAGTGACAACATGAGTGTGGCGGCCAAGGTGCTAGGTATATCGCGGCCGACTTTCTATCGGTTGCTGCACAAGCACCAGATTCGCTGAGCAGCAGCCCTCGGCCGTGCCCGAGCCTTGTGGGAGCAGGCATGCCCGCGAAGCAGGCGCTGCGGTGGATGGCACCGGGCTACGCCGGTATTCGCGGGTAAACCCGCTCCCACAAGAGGCCGTGTTATTCGTCCAGGTCTGCCGCTGCATGCCGCTCCGGCACCTGGCTGGCCTCATCCCCCCAGGTCCGGTTCACCCGTGTGCCACGCTGCACCGCCGGGCGCAAGGCAATCTCCTCGGCCCAGCGCTGCACATGCTTGTACTCGTCCACCGCCAGGAACTCCGCCGCGCCATACAGGTTGCCGCGTACCAGCTGGCCATACCAAGGCCACACGGCAATGTCGGCGATGCTGTATTCCTCGCCGCCCAGGTAGCGGCTTTCGGCCAGGCGCCGGTCGAGCACATCCAGCTGACGCTTGGCTTCCATGGTGAAGCGGTTGATCGCGTACTCGAACTTTTCTGGCGCATACACATAGAAGTGGCCAAAGCCGCCGCCCAGGTATGGCGCCGCGCCCATTTGCCAGAACAGCCAGTTCAGGCTTTCGGTGCGTGCAGCTGGCGCTTTCGGCAGCAAGGCACCGAACTTTTCCGCCAGGTACAGCAGGATCGACCCCGACTCGAACACCCGCACCGGCGGCTCGACGCTGCGGTCGAGCAGGGCGGGGATCTTCGAGTTGGGGTTTACCTGGACAAAGCCGCTGGAGAATTGGTCGCCCTCGCCAATGCGGATCAACCAGGCATCGTACTCGGCACCAAGGTGGCCCAGGGCAAGCAGCTCTTCGAGGGCGATGGTGACCTTCACGCCATTGGGCGTGGCCAGGGAGTACAGCTGCAGCGGGTGCTTGCCCTGCGGTAGGTCCTTGTCGTGAGTCGGGCCGGCAACCGGGCGGTTGATGCTGGCGAACTGGCCACCGGACGCGGCGTCGTTGCGCCAGACCTTGGGTGGCACGTAGGCGGGCTTGCTCATGCGTGAATCTCCTTAAATGGCGCGAAACGGTCACGTAGAAACGTGGACCTGCATCTATGCCACGGGTTCGACGAAAAGCGCAAATGCATAGGGCGCGGGCGTGAAGTGCATGACTTCGGTTTCATTCAGGTTTCATCCTGTGCAGCCCAGGGCGGTTCTATGCTGGGCTATCTCTTCGCCCTGCAAGGAACCGCCGGCCGATGACTCTTTCTCGCTGCATGCTGGCGCTGGCCCTGCTCGGTAGCCTTCTGGCCCATGCCGAGGCCGCACCCTGGGTTGTCGGCCTGCACCACATGACTCTGGCCGACCCGGTCGATGCCCGGCCCATGCAGGCGCTGGCGTTCTACCCGGCCATTGGCAAGACCCGCAGCAGCCGGATAGACGGCTACCCGGTCGACGTGAGTGAAGAGGCGCCGGTAGCATTGGGCCAGTTCCCGTTGCTGGTGCTGTCCCACGGCAATACCGGCAGCCCGCTGGCCTTGCATTACCTGGCGACGTCGCTGGCGCGCCAGGGTTTTATCGTGGTGGCGGTGGTGCACCCCGGCGACAACGCCCGCGACCACAGCCGCCTGGGCACCCTGAGCAACCTGTACGGCCGGCCGCTGCAAGTGAGTGCCGCAATTACGGCCGCCCGCGATGATGCCTTGCTGGGGCCTTATCTGAACGGTGGCAAGGTTGGGGTGATCGGCTACTCGGCCGGTGGTGAAACTGCCTTGATCCTCTCAGGCGCGCGCCCAGACCTGGACCGCCTGCGCAAGTACTGCCTGGAGCGCCCTGACGACGCCGACGCCTGCAAGACCCACGGTGTACTGATTGCCGACCGCAGCGAGCTGGTGCCAGAGGCCGACCAGCGGGTGGGGGCCGTGATGCTCATGGCACCGCTCAGCCTGCTGTTCGGGCGCCATGCCCTGGCCGGGGTGCAGGTGCCGGCGCTGATCTACAGTGGCGACAGCGACCAGCTGGTGGCGGTGGACCGCAACGCCGAAGCCCTGGCCCGCAAGTTGCCGGTGACACCGGACTATCGCCTGCTGGCCGGCGCCGGGCACTTCGTGTTCATGGCCCATTGCGATGCCGAGCAGTCCGTGCGGATGCCGGCGCTGTGCAAGGACGCCGCAGGTGTGGATCGTCGGCACATCCACCATTCCCTGCAGCAGGAAGCCGCGGTGTTCTTCAGCCAGGCGTTGGGCGCGCCGGAGCCGGCCGAGCGTTCAGCCGCGAGTGGCGCGCCGCGCCAGCAACAGCGTTAGACCGACACCGGCCAGGGCGAGCAACGCGGCCACACAGAAGATCGAGGCATAGCCCAGATGTGCGGCCACTGCGCCCATCACCGGCCCGGCGATGGCCAGGGCCATGTCGAAGAACACGGCGTAGGCCCCCAGCCCTGCACCACGGCTGCTGCTGGGTACCTGCTTGATCGCTTCAACCCCCAGCGCCGGGTAGACCAGCGACAGCCCGAAACCGGTAAGCCCGGCACCGATCAGCGCCCACGGCGGCGACGGTGCCAGCCACAGCAGGCTCAGGCCGAGCACTTCGGTGGCCATGCACGCGACCGCCACGTTGTAGCCACCAAAGCGGTTGACCGCATTGACGAACAGCAGCCGGGAAATGATGAAGCACACGCCAAAGGCACTCAGGCACCAGGCTGCGCCCACCCAGCCGCGCTCCAGGTAATACAGGGTGACGAAGGTGGTCAGGGTACCGTAGCCAATAGAGGCAAGGGTCAGGCCCAGACCGCACGGTGAGACCCGGCCGAAGGCCGACCAGAAGGGCAGGCGCTCGCCGCGCACCACCACCACGTCCGGCCGCTTGCGCAGTACCAGCAGGGCAGATACCGCCAGCACCAGCAATGCCGGCCCCAGCACGCTGAAGTCCAGCCCGTCGACGGCCAGTACACCCAAGGGGGCACCAATGGCGATGGCGCCATAGGAGGCGATACCGTTCCACGAAATCACCCTGGCGGTGTGTTCGGGGCCGACCTGGCTGATGCCCCAGCTCAGCGTGGCTACGCCGATCAGCCCTTGGGCGATGCCCAGCAGCAGGCGCCCGCCGAGCAACAGCACCAGGCTCAGCAGCGGAAGCGTCAGGGTCCAGGCCGAGAGCAGGGTCAACACCCCGCAGCCGGCAATCCCCAGCAAGCCGAAGCGAATGGCCTGCTTGCCCCCCAGGGTATCGGCCACGCGCCCGGCAAACGGGCGGCTGAGTAGCGTGGCCAGGTATTGCAGGCCAATGGTCAGCCCGGCGACCACCGCGCCAAACCCCAGTTGGTCATGCACATGGCTGGGCAGCACGGCGATCGGCAGGCCGATGCAGAGGAAGGCGATGAAGGTGTAGAAAACGATCGACAGGATCTGCAGAGTGATTTGCAGCGTGTTACTGGCGGGAGCAGGCTGTTGCGCGGTCATGGGCTCGTTCGCGGGCGGGCGGTTGGGCGTGGCCCCATCATGGCCGTTGCGCGAAAGAAATGAAAGCAGGCTAACGAATTATTCGTCGGGCAGTGCCAGCCCGTGGATCGGCGGTGAATTCTTCGCGGGCGTGCCCGCGAAGAGGCCGGCCCAGCCATACAAGATGGCCAGGCCGCTCCATCAATCAGACCAGCACACCCTGGCTACGCAGGTAATCGTCGTAGGTACCGCTGAAGTCCACCACGCCATCAGCCGACAGCTCGATGATGCGCGTGGCCAGCGAAGACACGAACTCACGGTCATGGCTGACGAACAGCAGGGTGCCCGGGTAGTTCTCCAGCGCCAGGTTCAGCGCTTCGATCGATTCCATGTCCAGGTGGTTGGTCGGCTCGTCCATCACCAGCACGTTCGGCTTTTGCAGGATCAGCTTGCCGAACAGCATGCGGCCTTGCTCACCACCGGAAATCACCTTCACCGACTTGAGAATCTCGTCGTTGGAGAACAGCATGCGCCCGAGGGTGCCGCGGATCACCTGCTCGCCGGAGGTCCACTGGCCCATCCAGTCGAACAGGGTCATGTCGTCTTCGAAGTCGTGGGCGTGGTCCTGGGCGTAGTAGCCCACCTCGGCGCTGTCGGTCCACTTCACTTCACCCTTGTCCGGGGTCATTTCACCGACCAGGGTGCGCAGCAGGGTGGTCTTGCCGATACCGTTGGGGCCGATGATCGCCACGCGCTCGCCAGCCTCGATGGTGAAGCCCAGGTCCTTGAACAGCACTTTGTCGTCGAAGGCCTTGGCCATTTTTTCGACGGTGACGGCCTGGCGGTGCAGCTTCTTGGTCTGTTCGAAGCGGATGAACGGGCTCACCCGGCTCGACGGCTTGACCTCGGCCAGCTGGATCTTGTCGATCTGCTTGGCCCGCGAGGTGGCCTGCTTGGCCTTGGAGGCGTTGGCCGAGAAGCGGCTGACGAAGGTCTGCAGTTCGGCGATCTGGGCTTTCTTCTTGGCGTTGTCCGACAGCAGCTGCTCGCGGGCCTGGGTGGCAGCGGTCATGTACTCGTCGTAGTTGCCCGGGAACACGCGCAGCTCGCCGTAGTCCAGGTCGGCCATGTGGGTGCAGACACTGTTGAGGAAGTGCCGGTCGTGGGAAATGATCACCATGGTGCTGTTGCGCGCGGTGAGGATGTTCTCCAGCCAGCGGATGGTGTTGATGTCCAGGTGGTTGGTCGGCTCGTCGAGCAGCAGTACGTCCGGGTCCGAGAACAGCGCCTGGGCCAGCAGGACACGCAGCTTCCAGCCCGGAGCCACCTCGCTCATCGGGCCGAAGTGCTGTTCCAGCGGAATACCCAGGCCCAGCAGCAGTTCACCGGCGCGTGATTCGGCGGTGTAGCCGTCCATCTCGGCGAATTCGGTTTCCAGCTCGGCGACGGCCATGCCGTCTTCCTCGGTCATTTCCGGCAGCGAGTAGATGCGATCGCGCTCGGCCTTGACCTTCCACAGTTGGCCGTGGCCCATGATCACCGTGTCGATCACGGTGAATTCCTCATAGGCGAACTGGTCCTGGCGCAGCTTGCCCAGGCGCGTGTTCGGCTCGAGCATGACCTGGCCGCCCGACGGTTCGAGGTCACCGCCGAGGATCTTCATGAAGGTCGACTTGCCGCAACCGTTGGCGCCGATCAGGCCGTAGCGGTTGCCGTTGTTGAATTTGACGGAAACGTTTTCGAACAGCGGCTTGGAGCCGAACTGCATGGTGATGTTAGCGGTGGAGATCAAGAGGCTTACCTATCAATAACTTACGTGACTACTTCGCAGCGTCGGACCCATTTCGGACCAATCAGGAGCTTTTCCAGCTGCTGCCAGTCGTTGGACGAGTTAATCCAGCGCGCATGAGTCGATAAGAGCATCTGCACGCTATGCCCGAGCTGATGGGCGATGAATGCGGGATTGAGACCAGACATTGAGCACATTGTCGCATAGGTGCGACGGCAGTTATACGGGGGCGGTATCTGATCCCCGGACCCTTGACGATCGGGCGCTACTGATGGTGCTGGTTTTACGTGCTCACCGTTCTTCCCGGGCGGGATGACCAATGGCGATTCGGCGAAATGCGCTTTGCCTTGAGCACGCCGTTTGGCGCGCGGTCCACTCAATCGTCATGGATGCTCCAGGTGTTGGCCTGATCGGGGAGGAGTCATTGGTTGAAAGGGGGTGATATGCTTCCTCCGCTTACCAAACAGGGAGATTGGTAATGGGTTTGTTGCGAAGGTTCAGGACGTTTGGCTTACGAATAAAGCCGACTAGATCTCCGACGGCAGCGTTCGTTTGCCTGGCGATGTGGATAGCGATCCTGCGATACGGGGACCCATCCGCGTCATTTATCATGTATTCGGTGCCTTTCGGCATTGCTCTGATCGCGCTGGGGCCGCTGGAGCTGCTGCCAGAACAATGGCCCAGGCTCAATTTTCTGGCGAATGCCCTGGCCAGCGGTTTCTTCTTTGTCAGCATCATGTTCGCTGGCGTGGCACTGTCTTATGAAATGCCGTTGGAGAATGGCGGAAGAACAACCTTCTGCCTTGGCTTCTGGGCTTTACAGCTGTTTATTCTGCACAAGGCTCAGCCCTGGATAAAGCAGTCACCTTTTCGTCGACTTGGCGAGTATCGCATGGCGTACTCCCCTCCGGAGGCCAGCCAAAGAGCCGAGCGGGATTGACGTTGGTGATGGGGGAATGAGCAGTCGCCCGAAAGTGGTGATTGGCCCGTGGTTTCTGTCCAAGCTGTTCAAACGGGTTCCGTACAGGTCGATTTCTGATACCAAAGCGCGCGGAAAGGATTTGCCTCCATTCATTGAAGCGGGTTTATCAGCTCGGCACCTTGGTTACGCACATTCCCCACGGCGATACCCACCCGGTACCAGTCGAAGGCTTCGGCCGGCTCACCCAGGTTGAGCACCAGTTGTTCTGCGCGCTCGCTCGGCATTGCTGCCGCGATCCACTCGTACGCCAGTTCTGGCGACAACACGACAGGCCGGCGGTCGTGAACGTCGACCATTCCGCCCTGAGCGTCGGCGGTGATGATGACGAACCCGTCGCGCTCTGTGCCGGTGAACTGGCCGATCGAGGCACAAAGGGCAGGGCGCCCATCCTGGCGGCGGATGTAGTACGGCTGCTTCTTCGGCCCACCTTCATCAACCCATTCGTACCAGCCGTCGATTGGGGTGATGGCCCGGTGTGGCCAGATCTCCCGGAAGAATGGACCATGCGCCACCTTCTCGACGCGGGCGTTGATCGGCGCAGCGCGATCATTCGCCCAGTGCGGCCGCCATCCCCACTTCACCAGGTCCGCTCGTGGGCCTGCATCATCCATCCGCAGTACTGCCACCGGCGTGGTCGGCGCGATGTTGTACCGGCCAAGCGGCTGGTCGCCGACGTTGTTCCGCCAGGCCTCTGGCAGGCTCAGGGTTTCAACGAAGTCATGTATGCCACGGTACTGGCTGAGCCTTCCGCACATACGCCCTCCTACCGAAACCTGAAGGATAGCCGTTGGCTGGTAGTCGTGCCGGCAGTCATACGGGGACGGCCAGGCACCCCGCTTGCCACGATGCATGACGAACGGATTTCAGCACCTGCCCGCAACGGGGTCAGCCTGCCGTTGCGGGCGATGGCTGCAGGCTGCCTGCCTGCTCGGGAACCCTGACGAACACGCTGTATCTGCCACCTTCCATTTCTTCGAAGGCAATCAGTTTTTTCACCAGCGGACCGCTCAGTACCTTGCCGGTATTCAATAGCAGCATGCCATTGTCGGCATTTAGGTTGCGGGCCAGTATCATGCCCTCTGCCAGTTCGTGCGTGCTCAACACCTTGATCGCCGGGTCGGTCAAGGTAATGTCGCGCATGTACGCGGCACAGACATTGACGAAGTCTTCCACCAGATCTGGGTCATACAGCTTTCCAGCATGCTTGCGTATGTAGAGCAGTGCCTCATCGCTATTGAGCTGGCGATCCAGAACCAGTCCGCGCTGCAATTCGATGAAATCCACAGCCATTTTCAACCAGCGGGCGCCCAGTGGAATTGCCACTCCCTTCAGGTGATCCGGAAAACCGCTGCCATCCCAGCGCTCCTGGTGGTGAAGTATGAGTTGTGCGGCTTCTTTTATTGGCTCCAGGGTCATGACCAGCGCTTCGCTCTGTTTCGGGTACGACCGGTACAGTTCGCGCTCTTGTGAAGGTATGAGATCGGCGGGGCAGGTGAGCATGTTGTCGGTCCAGCTCATCTTGCCGATGTTGTAGAGGGCTGCAGCCATGGTCAGGTTGCGACAGGTACCTTCGTCCAGTCCATGGCTGGTGCAATACACCCGTATCAATTCTATGACTTGCCGGTTGGTCTGCTTGGCCTTGGGCAGACGCATGTTGCCCAACTGCGAAAAGAACTCGGTGGTGGTCACGTAACTGCGCTTGAGTTCTTCATAGGCAAGGTCAAGCATGTCGGCAGTTTGCTGCAGTTCGGCGGTGCGCGCCGCTACACGCTGTTCAAGGCTTTCGTTAAGCGCCTTGAGTTGCGTGATCTGAACCTGAGTCAGCTGTTCCAGGCGTTTTCGCTCGCTTTCCGAATGTTGGTGGGCCAATGCCTGGCGCAAGGTGACCAACAGCTCTTCATCATTCCAGGGTTTGCTGATGTAACGATAGATGTGCCCATCATTGATGGCTTTTGCGATGGTGTCCGTGTCAGCGTACCCCGTAAGCAGAATGCGCAACGTGTCGGGAAAACGCTCATGTACGTGGGCCAACAGTGTTGCCCCGTCCATGTTTGGCATGCGCGCATCACTCATCACCAGATTGATCGGGCGTTGTTGGAGCAGTTGCAGGGCGTCGGCACCGCTTTCGGCAAGGAGGAGTTCGTAGGGTTGGTTGCGAAGTAGACGACGAAGGCTGCTGAGAATCGAGGGCTCGTCGTCAACCAGAAGTATCACCGGCTTGTCTGCTGCGCCATCGGTAACGGGTAGCTCCATGGGTCCCTCCCTGCCGGTCTCGGCCAGACTACTCCCTGGCCACAGCCTAGATGATATTTGCCCCCGCCGTTAGCTTTTGTCTGTTGGCCTCACTATGCTCGGAGGCAGGTGCATCTCGCCAGGGAGGGTTGTGCTGTGCCGACTTGTCTGCAGGTTCGCATCGTTGTCTCGATGCTTGTGGTTTTGCCGGCATGGGTGCTGGCCCAGAGCATTGGTGGGCCGCTCACGCCATTGCCGGCGGTGCCTGAGCTTGACCCTGCCCGGGTGGAACTGGGGCGCAAACTGTTCAATGACTCGCGATTGTCCCTCGATAACAGCCAGTCCTGTGCTGATTGCCATCGCCTGGATCGTGGTGGCGCGGACGGGCAGGCGCGCTCGCCTGGTGCAGATGGCAAACCCTTGCCAGTTCACACACCCAGCGTCTTCAACGCCAGCCTGAACTTCCTGCAGTTCTGGGATGGGCGCGCGCAATCGTTTGACGGCCTGGTGCACCTGGCAACCGGTAATACGGACGGCAAAGAAGATGGCTGGGCTACCGTGGTCCAACGAATTGCTGACGATCCGGCTTACCAGACGGGGTTCGCCGAAGCCTATGGCAAACCAGTGACCGCCATCGATGTCAAAGATGCCCTGGTTACGTACCAGCGTACCCTGCTGACACCCGATTCACGCTTCGATCGCTATCTGAAAGGAGATACCAGCAGCCTCAGCCTGGAAGAGAAGCATGGCTATCAGCGCTTCCAGGAGTACGGTTGTATAGCCTGCCACCAGGGTGTGAATATCGGCGGCAACATGCTGCAGAAGTTCGGTGTTTTCGATGATTATTTCACCAACCGTGGCAGTGTTACCTTGGCAGATCAGGGGCTCTACAACGTGACAGGTGATCCGGACGATCTCCACCTGTTCAAAGTTCCAAGCCTGCGAAACGTGGAGGTGACTGCCCCTTACTTTCATGATGGTTCGGCGCCCACCTTGGAAGCAGCCGTCGATGCCATGTTTCATTATCAGTTGGGACGTACGCCGAGCGACGATGATAAAGCGCTGATCATCAAGTTTCTCCAGACCCTCACCGGCCAATGGGAGGGTAAACCGCTATGAGGTTGAACGCTCGGCGCAGTCTGCTGCTGTTGGCTGCGTGCGCCATGTCGCTGGCTTCCGTGCTGGTCTACCTGTACTGGATGTCCAGGTCCGATGAGAGTGGCAACTACGCCCAGGCGCGCGATCTGATTCGCCAGATCAAGCAGTACGATGCACAGTGGGAGGGGGCAGTGCTCAAGGCGCGCACCACCACCAATTACAACTACGACCCGCTGGTGCTGCCGTTGATTGAAATGAAGCGCCTATGGCGGGAGTTCGGCACGCTGGAAGGGCGTCATCAAAAAACAGAAATGCTCGCTTGGCAAAAGGCTTTTCGCGATTACCAACAGGCCTTTGACGACAAGGTCCTGCTGGTCTCGCGCTTCAAGACGCACAATGCGATCCTGCGAAATTCCCTGGCTTTTCTCCCGGCTGCGGCCGATGTGATACAGGTGCACCTTCGTCGATTGGTTGATGCCGATACAGTGCGTCTGCGCAGAATCACCAGCGATACCTACGACCTGATGCTGAGCAGCCTTGAGTTTGCCCATGCCACAACAGATGAAAAAGCTGCCGACATCCTTGTCGGACTGAACAACCTTTCGGTCAACAAGGAGCGCTTGCCTGTCAATTTTCAGGTGCCCATCGATACCATCAGCAAACACATTGAGTTGATTCTTCGTGAGCAACCCAAGGTCGATCAACTACTTGAAGCGATCGAGGCGGTTCCGATCGCCGAGAGTCTGGACGCCATTGCGCTGATGCTGGACCGTGACGAGCAAGCAGCAGCGCTGACGGCTCAGCGATACCATTTCTACCTGTTGGTGTTTTCCACCCTGCTGGTATTGCTATTGCTGTACATGGGGATGTGGCTGATGCGTAGCTACGCCGAAATAAACCGTGTAAACCGAGCGCTGGTGAGTGCCAACGACGAATTGGAACAGCGGGTCGAACGGCGTACCCAGGCACTTACCCAAGCCAGCGCAGCACTGCAGCGCGAGGTGGATGAACGCCGATTGCTCGAGAACCAGTTGGTCCAGTCCGAAAAGCTCGCCTCGCTCGGTCAACTGGCAGCCGGCGTAGCCCATGAAGTCAACAACCCGATTGGGTTTGTCTCTTCCAACCTCGGTGCACTGGACGACTATTTCGGCCGTTTGCAGGACATGCTGAAGGCATATGCTGACGCGGAAAATACCCTGGTTCCGAACGCGCTCGGCGCGGAGCTGGCGAAGTTGCGCACGGAAATCGAGCTGGATTACTTGCTGGAGGATATTCCGGCGCTGATCCGCGAATCCAAGGACGGTATCAGCCGCGTTGCGCGGATCGTCAAGGACCTCAAGGACTTTTCGCGAGTAGAGACCAGCCATGACTGGCAAGTGTCAGACTTGCATCAAGGCATAGAGTCAACGCTGAACATCGTTGCCAGCGAACTCAGGCACAAGGCGGACCTTGTCAAGGATTACAGCCCATTGCCGCCGGTCGAATGCCTGCCTTCACAGATCAATCAGGTAATCATGAATCTGCTGGTCAATGCCACCCAGGCGATGGGGGCCGAGCGTGGCAGAATTACCCTGCGAACCGGTGCCAGTGACAAGTGGGTATGGATCGAAGTCGCAGACAATGGTTGTGGCATTCCTGGCGAAAGCCTGCAAAAGATCTTCGATCCGTTCTACACGACGAAGCCCATCGGCCAGGGCACCGGGCTGGGATTGTCACTTTCGTACGGAATCATCAAGCGTCATGGTGGCGAGATCCGCGTAGACAGCGAGGTGGGAGTCGGTACGACATTCAGGGTCGAACTGCCCATCCATCAGGCCCGGTTGGCCTGAGAGCACCAGGGAAGTGGAATGCAAATTGCTGCGACCCTGGGGCATCGATCATGCGGAGTACGCAGAAATGACTCAGAATGACCGCTACTACATGATCTTCGTTGTGGTTGCTGTGCTGGTCCTGGATCTGGCGGCGACATTTGTGTTTCTCAAGGCCATCGCCTGACCCCCATTTGTGGGCCTGGTTGTACCCGAAATCGGGGTCATCTGCAGAGACTACCCGGTTTTGGGACAAATTTTGTCCGCCCACTGTCTGGTTCATGGCCACATGGCGCTGCACGTCCTTTGAGTCGACCGCCAGCTGAACTCTTGCCCGCAAGATCACCAGCGGCGTACCTCTGCCTGAACATCCCACCTTTGTGCGGTCCAACGTAAGCAAGGCCTGGTTTCACCTGGCCGGAGGTACGCACATGAAACGCAAGACTGTATGGGTCGTAGTGTTGTCAGGGTTGCTGCTGCTCGGTGGTTGCTGGCCATATTGGCACCACGGTGGGCATCACGGCGGCGGCCATCACCGGCATTTCAACGACGGCTACCATGGTGGTCAGGACTACCGCCGCTATTGATGCACCCAGTAATCCCTTCCGCTTGCGGCCACGCCTGTGCGAACACACTGCAAGACAACGCATGCTCGCCCAGGCTGGCTTGCCTGCAACTTGCCCGCTGATCCATGAACGAAGTTTAACTTCGCGGGTAAAGCCCGCCCTGGAGCCGATATAGCAAACAGGCATATTGCCCGGCTAAAATTGAGCAGTAACATGGCCAAACTAAAACAAAAAAAGGGGCATGCAGTTCGGCAACACTTCCCAAGTTACTCGATGGGGTGGCAGGAGCGTGTCGCGTGAAAAGTTCAAGATCGGTAGCAGGTGCAATATTGATGTCCACCTTCGCCACACTGTTCATGACAGGCTGTGCGCATGACCCCGATGTGCGTCAAGGCCATGGGTATGCAGCCGGGGCCACGGAAAGAAGTACGCCGGCGTACCTGGGGTGCGTCAAAAGCGAGCTTCAAGGGAATGTGAAAACCTACCAGGTCGATGGCGATAACTCGGTCAGGCTGTTTGTCGATAGCACCGACCCCGACACGGCGGGTGGCCTGGTCGAGGTGCGGGGCACGGGAGCCCGGCGCCAGTTCGCGGCCTATCAACGTGATGCCTGGTACGACCATGGCAGGCTGCTGGACGCCGCGCTGATGTGTTCGAAAGCATGATCATCTGACCCTTGATGCAAAAGGCCCGCCCTCGAGAGCGGGCTTTTTGCATTTGCCGCCCCCAGCCGCAATAATCCGCTCATTTGAACGGAGAACACCAAGTTGGAAACCAGAAGCGTTGTTGCTGAGATGTTCATTGGGATGCCCACGCATTTCTGGGTGTTGCCCGTTGCCGGCCTGATCGCCTGGTTCGGCCTGAAATGGGCCGAACAGTCCGATAGCCACGCCAGCATGCTGCGGGCCGTGACCTACCTGCTGCTCATTGCGTTGGCGGTGTTGCCCAACGGTTTCTATGCGCTGTTTCCCCCTTCGCCCGACATGCCCGAACTGTTGTTGAATCGTGAGCCGCTGCCCAACTACGAAGGGCGCTTCTACCTGGATGCGTTCTACGTGTTCAGTGGGTGGGCACTGAGCAAGGTGGCCAATCTCAAGTTCAACTAGAGCAAATACTGAACAAGCCGCTCGATGAGTGGTGCATGCCGGTATCTCGTCTCGGGGCGGCTCGGTTTCCAAGTCGTTCATCGCGATTTCCTCATCTCCATTGCCGGCGAGTTTACATGCCCATGTTCAATTGGATGGGGCGGCAGTGGGGTGTCATCCAATCGCATCTATCAAAATGGGGGGTTACTCTCCATTCGTATTAATCCAAAATAAGCTTCTACTTTCGATCAAGAAATCAATTGCGACTGGCGTTCTCGTCAAAGTTGGGAGGGCTCGCAAGTTATTTGTAATAAACCGGCTGGCGTTTTATGAGCAGCGTGCTATTTCTGGAGATATGAGCGCGACCGCTCAGTCGTGCTGTAGACAAAAGGACTGTCAGGTATGTCGATTCAGGCCAAGGTATCTCCCCTCGCTCAAAGTGTTACTTCTGCCGCCCCCATCGCAATCCCCAACAACGGAATCCTGACTCTTACCCAGAGCAGTAACATTGTTCTGGACATTGCTCCGGAAGGTGTGTCGGGCTACACGAAGAGCGGTGCCGATCTGATCGTACAGCTGAAGAGTGGCGAAAGCCTGCGCATTGCCAACTTCTATGTCGAGGGGCAGCCTGCAAGCCAGTTGTACCTGGTAGACCGGGACAAGCTGCTGGCCGTCGACCTGCCGCCGGTCGCTGCCGATGGGCCGCTGGTGGCGGGTTATGTACCCCAGGAAACGCCGGCCGGGTTCGAGTCACTCACTGGCGCCGACAGCACCATTGGCGGGCTCAGCCCCGGTGCTGCACTTCTGGCTGGCGCTGCGATCATTGGTGGCGGCGTCGCGATCGCCAACAGCAATGGCGGTGGTGGCGGTGGTGGTGGCGGTGACAGCAGTGTGCCGCCCGATACTTCGGCCCCGGCGCCGGCCAGCGGGTTGCAAATTGCCCCGGATGGCAGCAGCATCAGCGGCACGGCCGAGCCGGGCGCCACCGTGGGCATCGACAGCAATGGCGATGGAGAAACCGACGTCAGCGTGGTCGTCGGCCCCGACGGCAAATTCCAGATTCCGCTGAATCCGCCACTGACCAACGGCGAAACGGTTTCCGTGGTGGTGACCGATCCGTCCGGCAATAGCAGCCCGCCCGCTACCGTGCAGGCCCCTGACTTCCCTGATGCGCCGCACATCAACCCGAGCAACGGCTCCAGCCTCAGCGGTACCGCCGAGCCGGGCAGCACCGTGCTGCTTACCGACGGCAACGGCAACCCCATCGGCCAGACTACCGCCGACGGCAACGGCAACTGGTCGTACACACCCGATAGCCCACTGCCCGATGGCACGGTGGTCAAAGCGGTGGTCGTGGATGCCGCCGGTAACAGCGGCCCGCCCGCCAGCACCATTATTGATGGTGTGGCGCCAGCGGCACCCGTGATCAATCCGAGCAACGGTACCGAGCTTAGCGGTACCGCCGAGCCGAACAGCGCCGTGACCATCACCGATGGCAGCGGTAACCCGATCGGCCAGGTGACTGCCGATGGCAACGGCAACTGGAGCTACACCCCGGCGACACCGCTGCCAGACGGTACCGTGGTGAACGCCACCGCGACCGATGCGGCCGGTAATACCAGCGGGCAGGGCAGCACCACCGTGGATAGCGTGGCGCCGGGTGCGCCCACCATCAACCTGAGCGACGGTAGCAGCCTCAGCGGTACAGCCGAGCCAGGCAGTACCGTGGTCCTCACCGACGGCAACGGCAACCCAATCGGCCACGCTACAGCCGATGGCAATGGCAACTGGTCATATCCCACGGATACCCAACTGCCTGATGGAACAGTGGTTAATGCGGTGGTCACGGATGCCGCCGGCAACAGCAGCCCGCCCGCCAGCACCGTGATCGATGGCGTGGCACCTTCGGCACCCACGATCAATCCGAGCAACGGCACCGTGATCAACGGTACTGCCGAGCCGAACAGCACCGTGACCCTCACCGACGGCAGCGGTAATCCGATCGGCCAGGTAGTAGCCGATGGCAGTGGCAACTGGAGCTATGTCCCGACCACGCCGCTGGCAAACGGCACTGTGGTCAACGTGGTGGCGCGGGACGCAGCCGGCAACACCAGTGCTCCATCGACCACCACAGTGGATTCGGTAGCCCCGGCGGCTCCAGTGGTCGAACCGAGCAACGGCAGCGAAATCAGCGGCACCGCCGAGCCGGGCAGTACCATCACCCTGACCGATGGCAGCGGCAACCCCATCGGCCAAACCACCGCCGACGGCAGCGGCAACTGGAGCTACAGCCCTGGTACGCCGCTGGCCGACGGTACCGTGGTCAACGCCACGGCGACCGACCCGGCTGGTAATACCAGCGGGCAGGGCAGCACCACCGTAGACGGCGTGGCGCCGGGTACACCCACCATCAATCTCAGCAACGGCAGCAGCCTCAGCGGTACTGCCGAGCCGAACAGCACTGTGACCCTCACTGACGGCAGTGGTAACCCGATTGGCGAAGCCACTGCCGATGGCAGCGGCAACTGGACGTTCACCCCAGCCACACCACTGCCCAATGGCACCGTGGTCAATGCGACGGCGAGCGACCCGGCTGGCAACACCAGCCCGGCAGCGACGGTCACGGTCGACTCCAGCGCGCCGGCTGCACCGGTAATCGATCCTAGTAACGGGACGACCATCAGCGGGACTGCCGAAGCGGGTGCTACCGTCACACTCACCAATGGCAGCGGCAACCCGATCGGCCAGGTCACCGCCGACGGCAGCGGCAACTGGAGCTTCACCCCCGGCTCGCCGCTGGCCAACGGCACCGTAATCATCGCCACGGCAACCGACCCGACCGGCAACACCGGTCCGCAGGCCGCCACCACGGTGGATTCGGTAGCCCCGGCGGCTCCAGTGGTCGAACCGAGCAACGGCAGCGAAATCAGCGGCACCGCCGAGCCGGGCAGTACCATCACCCTGACCGATGGCAGCGGCAACCCCATCGGCCAAACCACCGCCGACGGCAGCGGCAACTGGAGCTACAGCCCTGGTACGCCGCTGGCCGACGGTACCGTGGTCAACGCCACGGCGACCGACCCGGCTGGCAATACCAGCGGGCAGGGCAGCACCACCGTAGACGGCGTGGCGCCGGGTACACCCACCATCAATCTCAGCAACGGCAGCAGCCTCAGCGGTACTGCCGAGCCGAACAGCACCGTGACCCTCACTGACGGCAGCGGTAACCCGATTGGCGAAGCCACTGCCGACGGTAGCGGCAACTGGACGTTCACCCCAGCCACACCACTGCCCAATGGCACCGTGGTCAATGCGACGGCGAGCGACCCGGCTGGCAACACCAGCCCGGCAGCGACGGTCACGGTCGACTCCAGCGCGCCGGCTGCACCGGTAATCGATCCTAGTAACGGGACGACCATCAGCGGGACTGCCGAAGCGGGTGCTACCGTCACACTCACCAATGGCAGCGGCAACCCGATCGGCCAGGTCACCGCCGACGGCAGCGGCAACTGGAGCTTCACCCCCGGCTCGCCGCTGGCCAACGGCACCGTAATCATCGCCACGGCAACCGACCCGACCGGCAACACCGGTCCGCAGGCCGCCACCACGGTGGATTCGGTAGCCCCGGCGGCTCCAGTGGTCGAACCGAGCAACGGCAGCGAAATCAGCGGCACCGCCGAGCCGGGCAGTACCATCACCCTGACCGATGGCAGCGGCAACCCCATCGGCCAAACCACCGCCGACGGCAGCGGCAACTGGAGCTACAGCCCTGGTACGCCGCTGGCCGACGGTACCGTGGTCAACGCCACGGCGACCGACCCGGCTGGCAATACCAGCGGGCAGGGCAGCACCACCGTAGACGGCGTGGCGCCGGGTACACCCACCATCAATCTCAGCAACGGCAGCAGCCTCAGCGGTACTGCCGAGCCGAACAGCACCGTGACCCTCACTGACGGCAGTGGTAACCCGATTGGCGAAGCCACTGCCGACGGTAGCGGCAACTGGACGTTCACCCCAGCCACACCACTGCCCAATGGCACCGTGGTCAATGCGACGGCGAGCGACCCGGCTGGCAACACCAGCCCGACAGCGACGGTCACGGTCGACTCCAGCGCGCCGGCTGCACCGGTAATCGATCCTAGTAACGGGACGACCATCAGCGGGACTGCCGAAGCGGGTGCTACCGTCACACTCACCAATGGCAGCGGCAACCCGATCGGCCAGGTCACCGCTGACGGCAGCGGCAACTGGAGCTTCACCCCCGGCTCGCCGCTGGCCAACGGCACCGTGATCATCGCCACGGCAACCGACCCGACCGGCAACACCGGTCCGCAGGCCTCCACCACGGTGGACTCGGTAGCCCCGGCGGCTCCAGTGGTCGAACCGAGCAACGGCAGCGAAATCAGCGGCACCGCCGAACCGGGCAGTACCATCACCCTGACCGATGGCAGCGGCAACCCCATCGGCCAAACCACCGCCGACGGCAGCGGCAACTGGAGCTACAGCCCTGGTACGCCGCTGGCCAACGGCACAGTGGTCAACGCCACGGCGACCGACCCGGCTGGGAACACCGGCCCACAGGGCACCACCACCGTGGATTCGATCGCACCTGCCGCGCCGGTGGTCAATCCGAGCAACGGCAACGTGATCAACGGTACTGCCGAGCCGAACAGCACCGTGACCCTCACCGACGGCAACGGTAATCCCATTGGCGAGGTCACCGCTGACGGTAGCGGTAACTGGACGTTCGTACCCAGCACGCAACTGCCCAACGGCACCGTGGTCAACGCTACGGCGACTGATGCCGCCGGTAATACTGGTGCCCCCGGTAGCACTACCGTGGACTCGTCGCTGCCGTCGATTCCGCAGGTCGATCCGAGCAACGGCTCGGTGATCAGCGGTACCGCGGATGCGGGTAACACCATTACCCTCACCGACGGCAACGGCAACCCGATCGGCCAGGTCACCGCCGACGGCAGCGGCAACTGGTCGTTCACGCCCGGTATACCGCTGCCGGATGGCACTGTGGTCAACGCTGTGGCACGTAACCCCGGTGGGACCGATAGTGCGCCAGCGGTCATTACCGTGGACGGCGTTGCGCCGGCCGCACCGGTGGTCGAACCGAGCAACGGCACGGAAATCAGCGGTACCGCCGAAGCCGGGGCCAAGGTGATCCTCACCGACGGCAGCGGCAACCCGATCGGCGAGACTACCGCCGATGGCAGTGGTAACTGGTCGTTCACACCTGGCACGCCGCTGGCCAACGGCACGGTGATCAACGCCGTGGCCCAGGACCCGGCCGGCAATACCAGCGGGCCGGCCAGCGTCACCGTTGACGCAATCGCCCCGGCTGCACCGATCATCAACCCGAGCAACGGGGTGGTGATCAGTGGTACCGCCGAAATAGGGGCCAAGGTGATTCTCACTGACGGTAGCGGCAACCCGATTGGCGAGACGACGGCCGACGGCAGTGGCAACTGGGCCTTCACGCCTACAGTTCCGCTGGCGAACGGCACGGTGATCAATGCCGTGGCCCAGGACCCGTCCGGCAATACCAGCGGGCCGACCAGCGCCACCGTTGATGCCATCGCCCCGGCCGCACCGATCATCAACCCGAGCAACGGGGTAGTGATCACTGGTACCGCTGAAGCCGGGGCCAAGGTGATCCTCACCGACGGCAGCGGCAACCCCATCGGCCAGACTACCGCCGATGGCAGCGGTAACTGGACTTTCACACCTGCAACTCCGCTTGCCAACGGCACGGTGATCAATGCCGTGGCTCAGGATGCGCCGGCAACACCAGCACTCCACAGGTCAGCACCACGGTTGATGCCGTAGCCCCAGGCCAGCCGACGATCGAGCCGAGCAATGGCACCGAGATCAGTGGTACCGCCGAAGCCGGAGCCAAGGTGATCCTCACCGATGGCAACGGCAACCCGCTCGGCGAGACGACCGCCGATGGTAGCGGCAACTGGTCGTTCACACCCGGCACACCGCTGGCCAACGGCACGGTGATCAACGCCGTGGCCCAGGACCCGGCCGGCAATACCAGCGGGCCGGCCAGCGTCACCGTTGACGCAATTGCCCCGGCCGCGCCGATCGTCAATCCAAGCAACGGGGTGGTGATCACTGGTACCGCCGAAGTAGGTGCCAAGGTGATTCTCACTGACGGTAGCGGTAATCCGATCGGCGAGACGACCGCCGACGGCAGTGGCAATTGGACCTTCACGCCTGCGACTCCGCTGGCCAACGGTACAGTGATCATCGCCGTTGCCCAGGACGTGGCCGGCAATACCAGCCTGCAGGGCAGCACCACGGTGGATTCAGTCGCACCTGGCCAGCCGACGATCGACCCGAGCAACGGGGCCGTGATCACTGGTAGTGCTGAGGCCGGGGCCAAGGTGATCCTCACCGACGGCAACGGCAACCCGATCGGCGAGACGACCGCCGATGGCAGTGGCAACTGGACCTTTACGCCTGGTGCGCCTCTGGCCAACGGCACGGTGATCAACGCCGTGGCTCAGGACGCCGCCGGCAACACCAGCACCCCACAGGTCAGCACCACGGTTGATGCCGTAGCCCCAGGCCAGCCGACGATCGAGCCGAGCAATGGCACCGAGATCAGTGGTACCGCCGAAGCCGGAGCCAAGGTGATCCTCACCGACGGCAACGGCAACCCGATCGGTGAGACGACCGCCGACGGCAGTGGCAACTGGACCTTTACGCCTGCAACCCCGCTGGCCAACGGCACAGTGGTCAACGCCGTGGCCCAGGACCCGGCCGGCAATGCCAGCGGGCCGAGCAGCGTCACCGTTGACGCTATCGCCCCGGGCGCGCCGACCATCGAGCCGAGCAATGGTGTGGTCCTCACGGGTACCGCTGAGCCCGGCGCCACCGTCATCCTCACCGATGGTGGCGGCAACCCGATCGGCGAGACGACCGCCGACGGCAGTGGCGACTGGAGCTTCACCCCAACCACGCCGCTGGCCAATGGCACGGTGGTCACCGCGGTGGCCCAGGACGCCGCCGGCAACAGCAGTGGCCCGGCCAGTACCACGGTCGACACGGTGGCGCCGTCGGCGCCGCTGCTGAGCATCAGTGCCGACGGTGCGCTGCTGACCGGTACCGCCGAGCCGAACAGCCAGGTGCGCCTCGTGATCGACGGCGATACCGCCAACCCGATCACGGTGAATGTCGACGGCGCCGGTAACTTCAGCCTGCCGTTGGCACCACCGCTGATCACCGGCGAGCTGATCAGCGGGGTCACCGCCGACGCTGCCGGCAACCTCAGCGGCCCGGCAACGATCAACGCGCCGGACCTGGCTCCGCCGACCATCAGCGTACCGGAGGCAGCCGATACCTGGATCAACGCTGCCGAGATCAGCGACGGCATCCAGGTCGACGTGACGATCCGCCCGACCATGCAGGTCGGCCAGGTGATCACCGTCGCGTTCGCCGGGCAGAACGGTTATGAGACGCAGGTAACGCACACCATCACTGCCGGCGACATCCTGGCCGGCAGCGTCACCGTGACCATACCCCCTGGCGATGGCATGGGGCCGTTCCCGGAGGGCGCCTCGACCGTCACCGCCGATATCAATGGCGGTATCGCGTCGAACCCGGTGCCGTTCACCGTCGACACCATTCCGCCTTCAACACCGGTGCTGTCGCTGGTGGGCAGCATCCTGACCATCTCCACCGATCCGGGCACCGAACTGACGGTCACCGTGGACGTCGGCGGGGTCACTGCCACCGCCACGGTAACTGCCGACAACAGCGGGCTGGCTTCGCTGAACCTGCTCACCGACCTGGACATAGACCTTACCCTGGACCAACTGCTCAATGCCCAAGTCTCCGTGACCGGTGAGGACCCTGCCGGCAACCCGAGCAATGTGGCGACCATCGGCGTCGGCAGCAGCATCGAGCAGCCAGTGACCATCGGTAACTTCGGCGTCGATGTCAGCCTCAACCCACTGAACCCGCGGTTCGGTTTCAGCGGCACCACCGAGCCGGACTCCAGCGTGGTGATCCGTGTCATCACCCCGGCGCTGAACGTCGAGCTGCTGCCGATCCAGGCGGACAGTTCCGGCAACTTCTCGCTGAACCTGCTGAGCCCGACCGTCCTCACCCAGTTGGGGTTGAACATCACCGATATCCTCAACCTCGGTTCGCAGATCTCGTTCAACATCGTCGCCACCGACACCAACGGCAACGACAGCTCGGCCTACGGCATCACCCTGGCCCCTAACGGGCTGTCGCTGAATATCGGCCAGATCGACGTCAACGGCACCTCGGGGGACGATGTCATGTCCGGGGCGGACGGCAGTTCGGAGCACATCAATGGAGGCGATGGCAGCGACCTGATCTTCAACGTGGGGACCGGCGATCAGGTAGTGGCAGGCGATGGCAACGACGCCATCCAGATCACCGCGACCGACTTCACCAGCATCGACGGCGGTGCGGGCTTCGACACCCTGATCCTGGCCGACGGCATCGACCTCGACTACAACGCCGTCGGCGTCGGCACGCTCTCGAACATCGAGCGTATCGACCTCGGCAAGGGCGACTCGGGGAGCGTGCTGACATTGACTGCGGCGGAGGTCGACGCCATCACCGATGGCAACAACATCCTGCAGATCACTGGCGAGAGCAACGACACCCTCAACGTGGTGGGTGCCGTGAACACAGGAACCACCCAGCAGGTCAACGGCATTACCTACGATGTCTACAACTTTGGCAGCAGTACCCTGCTGATCGAGGACAACACGGTACAGGTCGTGGTCTGATGCGCGGCCTGTCCGTGCTCAAGGGAAAGCGCCGTGGCGCGGGAGCCCTTTGGCTCCTGTGCTTCGGGCTGCCGCTGTCCGCGCCGGCCATTCCTCTCGACCAAGCGGTGCGGGCGGGGTTGGCGATCCACCCGCAGGTGCGTTCGGCGATGGCCGAAGCGGACCGTGCGGGTACCGAGGTAGAGATCGCCAAGGGTGGTTACTACCCCTCCGTCACCATGTCCGGGGGGCCGCAGGAGTTCGACGTTGGCGAGGTCGTCTACGACGTCACCGTATCGCAGATGCTGTATGACTGGGGAAGGGTGACGAGCAAGGTCGACAGCGCCAGCGCCACCCGGCGCAAACTGTCCGAGGCGGTGCTGGTGGCGCGCGACGATGCTGCGCTGGATATCGTCGAGACCTACCTCGACGTGCTTGCCTCGGAGCGCCGGGTGGAAACGGTGCGCCAGCACATCCAGCGTCTGGACGGCATCCGCGAGATGACCCAGGCGCGCGGCAGCGATGGTTACGCCGACCGCAGCGAACTGGACCGCGCCAACCTCGAACTGTCGCGTGCCCAGGAACAGCTGTCGCTGGAGAAGGGCAACCTGCAGGACGCGCGCAACCAGTACGCGATCCTGGTTGGCCAGGACCCCTCCGAGCTGGTGGAGCCAGAGCCGATGTCGCTGCAGCGCTACCTGGCTGCCAGCGACGTGGCGCGGGTGATCCGTGAGTCGCCGTTGCAGCGCAAGGCGCTGGAGGACGCCAATGTCGCCGAGGCGCAAGTGCGCGAGGCCAAGGCTTCGTTGCTGCCGCAGTTGAACCTGGAGGCCTCAGCGTTGCGCCGGGAGATCGGCGGTCGTCCGGAAAGCGACTCGGTGATGTCGCTGCGCTTTCGCATGGATACCTTCCAGGGGCTTTCCAACTTCCGTCGGCCGACTGCTGCGCAACAGCGTCTGGAGTCGGCGCAATGGACGGCCGATGCGATGCAGCGTGACATCCGCCGGCAGTTGCAGACGCTGTTCGACAACGGTGACACGCTACGGTGGCGGGAACAGTCCCTGAGCCAGCAGGTGACGGAGTCGGAGCAGGTTGGCGAGCTGTACCGCGAGCAATTCGAGGTCGGCCGACGCGACGTGATCGACTTGCTCAACGTGCAGCGCGAACGCTTCGAGGCCGAGCGGCAGTTGATCAATCTGCACATAGAGCGCAAGCGTATCGAGTATCGAGCGGCCGCGCAGGTCGGGTTGTTGGGGGCATTACTGGAGAATCGGTTGAATCATGGAAGTTGAACAATCCCCGGATAATGTCGTGACCCTGAACCACGACGACCCGCTGCGCCAGGGCCTGCTGCTGCTGTGCCGGCAACTGGGCCGGCCGTTGGGCGACGCCGAACTGGTCGACGGCCTGGCAATAGAGCACGGACGCCTGCCGCTGCGCCTGGTAGCCCGCGCCCTGCGTCGCGCCGACATAACTGCCAGGGTCGCGGAGCTGCCGTTGCGGCAGATGGACGCCTACCTGCTGCCGGCCCTGCTGTTGCTCGACGATGGCCGCAGCCTGCTGCTGGTTGGCATCGAGGGTGAGCAGTACGAGGTGCTGGTGCCGCAGAGCGACGGCGGCCGTGAGTGCATGGCGCGGCCCGCTCTGGAGGCGCTTTACAGCGGCACGGCGGTGTTCGCCAAGTGCCGCTACCGCCCCGATGGGCGGGTGGGCGACTACGCCAGCGGCCTGCCGGAGCACTGGTTCTTCGGGCCGCTCAAGCGGCTCTGGCGCTCTTATGCGGAAGTCACGGCGGCGGCCCTGGTGGCCAACGTCCTGGCCGTCGCCTCGGCGCTGTTCGCCATGCAGGTTTACGACCGCGTGGTGCCCAACGCAGCCTTCGATACCCTGTGGATACTCGCCAGCGGCGTGGCCTTGGCGATCATCGTCGACGGGGTATTGCGGATCCTTCGCGGGCACCTGCTGAACGTTCTCGGCAAGCGCCTGGACCTGCAGTTGTCGAGCCTGCTGTTCGCGCGCGTGCTGAGTACCCGGATCGCCGCCAAACCGGCGTCGATGGGCGCGTTCAGCACCCAGGTGCGTGAGTTCGAGTCGGTCCGCGAGTTCTTCACTTCGTCCAGCGCCGCACTGATCAGCGACCTGCCGTTCGTGGCGATCTTCCTGTTGATCATTGCCGTGATCGGCGGCCATGTGGTCTGGGTGCCGCTGGTGGCTTGTGTGCTGATGCTGCTGCCAGGGCTGCTGACCCAGCGCCTGCTGGGGCACCTGTCGCGGCAGAACCTGCGCGAGGGGGCGCTGAAGAACAGCGTGCTGCTGGAAGCCTTCGAACACCTGGAGACGGTCAAGGCCGCGCGTGCCGAAGGCCGCTGCCAACAGCAGTGGGAGACGCTCACCGGGGAACTGGCCGGTACTGCAATGAAGACCCATGCGTTGGCCTCGACCCTCAGCTATTCGGCGAGTATCGTTCAGCAGCTGTGCTATGTCGGGGTGGTGGTGTTCGGCGTCTACCGGATAAGCGACGGCGCGATGACCGTCGGTGCCCTGGTGGCCTGTTCGATCCTGGCCTCGCGGGCCATCGCACCACTGTCCCAGGCTGCCGCCATCCTTGGCCGCTGGCAACATACCAAGGTGGCGCTGGAGGGGCTCGACCAGCTGATGTCCGCCGAGCAGGAGAGGCCCGCCGGCAAGCGCTTCGTGCACCGCGACCGGCTCCACGGGCATTACCGCCTGGAGGCGCTGCGCCTGGCCCACGGCGACAGCCCACCGGTGGTCGACGTGCAGGCGCTGAACATCCAGGCCGGCGAGCGGGTAGCGCTGCTCGGTGGCAACGGCGCCGGCAAGTCGACCCTGCTGCGGCTGCTCAGCGGCCTGCTCGACGCGCAATCCGGCCGGCTGCTGCTGGACGACATCGCCCTGAGCCAGCTCGACCCGGCCGACCGCCAGCGCGGCATCGGCTACTTGCCGCAGGATGTGGCGCTGTTCCACGGCAGCCTGCGGGAAAACCTCAACCTGGCCAACGCCGCGCTGGGCGACGAGGAATTGCTGGAAGCCCTCGATGGCGTAGGGCTGGGTACTTTCGTGCGCGCCCACCCGTTGGGCCTGGACATGCCGATCCAGGGCAATGCCAGCCTCTCCGGCGGCCAGCGCCAGGCGGTGGGGTTGGCCCGCGTACTGTTGCAGGACCCGCCGATCCTGCTGCTTGACGAGCCGACCGCGGCCTTCGACCAGAACAGCGAGAAACAGGTCATCGACTACCTGCAGAAATGGCTGGGCCGGCGCACCCTGATCATCACCACCCACAAGAAAAGCGTATTGGCGCTGGTGGACCGTGCAGTGGTGCTGCGCAACGGCCAGGTGATCATGGACGGCCCGCTGAACCAGGTGGTGCTGGGCAACCAGGTGCAGGCGCCGCAGGTCGCCGAAGGAGTCGGCCATGGCAGCTGAAAAAAGTTCTGTAGTGCTGCGCCGGCAACTGGCCGACCCCTTGCTGGCGACCACTCACCCGGTCTATCGCCCGCTGCTCTGGACCCTGCTAGGCAGCGTCTTGCTGTTCGTTGCCTGGGCTGCCTGGGCGGAGCTCGATGAAGTGACGCGCGGCGATGGGCGTGTGGTGCCGTTCAGCCGCATCCAGAAGATCCAGAGCCTGGAAGGGGGCATTCTCGACCGCCTGCTGGTGCAGGAGGGCGACCTGGTGGAGGTCGGCCAGCCGCTGCTGCGCCTGGACGAGACGCGCTTTCTCACCAACTTCCAGGAGTCGGCCAACCAGGCCGGCGTGCTGCGCGCGGCCATCGCCCGGCTGGACGCCGAGGTGCTGGGCAAGGCGGCGATAGAGTTCCCGCCGGACATCGACCCGCAAGGGCCGCTGGCGCGTTCCGAGCGCGAGCTGTTCAAGTCGCGGCGGGACAAGCTGCTCGAAGGCAGCCAGGCGATCCAGAGGCAGATCAGCCTGGCCCAGAGCCAGCTCGACCTGGTCCGCCCGCTGGTGGCCAAGCGTGCGGTGAGCCAGATGGAGGCGCTGCGGCTGAGCCAGGACATCGCTACCCTCAACGGTAAGCTGACCGAGCTGAAGAGTAGCTACTTCCAGGATGCCTATACCGAACGCTCACAGCGCAAGGCCGACCTCAGTGCCCTGGAGCCGATCGTCCAGCAGCGCCAGGACCAACTGCGCCGTACCGGGATCGTTTCGCCGGTGCGTGGGCGGGTGAACACCGTGCTGATCAACACCCGTGGCGGGGTGATCCAGCCCGGCGAAGCGATCATGGAAGTGATCCCGGTGGAGGACCGCCTGCTGGTCGAGGCCAGGATCAAGCCGCGCGACGTGGCCTTCCTGGTACCGGGCATGCCGGCCAAGGTGAAGATCACTGCCTACGACTTCAGCATCTATGGTGACCTCAAGGGCACCCTGGAGCAGATCAGTGCCGACACCATCGAGGAGGACACGCCCCATGGCAAGGAGTCGTACTACCAGGTGCTGATCCGCACTGACGGCAGCCAGCTCAAGCGCGGCGAGGAGGTGCTGCCGATCATCCCCGGCATGGTTGCCGAGGTGGATATCCTCAGCGGCAAGCGCAGCGTGCTCAATTATTTGCTGCGCCCGCTGATCAAGGCCCGTCTGTACTGAGCTGGAGCGTCAGGGCATCAGTACGGATGCCAGCAGCTTGATTGCCGACGTGCGGTGATGGCCGGCACTGTAGGCCAGCACTATGTCGCGGCAGTACCTTGGTTCTTCGCTCAGAATCCGGGCGTTTGGCGATTGCTCCAGCAATGACGGCCATTGCGGTACCAAGGAAACGCCTTGCCCCAGCGACACCAGCAGGCTGATGGCTTCGAGCGCATCCAGGTCGCAAGCCACGCTTGGCGCGAGACCCAGATCGTCCAGATAGCGCTGGGTTATCAGGCCGCCCCAGGAATCGACGGCATATCGGATATAGGGCCCGGTGGCCAGCATTGCCTGCGCTTCAGCCCGGGAGGCCGCGACAGGTGCCAACAAGTACAGCGGTTCGCTGCGCAATGTGAGCGTTCTCAACGATTTTGCTGTCTTGAAGGGTGGCGCCACCAGAATTGCCGCATCCAGCTCCTGATTGATCAGCTTGTCATGAAGCAGTTTCGAGTCACCGGGTGTGATGGTGAGCTTGAGGTCGGGCGCGGAGGATGACAAATGCTCGAGTGCTGGCGGTACAAGGCCGGTGAGGGCGGTTGATATGGCGCCAATGCGCAGTTCCCCGGTCAGCGTGTCGGCGTTGAGGTCGTTCCTGAGCTGATTGGCATGCTCGACGATGCAACGTATGCGTGGAATCAATGCCAGCAGCTTTTCTGTCGGCCTTATCGCGTGTGCTTCTCTATTGAAGAGAGTGCAGCCCAAGTGTTTCTCCAGATTTCGAATGCGCAAACTTATTGCAGCGGCTGAAACATTTGCTTTCTTTGCCGCACCCGCAATGGAGCCGCATTCAACAACAGATATGAGGCTTTCCAGATTTTGAATGTCCATAAGTAATGCTTATGCTCAGACCAAGTGTCAGTTGGTGTACATGAATGCCGGGCGGTGTGAGGATAGTGGCTCCGTTCGAGGAGTACCATCATGTTGACACCCTTTCATGTTGCTTATCATGTCAAAGATATGGATGAAGCAAGAAAATTCTATAAAGAGGTTCTTGGCTGTGTCGAGGGGCGTAGCACTGATACGTGGGTAGACTTCGAGTTCTTTGGTCACCAGATATCTCTGCATGTGGGCAAGCCCTTTGAAACCAGCCGCACTGGCAAGGTCGGCCCGCACCTTGTACTGATGCCTCATATCGGGGTGATATTGCCTCTGGATCGCTGGCAAGCCTTGGCTGAACGCCTTGAAGTTCTGGGTGTGCAGTTCGAAATTCCACCGGTTGTACGTTTCGAGGGTGAGCCTGGCGAGCAGAGGACAATGTTTTTCCTGGACCCAAGTGGTAATCCGATCGAAATCAAGGGGTTCAAGAACTTGAGTGCAATCTTTGCCTCCTAGTGTTTTATAAAAGCAGAGGTCAATCCCGTGAGAATAAAAATAAATCTAATCACGCAAATTGCAATTGGTCTGGCTGTCGGTATATGCGTTGGCCTGCTATTGAATAATTTTCCCGATTACAAGGGCTGGTGGATCGAGCAAGTACTGCAACCGGCGGGTGATGCGTTCATAAAACTGATGAAAATGATCATCGTGCCGCTGGTGTTTTCCTGCATGGTGGTAGGCATAGCCGGCTCCGGCAAGCGCGCCCTGGGGCGGTTGGGAACAAAGAGCCTTGTCTATTTCTTTGCCGTGACCGGGGTCGCAATCATTTTCGGCCTGCTGGTCGGTAACGTGCTCCAGCCAGGCGCCGGTGCGGGCTTCGCCGTTTCATCGGCGAGTGAAGCAGTGCCACCGGTGCAAAATGGTTCGGCAGGGCTCGGCAAGGTACTGTTGGGCATCATTCCTGACAATGTAGTGGCGGCAATGGCAGAGGCGAAGCTGTTGTCGGTACTGTTCTTCGCCATCTTGTTCGGGGTGGCACTGTCTACGCTGGATGAACCCAGGAAACAGCCGTTGGTTGCCGTGCTGCAGACGGTGGTGGATACCATGTTCAAGGTCACTCATATGGTCATGGCCTACTCACCGATCGGCATCTTTGCCCTGATAGCTGTTACCGTGTCGACCTTCGGGATTGATTCACTGATGCCGCTGGCAAAACTGATAGCCATTACTTATGTGGCGGTACTGTTCTTTGCAATTGTCGTGCTGGGGCTTGTTGCCAGAGCTGTTGGAGAGAATATCTTTGAGATCATCAAGGCCTTCAAGGGTGAACTGATACTGGCCTTCAGCAGCGCGAGTTCCGCCACCGTCATGCCGCAATTGATGGCCAAGACCGAAGCACGGGGTGTGCCGCGAGCTATCACGTCGCTGGTGATCCCGTTGGGTTATTCATTCAATCTGGATGGCGCGTCGCTGTTTGCGGGCCTGGGTACGCTGTTTATCGCGCAGGCCTACAATATTGAACTGGCCCTGGCAGACCAGGTGATGCTGGTATTCATCATGGTATTGACGTCCAAAGGCGCTGCCGGAGTGCCCGGGTTTATGTTTGTGATTCTCACTGCAACCCTGACGGCGGCAGGTTTGCCTTTGGAAGGCGTGGCCTTGATTGCAGGGGTATATCGATTGATGGACATGCCCGTTACGGCACTGAATGTGCTCGGCAATGCGCTGGCGCCGATCGTGATTGCAAAATGGGAAAGCCGCGCTGGAACATTACCGGCTGATGTCGTGGTTACGGAGCAATCATCTCGATAGCAGATGGGCAGGCTCGTTCAGCGAGGTGTTTGGAACGGGAATTGCTGCATCCCTGAAAACCTGCCCATTCGGGGATACGGCCATGCTTCCAGAAGATCTTTATTTCATGTTTCTCTTCGCCATTGGCGTGCTGGCCCTTGATGTGGCAGCCATCATGCTCTATCGGAGTGCCAAGCCCTGACCCGGGTTTGGGGACTTCCACCCTGAACCGGGTTTTGGTCTACAGTGCTGGGACGTCTCTGGTGTAAGGAAACAGCTATGGCAAAGCGTCGATGGGCAGTTATCGCTACCTCGATCGCGCTGGCAGTGGGGCCGGCGCTCACTTATGCCGACCCGGGTAATGGTAAAGGGCAGGGCCACGGCAAGGACAAGGGCCAGCATGGTCAAGGTCACGGGGGCTCGTATGGTGGCCCGTCGATAAACCGTGGCGATGTGCTTGGCATTCTTGACGGGCACCGTGGCTACTGGAGCGCAGGGCCGGCGCTGCCCCCCGGCATTCAGAAGAACCTGGCCCGTGGCAAACCGCTGCCGCCGGGTATCGCCAAGAAGCTGGATGGCAGGCTGCTGGGGCAACTCCCTCATTATGATGGCTATGAGTGGATGCAGGCGGGGGCGGACCTGATCCTGGTGGCAGTCGCTACGGGGATCATCTACGAGGTGTTGAACGGCGCACTGGATTGAAGCCTGGCGCTGGTGTCAGCCAGCGCCTTCATTCTTGTCGATCCTTGCCGCTACTATTTTCCAGAACGTTAAGTACTGAGCCTTTGTCGTCCGTCACCAGCAATTCGCTCGAGTGCGTGCCCTCTGTTTGTAGTTCGGCCAGTGGCATATCTGCATTACGAAAAATGCTGCGACCTTGTTCACCAACACTCAAGGTGATGAGTTTTCCATTCTGATAAAAGAAGTGCGTGCGGTTGGTGTTCTTTTGCATGGTGCGTGCTCCGAAGGCTATTGGCAGGGTTCACTTTCCCAGCCTTCACGCACCCAGGCTACTGGCAGAAATATCAGGTGGGCCTGTGCTGCGAGACTTTGGTTGATTGGTAAGCCAATACAACCCCCGTTAGAATGCAGCGTATCCTTGATGGCTAATTGCAAATGTCTATGTTTCGTATCTTTCTCTTCGCTGTGGTGGTCACCGGTGTTGCCGGCTGCGCAACCCCAGGCAAACCCACTGCCAGCAAACTGACTCACAAATCGCCACAGCAATACGCTGCTTGCGTACTACCCAAATGGCAAGCACTGGCGCCTCAAGCCACGCAGAAATCGATCGCCCACGGCTATCGGCTGACGGCACCCAGCCCCGTGGCATCCGATGATGTGCTGGACGTAGTCGATTCCCACGAGGGCAGCCGCGCGACTTTCTACAAGGGCAGCTTCCTGTCTGGCGACAAATTGCGCCAGGCAGCCAGGGAATGCCTGGACTGATTCAGTAACCCGATCCGCTAGACCCGCCCATGCTGGGCAGGCGGGCCCTGCGCTGAGCATTGCTCCACTCGGCGCAGGTCATGAAAGCGGTATTGTCCACTTTGCCTGTGCCGTCGAAACTTACGCTGTAGGGCTGCCGGTTGTCGGCCTTGGTCAGCATGTAGTCGAAACAGGTGCCGGGCACCACGGTGCGTTCGGTCTCCGCAGCGGGCTTGCCGCCTACCTGCATGACCTGGTCTCTGCTCATGCCGTTGGTGACTTTCGCCACCAGCGGCTGGTCGTGGTACAGCGCGGAGTTGGACGAGCAGGCAGAAAGCGCTGCCAGTGCAAGGATCAGCGCGTGAAAGGGTTTGTTCATGGCAGTGCTCCGGTAGAGGATGCCGATGAAGGCAGTGCTCCCAGCGCGAATGTGCGACGCCTGGCTCTGCGATCACACCATCAATCCGCTCGGCTTTTCATCATACGCCTGTACTGCCGCACCCGCAGTAACGTGTAGCCTTGCTCCAGCAACAAGGCGCGCAAGGGCGACGCATGCGCCTTGGGCCGGCTGCCGGCCGCCAGGCGGCGCATCTGCAATTTCACCAGGGCCATGTAGGCCAGTGCGGCAAAGGCCTTGCGCTTCCAGCGAATGGGCTGCAGTTCGGCGGTTGCCGTCGGCTCGCCGTTCTGCCAGCGCCGGGGCAGGGCAGGCTCGACTGCCAACGCCGTGGCAATCCCAGCCATGGCCACACCGCTGGCCAGCACCTGCTCGACCACCGGCAACCGCCGGATACCGCCGGTGACCATCACCGGCATCTTCGCGATAGCGGCGATTTCCCGGGCAAACTCCAGGAAGTAGGCCTCGCGAGCCAGGGTACGCCCATCGCGGGCATCACCCTGCATCGCCGGTGCCTCATAGCTGCCGCCCGACAGCTCCACCAGGTCCACCGACAATTCATTCAGCCACAGCACTACCTGGCGCGCATCCGCCGGTTCGAAACCGCCGCGCTGGAAATCCGCCGAATTCAGTTTCACTGCCACGGCGAAACCGGGCGAAACCACCTCGCGCACGGCCTTGACCACCTCCAGCAGCAACCGCGCGCGATTTTCCAGGCTGCCACCCCAGCGATCCTGGCGCTGGTTGCTCAGTGGCGAAAGAAACTGGCTCAGCAGGTAACCGTGGGCAGCGTGGATCTGTACGCCACTGAAACCAGCTTCTTCAGCCAGCGCCGCGGTGCGGGCGAAGCGCTGGATCAACGCGCCGATCTCGGCTTCGTCCAGTGCCTTGGGCAGGGGGAACAGCTTTGACAAATCGCCCATGTCCAGGGCAATGGCCGAAGGCGCCACGGTGGGCTGGCCGAGGTTGGCCTGCATCTGCCGGCCCGGGTGGTTGATCTGCATCCAGAACTGCGCGCCGTGGGCGCGGCCGATGCGCGCCCAGTCGCGAAAACGTTGCAGTGGCTGGCTGGCATCGAGCATCACGCCACCCGGGCCGGTCATGGCGCCAGGGTCGACCATCACGTTACCGGTCAGCAACAGCCCGGCACCGCCCTTGGCCCAAGCCTGGTAAAGGCGCAGCAGCTGGTCGGAAGGGGTCTGGTCCGGGTTGGCCAGGTTTTCCTCCATCGCCGCCTTGGCGATGCGGTTGGGGATGACACTGCCATTGGGCAGGTGCAGGGGCTGGAACGGCGTCATGGCGATCTCCGGAAAGGGTTGCCACGCATCGGTTTTTGCGCACGTGGGCTAGGTTCGGGAAAAGGCTAAGGTTAAAGTCAGCTTTAAGGTCAAGAGGGGAATGCTGCCGCAATGAAAATTGGTGAACTGGCGCGACGCACGGGGCTTAGTGCATCGCGTATCCGCTTTTACGAAGCCAGCGGACTGATTGCTGCGCGGCGCCTGGGCAATGGTTACCGCGATTACCCGGAGCAGGTGGTGCGGGCGCTGGAGATCATCACCTGCGGCCAGCAGGCCGGGTTCAGCCTGGAAGAAATGCGCAAACTAACCGATGCCTCCGGGGCTGCGGCGGGTGGGCATGATTTATTGCTGGGCAGCCTCAAGCGCAAGGTGGCGGAGATCGAAGCGATGCAGCAGCGGCTGGCGCACAACCGCGCGCAGTTGCTGGCGGTTATTGCAGGCATGGAAGACAAGCCGCAGGGGATGGATTGCGAGGAGAATGCCCAGCGCCTGATTGCCGGTTGGCAGCAGGGCGAGGCCACGAACACGTGACCCCTGTAGGAGCGGCCTTGTGTCGCGATGGGCTGCGTAGCAGCCCCGGCAATCTGTGCATCAACGCAACATCCGGGGGCTGCTGCGCAGCCCATCGCGACACAAGGCCGCTCCTACAGGGATCGCACAGGCGTCTGGATTCTGGGTAAGACAGTTGCGGCCGCGATCAGCCTACATCACCGCGCTTGTTCAGCTGCTCGCACTGCACCTGCGCATCCGACCTGCTTGGATAGCTGGGCTTGAGCCGCTCCTTCGCTTGGTTGTCGTAAATGTCGAACCCCCCACAAACGGTAGCGGCGTAATAGCGGCTACCCACGCGGAATGACTCCTTTTCGATCGGCACAGCGGGAACGATAACGAATCTTGGTTGCATTTTTCGTGCCTCCCCAGGCAGAGACTTAAGTATTAGTCTGGCCATGGATAACCATCAAGGATACTCATGAATAAAACCTCGTTTTGTTGAACGGCAGGTCGACGCCCGTCCTGTCATCAAATGAAAACCCGCTGTCGTCCGATGCGAAGCACCCCGCACATCAAGGGCATACAGTCCAATCACCCAGAACTGACGCCATGCGTCCAGATCGATGATTGGAGAGACAAGCATGTCCAAAGTCGTACGTTTCCATCAGACCGGTGGCCCCGAGGTGCTGCGCTACGAGGACGCCGAGGTCGGCGAGCCCGGCCCGGGGCAGGTGCGCTTGCGCCAGGTGGCGGTGGGCCTGAACTACGCCGATACCTATTTCCGCAACGGCACCTACCCGATTCCGCTGCCCAACGGCATTGGCGTGGAAGCGGCCGGCGTGGTCGAGGCGGTGGGCGAGGGCGTGACCCAGGTGGCAGTCGGTGACCGGGTCACCTACACCGGCTTCCTCAACACCCTGGGCGCCTATTGCACCGAGCGCCTGATCCCTGCTGCCGCGCTGATCAAGCTGCCGGATACCATCGCCTTCGAAACCGCCGCCGCGATGACCATGCGCGGCCTGACCTCGGCCTATCTGCTGCGTCGGCTGCATGACTTCAAACCCGGCGACAGCGTGCTGCTGCATGCCGCTGCTGGCGGGGTCGGCCTGATCGTCGCGCAGTGGGCGCAGCTGCTGGGGCTTAACGTGATCGGCACGGTGTCCACCGAGGCCAAGGCCGAAGTGGCGCGCGCCCATGGCTGCAACCACGTCATCAACTACAGCGTCGAGGACGTTGCCACGCGCGTGCGTGAGCTGACCGACGGGGTAGGGGTGAACGTGGTGTTCGACAGCGTTGGCAAGAACACCTTCATGGGCTCGCTCGATTCGCTCAAGCGCCGCGGCCTGATGGTGTGCGTCGGCACGGCGTCAGGCACCATCCCGCCGTTCGACCCGCAGTTGCTGGCGATCAAGGGCTCGCTGCAGCTCACCCGCCCGGCACTGGCCGACTTCATCGCCGACCCGGCGGAAAAGGCCGACCTGGCCGGTGAGCTGTTCGATCACGTCGGCAGCGGGCGCATCCGTATCGAGATCAATCAGCACTACGCACTGCAGGATGCCGTCCAGGCCCACCGTGACCTGGAAGCGCGCAAGACCACCGGCTCGTCGATCTTCGTCATCTGAAGAGGGCAACAGCATGCACATCGAACAACTGACCTGCGCGATCGGTGCCGAGGTAAGTGGGGTCAACCTGGCCGACGCGATCCACGACGACGACCTGTTCGCCCAGCTTCGCGCGCAGTTGCTCCGGCACCGTGTGCTGTTCCTGCGCGACCAGCACTTCAGCCGCGCCGAACACGTGGCGTTCGCCCGCCGCTTCGGCGACCTGGAGGACCACCCGGTGGCCGGCAGCGACCCGGAGCATCCGGGCCTGGTACAGATCTACAAGCGCCCGGACCAGCCCAACGACCGCTATGAAAATGCCTGGCACACCGACGCCACCTGGCGCGAGGCCCCGCCGATGGGCTGTGTGCTGCGCTGCATCGAATGCCCGCCCGTGGGCGGCGACACGATGTGGGCGAACATGGTGCTGGCCTATGAAAACCTGCCAGGCGATGTGAAGGCCAAGATCGAAGGCCTGCGCGCCCGCCACAGCATCGAGGCGAGCTTTGGCGCCGCCATGCCGCTGGAAAAGCGCCTGGCGCTGAAGGCGCAGTTCCCCGATGCCGAGCACCCGGTTGTGCGCACCCACCCGGAAACCGGCGAGCAGGTGCTGTTCGTCAACGCCTTCACCACCCATTTCAGCAACTACCACACCCCGCAGCGGGTGCGCTTCGGCCAGGACGCCAACCCCGGCGCCAGCGACCTGCTGCGCTACCTCATCAGCCAGGCCTACCTGCCGGAGTACCAGGTGCGCTGGCGCTGGAAGCCCAACAGCGTGGCGATCTGGGACAACCGCAGCACACAGCATTACGCCGTCATGGACTACCCGCCGTGCCATCGCAAGATGGAGCGCGCCGGGATCAAGGGCAGCCCCACGTTCTGAATTCGTCGCCGTCGCTGGCGGCAACCGCACAATAACAATAGCGAGGACTACAGCATGCAATTCTTCGACGATTCGTTGCACCCGGAAAACATGGAAAAGGTGGTGATCACCGTGGCCCCCTATGGGCCGGAGTGGATGCCCGAAGACTTCCCTGAAGACATTCCCCTGACCATGGACGAGCAGGTGCAGAAGGCTGTCGACTGCTACGAGGCAGGTGCCACCGTACTGCACCTGCACGTGCGCGAGCTGGACGGCAAAGGCTCCAAGCGCCTGTCCAAGTTCAACGAGCTGATCGCCGGGGTGCGCGAAGCGGTGCCGGACATGATCATCCAGGTTGGCGGATCGATTTCCTTCGCCCCGGAAAGCGAGGGCGAGGCGGCCAAGTGGCTGTCGGACGACACCCGGCACATGCTCGCCGAGCTGACGCCGCGCCCCGACCAGGTGACCGTGGCCATCAACACCACGCAGATGAACATCATGGAGTTGCTGTACCCCGAGTACCTGGAAGGCACCTCGCTGGCCAGCCCGGCGATTCATGCCGCCTACAGCGAAATGACCGTGCCGGCCGGCCCGGCCTGGGTCCGCGAGCACCTGCGCCGCCTGCAGGCCAGCAACATCCAGCCGCATTTCCAGCTGACCGGCATGCATGCCCTGGAGACGCTCGAGCGCATCGTCCGCCGTGGTGACTACATGGGCCCGCTGAACCTGACCTGGATCGGCATTGGCGGCGGTTTCGACGGCCCCAACCCGTTCAACTTCTTCAACTTCATCCACCGCGCGCCGGACGGCTGCACCCTGACCGCCGAATCGTTGCTGAAGAACGTGCTGCCGTTCAACACCATGGCCCTGGCCATGGGCTTGCACCCACGCTGCGGTAACGAAGACACCATCATCGACCAGCATGGCAAGCGCTTCACCTCGGTGCAGCAGATCCAGCAGACCGTGCGTGTGGCCCATGAGCTGGGCCGCGAGATTGCCAGCGGCAAGGAAGCACGCGCCATCTACCGCATCGGGCAGCAGTACGACAGCATCGAGCAGACCCTCGAGGCCAACGGCATGGCGCCGAATCGCCAGCCGGGTGTGAAGGGCGTGCCGCAGCGCTGACTTCACTGGCCTGCGCCGGCCTTTGTAGGAGCGGCCTTGTGTCGCGACAGGGCTGCACAGCAGCCCCGGCAATAGTTGAGTTGACGCTTCAATCGGGGGCCGCTTTGCGGCCCATCGCGACACAAGGCCGCTCCTACAGGGGGCGTGCCAATACATAAGAACAAGAAAAACCCACATCACCCCAAGGAGGCAACATGGCCACCTATCTCGCCAGTGCCGAAGATTCCGGCACCGACACCGCCCACAGCGTCCCCCGGCGCTATGCCTGGGTGGTCTTCGCCCTGACCTTTGGGCTGTTGATCTCCGACTACATGTCGCGCCAGGTGCTCAATGCGGTTTTCCCGCTGCTCAAGGGCGAATGGGCATTGAGCGACAGCCAGCTCGGCCTGCTCAGCGGTATCGTCGCGCTGATGGTCGGCCTGCTGACCTTCCCGCTGTCGCTGCTGGCCGACCGCTTCGGCCGGGTGCGCAGCCTGGTGCTGATGGCAGTACTGTGGAGCCTGGCCACCCTCGGCTGCGCCCTGGCGGAAAACTACCCGCAAATGTTCATCGCGCGGTTTCTGGTCGGGGTAGGCGAGGCTGCCTACGGCAGTGTCGGCATCGCCGTGGTGGTCGCCGTGTTCCCCCGCGACATGCGCTCGACCCTGGCCGGGGCGTTCATGGCCGGTGGCATGTTCGGCTCGGTGCTGGGCATGGCCCTGGGCGGTGTACTGGCCCAGCACCTGGGCTGGCGCTGGGCATTTGCCGGCATGGCGCTGTTCGGCCTGGTGCTGGCGATGCTGTACCCGCTGATCGTCAAGGAGGCACGTATTGCGCCTCGGTGCGCGCAGCACTTGCAAGGCAAGGCCGGCCGCCCGCTGCGCACCCTGTACAGCAGCCGTTCGGTCATCGCGGCCTACGTCGGCAGCGGGCTGCAGCTGTTCGTCGGCGGCACCGTGATCGTGTGGATGCCAAGCTACCTGAACCGCTATTACGCCATGGGCACCGACCGCGCCGGGGCAATTGCCGCAGTCATCGTGCTGTGCAGCGGCATCGGCATGATCCTCTGCGCCATGCTCTGCGACCGCCTCGGGCGGCAGCGCCCGGACCGCAAGATCAGCCTTGCCATCGCCTACTGCCTGGGCAGTTGCGCGCTGTTGTCCATCGCCTTCGCACTACCGGCCGGCACCGCCCAACTGGTACTGATCTGCCTGGGCATGATGATCGCCGCCGGCACCAACGGCCCGTCCAGTGCCATGGTCGCCAACCTCACCCACACCTCGGTGCACGGCACAGCGTTTGCCACCCTGACCCTGGCCAACAACCTGTTGGGCCTGGCGACCGGGCCGCTGATCACCGGGCGCGTTTCCGACCTGATCGGCTTGCATGCCGCCTTCCAGCTGGTACCGCTGATGAGCATCGGCGCGGCGGCAGTGTTTTTCCTTGCCAAACGTCATTACCACCGCGACATGGAGCGTCTGCATGCACCGGCAGGCGACGCTGCCGCACCCCGGGAGTTGAAACCGTGAAACAGCTGTTGTCCGTCGAAGTGTTCTTCGATTTCGTCTGCCCCTGGTGCCTGATTGGCCAGCGACACCTGCAGGCCGCGCTCTTGCACTTGCAGCGTGAACAACCGCAAGTGCAGGTACAACTGCAATGGCGAGGTGTGCAGTTGTTGCCTGGCTTGCCAGCCAGTGGCGTGCCGTTCCATGCCTTCTATCTGCAACGCCTGGGCAGCGAGGAAGCGGTACGTGAGCGCCAGGCCCAGGTGCGCGCCGCTGCCCGCGTGGTGGGCGAGGACATCGACTTCTCGCGTATTCGCCGCATGCCCAACACCGGCAATGCCCATCGGTTGCTGCAACGGGCTGCTCAGTTGCTCCAGGCAACGCAGCTGGAAGCCTTGCTGGCACAGCTGTTCATCGCCTATTTCCACCAGGGCCGCGACCTGGGGGATAGTCGCACCTTGCTCGACATCGCCCAATGTTGCGGGCTGGATGCCGCGCAGGTGGTCGACTGCCTGCGTGACGACGGCAGCCCGTTCCTCGATGGGGCCGGGCGCGCTGGCAGTGCCGTGCCGCGTTTCCGTTTCAATCAGGGGCCGCTCGTTGCGGGTGCGCAGCCTGCCGAGGTGCTGTATGCGGCCATGACCGAAGCGCTGCAAGAGGTTGAAAGGGCATGACCCGGCGCATCGCATTGGCCCCCCATCAGGTGCCGGAACGTGACGGCCGTGTGCTGTTGGCCTGTGAAGGGCGCAGCGTGGCACTGTTCAATGTTGCCGACTCGCTCTATGCCATCGAAGACAGCTGCCCGCACCAGGGCGCGTCGTTGTGTGGCGGCCGGCTGGAAGGCCGTGTCATCCAGTGCTGCGCGCATGGCCTGCGCTTTGACCTGGCCAGCGGCTACCTGGTCAATTCCAGGGCCTTGAAGGTTGCCAGCTACCCGGTCGAGCAGCAGGGCGGGCAGTTTTACATCGTGTTTGACAGTGAGGAAGCGGGGCAATGAATACACTAGCACTTGGCGCTACCCATCAGCGTATCCGCACCCTCGCCCCGGGGGTGGTGGTCAGCCTTATCGTCGGTGCGGCCGCCAGTTTCCTCAGTGAGCATTACGCAGCGCCGGTCATGCTGTTTGCCTTGTTACTGGGGATGGCGCTGAACTTTCTCGCGGTCGATGGCCCCTGCAAAGCCGGTATCGAGTTTACCGCCCGCACGGTACTGCGCCTGGGCGTGGCGTTACTTGGCATGCGCATCACCCTGGACCAGATTGCCAGCCTGGGCTGGAAGCCCGTGGCCCTGGTCGTGACCCTGGTGGTGGTGACCATCCTGGTTTCGGTGGTGGTGGCCAAGGCGCTGGGGTTTTCACGGCTGTTCGGCATGCTCACCGGCGGTGCCACGGCCATTTGCGGTGCCTCGGCGGCGCTGGCGCTGGCAGCTGCCTTGCCCCAGCACCCGCGTAAGGAGCATGCAACGCTGTTCACCGTGATCGGCGTGTCGGCGCTGTCGACCCTGGCGATGATCCTGTACCCAATGATTGCCCAGTGGCTGCACCTGTCCCCAGCGCAAGCCGGGGTGTTCCTCGGTGCGACCATCCACGACGTGGCGCAGGTGGTGGGCGCGGGCTACAGCATGTCTACCGAGACCGGCGACATTGCCACCGTGGTCAAGCTTATGCGAGTGGCCATGCTGGTGCCGGTCATTGTCTGCGCGGCCATGATCACCCGGCGCCAGGGCCTCGAGGCCGGTGGCCAGCGGCCGCCCTTGCTGCCTTGGTTCGCGGTCGGCTTCCTGCTGCTGGCGTGCGTCAACAGCACAGGCTGGGTACCCGCCGCGGTGCAGGGCGGTATCAACGACCTGTCGCGCGGCTGCCTGGTGGTGGCGATCAGTGCCCTGGGCATGAAAACCCAACTCAAGGCGCTGGCCTCGGTCGGGGTGAAACCCATTGCGCTGATGGTGGGGGAGAGCGTGTTTCTTGTGCTTTTGGTGCTGGCGTTGATGCACTGGGGCCTTTAGAAAGTGATCGTGGGTGACAACACTCCGCGGCGCCTGCTTCGCGGGCAGGCCCGCTCCCACAGGGCCCGCGCTGGGTCGAGGGTTTGTACCATACCTGTTCTGGCCTCATCGCCGGCAAGCCAGCTCCCACAGGGATAGCGCATGGCGTGAGGTCAATACGGTCGAGGTGGGAGCTGGCTTGCCGGCGATGGGCTGCATGGCAGCCCCAATGGGCCAGCCCGCTGTGCCCGCCAACTGGCCGGCGGCATGCCGAACTGGGCGATAAACCAGCGGGTGAACGAACTGGGCATCGAATAACCCAGCATGTCGGCGATACGCCCCAGCGAATAGCCGGGGTTCTCCAGGTAGCGCATCACCAGGTCACGGCGCACGCTGTTGATCAGGTCCTTGAAGGTCAACCCGCTTTCCTCCAGGCGACGCTGCAGGGTGCGTACGTTCATGCCCTGGGTCTGTGCCACCTGTTCGATGGTGGCGCGGCCCATGGGCAGCAGCAGGTAGATGGTCTTGCGCAACTCCAGCTCCAGGGACGGCGTGCCGCCCGCCGGCAGGCTGTCCAGATAGCGCTGCGCCAGGCGCGCCATGGCCTCGTTGGCCTGCGGGCTGGCGCTGTCGAGGTCGGCGGCCGGGCAGACAATTCCGTTGAATTCGCTGCCGAACACCAGCGTGCAGCCAAAAATGCGCCGGTGGGTGGCCAGGTCGGCGGGAGGCGCGTGGGTGAAGTTGGCGCTGATCGGGTGCCAGTGCGCACCCAGCAGCGCGGCGCACAGGCGCATCATCACGCCGATGGCCAGCTCGGTGGCCTGGCGGCTGCAGGGCGCGCGTTCGTTGATCACCTCCTCACGGATGACCACGGTCTTGCCGGCTTCCTCGATATGAATGGCCAGGGCGTCATTGAGCAGGTGACGGTACTGCACGATCACCTGCAGTGCATCACGCAGGGTGCGTTGGTGGCTGAGCAACAGGCTTATTTCGCCGAAGTCCGACAGTTGCCGCAACTCGGCCATGCGCAGGCCGAAGCTTTCGCAGCGGGTGGCGCTGGCGGAGGCTTCCAGCAAAGCGATGACGCTGGCAACCGGAATACGCCGATTGGGGTCTTCGAGCAACGCGGCGCTGAGGCCAACCTGTGCCAACAGCGCATGGGGATTGAGGCCCAGGTGGCGGGACACCTCAAGGTAATTGGTCAAGCTGGCGGCACGGACTAGGGCAGGCATTTTTTGTTGTTATCCATGTTTTCCAGGCTAACTGCTGCTTTTTTGTAGGAGCAGCCTTGTGCTGCGAAGAGGCCGTAAAGGCCATAACAGTGATGTTCGTCGTACCGGCCTCTTCGCAGCACAAGGCTGCTCCTACAAAAAGTGAGCGGCTGATTGGTTTTATAGCCTGCGTGTCATGAATTGAAAAGCAAAGCCCCGTCATGGCCATTGTCATCAAATGAAAAGCCCCTGACGCCCAATGTGAAGCACCCGGTGGGTGGGCTGTTTACTGTGAACCTCAAGAGCTACACCGCACACGAGGTTCACCGTGGAAAAACTGCAAACCACCGCCACCGTGCTGATCGTCCCCGGCCTGCGCGACCATGTTGCCGAACACTGGCAGACCCTGCTCGCAGGCCGCCTGGCCAAGGTGCGCAGCGTGCCGCCGCTGCAGGTCGACGGCCTGAGCTGCACAGCCCGGGTCGAGGCGATCCAGCGCGAGCTGGACCAGATCCATGGTGAAGTGATTCTGGTGGCGCACAGCGCTGGCGTGCTGATGGTCGCCCACTGGGCGGCGCGCTACCGGCGGCCGATCAAGGGTGCATTGCTGGCGGCGCCGCCCGACCTGAACGCGCAATGGCCGGCCCACTACCCGAGCCCGGCCAGCCTGGCCGAGCATGGCTGGTCGCCATTGCCCCAGCAGTTGCTGCCGTTCCCCAGCATTGTCGCGGCCAGCAGCAACGACCACCTGGCCAGCTTTGCCGCAGCCAGCGCCCTGGCCCATGGCTGGGGTAGCGAACTGGTCGCACTGGGGGCCGTCGGCCACCTCAACCCGGCCTCCGGCTTCGGCCCCTGGCCGCAGGCCGAGGCCTTCATCCAGCGACTGGACCAGCCCAACCTGCAATAGCGCATGGACGCCCCAGCCACGCTCGCAAAAGACGGGCGGCGAAAAAAACAATAACAATACGTGGAGCCATCGTAATGCCAGAACACCGCATTTACCGCGCTGTGAAACCACAGCGCTGCCTGCTTGCCTGCGCCATCGGCCTGCTCACGCTGCCCGCCGCCCAGGCGTTCGAAGTCGATACCGGTAATGAAAACTGGGCCGTGCGCTTCGACAACACCGTCAAGTACAACTACGGCGTACGCACCGAAAGCGCCGACAAGCGCATGCTGGGCACGCCCAACAGCAACGACGGTGACTACAACTTCCGCAAGGCCGGCACCAACATCACCAACCGGGTCGACCTGCTGACCGAACTGGATGTGGTCTACCAAGGCAACACCGGCTTCCGCGTCAGCACCGCCAGCTGGTACGACAAGGCCTATGACAACACCGGCTCCAACAGCAACCCGTTCGTCAACGGCAACGGTGACCAGTCCGGCATCAACCCCAGCCTCAATGGCCTGCCTGGCACTGGTGTGCCGCTGGGCAGCCCGCACCTGAGCAACTACGCCCAGCGTTACTACAGCGGCCCGTCCGGTGAAGTGCTGGATGCCTTCGTGTTCTTCAGCCGTGAAGTTGGCGAGGCCTCGCAGGTCAGCGCCAAGCTGGGCCAGCACAACCTGTTCTGGGGTGAAACCCTGCTCAACCCGGTGCACTCGTTGAGCTACGGCCAGTCGGGCCTCGACCTGGCCAAGCTGGCCGCCTCGCCGGGCACCGAGGCCAAGGAGCTGTTCGTGCCGCGCAACCAGCTGTCGACCTCGTTCCTGGTCAACTCCGAACTGACCCTGGGGGCCCAGTACTTCTTCGACTGGGACGCCGCCCGCCTGCCCGAAGCCGGTACCTACTATGGCGGCTCGGATGTGGTAGGCGAGGGCGCCCAAAGCTTCCTGCTCGGCCACACCGGCACCCCGGGGCTGATCCCGGTGCGCGGCGCGCTGACCACCATCCGCCGTGGCCATGACCTCAAACCGGGCAAGAGCGGCGACTGGGGCATCATGGCCAAGTGGTCGCCGGAGTGGCTGGGCGGCACCCTCGGTTTCTACTACCGCAAGACCTCCGAGATCCTCCCGCAGGCCTGGCTCGACGCGCGCGGCATGACCGTCGCCAACGGCCCGTTCGGCAACCCGCCGGGCAGCCGCCAAGGTGCAGTCGGCAACCTGTACAACTCGCTGCAAAGCACTACCTACCAGTTCGCCTATTCCGACGACATCGACATCTATGGCCTGAGCCTGTCCAAGGATGTGGGTGGTATCAGTGTCGGCAGCGATCTGAACATCCGCCACAACATGCCGCTGGCGAGCATCCCGGCAATCGTCAGCGCCCCCGGCCAGGGTGGCCTGGGCGGCGGCTTCGGCCTGCTGCCGGCACGCCTGCCCAGCAGCGGGGTGATCTACGACGTACCCAAGGATGGCGACGGCCTGAGCGCCACCGGCGACACCTTGCACTGGACCTTGAACGGTCTGATGACCATTGGCGATACGCCGCTGTTCGATTCGGCAACCCTGCTTGGCGAGCTGTTCTACAGCAACCTGCTGAAACTCGATAGCCACAACGAGGCCTTGTACAAGGGCAAGAGCAGCTACCGCGGCATCGACAAGGCCACCCGCGACAACTGGGGCATCGCCGTCAACTTCACCCCTACCTGGTACCAGGTGCTGCCGGGCATGGACCTGAGCATGCCGCTGTCGGTCAACGTCGGCCTCGACGGCGTGTCGCCGGTGCAGGGCGGCGGCGCCGAGAACACTGGCAACTATGCGGTGGGCGTAAGCGCCGCGATCTACAACCAGTACTTCGTCGACCTCAAGTACGTCGACAGTTTCGGTGAGACCAAGGCCTGCAAGGACGGCCAGACCGACGGCAGCACCCCCAACGCCCTGGACGGCGAACAGGATTACACCTGCTACGGCGGCGGCTACGCCTCCTTCTCCGGCGGTGGTGCCACCACCGAGGACCGTGGCGCCCTGTACCTGACCGTCAAGACGACCTTCTGAGTCATGTTTCCTACAGCCTACACAGGAAGACAACCATCATGAATTTCGTACGTACCCTGCTGGCCTCGTGCCTGTCGCTGGCCGCCCTGAACGCTGCCCAGGCCGCCGTTTCCACTGACCAGGCCGCGCGCCTGGGCTCCAGCCTGACCGCCATCGGCGCGGAAAAGGCCGGCAATGCCGATGGCTCCATCCCGGCCTACCAGGGCGGCCTGCTGACGCCGCCAGCCAGCTACCAGAGCGGCGCCAGCATGCGCCCCGACCCGTTCGCCAGCGACAAGCCGCTGCTGGTCATCGATGGCAAGAACGCCGAGCAGTACAAGGGCCAGCTGACTGCCACCACCCTGGAACTGCTCAAGCGATACCCCAGCTACCGCGTCGATGTATACCCGACCCACCGTAGCGTGGCGCTGCCGCAAGCGGTACTGGACAACACCCGCAAGAACGCCACTGCCGCCAACAGCAAGGAGGGCGGTACGGCGGTGGACAACGTGCTGCCGGGTATCCCGTTCCCCATTCCGCAGAACGGCGCCGAGGCCATGTGGAACTTCCTGCTGCGCTATCAGGGCGTGAGCATGACTGCCAAGTACGACTCGTGGAACGTCGACGCTGCCGGCAAGCCATCGCTGTCGACCACCGGCCAGGCCAATATCAGCTACCCGATCTACGAGGACATGACCAAGCCGATCGGTGCCAAGGACACCTACTACCAGATGAAACTGGTGTACACCGGGCCCGCACGCCGTGCCGGCGAAGCGATGATGCTGCGTGATGCCGCCAACCCGCTGGTGCAGCCACGCAGTGCCTGGCAGTACCTGCCGGGCCAGCGCCGGGTCAAGCTGGCACCGAACCTCGCCTACGACACGCCCAACCCGGGCACTTCGGGTTCGGGTACCTACGATGACGTGTTCGTCTTCAACGGTGCGCTGGACCGCTACGACTGGACCTTGGTCGGCAAGCAGGAAATGTACGTGCCGTACAACACCTACCAGCTGACCTACAACACCGACGTCAAGCAGGTGATCACCCCCAACCACCTGGCGCCGCAGTTCGTGCGTTGGGAGAAGCACCGGGTGTGGGTGGTGGAAGGCAAGCTCAAGGACGGTGCGCGCCATATCTACCACAAGCGCCGCTTCTACCTCGACGAAGACAGCTGGATCGCCCTGGCCTCGGACCAGTACGACGCCCGTGGCCAGCTGTACCGCGGCTCGTTCGCCTTCCTCACCCAGAGCTATGACAAGCAGACCCCGGACGCCACGCCGTTCATGATCTACGACCTGATCGGCGGCACCTACAACCTCAATGGCGTGGTCGGTGCCTACGGCGGCATCCGCTATATCGACCCACTGTCGAAAACCCAGTGGTCGCCCGAGTCGCTGGCCGGCAACGGCATTCGCTGAACGCACGGAGCAGAGGTGGCAATGTCTGTCTTCAAACGATGCAGCGTGGTAGTTCTGGCTTTGGCCGCGCTGCAGGGCGCGGCCCAGGCTGCGCCCTTCACCGATGTGCTGGACCTGCCCGCCAGGCCCAGCGCCCTGGTCGCCAGCAGCGCCTTGCGCGATGTCATCCTGGCCGGCCAGCGCCTGGTCGCGGTGGGCCCGCGAGGGCACATCCTGTACTCCGACGATCACGGCGCGCACTGGCAGCAGGCCCAGGTGCCTGTCAGCGCCGACCTGAATGCCGTGAGCTTCGCCACGCCCGAAGTGGGCTGGGCGGTTGGCCACGATGGCGTGGTGCTGCACAGCCGCGATGGCGGCGTGCACTGGCAGAAGCAGCTGGATGGCCGGGCACTGGCCGAACAACTGCCGGGCACGGGTAGCGACAATGCCTTGCTCGACGTGTGGTTCAGCGATGCCCGCAATGGCTATGCGGTTGGCGTGTTCAACCTGCTGTTGCGCACCGTTGATGGCGGCGAGCACTGGCAGCCCTGGCTCGACCACAGCGACAACCCGCAAGGCCTGCACCTGACCAGCCTGGCCGCGGTGGGTGACGAGCTGTACATCACCGGCGAGCAAGGCCTGCTGCTGAAGCAGGACGGCGAGCGCTTCAGCCGTGTCGAGACACCCTACGCCGGCACACTGTTCGGTGCTGTCGGCAAGCCCGGCGTACTGCTGGTCTACGGCCTGCGTGGGCATGCCTACCGCAGCACCGATGGCGGCCGGCAGTGGCAACCGGTCAGTACGGGTGTGAACACCAGCCTCACCGCCGCCGGTGTCGACCGTGACGGCCAGCTATGGCTGGCCAGCCAGGCTGGCGACCTGCTGCTCAGCCGGGATGATGGCGCCAGCTTCAGCCCGGTGCCGCAAAGCGCCCGTGGCCCGGTGACCGCGCTCGCCACCGATACCGGCAACGGCCTGGTACTGGTGGGCGAGCGGGGCGTGCGCAACCAGCCCGGTAACCCCACGCTGCACCCATAACAAGAGAAGACCCTGATGGCCGCTACCCGCCAAGACACCCTGCCGGTAATCCGCAACCTCGACGATTTCGACCCACGCTCGGGCAATTGCCTGGAGCGCCTGGTGTTCAACCATCGCCTGCCGTTCCTGCTGTGCATGCTATTGGCGACCCTGGTGCTGGGCTACATGGCGCTGACCCGCCTGGAGCTGCGCCCCAGTTTCGACAAGATGCTGCCGCAGAGCCACCCCTACATCCAGAACTACCTGGAAAACCGCCCATCACTGCGTGGTCTGGGCAACGCGGTGCGGGTGGTGGTGGAGAACACCCAGGGCGACATCTTCGACCCGGGCTACCTGCAGACCCTGCGCCACATCAACGACGAGCTGTTCCTCAGCCAGGGCGTGGACCGGGCCTGGGTGAAATCGCTGTGGAGCCCGGCAGTGCGCTGGACCGAGGTGACCGAGGAGGGCTTCCAGGGTGGCCCGGTGATGCCCGACGGCTACCAGGGCGCTGCGGGTGACATCGAGCAGCTGCGGCAGAACATCGAGCGCGCCAACATTGTCGGCAGCCTGGTGGCGCGCGACTTCAAGTCGAGCATGCTGGTCGTGCCGCTGCTCGACCAGGATTCGGCTACCGGCAAAGGCCTCGACTACCACGCCTTCTCGCAGAAGCTCGAACAACTGCGCAGCCAGTACCAGGCCAGCGGCCAGTACCGCATCCATGTGATCGGCTTCGCCAAGCTGATGGGCGACCTGATCGACGGGCTGATCCAGGTGATGGCGTTCTTCGCCCTGGCGGTGCTGACCAGCCTGCTGATCATCTACTGCTACACCCGTTGCGTGCGCAGCACCCTGCTGGTGGTGCTGTGTTCGCTGACTGCGGTGGTGTGGCAGCTGGGCATCGTCGCCTGGCTGGGCTACGCCATCGATCCGTATTCGATCCTGGTGCCATTCCTGATCTTTGCCATCGGCGTATCCCACGCGGCGCAGAAGATGAACGGCATCCTTCAGGACATCGGCCGTGGCACTCACCGCCAGGTGGCAGCGCGCTATACCTTCCGCCGCCTGTTCGTGGCCGGGGTGACTGCGTTGCTGGCGGATGCGGTGGGCTTTGCCGTGCTGATGCTGATCGACATCCCGGTGATCCAGGACCTGGCGATCACCGCCAGCATCGGCGTGGCGGTGCTTATCTTCACCTCGCTGCTGCTGATGCCGGTGGCGCTGTCTTATGTTGGTGTTGGCCGCAAGGCTGCCGAGCGGGCCCTGCATATCGACGCCCGCGCAGCCCAGCACCGAGGTTTCGGCCGGCTGTGGGACCTGCTCGACCGCTTCACCGAACGCAAATGGGCCAGCGTCGCAGTGCTGGTGGCGCTGGCCCTGGGCGCCCTTGGCATCTGGGGCAGCCTGCAACTGAAAATCGGCGACCTCGACAGCGGTGCCCCCGAACTGCGCGCCGACTCCCGCTACAACCTCGACAACGCCTACATCACCCAGCACTACGCGCTGTCCAGCGACACCTTCGCGGTCATGGTCAAGACCGCGCCGGAAGGCTGCCTGCAATACCAGACGCTGGTGCTTGCCGACCGCCTGGCCTGGGAGCTGCAGCAATTGCCGGGTGTGCAGACCACCGTGTCGCTGGCCAATGCCGTGCGCCAGATCACCGCCGGCACCTATGAAGGCAACCCGCGCCTGAACAGCCTGCAGCGCAACCAGGACGTGCTCAACTACGCCGCCCAGCAGGCCTCGGTCAACGCCCCCGAGTTGTTCAACAACGACTGCTCGCTGATGCCGGTAATCGCCTACCTCAAGGACCATCGTGCCGATACCTTGGCCCAGGTTGCCGCCGTGGCCGAGCGTTTTGCCCAGGCCAACAGCAGCGCCGAACAGCAGTTCCTGCTGGCCGCCGGCAGCGCCGGCATCGAGGCTGCCACCAACGTGGTGGTCCGCGAGGCCAACCAACGCATGCTGTTGCTGGTGTACCTGGCGGTCACGCTGTTCTGTCTGTTCACCTTCCGTAGCTGGCGCGCGACGCTGGTGGCGATCCTGCCGCTGATGCTCACCTCGGTGCTGTGCGAAGCGCTGATGGTAGCCATGGGCATTGGCGTCAAGGTCGCCACCTTGCCGGTGATCGCCCTGGGCGTAGGTATTGGCGTGGACTACGCGCTGTACCTGCTCAGCGTGCAACTGCACTACCAGCGCGCCGGGTTGAGCCTGGCCCAGGCCTACCAGAAAGCCGTGGCCTTCACCGGCCGGGTGGTCGGGCTGGTCGGCATTACCCTGGCGGCCGGTGTGGTCGGCTGGGCCTGGTCGCCGATCAAGTTCCAGGCCGACATGGGCCTGCTGCTGACCTTCATGTTCCTGTGGAACATGCTCGGTGCGCTGGTGTTGATCCCCGCGTTGTCGCATTTCCTCCTGCGTGGCCAGGCCGCCCCGGCGCCTGCCGAGGCCCCGGCCACGTCGCTTCCGCAAACCCAAGAAACCGAGTGTTCGCCTCATGTCTGATTACCTTCCGCCACTGCGCGACATGGATTTTCTGTTCAACGAAGTGTTCGACATCCCGGCCTGGTGGGCGCAAACGCCCGCGCTGGCCGAGCAGGTAGATGGCGACACAGCCCGGGCCGTGCTCGAACAGGCCGGCCGGCTGATTGCCGAGGTGGTGGCGCCGCTCAACCGCAGTGGCGACGAGCAGGGCTGCCGCTGGGAGGCCGGCCAGGTACACACCCCCGATGGCTTCGCCGACGCCTACCGGGCATTTGCCGCGGATGGCTGGGTGGGTGTGGCCGGTGCCCCGGAATATGGGGGCATGGGCATGCCGAAAGTGATCGGTGCCCAGCTCGAAGAAATGCTCAATGCCGCCAACCTGTCGTTCGGCCTGTACCCGATGCTGACCGCCGGGGCCTGCCTGGCGCTGCTCAACCATGCCAGCGAGCCGTTGAAGGCGCTGTACCTGCCGCCCATGTACCAAGGGCGCTGGACCGGTTCGATGTGCCTGACCGAGCCGCACGCTGGCACCGACCTGGGCCTGATTCGCACCCGCGCCGAGCCGGTTGCCGATGGCCGCTACCGCATCAGCGGGACCAAGATCTTCATCACTGGCGGTGAGCAGGACCTGACCGAGAACATCATCCACCTGGTGCTGGCGCGGCTGCCGGATGCGCCCGCCGGGCCCAAGGGCATCTCGCTGTTCCTGGTGCCCAAGGTGCTGGTTGACGCCGACGGCGTGCTGGGCGAGGCCAATGCGGTGAGCTGCGGGTCGATCGAGCACAAGATGGGCATCAAGGCCTCGGCCACCTGCGTGATGAACTTCGACGGTGCAATCGGCTATCTGGTCGGCGAACCGAACAAGGGCCTCAACGCGATGTTCACCATGATGAACTACGAGCGCCTTGGTGTAGGAATCCAGGGCCTGGCCCTGGGCGAACGCTCCTACCAGGGCGCCATTGCCTATGCCCGTGATCGCCAGCAGGGCCGTGCGCCGACGGGTGCCGAAGCGCCGGGGCAAGCCGCTGACCCGATCGTCGTCCACCCGGATGTGCGGCGCATGCTGCTGACCATGAAAGCGCTGAACGAAGGCGGGCGGGCCTTCTCTACCTATGTGGCACTGCAGTTGGACCTGGCCAAATACAGCGAGGCCCCGGTCGCACGCGCCCAGGCCGAGGCCAAGGTGGCAATGCTCACGCCAGTGGCCAAGGCCTTCCTCACCGACATGGGGCTGGAAACCACCGTGCACGGCCAGCAGGTGCTGGGCGGTCATGGCTATATCCGCGAATGGGGCCAGGAGCAGTTGATCCGCGACTGCCGCATCACCCAGATCTACGAAGGCACCAATGGCATCCAGGCCCTCGACCTGGTGGGGCGTAAACTGTTTGCCGATGGCGGCCAGGCCTATCGCAGCGTGTCCGATGAAATTACTGCCTTTGTCGAGACGCTGCCCGCGGCGTGCGCCGAGTTCGGCGCGCCGCTGCTGGCTGCCGTGCGCAACCTCGACGAGCTGACCGCCTGGTTGCTCGATCGGGCCCAGGGCAACCCGCGTGAGCTGGGCGCGGCGGCGGTGGAGTACCTGCAGGTGTTTGGCTACACCTTCTACGCCTACCTGTGGGCACGCATGGCCGTGGTTTGCCAATGTCATGCAGCTCCCGAGCCGTTTCACCTGAGCAAGCTGGGCACCGCGCGTTTCTACTTTGCCCGCCTGCTGCCACGTATTCATTCGCTGAGCGCCAGCGTCAGGGCCGGTAGCGACAGCCTGTACCTGCTCGAGGCCGGGCAACTGTGAAGGCCGCCGACATGATCACCACTCGCATCATGCCTGCGGCCGAGCAGGCCTACGCCTATCCGCTGCTGATCAAGCGCCTGCTGCTGTCGGGCGTGCGCTACCAGCCCAACCAGGAAATCGTCTACGCCGACAAGCTGCGCTACACCTACACTACGCTGCTTGAACGCGTTCAGCGGCTGGCCAATGTGCTGACCGCCGCGGGGGTCAAGCCTGGCGACACCGTGGCCTTGCTCGACTGGGACAGCCATCGGGCCCTTGAATGCTTCTTCGCCGTACCGATGCTGGGTGCGGTGCTGCACACGGTGAACGTACGGCTGTCCACCGATCAGGTGCGCTACACCATGAACCATGCCGAGGACCGCCTGGTACTGGTGCATGACGACTTCCTGCCGTTGATGGCGCAACTGCGCGATGACTTGCCGACGGTCGAGGGTTTCATTCGCCTCGGCGAAGGCGGCCCGGCAACGCAAGATGTGCCGTTGTTGGGTGAGTACGAAGCGCTGCTGGCGGCTGCCGAGCCACAGTTCGACTTCGCCGATTTCGACGAGCAGTCGCTGGCCACGCTGTTCTATACCAGCGGTACCACCGGCAACCCCAAGGGCGTGTACTTCAGCCACCGGCAACTGGTGCTGCATACCCTGGTCGAGCAGGGCACCCTGGCTGCCTGCGGCGAGGTACCGCTGCTGCGCAGCGGCGACGTGTACATGCCCATTACGCCGATGTTCCATGTGCACGCCTGGGGCGTGCCCTATGTGGCCACGGCACTGGGCATCAAGCAGGTCTACCCGGGGCGCTACGAGCCCAACCGCCTGGTGCGCTTGTACCGCGACGAGGGCGTGACGTTCTCCCATTGCGTGCCCACGGTGCTGCAGATGATGCTCGACAGCGACGAAGGGCGCCGCGCCGACCTGAGCGGCTGGAAGATGCTGCTGGGCGGCAGCGCCCTGACCCTGGGCCTGGCGCAGCGTGCCAGCGAGCGCGGCATCAGCGTGCATTGTGGCTACGGCATGTCGGAAAGCTGCCCGCTGCTCAGCATCACCCACCTGAGCGCTGAGCTGCTGGCACTGCCCATGGCGCAACAGTTGCCGCTGCGTATCGATGCCGGCGTGCCGATTGCCCTGGTGGACCTGCGCATCGTCGACGCTGAAGGCATTGATGTGCCCCGCGACGGAGAAAGCCTGGGTGAAATCGTGGTGCGTGCCCCGTGGCTGACCCAGGGCTATCTGCATGAACCGGAGCAGGGTGCCGCGTTGTGGCTGGGGGGCTGGATGCATACTGGCGACCTGGCCTGCATCGACCCTGCGGGTGTGGTGCGCATTCGTGACCGGATCAAGGATGTGATCAAGACCGGAGGCGAGTGGGTCAGCTCGGTGGCGCTGGAAAACCTGATCAGCCAGCACCCGGCTGTCGCTTCGGTGGCAGTGATCGGCATCCCGGACCCGCAGTGGGGTGAGCAACCCTTGGCCTTGGTGGTCCGTTGTGACGGCATGCAATTCGACCAGGCGGCATTGGCAGGGCATCTGCAGCCGTTTGTCGACAGCGGGCACCTGAACAAATGGGCGATACCGCGGCAGTTGCGTTGCGTGGAGGAGATCCCCAAGACCAGCGTTGGCAAAATCGACAAGAAGCGGATTCGCCAGGCATTTCTCTGAATGCTGGCAGGGCCCGGCTGATGGGGTCCCTGTGGGAGCGGGCATGCCCGCGAAGCAGGCGACGCGGTGGATGGCACCGGCTGCGCCGGTGTTCGCGGGCGCGCCCGCTCCTACAGGTACGGCGCATTCCTTCAGCTGGTGGGGCCCCTGTGGGAGCGGGTTCACCCGCGAAGCAGGCGACGCGGTGGAGGGCACTCTGGTCCGGGCAATATGCCGACGCCGATGTTCCGCTTGCGTGATTGCCTGAGCAAGAAAGCGGATGCAGGCAGAACTGGGGATGCGTACAGTAGGTTGATCGCAACCTGGCAGGAGCCTGCTTATGTCCAGCGCATTCACCTTCATGCAGTCGCCCGTCGGCACCTTGACCCTAATAGCCCGTGGCGAGTGTCTGGCAGCCGTACTCTGGGAAGAGGAGCGGGAAAACCGCGTGCGCCTTGGCGCCCTGCACCGCGATGACCAGTGCCCGGTACTGCTGGAAACCGCCCGCCAGCTCGGCGAGTACTTTGCCGGCAAACGCCAGCGCTTCGAACTGGCGCTGGATTTTGCCGGCACCGAATTCCAGCGACAGGTGTGGGCCGCGCTGTTGGCGATACCGTTCGGTGAAACCCGCAGCTACAGCGACATCGCCCGGCAGATCGGCAACCCCAGCGCGGTGCGTGCGGTAGGCGCCGCCAATGGCCGCAACCCGATCTCGATCATCGCCCCGTGCCATCGGGTGATCGGTGCTTCGGGCAGCCTCACCGGCTTTGCCGGTGGCCTGGCGGCCAAGCAGTACCTGCTGGCGCTGGAGGGCCGGCAAAGCCTGGCACTGGACCTGTAAGGCGTCAGTAGAACCAGCTGGCGACCAGGCAGACCAGCACGGCCAACGCCGAGCCGGCCATCAGGGTGTACTGCCGATGGGCCCGGCGCGCATGGGGCTTGACTGCGCGCAGGTACTCGCCAGGTGTCGGCGCGTCGGGCCGGTGGCGCAAACCCTCGGCCACATCGGCCAGTTGCCCCTGGATGAGCAGACCCGTCAGGTAGTAGGTACAGGCATAGCTCAGCAACGCCAGAAACAGATAGATCATGCCGGGTGTGGGTTCAGGGGCACTGCCATGGCACTGGCGTTGACGGTGTCCAGCACGATCAGACCTTCGCTGTGGTCGTCCAGGCTGGCCAGCAAGCGCCCCTGGCTGTCCCACGCCGCCGAGCCGCCAGCGCCGATGAAGGTGTCGGCCGGCCCCACGCAGTTGGCCAGCAACACTGGCATGCCCAGCTCTCGAGCCACCTCGGAGTAGTGCAGGTAACCCTCGCGAATGCCGTTGGCAGTTTTCGCCACACTGACCAGGTACAGGTCGGCGCCGTGTTCCCGCGCGGCTGCCGCATGCGCCATGAACATCGATTCGTAGCAGATCGCAGGCGCTACCCGGTGCGCGCCCACCTGCAGCAGCAAGGCTTGATCGCCTGGGGTGAACCAGGGCAGTTCATCATCATGCAGGCGCCGCTTGGCATAGGCCTGGCGCGCCACACCGGGGCTGAGGATTGGCATGCCGATACGAATGCCATCAGGGGTCGGCAGTGGCAGGCCCGCTGCGACAGTGATACCAAACCGGTCGCAGGCTGCCTGCAGCGGGTCCAGCCGTGCCGAACTGACTGGCAGGGCGGCCTGGCGCGCGAGGGTTGGCTCATAGCCGGTCAGCGACAGTTCGGGAAATACCACCAGTTCGGCACCAAGGGCCGCGGCCTGTTCGATGCAGGCCAGGTGGCGTTCGAGGTTGGCTTGCACATCGCCCTTGAGCGATGCCAGTTGCACGGCGCACAACTTCATGAAAAACCCTTCCCTGGTACAGGTTGAAGGGCCGAGCATACTACCGGCACCAACGCCTGTACCAGTGAAGGGATTTTCAGGATGCCGGGTGGACGGCGAAACGCTGGCGGAACCAGTCGTCGAGCATGGCCTTTTCGGCATACAGGCGGTCGCTGCTGCTCGTGACCCGGCCCGGGCGGCTGAGGTACATCTTGTCGCTGACCCGTTCCTGCGCCTGCTGGTCGGGTTTGCCCGGTTGGCTGAGGGTGTAGCTGAGGTCGATGGTCGGCCAGGTGATTTCGCGCATGAAGCGTACATCGTAGGCCTGGCTGTGCCAGGGCTCGAAACGCCCGGCCAGGTCGATGTCGCGGATGTCGATGACCAGTTGCTGGCCAGGTTGCAGGTAGCGCTGGCCAAGCTTCTGAAGGTACTGGGTCAAGGTTTTCATCACATAGGCGTCGGCACCACGCTCGTACCCGTGGCTGTCGAGGCTGGCATCGCGGAATTTTTCCGGATGGTCGAAACGTACCTCGACCTGCGCGGCCGGGGCGCCTTGTGCCATGCTGTCCAGTGACAGCGCCATGAGCACGGCACACACGAGGGCGGTACGCATGATGCACCTCCGGGGCAGACTGCGTGTGCGTCCATTTTACCCCTGGCATGGCGGCGCCAGCAGAGGAAGATTGTAATGGCACGGTTTCGGCGTCTGATTGCCAACCTGCGGGGGCGTGACCTGGCGGTGGGCGATATCCATGGTCACTTCCAGCGCCTGCAGCAATGCCTGGATGGGGTGGGGTTCGATCCGGCCGTGGACCGCCTGTTCAGCGTGGGGGACCTGGTCGACCGTGGCCCGGACAGCGAGGCGGCGCTGGAATGGCTGGCGCAGCCCTGGTTCCATGCCGTGCAGGGTAATCACGAGGCCCTGGCAATCACCCGCGTACGCGGCGGGCGGCTCGATCTGGACATGTACCGCGCCGCCGGGGGTGGCTGGTTTCTGGACCTGCCGAAGGCTCGGCAGTTGCGTTTCGTGGAGCGATTCGAGCAGCTGCCGATTGCGATAGAGGTTGAAAGTGCGGCGGGCTTGGTAGGGCTGCTGCATGCCGACAGCCCATATGCCGACTGGACGGTGTTGAGGACCTGGCTGGAACTGGATGACGACCCGCAAGTACGGGAAGTGTGCCAATGGTCGCGGCGGCGGTTGAAGGTAGGTGATACCGAGCCCGTGCAGGGCCTGCGTGCCTTGTTGGTGGGCCACACGCCGGTACTGGAAGCCAAGCTGCTGGGCAACGTCTGGCACCTGGACACCGGGGGCTGGGCCAGTGGCCATTTCACCTTGATGGACATGCGGACCCTGCAACTGGTCAGCCCCAGGCCAGGTGAAACAACAGTGCCGTAGCCAATAGCACCAGCATGGCCCCGGAGGCCCGTTCCAGCCAGGGCAGGCTGCGGGCGAAGCGCCGCAGCACCAGCGGGTTGCCGATGGCCACGGCAATCAGCAAGTCCCACAGCAGCACGATGCTGAACATCCACAGGGCACAGGTTGCCTTCCAGGCAAAGCTGGCGCTGGCGACCATGCTTACCAGGCTGGCATAGAACAGCGCATTCTTGGGGTTGAGGATGCCGGACAGGAACCCCATGCCCAATCCACGCCACCACCCTTGGGCGGTCTGTTTGCCAGCGACTGTGCTCAGGCTGGTTTGCCCGGCATGGCGCAGGAACAGGGTGCCGATGTACAGCAGGTAGCCGGCGCCGGCCAGTTGCAGGGCGGTGAACAGCAGGCTGCCTTCCTGCAGCACCGACAAACCGGTGAAAGCCATGGCGATGAACACGCCATTGGCCAGGGCGATACCCAGGCAGGCGCCGCTCGCGACGCGCCAGCCAGCGTTGACCGAAGTGCGTGCGACCAGGAAGAAGTCCGGGCCGGGAGAGAGCAGGGCGAGGAAGTGGGCGAGGGCGATGATCAGGAACTGTTGCATTGGGGTGAGGCTGCTCTGGAGGAAAGCCTGACTCTGCCCCTCAGCGCAAATGCCGTATTGAACAATATTGCAGGCCCCTGTAGGAGCGGCCTTGTGTCGCGAAAGGGCTGCGCAGCAGCCCCGGCAATCTGTGCGGCGGAGCTGAAAACCTGGGGCCGCTTCGCGCCCCATCGCGACACAAGGCCGCTCCTACAGAGACCGCGCGGGCCTTCAGCCTCCCCGATACTGCCCCGGTGTCACCCCCACATGGGCCTTGAACACCCGCTGGAAATGGCTTTGGTCGGCAAAACCGAGCCGATAGGCCACCTCCGCCAGGGCCTGCCCTTCACCCAACAATTGCCGCCCACGGTTGACCCGGGCATTTAGCAGGTAGGCATGCGGAGTGAACCCGGTGGCCGCGCGAAATGCGCGAATCAACTGGTAGCGCCCAAGCCCGGCCTGCCGGGCCAGTAACGCCAGGCTCAACTGCGACGGGTCCTGGCCTTCGATGTGCGCGATCAGCCCACTCAGTTCGCTCTTCCCCAAAGCCGGCGCCGGCGCCAGCGGCGCGTGCCTGGCAAAGTCGAGATCACCCAGAAAGGCAATCAGCGCCGCATCTTTCTCTCCGTTGCTGGCGCTGGAAAACAGCAAACTGTTCAGTTCGCAGAACTGCCGATATACCTCCGGCTCCTGGCAGATACGTGCCGGCTCGCCGGGCCCGGCACCATCCAGCCCGGACTCCAGGTGCAGCTGTGCCAGCCAGTCGGCATCCACATGCAGCATCTGGTAGCTCCACGCTTGCCCGGGTTCGGGGTTGCAGGCATGTACCCGGCGGGCCGGGACCAGCACCAGAGTGCCAGGCGTCAGGCGTTGCTGGCCGTTGCCGGCACCGGTGAAATGACTGTGGCCGGCATCCACCACACCGATGGAAAACGTTGGGTGGCTGTGGGCCTTGTAGCAGGCACGGCTATGGCAGGCGCGGCGGCTTTCGACATGCGGCAGGGCCGGGTCGCGCCACAGCGCGGCATGGGAACGGGGCATCACAGGGTCCTCGATATGCCAGGCAGCTTATCAGGCGCTGCGCACCCATACAGTTTTTTCCACTGGCTGTAACTTGACCACCAGGCCAGCTACGCGCCGAAATAGGCGCCTGTTGCCAAAGGAAAACGATAATGGACCTTTCAAGCCTGCTGCTTTTCATCCCCGCCTGTTTCGCCCTGAACATGGCGCCGGGGCCGAACAACCTGCTGTCGCTGCACAATGCCAGCCGTTACGGCCTGCGTACGGCCTGCGTGGCCGGTGGCGGGCGCATCGTCGCCTTCAGCGGCATGATCGCCCTGGCGGCGATGGGCCTGGCAGTGGTGCTGCACACCAGCGAATACCTGTTCCTGGCCATCAAGTTGGCGGGGGCGGCCTACCTGTTCTATATCGCCTGGCAACTGTGGCGGGCACCGGTGGGCGAGGCCGCGGTTGCAGGTGATCAGCCGCACGGCACTTGGCGTCTGATACGCCAGGAGTTCTGGATGGCTGCTGGTAATCCGAAGGCTATCCTGATCTTCACCGCGTTCCTGCCGCAGTTCGTTTCGGTCGGCAGTACCACTCCGGTGGGCGAGCAGTTCCTTTGGTTGGGTGCGTTGTTCCTGTTGCTGGAATGGGCCGCCATCGCCATCTACGCCGGCCTGGGGGCGTACATGCAACGCTGGTTCAGCCAGCCCGGCCCACGAGGGCTGTTCAACCGGGTCAGCGCCTCATTGCTGGGCTGCGCGGGTCTCGGGCTGCTGGCTGCGCGGCGCGCTTAATCGCGGTAGAACGTCTGCACCAGGTGATAGCCGAACTTGCTCTTGATCGGCCCGTGCACCACGCGCAGGGGTTTCTTGAAGATCACCTGGTCGATGGCGCCGACCATCTGCCCGGGGCGGATTTCACCCAGGTCGCCGCCACGTTTGCCCGAAGGGCAGGTGGAGAACTTTTTTGCGAGCACGTCGAAAGCCTCGCCATTGGCGATGCGCTGCTTGAGCTTTTCGGCTTCGTCAGCGGTCTTGACCAGGATGTGGCGGGCTTGGGCTTTCATGGGGTACCTGTGCTTCTGGGGCGGAAAAAGTGGGCATTATGCCTCATAGTTTTGTGCTGAGGCGATTACGCGTCCCTTGTAGGAGCGGCCTTGTGTCGCGATGGGGCGCGAAGCGGCCCCGGCAACCTGTGCTGCGAAGCTGAAAACCTGGGGCCGCTTCGCGCCCCATCGCGACACAAGGCCGCTCCTACAGGGACGGTGACAAGGGTCAGGTTTGCAACTCCTCGCGATCCCGGAACTGCTCCAGTGCCTCGGGGTTGGCCAGGGCGTCGGTGTTCTTCACCGGCAAGCCATGCACCACATTGCGAATCGCCAACTCCACCAGCTTGCCGCTGATGGTACGCGGGATGTCATCGACCTGGGCGATCACCGCCGGTACATGGCGGGGCGTGGTGTACTGGCGGATCACCTGGCGGATGTGCTGGCGCAGGGCCTCATCCAGCTGCAGGCCGTCACGCAGGCGAACGAACAGCACCACCCGCACGTCGCCTTGCCAGTCCTGGCCGATGGCCACGCTTTCCAGCACCTGCTCGACCTTTTCCACCTGGCGGTAGATCTCCGCCGTGCCAATGCGCACGCCACCGGGGTTGAGCACGGCATCGGAGCGGCCATGAATCACCAGCCCGCCGTCGGCACGCTGTTCGGCGTAGTCGCCCTGGGCCCACACCCCCGGGAACTGGCTGAAGTAGGCGTCGTGATAGCGGCTGCCGTCCGTGTCCTTCCAGAACCCCAGCGGCATGGACGGGAAGTTGCGCGTGCACACCAGCTCGCCTTTTTCGCCCAGCACCGGCTGGCCATGCTCGTTCCATACTTCCACCGCCATGCCCAAGCCCTTGCACTGGATCTCGCCACGGCGCACTGGAAGGGTCGGGTTGCCCAGCACGAAGCAGGAGACGATATCGGTACCGCCGGACATCGACGCCAGGCACAGGTCGGCCTTGATCTTGCGGTACACGTAGTCGTAACTGTGTGGCGACAGTGGCGAGCCGGTGGACAGTAGCAGGCGCAAGCGCGCCAGGCGGTGGCTTGCCGCAGGCTCCAGGCCCGCCTGCTCCAGTGCCGCCAGGTACTTGGCGCTGGTACCGAAGGCCTGGATGCCTTCGGCGTCGATCAGGTCCAGCAGCCGCTCGGGGCCGGGATGGAAGGGCGAGCCGTCATACAGCACCAGCGTGGCGCCCACCGCCAGGCCGCTGACTAGCCAGTTCCACATCATCCAGCCGCAGGTGGTGTAGTAGAACAGTACGTCATCGGCTTTCAGGTCATTGTGCAGGCCATGTTCCTTCAGGTGCTGCAACAACACGCCGCCAGCGCGGTGGACGATGCACTTGGGCACGCCGGTGGTGCCGCTGGAATACAGGATGTAAAGCGGGTGATCGAAGGGCAGCGGGGTGAAGCGGGGCTCGCCGCCGGGCTGATAGAACTCGTCCCACAGGCTGACATTGGCGGCCTGGAATTCGTCGACACGCGTTCCGCTGCGGGTGTGGGGTACCACGATCAACTGTTCCAGCCCGGGCAGCTGCGCGCACACCTGGTTGACCTTGTCCACCTGGTCGATGGCTTTGCCGGCGTACTGGTACCCGGCGCAGGCGATCAGCAGCTTGGGCTCGATCTGGCCGAAGCGGTCGATGATGCCGTGCACGCCAAACTCGGGCGAGGAGCTGGACCAGACCGCACCGAGGCTTGTGCAGGCAAGCATGGCGACAAGGGTCTGCCAGGTATTGGGCATGATGGCGGCTACGCGGTCGCCGGGGGCGATGCCGGTGGCCTTCAAGGCTGTTTGCAGGCCGGCCACCTGGGCGGCCAGCTGGGCATGGGTGAACAGCTGACGCTGGCCGTCTTCGCGCACGGCGACCAGGGCGGGGCGGTCGTCACGGCGGCGCAGCAGGTGTTCGGCGAAGTTGAGGGTGGCGTTGGCGAACCACTGGGCATCGGGCATCTGCGGCCCTTCGCTGAGCACCTGGCTTGGCGGGGTATGCCAGTGAATGTGGAAGTAGTCGGCAATGGTTTGCCAGAAGGCAGGGCGCTGCTCGATGCTCCAGCGGTGCAGCGCGTGGTAGTCGTCGAGTTGCAGGTTGTAACGCAGGTTGACCCGGCGGCGGAAGGCATCCATCCGGCTGGCCTCGATCTGCGCCGTGGAGGGGCGCCAGAGCACATCGTTCATGCCGAACCTCCTGTTGCCTGCAAGGGCCCCATCGCCGGCAAGCCAGCTCCCACAGGAACCTCACAGGTTTTGAGTGCAGTGACCAACCTGTGGGAGCCGGCTTGCCGGCGATGAAGGCACCATCAAGGCCAAAGGCTTGCGTTTTACTCTACTTTAGCCTTTTGCACGTCCTGCGACGCGGTCCACACGCGGTAGCGCACTTCGACGTCCTTGGGCACATACACCACCACCGGCAGCTTGCTGTTGTAGCGCAGCATGAAGCCTTCACCGACCACAGGCACGAAGGCCTCGGTCTTCTTGCCATCGGGGCAGGCCATCAGCGTGCTGGCCGGGCCGCTGACCTTGTCCAGGCGGTAGTAGCTGTAGCCCCAGCCTTCCAGGGTACGTTCCTCCAGGCTGCCGCCCAGGCGCTGGCGATTGCAATCCACCTTCAGGGTCTTGCCGGCGAGGATTTCCAGTTGATAGGCCGACTCATCAGCCTGGGCCGGCAGGTGGATGACCTGCCGGGTGAAGCCTTTTTCCGCCTCGGGGTAGGGCGCGACGTCCTTCAGGCTGGCTGCCATCGCGGGTGCGGCGGCAGCCAGGGTCAGGGCCAGAATCGCGGTCATCGGGGTTGGGCGCATAGGGCCTCCTTGCAGATAAACGAATGCAAGACCGCCGCCAGGCCCAGGCCGCCCGTCACTGGGCCAACCAGCCACCATCGACGTTCCAGGCGGCACCGCGAACCTGGCTACCGGCCTCGCTGCACAGGAATAGTACCAGCTCACCCAGGTGCTCGGGGGTGACGAAGGCCAGCGACGGTTGTTTTTCTGCCAGCAGATCGTGCTGCGCTTGCAGCGGATCGACACCGTTGGCAGCACGATCGTCGATCTGCTTCTGCACCAGCGGGGTTAACACCCAGCCAGGGCAGATGGCATTGCAGGTGACGTTACTGGTGGCGGTTTCCAGGCCCACCACCTTGGTCAGGCCGACCACGCCGTGCTTGGCCGCCACATAGGCCGCCTTGCCGGTAGAGCCGACCAGGCCGTGCACAGAAGCGATGTTGATGATGCGCCCCCAATTGCGCGTGCGCATGCCAGGCAGGGCCAGTCGCGTAGCGTGGAACACGGCCGACAGGTTGAGGGCGATGATCTTGTCCCAGCTTTCCAGCGGGAACTGTTCCACTGGCGCCACGTGCTGGATACCGGCGTTGTTGACCAGGATGTCGACGTCGCCGAACTCGCGCGCGGCCACGGCGAACAGCGCTTCGATCTGGGCCACGTCCGAGAGGTCGGCCGGGTGATGGACTGCCTTCACCCCGTGCCGGGCGATCTCGGCCAGCGCCGGGGCAGGGTCGCCGAAGCCGTTGAGCACGATGTTGGCGCCTGCGCGGGCCAGCACCTGGGCAATGCCCAGGCCGATGCCGCTGGTGGAACCGGTGACGAGTGCGGTCTTGCCTTTGAGGGTCATGCAAAGCTCCTTAGACGATGCCGGTGGCGTAGAACGTGGCGATGACCACGAACACCGCCAGGGTCTTGATCAGGGTAATACCGAAAATGTCCTTGTAGGCCTCGCGGTGGGTCAGCCCGGTCACGGCCAGCAGGGTGATGACCGCACCGTTGTGCGGCAGGGTGTCCATGCCACCGCTGGCCATGGCGGCCACGCGGTGCAGTACTTCGAGCGGGATGTTGGCGGCATTGGCGGCGGCGATGAAGGTGTCGCCCATGGCCGCCAGGGCGATGCTCATGCCGCCCGAGGCAGAGCCGGTGATGCCGGCCAGCAAGGTCACGGTAATCGCTTCGTTGACCAGTGGGTTGGGGATGCCGCGCAGGGCGTCGGCCAATACCAGGAAGCCCGGCAGCGAGGCGATCACCGCGCCAAAGCCGTATTCCGAGGCGGTGTTCATGGCCGCCAGCAAGGCGCCGCCCACGGCGCTTTTGGTGCCTTCGGCCAGGCGGGCACGGATGGCGCCGAAGGCACACACCAGCACCATCAGGATGCCCACCAGCAACGCTGCCTGCACCGCCCAGATGGCAGTGAGCTTGGCCACATCGCTTTGCACCGGTGCGCTCATGCCGGGCAGTTGCAGGCTGTGACTGGGGCCGTACCACTGCGGGATCCAGTGGGTGAACAGCAGGTTCATCACCCCCACCAGCAGCAGCGGTGACAGAGCCAGCCAGGGGTTGGGCAGTGCCAGGTCGGCAGCGGTCTCCGGTTCGTTGCGCAAGTCGCTGCCATAGCCTTCACCGGCGCGCTGGGCCTTGTTGCGCTGGCGCTGCAGGTAGGCCATGCCGGCGCAGAACACGAACAATGTGCCGATCAGGCCCAGCCATGGCGCTGCCCAGGCGGTGGTGTTGAAGAAGGTGCTGGGGATGATGTTCTGGATCTGTGGGGTGCCGGGCAGGGCATCCATGGTGAACGAGAACGCGCCCAGGGCGATGGTTGCCGGGATCAGGCGCTTGGGGATATTGCTCTGGCGGAACATCTCGGCGGCGAACGGGTACACCGCGAACACCACCACGAACAGCGACACGCCGCCATAGGTGAGCAGCGCGCAGACCAGCACGATCACCAGCATCGCCTGGCGGGTGCCGAGCACGCGGATGGCGGCGGCGACAATCGAGCGCGAGAAACCGGACAGCTCGATCAGCTTGCCGAACACGGCGCCCAGCAGGAACACCGGGAAGTAGAGCTTGATGAAACCGACCATTTTCTCCATGAATACCCCGGTGAATGCGGGGGCCACGGCGGACGGGTCGGTGAGCATTACTGCACCGAGGGCGGCGATGGGGGCGAAGAGGATTACGCTGTAGCCGCGGTAGGCAGCCAGCATCAGCAGGGCCAGAGCGGCGAGGGCGATGAGCACGGTCATCGGGGTGGGTCTCCTGGGTGAGTCTTGTTTTTATCGGTGAGCAGGAGATAGCGGGAATCGTGCCAGTTTTTAACTCATTGATTTATATGGTTATTTTGTTTTCTTCTGAATTTTTGTCTCTGTCTTGAGATTTTGGGGCCGCTTTGCGGCCCATCGCGACACAAGGCCGCTCCTACATGTGCACCGCGATCTCCTGTAGGAGCGGCCTTGTGTCGCGATCGAGGGCAAAGCCCTCGCGACAGTCTCTAAATGGAAACAAAAGTCTCCACTCAGAGACCGAGCGCTACCATCTTCTTATATAGCGTTGACCGCCCCAGTCCTAACGCCGACGCAGCTTCCGGCACATTTCCCCCATGTTCGGCCAGTGCCCCGACAATCAGCTCGCGCTCAAATGCCTCACAGGCCTCACGGTAAGTCTGCCGCATAGGTTCACCCGCCACCGGGCTCAACGGCCCCAATGCCGCCCGAAGATCCGCCACCCCCAGCCGCGGCTGATCCGCCAGCAGCGTGGCCCGCTCCAGCACATTGCGCAGCTCGCGAATGTTCCCCGGCCATGCATGCCGCGCCAGTAGCTGCTGCACTTCGGCCTCGAGCTCATACTGGCTGCCCAGTTCGCCCAGGATGGCCTCGCACAGTGCCGGCAGGTCCTCCAGCCGTTGCCGCAGTGGTGGCACCTCGATCGGCAGCACATTCAGCCGGTAATACAGATCGGCGCGGAATGCCCCGCGGGCGATGGCGGCCTGCAGGTCGATGGAAGTGGCGGCAATGATGCGCACATCACTGCGCAGCATCTGGTTCGAGCCTACCGGCTCGTACTCCTTCTCCTGCAACACCCGCAGCAGCTTGCTCTGCAGGGCCAGCGGCATGTCGCCGATCTCGTCGAGGAACAGCGTGCCGCCTTCGGCCAGTTGCAGCTTGCCGCTGCGGCCCTTGCGGTCGGCGCCGGTAAAGGCGCCGGGGGCGGTACCGAAGAATTCGGCTTCCAGCAGCGTCTCGGGGATCGCCGCACTGTTGATGCTGACAAACGCCTTGTGCGCCCGCGCCGACGCCGCATGGATGGCATGGGCCAGCAGTTCCTTGCCGGTGCCGGTTTCGCCCAGCAGCAACACCGGCGAATCACTGCTTGCGCCACGCCGGGCGCGGCGCTTGGCCTCCAGGCTGGCGGCGCTGCTGCCGACGAACTGGGCGAAGCTGTACTTGGCCTGGCGAGCGCGCAACTGCGAGCGGGTCGAGGCCAGTTCCTGCTGCATGCTGGAGTAGCGTTTGAGCAGCGGCGACAGGCTGCGCAACTCGTCGAACAGGGCAAAGCCGATGGCACCGATTAGCGCGCCCTGGTCGTCGTGGATGGGCAGGCGCATAACCACCAGCGGCTCGTTCGGGGTGTCGAGCATGTCCAGCAGGATTGGCCGGCCATTATTCACCACCTCGCGCATCAGGCTGCCCGGGATCACCGCCTCGCAGGGTTGGCCAATAGCGCTTGCCGCGTCGGCCAGGCCAAAGCGCCGGGCGTAGCGTTCGTTCATCCAGACGATGCGCGCCTGGCGGTCGACGATTACCGTGCCTTCGCTGGACTGTTCGATGATTTCGAACAGCGAGCGGATCGCCAGTTGTCGTACCTGGGGGTAATCCTTGAGGCTGTCGCTGTCGTGCATGGGGCTCCCCTTTGAGTAACAAGGGAGTATGCCTTGTTCCCCTTGTCATTAGAATGGTGCGTGGCACTAGTAAAACTGCCAGTTTTAATTGTCGCGTAAAAAATATATGTTGGGGTAGTGCGGCCAGATATCAAGTGAAGGAAATGCATACTCGCCGATTTTACAAAATTGATAAAATGATTACCCTTTTAGTAGCGGGAGAATCAGTCTCGCTATTTCAGGTGAAGGCTGCATGCTTGGCAACGTTGTCCGGCAAGAAGTGTACGATGGTAGTTAGTGATGCGAAGCACACGGGATTGGCGTTTCTGTGTAATCGCACGCTTGATATTCATACGTATTTACCCTTCGGGTATTCTGCCCAGGCGCTTATCCATCCGTTGAGGCCTGGATATAATGGAGAATGGTTGTGTTCAGCTTCAGGTGGGTATCTGTTAGGGAATGGTCATCGCGTATTCAAGCCACAACGCATGGGTTTCGAATCGCCAGACGCATTAAGCCCCTTTGGGGCCGGAGGTATTAACGCTTACACTTATTGCCAAGGCGACCCTTTAAACTATGTGGACCCGTCCGGACAGTTCAGGATTGGCCGGCTAAAATTTTCTAATCTCTTCAGGTGGCCATTCAGAAAACGTGTGCGAGTCAGCGATCGTCAAGTGAGCAAGGGCGTCGCGGCTGTTACGAAAGCGCTGGTGGGTGGCTCAGAGCAGCAAAAAGCATCGCTTCGAAAACTCAGTGAGGATCGCCGTGCTTTTAATGAACTCTCAAATGAAGTATTAGCGCTCGGTTCGACTGCCTTTGGCATCTCATGGCGTGGCTCTGATTATCGTGGCATCATTACGGATATTGGTGTTGAGCCGTTTTATTGGCAGCAAAGAAAATTTTCGTATGCACATCAAATTAGTCTGCTGGAGGATCGAAAGGCCTTCCTAACAGCATTTGTGGGGGCTGGGCCGGATCAAGACCTTATTCCTTTGGCACAAGCTGTAAGTGCCAGTCAGGCGTTGATCAGGTCCGGGGGTCAAAGGCCTCCCGCAAGGCATCCCCAATAAAAACCAGCAGCGACAGAATCACCGCCAGGGCAAAGAACGCGGTAAAGCCCAGCCACGGCGCCTCCAGGTGCTGTTTGCCCTGGGTCACCAGCTCTCCCAGCGAAGCGCTCCCGGCCGGCATGCCGAACCCGAGAAAATCCAGTGCAGTCAGGGTGGTGATCGCCCCGGTCAGCATGAACGGCACATAGGTCAGCGTCGCGTTCATGGCATTGGGCAGGATGTGCCGCAGCATCACCTGGCTGTCTGGTAACCCCAGCGCCCTTGCGGCCTTGACGTACTCCAGGTTGCGACCGCGCAGGAACTCTGCGCGCACCACGTCGACCAGCGTCAGCCAGGAGAACAGCGCCATGATCCCCAGCAGCCACCAGAAGTCCGGCTCGACGAACCCGCTGAGGATAATCAGCAGGTACAGCACCGGCAACCCCGACCACACCTCCAGCAGGCGCTGGCCGACCAGGTCGATCCAACCACCGTGGTAGCCCTGCAGGGCTCCGGCCGCCACCCCGATCAGCACGCTGACCACGGTCAGGGCGAAGGCGAACAGCAAGGATACCCGCGTGCCATATAGCACCCGGGCCAGCACGTCGCGGCCCTGGTCGTCGGTACCCAGCCAGTTGCTTGCGCTCGGCGGGCTGGGGGTGGGCACCTGCAGGTCGTAGTTGGGGGTATCGGCGCTGAACGGGATGGGGGCGAACAGCATCCAGCCACCTTGCTGCTCGATCAACTGGCGTACATAGGCGCTGCGGTAGTCTGGCTGGAACGGCAGCTGGCCGCCGAACTGCTGCTCGGTGTAACGCTTGAGCGCCGGCACGTACAGGTCGCCCTTGTAGCCCAGCAGCAGCGGTTTGTCGTTGGCCACCAGCTCGGCGCACAGGCTCAGCAGCAGAAGTGCGGTGAACAGCCACAGCGAAACCCAGCCGAGGCGGTTGCGGCGAAAGCGTTGCAGGCGACGACGCGAGATCGGCGAAAGCATCAGTATGCCCTCGCGTCGAAGTCGATACGCGGGTCGAGCAGGGTGTAAGACAGGTCACCGATCAGGCGGATCAGCAGGCCCGCCAGGGTGAAGATGAACAGCGTGCCGAACACCACCGGGTAATCGCGCGACACGGCCGCTTCGTAACTCATGCGGCCAAGGCCATCGAGCGAGAAGATCACCTCGATCAGCAACGAGCCGGCGAAAAACACCGTGATCAACGCCTGCGGCAACCCCGCCACCACCAACAGCATGGCATTGCGCAGCACGTGGCCATACAGCACCCGGCGTTCGCTCAGGCCCTTGGCGCGGGCGGTAACCACGTATTGCCGGGAAATCTCGTCGAGGAAGGCGTTCTTGGTCAGCAGCGTCAGGGTGGCGAAGCCGCCGATCACCAGGGCGCCGACCGGCAGCACCAGGTGCCAGAAGTAGTCGGCGACCTTGCCCAGCAGGCTGAGCTCATCGAAGTTGTCCGAGACCAGGCCGCGCACCGGGAACCAGCTGAGCGAGGTGCCGCCGGCGAACAGCACGATCAGCAACAGGGCGAACAGGAACGAGGGCAGGGCATAGCCGACCACGATCAGTGCACTGCTCCAGGCATCGAAGCGGCTGCCATGGCGCACCGCCTTGCGGATGCCCAGCGGGATCGACACCAGGTAGGTGATCAGCGTGGCCCAGAAGCCCAGCGACAGGGTTACCGGCAACTTGTCGAGGATCAGGTCGGTGACCTTGGCGCCGCGGAAGAAGCTGTTGCCGAAGTCCAGCCGGGCGTACTGGCCCAGCATCAGCCACAGGCGCTCGGGGGCGGACTTGTCGAAGCCGTACTGGCGCTTGATCTCCTCGATCAGTTTCGGGTCCAGGCCACGGGTGGCACGTGACTCGCCGTGCACCACCTCGGCCCGGGCACCGGGAGCGCCACCGCCGATACCTTGCAGGCGTGCCACCGCCTGCTCCACCGGGCCTCCCGGTGCGGCCTGGACGATCAGGAAGTTGACCAACAGGATCGCCAGCAGGGTCGGGACGATCAGCAGCAGGCGGCGCAGTATGTAAGTGGTCATGGCGAGGATTTCCGGCGTTCGGCCATTTGCGCGTTGGTCAGCGCGGCAGGGCTGACTTCCCACCAGGTGTCCAGGCCTTCGTCATAGGCAGCCTGGACCTTGGGCAAGCCGAAGCGGTTCCACCAGACAGTGGAGCTGCCCGGTGGGTAGTAGTTGGGGATCCAGTAGTAGTTCCATTGCAGCACCCGGTCCAGGGCATGGGCGTGGTACAGCATGTCGGCCTGGGTGTCGGCGCGCACCAGGCCGTCGATCAGGCGGTCCACGGCAGGGTCCTGCAGCACCATCAGGTTGTTCGACCCAGGGTCGTGGGCCGCTGCCGAGCCGAAATAGTTGTACAGCTCGGCGCCAGGCGACAGGGTGACCGGGTAGCCGGTGACGATCATGTCGTAGTCACGTGCCATCAGGCGGTTGACGTACTGGGCCGAATCGACGTTGCGGATGTCCAGGGTCACGCCAATCTGGGCCAGGTTGCGCTTCCACGGCAGCAGCAGGCGCTCCATGCCTGCCTGGCCGTTGAGGAAGGTAAACGTCAGCGGCGTGCCCTGGCTGTTCACCAGGCGGTCGCCTTCGGGGCGCCAGCCGGCTTGTTCGAGCAGCGCCAGTGCCTGCAGCTGCTGCTTGCGGATTATCCCCGAACCATCGGTGACCGGGGCGGTAAACACGGTGCTGAAGACTTCGTCCGGCACCTTGCCGCGCAACGGTTCGAGCAGTTTCAACTCGCCGGCATCCGGCAGTTGGCGGGCGGCCAGCGGGGTATTGGAGAACACGCTCTGCTGGCGGATGTACATGTTGCGCATCATCTGCCGGTTGCTCCACTCGTAGTCCCACAGCATGCCCAGCGCCTGGCGCACGCGACGGTCCTTGAACTGCGGCCGGTCGAGGTTGAACACGAAGCCTTGGGCCACCTGCGGTTTGGCCGGGCCCAGGTGGGCGCGCTGCAGGCGGCCGTCGTCCAGTTGCGCGCCGTTGTAGCCCAGGGTGTAGGCGGTGGCGGAGAACTCGCGGTTGTAGTCGTAGCCGCCGCCTTTGAGCACCTGCCGCGCCACTTCGGTATCACCGAAGTACTCGATGCGCAGCTTGTCGAAATTGTAGCGGCCACGGCTGACCGGCAGATCGCGCGCCCACCAGTTGGCATCGCGCTGAAAGGTGATGCTGCGGCCGTTGTCGATGCGCCCGATACGGTACGGCCCGCTGCCGACCGGCTTGTCGAAGCCGGCGCCGTTGGCAAAATCGCGCTGCTGCCAGTCGTGTTCGGGCAGAACCGGCAGGCTGGCGAGGTCCAGTGGCAGGGTGCGGCCGTGGTCAGGCTTGAAGTCGAAGCGCACGCTGTGTGGGCTTTCCACCACGACGGTGGCAACATCGGCGAACTGGGTGCGATACCTCAGGCTGCCCTTGCTCATCAGCAGCTCGAAGGTAAAGCGTACGTCCTCGGCGCGCACCGGCTTGCCATCGGCGAAGGTGGCGCGCGGGTCGATCTCGAAACGCAGCCAGGCATCCTCCGGGCCGCGCTCCATGCGCCGGGCGATCAGGCCGTAGACGGTGTAGGGTTCATCGAACGAGCGCACGGCCAGTGGCGCGTACAGCAGGCCATCGACCTCGCTGACACCGATGCCTTTGTCGATGTACGGCAGGATATGGTCGAACTGGCCAATCTCGATGGCCGAGCGGCGCAGGATGCCGCCTTTGGGGGCGTCGGGGTTGACGTAGTCGAAATGCCGGAAGTTGGCGCTGTAACGGGGGGCTTCGCCGTAGACGGTGAGGGCGTGGGTGGGTGCAGCCTGGCTATTGAAGGAAAAACAAAGCAGAAAAAGGTAACACAGGGCCTGTGGGAGCGGGTTCACCCGCGAATGCGTCCGTTCACGCAACGTCGTTGCCTGATCTGGCGCTTTCGCGGGTGAACCCGCTCCCACAGGGGACATGAGCAGCTACTGGCTACTTAGTCCTGGCGGCTGGTCACTTCCAGCAGGTGGTAGCCGAACTGGGTCTTGACCGGGCCTTGCACGGTATTGATCGGGGCGCTGAACACCACGGTGTCGAACTCCTTGACCATCTGGCCCGGGCCGAACGAGCCCAGGTCACCGCCCTGGCGGCTGGACGGGCAGGTGGAGTTGGCTTTGGCGATTTCAGCGAAGTCGGCGCCTGCTTCGATCTGGGCTTTCAGTTCGTTGCATTTATCGATGCTGCTGACCAGGATGTGGCGGGCGGTTGCACGGGCCATGGGTACTGCTCCTTGGGGTAAAAAAGGCAAGCCTAGCGCACTTGTCCAGGGTATGTCTCGCCAGGCTTGCGTCCCGCTGCCTAGAGTTTTTGTGCCGCCTCGCGCAACAGGGTTTCGGTCGAGGCCCAACCCAGGCAACCGTCGGTGATCGACACGCCGTATTTCAGCGCGCCCTTGCCCAGCGCCTGGCAGCCGTCGAACAGGTGCCCTTCGATCATCACGCCGACGATCGAGCGGTCGCCGGCCAGGCGCTGCTCCAGCACATCGTTGAAAACGGCCGGCTGACGCGCCGGGTCCTTTCCGCTGTTGGCATGGCTGCAATCGACCATGATCCGCGCCTGCAACCCGGCCTTGGCCAGCGCCTGGCGGGCCATGGCGATGCTGTTGGCGTCGAAGTTCGGGCCCTTGTGGCCGCCGCGCAGCACCAGGTGGGTGTCCGGGTTGCCCAAGGTCTCGATGATGGCCGGGTAGCCCTGCGCATCCATGCCGAAGTGGCGGTGCGAGTGGGCGGCACTGCGCATGGCGTCGCTGGCGATGGCGATGCCGCCGTCGGTGCCGTTCTTGAAACCGACCGGTAGCTCCAGGCCACTGACCATTTCGCGGTGGATCTGCGACTCGGTGGTGCGCGCGCCAATCGCGGCCCAGGCCAGAAGGTCATCGAAGTAGCCGGCGGCCATTGGCTGCAGCAGTTCGGTGGCAACCGGCAGGCCGCGTTCGATCATGTTCAGCATCAGCCCGCGGGACAGGGCGATGCCGGCGTGCATGTCGTCGCTGCCATCGAGGTGCGGGTCGTAGGCCAGGCCCTTCCAGCCGACCGTGGTGCGGGGTTTTTCGACGTAGGCGCGCATCACCAGCAGCAGCTTGTCGTCGACTTCGCGGCTGAGGGCGGCCAGGCGGTCGGCGTATTCCAGGGCCGAGCGCGGGTCGTGGATCGAGCACGGGCCAACGATCACCAGCAGGCGCTGGTCGCGGCCTTCGAGGATGTCGCGGATGGCCTGGCGGTGGGCATGGACTTGCTGGGTAAGTTCGCTGGACAGCGGCATTTGCTGCTTGAGCAGGTGCGGGCTGGGCAGGCGCTGGCTGACGGTGGTGTTGGCTGCTTGCGGCTGGGTCAGGGCGAGGCTGGAAGCGTGCATGGCGTTTTTTCCCTGGGCGGACGGCGGGTTCTGGCCCGCGTCGTCGGCCCTATCGAGGTGTTCGACAAATCGTTGAATTCGTATTGGCTGCTGCATTGCCACCTGTGGAAGACCGAACGGAGGCGGCAGGCTGGCCCGAACGGGATTGGCTAAATCGCCAGGCGTAGGTGTTTGCGTAGTAATAAGTGGCGTAGTTCATGAATCTGTCCTCAATGTGAATCGGTGTTGTTCAAAGGCCTGAAAAGCAAAACCCCCGGTCGGGGAGCCGACCGGGGGTTTGAGTATTCTCATGTTCGGCGGCCCCTCGAAGGTGGGCGCCGTGTGGGTATCGGCGCCTAGTGGCTAAACCAATACCCAAAGTAATAGCTGGCAGGTGCCACGCAGCCGGCAACGGCCAGCACAGGGCGCAGGGTGCGGCCGGTGTGGTTGGCGTGGTTGCGGGTGTGTTTCGGCATGTTGCTCTCCAGTGAATGAGCCCGAGCTTACTTCAGTTCGGCTGGGCCATTCAATGGATAAATGCTATGGGGGTGTTTAATTGTTCCGGTACGGCCAGGCTCAGTGGCCATAGCGCCCGACCAGGCTCTGCGCCCCCAGCGCGTGGCCTTGCAGCAGTTGCAGCAGGCCGCTGCGGTCCAGGCCTTCGGGCAGGGTACCCAGTGGCAGGTCGGTGGCGATCAGCGTCAGCGCGTAGTGGTGCGGGTTGTCGCCGGCGGGTGGGCAGGGGCCGCGGTAGCTGAGCGTGCCCCGAGAGTTGCGCCCTACGGTCACGCCTTGCCCGGTCAGCCCGGCGACGCCTTCCTTCAGCCCATCCTGGGCCGGGTCGATGTTGTAGGCGATCCAGTGGACCACGCCAATACCCTTGCCGCCGTCCGGATCGAACATGATCAGTGCCAGCGACTGAGTGCCTGCGGGGAGGTTGTCCCAGCTCAGTTGCGGGGTGCGCTCTTCGCCAGCACCACAGGCCGGGTCCGGGCCAACCTGCTGCAAGGCGATCACGCCGCCATCGGTGAACGACGATGAGCTGATCGACAGCGCGCCCTGGCTGCCAGCGACGGCCAAGGCGCTGCACGGCAGCAGGGCGGCGAGCAGCCAGGGTTTGAGGTTCATGGTGAATCCTTGGCAGGGCGTTCCGGCGCAGTGTAGCCCAGGCCGGCCTCAATGGCTGTCCTGGTCCTCGGCGGTGCCACCGGTGTGCCCGGCGCCGGAGCCGGTTGCTTCGCCGGTGCTGTTCGAGCCGCCAGCGGCGCCGTCGGCGGCATCGCTGTTGCTGCCGGTGTCGCTGCTGTCATTGGTTTCGCTGCTGCCTGGGCTGTTGACGCTGCTGTCTTCACCGGCGGTCTTGCCACCGTACTGGTCGGTTTGCGGGCGGCTGTCGGTGTCTGTGTCGGTGGCGGCGAAGCTGGTGCCAGTGACGCTGACCAGGGCGAGGGCAAGGCACAGTGAAAGTGGGCGAATGCGGATCATGGAACCTCTCCTTTACGGATGATCTGTCATTCGTTGGGCTGGGGGCGGGGAGTGAGGTGCCGTCTGGGCGACGGATGGTCATTGTTGCGGGCTGCTGTGCAGCCCGCTCGATTGCAAGGGGGCCGCGCAGGCCCCGAGGAAGGCGATCAGCGGCAGTTGCCCGCCTTGCGATAACCCGCCGCCTGCGCCTCACCCTCTGTGGCGAAGGTGACCTGGTTCTTCGCGGTAACCTGGGTATAGCCTGGGCAGCCGACGGAAAGGTGATAGACATGGCTGTTGCGGTTGCCAAGCACCGCCCCCACCGACCCGGCACTGGCCAGGCTCGGCTTTGCCTCTGGCTTGGCAGCCTTCGCCGGCACCGCTTGCACCACGCCACTGCCGACTGGCTTGTAGTTGGCGGTCCATTTGCGTTCCCCGGTCACGAAGGGGTTGGCATGCCCCATGATCGCGGCAATGCGCCGGTCACGCTCTTTCTCCCAGGCCGACACTGGGTGCTGTTTGTCCCAGGCCATCAGCAACTGCTGCTGTTGGCGCGACATGCTCAGCTTGTAACGGTCGTACATGTAGAAGGTGGTGCGGGCGACCAGGCCTTTCACTTCGTCGCGTGGTTCGGCAGCACGCTGCACGAAGTCCACCTTGGTGGTGCACTGCCCGTATTGCCCTGCATTGCCAGCAACCATGCCGTAGTTGAAATTGCTGCGATCACCGTTTACCTCGCCCACTGCCGGGTACAGGTTGAACAGGTCGGCCTCCATGGCGCGGAACACCGGGTCGTCATCCACGCAATGTTCGCGGCCGCCATTCTTCCAGCACTGGCGCTGGTTGCCGAAGGTGTAGGCCGGCACGATGTGTTCCCATTCGGTGCGTTCGGCGCGGTTCTGCTGCTTGCGGGTCTGGTAGCCGCACGAGGCGGCATCGATACGCCCGCCAGACTTGCCCACCCAGGCCCATTTGCAACCGCAGTACAGGTCGCCCATGGCACTGCTGGCCTGGTCCATGTACACCTTCTGCTTGGCCACCACCTTGGCCTCGGTGAAGGTCGCCGGCGGGCTGGCCAGGGCAGGGAGGGTGAAGGAAAACAGTAAGGATACGGCGTAAAGCAGTGATTTCATGGGAAAAACATATTTCAGGTTGGGGCATGCATTGTAATCATTTCCCTGGGGCTGGCCAGCTCGCCGATCCACACCAGTGGGCGGCGCGGGTCGTCGCTGCCCATGCTGCTGAACGTGGCCGAGTCGTGCATCGCCTTGAGCTGGGTGGCCATGCGCAGCAGGCGCTCGATGAAGCCGGTACCGACGGCGCCCAGTACCACGGTGAAGCGAGGGCTAAGCTGCCCGGCCAGGCGCTCCTGGACCAGGTCGAGTAGCGCGACCGGGACTTCGTCGGGGCGCAGTGAAGTGGGGAAGCATGGTGTGAAGGGTGGCATGGGCATGTCCTGCTAGGCGGGGGTACGAGTCCTAGGCAGCTTAAGCAAGGTCACTGTCAAAGGGGTAAAAGCGGGTAATGCTCAACGCCAGCTCGGTGCGGTCTCTGTAGGAGCAGCCTTGTGCTGCGAAGAGGCCAATCATGCCTCTACATTTCCGTCGGCCGTGCTGGCCTCTTCGCAGCACAAGGCTGCTCCTACACGGAGTCAGGCATCAGAAGGTCTGTCCCAGCGAGAACTGGAAGATCTGGGTTTCTGCCCCATCCGGCTTCTTAAGCGGTGCCGCCGGGACCGCACAAATTTCAGGCATTGTGCGGTCTCTGTGGGAGCTGGCTTGCCGGCGATGGGCTGCATGGCAGCCCCGTTCACGCTATCTGTCAGGCCTCAACCTTAATGCCCACCCTTCATCCGCCGTGCCACCAGGTAGATCCCCAGCCCGACCAGCGCCGTAGCCGCGCCAATGTACCCGGTGCTGGTCCAGCCCATACCTGCGGTAATCGCCATGCCACCCAGCCACGGCCCCAGCGCATTGGCCAGGTTGAACGCCGCATGGTTGGACGCCGCCGCCAGGCTTGGCGCTTCATGGGCAATGTCCATCAGGCGGATCTGCAACGGCGCCGCCAGGGCAATCATGGTGCCGACCAGGCCAATGCCCAGCAGCAGGCTCCACAGCGCCTGTGCGGCAAAGCTGAAGAACAGCAGCACGGCAATCGACCACACCAGCACCAGCCCGACGGCGCGGAACTGCAGGCGGTCGAACAGCTTGCCACCGGCGATGTTGCCGACGATGCCGCCGACGCCGAATGCCGCCAGGCCGAATGGAATCCACTGCGGCGACACCTGGGTCACCTGCAACATGGTCGGCGCCAGGTAGCTGAACACACAGAACATGCCGGCAAAGCCGATCGAGGCGATGCCCAGCGCCATCCACACTTGCGGCAGGGTGAAGGCTTGCAGTTCCTTGCGCGGGTCGCTGCGCACTTCATCGTGGCGCTGGGGCACGAAGCGCCAAACCAGGGCGATGGTGCACAGGGCGATCACGCCGACCAGCACGAACGCCGAGCGCCAGCCGAAGTACTGGCCCAGCAAGGTGGCAACCGGGTTGCCGAGCAACATGGCCACGGTCAGCCCCATCATCACCCGGGCCACGGCCCCCGCCCGCTGGTCCTTGGCCACCATGCTCGATGCCACTACCGCCGCGATGCCGAAGTAGGCACCGTGGGGCAGGCCGCTGATGAAGCGGAAGGCGACCAGGCCACCGAACGAGGGGGCGAAGGCGGTAGCCAGGTTGCCAAGGGCATACAGCGCCATCAACAACAGCAGCATGTGCTTGCGCAACAGCCTGGCACCGATGATCGCCAGTGTCGGGGCGCCAACCATCACCCCCAGCGCATAGGCGCTGATGGCATGGCCCACCTGGGGCTCGCTCAATTGCAGATTGCTGGCGATATCGGGCATCAGCCCCATGATGGCGAACTCGCCGGTGCCAATGGCAAAGCTGCCCAGTGCCATGGCAGCTTCCATCTTCGCGACGGTACTTTTGCTAGAGAGAGGGGGTAATTCCTGAACTGACATCTGGATCCTTGTGAAACATGCTGAAACGTTCAAGGTGGGATCATAGTCAACTCGCGATAGTGACGTCGAGCAGGGTGGAGTCAACGTTCCAGGTAATGGGTCTGCGCGGCAAAATCGATGAAGCGCTTGCTGGCCAGCGACAGGTATTCCCCCGAGCGCCAGCACAAGCGGAAGCTCATCTGCTGCGCTGGCTGGAACGGTACGCCGACGATGCCCGGTGTGCGCTGTTGCACCGAGCGCAGCAGGGTCGCCACGCCCATGTTGTCCAGCGCGGCTTGTACCACCAGCGATACGAAGTTGCTCTGCAGCGCTACCTGGTACGTGATGCCATGTTCGGCGAAGAACGCATCCAGCAGGTGGCGCTGCACGAAGGTGCGGTCGAACACCACCATGTCGGTATTGCGCAGGTCCTCGGCTGTGAGGAAGGCCTTGCCAGCATAGGGATGGTCAGGGTGCATGCACGCTAGCATCTCATCGCTGCCCAAGAGGATCGATTCCTTGTCGGGCGGCACGCGCCGGGACTCCAGCAGCGCCAGGTCGATCTCCCGTTGTTCCAGGCGATGACCAATGTCCTCTGCACTGCCTTCGAACACGGTCATGGCAATACCCGGGTACAGCTGGCGGAAGGCGTTCATCAGGCCGGGTACATAGTGCAGGCCGAACATCGGCGGGATTCCCAGGCGCACTTCGCCGCGCTTCAGGTCGGCCATGTCACGCAGTTCTTGCCGCGCCACATCCATTTCGCGCAGGGCCGATGCGATACGTGGCAGGAAGCGTTCGCCCTCGGCTGTCAGGATGACTTTGCGCGTGGTGCGGTTGAACAGAGTGACGCCCAGTTCTTCTTCCAGGCGGGTAACGGCCATGCTAAGTGCCGGCTGGGCGATATGCAGGTGCTGCGCGGCTTTGGTGAAGCTGCCTTGGCGCACGATCTCGACGCAGCAGCGCAATGCCTTTAGGTTCATTGAGGGGGGTTACCGTTCATAACAAGCTGTGATGCCAAGCATCATAACAATATATTTATTATTATTAACCAGAGGGCCTACGATGCGCGCCACTGAGACATCCTGCAACATCTCAGTCACGCAGCTTAATAAATCTGCAATCCCACAAAGATTTTGAGGTAGTACCCCAAATGGCCAAGGCCGCCGATGTCGTTGTGCAATGCCTGGAAAACGAAGGTGTCGAGTATGTGTTCGGCATTCCTGGTGAGGAAAACCTCGACCTGCTCGAATCCCTGCGCAAGTCGAAGATCAAGCTGGTACTTACCCGTCACGAGCAGTCCGCAGGTTTCATGGCTGCCACCTATGGTCGCCTGACCGGCAAGACCGGCGTCAGCCTGTCGACCCTCGGCCCTGGCGCCACCAACCTGGTCACCGCCAGCGCCTACGCCTACCTGGGCGGCATGCCGATGATGATGATCACCGGCCAGAAGCCGATCAAGAAGTCCAAGCAGGGCCGTTTCCAGATCATCGACGTGTGCGGCATGATGGACCCCATCACCAAGTACACTCACCAGTTCGCTTCCGCCGACAACATCCCTTCGCGCATGCGTGAAGCCTTCCGCCTGGCTGAAGAAGAAAAGCCGGGTGCCGTGCACCTGGAGCTGCCGGAAGACATCGCCGCCGAGCAGACCGACGCACTGCCGATCCCGCCAAGCCTGCACCGCCGCCCGTTGGCCGAGCACGTGGCGATCGACGCAGCCGTACAAAAGCTGCTGAATGCCCGCAACCCGATCCTGGTGATCGGCGCCGGCGCCAACCGCAAGATGACCGCCAAGGTCCTCAAGCAGCTGATCGACAAGACCGGTATCCCGTTCATCACCACCCAGATGGGCAAAGGTGTGGTCGACGAGCGCCATCCACGCTTCCTGGGCAACGCCGCGCTGTCGTCGGGTGACTTCGTGCACCGCGCCGTCGAAGCCGCCGACCTGATCGTCAACATCGGCCACGACGTGATCGAGAAGCCGCCGTTCTTCATGGTCCGTGGCGGCACCGAAGTCATCCACATCAACTTCCGCTCCGCCGAGGTCGATGCCGTGTACTTCCCGCAGGTGGAAGTGATCGGCGACATCGCCAACGCCGTATGGCAGATCAGCGAAGCGCTGAACGACACGTCGCACTGGGACTTCACCCGCCTGATGGCGATCCGTGAAGCCAACGAAGCACAGATCGCCGAAGGTGCCGACGACAACCGCTTCCCGGTCTACCCGCAGCGCATGGTCGCCGACATCCGTCGCGTGCTGCCGTCCGAAGGCATCGTTGCCCTGGACAACGGCATCTACAAGATCTGGTTCGCCCGCAACTACAAGGCGCACAAGCCGAACACCGTACTGCTGGACAACGCCCTGGCGACCATGGGCGCGGGCCTGCCATCGGCCATGGCCGCGCACCTGGTGCACCCGGACCGCCCGGTAATCTCGGTTTGTGGCGACGGCGGCTTCATGATGAACAGCCAGGAGCTGGAAACTGCGGTACGCCTGGGCATGCACATCACCGTGGTGATCCTGCGTGACGACGGCTACGGCATGATCCGCTGGAAGCAGGCGAACATGGGCTTCACCGATTTCGGCCTGGACTACGGCAACCCGGACTTCGTCAAGTACGCCGAAGCCTACGGTGCCAACGGCCACCGCGTGGAAAGCGCCGAAGGCCTGCTGCCGCTGCTCGAGCACTGCATCAAGACCCCGGGCGTGCACGTGATCGACTGCCCGGTCGATTACAGCGAGAACGACCGCATCCTCAACAGCGAGCTGCGTGAGCGCGCGCTGGCGGTGTAAGGCCTGACAGGATCGGCGCCACCTCAAGGCTGGCGCCGAACCTGTGTAGGAGCGGCCTTGTGTCGCGATGGGCCGCAAAGCGGCCCCCCGGATTTCAGCATCAACGCAACAATCGCCGGGGCTGCCATGCAGCCCATCGCGACGCTAGGCCGCTACTACACGGCTAGCTACCTGCCTCAGAATCCGCCACCGCAAACACCGGCGCCGCCGGTGCCATCCAGAGCATCGCTCAAAGCGCCGTATCGACCAGAGTGGACAGCTCAGGCTTCCTCGAAGTGCATCTCCGGGGGCTTGCGCTTGAAACCACGGGTAATCACCGTCAGGTAGAGCACGCCGAGGCAGAGCCAGCCTGCCCCCAGGTAGATCGCCAGGTGATCAAGACTTGCCATCAGCCACAACGTGGATGCAAAGCCCACCAAGGGGAACGCGAGGTACATCAGTAGCGCGTTCGCACCACGCTGCTGCATGGCGACCCAGTAGTGGAAGATCACAGCCAGGTTGACCAGGCTGAACGCGAGAAATGCACCGAAGTTGATGAACGAGGTGGAGGTCGTCACGTCCATGCGCAAGGCAAGCAGGGCGACCACCCCGCACAGGATGATGCTGGGCACCGGCGTGCTGAAGCGTTCGCTCAACCTTCCGAAGAATGACCTGGGCAGCACTCCGTCACGCCCCATCGCATACAGCAGCCGGGAGGCGCTGGCCTGTGCCGACAGGCCAGAAGTGAACTGGCCGACGATCAGCCCCAGCAGGAAGATGCTGACGAAGATGTCGCCACCGATGTTCTGGGCGATTTCATAAGCCGCCGCGTCGGCGTTGGCAAAGTCGGTGGACGGGTGAGCGAGCTGAACGAAGTAGCTGCAGGCGATGAACAGCCCGCCACCGATCAGGGTGATCAGCAGGATGGCTTTCGGGATGTTCTTGCGTGGTTCCTTGGTTTCTTCGGTCAGGGTGCTGACCGCGTCGAAGCCCAGGAATGAATAGCAGGCAATCGCCGCACCGCTCATGATCAGCGGCAACTGGGTGCCTTCCTTGTAGAACGGCTCGAGTGTCCACAGCGGTACCGTGGGGTCGCCCCAGACATAGTGCACCGCCAGTGCAACGAACGCCGCCAGCACCAGCAGCTGAATGAGCATCAACAGGCCATTGACGGTCTTGGCCAGCCGCAGGCCGATCACATTGATCGTTGTGGTGATGCCGATGAATGCCAGCACCCAAATGGCTTGTGGCACGCCCGGGAACGCCGAGTGCAGATAGGCCGCGCCAATGAGCCAGATCGCCATGGGCAGGAACAGGTAGTCGAGCAACACCGCCCAACCGGTGATGAAGCCCAGCTGCGGGCTGATCGATTTGCGCACATAGGTATAGGCGGACCCGGCGACCGGGAAGGCGCGCGCCATGTGGCCGTAGCTCAAGGCGGTAAAGAGCATGGCGATGGCTGCAGCGAGGTAGGCTGCAGGTACCCTCCCTCCCGTGGTCTCGGCCAGGATACCGAATGTGCCCAGGACGATGATGGGGGTCATGTAGGCGATGCCGAAAAGCACCACCGAGCCCAGCGAAAGCGTTCGCTTGAGTGTGGCCATTACTGCTTGCTCCAGCTTGTGATTGTTATTCAGAGTCGAACACGCTGCCGTCCCTGGCGGCCTTGCATTCCAGTAATAGAGCCTGGAAGGGTGGAATTTTCAGGAGGGGATGATCAGTTCGCGAAGGCCGTTGGCGTGCTCGACCTGTTCACCCGGCAGCTGGATGCGGCGCTGGGCGATGTAGGTGTAATCGCGCCGTGACTGCTGCAGTTGGTCCATGGCCAGCTCGACGGTTATCCGGCACTCGCCACGGCCGGCTTCGCACAGCAACTGGCCGTACGGGTCGACGACGGCACTGCCGCCGGCGAAGACCAGGCCGCCATCACCATCACCCACGCGGTTGACCATGACCGCGAAGGCCTGGTTTTCCATGGCGCGTGCGGTGATGGCGGTTCTGTGGGTGGGCCCGTACGGGTCCATGTTGCCGTTGGTGACGATGATCAGTTCTGCGCCCAGCTGCCCCAGGGCACGGGCGGTTTCCGGGAACTCGATGTCGAAGCAGATCAGCAGGCCGACACGGATGCCTTTGAACAGGGCTGTCGCAAAACGGTCGCCAGGGGTGAAAACCCCGCAGTCCGATGCCCAAAGGTGGGTCTTGCGATAGGTGAGCGCTACGCCTTCAGGCGTGACCAGCACGGTGGTGTTGTAGAAACGACCGTCGTCTGCGGCTTCGGCCATCCCGACGACCACGGCAACATTCTGCGCTTGTGCGGCCTGTTGGACTGCCGTGATGCTCGGGCCATCCAGTGGCTCGGCGATGCGGCCGATATTTTCTTCGGTTGGGAAGCCCATCAGCTGGGTTTCCGGAAAGACCAGCAGATCGGTATCGGCGCCGCAGTTGCCGATCGCCTTGATGGTGCGCTGCAGGTTGTACGCGGTATCGCCATCGCGACCGGCCAGTTGGACAAGCTCTACCTTCATTTCCAATCCTCGACTAACAGCTTCGACCGCCATGCCCTGGCGGCATGGGGTGTAAAAAACGATCCCGGTACAGGTTCGCTCAGCGTAAGCTAGCCCGGATTATGGGGTGGTCATCATGGCGGGGGGTATTACGCCCACGTGGTAACCCAACAGGGGTAGAGGATGAATTTTACGCTGCACGACATCGCCTGGCACCGATCGGTAGGCCAATTGATCGAAACCCTCGACAAGGACCACTTCTGGACAGCCTTGGTGCGGTTGCTGAACGAGTACGTTGCCTGCGACAGCTGGGTTGCGCTGCTGTTTTCCGCAGGGCGCCCGCAGGTGTTCGCCGAGTGCCCCAGTGCAGACGGCAACCCTGACCCGCTGTTCCAGGACTACCTGAAGGGCTTGTACCTGCTGGACCCTTTCTACGTGGCCAGCCGAGAATCCGGGGGAACTGGCCTGGTGCGCCTGTCGGATGTGGCCCCTGAGTGTTTCGAGCAGACGGACTACTACCAGCGCTATTTCCGGCTTAACGTGGTTGCCGATGAAATTCAGTTCAACGTGCAGCTGGATGCGCAGCGCACGCTGTGCCTGTCGTTGGGTAGCAAGCGCCGGTTCAGCATCGAACAGGTCACCCTGCTGGAACTGTTGCGGCCATGGGTCACTGCGCTGATGCGTCAGCGGATGACGTTCGAGCGGGAGTTGCTGGAAGAGGCCACCAAACCTGCGCCGCACTGGCAAAGCCGCATGGAGGACAGGGTCGAGCAGATGGAGTCGCCGCTGACCGGGCGTGAGCTGGAGGTGGGGCGGCTGATGCTGAGCGGGTGTTCCAGCAAAGAAATTGCGCGCAAGCTTGAAATCTCCGTGGAGACAGTGAAAGTGCACCGCAAGCATATGTACAGCAAGTTGGGTATCAAATCGCAGTCGGAGCTTTTTTCGCTGTTTCTTCAGGCCCAGCTGGGTTGATTCAGGCTAGCTGCATGGCTCCACTGGCTTGTGATGAATACTGTCGCACCCAGGCCTGCGCTGCATCTTCAGATTCGACTGGTAATTAAAAATGACCCGCCCGCTGTTTGTTTCCATCGATGGGCCCAAGGGCACTGGCAAGACCACGCTTCTGGAGGCGGTTACCAAGGCCTTGCGGGCTGACAACAAGAAAGTGATCCGGCTTTGCGAGAAAAAAAGCGACCCCTACCGGGGGGAAACCATGGCCCTTGTCAATCAACTGGTCAGAAACCCCTCCCGGGACCTGGAGTTGAGGGTATGCGAGCGCTTCGCCGAAAGCCGTGCCTGGATTTCCCGACACGTGCTGCCCAGGCAGCCAGCGGGCAGCATCATCCTGATCGATCGCTGGTACCCGTCTGATGCCGCATTTCGCCGCAGCGTGGCGTTCGACGAGATTCTGCGCCTGAACCTCGAACGAAATGTACAGGTGCCCGATTTGCATGTCGGCGTTGTCACGGCCCCCGGTACTTCATGGGCAAGAGCCGCGGCACGGACGCGCGGGCTGGGCAGTACGGTGATCCATAGCCTGGACGAGCAGGTTGCCTGTACCGAGGCGTTCGAGCGTGCGGTTGCGGAACACGGCTGGGTATTGTGCCGTAATGAAGGGGCCATCGAGGATGCAACGCGGCAGATAGTGGCCGAGATCGATGGCGTGCTTCGACCACGTCATCGACCGCAGTGCGATCAGTGCTGAAACAACAGCAAGTACTGGTTACTGCTTCATGGGCATATCCATCATCGACGACTGCTGATCCATCATCTTCATCATCATGTCCATCATTCCGTCGCCCATACCCATGCCACCCTTGGCTCCCGACATTCCCATGCCCGAACCCATGCAGCCCGCAGCATGTTGCTGGTGCAGCATGGCCATGCTCTCCTTCATTGTCTTCATGCCCTCGCGCATGGCGGCCTGGCGCTCGGCAGGGGTCTTCGCGGCTGCGGCTTTGTCATGAGCAACCTGCATCTTGTGCATTTGCTCGCTCATCGCCTTGTGCATGGACGACCCGGAAGTTGTACTGGCGGCTGGGGCGCTGGTGGAGGCGTCGCCAGCCTGATTTTTGTCTTCGGCATGCGCCATGAATGCACTACCGGCCAGAACAACAGCAAGAACCAACTTCAATTGCGTTTGCATGGCGAACTCCACTTTTATGGATATATACGACGTGCCTCAAGGCCTTGGTATGCCTGGATGATTGCAGTCTAGGCGGCCATCTGGTCGCGAATTTGACCTGCATCAAACAAGTGCAGCTTCATGCACTTTGAATAGGCTGGCTAATCTCATTGAAATTGTCGGCATAGGGGTCGTGGTATTCTTCAACTTTCTTACTGAACCGTTAATTGTTCTCTTGTTCCTGTTCCGGGAGAAATACGATGGCAATTGATTGGCTGGCCTTTACACCATGGTCCGCGCTGGCCGGTGGTGTGTTGATCGGGCTGGGGGCTGGGCTGTTCGCGGTGGTGAATGGCCGTATTGCAGGAATCAGTGGTTTGCTCGGTTCGATGCTGCAGCGAGGCGGGGAAGGGCGCAGAGAAAAGCTTGCCTTTCTTTTGGGGCTGCTGGCAGCCCCGTTGCTTTGGGGGATATTTGCCACGCTGCCGTCAGCCCGTTTCACCACGGCATCCTGGACACTCATCGCGGCGGGCCTTCTGGTAGGGTTGGGGACGCGCTACGGCAGCGGTTGTACCAGCGGCCACGGCGTCTGTGGCCTGTCGCGCCTGTCACCCCGTTCGGCGGTGGCAACGCTGTGCTTCATGGCTACCGGTTTTGCCACGGTGTATGTGGTCCGCCATCTCGTACAAGGGGCCTGAAATGCCGGTGTTCAGTGGTTTCATCGCCGGGCTGCTGTTCGGCGTGGGGTTGTTGCTGGCAGGCATGGCCGACCCCGCCAAGGTGCTCGGCTTTCTCGACATCGCAGGGCAATGGGACCCTTCGCTGGCGCTGGTGATGATCGGGGCGATTGCCGCAGCATGGATACCGATGCGCTGGGCGAGCGGTCATCCAACGGCCCTGCTGGGTGGGGCGATGCAATTGCCTGGCCGACGTGATGTGGACCGCCGCCTTATCGGCGGCAGCCTGGTATTCGGCATTGGCTGGGGGCTTTCGGGCATCTGCCCGGGGCCGGCCCTGGTGCTGCTGCCTGCAGGGTACTGGCAGGCCTGGCTGTTCGTCGCTGCGATGCTGGTTGGCATGGGGTTGTTCCAGTGGCTTGAGGCGCGTCGTGGTAGCTGACATCCAGCTTTCCAGAGCAGGCCGCTGTATGTACGCACCTTGGTGGATGCTGCATCATGCCTGGCCATTTACCGCCCCACGGAGAAAACGATGATCAAGACCGGCGATACACTGCCCGACGTAACGCTTTACCAGTACAGCAACGGCGAGGGCGGCTGTGCAATCGGCCCGAACGCGTTTTCCCTGCACGCGCGCTGCAAGCAGAAAAAAGTGGTTATCTTCGGCTTGCCTGGTGCCTTCACGCCTACCTGTTCGCAGCGGCACGTACCGGGCTACGTGGCCGCGGCCCAGGACCTGTTCGCTGTCGGGGTTGCCGAAATTCTCTGTGTTTCGGTCAATGATGCGTTCGTCATGAATGCCTGGGGTGTAAGCCTGCAGGTGGGCGATGAGGTCATGATGATCGGCGATGGCAATGGTGAATTCAGCGAGGCGCTGGGCCTGATCCAGGACCTCTCGGCGCGCGGCATGGGCCGGCGCTCGCAACGCTATGCCATGCTGGTCGACGATCTGGTGGTAAGGCACATCGCGGTCGAAGCACCCGGCAAGTTCGAGTGCAGCGATGCTGCGAGCATGTTGGCTGTTTGTAAGCTCTGAAGGCATACACAGTTCATGTGGGAGATAGCTTAGCCCTTTGGGATGCGCTATCACGCAGAAAACAAATATCGCTCGCTTGACGCGTTCTTTGTAGGAGCAGCCTTGTTCTGCGAAGAGGCCCGTACTGGCATTGCATATCTGTTGCCTATACCGGCCTCTTCGCAGCACAAGGCTGCTCCTACTGGACCCTGCTAAATCAAAGGTTCATGTGTTGCGCCTCACGCCACTAGGACAACGTGTCTTCTGGAGGCAGGTAGGGAAGGGCTAAACTGGCGCCAGTTCCAGACGTTTCGCTTTGCCGTCGCTGCCTGCATACCCAGGAGGTAACTCATGGCTTCTGCACCTGAAAGGCTCTTTTTCGAGGACTTGCAAGTAGGTGAGTCCTTCATGAGCGGCTCGTATGAAATGACCCAGGAGCGGATCCTGAGTTTCGCCTCGGAGTTCGACCCCCAGCCATTCCATACGGACCCCGATGCTGCACAAGAAACCTTTTTTGCTGGGCTGGCTGCTAGCGGCTGGCATACCTGCGCAGTCAGGCGTAAGGCCTCGAACTGTCCACATCATTCAATGCTCATGGGCATGCGAGTGAACGGTCAGGGCACCCGGCACCTTGGTCCGTTCGAGCCCGCCGTGGTCCAGCCACCGAAGCGTCTGCTCATAGGCCCGCTCCAGCAACGACTCGGTCTGGTCGAAGTTGAATACCGAGACATCGACCGGGCACAAGGGCGGAACGATATGCAGGCTGGTGAGCGTGCGGAAGTGTTCGATGTCACTCACAAGCTGGCGCATGCTCATCAGGTTGACAGTGTGCAGGGCCAAGGCGACAAGGCCGCGGGGCGGTTGAGTCAAGGCGCAGCTGAGCCCGGTGGGAATTACCACGACATTGCTGGCGCCCAGCGCTACGGCAGTCGAAATAGGCGTGTTGCTTGCCACACCGCCATCCACCAGGAACTGGCCGCCGATCTGCACGCAAGGGAACACCAGCGGTATCGCGGCGCTGGCCAGTAGCGCCTGCTCGAGTTCGCCATTGCACAGCACTGTCTCGGCACCACTGAGCAGGTCGGTGGTGACGATATGCAGGGGCAGTTTCGCATCCTCGATGCGATGGATCGGCAGCGCCTTGCCAAGCAATCGGTGCAAGGCCGCTGGTTGCAGCAGGAAACCACGCCGTTTGAGCAGGCCTCGGCAGGTATCGAGCCAGGACAACGGAAAGATGTCGGTTCTGCTCAGGCCTCGCCAGAATTCGGCGAGAGTCTCGACACCCTGAGCGTTGGGCCTTGCTGCAAAGTAGGCACCGTTGATGGCGCCTACCGAGGCGCCAACCACCATGTCGAACTGGACTTCGGCTTCGACCAGGGCCCGCAGCATCCCCACCTGGACCGCACCCAGACTGCCGCCGCCAGCGAACACGATTGCGGTTTGCGTAGGCATGATTGCTGTCTCTGCACAGACGTGTGTCGACTGAGTGTAGTTGGCCGGGTGCCGGCGGGGCTGGGTGCTGCCAGTGCCGCCCACCTCTCATTTCTTGCCCGGCAATACCGAACCGAGAACCTGCCTGGCCGTCTGCACGATGACCTGAGCCGGTCGTCGTCGCTGCTGAACGGCTGCACTCAAGCCAGGATCAATCGAGCTGAGTCGCCCGATTTCATTCAGCCAGCAGGAGTTACAGCGATGGCCCAGTACCTGTACCTGATCAGCTACATCCTCGACAACCAACCCGGCACCTGCGAATTGCGCAGCGACCAGGAGGACCTGAGCCGCGAAGCAGCGCGCGATTACCTCCAAGGCCTGCACCGCAACGAAGCGTCATCTTTCACTGACGTGCAGGTGCAACGTCTGGAGCACGACCATGAGCCAGGCACGTCACCGGGGCATTATCAGCAACCATGAAAAGGTGAGGGCTGGCAGATGAAAAGAAGAGGTGAAACCTATAGAAAGTGGTGCGACCCGATCCTGCACCATCAAACCCATGAGGAAACGCTCGGAACCGGCACTTGCCTGGAAGTGCAGACGCGCTTGTCACGCACAGGCGCCACGCAGTTGTTCATTGGTGTCTATCGCACCGACGGTTCGGTGCTGTGCGAACGGATCTACGACCAACGCGCGGGGGAAACCATGAGGCGTGCGTTGCTGTGGGGTGTGGGATATGCCCGACGCGTCGCGGGTGAGGGCGAGGCGTTGCATGGCGAACCGGCAGGTAGCTGATGATTTATCTCGGTTGCGCTGGCTGGAGCCTGTCGAGCCGTTACGCCGAGGCATTTGCGCAGCCCGGCAGCCACCTGCAACGCTACGCCACCCGCTTCAATGCAGTGGAAATCAACAGTTCCTTCTACCGGCCCCATCGCCCGGAAACCTATGCCCGTTGGGCTGCGTCCGTACCTGAGCATTTCCGCTTTGCGGTGAAGGTGCCCAAGGCCATCAGCCATGAGCAGCGGCTCTGCGGGTGCGAGGACGCGCTGGACAGGTTTCTTGCTCAATGCGGTCAGTTGGGCGACCGCCTGGGTTGCCTGCTGGTACAACTGCCGCCATCGCTTGGCCATGACCCCCAGCATGCGCGACGTTTCTTCGAAAGCCTGCGGCAACGGTATGACGGGCCGGTAGCGCTGGAGCCCAGGCACGCCAGCTGGCAATCGGCGCAGCCGATGCTGGTCGATTTGCGCATCGCCCAGGTTGCCGCGAGCCCGTCGCGCTTCGTTACCGATGCGCAACCGGGAGGTTGGCCGGGGCTGGTCTACTGGCGCCTGCATGGCGAACCGAGGATCTACCACAGCGAGTATCCCGACGAATATCTGCAGCGTCTGGCTGAACGCTTGCAGCACAGCCTTGCCGCCGGAGTGCCCACCTGGTGCATTTTCGACAACACCGCCTCCGGCGCTGCGATAGCCAATGCACTGGCTTTGGAGCGGCATTTGCGCTGAGGAAGTGATGGAAGCATGGCGATGGAAAAGAGCGATGACCAATCAGTCAAAATTAATGAATCTTTTTACACGTCGCTCGCTCCATTAGTCTGAATTGGTGAAGGAGAGTGCAATGGCTGGACAGCAGTTGTATGTGATCGAGTACGAGCTTCATGGGGAATTTCGCACCTTCATCATCCGGCTCGAGCGTATGGACAACGCCGAAGCCTGGCACTGGGCAAGTTGCGATGCCGGCGTGGGTATCATTCCACGGTTCGGCCAGCACAAGATCAAGAAGGTCAGCCGGCCAATGGCTGAGCGCTACGGCATCGGCAATGTGCGCTGGCGGGTATCGGGCGACGGGCCGGAGTTCGTCGCACCGACCATTGATGTGAAGAAGTTTTCCAATAGCGGTACCGGCAATACCTGAAGCTTGTTGTGCGCAAGGCCTGCCTGAAGTCTTCAGGCAGGCTTGCGCTCATGGGTTCGCTTCCCAAGTTTCGAGGCACCATCACTCTCACTTTCAGGAGCCAGTACGTGCCGCAAATCATCACTCCAGGCACCCCTGAACACGAGATCAGCGAGCGGAACGCCCGCATGTTCGGCTCGCCAAAGGAACGCCTGGATTTCTACCGCCGTGAAATCCAGTACGAGACCAGCATCCTTGCCAACCGCACTGACGCCTATCTAGCTGCCCAGTCGTTTCTGGTGATCGCCTTCGTGTCGTCAATGAGTAACCTCAACCAGAGCTGGGGCGAGATGTTCACGCTGGTGGTTCCCCCGTTTCTCGCATTGCTGGGCGTGTTGAGTTCACTCAATGCCTGGCCGGGCATTCGCGCGGCCTACAAGATCATCGAGCACTGGCAATTGAAACAGAGCCACCTTCTGCGCAGCGAGCCATTGATGGGCCTGGCATATGACGAATCGCCACTGTTCAGCGAGGCGGAAACCTCCCTGGCCGGGCACCGCAAGTCGTTGTTATTTTCGCTGCGTACGCCTTGGATATTCCTGGTCTTCTGGATGATTCTCGGTATTTACGCGGTCTTCATCCAGCTGGCGTGAGCGGCGCGGCTGCACCCCGAGACAAAGCGGTACTCCAATCGTTGTCGACGCTGATTACCGCCACCTTCAAAGCCTTTGCTCCGGTACCAATAACCAGGTTTGATTGCGCCATTTTCTTTGGGTCTCCAGACAAGTGTCATAGATCACAAACGCTGAACTCCTGCCGCCCCACCTGCGTCCCTCGAATGAATGCCCCAGTAAAGACGGCATCCACCCAACAATCAGCTTCGAGGGCGAAACGATGGACAAGACTAATCAAAGCTCGACGTCTCCACCCGGTAGCACCCAGGAACATGCCTTGATCGATGACGCCGGTGCGCTGCTTGGCGAGGCCAGGCACAAAGGCAGCGAGCAGTTCGAACACTACCGCGATAACGCAGCCGATCAGCTTGATTCGCTCGAGGAAGGTGCGCGTTCGGCGGCAGCTGCGCTGCAAGGCAAGGACAGTCTCGGGCTGTCGCAGTACCTGAACCAGGCAGCAGAGTGCGTGGGTGAGTTCGCCGAACAGGTACGCCATGAAAGTGCCGAAAGCCTGCTGCAGCGTGGTGCTCAGTTGGCCAGGAGCAACCCGGCGCTATTCCTGGCCGGTAGCGTCGCGATCGGGTTTGCCGTATCGCGTTTCATGCGAGCCAGCACCAGCCATGAGTCCACCACCCCTGCGTCGTCCGGTGATTGGCAACAGTCCCGCCCCGCGCAGCCAGTGCCTGATCGTGGTAGCGACGTATCCACCCGTGAACCTTTCACCCCAGTCGACCCAGTCGGCCCTGGTGCAGGCACGCCGGTCAGTGGCAGCCCGTTCGAACGCGATCCTCTCAAAGGAGGTGAATGATGAACAAAGAACCCTTGCATACCACCCCGAGCTTGCACACGGCGGAAGACGACGCCGTCGGTGTTGGCGGTTTGTTGCGCCAGCTGATGCGGGAAGTACCGGACCTGTTCACCAAGGAGCTGGCGCTGGCCAAGGCAGAGCTGCAGCAGAACCTCGCCACCCTCAAAGCCGGCACGGCTGCGGTGGCAGCGGGTGCGATCGTGATGCTGGCGGGCTTCGTCATGCTGTTGCTGGCGGCAGTCTACGCCTTGGCGATGGTGCTCGAACCCTGGCTGGCAGCCCTGATCGTGGGCGCGGTCACCTTGGTAATCGGGTTCATCATGTTGCAGTCGGGCAAGAAACGGTTCGAACCCACGCACCTGGCCCCTGACCGTACCTTGCATGCCATGCAGCAGGACAAGGACACGCTGAAGAGGAAACTGCCATGACCACTTCCTTCGAACATGAAGCGCACAAAGACCCTGACTTGCTCGAGCAGGAAATCAACGCCAAGCGCGAGCACATCAGCGATCTGGTGGACGCCCTCGAACAGCGCCTGAGCCCGGGCCAGATGGTCGACCGGGTCCTGGCCTATGCCAAGGGCAATGGCGGCGAGTTCTTCGAGAACCTTGGCACCACCCTCAAGAACAACCCCGTACCCGCAACCCTGACGGTATTGGGCCTGGCCTGGCTGGGCCTGAACCAGAACCGCCCCTTCAACCCCGGGCCTGCGCACCATGGGCCTGGGTTGGGCGAAAAACTCGGCGACGCGGTGGACACGGTGAAGGGCGCTTTCGCGCAGGCGGGGGAGGCAGTGCACGACGCCAGCCAGAAGGTGCGCATGAAAGCCCATGACATGCGCGATCGGGCCAGCGACTTTGGCAGCGGCGCCCGCGACTCCGTGGGGGCTTCCGCGGATACCCTGCGCCATTCGGCACACAAGGCCGCAGATCAGGCCACGGCACTGAAGGGCCAGTTCGATCACCTGCTGCAGGAGCAACCTCTGGTATTGGCCGCTTTGGGCATAGCACTGGGTGCGGCATTGGGGGCCGCATTACCCACTACCCGCAAGGAAGACCAGCTGATGGGCGCCAGCAGTGATCGTTTGACCGACACACTCAAGGCCAAGGGCCGCGAGGTGAAGGCGTCGGTCGAAGAGTCGTTCGACAAGGTGGGTGGTAAAGCGTCTACACAGGCCGAGCGCAAGCCTGCAGACTCCGACCTTTCCTCAGGGTTGGGCTTCAATTCCTGATCCCGTGGGATGTGCGTCGCCGGCCCCTCTGCCTGCGCAGAGGGCTGGCGGCTCATCACGAAGGTTGTAGGCTCAGGCTGGGAATGGCTGCGCAATATCGCTACGCTTTGGCTCACGCGCCAGGTCAAGAATTCGCCACAGTGAAGAAAACAGTTCGGTTTGATGATCTTCAGGTCTTCGTCACAACAGCCTTTGCCGGCAGCTTCTCGGCAGCGGCCAGGTTGTTGGATATTTCACCGGCCTTGGCCAGCGGGGCTGTCCAGCGACTGGAAAGCAGCCTGGGTGCCAGGTTGTTCGTGCGCTCCACGAGGCGTTTGCGGCTCTCGGATGATGGCGAGCGATATCTGCCCCATGCCCGTCAGGCCTTGGACGCACTGGACGCCGGTGAGGTGGCGCTGACCGAAGGGCGAGATGAGATCGCGGGTACACTTCGCCTGTCCATCCCTTCGGATATTGGCAGGAATCTGCTGCTGCCCTGGCTCGACGATTTCCAGCGGTTGAACCCCAAGGTGACGCTGCAACTGCGGGTCAGCGATCAGGTGGCCGACCTTGTCGGCCAGCAACTGGATGCGAGTATCAGGTATGGGCAACTGGCAGACTCCAGCCTCGTTTCACTGATGCTCGCCCCAGGGAATCGCAGAACGGTCTGCGCCTCACCTCAATACTTGGCACGACATGGGGCGCCAGACGCTCTGGAAGACCTGGGCAGGCATAATTGCCTGCGCTATGTGATGGGCGAGCAGACTTACGAGCGATGGAGTTTCCATTTGCCCGATGGAATCAAGACCGTCCAGGTTACAGGCGACCGCTTGAGCGATGACGCCGATGTCGTTCGGCGCTGGGGCGTTGAAGGATTGGGGATCGTTTACAAATCCAGGCTGGACGTTCTGGCGGACATACGCGCTGGGCGGCTGGTCGAGTTGTTTCCTTGGGATTACGGCCAACCTGCGCCGTTGCAACTGGTGTGCGCTCATCGAACCTCGCTCACACCTGCCGTGCAGGTGCTCAGAGCGTTTCTGGCGGAGCGTTTCGAGCAGCTCATCGCTGCTGATGGATAAGCTGACGGGGCTCATGGCCCCGCCTTGGTTACCTTGACTGGATGAATGCTCAGAAGCCTTCCAGGACAATCTTGCCTTTTGCCTTGCCGCTTTCGATCAGGGCATGGGCGCGTTTGAGGTTGCTGGCATCGATGCTGCCGAAGTGCTCGCCAACGGTGGTCTTGATGACCCCTTCGTCGACCAGCGCCGAGACTTTTTCCAGCAGATGGTGCTGCTTGATCATGTCCTCGGTCTGGTACAGCGAGCGGGTGAACATCAGCTCCCAGTGCACCGACAGCGATTTGCGCTTGAACGGCACGACATCAAGATGCTCAGGGTCATCGATCAGCGCGAGCTTGCCCTGTGGGCGCAGGACTTCGACGATCTGCGCGAGGTACGCATCGGTGTGAGTCAGGCTGATCACGTAATCCACTGGGTTGAGCTGGAGTTGCTCCAGTTGCAGGGCAAAGGATGCCGAATGGTCGATGACGTGATGTGCCCCGAGTTCGCTGACCCAGGCCTGGGTTTCAGGCCGTGACGCGGTACCGATCACCTTGAGCTGGGTACGCTTGCGCGCAAGCTGTACCAGGATCGAACCAACCCCGCCACCGGCACCGATGATCAGCAGGCTCTTGCCAGCGCCGCCATTTTCCTCAACACCCAGGCGGTCGAACAGCAGCTCCCAGGCGGTGATGGACGTCAGCGGCAAGGCTGCGGCACTGGCATTGTCCAGAGTACGAGGCTTGTGCCCGACGATGCGTTCGTCGACCAGGTGAAACTCGCTGTAAGTGCCCGGGCGGTCGATCGCGCCGGCGTAGAACACTTCGTCGCCAGGCTGGAACAACGACACCTCGGCGCCGACCTCGCGAACGACGCCCACAGCATCCCATCCCAACACCTGGGGCTGGGCGCCGCCGCGGCTGGCTCTGACCTTGGTATCGACCGGGTTTACTGCGATAGCTTTGACTTCCACCAACAGGTCCCTGGCGCCGGGCGTGGGTTTGGGCAGTTCGTGCTCGTACAACGATCGGGAATCCTGGATGGGAAGGCCGGGGGTGTCGTAGACGATTGCTTTCATTGGGATGTGACCTTTCAGGTAAACAGTGGTAACAGGCTAATCGTGTCGCCCTCCCTGAAAAACCGGGCAATTGCCGGAACACTTTCCGCATTTCGCTGAAAATCGGCTAGTTGCCTTGTGGTGGAACGTTGCCAACAGACTGCGCAACGTTGTCGGGATTCGGGAATTGGGTTCAGGCAACAGGGATCGGGTTCTCAACCAGCGCCAGGTTGAACTGGTGAATCAGTTCGTGTTCGTTCAGGCCCTGGTTGGCTCGCAGCGGGACGACACGATCCACCAGGACTTCCGTGGTTGCGGATTCGAGCTTGACCAAGGTTTCCTGGATAAAATCATCCAGCGGCATGGCGCGCTCATCACCGCTCTTGTGAATCAGATCGGTGTCCACCCAAGGTGGCGCAATTTCCAGTACCTTGACGCTGGTGTCACGCAGGCTGAACCGCTGCGACAGTGAGTAGGAGTGGATGGCGGCCTTGGTCGCCGAATACAAAGCGGTGGCCGCCAGCGGCAGGTAGGCCAGAACCGAACTGTTGTTGATGATGCAAGCATCCGGTTGGCGCTTGAGGTGCTCGACGAAGGCTGCGCTGACGCGCACCGGGCCGAGCAGGTTGGTCTGCAGCAAGCTCACTGCTTGTTCGTCGTCGAGGTCCCCGGAAGCCGGATTGTCGAACGGCATGACGCCGGCATTGTTGATGATCACGTTCAATGCAGGATGGCGGCGGATCACATCCTGGGCCACCTCCTTGATCTGCTGCGGATCATTGATGTCCAGGCGCACTGTATCGATCCCCGGGTTGGCCTGGGCGATTTCATCCAACAGTGCCTGACGGCGCCCCGCAACGATCACTTTATTGCCACGTTGGTGGAATGCCTCGGCCAGAGCGCGGCCGATGCCTGAGGTACCGCCGGTAATGAAAATGGTGTTTGCGCTAAGTTTCATGATCCGTCTCCTTGCATTGTTCAGTTGGCGTTGTAGCGAGGGGCAAGCTGATTGCTGGACAGCTGGCCGAACAGGGCTTGCCGGCTGGCCTCGTAGCGTTCGAAGGACTTCAGGTCATGCATCGAGGGGATAGAGATCAGTACCTCGTCGTCAAAGTCCTGCAGGGCACCGTCCACCAGGTCCTGGGCCGACATCACGATACCCGGATCAAGGTTTTCGACCGGCAAGCCGCCGATCTGCCAGAAGTCGGTGGCGGTGGCTCCTGGCAGCACTGCCTGGATCCTTATGCCTTTGTCCGCAAGCTCCTTGTGCAGGGACTGGGTAAAGGCGGTGACATACGCCTTGCTGCCACCGTACACACCATTGAGCAGCTCCGGCGCCAGGCTGACAACGGACGAGATGTTGATCACGGCGCCTTGCGCACGGGCGACAAATCCGGGGATGGCCGCGTAGGTGAGGCGGGTGAGGGCGGTGACGTTGAGGGTGATCATTTCAGCCATGCGCTCGACATCACTTTCCAGCAGGCTAGTGTGGGTGCCTATGCCTGCGTTGTTCACCAGCAGGCTGATACTGGCGTCCTCGCGCAATTTGCGTTCTACCTTGGCCAGGTCATCCGTGTTTGCCAGGTCTGCCGGAAACACCTCCACGTTCTGCCGGGTTTCCGTAGTCAGCCGGCTGGCCAACGTATTGAGGCGCTCCCGGTTGCGGGCCACCAGCACCAGGTCGTAACCCCGACGCGCCAAGCGTTCTGCGTAGATCGAACCGATGCCGGTAGAGGCGCCAGTGATGAGGGCAGTGCCTTTGAATTGCTGCTTCATGGTCATGCTCCGTTGTTGGATGTGGAGCCCATGATGCAGAAGGTCGCCTTTGTCTTAAACGACACATATGGTACGTTTTCAGGACATCCAATGTGGAGCTCCAACCATGCACCGGGTCGGCTATCTCATCACCGAAGGTTTCCAGATCATGTCGCTGGCGACGCAGGCCGTGTTCGAGTTCGCGAACATTGTCGCGGGCGAAACGGTTTACAAGATCCAGAATTTTTCCATCGGCGGCGGCACGGTGCGTTCTTCCCTGGGCATGTACATGGACACGCTGCCGTTGGGCGCTCCTGGTCTGGCTGATACCTGGATGATCACGGGAACCCTGACGCCGCTGACTCCGCCAGGCGAGGAAGTGCTGGCCAGCGTCAGAGGCTTTGTCGATGGCGCTCGACGCACTGCCGGTCTGTGCACCGGCTGTTTCGTGTTGGCTCAGGCAGGCGTGCTGGACAACCGGCGGGCCACGACACATTGGGCCTATGCGAAAAAGTTGCGGGAACTGCACCCGCAGATCGAAGTGGAAGAAGACCGAATCTTCATTGTGGACGGGCAGATCTGGACGTCCGCCGGGATGACCGCCGCCCTGGACATGGCGCTGGGTATGGTGGAAAAAGACCTGGGAACCGAGATGGCCAGGTCAGTGGCACGCAAGCTGGTGATGCATCAGCGCCGCTCCGGAGGGCAATCGCAGCATTCCGAGTTGCTGGCGCTTTCGCCGAAGTCTGATCGGATACAAAACGCCCTGGATTACGCGCGCAAGCATTTGAGCCGTCCATTGAGTGTCGAAGAGCTCGCCGAGTCCGTGCATTTGAGCCCCCGACAATTTACCCGCGTTTTCACTGCCGAGACAGGTCAGTCACCCGCCAAGGCTGTGGAAAGCCTGCGTCTCGAGGCTGCCCGCCTGATGATCGAGCAGAGTCGCCACAGCCTGGATGTGGTGGCGAAGGAAACCGGGTTCAGGGACCGTCGGCACATGCGGGAGGTGTTCATTCGTGGTTTTGGTGTCCCGCCTCAAGCCGTGCGAAGAGATGCCCGGCGGGTCGTATTGGTTGAATGACAACGCACGCAGCCCGGTGGATGTGCGCTTTCTTGCTCTGATCCACTACACAGGAAGCAGGTGTTCTCGTTCAAGCAACTCGATGTTGGATGGCTTGACACGAACTTCGTGAAGCTCTGGGGCAGTGAACCAGCGGCACTCGACTATCTCATGATCTGCAGCAGGCTTTGCTCCTGCTTCAACAGGCAGCTGATAGAGGTAGTGCTCCTCACCTGCGAGCACGTAATGGTTGAGGAATCGAGCACCATTGAAGGGTAGGCAAGTTTCCTCCATCAGCTCGCGCTGCGCTGTATCCAGGTGGTGCTCGCCTGGGTCAATCTTCCCGCCTGGCAACGCCCATTCAGCCGCCTTGCTTGCGCACGAAAAGGATGCGTCCTGCTTGCAGGCAAATGACGGTCGAGTGTCGTTCTCTGGCGTTGTTCATCATGCCCCTCCCGTACCATGGAGGTGGCATCAGGGCAGCAATCACCCTGATGCCTGCTGCTGATTATCAGCGCTCTTTATCCCACTGCTGCTGATCATCTGCCTGGTTTTGCTGACCACCCATGCGGTCCTTGTCTTGCAGGTTCTGGTTCTGCTTGTCGGTTGTACCCTAGCCGCCCTGGCTGCCCGTATCACGGGAACGTTCCCAGTCTTTGTTCATCTTGTCCTCAGGTTTTTGGCCGGATTGGCTGCCACCTTGCTGCTGACCGGGCATCCGCCCCCCCGAACCTTGGCCGCCTTGCTGGCCAGCTCCGGCAGTATTGTTGCCCATGCCGGTGTCAGCATTGCCCTGGTTGCCACCTTTGTCTTGATTGTTTGCCATGATCGCTTACCTCGGGTCAGACACAGGAAGATCTGTGTGTACTGTTATGACCGAGGCCCGTTCGCGCGGTATGCAAGGAATATTTGGCTAGCTGACTAAACGCATGAATTTCAGGGGTACGAGATTTTGGTGTGTGAACAGGAAGGTGCCTGAAGGGCAGCGCCATCTGCGAATCCCTGTTCGGGGCGATCGGTGATCGCCCCTTTTACGGTTCAGGGGCGGTCCTTGAGGGTTTCGAAGGCTTTGACGCTTTTGATCAGGCTTTTGTTGCTGGCGGAGCCGGCACTGTTGAACAGGAAAGAGAAATCCGAGGCCAATGACGGGCTGCCGGCAATCGTCGCGTACTGATGGCACTGATTGCAGTCATCACCCTGCACGTAGGTCTCCATGGTGGTGTTGGCCACCGGCACGTTGCCCTGGCTGATGAACGGCCCGTACGACAGCGGCACTTGCGCGTTGGCGCCCGGTTCCGGGCTGGGCGGATTGGGGGCGAGGGTCCAGAGTACGTTGATCAGCTTGTAGTACTGAAACACCGACTTGCCTTGGCTGTGCTGCGCGAAGTTGGCTTGTACCGCGCTGTTGAGGGCTTGCAGGTCGCCGGGCACGGGGTGTACGCGGGTGGTCTGTACCGGCTGGTCGCGTGGGAAGAGATCGGTGCAGTCCTTGTCGGGATGCGTTTGCTTGCACTGGATACGGGCTTGGTTCGGTGTGCACTCGGGGCCGTCGCCACAGTCAGGGTTGTTGAAGGCAAACCCGTTTGGCGGGGTTTGTTGCGGCGGGACCTGGGCCGGTTCGGGCACGTTGTCCACCTGCTCGAAGGTGGTCCAGATGAAGTTGGGCGAAGCCTGGGTCTTGTTGATGATATGCAGGCCCACCAGCCCCACCACCTCCTGGGTGCACTCCAGCGTGTCGGGGCGTTTGAGCCAGGCGACGGTAGTCAGGTAGCGCCCGAACAGCTCGGGTTTGCCGGTCAGCACCCGCCAGGCGGCCTTGAGCTCGATCGCGCCCAGTTGCTCCTGTGGCACTGGGGAGGTCGGCAGTGAGCGCATCGGTTCGCCGATGGGCAGCGACAGGCCCTCCGGTGTCTGGCCGTCGAGGTTTTGCGCGACCTTCAACTGGTTGGCAGCGTCGTAGAGCCCCTTGTCGACGATGTAGTCGAACTCGGCCTTGCCCACCTTGCGCTCAAAAAATACCAGTTTGCCCGCCTGGTCCGTCAGCCAGCCGCCGGACGCCTCCATGACCGGGTCGGGAATGGACGCAAGTGTCCCGGTCGACAGGTGGAAACCGTGCAAGGCATTGATCGCGCCTTCGGAGGTGGCGTTCATGAACTTGCGTGCGCCCACCTTGAGCGCCTTGAGGCTACCCTGGGTGCTGCAGCCGGACGGCACCAGGGTTTCCACGCCCCAGCCGGTAGGCGTGGGTGCGCCGGGCAGGAAGATGTCGTTGGCGTCCTTGTAGCTGGCCCATACCGGGGCCACGCTCATGGGCTGACCCGGTGCAGAGGGGACCCCGAACTGCGCCAGCGTGCTTTGCATGTCGGGTTCACCCGCCAGGCTGGCGGTGGCTGGCCAACCGGGGTTCACCGGCCAGTTCAAGGCAATGAACAACTGCCAGCCAAAGCAGTTCATGAACGCCTGGCTGGTGGCATTGAAGTTGTTGACCGGCAGGAATCCCCCGCTGGCCGGGTTGAACACCAATTGCTTCTGTACACAGGTATCGGCGTCCGACAGCGTGGCCGCCGTGGCGGGTTGCGGGGTCGACAGGCACAGTAGAATGCCGCACAGCAGCGACAGAAGACTCAAGCGTGACCTGGACATCATTGCGCTCCTTGCAAGCTGTGAAGCCGCACCCGAAGGTGCGGCGGTAGAAGGGCGTAAGTGGCGTAAGTGGCGTGGCTCAGGCGCCAGGCACCAGCGCCAGGCCAGATTCCCAAGGGTGGTCTGTCGCGCTCACGTTCACATCTTCACCCGGGTTGAGGGCACGCACTGCCACCAGGCCGGGTGCTGCGGAGGGGCTGACCGTGATGGTCAGAATGTAGGCCTGGGTGCCGCCCGAGTTGGTCTGGCTAGGAATGGCCGATGCGTCGGGCAGGTACTGGGTGACCTGCGCCGTCACCCCAGGGTTGGAGAATTGCACCCTTGCATTCTGCGCCGTGGTAGTCGGGTCGGCACCTTGCACCACCAGCACGAACTGGTTGCTGCTACCCGGTGCAAGCCAGGCGGGCAGGTCGGTGGGGGATTGCCCGTAGAACAGATCCAGCGGCAGCAGTTGCACTGGCCAGGGTTGCAGGCCGGCCACCCGGTCCTGCACGCATGGGAACGCTTGAGGCGCAGTGCTGAGCGGCTTGACGGTGACGCTCAGGCCGACCAGCAGTTGTTGGGCGATGACCCACACATAGTTGACCTTCTGGTTGTTGATGGTGATGTCGTTGATCGAGAAGCCGGCGCTTTCCGGCACCTCGAACACCGCCTGCAGGATCTGGTCGGAACCATTGGCGGCCGACTTCGCCGTACCGCGCGTGATGCGCCAGTACTGGCTCACGTCCTGGCCTTGCGGGCCCTTCCAGGCGCTGAAATCGGTGGGCTGCTGCAAGTACAGGCCAATGGGGTTGGTCAGCGACAGTCGGTTGTTCACTGCCGTGGTATTGGCCATGAAACCGATGTGCGGATCAGAGTTGCGATAGTTTTGCCCGTACTGCGCGCAGCAGATCAACGACTGGGCGTTCTGACTGCTGCTCACCGGGCGCAGGATGGTGGCGGCGGCGGCCAGGTACACCTCGGCGCTGAGGGTATTGGGGCCGGAGGTCAGGTGCATCGCACCGCCGTACTGGCCGGGCACACAGGCCGTTCCGGCGTTCCATTTGTTGACGGTGTCATAGGCCGGCTTGCCGGTGGTGGGGTCGATGACCGGGTCGCCGGCCTTGCCGGTCGGGCAGTCGACGGTGTAGCGCAGGTACAGGTCTTCGAGTTGCACGTTCGGGTCGATGTAGTCGCGGTACAGGCCCAGCACTGCGTTCGGGTCGATGCGCCACATGGTCAGGAAGTACGCGGGGTTTTCGCAGGTGAAGGTGATCTTGCGCATGTTGCCGTTGGCATCGCGTACGATCGACCACTCGCAGTACTCGTCGAGCCAGCCCCGCGGGCCGGAAGGCGAGAACGCCGTGTACTTGCCGTTCCAGTCGATGCTCGGGCAGCGCTTGGCCGGCAGTTGCAGCACAGTACCTTGCTTGTTGGGGTCGTAGAGCATGTAGAGGGTGTTGTCGAGCGTGATCTGGCCGTGGTCGGTCAACGCCATCACCTGGTCCAGGGTCATGGCCTTGCCACCCAGCTGGGGAATGACCGCCGCACCGTTGTTGTAGAAGAACGTCCAGAGCCGGTTGGGGAAGGGCGCCCAGGTGATCGCCGGGGCGGTCACGTCGCCGAAACCTTCCACCAGCGGGTTGTAGTAACCCGAGCGGGGGGCGTCGTTCAGGCCCGACCAGGGGTTGCCGATGATCGACGATTCGGTCCAGCCGGTGAGGTTGTTGTTCCAGTCGGTTTCAAACTGCGGCAACTGATCTTCCAGGCCCAGCTTGTTGTAGTCCTTGGGGGCTTGGCCGGCGGGAGAGGTGAACTGCTTGAAGGGCGCGCTCATGTCGGTTCTCCTGATGTGCGTGAGGTGGAAGCAGAGCAGCAGCCGGCGACCGGGGGCGGGCCGGCGAGGGTCTGGCGCGGGTCGTCCCACACCAGTTGGGCGATGAAACCGGGCAAGGTCATGTATTCGTCAGGCGTCAGCACGCGGCCGCTGTCGAGGTGGGTCACCACCAGCGACAACTGCACCGCGTCGCCGCGGGCAAGGCCCAGCGCAGCGGCGTTGCGGGCCGCATTCAGTGCGCGGGACACGCCGTGGGTGATGCATCGGCCCTTGTCGTCCACCAGCCCCATGCCGATACGGCTGAAGCGCCCCACGTAATGGGGGTTGTCGGCGCTGATGTGCTGCGTGGCAGCGTCGGGCTGGTCGAGAAAGACATCGATCAGATAGGTGTCATGGGTGCAGCGCACATGATCGAACACCACCCACGGCCCGGGCCCTGCGGCGTTGCCCGCGGCAGGCCCGGCTGTTGCGCTGTGCTTGCAGCAGGCGCCGGTGGCCGCCTTGGGCGCGCCGAATTGTGGGGCCACCGGCACGCCGTAGTCGTAGCCGATGTGCCGGCTGTCCTGGGCCATGTCGCCGATGGTGGTGTAGCGCCAGGCGTCGGCGCTGGTGAATGTGAGCTGCGTGGCATCGTGACCGGAGAACGGCTGGAGCAGGCACTGCGTGGTGAATTGCGCCCCGGGGTTGGCCCTGATCCATACCTCGAGCATGCGGTCGATGTTGGCGTGGTAGGAGCAGAACACCGGGTCGAAGGCGGTGTAGGCGTTGTCGGCCATGTCGCCGCCGATCCAGCCGTGATAGTTGTCGTGGGGTTGCTCGTAAAGGCCGTCGAAGTTGAGGGCACGATTGGGGTACAGGCTGTCCTTCTGGGGCGGGTCGAACACCGGGATGTTGGCCCACGGATAACCGGGCACACCCTGTGGTTGGCTGAAGGTGGTGAACTTCAGGGCATCCACCACCTGTTGCTGGAAAATCCGGCTCATGCCGAACAAACGGGTGCGCTCCGAACGCGAGTCGTCACCGTGGGTGTAGAACAACCGGTCGCGTTGCACATACCGGCAGTCCACCCCTTTGACCGCACCGCTGGCGCACACTTTCGAACAACCATCCTTGGCGGCCGCGTAGCGCAAGGGGTTGGGCCGGGTTTCGCCGGTGTGCGGGTGCACATAGGTTTCATCGAGAAAAGCCTGGGGCAGGCCGGCCTGTGGGCTGCCGTCGACGCTGGCGTCTTCGGCCATCCAGTCCCAATAGGGAATGGCACAGTCGATCAGTTGTTCCAGATACAACAGGTAGGCCCGGTGCCAGAGGGCAAACGCCTCCTGATAATGCAGGCACCAGTTGGTGTGGATGTAGGCGTAACGTTGCCAGGGCGAACCACTGTCGGGGTCGCCCACCTGCATTACATCGTCCAGGCGGGCGCGGTACAGGTTCAGTTCCTCAAGGGTCAGGGCGCGGATGTCCTTTCTCACCCGCCTGACCGATTGCGGCAGGTCTGGTGGCGGAATGCGTTCGGCCAGGTCGAAGGGAGAATCGGCGTCCAGGCGCCAGCCCTGGTTGACCCACAACCTGAAGGTTTCCAGCGCATCGATCGGCCAGAACTGTTGCTGGTCGAGGGTCAGCGGCATGTTGCGCGAGGCCAGGTGCTGGTAGATGGTTTCTGACCAGGTTTTGACCGAGTCCGGGTCGTCCAGGTAGACGAAATAGGCGTTCATGCACCCGGTCCACGAGGCTGCCACGGCCGCGCGCTGCGCAGCGGGGATCCAGTAGGGAGCGGTAAAAAGGCCGTGGATGTCCGCGGTCCATGTCGGTTTCGCGATGATCATAAGGTCCCTCTCATGCGCCCCGCAGGCCATATTCGGCCGGGCTGCTAAGCTCAGTTGATGGTAAAGAGCTGACGCGCAGGGAATCGTGCAAATTGGCGCGTTCTTGCGGCGGATTCATTGCAGTTTTTCAGGGAAGACACGTGAAAAATGACAGACGCCATGGATCTGAAGATTCTGGGAAAGCTGCAAAAGGATTGCAGCCAGAATCTGGAGTTGCTGAGCGACAGCGTTGGGCTGTCTTCCACCAGTTGCTACCGGCGTATCAGGCGCCTGGGGAGCGCAGGCATCATCAAGGCCAAGGTCGCGATACTGGACGAGCGCAAGCTTGGCATTCAGGTGACTGCCTTCTTTCTGGTGAAGCTGGACCGCGACAGCAACGACATTGACCGCAAGATGCAGCACATCCTGGCCAGCCACCCGGAGATTCAGGACTGTTACCTGATGACGGGCGAGTTCGACTTCGTGATGGTTGCCAAGTTTCGCGATGCCACCGAGTACACCGACTATATCTACCGGTTTCTCGACACCTACCGAGATATTCCGATTCGCACTTACTCCTCGACGTTGGTGGTGCGCACGGTAAAGAAATCGTACGAATTGCCGCTGGGAGGAGGGCTGCAGCAGGCTGTCGATGCCTGACAAAGCTAGCGCGGTACCTTGAACCGCTCGTGATACTCAGCATTTATTCAGAGGTAGATTGCTGCCGTACCGTCGGAAGAGTACAGATGTGCTCCTTGATTGAGCAAAGGCTCAGTTTGAATGGACGCTTGTCGCTGCCAAGCCTGCGGCGACATTCCCTCGGCCTTGACGAATGTGCGACAGAAGTGGGACTGATCGCAGAAACCGCACTCCAGTGCGATCTCAGCGAGCATCATTCCCGAGCCCCCCAGTAGTTCCTTGCTTTTGCGCAAGCGTTGTTCACGCATCCACTGCTGCGGGGGCACATGCAGGGTATCCCTGAACATTCGTGTGAAATGGCTACGCGACAGCGAGCAGGCTTGGGCGAGTTCCGTAACCGTTATGCCGGTGTCCAGGTTCTCCAGCATCAACCTCTTGGCAGTCGTGACCTGCCAGGGCTTGAGGAGCCCGGTCGTTTTCAGTGCGACAGTCGCCAGCACAGTGCAGTGATCGCTGTTCATACAAATCCATTAATCAATGAAGTGGGCACGCACATTTCGAGTGGGCAGAGCAGGCCACTGCAGCCGCGGGCGGGCTACAGACGATAACGCTCGATTCGATGGCCTGGCTCAGCCAGCCGGCGTATCCATCAGCGGGTCAATGAACAGCCCCTGGAGGCAGGGGCTGGCAATGGTCAGACAGCAGCAGCAACCGGGGCCAGGGTTGGGCCGTGTTGAACGCGCTCTGGTGCTTTGTGCACCATGGTGTAGGCATAGTCGACACCCATGCCGTAGGCGCCGGAGTGTTCTTTCACCAGTGCCATGACGGCATCGTAGGTATCGCGGTTTTTCCAGTCGCGCTGCCACTCCAGCAGCACTTGTTGCCAGGTCACCGGAACCACGCCTGCCTGAATCATGCGCTGCATGGCGTAGTCGTGGGCTTCCTTGGTGGTGCCACCGGAGGCGTCGGCAACCATGTAGATTTCATAGCCGGCATCGTTCATCGCCGACAGCGCGAAGGTGGTGTTGCACACCTCCGTCCACAGGCCGGAAACGATGATCTTGTTGCGCCCGTTTTTCTTCAGCGCGTCACGCACCTTCTGGTCATCCCAGGAGTTCATGGAGGTTCGCTCCAGCAGCGGAGCGTCGGGGAAGACGGCGAGCAGCTCGGGGTAGGTGTGCCCAGAGAAGCTTTCAGTCTCGACCGTCGTGATGGTGGTGGGCACATTGAAAATCCTGGCTGCCTTGGCCAGGCCCACGGTGTTATTCTTCAGCGTCTGGCGGTCGATGCTCTGGACGCCGAAGGCCATCTGTGGCTGCTGATCGATGAAGATCAGCTGGCTGTTGAATGGGGTCAGTACTTCAGTTTTCGGATTGTTCATTTGTGTTCCCTGTCAGCTGGATGATGGTCATCGCACAAGTCACGGCGCCTGCTTTCTGCAGGCTGTGCTGAGGCACTGGATGACGTCCTCAGTGATGCCCGTTGCTTGAGTCCGAGAACAAGATAGCCAATCGCAGAGCGAAGCGGTGGCGCACTTTTGCGCTCTCAAAGGCGCATTAATGCGCCCTTCGTTTGTTCATCCTGTTGCTAGTATTCGCACGCAAACGCGGATCTACCTGATCCGGTTTACGCCAGGAGAAAGCGATGGCAGCTTCACAACCACTCAACAAACAAACCGCCTATTGGGGCGTTCCGTGGGAGAATTCCTACGGGTATCCGCAGGCACGGCGGGTAGGGGACGAGATCTACGTATCGGGCCAGTTCAATCATGACGAGGAAGGGAACCTGGTCGCGCCGGCACCCTTGGATCGTGACGGCAGGCCCTGTGATTTCTCTTCGATGGGGGATCAGATGCGCGCCGCCTACGACAATATTGCCAAGCTGCTCGCGCTATACGGAGCGACGCTTGAAGATGTCGTGGAAGAGACGCTCTACGTACTGGACATGGACGCGGCCTTTGCCGTGGTCGGCAAGGTGCGCAAGGCCGCCTACGGCACGGAACGGCCTCAATGCGCCAGCAACATCATCGGCGTATCGAGGCTTGCCCAGCGCCCACAGCTGATCGAAATCGCCTGCAAAGCGGTACTTGGCTCACACGCAGAGTGACCCGCACTCCCGGTTTCGCTCTACGTGACCGGGAGTACCAGTTGGCCCTCGATCAACGGCTTCTGGTTGGCAACGGCAGCTGCACAGAACGTCATGAACGCTTTGACTCGCCACGATTTGCGGATGTCCTGGTGCGTCAGCAGCCACAGCTCATCCTGCAGCTCCGGCACCACCGGGCCGACGCGTTCAAGTCCAGGCGTGATATCACCCAGCATGCAGGGCAAGAAACCCACTCCCAGGCCAGCCGCGATTGCAGCACTTGCCGCCGCAACCGAATCGGTGCGGTACGAGATGCACTCGGCTGCGACCCTGTTTTCGACATAGCTCGTTGCCTTGAGGCCGCGTAGCGCTGCGGAATAGGAAACCCATGCCTGGCCTTCAGTGAACAGAGGAGTAGGCGATGTGTGGTTGCTGCTGCCGTACGGAGCCCAGGCGATTGTGGCCAGTTTGCGGCCCACCAGGCTTTCGGCGGGTTTCCTGGTCGCCCGAACCGCTATATCCGATTCGTCTCGCGCAAGGCTCAGTGATTCGTTGCCCACCAGCACCTCAATCGTGATGCCTTCATTGAGGGCCTTGAAGTCCGCGATGATGGGGGTGAGGAAGTAAAGCAGCAGTGAGTCGCTGGTAGTGATACGAAGCTTTCCGAGTGGCCCCTGGCCGGCGCGCGAAACGCGTCGCGTCACGCTGACGATGTCCAGCTCCACGCGCTCGGCGAGGGCACGCAATTCCGCACCCTCGATGGTGAGCAGATAGCCCGATTTGCGGTGATCGAACAAGGCTACGCCAAGTGTTTTTTCAACCTGGGAGACCCTGCGGGAGACGGTGGACACGTTGATGCCGAGCTTCTTGGCTGTGGCAGCGCGATTGCCACACTCACTGAGCGTTTTGATGATCCGCAGGTCGTCCCAGGAGAGCTGGTTGGCAGCCTCGCCCACGTTCCATTTCACGTCCTTGGGGGTAGCCGGGGCAGTTGGGGCATTTCCAGGTGACGACTTCACGAAATCCGTTCCAGATCAGATTGCAACGATCATACGAGAAGGGGCTGCGTGAACCAAGTATCAGCATGAAGGCGAAGGAGGGGGCTTCGGTCGTCCCTTCATGCACACTCAACACTTGTCGGCGTTATCCTGTCTGTTGAGCCGAGAGTCTTTGGGGAATTACTCATGCGCAAGTTGACACTGTTGTTGGCGATCGCTGCATTTGCTGGTTGCCAGGCGCCGATGCCAACTGCCAACCCACAGATGGCTTGGGTCGATCTCTCGACGCCATTCCCGAATGACCGTGTGCTGTTGGCCGAACGCCTGGATAAACAACGCCTGCGCGACGGGCGCTTCTTTGAGGTCAGCCCCGGCAGCCATGAATTGGTCGTCAGGTTCGACTACGAAGTAAATGGTGGCGGTGGCATCAGCCTGATGGGAGGCACCACGGTAAGGCAATGCTACCTGACCCTCGACTACGAGCATTTCAAGGCTGGGCAGCGCTACGTGCTCGAGGCCCGCTCCATGGCCATGACGCCAGAGGCGAGGCTTTATGATGCGAAGGGAGAGATTGTGGCAGAGGTTACGGAGTTCTATTGCCTGATGTGATGGTGCTGCGTACATCAATGACTGGCATGGTTGCTTGGCGACCCTGGATAATGGAGGGGAATCACAAGGGCCATGCCATGCTGACCATCTCTAATAATGTGCACCTGCCAGACGCCGAAATCGAACTGACATACATCCGCGCGCAAGGCGCAGGTGGGCAGAATGTCAACAAGGTGTCCAGCGCCGTGCATCTGCGCTTCGACATCACTGCCTCGTCGCTACCCGAGTTTTACAAGGAGCGGTTGTTGGCGCTGCGTGACAATCGCATCACCGGCGACGGCGTGTTGATCATCAAGGCGCAACAATACCGCACACAGGAGCAGAACCGTGCGGATGCACTGGCGCGCCTTGCCGAGTTGATCATCAATGCCGGCAAGACCGAGAAGAAACGCCGTCCCACCAAGCCAACCCTCGGCTCGAAGACCCGTCGCCTCGAAGGAAAAGCCAGGCGCAGCACTGTCAAGGCGGGTCGAGGCAAGGTGGAGTTCTAGGCTCTGGGTGAAAGAGATTATGAACGTGCGCGTCCAAATACGTCATTTAACAAGTGGGCGATGTCAGGTGTTCATAAGCAGCTCAAAAGCCTGAAATTACTGGCTAACCGCTCTAGAGATTAACGTGCTTGTTCATCGACTGATGTTCATAGACCTAGTCTTCTCCGCCGTCCTTACGTGCGGGCAGGGGATTTTGTATCTGGTCCTATGGAGGTCGAAATATGGGAGATGGCTCGTGCTGACTGGTTAGAAAGGACAACTGCCAGTCGCTAGTTTTACGGTATCAGTCACCGCCAGCTTCGAATTGTAAGCTACCCTCCGAAAGGTCCGAAAGGCAGCTCTGGGTCGAAAGCGGTCATCCTCGAAGGATGTCGCCAGTAAGGTCAATGCTCCCCCGCATGCAGGTTATTCATGGGCCACCTGCATGCGGTATCACCTAGTCAGCCGTCTATTTTCTCTCCTTGACCATGAAGCTAAGAACGATGGTCAGCACGGTAGCCAAGCAAAGCATGAATGCCATGCCCATCAAGCCGGCGCTGAAGGATCCAGTGACATCCTTGAGCCAGCCGACTGCGTAAGGTCCTACTAAGCCACCAAGGCTGCCAGTCGCGTTGATGAAAGCAATACCCCCAGCGGCGGCTTGCTTGCTCAAAAATGTCGACGGGATGCTGTAGAAACAGGTCCGCACGGAGCAGAGTCCAATCAATGCTACTGTGAGCCCGAATAGAGCTGGAAGTAAGTCACTGTAAACCACAGAGAAAATGAAGCCAGCCGCGCCCGTGCCGCATGTTAGTGCAAGGTGCAGAATGTAGCGTCTTTTCCTGGCGAGCACTTTTGCCCAGATCAACATGGCTGCGCTTGCAATCACATAAGGGGCAGCCGAGATCCACCCGATTTGCATATTGGTCAAGTTGTGACTCTTGAGGATCTGTGGAAGCCAAACACCGATACCTAGGATACCAATGATGTAGCTGAAGAGGATTCCTGCGAGCAACCAAACCCGCGGATCCTTGAGCGACTGTTTAAAGCTGTGTGCGCTCTTAGATTCATGCTCGGCATCAAGAACTGCCTGAAGTGCCTGCTTCTCCTCAGGAGTGAGCCAGTGCGCATCAGCTGGCTTGTCGGCCAGCAAACGCAAACACAAGAGTCCCAGGAAACATGCCGGAAGACCCTGCAAGACAAGCAACCACTGCCACCCTGCAAAGCCCCAGATACCATCCATTTCCAACATGGCGGCAGACAAGGGGCCGCCGAGCACGGAGGACATTGGAATCGCGAAGAGAAACCAAGCCATGACCTTCGTGCGGTAATGAGCGGGGAACCACAACGAAAGGAAGAAGATCACGCCAGGGAAGAAACCTGCTTCGGCAATCCCAGCAAGTAACCTAATCGCGGCATAGCTGGTAGGGCCTTGTGCAAGGGAGGTGGCGGCGGCAAACAATCCCCAGGTAATCATGATTCTCGCAAGCCAGCGACGTGCACCGTATTTATAGAGTGCCAGATTACTTGGCACCTCAAATATACAGTAACCTAAGTAGAAGATCCCTGCAGCAAAGCCAAACTGCGACGCTGTGAGCCCGAGATCGTCGTTCATCGTTAGTGAAGCGAATCCTACGTTTGTGCGATCCAAATAGTTGAAGAAGTAAGCAAGCGCTAGTAGCGGTATAAGTCGTATTGCAGCTTTTTTACACGCGCGTATTTCGGCAGGATCTCTTTCCTGCGCGATGGGTGCAGTCAAGGTTGTCATTTAGGTAACCGTTATTTTTGTAGGGGCAGGGTCGGGCAGCATAGAGCAGAGAAAACGATCAGTGCCAAAACCTTTTAGCCATGACTTGCTATAACTTTTCGGCATGCCCGGACCATGCTTAATTGGTATCGTTACTTATGAAAACAAAGCATTTGTTGTTTTTTTGTTGTTACTTATCCTTCGGGTCGCCCTGACAAGCCATGAACATAAAATATGGGTGCTTCAAGACTAACTATGGACTGTGGTCCCCACATGTTGAAATTCATGCTTGGGATTGAGCTGAACGCCAAAGGCTAGGTTTTCTGGAGCGTCAGGCATGTCATGGCTCTGGAACAGCCAATGGAGATGGGCGATGCCAATGCTAAATTCGCAAATCGGGCTTATGCCAACTGCTAAGTTCCGCTGAAGGGGCAGGTTTTTCCAGTACTTGGTGATGACATCTGGTTAATGCCCAGGGCTTTCTCACACCGCTTAGCTACCGTGCGGGTTTGCTAGGCGGTTTTTTTTGGTCGGTTGTATGAAGATTGGGCAAAAGGGCAGTGCTCGCGTAGTTATGCTCTCCGCTCACTCGTCCCCGGGCTGGTTGAGTGATGCTCGGATGGATTCTGCGAGCGACAGGAGGATTGGAGCATACCGATCGATGACTCCTTCGGGAGCTTCGACCGTTGAAAGGCTGATGTTCAGAGCGTGTGTCTTGTAGACCGGGTGGTTCAGTGGGGTAGCGATAGCGATGACTTCAGGCTGCCATGAAGCAACGCAATAGCCGTTGTTTTCTACATCGGTAATCGCGGCCTCGATATCTGATATGAGCTGTTCAGCTCTGGCTTCGCATCGTCTTGATCTGAACAGCTCGATCAGGGGCCGTCGTTGCGCGTCGTTCAGGATCGAGAGATAGGCTCTACCCAAAGATGTCATTTCCATGGGCAGCCGCTGGCCGGTCAGTACGTTTCGCGGAGATTTGCGTTTACTAAAACGTATCGACTCGAGGTAGATCATCTCGTCGCCGTCCGCTGCGGCTAGGCCAACATTCACTTGATGGTCTCGCGCCACCTGGGCCATCAGAGGCGTAGCGACTTGAAGCAGAAAGCTGCCGTGGTACATGGAGTGAGCCATGCCAAGTACCGAAGGCGCTAGCCTGTAGCCCCTGGAAATACTGTCGAAATCCAGGAAACCAGACCGTACGAGGGTCTGTGTAAGCCTGCTGACAGTGGACTTTGATAGTCCGGTGATCTCGCTCAGGTCCCCATTGGTCAGATGTTCGCTGCCAGGTCTGAAGGCGCGAAGAATATCTAGCCCGCGCTCCAGCGAGCGATTGAGCGGTGCCTTGCCTTGCCCGGGAATGTGAGGGGAGGTAAGGCCGCTCTCGCCATGTTCCAATAGGTGGAACGGTCGCGTTGTCATGAAAATCACTCTCCCTCAGATTGGAATCAAGCTTGGCTCATTGCTGGGCGGTCAATCAACCGAATAATAAGAGAGGCACCGCATGACGACTTCCACGGAATTGTCAACTCCGATCGACCTTACCGTCACTGACGGTATTGCAACCCTGACGCTCAACCGTCCAGAGGCACGTAACGCCATAAGCGATGAAATGCGATCGCTGCTCATCGAGCACCTTGAGCATGTCGCGGCGGACAGCAGCATCAAAGCGCTGATCCTGACCGGCGCTGGCAAAGGGTTCTGCGCCGGCGGCGACATCAAGGGCATGCAAGCCCGAATGAGTGCACCGGCCGGTTCGGTAGCTTTCAACGGCTGGAAGCGTCAGCAGCGCGTCCACCACGCAGTGTCTCTGCTCCATAACCTGCCTAAACCCACCATCGCTGCAGTCAATGGCGCGGCAACCGGACTGGGCTGCGACATGGCGCTGAGCTGTGACTTCATCATCGCCTCCGAGCAAGCTTCGTTCGCTATGAGTTACATCGCGCGGGGCCTGATCCCTGATGGCGGTGGTTTGTACTTCCTTCCACGCCGTGTAGGGCTGAGCAAAGCAAAAGAGTTGATCTTCAGCGGCCGCGCCGTTTCGCCACTCGAAGCACAGCAGATCGGGATGATCGATCGCGTGGCACCGCATGAGAACCTTCTCCCTGCAGCTCAGCATTGGGCTCAGCAGATCTCTGCTGGCTCGGCTACTGCTCTGGCGCTGAGCAAGTCGATCCTGAACAACACCTTTGAGCTGACTCAGAGCCAGATCTTCTCCATGGGCAGCCAAGCCCAGGGCATCTGCTACACCTCCAGCGAGCATCAGGAGTCGGTTGCCGCCTTCCTTGCTGGCAAGGCAGAGCGGAGCTAAATCATGGACCAAATTGCACGCCTTCTCAGCCCTGCCAGCGTTGCCGTCATCGGCGCATCGGGTGATGCTCGAAAAACCTCCGGCCGTCCCATCGCATTTCTTCGCAAGCACGGCTTCGAGGGCCGGCTGTACCCGGTGAACCCGCGGTACGAGGAAATTGATGGATTGCGCTGTTACCCCTCCGTGGATGCTTTGCCGGAAGTACCGGATGTCGCGATCATTCTGCTTGGTCCAGAGCGGGCCAACCAGGCTGTTGCCGATCTCGCTGCGCGCGGCTGCCCAGCAGCGATCTTACTGGCAGGTGGTTATGGTGAGACCGGCACAACCGGGGCTCAACGGCAAGAAGAGCTCAAGGCGGCACGAGGCTCGATGAGAATCCTTGGTCCTAATACTATCGGGCTGGTTAACCTCACGGAGCGCGTGACCCTCTCTGCAAGTGGTGCATTGGACATGGACCAGCTGCTCCCCGGCCGCGTCGCAGTGGTTTCTCAGAGCGGAGGTATCCTGGGCGCGCTTCTTTCTCGCGGTGTCGCTGCTGGAATTGGCTTCTCGAAGCTCATTTCTACCAGTAACGAAGTGGATCTCGACGTTGCAGACTTCGTCGACTACCTCGCTGATGACCCAACCACATCGGTCATTGCGCTGTACATCGAAGGACTGCGCGACAGCGAAAAATTCACTCGAGCAGCTCGCAAGGCCCGCAGTGCTGGTAAGCCAGTTGTGGTTTACAAGGTAGGACGGTCCGAGGCAGGTGCTCATGCGGCCAATTCGCACACGGGCGCGCTGGCTGGCTCTGACGACCTGTACTCCGCTTACTTCAAGCAGCTTGGCGTGATCCGCGCCGAAACCTTCGCGGATTTGCTCGATATCCCCTTCGCGTTGGCAAGCGGAAGATCAATGAATGGCCGTCGAGTGGCGATCCTGACCTCGACCGGTGGAGCTGGCACACTGATCGCTGACAACCTGGGCATGAGCGGTTTCGAAACACCTGCGCCTGGGCCGGAAACTGCCGAGAAGCTGCGTAACTTGGACATCGGTGACCAAGCGGTGCTCGACCGTAATCCCATCGATTTGACCCTGGCAGGCTTGCAGCCAGAGTTGATGCGCAGCGCCATCGGCATTCTGCTCGACAGCGATGACTATGATGCTGTGGTCACCGTAGTTGGCTCATCGGGTGTCGCTCAACCTCATTTGATGGCGGACGCTATCCGCGACAGCCTAGCTAGTTCGGATAAGCCGGTCTTGGCCTACATCAGTCCCCACGCCCCCGCAGCAGCTCAGCGTATCAACGGCTCGGGTGGTGTTGCGTTCAACGCCCCTGAGAGCTGCGCCAGCGCGCTCAAGGCTTTGGTCATGAGCGGTCAGGGGAGCTCGGCAAGTGCGGCCGATATAGCCCCGTCAGCAGCTAGGGTGGAAGAACTGCCAAGTGGTCCGCTTGATGAAGAGCGTAGCAAGCGCTTGTACGCGGGCTTTGGCATCACGGTCACTCGCGAACTGGTGGTGAAAAGCGGGCAGGAGGCAGCGCAGGCTGCGAGCGAACTTGGCGGGCATGTAGCCTTGAAAGTGCTCTCGGAACTGATCCCGCACAAAAGTGAAGTGGGTGGAGTAGCGTTGCATCTTTCTTCGGACACCATCGGGGATCGTTTGGAGCGCATGCGCGATGAAGTCGGCGGGCATGTCGGCTTCACCCCGGAGTCGTTCCTGGTCCAGGAGATGGTCACTGGTGGGCAGGAACTGATCCTCGGCTTCCATCGGGACCCTCAGCTCGGCCCAGCGCTGCTGCTCGGAATGGGAGGCGTCACTGCGGAGCTTTTCCAGGATACGACCTTGCGTCTTCTGCCTGTGAGTGAAGAGCAAGCCCGGGAAATGCTGTGTGAACTGAAAACCTACCCGCTATTGGATGGCTTCCGCGGCATGCCAAAGGCAGATGTCGACGCCGCAGCAAAATGCATCGTGGCGTTTTCGCAAATGGCCATGCAGCTCGGCGACCGATTGGTCGAGGCGGAAATCAACCCGCTCCTTGTTCGTCCTGCGGGTAGCGGGGTCATCGCTCTAGATGGCTTGACGATCATCGCGTGAAAAGAACGGCTGTTCCATTCTGTGGAACAGCCTCTTTGACCTCGTATCTCACGATTGCATAATCAAAGAACGCTTCATTTCTGACTCATAAAAATAAGTAGGTCGCTATGAACAGTCTCTATTCCGCCGCTTCACGGCGCAGCGCTCTTTCGACCACTTCAGTTGTGACAGCCAAGATTTTTGAGCTGAACGCCACCTTCGTGCCGGGAGTATCGTCATGACCGCCGTGTTGAAAAGTGCCACTTCACCCGAGCCTATCGGCGCAAAAGCCGTCTCACCGACGGTCATTTCGTTCAGAGAGGTTTCGAAGTCATTCACCGTGAAGGGGGTTGCCAAGCAAGCCTCCCACAGCATCAATGTCGACATCCAACAGGGACAGGTGGTGACCATCATCGGTCCTTCGGGTTGCGGCAAGTCCACTCTTTTGAACATGGTCGCTGGGCTGTTCTCGCCTACAACAGGTGAAGTGCTCTACCGGGGCCAGGCTGTTCAAGGTATCAACGGCCGTACCGGTTACATGACCCAAAGCGACCATTTGCTGCCATGGCGTGATGTGACTGGCAATATCGCCATTCCGCTTGAAATCCAAGGTGTCCCGAAGGCCAAGCGACAGGAGCGGATTCGCGAGCTTTTGTCCCTTGTGGGTCTTGAGGGGCATGAAAAAGCGTATCCCAGCCAGCTTTCCGGGGGCATGCGCAAACGCGCTGCGCTGGCTCGATTGCTGGCTTACGATCCAGAAACCTTGCTGATGGACGAACCATTCGCTGCCCTCGATGCACAACTGCGCATGCGTATGCAGACCGAGCTGTTCAAGCTTAGCCGTCAGCTCAACAAGACCGTGCTGTTCGTCACGCACGACCTGGATGAGGCCGTGGCATTGGGCGATCGCTGCCTGATCTTCTCTGGACGTCCGGGCACTATCGTTCGCGACGTGAGTATCCCTCTAGGTGATGACCGCAACATTCTCCAGCTACGCAAGGACCCGCGTTACCACGAGTTGTGCGGCGATCTTTGGGAGTTCATCACTCCCTCTCATGACGCCTAAGGTCCTTCTTCCGGAGAATTACGAACATGAAAATCTTCCTCGGCCGTGTCGCCATTTTTGCTGTGCTCTTTCTGTCCTGGCAATTCGCTTCAGGCCCGCTGATCGACCCGTTTTTCGTGAGTTCGCCATTGGAAATCGGGAGCCGCTTCATTGACCTGGTTGCCAGTGGCCGTCTGTTCTCGCATGGTTGGATCACTGTGGTTGAAACCCTCGTAGGCTTCTTCTTCGGCGCTTGTGCAGGTATATCGGTGGGCCTGATCCTCGGTCGCAATGAGCTTCTGGCTAAATTGCTCGACCCGATTCTTGTCTCGATTTACAGCCTGCCGAAAGTCGCTTTGGCTCCACTCTTCATCATGTGGTTCGGTATCGGCATCGAGATGAAAATCATCCTTACCGCCACGATCGTCTTCTTCCTGGTGTTCCTCAACACCTACAGCGGTGTTCGCGCTGTGGAGCGCGAGCAGTTGGAAATTCTGCGGTTGATGGGTGTCAAAGAGCATCACCTGATTACCAAAGTTGTCCTGCCTTCGGCAATTCAGTGGGTATTTACCGGCCTCAAGATGTCGGTCCCATACGCGCTGATCGGCGCCATCGTTGGGGAGATCATGGCCGCCAACCGAGGTTTGGGTTACCTGCTGCAGGACGCTGCCGGGCAGTTGGATACCGCAGGCGTGTTCGCAGCGCTCATTGCAATCATCTCGCTTGCGCTGATCCTCCAAGCCGCAGTACGCAAACTTGAAGCGTCCTTGATGCCTTGGAAAAAAGACCAGGAAGAGCGTGAACTGTCCGTCTGATTAAAACCAACACAACAACAACAAGAGGCCCTTACCATGTCTATTAAATGTCTGTTATCCGCGCTGGGGTTGAGCGTTGCCATGAGCGCAGCCAGCTTTTATGCGCAGGCTGCCGAAACCGTTAAAGTTGCCTTGGGAACGGATGGGTTTGTTCACATGCCCTTGTTCGTGGCCTTGGACGGCGGCATGTTCAAAAAGCATGGGCTCGATGTCGAACTGGTGAAATTCAAAGGGGGCGGCGCGGCGGCTTCTGGGTTGGCCAGTCGCTCGGTCGAGTTCTGCTCGTGTGCCATCCAGAATGCGATCAACGCGAAAGTGAAAGGTGCAGACATTACCCTGCTTGGCCGTTTGGTCGGTCAGTACGCGAGCAACGTGGTCATTCATAAGGACGTTGCTGATCGCCTGGGCCTGACGGCAGACTCTACGGTTGAGGAGCGTTTGGCAGCGTTCAAGGGGTTACGCCTGGCAGTGAGCGGCGCTGGCGGCAGCGCAGATTTCCTGGTGCGCTTCCTGGGTAAAGAAGCGAAGTTGGACGCAGAGAAAGACTTCACGCTTCTGTACCTGAACAACGGTGCCGCGATGTTGGCCGCATTTGGTCAGAACAAGATCGACGGCTTTGCGCTTTCGTCGCCGGCTTCCGATAGCGCGGTAATCGACCATAAGGGCTACACATTGCTCGACATGTCCGAGGGCATGGTGCCGGAGCTTGACGGCTACCCATCGATTGCACTGAGTGCTCGCCGTCAGTGGGCGACCGAAAATCAGGAGACCGTCAAAGCCTTCCTGGCTGCGCTCAATGACGCCACCCAACTGATCAGCGAACACCCTGAGGAAGCCATGAAGTCTGTCCGCACCCGTTTCGAAGGTGTGAGCGACAAGGTGTATGCCGCAGCGTGGGAAAACAATCGCAAATCATTCCCGCAGACGCCTTACCTCACCGACGAGGAAGTGAATCGCGCCATCAAGTTCCTGGGTGAGATCCAGAACGAGAAAATTCCGGGTAAAGCCGAAGACTATCTGACCCAGGTGCGCTGAAGCGGCTTGCGATTTCCTGCCTGATCAGCGCGGTGGCTACGGACAGCCGCTGCGTGCGATCTCTTTTTTGGTAAGCAGTGATGATTAAAAAAAATATGCCGCTCTGCGCGGTAGGGGTTGGTTTTGCCGTGTATCTGCCGCTTGCGGGCGCAGAGGGGTTCTTCGAGGACAGCAAGGCTTCTTTGGAGCTGCGCAACTTCTACATGAGCCGCGATTTCCGTGAAGGGTCTGCCCAATCCAAGCGCCAAGAATGGGCGCAAGGCTTCATTCTGCGCTATGAGTCCGGGTATACGCCCGGTGTCATAGGTTTTGGTTTCGATGCCATCGGCATGCTTGGGGTCAAGCTGGATTCAGGTCGAGGTCGTTCTGGCACCGGTTTGCTGCCTGTGCAAGATGATGGTGGTGTCCCGGATAACTACTCCAAAGCCGGCGGGACCCTTAAGGTCAAGGTTTCCGACAGCGAGTTGCGGGTTGGCACGTTGCTTCCAAAGTGGCCGACCCTGGCTTCCAACAACGGGCGCTTGTTGCCTCAGACATTCGATGGCGCGCAGATACAGATCAAGGAATGGAAAGCGCTGGAGCTTACCGGGGCCAAGATCCAAAGCACTGTTTATCGCGATCAGTCCGGCTCCGCAGGGCTGGGACTCAACAACAAGAACCGTCGATTCAGTGGCCCTCTTGATGGGGGCGACTTCAACTTGATGGGGGTGACGTATCACGCGGGCCAAGCGACGGACCTGTTGGCTCAGTACGCGGTGCTGGAAGACGTCTACACCCAGCGATTCTTCGGACTGACCGACCGCAGAAAGGGTGCCTGGGGATCGTTCACAAGCGATGTGCGTTTGTTCGACAGTGATGACCAAGGTCAGGCCCGCGGCGGCCCTATCGACAACCGTGCACTCAGTGTGATGGGGACCTACAAACTTGGTGGTAACTCCTTTGGCCTCGGCTACCAGAAAATGTCCGGTGACTCCGCATTCCCCTACGTGGATGGCACAGACCCCTATCTGGTCAACTTTGTGCAGATTGGCGACTTCGCCGAGAAGGATGAGCGCTCCTGGCAGGCTCGCTACGACTTCGACCTGGCGACCGTGGGCATCCCCGGGTTGACCTTCATGACTCGCTATCTCAAAGGCAGTCAAGCCGATGTGCGCGGCGCCGACTCGAGTGCGGACGGCGAGCGTGAGTTGGACGTTGAGTTGCAGTACGTCTTGCAGAGCGGTTCCCTGAAGGGGTTGAGCATGCGCCTGCGCAGCGCCACTTACCGCGCTGACTTTGCTCGCGATGCCGATGATGTGCGGGTAATTGTCAGCTATCCGCTGTCGCTTCTGTAATTTATGTCCCTCATCAGGAGAGAAACGATGCACTCGCTCGTAGCGCTTCAACGCGAAGGTGATGTCGGCCTGATCATCATCAACAACCCGCCAGTCAATGCCCTGTCGCGTGAGGTTCGTGAGCAGTTGCTGGCGCGCCTTGAACAGGCGGTAGGTGACGTTGATATTCGGGCAATAGTCATCGTGTGTGAAGGCCGTACCTTCATCGCCGGTGCCGATATCAAAGAGTTCGATCTGCCGTTGCAGGCTCCGCACCTGCCAGACGTACTGACGGCAATCGAACAGTCGCCCAAGCCAGTCATCGCTGCGATGCATGGTTCTGTCTTGGGTGGGGGCCTGGAGCTTGCGCTCGCCTGCCATTACCGTATCGCAGCGCCCGGCACTCAATTCGGGCTGCCTGAAGTCGGGCTGGGCTTGATCCCTGGTGCTGGCGGAACGCAACGCTTGCCGCGATTGTGTGGGATGCTCCCGGCCGTCGATGTGGTAATGGGCGGGGAGCAGCCAGGTGTTGAGCAAGCGCTGGAGATGGGGTTGCTGGATCGCTTGAGTCGCTCATCCGTATTCGAGTCTGCTTTGGAGTTCGCCCAGGAGATTATTGGGCAGCCGATACCGCGCTGCTGCAATCGGACCGTATCTGCATTTGATCCAGCAGTTTTCCAGCGAAGGGCTCAGGCGATTCTTCATAAGCTTGTGGGGCAGGAGGCTCCACCTCTCGCGCTCCAAGCACTGCAGGCAGCTTGGCAGGTTCCCTTTTACGAGGGCATGGCGCTGGAGCGAGATATTTTTATTTCCCGGCGTGAAAGTGCTCAGGCACGCGCCTTACGGCATGTCTTCTTTGCCGAGCGTGATCTTGCCTCTCGCCGCCGCACATTAGCTAGACAAGCCCCAGTTCGTGCCGTTGATTCGGTCGCGGTGATCGGAGCGGGCACGATGGGGAGCGGTATCGCGTTGTGCTTGGCTAACGCGGGTATCGCGACAGTGCTGATCGATACTCAGCCTGCGGCGCTTGATCGCGGACGAGCGGCTGTCGAGCGCTACTATGTCAGCGCGCTTGAGAAAGGCCGCCTCTCCTCAGAAAAGGCGGCTGAGCATGCTGGGCATATTCGGTACGAAGGAAGTCTTGAGGCGATCGCAGGTGCAGATTTGATCATCGAGGCAGTGTTTGAAGACTTGGCCGTCAAGCAAGACGTCTTCCGAACGCTGGATCGTTTTGCCAAGCCCGGGGCGATCCTGGCAACCAATACCTCTTACCTCGATGTCGATGCGATTGCCAGTGTTACCGATCGCCCAGGAGACGTCATCGGTATGCATTTTTTCAGCCCCGCTCACGTCATGAAGCTGCTCGAGGTTGTGAAAACCGCTCACCTGCACCCCGATGTGCTGGCAACCGTGCTCCAACTGGGTGGGCGCTTGGGCAAGACCGCGGTTGCGGTAGGGCACTGCTATGGGTTTGTAGGGAATCGGTTGTTGGCCGTCCGCGAGCGCGAAGCGACATTCTTGCTTGAGGAAGGCGCGTCACCAGAGGATGTCGACCGAGTGCTACGTGGCTTCGGCTTCCCGATCGGCCCCTTTGAACTGCGTGATCTGGCTGGCGTTGATATCGCGTGGTTCAACAGGAAAGGCCGGGGGGAACACCTCGGTCAGGCTGAGCGTCGATGCAACCTGATTGAGCAGCTACACGAGGCCGGCCGTCTCGGCCAGAAGTCTGGGGCGGGGTACTACCGGTATGAAGAGGGCCAGCGCAAGGGTTCTCCTGATCCATTCGTTGCGAAGATGCTTGTTGAACACAGGCACGCAAGAGGCCTGGAGCCGCGGGTAATCTCGGACGATGAGATCTTGCAGCGGTGTTTATTCGTAATGATCAATGAAGCCGCTCACATGTTGGAGCAAGGCATTGTCGACAGCCCTAATGACATTGATCTCATCTGGATCCACGGATATGGCTTCCCACGTTACCGCGGTGGGCTTCTCTACTATGCAGATCAGATCGGGCTGACTCAGATCGGCGAAGCCCTAGAGCAGTGGGCTCTCAAGCATCCTGACCGGCAATTGAATGTCTGCGCTTTGCTTCAATCCAGAGCAAAGGAGCGTGTTTCACTTAGCCAAAGTTAATGCTGCGGATTTACTTTGGGTCGGCCGATGACCACGACTTCGGCTGACCCTTTTTTTCTGCGGCATCTGAGGGCGCGTTTCGCAAAACCTGGCGCGCCATCACCACGCTGACCAATACTACGGAAAACAGTCTCAGCGTTTGGCTGGCGAGCACGAAGCCGGTGTCTGCGTGCGTCTCGACAGCTAGGATCGCCATGGCGTCCAGGCCGCCTGGGCTTGTGGCTAAGTACATCGAAAGAAAATCAATACCCATCAGCTTTGCAAGGAACCAGGCAGAGCCGGCACACAGTAAAATCAGGGCAGAAGAGCTCAAAACCATTGCAGGCATTTGCCGCCAGACGTACGCGACGGTTCGTCGGTCAAATCTGAGTCCGATGTAGCATCCGATCAAACCGTAGCCCAGGCTGAAGATCCAACTGGGAAGATCAATCGTTATGGCGCCAGACAGCTGTAACGCGCCTCCAAGCAGTAGTGGCACCAGCAGTGCGCCTGCCGGCAGACGCGTACCTGCTGCAACACCGACCAAGATGACCCCGAGACTCAAAACTAGATCCAACAGGTTTCCGGTCTGGCCCATATTGGCGGCTCCTGAGGAAGGCGTTTGCGCACCTAGCACGTGGCTCACCAGTGCTCCTACAACTATCACGCAAACCACCCTGACGTACTGCATGGTCGCAACCACACGTGCATCAGCTCCATAATCTTCCGACATTGCCACCATCGCCGATGCTGCACCGGGTGCTGTTCCCCAAGCTGCAGTTGCTTTAGATAGGCCACTGAATCGGATAGCTCCCAGGCTTACCAGTGCGCTCATGGCCAGTGTCAGGGCTGTGATACCCAACATCTGATACCAGGATTGTGCGAGCGTCTGGATGACTGGCCAAGTCATCGAGTGAGCCACCAACACACCCACGCAACCTTGGCCGAAGCGAAACGCATGACGATGAACACGGATTGTCACGCCCAAAAGACCACAAGCAATGCCCGCGAGCATGGGCCCGAGGAACAGACCTGCAGGGATATGCAGGAAGTGAAAAAACTGCCCCGCAGCGCCGGCTGCGAGTACCACGCATAGCCACTGCAGCAGGGCGGGCTTCGAGAGTGAAGAGGGGGTTGGCACTGGAGAATCCTCGGATGCTGGGCCAGATGATTATCCGAGGGGCTAATGGGCGTGGTCCATTTGCTGTTTTTGATGAACCGATTACCGAGAGTTATGAATCATGGATCTTAGGGACCTCACTTACTTCGAGACCATTGCCCGAACGGGTCATCTCGGTAAAGCTGCAGAGTTGTTGCACAAAAGTCAGCCTGCGCTCAGCAAAAGCATTCAGCGTCTCGAAGAGGCTTTAGGCGCGCAGCTTTTCAGACGAGAAGGCAGGAGAATAAGGCTCACTGAGGTTGGCGAGCTCCTTCTCCAGCGCGGGCGGCAGTTACAACTGAGCATTGCGGAGACCGAGCGCGAAGTACGAGACTTTGCGAGCGGGCAAATCGGGACTATACGCCTGGGCTGTTCCGCGAGCATGGCCGAGCACCTCCTTCCGCAGTTGGCATCCTTCTTGTTGGAGCGCGCTCCCGAGCTGCGATTGAAGCTCTCGATCGGCCAAGATGACATTCTCAGGGAGTCCCTGAGCTCCGGCCGCCTGGATGCGATTATTTGCCCTTTGAATGCTGGTGATCCCCATCTGCTCACCTTCCCGATTCTTCAAGATGAAGCTGTCGTCGTGGCCAGCGCAGATCATCCCGTCTTCTCTTCTCTTATCAGCATCGCAGCGCTATGCCAATACCGCTGGGTTCTGCCTGGTGATGCAGTCGCCTCCAGACGCTGGATCGACGAGGCATTCAGGTCACATCAGTTGCCTGCTCCTACGGTGCAGATTGAAGCAAATGCCGTTTCATTGTTGCCGAGGCTGATAGCCAAGACGCAATTACTGAGCTTTCTGGCCCGGGAAACGTTAGTGTCTGGACGTTGGCAATCCACTCTAAGAGAGGTCCCTATTCAAGAGACGACGATGACTCGGACCGTCGCGGTTTCAGTGCGAGCGGAGGCCTATCTGGCACCGGCTGTGCGACTGATGGTCGAGTTGCTGAAGGCTGACGGAAAGCGATTTTTCACAGAGATCTGATTCCAGTCAGTGGAACTCGCTCATTGTCACTGCCGAAGTGCTCTCCGACACTGTGGGCGCGCGTCGATTGGCTGCGCTAACCACTCTTGTAAGGAGAGCTCTGATGAGTCGCGATGTCTTCATCTGTGATGCAGTACGCACCCCGATTGGCCGTCTGAATGGTGTCCTTTCTGCAGTGAGGGCGGATGACCTTGCTGCTATCCCACTCAAAGCGTTGATTGAGCGCAATCCAGGTATCGATTGGGCCGCCGTGGACGAAGTCTTCATGGGGTGCGCCAACCAGTCAGGTGAAGACAATCGCAACGTGGCACGCATGGCGCTTTTACTCGCTGGGCTCTCTCCTTCGGTACCTGGTGTGACGTTGAATCGGCTGTGCGCATCCGGTCTGGAAGCTATTGGTGCGGCTTTCAGGGCGATTGCTAATGGGGAAATGGAATTGGCCGTTGCCGCAGGTGTTGAGTCGATGACTCGTGCACCCTACGTCATGGGAAAAGCTGACGGCCCGTTTGGGCGTACGCAGAAACTTGAAGACACGACGCTCGGTTGGCGCTTCATCAATCCGGCAATGGAAAGCGCGTACGGTGTCGATAGTATGCCGATGACCGGTGACAAAGTTGCCCAGCAGTACGGCATTTCTCGTGAGGATCAGGACGCCATGGCTCTGCGTAGTCAAATACGAGCTGCTAGCGCGATCGAGCGCGGGTTTTATGCTGAAGAGATTGTTCCCGTCATCATTCCCGGCAAAAAGGGCGAAACCGTTGTGGTGTGTGATGAGCACCCCCGTCCTGAAACCACTGCAGAAGCGCTGGCCAAACTCAAACCGGTAAATGGTCCTTATTGCACGGTAACTGCTGGCAACGCTTCAGGCCTGAATGACGGCGCCAGCGCGATGATCCTCGCTAGTGCTGATGCGGTAGACAAGTTCGGTCTAAAACCTCGTGCCCGGGTCCTTGGAATGGCCAGCGCCGGTGTTTTGCCTGAAGTAATGGGAATTGGTCCAGTCCCTGCTGTGCGAAAACTTCTGCAACGGCTGAACATGACAATTGATGCTTTCGACGTCATTGAGCTCAATGAAGCGTTCGCAGCGCAAGGATTGGCAGTGATGCGCGAGCTCGGTTTGCCAGATGACAGTGAGCGAGTGAACCCCAACGGTGGAGCTATAGCGCTGGGTCATCCTTTGGGGATGAGCGGAAATCGACTGGTCTTGACAGCGGTGCACCAGCTCGAGAAGACGGGGGGACGCTTTGGTGTGGCCACGATGTGCGTGGGGGTGGGACAAGGCTTGGCGCTGGCCTTCGAACGTATCGACGCTGTCACCTAGAGAAAGATATTGCTGTGCTGGTGGACCATAAACCGCCAGCCTGACTGGGCCAGCAGCGTCTCTGTCCTTTGAATCAACCGACGACCACGACACCAGGCAATTGGGCGATGACTTCACGAATCAAGGTAATGATCAAGCCAATGGCAGGATCACGCGCATTGTCGATTCGCCATCCCAGTTCTATTGAGTAGCGCGGAAGGTTGATTGGGCATGGGTGGCATTGGACGTTGCTGACGCTGGCCAAGGCTTTGGCGGCATGGGTCGGCAAGGTGGCCACGCAGTCGCTGTGCTGCAGAAGCGCGGGAAGCGCGGCGAAATGAGTGGTTGAAGCCTCCACTGTGCGATTCAGCGACTGCGCAGCTAGCACCTCATCAACCACGCCCACATAGCCGCCCGATGAAACCAGAATGTGGCGCTTTTCAAGGTAAGACCCGGGTGTCAGCAGGGTGGCGTCAGCACGGGCCGCAGTAAGGCAGGTGTAGTCACCCGTTGCAAGCGCCAGCCGCCCCAGCGTCTTCGAGGCCACGGCGCCCGATGTCAAGGCAAGATCAAATTGCCGGTTCATCAAAGCATCGCTTGCCAGCAAGCTGTGGGTTTGCTTGAACACTAGGCGGATACCAGGCGCCTGTTCCCGGACTTTGTCGATCAACAGCCTGCCAATTGCCAGTTCGAAGTCATCCGACATGCCCAGTGCAATGGCGCGCCCGTGAATCGCCGCATCGTCATGGAGTGCCAACATCAGCCCCTGACGACACTTGTCCAGCGCGGCGGCCACGATAGGGCGCAATTCCTCGCTTTTTGCGGTGGGTTTAAGGCCTCGTCCTGTCCGTTCGAACAAGTGGTCACCGAACACTGCCCGTAGTCTGGATAGAGCAGCGCTCACCGCTGATTGGGTAATGCCCAGGCGAATGGCGGCGCGGCCCGCGCCTCCTTCCTCATACAAGGCTTCGAAAACCTTGAAGAGGTTCAGGTCCACAGAGGCGATGTCCAGCTTTTTCATGATTGGTGGAACCTTTCCAGGCACACAGGTAGCAGTCCCCCAATGCTGTCACGATATGATTGTAATTGATATCAGATCGAGTCGGTGCAGTATTGCTCAATAACGGATCGGGGCCGAACATTGCCTGCACTTACATCATGCGAGATCTCATCATGTCCCGTATCACCGTTGCAGCGCTACAGGTTGGCTCCCATCCACTCGGAAAGGCCCAGACGCTGAAATCCATCATCGAGTATGAGGCCAAGATAAAGTCGAGCGGGGCGAAACTGGTCGTATTGCCCGAGGCGATCCTAGGCGGGTACCCAAAAGGGCAGATATTCGGCACTTTCCTGGGATATCGCTTGCCGGAGGGGCGTGAGACATTCCAAGCCTATTTCGAGAATGCTATTGATGTCCCCGGCGCGGAGACAGACGAGCTCGCTGCATTGTCCGAACGCACGGGAGCTCACCTGGTCGTCGGGGTGATCGAGCGTTCTGGTAACACGCTGTTCTGTTCCGCGCTGTTCTTCTCACCAGAGGGTGGACTCATCGCCAAGCACCGCAAGTTGATGCCAACGGGTACTGAGCGTCTCATCTGGGGGCAGGGTGACGGCTCGACATTACCTGTTGTCGATTCACCAGCCGGCAAGCTCGGCACGGCGATCTGCTGGGAAAACCACATGCCGTTGTTACGCACTGCGATGTACGCCAAAGGCGTGCAGGTATGGTGCGCGCCGACAGTCGATGAGCGTGACGTCTGGCTGGCCAGCATGCGGCATATCGCTCATGAGGGGCGGATGTTTTTGGTTAGTGCATGTCAGGTGCAGAAATCGCCACTCGAACTGGGTATCGAGGTACCAGCCTGGGATCCTGACCGTCCCCTGATTCAGGGCAACAGTGTCATCGTCGGGCCGCTGGGTGATGTACTCGCCGGTCCACTGCGTGGTGAAGAGGGATTACTGACGGCAGAAATCGATCTTGATGAGTTGGTGCGTGCTCGCTACGACTTCGATGTGGTTGGCCACTATTCGCGGCCCGATGTGTTTTCACTGAGCGTCGATGAGCGCGCCAGGCCGGGTGTCGACTTTTTCAAGTGAGGAGTTTTCGGAACCTGCGGCAGGCTTTGATTAGCTTTGCGAAGCGCAAATGCGCCGTGATGTCGTCGCTCAGGCAGGGGCAGTGAAACGTGGATGTGCAGACCAAGGGCAGGCGCCTCGCGGCGCCCGTCCTGGTTTCGATCAATGCGCGTACTGAGCTTTGGCAAACGTCGCAATAGCGTCGGCCATTGCCTTCGGTTGCTCAGGCGCCATCGCATGTCCGGCGTTTTTGAGCACCACCACCTGAACGCGATCGCCCAGCATGCTTTGCAGAACGCCTGAGAACCTGCGTGGGGCTACTGTGTCGGATTCACCCTGCAGGTCGAGGATCGGGGCCTTGCCAGCGGCGAAGTAGTCATCGACCGGTGTGGTATTGCGTGCATGGGACTGTGCTTCATGCGTTTCGTCGTGCCATCCGCCAAGCCATACACGGGGGTCGTTGCCGGGGGCGAAGAATGCTTTGCGCAGGTAGACCAGACGTTGCTCTTCGGACAGAGACATGTCACCGGCCCCATCGATTGCCTGACGCATTTCGGCGTTGATGGGCTTCTCAGTCGATCCGGGTGGAACCTTGCCGGCAGAAGCCGCTGCGAGCACCACGCCGCGCACCAGGTCGGGCCTGTCGGCCGCCAGTTGTCGAGCCGGGAAGTTACCCCAGGCGTGCCCAACCACTACTACCGGCCCTTGTTTCTCGTGCTCGACAACTGCAGCGATATCGCGGGCAAAGTCATGGACTGAGAGCTTTTCCATCGGGCCTTTGCTTTGGCCTATGCCGCGGGGTTCAGGGCGCACCACCCTGAACCCATCTTGCTGCAGGTAATTTGCCACTTGGTCATAGTCACGACCCGAGCGTCCCAGCGAGGGAAGCATCACGATGATAGGACCCTTACCTTGGGAGTTGACCTCGATCTGGACGTTGTCGTACCGCACCATTTCCTGTTGCACTGCATTCGTTGCGGCAGAGCTGCTAGCCATGGCGATGGAGGCAGCCAGCGTCAGGGACGCACCCATGATGAAGTGAGAAATCTTTTTCATTGTTTTTTTCCTTGGGCAGTAAGTGATGGGGCAGGTTCAAGGCCGCTTTCCTCAAGCAATTTGTGAGCTTCGGCACTGTTGAGGTATTCAAGGAACTCACGTGCAACCTTGGTGTTAGAAGTGGTACTGGCCACGGCCGCATAAAACCGGCTGACTTTCTGTACCTCCTCGGGAAGCGGGCCTAGGTAATCCACGCCAGGGGTTACCTTCAGTTCGCTGATCTGCTGCATGCCGATGTCCGCGTCGCCGCGAGCAAGCGCAGTGCCCACCAGTTCCTTGCCTTGAATCTCGACTGTTTTGTGCTTGACCGAATCGGTGATGCCCAAGCGAGCAAACAGCTCTGTCCGGATGTAGACACCACTAGCGCCTTGGGAATATGCGATTTTGTCAGAGCTGAGTAGCGCGGCACGCAGAGCGGACACGGTGGACACATCCAGGTGAGGATGACCTTTTGGTACGCCTATGCCGATACGGGAGTCGGCGATTTCTCGGCGAGTGCTCATGTCGAAAGCACCTGTAGGTCCCAGTAGATCCAGGGTCTCGCTGGCCATGATGGCCAAGTCCATAGGCTCCTTGTGTTTGATTCGCTGGGGGATGGACTCAGGAGAGTCTCCCATCGAAGGTCCCCAACTAATGCTGAGTGTGTTGCCACTGGCTTTCTCGTACGCTGGCTGTAGTTGGGCCATGGCCCCCTTCAGCGCACCGCTCGCGATTATCTTGAGCTCGGATGCTTCAACGCCGGCAGAGAGGGTCAGAAGACCGGCGAGGCCAGTCGAGAGCAGTAGCGGAGCAGATCTTGTTTTTTTCATATAGCTACCTTAGGAAGGGCGCACTTCAGGCGCCGCGAGTGTTAACGAACAGCGAATACAATGAGGTTGTGGAGGCCATCAGCAGGCGATTGCGTCGCGGGCCGCCGAAGCAGAGGTTGGCGCATCGCTCAGGCAGATCAATGTGTCCAATAGGAGTACCGTCAGGTGCGAAGACGCGAACCCCATCCAGGCCAGGCTCGGGAGCGCCCCAGCCACACCACAGGTTTCCGTCCACGTCGACGCGTATGCCATCGGGCAGGCCATGGCCTGCATCGATGAGTTCCCTGCGCTCGCTGAGCTGGTTCTGGTCATCGACGCTGTATGCGACGATGCGGCGTGGGCGAGCTCTCGACTCGACCAAGTAGAGGATTTTCTCGTCGGGTGAGAATGCGAGTCCGTTAGGACCTTCGACATTTTCGGCAACGCAGTGAAGCTTTCCGTCCGGCGTTAGGCAGTAAACGTTAGCCGGCAGCGCTGCTTCGCCTTGACGGCCCATGTAGTCACTGACCAAGCCAAAGGGCGGATCGGTGAACCAGATACTGTCGTCCGACTTCACCACGATGTCGTTTGGAGAGTTGAGTGGCTTGCCTTCAAAGTGACTCGCCAGAACGGTGATGCTGCCGTCGTATTCCGTGCGTGTGACTTGTCGACCACCGTGTTCACACACCAGCAGGCGGCCTTGGCGATCACGCGTCATCCCATTGGCCTGATTGGCCGGTTGGCGAAACACGCCGAGGACACCGGTGGCTTCATCCCACCGCATGATGCGGTCGTTGGGCAGATCGGTGAGCAGCACATACCGGCCATCTGCGAACCAAGCCGGCCCCTCAGCCCACCGCATTCCCCCACCCAAGCGTTCCACTTTTGCGTGGGCGAGGCGGTAATGTGCAAAGCGTGGGTCAAGCTCCCGTACGGCCGGATCAGGCACACGGGTGCTTGGACGCCAATCTCTATCGTCCATTATTCGTTTCCGTCAGTGTGTTGAAACCAAAAGAGCTCAGCGGTACAAGCGGGCCGGGTTGTCGACCAGAACGGCTTGTTTCAGTGCAGGGCTGTCACATACCTGTTGAATGAAGTTGAGCAGTTGGCGGTCATCCGGAGGGGAGCCCTTGATGTTTGGATGCGGCCAATCGGAGCCCCAAATCGCGCGTTCCGGGGCATACTCCAGAAACTCGCGAACGTAATCCAGAGCCTGCGGCCACGGGCCAGGTTGACCCTGCATGGCGCGATCGATACCGGAGAGCTTGATCCATCGGGCCGAATGCTCAAGATGCTTCTTCAGAGCAGCAAGCTCTTCTCTATCGAGGGGTTGGGTGAAATCTGGGCGCGCCATGTGATCAATGACCAGAGGCGTCTTCAGGTCCTTCCACTGGTCCAGGAACGGCAACAAAGTGTGTAGTTCTCCGTGAACCAACACATGCCATCCAAATGGAGCAACACGTTCGGCCAGTTGTCGCAGCTTTTGAGGATCCCGTGCGCCCGGCAGGTGCCCCATTAGATTGAAACGGATGCCACGCAGCCCGCCGTCGTGCAGAACCTGCAGCTGTTCATCGGTGGTTGTTTCGTCGATCAGACCAACGCCGCGGTAGTGTCCACCGCTCTCAGCGATTGCGGCCAGGATGGCGGAGTGATCCGTTCCATAGGGTGCAGCTTGAACAAGCACACCGTGCTCAATGCCAAGGCGCTGATGCAACGCCAGAAGATCTGAAAATGGCGCGGGGGCGGGAGTGTATGCGGCGTTCGCAGGGAGTGGGAAACGATCCCAGGGGCCGTAAATATGGGTGTGGCAATCCCACATCCCAGGCGCATTGGTTGGGCTGGACATGGAGGCTCCAAATGTCTGGCTGGTTGCTTCGCCGAGTAGGGTGATAGCTGCTGCAGCGATGGCTGTGTGCTTGATGAACAGGCGTCGTGAGGCCTGAACTTGATTTAGATCGTCCATAGTGACCTGCTCTTATTGTTTGTCGGTGGACGGGGGCCATGGCCGGCCCCCTATAGAAATCAGCCGCAGCGAACGGTCATGCCGCCGTCGACGACGATCTCGGTACCAGTCACGAAGCGCGACTCATCACTGGCCAGGTACAGCGCGGCGTAAGCGGTGTCACGACCGTCGCCCATGAAGCCCAGTGGAATTCGAGCCAGGCGGGAGTCGAGCAGCTTGTTTACGTCGCCGCCGGTGCGCTGCCCTGCGAGACGGACTTCGACCATAGGCGTATGCAGCTGACCGGGTACCACGGTATTTACGCGAATACCTTTGGGGGCGTACTCAACGGCAGTAACACGGCCTAGTTGGATGACGCCGGCCTTGCTCGCGGCGTAGGCGACTTGCGCCGAGCCGGTGAACCGAATGCCAGACGTCGAAGCAGTGTTGATGATTGAGCCGCTGCCTTTTGCCTCCATTACCGGGATCACGTGTTTACAGGTCAGGTACACACTTTTCAGATTCAGAGCGATCTGGGCGTCGAACTTGTCCTCTGGCAGGGCAACTGCGCCACCCGCGGCGGAGCCGCCGACGTTGTTCACCAGGATGTCTACAGTCCCGTACGCTTGCTTGCAGGCTTCTACCATGGCAGCTACCGCTGAGCTGTCGGTGACGTCGCAGGCATACGGCGTCACTTCACCACCCGCTTCACGAATACGGCCCAGCGTTTCCTCCATGGCGCCGAGGTCGCGATCGACAGCGAACACCTTGGCGCCGGCAAGGGCGAACAGTACTGCCACGGCACGGCCATTACCCCAGCCGGCACCCACACAACCTGCACCGGTGACGATGGCGACCTTGCCTTTCAAGCGATCGCTGGTTGGAATATCTTCAGTCATGGGGTAATCCTCAATTCAACGTGGTAGGCAGTTCGGGAGCGACACCAGCCGGTGGCGGCACTTCGAAGACCTTGATAGTCATGGAAATCAGCGTGTAGTAGCCGGCAATGCCAACGAGATCGACTGCGGCGTCGTTACCCAGCAGCTCAATGAACTCTTTGTAGAGGCCGTCGCTAATGCCGCGGGTATCGTGCAGTTCACGAACGAAGCGATAAACCAACGCCTCATCGGCTTTCTGAAAGCTCGGCTCTTTCCCATCGCGTATGGCGTCGATGATCTCGGGAGCCAGGCCGGCCTCCAGAGCAAACGGTTTATGTGCAGCCCACTCATACTCTGCGAGCCAATGACGCCCCATCAGCAGAATGGCCAATTCAGAGAGGCGCGGTTCCAGGCAGCTGTCGTAGCGGCAGTAGCGACCAAGGGCCTGGGCGCACTCAGCCAGTTCTGGTCGATGTAGCCAGATGGCGAGCGGGCCGCGGACGCCTTTGCGTGGGCCGTTGGCGATGCGGTCGTAAACGACACGCTGGGCGTCATTCAGTTGTTGCGGATCAATGGGAGGCAAGCGATTCATGGCCGTTCCTGTTACGAGTGCTGGGTTTGCGATTGAGACTGGGGTTGGGCTTGCGCAACAGCTTCGGGGGCAGTTACTTGAGCTGCGCTGACATCCGAGGGGCGCAGCAGGCTGCGGCCAGGGGCACGGCCCGTTTCACGTTCGAACGCTTCCGGATCAAAAGCACCCTCCCAGCGGGCGATTGCGAAAACGGCGATGGTGTTGCCAACGATGTTGGTCAGGGCTGTTGCTGTCGCCATGATCCGATCAATGCCGAACAGAAGGCCCAAGCCGCTCAGCGGAAGGGTCTGTACAGACTGCAGGGTGGCTGCCAGCTTGATGAAAGCACCACCTGCAACCGTTGTACCGCCTTTGGAGGTAATGCTGAGGATTGCCAGCAAGCCGGCCTGTTGCCAGAGCGAGAACGGAGTGTCGGTGGCTTGCGCAATGAATCCGATAGCGATTGCCATATAGATCGCCGTACCGTCCAGATTGAAGCTGTAACCGGCCGGCAGCACAAAACCAACAACCACTTCATCACAACCAGTACGTTTCAGTTTCTCGATAAGCCGCGGGAACGCGACTTCACCAGAAGCGGTACCGAACACAAGCAGAATTTCATCGCGGATCAACCGCAGCACGGTCATGAACGGCAGGCCAACCGACCAGCTGATGGTGCCGAGCACTCCGAACACGAACAGGAGCGAGGCGGCGTAGTAGACGGCGATGAGCTTGAGAAGGTAAAGAAGGGTGTCGCCACCGTAGCTACCGATCGCAGCGGCCATCGCGCCAAATGCGCCGAGGGGGGCCAGCTTCATGATGAAGCTGAGCATCTTGAAGAGGATGGTTTGAGCTTCGTCAATTGCGCGCACTGCTACGGACTCTGGCCCGCACGTACGGTTGATAGCAATACCGGCCAGTACTGAGATCAGCAGGACTTGGATGATGTCGCCTTTGGCGAAAGCATCCACAAGGGTGTGCGGGATCAAGCTCAGCAGGTAGGTGATGACCGAGACCTCGCCTGCTGCGGCTGTAGCCTTGATGGCAGCCGAAGACTCGTTCATCCCTGTGGCATGCAGCCCAACACCTGGCTCGACAACGTTCACCAACACAAAGCCTACGAGCATCGCGACCGTGCTGACGACTTCAAAATAGAGCAGTGATTTCATGCCAAGCCGGCCTAGCTTGCGCATGTCCTGGACGTGGGTGAGGCCATGCACCAAGGTCACGAAGACGATTGGAGCGAGCATCATTTTCAGGAGCGCAATAAAGGCTTGTCCGAGAGGTTTCATGGCAGTGGCCCAGGTGGGCGCGGCGAAACCGAGGATGACGGCAGCGACAAGTGCTATCAGCACCTGAACGTGGAGCTTCTTCAACTGGTTCATGGCAATTCCTCGCCCACGGGATGGGCGTCATTGTTCTTGTGATTCGCATGCTGGGATGGCCAATCCCACCGGCATAGCTATTAGAACTGAGCATAGAGATCTGGCGTAATCGGTGCAAAAACCTTATTTTGATAAAAAGCTATGCCAGTTAAGCATGGAGTTTCAGATGGATATCCGTGAGCTTCGTTCCTTCGTCAAGGTCGCCCAATGTGGTGGATTCAGTCGGGCTGCGAGGGATTTATTCATCGCTCAACCAGCGCTCAGTCGACAGATTGCAAAGTTGGAAGAGCAGCTGCAGGTCGAGCTTTTCACTCGACATGGGAGAGGTGTTGAGCTGACTGCAGCAGGCTCTCGTTTGTTGGAGCGTGCAGAGATCATGCTGCGCTACATGGAAGAAACTGCAGACCATGTGCGCAACACTGCGGATGAGGAGCGGGGGCATTTGGCGATAGGCCTGCCCCCAGCAATTGGGTCAATTGTCGGCCCTCAGCTGATTCGTAGTTTCAAGGAACGGTGGCCAAAGGCATCGCTGCATGCGCTTGAGGGGCTCAGCACATCGCTTCAAGAATGGTTGCTGGAGGGCCGGATCGATGTGGCGGTTGTCTATAACCAACCCTTGATCGAGGCATTCGATGTGCGGCCATTGTTCAGCGAACGGATGGTGCTGGTTGGCCCACCTGGCGAGGCATCGCGTAACGTCCGTCTGACTGCGCTTGGCGACTTCCCTTTGATCTTGCCGGGGTTGCCTCATAGCAACCGTCGCCTGGTGGAACAGATTGCCGCACAAAACGCGGTTCGTCTGAATGTCGTGCTCGAGGTCGATAGCGTTAGTTTGACGAAGCGGTTGGTCGCTGAGGGGCTTGGCTACTCCATTCTCGCCCATGCCGCTGTTCAGGAGGACATGAACAGCCACACGCTGGTCGGCCATGCAATTGAACGGCCCGGTATCCGCTCAACCGTGTCATTGACTCGGCTACGCGACCGACGTAGCTCTCGTCTGGCCTTAAGCTATGAAAAAATCTTGCTGGAGACCCTGGAAGAGCTCGTTACGGTCGGTGCTTGGAAAGAGGCAACGCACTGGCTGGCGCAGTGACAGCGATGCTCAAACCCATGTATGTCCTGTGCTAGACATCGCCCTCGCATGCTGTTCTTTCACCGAGGGAGCGGATTGAAGAGAGCCATGCTCAATTGTCATGAACTGCTATCAATACACGGTATTTGTCAGTTTTTTTTAAATGCATAGTCTGCTGTCAGCGGGGCAGGTATCAGCCTTCGCATACCAGATAAAAATAAGAGGCATAGACCATGCGTTCTACCTACTTTGCGACTTCACTAACTCTGCTCAGTTTTTGCTTGGCTAGCCAATTTGCTCACGCCAAGAATGATGTCTCCATCCTGACTGCGAGCAAGGGGGATGTCCACATTGAGGCATTGGTTCAGGGATCTGGAAAAACCATCGTCATCCTGCCGTCTAAGGGCCGGGGTGCTCACGATTACGATCAGGTAGCCAGCTACCTGGCTGATGATGGTTACCGCGTGATTCGACCAGAGCCTCGGGGTGTCAATGGAAGCCGGGCCCCCATGGACACGCCAACGTTGCATGATTTTGCTGCCGATGTTGCGTTAGTGATGGACAAGGCCCACACCGGGGCTGCAATTGTCGTTGGTCATGCCTGGGGAAGCCAGCCCGCACGCGTGCTTGCGGTTGATCGTCCGGATCTTGTGAAAGGTGTGGTGTTGGCTGCTGCATCCATTGGCAAGTTGCCTCCAGGATCGTCGGAGAAGCCCTATGGAAGGATGGTTGAAGCGATCAAGGGAGCGGGCAACTATGCGTTACCTGAAGCTCAGCGAATCAAATACCTTGAGCTAGCATTCTTCGCCCCTGGCAATGATGCGCGAGCGTGGTTAACCGGGTGGTATGACAAAACACATGTGGCTCAAGATCACGCCCGAGATAGCACACCGGTTGAGAGCTACTGGTCTGCTGGTAACACAGTGCCCATTCTGGACCTTCAAGCTGAAAAGGATGCAGTTGTAATTCCCAATATACTCAAGTCGATGCTGGGTGATCGAGTGGAACACCAAGTAATTGCCGGAGCAGGCCATGCCCTTGCACCTGAACGGCCGAAGGAGATGGCTGATGCGATTTCCAGGTTTGCTGATCGGGTTTACGCAAGTAAGGACTGACTCCTCCACCATCTCTCGGCTCGAGGTCTACATAATTTCTAAGCAAATTTGTCGTGTTCAGGAATCTGGCCATCGCTGATGGCCAGTTGGGAGTTTGATGTCGAAGCTCCAAATCAGGTCTGGTGTGGAGACATCACTTACGTCTGGGCACAGGGCAAATGGCACTATCTTGCAGTTGGATCGCGCCAATGTGGACACTGACGCTATTCTACCAAAGCAATTCCTGATGATTATCGAACGCAGTACCATGGAGAACCCTATCAGGACTGCTCAAAAAGGCCTCTAAACTTGAGCTTTCCACTCAACCAGCCACGATATGAAGGCGCTGGAATTATGTTGGCTCGTGGTAACTTTGGTTGTGGTTCTAGCCGTGAACATGCGCCTTGGGCTTTGCATGAATGGGGAATTAGGGCGATTATTGCACCGAGCTTTGCTGAAATTTTTTATAGCAACTGCTTCAAGAACGGGATTCTACCAATCGTGCTGGACGAGGTTGCTCTCGAAAATTTATTCGTCGCAGTTGAGCAGCTGCCAGGTTATCAAATAAGCATAGACCTTGAAAAACAAGAGATTGTAGACGGCCATGGCAACCGCGTTCCGTTTGATGTCGACCCGTTCCGAAAGCATTGCTTGCTTAATGGTTTGGACGAAGTGGGGATGACGTTACTAAAGGTGGGTGCTATTCGGGAATTTGAGAAAACACGTATAGTTTTGGAACCATGGCTTTACGAGAGGTTCTAGCCCTTCAATGGCTCCTCTACCAAAACTTTTTGGCGTTCGGCGCTGAGCATCCAGATGTCGTCGTGTAGCTAAAGGCTTTAGCGATGCTATACGCCATAGCGTTTGTTTCCCCCAGACGTGATGCAGTAGCGGCCGCCTCTTGGGCCTATGCATACACGACCAGAGGAGCAGGGGCACGATGATCCATATTCGGGTGTTGAGCTTCGAACTGGCTGCGGAGTAGGGCGCTCCCGTTTGGGCCGCGGGGCGACAAAGCAGTTCGGGCCGCTGCAGAGATTTTTGTAGGAGATCCACCGTTGTGGTTGGCCGTCGAGGCTGATGCGCGCCCATTCCGCTTTTTGCTCATAGACCTGAACCTTCTCACCGCGCTTGAGGCTAGAGATCACTTTCCCTCCCGGTTCAGCGCGCAGATTCAGCTTGTCCGCGTTGACGAAATGCTCAGGCGCCGAGGCTTGTGTAGGTTGTGGTGCTGGTGATGAATTTGAAGCCAAAGTGTTAACCGACGCCTGGATAGCTGGTGGCTCAGTTTTAGGCGAATCCTTCTTGCCAATGGCCCAGATCACCACGAAGAGAACTAGCAGCGGCAGAAACCATGATTGACCTTTCTTGCGCATATCCTTTGCACCCTCGAAATGATATCTGTCCTTTTAGAAGAGGCCGGCTGGAGCCTGGCGAGCAATTTTCCATCTTTCATCGTCGATACAATTCAGCTTAGCCGACTGAGGCTGGTTGGAGCGGCAGCCGCACCTGGCTGACGTCCCGGGCCGTTAACGCGCCTGATGGTATGTCGTGCCGGCTATGTTCAGTCATACGCTACCTGAGCCTCTCAGTGACCAGCCTTCGATAATCCCATGTGTGTCAAAGGTGCTCAGGAAAGCACGCAGGGTCGGGGAAGTTGGTGGTTGCAGCGACAGCAAGAGGATTGAGTACAAATGTGCTCCGTGGCGCTAGTGAAGGCTGACGGGCTCCATGAACGGGCACTTCCAAATACGTCATTTAACATAATACTCATTATGCGCTAGTCTATATTTGGTCACCGAACCACGAGTGAGGCACTTTGGGACCAGGGAAAGCTCCCTGGTCTAGATAATCTGTCCTGATCCATCGCCCACTTCGCCGACTTTGGTGCTGGATGCGTTAGCCTTGCCTTTTGACTGTTGGCTACCGCGACTTGGACATCAGGCCAGCCATTTGCACCTGTACCCTGAGTGCTTGAAAGAAACCTGGTACGGTCACCCTCGACCTTGTTTACCAAGACAAATCCGGCGCATGCATGACCACACTGACGACTAGCGCCTGTCAGCCAGCGCCATTGAGTTTGCCACGCTGCCCATCGCCGGCAACCCAACTCCCGGTCGATCGGTTAACGCGGTCAATTGTAGGAGCGGCCTTGTGTCGCGATGGGCTGCAACGCAGCCCCAGCAATTCATGCCGTTGCTCTGAAACTTTGGGGCTGCTGCACAGCCCATCGCGACGCAAGGCCGCTCCTGCAAGGGCCAGCAGGATTGGGAAGACAGTTGTTTACATCTCACGCAGACCTCAGCCACGAACCATCCCTGTGGGTGCTGGCCTGCAAGCGATGTGACCAGTACAAGCGACAAAAAATACATGAGGACCGCGCGATACCTGAGGGCCAGGCATACCCCCCCATTTGCCATGCTGTATATGCAAATAGGATATAACTACACTAAATACTCATTTAGCGTAGTTATATAGAACCCGTCTCTGCACCCAATCCTCAAACAAGCCCGCCAAAACGCCTGTAAAAGCCTTCATTCACATCCGGCAACGGCCCATCAGCCGTCTCCAGCGCTGCATTCAGCCATTCTTCCGCCTTGGCAAACACCAGCCGATAGAGGTTACGGCACAACTGTCGCGCGGCCCTTCCCTCCCAATCCCCAGGCAGCAGCTCGTCCGGCAGTTGCGGGTCGCGCAGCAGCAGCCGGCGGTATTCGTGAATCAGCAGCGTACGTGCCAGGAAACAATCCTGCGCATCGAGCTGTTGCTGCTCTTTCAAACCTTGCCAGAGCGGCCTGAACAGCTGGATGAACTCGCTGTACTGCTGCCCCAGTTCGTCGATGCGCCAGCTTTCCCGCACCTGGGCACGCATTGCCTTGGATGCCAGCACTTCCTGGGTGTGGGTTTCGAAGACGATGCTGTCGTCGCTCGCCTCCAGGTCACGCAAGGTGGCGGCCAGGTCGGCGCGGTCTGCCCGTGGGCAGCCCAGCAGGTTCGGCGCCATGGTCCCGAAGCCCTGCCACTCCAACTCTTCACGCAAAGCCTTGCGCTTGCCGGCCTCCAGTTGCGAGAGCAAAACCAGTGTCCAGGCACCGTCCCAGGCTGGCTGGCTGGGGCTGTAGACCCGCTTGAAGGCCTTCTCGAAACGCCGGCGGCCGGTACCTGTCAGGCTGTAGTAGCTGCGGCGGCCAACCTTTTCGGCAGTGAGCCAGCCTTCCTTGGTAAGGCGGAAGATCGATGTGCGGATCAGGCGCTCGTTGATGCCGATCGGCTCCAGCAGGTTGATCAGGCTACCCAGCCAGACGGTTCCGCCGTGGGGCTCGATGGCGTCGCCGTACAAAGTGATGATCAGGGAACTGGCGCGGATCGGCGTCTGCTCCTGGAAGCGGGTGATCAGGTTGTTCAGTGGGGCGAGATTGCTCATGGGCGAACTGTGCGCGGTTAAAGCACCGACTATACCTGCGCGGCAGGCCGCCTGACCATTGCGTGACGCTGCCAGGCTCATGCCGATGCCTGGCCTTTGGGCCTGACGCCGGTGTCTTCCATGCGTGGGCGCTCGGGCTCGACCTCGGTCAGTGGCGAGCATTCGACCATGCTGTTCATGCAGCGTTGCGCCAGGTGCTGGTACTCCGCCGTGCCGCGTTGCTTCCAGGCCAGTTCCTGTTCGGTCAGTGGGCGCTTGACCTGAGCTGGCGAGCCCATCACCAGGCTTTGTGCCGCACATTCGAAACCCGCCTTGACGAATGCCGTGGCCGCGACGATGCAGCGCGGTGCCACATGGGCGCCATCCATCACCACCGCGTTCATGCCGATCAAGGCGTCTTCGCCCACGCGGCAGCCGTGCAGCACGGCGCCATGCCCGACATGCCCGTTGCGTTCGACCACCGTATCGCCACCCGGGAAACCATGCATCACGCAGGTGTCCTGCAGGTTGGCACCCTCCTCCAGCACGATACGGCCGAAATCCCCCCTTAGTGACGCCAGTGGGCCGACGTAGCAACGAGGGCCGACGATGACATCACCAATCAGCACGGCGCTGGGGTGCACGTAGGCTGTCGGATGAACCACGGGCGTCAGGCCGTCCAGTCGATAGCAAGGCATGGCAAAGCTCCTGAAATGATTTCAAATGCGCCTTGATCTTGTATCACAATCTTGTAGTGCGTCAATCGCCATGGTCGTGTATCACTTTTGCTGGGGTCATTGAGCTCCATTAAATTCAGCTTTAATCGTTAATTATAAGGTGATGAAGCGATTCAACATCATAAAACCCTTTGCTGAGGCAGGTGTCACTCCCACAAAAAGAGATACATGAAACAATTTTTGATGTTGCATTGTTGTATCGCATAATGCATATACTGGTTCCACCTGGACGTGATCCCCGCATCACGCCCCTGCAAACAATTCCAAGAAATGCCGGCCCCACGATGTGCCGTGCGTGCAGCCAGAGGAACCCGACATGCCGCGATATCTCGATGTGCAGGCGCCTGAACACGGCGTCCAGCTCATTACCCTGCAACGGCCCGAGGCGCTCAACGCCCTGTGCACCGAGCTACTGGCAGAGCTGGCCGCTGCGCTGGAAGCGGCCGGGAAAGACGAACAGACCCGCGCGGTGGTCATCACCGGCAGCCGCAAGGCATTCGCCGCAGGCGCCGATATCCGCGAGATGGCCGAGCGCGACCTGGTCGGCATCCTCAACGACCCCCGGGTGGCCCACTGGCAAAGCATCGCCGCCTTCGCCAAGCCACTGATCGCCGCCGTCAACGGCTACGCCCTGGGTGGCGGCTGCGAACTGGTGATGTGTGCCGACATCGTCATCGCCGGCAGCGACGCCCGTTTCGGCCAGCCGGAAATCAACCTCGGCATCATCCCCGGTGCCGGTGGCACCCAACGCCTGCTGCGGGCAGTAGGCAAGCCGCTGGCCATGCAAATGGTGCTGACCGGTGAAGCCATCACCGCCCCTCATGCATTGCAGGCCGGGCTGATCAGCGAAATCACCCAGCCGGAACTCACCGTAGAACGCGCCCTGCACATCGCCCGCAGCATCGCCGCCAAGGCCCCGCTGGCAGTGCGCCTGGCCAAGGAAGCGTTGCTCAAGGCCGGCGATACCGACCTGGCCAGCGGCCTGCGTTTCGAACGCCATGCCTTCACCTTGCTGGCCGGCACCGCCGACCGCGACGAAGGTATCCGTGCCTTCCAGGAAAAACGCCAGGCCCGCTTCCAGGGCCGCTGATCATCTTTCCCTCGACTGACGGAGCGAGTCTGTCATGACTTTCCAGCACATCCTGTTTTCCATCGAGGACGGCGTCGCCCTCCTCTCGTTGAATCGCCCCGAGCAGCTGAACAGCTTCAATACCGCCATGCACCTGGAAGTGCGCGAGGCGCTCAAGCAAGTACGCCAGAGCAGCGAAGCCCGGGTGTTGTTGCTGACTGCCGAAGGCCGGGGTTTCTGCGCCGGCCAGGACCTGTCCGATCGCAACGTCGCCCCGGGTGCCGAGATGCCGGACCTGGGCGAATCGATCGACAAGTTCTACAACCCGCTGGTGCGCACCCTGCGCGACCTGCCGCTGCCGGTGATCTGTGCGGTGAACGGCGTGGCAGCCGGCGCCGGTGCCAACATCCCGCTGGCCTGCGACCTGGTGCTGGCGGCACGCTCGGCCAGCTTCATCCAGGCCTTCTGCAAGATCGGCCTGGTACCCGATTCCGGCGGCACCTGGCTGCTGCCGCGCCTGGTCGGCATGGCACGGGCCAAGGCTCTGGCCATGCTGGGCGAGCGCCTGGGCGCCGAACAGGCCCAGCAATGGGGGCTGATCCACCGCGTGGTGGACGATGCCGCGCTGCGCGACGAAGCCCTCACCCTCGCCCGCCAGCTCGCCACCCAGCCCACTTACGGCCTGGCCCTGATCAAGCGCAGCCTGAACGCCAGTTTCGACAACGGTTTCGATGAACAGCTGGAGCTGGAGCGCGACCTGCAGCGCCTGGCCGGGCGCAGCGAGGACTATCGCGAAGGCGTGAGTGCCTTCATGAACAAGCGCACGCCGGCATTCAAGGGGCGTTGATCATGAGCGCACTCGCAAGCAATGCCCAAGTGGCGGTGATCGGTGCAGGCGCCATGGGCGCAGGCATCGCCCAGGTTGCGGCCCAGGCCGGCCACCCGGTAAAGCTCTACGACAACCGCCCGGGCGCTGCCGCCCAGGCGGTGGCCGGCATAGACCGGCAACTTGCCCGCCTGGTCGAAAAAGGCAAGATGCAGGCTGCCGAACGGGAAGCCATAAGCGCCCGGTTGTGCCCGGTAGACGCCCTCGAAGCCCTGGCCGATGCTCGCCTGGTGATCGAGGCCATCGTCGAGAACCTGCAGGTCAAGCAGGCGCTGTTCAGCCAGCTGGAAGCCTTGTGCGCCACCGACTGCATCCTCGCCAGCAACACTTCGTCGCTGTCCATCACCAGCCTCGCCGCCGGGCTGCAACGCCCGCACCAGGTGGTTGGCATGCACTTCTTCAACCCGGCGCCGCTGATGGCCCTGGTCGAAGTGGTCTCGGGCCTGGCCACCGCCCCGGCCGTTGCCGCGTGCATTCATGCCACCGCCCAGGCCTGGGGCAAGCAGCCGGTGCACACGCGCTCCACGCCGGGCTTCATCGTCAACCGCGTGGCGCGGCCGTTCTACGCCGAAAGCCTGCGCCTGCTGCAGGAAGGCGCAGCCGATTGCGCCAGCCTCGATGCGCTGCTGCGTGATGCCGGTGGTTTCCGCATGGGCGCATTCGAACTCACCGACCTGATCGGCCACGATGTCAATTACGCCGTTACCTGTTCGGTCTTCGATGCGTTCTATGGCGACTTCCGCTTCCAGCCTTCGCTGGTGCAAAAAGAACTGGTGGACGCGGGCCGCCTCGGGCGCAAGACCGGCCAAGGCTTCTATAGCTATGCCGAAGGCGCCGAACGCCCGCAGCCAGCCGAACTGCATAGCCCCGCCATAGTCGATGCCTGTGTCGTCGAAGGCGACCTGGGGGTGATGCAGCCTCTGGCCGAACGCCTGCGCCAAAGCGGCGTCGCCGTGACCCAGCGCGCCGGCAGCGGCCTGATCCAGGTGGGCGATGCCACCCTGGCGTTGTCCGATGGCCGCCTGGCCAGCCAGCGCGCCCGAGAAGACGGCCTGCGCAATCTGGTGCTGCTCGACCTGGCCCTGGACTACGGCACCGCCACCCGCCTCGCCATCAGCTGGTCGGCCGACACCAGCGACAACGCTCGCGACCAGGCGGTGGCCTTGCTGCGGCGTGCCGGCCTGAAGGTAACCGCGGTCGCCGACCTGCCCGGCCTGGTGGTGCTGCGTACCGTGGCGATGCTCGCCAACGAGGCCGCCGATGCCGTACTGCAAGGTGTCGGCAGCGCCGCCGACATCGACCTGGCCATGCGCGCCGGCGTCAACTACCCCTGCGGCCCGCTGGCCTGGGCCTCGAACCTCGGCATCCCCCACACCCTGCGCGTGCTCGACAACCTGCAGCGCAGCTACGGCGAGAGCCGCTACCGCCCTTCCCTGCTGTTACGCCGCTGCGAAGCCAAAGGAGGCACCCTGCATGACTGAAGTCGAACTGGCACAAGCCTGTGCCGAGGCCATGTACGCACGCGACCAGGCCACCCAGGGCCTGGGCATCCGCCTGCTGGAAGCCGGCCCGGGCCAGGCGTGCCTGCGCATGCCGGTACGCGCCGACATGATTCAGGGGCATGGCACCTGCCATGGCGGCTTCCTGTTCGCCCTGGCCGACTCGGCATTTGCCTTCGCCTGCAACAGTCACGACCAGGCCACCGTCGCCCTGGGCTGCAGCATCGACTATCTGGCCCCGGCGCTGCGCGATGACGTGCTTACCGCTCGCGCCAGCGAGGTCAGCCGCAAGGGCCGCACCGGCCTGTACCACGTCCGCATCGAGAACCAGCGCGGTGAGCTGGTGGCGATGTTCCATGGCAAATCCTACAAAGTGCGCGGCACCGTGCTGGCGCAGGAGACGCAAGATGACTGAACACACTCAAGCCGATGCCTTGATCATCGACGCCGTGCGCACCCCCATCGGCCGTTATGCCGGCGCCTTGAGCGGCGTGCGCGCCGATGACCTGGCCGCTATCCCGCTCAAGGCCCTGATCCAGCGCCACCCCGAACTGGACTGGAAAGCCATCGACGACGTCATCCTCGGTTGCGCCAACCAGGCTGGCGAGGACAACCGCAACGTCGCGCACATGGCCAGCTTGCTGGCCGGGTTGCCGATCGAAGTGCCGGGCACCACCATCAACCGCCTGTGTGGCTCCGGCCTGGATGCCATCGGCAATGCAGCCCGCGCCCTGCGCTGCGGCGAAGCCGGGCTGATGCTGGCCGGCGGCGTGGAGTCGATGTCACGCGCGCCGTTCGTCATGGGCAAGTCGGAGCAGGCGTTCGGCCGTGCGGCCGAACTGTTCGACACCACCATCGGCTGGCGTTTCGTCAACCCACTGATGAAGGCGGCCTTCGGCACCGATTCGATGCCGGAAACGGCCGAGAACGTTGCGCAGCAGTTCGGTATTTCTCGCGCCGATCAGGACGCCTTCGCCCTACGCAGCCAGCACAAGGCCGCCGCTGCACAGGCACGCGGGCGCCTGGCACGGGAAATCGTGCCGGTCGAGATCCCGCAGCGCAAAGGGCCGGCCAAAGTGGTCGAGCACGACGAACATCCCCGCGGCGACACCACCCTCGAGCAACTGGCCAGGCTGGGTACCCCGTTCCGTGAGGGAGGTAGCGTCACCGCTGGCAATGCTTCCGGGGTCAATGATGGCGCTTGCGCCCTGCTGCTCGCCAGTAGCGCCGCCGCCCGCCGCCATGGCCTGAAGGCTCGCGGCCGCATCGTCGGCATGGCGGTGGCCGGGGTCGAACCACGGCTGATGGGCATCGGCCCGGTACCGGCTACCCGCAAGGTGCTGGAGCTTGTCGGGCTGTCGCTAGCCGACATGGACGTCATCGAACTCAACGAGGCCTTTGCCGCCCAGGGCCTCGCGGTACTGCGCGAGCTCGGCCTGGCCGACGACGACGCGCGGGTCAACCGCAACGGCGGTGCCATCGCCCTTGGCCACCCGTTGGGCATGAGCGGTGCACGCCTGGTCACCACCGCGTTGCACGAGCTGGAAGAAACCGCCGGACGCTACGCCCTGTGCACCATGTGCATCGGCGTTGGCCAAGGCATCGCGATGGTCATCGAACGCCTCTGAGCGGTTCAGACCATCGGCTTGTTACCGAACCGAACGCAGCCGTATATGCTGCTTCCATGACACTCACCACGCGGCCTGCAACCGGTACCGCGCGGCGTACAAGAACAATTCGAGTGAAGCCATGAACATGTACCATGATGCCGATCGTGCCCTGCTGGACCCGATGGAAACCGCCAGTGTCGACGCCCTGCGCCAGCACCAGCTGGAGCGCCTGCGCTGGAGCCTGAAGCACGCCTACGACAACGTACCGCTGTACCGCCAGCGCTTTGCCGAGTGCGGTGCCCACCCCGACGACCTCAAGTGCCTGAAAGACCTGGCGAAGTTCCCCTTCACTGGCAAGAACGACCTGCGCGACAACTACCCCTACGGCATGTTCGCCGTGCCCCAGCAAGAGGTGGTGCGCCTGCACGCCTCCAGTGGCACCACCGGCAAGCCGACGGTGGTGGGCTACACCCAGAACGACATCGACACCTGGGCCAATGTGGTCGCCCGCTCGATCCGTGCCGCGGGTGGGCGCAAGGGGGACAAGGTGCATGTCTCCTACGGCTACGGCCTGTTCACCGGCGGGCTTGGCGCGCATTACGGTGCCGAGCGCCTGGGCTGCACGGTGATCCCCATGTCCGGTGGCCAGACCGAGAAGCAGGTGCAGCTGATTCGCGACTTCCAGCCCGACATCATCATGGTCACCCCCTCCTACATGCTCAACCTGGCCGACGAGATCGAGCGCCAGGGCATCGACCCGCAAGACCTCAAGCTGCGCCTGGGCATATTCGGCGCCGAGCCGTGGACCGACGAGCTGCGCCGCTCGATCGAGCAACGGCTGGGCATCGATGCCCTCGACATTTATGGCCTGTCGGAAATCATGGGGCCTGGTGTGGCGATGGAGTGCCTCGAAACCAAGGATGGCCCGACCATCTGGGAGGACCATTTCTACCCCGAGATCATCGACCCGGTCACCGGTGCGGTGCTACCGGACGGCCAACTGGGCGAACTGGTGTTCACCTCGCTGAGCAAGGAAGCGTTGCCCATGGTGCGCTACCGCACCCGCGACCTCACTCGCCTGCTGCCCGGTACCGCCAGGCCAATGCGGCGGATTGGCAAGATCACCGGCCGCAGCGATGACATGCTGATCATTCGCGGGGTCAACGTGTTCCCGACCCAGATCGAGGAGCAGGTGCTAAAAATAAAACAGCTTTCAGAGCTTTATGAGATTCATCTGTATCGCAATGGCAACCTCGACAGTGTCGAGGTGCATGTGGAACTGCGTGCGGAGTGCCAGCACCTTGATGAAGGCCAGCGCAAGCTGTTGACCGGGGAGCTGACCAAGCAGATCAAGACCTATATCGGCATCAGCACCCAGGTGCGCCTGCAGCCCTGCGGCACGCTCAAGCGTTCCGAGGGCAAGGCCTGCCACGTGTTCGACAAACGGTTGGCCAGCTGATTCATTCGGCTGCCTTTTCGGCCCCGGCATCGTCCGGGGCTTTTTTTTGCCTGGGAGATTGCTGGGGGCGCTTTGCGCCCCTTTCGCCGGCAAGCCAGCTCCCACAGGGGCAGCGTCCATCTCCAGAGCAACCGCTCTCCTGTGGGAGCTGGCTTGCCGGCGAAAGGGCTGCACAGCAGCCCTCTTGGCCCGCAAAGTGATACACAAATATTATTCGATACACATAAAACTGTTTGACGTTATGTTTTGTATCGCTTACAAATGACTCATGCCTTAGCAGGAGTCGGAACACATGTACGCACAGCTAGTGGAAACCGGAGTCAAGCGCGTCAAGTCGCTGGAAGAGATGTCGCCCGAGGAGCGCAACTTCCAGGAAAAGATCGACGCCGAAATCAAGATCGAAGCCAAGAACTGGATGCCCGAGGCCTACCGCCAGACCCTGATCCGGCAGATCTCCCAGCACGCCCACTCGGAAATCGTCGGCATGCTGCCCGAAGGCAACTGGGTCACCCGTGCCCCCAGCCTCAAGCGCAAGCTGCAGCTGATGGCCAAGATCCAGGACGAAGCCGGCCACGGCCTGTACCTGTACAGCGCCATGGAAACCCTGGGCGCCGACCGTGACGAAGAAATCGCCAAGCTGCACAGCGGCAAGGCCAAGTACTCGAGCATCTTCAACTACCCCACCCTCAGCTGGGCCGATATGGGCGCAGTGGGCTGGCTGGTGGACGGCGCCGCCATCGTCAACCAGGTGGTGCTGCAGCGCACCTCCTACGGCCCGTATTCGCGCGCGATGATCCGCATCTGCAAGGAAGAGAGCTTCCACCAGCGCCAAGGCTACGAAATCCTTCTGACCATGATGCGTCACGGTACCCAGGCCCAGCGCGACATGGTCCAGGACGCGATCAACCGCCTGTGGTGGCCGGCACTGATGATGTTCGGCCCCAGCGACGAGCATTCCCCCAACAGCGCCCAGTCCATGGCCTGGAAGATCAAGCGCCAGACCAACGATGAACTGCGCCAGCGCTTCATCGACCAGACCGTGCCGCAGCTCGAGCTGCTCGGCTGCACCGCCCCCGACCCCGAGCTGAAGTGGAATGCCGAGCGCGGTCACTACGACTTCGGCGAAATCCAGTGGGACGAGTTCTACGAAGTGATCAAGGGCAATGGCCCGTGCAACCAGGAACGTGTCGCCACCCGGCGCAAGGCCATCGAGGACGGCGCCTGGGTGCGCGAGGCCGCCGTGGCCTACGCGCGCAAGCAACAGAACAAGAACGCCGCCTGAGCGGCGATGATGCGGAGATCGAAAATGTCTGTCTGGACCCTCTACGAAGTGTTCGTGCGCAGCAAGCACGGCCTTAACCACAAGCATGTCGGCAGCGTGCACGCCGCCGATGCCGCCATGGCCATCGAAAACGCCCGCGAGCTGTACACCCGCCGCAGCGAAGGCGTCAGCCTGTGGGTGGTGCCCTCGGCACTGATCACCGCCTCTTCCCCGGACGAGAAAGACCCGCTGTTCGCCCCTGCGGACGACAAGGTCTACCGCCATGCCAGCTTCTACGAACTGCCCGACGAAGTCGGACACATGTGAGGTTGGCCATGCACAACGAAACCCTTGTCCCTTACCTGCTGCTGCTCGGCGACAGTGCCCTGGTGCAGGGCCAGCGCCTCTGCGAATGGTGTGGCCGCGCCCCGGCCATCGAAGAAGAACTGGCCCTGATGAACGTCGGCCTCGACCTGGTAGGCCAGGCGCGCAACTGGCTGGAATACGCCGCCGAGCTGCTCGATGATGGCCGTGACGCCGACGCCCTGGCCTTCCGCCGTGACGAGCGCGCCTATCGCAACCTGTTGCTGGTCGAGCAGCCCAACGGCGATTTCGCCGTGACCATGACCAAGCAGTTCTTCTATGACGCCTGGCATTTCGCCGTGCTTGAGGGTCTGGTCGGCTCGAACGACGAGCGTATCGCCGGTATCGCCGCCAAGGCCCTGAAGGAAGTCACCTACCACCTGCGCCGCTCCAGCGAGTGGGTGCAACGCCTGGGTGGTGGCACCGAAGAAAGCCGCCAACGCATGCTCGCGGCCATCCCGGCACTGTGGCGCTTCACCGTCGAACTGGCCGCCGGTAGCGACAATGAAGTGCACCTGGCGCAAGCGGGTATCGCCGCCGACCCCGCTGCCGTCGGCGCGGCCTGGCTCAAGCAGGTTGGCGAGACCTTCGCTTCGGTCGAACTGCCGTTGCCCAAGGCCGCCAGCCACTTCTACCTGTGCGGCCGCAAAGGCCTGCACACCGAGCACCTGGGCCTGCTGCTGGCCGAGATGCAGTTCCTGCCAAGGGCGTACCCCGATGCAACCTGGTGAGCTGATTGCCGGCGACCGTGGCGCCCGCGCGCCACGCGGCGATGACCTGGCCCGGGCCTGGGCGGTACTGGCCCAGGTCATGGACCCGGAAGTGCCCGTGGTCAGCGTGGTCGACCTGGGCATCGTGCGCGACCTCGGCTGGCGCGCCGGGCACCTGCACCTGGTCGTCACGCCGACCTACTCCGGCTGCCCTGCCACCGAGGTGATCGAAGGGGATATCCGCCAGGCGCTGGAGCAGGCCGGCTTCCCCGCGCCGCTGCTCGAGCGCCGGCTGACCCCGGCCTGGAGCACCGACTGGATCAGCGAACTGGGCCGCGAGCGCCTGCGCGCCTACGGCATCGCCCCGCCACAGGGCAGCACCAGCAAACGCAGCCTGCTCGGCGAGGCGCCGCAGGTGTGCTGCCCGCAGTGCGGAAGCGCCCATACCGAATTGCTCAGCCAGTTCGGTTCCACGGCTTGCAAGGCGCTTTACCGCTGCCGCGAGTGCCTGGAGCCGTTCGACTATTTCAAATGCATTTGAGCCGTGGAGAACGCCATGAGCCAGTTTCACAGCCTGACCATCAAACAAGTGCGCAACGAGACCCGCGATGCGGTGTCGATTGCCTTCGACGTGCCCGAGCACCTGCAGGCGCAGTTCCGTTTCACCCAGGGCCAGTATCTGGTCATGCGCACCCATCTGGATAACGAAGAAGTCCGCCGTTCCTATTCCATCTGCAGCGCCGTGCAGGATGGCGAACTGCGTGTGGCGGTGAAGCGCGTGCCAGGCGGGCGCTTCTCGGCATTTGCCAACGACGTGCTCAAGGCAGGCCAGCAACTGGAAGTGATGCCGCCGTCGGGCAGCTTCTTCGTGCCACTGGAACCGGCCCGCCAGGGCAACTACCTGGGCGTGGCTGCCGGCAGCGGCATCACGCCGATCCTGTCGATCATCGCCACTACCCTGGCCAGCGAGCCGCACAGCCGCTTCACCCTGCTGTACGGCAACCGCTCCAGCTCTGGCGCACTGTTCCGCGACAAGCTGGAAGACCTGAAGAACCGTTACCTCGACCGCCTGAACCTGATTTTCGTGTTCAGCCGCGAGCAGCAGGATGTCGACCTGTACAACGGCCGCATCGATGCCGACAAGTGCGGCCAGTTGTTCTCGCGCTGGATGGACGTTGCCAATCTGGACGCTGCGTTCATCTGCGGCCCACAGGCGATGACCGAGACGGTGCGCGACAGCCTGCAGGCCAATGGCCTGGCCAAGGACCGTATCCATTTCGAGCTGTTCGCAGCCGCCGGCAGCGAAGCCCGTCGTGAAGCCCGCGAGGCGGCGCGCCAAGTGGACTCGGCGCTCAGCCACATCACCGTGATCAGCGACGGCCGCGCCCTTACCTTCGACCTGCCACGCAACACCCAGAACGTGCTGGACGCCGGCAACGCCATCGGCGCCGAGCTGCCGTACTCGTGCAAGGCCGGCGTGTGCTCGACCTGCAAGTGCCGGGTAATCGAGGGCGAAGTGGAGATGGACAGCAACCATGCCCTGGAGGATTACGAAGTGGCGGCCGGGTATGTGCTGTCGTGCCAGACCTACCCGGTGAGCGACAAGGTGGTGCTCGATTTCGACCAGCTGTAGGCCCAAGCCCCTCTCGGACTGACGCGGTCTCTGTAGGAGCGGCCTTGTGTCGCGAAAGGGTCGCAACGCGGCCCCAGGATCCTGGCCCTGATCATGGATTGCCGGGGCTGCTGCGCAGCCCTTTCGCGACACAAGGCCGCTCCTACAAAGGCCGCACCAACAGCATTGCAATGCAACACCCGCGTGACCTCAACAAAACAATTACAACACCCAGAGATCGCAACCCATGACACCCGAACGCATCGAAAGCATCGCCAACCACCCCGACTTCCAGCACCTGGTGCAGCGCAAACGCCGCCTCAACGGCAGCTTGACCCTGGCCATGCTGGTGATCTACTACGGCTTCGTCCTGCTGGTGGCGTTTTCCCCCAGCACCCTCGGCCAGTCCCTCAGCGGTGGCGTGACTACCGTTGGCATGCTGGTGGGCGTGCTGATGGTACTGCTGTCCTTCGCCTTGACCGGCATCTACGTGCACCGCGCCAACAACGTGCTCGACCCGCTCAACGACAAGGTCAAGCAGGAGTGCGCACAATGAACTGGACCGCCATCTCGATGTTCATGGTGTTCGTCTGCTTCACCCTGCTGGTCACCCGCTGGGCTGCCATGCGCACCCGCTCGGCCAGCGATTTCTACACCGCCGGCGGGGGCCTGACCGGCATGCAGAATGGCCTGGCGATCGCCGGCGACATGATCAGCGCCGCGTCGTTCCTGGGCATTTCGGCAATGATGTTCATGAACGGCTATGACGGCCTGCTGTATGCCCTGGGCGTACTGGCCGGCTGGCCGATCATCCTGTTCCTGATCGCCGAGCGCCTGCGCAACCTGGGCAAGTACACCTTCGCCGACGTGGTCAGCTACCGCCTGGCGCAAACCCCGGTGCGCCTGACCTCGGCCTTCGGCACCCTGGTGGTGGCGCTGATGTACCTGGTGGCGCAGATGGTCGGTGCCGGCAAGCTGATCGAACTGCTGTTCGGCATCAGCTACCTGTACGCGGTGATGCTGGTCGGTGTGCTGATGGTCGCCTACGTCACCTTCGGCGGCATGCTCGCCACCACCTGGGTGCAGATCATCAAGGCAGTGATGCTGCTTTCAGGTACCAGCTTCATGGCCTTCATGGTGCTCAAGCATTTCGGCTTCAGCACCGAAGCGATGTTCGCCAGCGCCGTGGCCGTGCATGCCAAGGGCCAGGCGATCATGGCCCCGGGCGGCCTGCTGTCCAACCCGGTGGATGCCATTTCCCTGGGCCTGGGCATGATGTTCGGTACTGCCGGCCTGCCGCATATCCTGATGCGCTTCTTCACCGTCAGCGATGCCAAGGAAGCGCGCAAGAGCGTGTTCTATGCCACCGGGTTCATCGGTTACTTCTACCTGCTGCTGATCGTCATCGGCTTTGGTGCAATCGTCATGGTCGGCACCGAACCGTCCTACCGTGATGCCACCGGCGCCATTATCGGCGGCGGCAACATGGTCGCCGTGCACCTGGCCCAGGCCGTGGGTGGCAATCTGTTCCTCGGTTTCATCTCCGCCGTGGCCTTCGCCACCATCCTGGCGGTGGTCGCCGGCCTGGCGCTGTCCGGTGCATCGGCCGTTTCCCACGACCTGTATGCCTGCGTGGTGCGCCAGGGCAAGGCCAGTGAACAGGAGGAAATGCGCGTGTCGCGTATCGCCACGCTGCTGATCGGCCTGCTGGCGGTCATCCTCGGCCTGATGTTCGAGTCGCAGAACATCGCCTTCCTCTCTGGCCTGGTGCTGGCCGTGGCCGCCTCGGTCAACTTCCCGGTGCTGCTGCTTTCGATGTTCTGGAAAGGCCTGACCACCCGCGGCGCGGTGTGCGGCAGCATGGCCGGCCTGGTTTCGGCGGTGCTGCTGGTGGTGCTGGGCCCGGCGGTGTGGGTCAACGTGCTGCATCACGAAAAGGCGCTGTTCCCCTACAGCAACCCGGCGCTGTTCTCCATGAGCCTGGCCTTCCTCGGCGCCTGGGTGTTCTCGGTCACTGACAGCTCCGAACGCGCCAACCAGGAACGTGGCCGCTACCTGGCCCAGTTCATCCGTTCCATGACCGGAATCGGCGCCGCCGGCGCCAGCAAGCACTGACTCTCAGGGAAGAACAACCATGTCGGGTAAAACAACAACAATGAACCGCACGCACTTCATTTCGGCCGCCTGGCTGGCGACCCTCGCCCTGCCGATGCCGGCGATGGCAGACTTCCTCGGCGACAGCCACGCCCGGCTGGAGCTGCGCAACCACTACCTCAACCGCGACTTCCGCCAAAGCAACGCACCGCAGGCCAAGGCCGAGGAATGGGGCCAGGGCTTTACCGCCAAGCTGGAGTCGGGCTTCACCGAAGGCCCGGTCGGCTTTGGTGTCGACGCCATGGGCCAACTGGGCATCAAGCTCGACTCCAGCCGCGACCGGCGCAATACCGGCCTGCTGCCTTTCGGCCCGAACAGCCATGAACCGGTCGACGACTACAGCGAACTGGGCCTGACCGGCAAGGTGCGGGTGGCCAAGAGCACCCTGCGCCTGGGGACCTTGCAACCGATCCTGCCGGTGGTGGTGTACAACGACACCCGCCTGCTGGCCTCCACCTTCCAGGGTGGCCTGCTCACCAGCCAGGACCTGGCCGGCCTGACCTTCAACGCCGGCCGCCTGACCAAGGCCAACCTGCGTGATTCCTCGGGCCGCGACGACATCGGCTACGGCGCCGCCAGCAGCGACCACCTGGACTTCGGCGGCGGCAGCTACGCCATCACCCCGCAAACCAGCGTCAGCTACTACTACGCCAAGCTCGAGGACATCTACCGCCAGCAGTTCGTCGGCCTGATCGATACCCGCCCGCTGGGCGAAGGCCTGAGCCTGCGCACCGACCTGCGCTACTTCGACAGCCGCAACGACGGCGCCGAGCGTGCCGGCAACATCGACAACCGCAACTTCAACGCCATGTTCACCCTCGGCGTACGGGCCCACAAGTTCACCGCCGCCTGGCAGCAGATGTCCGGCGACAGTGCCTTCCCGTTCGTGAACGGTGGCGACCCGTTCACCGTCAACCTGGTCACCTACAACACCTTCACCCGCGCCGGGCTGGACTCGTGGCAGGTGCGCTACGACTACGACTTCGTCGCCATGGGTATCCCCGGCCTGAGCTTCATGACCCGCTACACCGATGGCCGCCACGCCGAAACCGCCACTGTCAGCAACGGCCGTGAGCGTGAGCGCGACACCGACATCACCTATGTCATCCAGAGCGGCCCGTTCAAGGACGTCAGCCTGCGCTGGCGCAACGTCACCTTCCGTTCCGGCAATGGCCTGACCAACGCCGTGGACGAAAACCGCCTGATCATCGGCTACACCGTGGCGCTGTGGTAACAGCGCCCCCTCTACATTGGAGAACAGCATGTCTGCCGCCCCTACCCTGCAAAGCTTCATCGCCGGCCGCTGGCTTGGCCAGCACGGCGCCCAGGCCCTGCGTAGCGCCCTGGATGGCCACGTTTTGGCCTACAGCCACGAAGAGCGCCCGGATTTCGCCGAGGCCGTGGACTTTGCCCGCGCCCGTGGCCTGGCCACGCTGATGGCCATGGACTTCCAGCAACGCGCTGCCCGCCTGAAGGCACTGGCCCTGTACCTGGCCGAGCGCAAGGAGCAGCTTTACGCCCTATCCCACCACAGCGGTGCTACCCGTGCCGACAGCTGGATCGACATCGAAGGCGGCAACGCCACGCTGTTCTCCTATGCGGGCATCGGCAGCCGTGAACTGCCGTCGGGCAATCTGGTGCACGAAGGCCCGGCCATCCCGCTGGGCAAGCAAGGCCATTTCGCCGGCAGCCACATCCTGGTGCCGCGCGCCGGCGTGGCGGTGCACATCAACGCCTTCAACTTCCCCATCTGGGGCATGCTGGAGAAGTTCGCCCCGACCTTCCTGGCCGGTATGCCGTGCATCGTCAAGCCGGCGACCTCGACCAGCTACCTGACCGAGGCCGTGGTGCGGCTGATGAATGCATCCGGGCTGTTGCCCGAAGGCAGCCTGCAACTGGTGATCGGCAGCACCGGCGACCTGCTCGACCGCCTGCAAGGCCAGGACGTGGTGACCTTCACCGGCTCCGCTGACACCGCCGCCAAGTTGCGCGTCACGCCGAACCTGGTGCGCAACTCGGTGCCGTTCACCGCCGAAGCCGATTCGCTCAACTGCGCCATCCTCGGCCCGGACGTGGCCCCGGACAGCGAAGAGTTCGACCTGTATATCAAGGAGGTGGTCCGCGAAATGACCACCAAGGCCGGCCAGAAATGCACCGCCATCCGCCGCGCCATCGTACCGGCCAGGCACATCGACGCCGTTGCCACGCGCCTGCGCGAGCGGTTGGCCAAGGTGGTTGTCGGTGACCCGTCGCTGGAAGGTGTGCGCATGGGCGCCCTGGCCTCCCACGACCAGCATCACGATGTGGCCGAGCGCGTGCGCAGCCTGCTGCAGAGCTGCGACCAGCTGTTCGGCGCCAGCGATGGCTTTGCGCCGCGTGGCGAGGGCGTGGCCGAGGGCGCGTTCTTTGCTCCGACCTTGCTGCAGGCCCGCGACCCGCATGCCGAAGGCGGTGCCCACGATATCGAAGCGTTCGGCCCGGTCAGCACGCTGATGGCCTATGACGACCTCGATGAAGCCCTGGCGCTGGCCGCACGGGGCAAAGGCAGCCTGGTGGCGACCCTGGTCACCGCCGACCGCAGCGTGGCAGCCAAGGCCATTCCAGTGGCTGCCGCCTGGCACGGCCGCCTGCTGGTACTCGACAGCGAGGCGGCCAAGGAATCCACCGGGCATGGCTCGCCATTGCCGCAACTCAAGCACGGTGGCCCGGGCCGCGCTGGTGGTGGTGAAGAGCTGGGTGGCCTGCGTGCCGTCAAGCACTACCTGCAGCGTGCCGCTGTACAGGGTTCGCCGAGCATGCTCACGGCGGTAACCGGCGAATACGTGCGCGGTGGCGAAGTGATCGAAACCGAAGTACACCCGTTCCGCCGCTATTTCGAGCAGTTGCGCATCGGCGAGTCGCTGCTCACCCATCGGCGCACCGTGACCGAAGCCGACCTGGTCAACTTCGGTTGCCTGTCGGGTGACCATTTCTACATGCACTTCGACGAGATCGCCGCCAAGGAATCGCAGTTCGGCAAGCGCATCGCCCACGGCTATTTCGTGTTGTCGGCAGCGGCCGGGCTGTTCGTCTCCCCGGGTGCAGGCCCGGTACTGGCCAACTACGGCCTGGATACCCTGCGTTTCATCAACCCGGTCGGCATCGGCGACACCATCCAGGCGCGCCTGACCTGCAAGCGCAAGATCGACCAGGGCAAGACCAGCCCGTTGGGCCAGCCCCAGGGCGTGGTGGCGTGGGATGTGGAGGTGACCAACCAGCTGGGCGAGCTGGTCGCCAGCTACGACATTCTCACCCTCGTGCTGAAGAAGCCCTGACAGTACCGTTGGTCAGGGGTGGTGGACATCCAACCGACCGCCCCTGGCTATTGCCGCTCTCATTCAATGAGGGGTGGTCAATGGCTTCGCCTCTCACTCCTGTATTGGGCCCGCCTGATCGCGGGCCTTTTTTTCATCGAGAGCGAGGGTTGCGAGATGAAAGAGTTTACTGCGATGGGTGGCGGCAGCGCACAGGATGACTGGCCGGAGCTCGAGCCGGACCGGCGCAATGACCGGGCAGATGACCCGGATGCCGACCCCAATGTGACTGATGACGAAGAAAACCGCCCGGGCGTACCGGCCAGCGACCCAGAATCCGGTGCCTAGACGGCCTGCGCGTACCTGTAGGAGCGGCTTTAGCCGCAAAGAATCCAACGCGGTGAATGGCACCGGCTGCGCCGGTGTTCGCGGGCGCGCCCGCTCCCACAGGTATGGCGCACTCCTTGAACTGGTGATGTCCCTGTGGGAGATTGCCCAGCCCTTTGGGCTGCGCTGTCGCGCAGAGAACCAATATTGCTCGTCTGACGCGTCCTTTGTAGGAGCAGCCTTGTGCTGCGAAGAGGCCGGTACAGCCAATAGACAGGCTTCGTCAGCCCCGGCCTCTTCGCAGCACAAGGCTGCTCCTACAGGACCTCGCCGAACCAATGAGTCATGTGTTGTTCTATCAGAGCGGGCATGCCCGCGAAGCAGGCGACACAGTGCTTTGGGCCAGCGGTCACATTGTCGCCGCTGGCCCCCCCACCGACTGGTTCGGCTTGCTGCCGGATATGCGCCATTGCACGGCGGTAATCCCGTAGCGCTCGGCCATCGGCCTGCTGACTTTTCTGATTTTTTCGCGCCCGAACTTCGGAATGATGCCGATGCCCGCATCACAACTTGCCCAATGCCAGGCCTCGGCGTTGTCCAGCGTCTCCAGACGGATGATGAAACTGCGCGGCTTGCCATGCAGTTGGTAATCGATGATGTATAGCTGTGGGCCAGGCATCGCAGGGGCCTCCTCTTCTCCATGGATGACACCCTGATTGATCGGGGTACGGCCAGAAGATTCAAAAAAATGTCGAGCAACAGGTACCAAAGGCCATTGCAGTCCCGGTACACAGGAGGTAGCCGGCACCCGGCACTGCGGGTACCGGGTGCCCAGGAGCACTCAACTCACTGTTGGCGGCCCCCGCCGTGGCTGTTCTGGCCGCCCTTGCGACCGGCCTCCGATGCCCGTTGGCGGTCGTTGGCGAAGTTGCCGCCAGAAGCCTGCCCACCCTTGTGCCCCGCGCGGGAGGCCCGTTCCCGGTCATTGGCAAAATTGCCAGGGTTGGTTTCCTTGGTGCCGCCGCGCTGGCTGGTTCGCTCTTGATCCTGCGCCATGTGGTATCTCCTTGCGATGGATTGACTGCTCGCATGGATGTTTGCCATGCCTTGGTTCCGAGCCGCCGATCACACAGTCTGCTCAATGGTTTTGCCGGCAACTGACCAGTGGCACCAAACATGGGTCGGCAAAAGGTTTGCGTGACTGAAACAGGCGGGTCGCACTTTCCTTCGCAAGCAGAGGTCTCAATAACATGGCGACGGCCTATAATCCCGCCACACACACGCCCGATGATGCTGCTGAGGGCTGAACGTTCCGGTCTGCACAAGGCTCCGTCCATGAAGTCGTCCCCTAAGCAACCTGCCTCGCCCCAGAACCCGGCACTCAGCCCCAGCCACCTGGATTTCCCGGTGGTTGGCATCGGTGCATCGGCAGGCGGCCTGGAAGCGATCTGTACGCTGTTCCGGCAAATGCCCAGCGATTGCGGCATGGCCTTCGTCGTGGTCCTGCACCTGTCCCCCGACCACCAGAGCGTCGCCGACCGCATCATCCAGGAGACCACGCAAATGCCGGTGCGCCAGGTGACCGAGCCGGTGCCCATCGAGCGCAACCATATCTACGTGATTTCACCGGCCAATCGCCTGTCCACCAACGACGGCTACCTGCGGGTGACCCCGGCCAACCGGCGCCGTGGCGACCACGTGGCCATCGACCTGTTCTTCCGTGACCTGGCTGATGTGCACAAGGACCACGCCTTCTGCGTGGTGTTGTCCGGTACCGGTGCCGATGGCGCCGTGGGCCTGTCGCGGATCAAGGAGCAAGGCGGTGTGACCCTGGCGCAGACACCGGACGACGCCCAGTACGACAGCATGCCCCGCGCCGCCATCGAGACCGGCATGGTCGACCTGGTGCTGCCGGCGGCAGAAATGCCGCAGAAGCTGCTGGAGCTGTGGCGCAATGCCCGCCAGGTCCGGCTCCCGGAAATCGAAGACGATACCCTGCCTCCGGCCTTGGGCACCCGTGTCGGCGATGCCCAGGCCAGCGAGCCGATGCTCGAAGAGATCCTGCTGCAGTTGCGCAGCAATACCGGCCACGACTTCCAGCACTACAAGCGCGCCACGGTACTGCGACGCATCGAGCGCCGCCTGCATGTGACCGGCCAGGCAGACCTTGCGGCCTACCTGCATTACCTGGAACAGCACCCAGCGGAATCCCGGGCATTGCTGGCCGACATGCTGATTGGCGTGACCAATTTCTTCCGCGACCGCGAAGCCTTCGAAGCCCTGGAGCGCCATGTGCTGCCGCAGCTGGTCTGCGAACGCGACCCGGCCGAGGGCGCAGACGAGATACGCGTGTGGTCGGCCGGCTGCTCCACCGGCGAAGAGGCGTACAGCCTCGCCATGCTGGTTTGCGAGCAGCTGGCACTGGAGCAGCGCTCGCACAAGGTACAGGTGTTCGCCACCGACCTGGACGAACGCGCCATCGGCATCGCCCGCAGTGGCTCATACCCCGAGGCGATCGTCACCGACGTGCCGCCCAGCCGGCTGCGCCAGTTCTTCGTCAAGGAAGACCAGCATTACCGGGTGCGCAAAGAGGTTCGCGAAAAGGTGCTGTTCGCCCGGCACAACCTGCTGTCGGACCCACCGTTCTCGCAGATCGACCTGATTGTCTGCCGTAACCTGCTGATCTACCTGGACCGCGAGGTGCAGCGTGACATCCTGCAGATGTTCCACTTTGCCCTGCGCCCGGGTGGCTACCTGTTCCTCGGTTCGTCGGAGTCGGCCGACGTGGCCAATGAACTGTTCGCCCCGGTGGACAAGCGCAATCGCATTTTCCGCGCACTCGATGCCAGCAATACCGGCCGCCGTTCCGGCCGTCAGCTGCCCGGCACTTCTGCCGCCGGCAGGCCCCCGGAAGCGCTGGCCAAGGCCAAGCCGGGGCGCAAGCCATCGTTCGCCGACCTGCACTACCGCGCCCTGGCGCGTCGCATGCCGCCCAGCCTGATCGTCGATATCGATGGCAATATCCTGCACATGAGCGAAGGCGTGGGGCGTTTCCTGCAAGTGGCCGGTGGCGAACCGAGCCGCAGCTTGCTCAACCTGGTGCTGCCGCCCCTGCGCCTGGCCCTGCGCAGCACCTTGTTCCAGGCGCGCCAGGGGACCGAGGCGGTCACCTCGCGCCCTGTCGACCTGGCGGAAACCATGGGCAAACTGCAGGTGGAAATCACCGTGCAGCCGTACAAGGACGACCTCAGCGCCAGCGATTGCCTGCTGGTGGTGTTCGAGGAACGCGCGCCCGACCCGTCCCTGCCGTTACCCGGCGTCATCCGCCAGACCGACAGCATGGTGCTGCACAACCTCGAACGCGAACTGCAGCGCACTCGCCTGCAACTGCAGGAAACCATCGAGCAGTCAGAGGTCTCCAGCGAGGAGCTGACGGCTTCCAACGAAGAGATGCAGGCCATCAACGAGGAGTTGCGGTCGGCCAGCGAAGAACTGGAAACCAGCAAGGAAGAGCTGCAGTCGATCAACGAGGAACTGCTCACGGTCAACTACGAGCTGAAGAACAAGGTCGAGGAAACCGACAAGGTCAACGACTACCTCAGCAACCTGATCGCCTGCACCGAGATCGCCACGGTGTTCGTCGACCGCAACCTGCATATTCGCTGGTTCACGCCCCGCGCCACCGACCTCTTCAATATCCTGCCAGTCGATACCGGCCGTTCCCTGCTCGACATCACCCACTGCCTGGATTACCCGGCGCTGGCCGACGATGCCCGCGCCGTGGCCCAGGGCGAGGCCGTCATCGAGCGTGAAATCGGCGGCCAAAGCGATCACTGGTACCTGGCGCGCCTGCTGCCCTACCGCTCCAGCGAGCAGAAAATCGACGGCACGGTGCTGACCTTCATCGACATCAGCAGCAGCCATGCCGCCGAAGAGCGCGTGCGCCTGGGCGAAGAGCGCCTGAGCAAGCAGTTGGCCGAGACGCAGAGCACCAACCACATGAAGGACGAGTTCTTCGCCGTCATGTCCCATGAGCTCAAGCACCCGCTGAACCTGATCCAGCTCAATGCCGAAATCCTGCGCCGCCTGCCGTCGCTGCGCAACATCAGTGCAGCGAGCAAGGCCGTGGGTACCATTTGCGACGCGGTAACCAGCCAGGCGCGGATCATCGACGACCTGCTGGATGTGGCGCGCATTCGGACCGGCAAGCTTAAGCTCAAGACCCAACCTGTGGATCTGCTCGCCCTCCTGCAGGGCATCCATGATGTGGTGGTGAGCGAGCAACACCCCTGCCCGGTTCGCCTGGAGCTGCCCGCCGACACCCTGCCGGTGATGATCGAAGGTGACGTTACCCGCCTGGAGCAGATCATCTGGAACCTGCTCAACAACGCGCTGAAGTTCAGCCCGGCGGGCAATGAGATACGCTTGGTGCTGAGCCACGACGAAAACCACGCGCGGTTGCAGGTGATCGACCATGGCGTAGGCCTGAGCCACGACAGCCTCGAGCACATCTTCGACCTGTTCAGCCAGGCTACGCCGCAACAGGCCAGCCACAGCCGCGAGGGCCTGGGCATCGGCCTGTCGCTGGTACGGCAACTGGTCGAGGCCCATGGCGGTAGCGTACGCGCCAAGTCACCGGGGCTGGGCCTGGGCTGCACCTTTGAGGTCACCCTGCCACTTTGCGATACGCAACTCCCGCAGCGTGAGCAAGGCTCGGAGCCACTGAGCGAGGGCCGCCTTAATGGAATTCGCGTGTTGCTGGTGGACGATTCCGTAGAAGTGCTGGCGGTAATGCAGGAGCTGCTGGAAATGGAGAGCGCCACTGTCAATGCCTTCAGCAAGCCACGTGAGGCCCTGGACGCCGCTGCGGGTGAGGAATACGACATCATCCTGTCCGATATCGGCATGCCGGTGATGGACGGCCATGCGCTGATCAAGGCCCTGCGTGGCTACGTGCACCTTCGCCATACCCCGGCCATCGCCCTGACCGGCTATGGCGCCAGCGCCGACCAGTACAAGTCACGCCAGTCCGGCTTTGACCGGCACCTGAACAAACCGGTGGGCTATGACGAGCTGGTCGAGGCGATCGAGGCCCTCAGCGGTTCGGTGCCTTACTGACCGTTGGTCGCTTTCAACGCAACGTTCAGTGCCGCCGGGGGCCGAATCTACATGGAATGAGGGATTCGCCCGGGAGCCTGAATGAAACCAGTCAAGCATCGCGCAACGATCATCTGCCGGCATGGCAAACAAACCCATAAATGGCTGTGGGTGAGAAAGCCCAACGCCGCCTGGACCCTGCCCGGCGGCAGGATCGAGCCCGGCGAGACGCCAGTACAGGCAGCGGAGCGTGAATTGCTTGAGGAAACCGGGTTGCAGGCAGAATCGCTGACCCTGCTGATGCGCCACGAAGCGGCAGAGCGCATGCATTATGTGTTCGAAGCGGAGTTCGCCGACGCCCCACATCCCAAGGCGCTGCGTGAAATTGCTGATTGCCGGTTCGCCCACCCGGACCAGGTGCCCATGCTCAAGGACGAGATCAAGCTGCTGATCCGCTCGTTGCTGGCGTGTGACCGGGCAATGGCAGCGTCAGTGAGGTAGACCTTTTTCTCCTGTGCCGGCCCTTCGCGGGCTTGCCCGCTCCCACAAGTACTTCACCGCTTCTGAAGCATGTGCTGAACCTGTGGGAGCGGGCATGCCCGCGACGAGGCCGGCACAGGTATCAGCTAGGCATGCACACTCCACTGACAAGCCTCCACCTCGATCGGCATCTCGTCTATGGCATGGATCATCCCGTTCGCCAATGCCTCCCGGGGCCCGAGTATCCGCGGGTAGGCCATCAGATACCGCGGTACATCCAGCACCTCGTCCGCCCCTTCGGTCCGCTCGGCGACGATTTGCGCGTACAGCCGCAGGTCATAATCCAGGCTCATCGCGTATTCAGCCATGCGTGAGTGGTCGACCGAGCCATGCAAGGTCCAGTGGAAAGGATGAAACAGGAACTTGCTGTAACTGCATGCCGTGCGCCGTTCCCCGGCCAGGAAGATGATGTTGCCCATGGATTCCACCGTGCCCAGGTTGTGGGTATGCACCTCGACCGGTAACGCCCGCAGAAAGTTGTACAAGGTAAACCCGTAGCTGCACTCGCCGCCCATGGTAGCGATGTTCAGTTGCAGGGCGTCGGCGCCCTGCTGCAACGCCCGCGAACAGGTGTTGATCAGGTTGCCGCAGGTGGATGAATTGATAGGCCCGGTGAAGTGGACGATATGTCTGGCCATGCTTGCCTCCAGGGTTGACAGGTCATTCCTTGGTTGAATGCGCATCGTCACCCTGCCCGGCCATCTGCCGGTATTGCTTGCGCAGGGCATGCAGCTCGGCCGGATCCATGTCTTCAAGGTCCAGCAGCGCCTTGTGCGCCTTTTGGGTTGTGCGCAACAGCTCATCGATCTTGATGTGCAGTTCGTCGTTGTCGCGGTTCTGGGTGTTCTGGATCAGGAACACCATGAGAAACGTGATGATGGTGGTCGAGGTGTTGATCACCAGTTGCCAGGTGTCGTTGAAGCCGAACAGCGGCCCGGTCACTGCCCAGATCAGGATCAGCAGGCAGGCGATGCCAAAAGTCAGCGGGCGGCCGGCCCAATTGGCCAGCCATTGGGCGAAACGGTCGAATTTCATCCTGGCGCCCTTCCTCGTAGCAGGTATGCGGTGGAAACGCCGCGGGCCGCAAAGTTCCACGCGGCATCAGCCTTTTCCGTTGGTCAACCGTGCTGAACCCTGGCCGCTGTTCACCAGTCGCACCTTCAGAGTGACCGAACAAGGACTGGCAATGAGGAAGGCAGCGTGAGCGATATCCGCATCGGCATCTCCGGTTGGCGCTACGGCCCGTGGCGCAAGGACTTCTACCCGAAGGGCCTACCCCAGGACGACGAACTGGCGTTCGCTTCGCGGGCGGTCAACAGCATTGAAATCAACGGCTCGTTCTACAGCCTGCAAACACCCGAACGCTACCAGGGCTGGCATGACCAGACGCCGCCCGGCTTCGTGTTCGCGGTAAAAGCCCCGCGCTACATCACCCATGTACGGCGGCTCAAGGACATCGAAGAAGCCATGGCCAATTTTTTCGCATCCGGGCCGCTGCTGCTCGGCAAGAAGCTGGGCCCGTTCCTGTGGCAGTTTCCGCCGAACATGAAGTTCGACGAAGGCCGCTTCGCCCGTTTTCTCGAACTGCTACCGCACAGCCGCAAGGAGGCCCGCGAATGCGCACAGGGGTGTGCGCAGCGCCTGAAGGACAACGGCAGCACCGATATCAAGGGCAACGCACGGCTGCGCCACGCGGTGGAAATCCGCAACGAAAGCTTTTTGTGCGAAGCCTTCATCAAGTTGCTGCGCAAGCACCAGGTAGCGCTGGTAGTGGCCGACAGTGCCGGTAAATGGCCCTATGTCGAGGACCTTACCGCCGACTTCGTGTACATGCGCCTGCATGGCGATGTCGAGCTGTACAGCAGTGGCTATACCGCTCAGGCGCTGCGGCGCTGGAAGCAGCGCATCCAGCACTGGAGCCAGGGCCGCCAGGCCGACGATGCCCAGCTGGTGGTGCCTGGGCCGCCACCACGGCGCGCTGCCCGGGACGTCTACTGCTATTTCGACAACGACCAGAAAGTCCATGCGCCTTATGACGCCCGGCGCCTGTTGCAGAAGCTGTCGCTGGACCATGAACTGATGACCGAGCCTGGCGTGGTGCCGGAGGTGACCCTGTGAACAGGACCCTGCCTGCCCCGCACGGCATCATCGACAAGATCACCGCCGTGCGTCGGCTGAATGTACTGACGTTGAACGTGCACAAGGGCTTCACCTTCTTCAACCGGCGCTTCATCCTGCCCGAGTTGCGCGAAGCCGTGCGCGCCACCGGCGCCGACCTGGTGTTCCTGCAGGAAGTGCACGGTAGCCACCAGCAACATGCCCTGCGCCACCCGGCCTGGCCGGATACGCCACAGTACGAGTTCCTGGCCGACAGCATGTGGCCGCAGTTCGCCTACGGCCGCAATGCGGTGTACCCCCATGGGGACCACGGCAACGCGCTGCTGTCGAAATTCCCCATCAGCCGCTTCGACAACCTGGACGTCTCGGTGCAGGGCAACGAGCAGCGCGGGCTGCTGCACTGCCAGCTGGAGGTGCCGGGCCATGACCAGGTGCATGCGGTGTGCGTGCACCTCGGCCTGCGCGAGGCCCACCGGCAACGCCAGGTAAAGCTGCTGCTGGACCTGCTCGACAGCCTGCCGCCCAAGGCGCCGGTAATCATCGCCGGCGATTTCAACGATTGGCGGCTGAAGGCCGATGCCGTGCTGTGCGAACACCTGGTAGAGGCCTTCGGCGAGCACTTCGGCACCCCGGCGCGCAGTTTTCCGGCGCGTCTGCCGCTGTTGCGCCTGGACCGCATCTACCTGCGCAATGCCATGCCCGGCACGGCCCAGGTTTTGTCGAAGTACCCGTGGTCGCACCTTTCCGACCACGCCCCTCTGGCTGCGGAGATCAAACTGTGAACCGACCCTGGGTAGACGGCAACAGCGTGCAGTTGCTGATCAATGGCGAGCAATACTACCCCCGCGTGTTCGAGGCCATGGCCCAGGCACGGGAGGAAATCCTGCTGGAGACCTTCATCATCTTCGATGACAAGGTTGGCCAGCAATTGCAGCAGGTCCTGATCGATGCCGCCCAACGCGGCGTACGTGTCGAAGTGGCCGTGGATGGCTATGGCACGGCCGACCTGCCCGACACCTTCATTGCGGCCATGACCGATGCCGGGGTCAGTTTCCACGCCTTCGACCCTCAGCCGAGGCTGGTGGGCATGCGCACCAACCTGTTCCGGCGCCTGCACCGCAAGATCGTGGTCGTCGATGGCGAGCGGGCCTTCATTGGCGGCATCAACTACAGCGCCGACCACCTGGGCGACTTTGGTGCCATGGCCAAGCAGGACTATGCCGTGGAAGTCGCCGGCCCGGTGGTGGCGCAGGTGCATGCCGCCAGCAAGCGCCTGATGTCGCCGGTGCTGCAGCCGCCCAGCGCCGTACGCCCGCTGACCGAGCCTGCCGGTACCTGCAGCGCCGTGCTGGTCGAGCGCGACAACGGGGTGCGCAGCACCGATATCGAGGCCCACTACCTGCAGGCGTTTCGCAGCGCCCGGCAGCGCATCGTGGTGGCCAACGCGTATTTCTTCCCGGGTTACCGGCTGATGCGTGAACTGCGCAATGCGTCCCGGCGTGGCGTGGAGGTGCGGCTGATCCTGCAGGGCCAGCCAGACATGCGCTGGGTGCGGGCGCTGTCGCGGCTGTTGTACAACTACCTGCTGCGCGATGGTGTGGCCATTCACGAGTATTGCCAGCGGCCGCTGCACGGCAAGGTGGCGCTGGTGGACGATGAGTGGGCCACGGTCGGCTCCAGCAACCTGGACCCGCTCAGCCTGTCGTTCAACCTGGAAGCCAACCTGTTCATCCGTGATCGCGCCTTCAACCAGCAGCTCAACCAGCACCTGCAGCAGCTGGCCCGCGAACAATGCAAGCCGGTCACCCTGGAACGCATGGTTCGCGGCTACTGGTGGCGGGCGCCACTGATTTTCGTGTGCTTCCACGTGATCCGCCATTTCCCGCGGATTGCCGGCTGGTTCCCGGCGCACCGCCAGCACCTGCGCTCGGTGCAGCCGGAGGCCGAGGCACAGGGTGACTACCACGAGGGCCAAACCTGATGGCGCGTAAACACTGGAAAACCTGGGGCAAGCGGCTGTTCACCCTGGCATTCCTGATCCTGATCCCTGCGCTGTTGTACCTGCTGGCGCGCAACCTGGACTGGAACGAGGTGCGCCAGTCGTTGCTGGCCTACAAGCCCGGCACCCTGGCCATAGGCCTGGCGCTGGCCGGGTGCAGCTACCTGACGTTCGCCAGCTACGACCTGCTGGCTCGGGCCTACACCGGCCACCACCTGCCGGCACGCCAGGTTTTGCCAGTGGCCTTCGTGTGCTATGCCTTCAACCTCAACTTCACCACCTGGGTGGGTGGCGTTGCCTTGCGCTACCGGCTTTACAGCCGCCTGGGCCTGGACACGGCTACCATCACCCGTATCCTCACCCTGGGCCTGCTGACCAACTGGATGGGCTACATGCTGCTGGCTGGCACCGTGTTCGCCTTGCGCCTGGTCGAGCTGCCCGCCAACTGGGCGGTCGGTGCCAGCGGCCTGCAACTGATCGGCGTGGTGTTGCTGGCGATTGCCGCTGGCTACCTGCTGGCCTGTGGCTTCGCCAAAAAGCGTACCTGGCGCTGGCGCGACCATGAGGTAACGCTGCCGTCGCTGCGCCTGGCGCTGTGCCAGGTTGTACTGGGTGCCAGCAACTGGGCGCTGATGGCGCTGCTGATCTTCTGGTTGCTGCCTGGCGAAGCCTTCTACCCGTCGATTCTTGGCATCCTGCTGATCAGCTGCGTTGCTGGTGTGGTTGCGCATATCCCGGCCGGGCTGGGTGTGCTGGAAACGGTGTTCCTGGCCCTGCTGCATGGGCAGCTCGCCCAGGGCACGCTGGTGGCGGCCCTGCTGGGCTACCGCACGCTGTACTACCTGGTGCCGCTGTTGCTGGCGGTGCTTGTCTACCTGATCCTCGAGAAACGCGCCAAGGCCATGCGCCGGCGCGACAAGCCTGCCTAGGCCTGACAAGGGCCATTGGCTCGGGAGGTGGCAAATGCGTAGCGCTGTCTTGAAGCCGATGTTGATACTGATGATGGCCAGCCTGCTCAGCGGCCAGGCCCTGGCCGAAGCTTGCAACGTGCTCACTCGCTCCTCCAGCGAGGCGGTAACGCCGGTGGAGCGACACAGCTGCTACAGCTACAGCAACCTGCCCGCCGAAGCGATCAACTGGTCGTGCAGCAATGAGAGCAAGGACATGCTCAACAGCGAAAAGCACAAGGTCGCGCGCTGTGCCGATGGCAGCGTTGGCAGTTGCATCGCGCCATTGACCCAGGAGGCATTGGCCAACCCCAAGGCAACTGGCGGTGACAAGCCGGCGTTGCCCAAGGATGCGCGGGTGATCACCTACTACTACGACACTCCCAGCCTGGGCCAGGCCCGCACCGATTGCGAGCGTAGCAACGGCATCTGGCAGACTCACTGATTCTGCAGGCTTGGCGCGTGTTTTGTAGGAGCGGCCTTGTGTCGCGAAAGGGCCGCAAAGCGGCCCCGGCAATTTTCCGTGCGAAGCTGAAATTCTGGGGCCGCCTCGCGGCCCGTTCGCGACACAAGGCCGCTCCTACAGGATCATCACCGCCCCATAGACCTATGCAGAACCTATGAGACGGCGATGTTTCAGGGCGAAATCGGGTCACTCGCCGGGAAAGTCTCGTCCAGCGCATTGTCCACGGCGCTTTCCTTGGTTTTTTCCCCGCATTGGCAATCCGGCATCCGGCACGGCTCGCCATTGCGATGCCCGTTGGCACAGGCCTCGCAGCAATACACCTTGCCTTCGAGCCGCAAGGCATTGGCATCCACGGTGCAGGAACAATCTGCACAGGCACAACGCAACTCGTTCATGGCTTGCTCTCCTCGTCATCGATCACATCATCGGCCCACGGTTCGCCATCAAGCGGTGCGGAGCGGGCCAGTTCGGCTTCGTCCAGGCCTATGCCGCCGCCAATCTCATTGGCCTCTACCCGCCTAAGGGTCTTGTCTGCAGGGCCACCGCTGCCACCGGGTTCGTGCGGGTCACGGGCACCGGTCTCGTCCAGCAAGGTGTCCGGGCTCAGGTCGTCGTAGGTGACGTTGTCCTCGTGCAGGCTGTCGCTCAACGCCTCGCCGCCAGTCATGCCGCTTTCGGCCACGCGCCGGGGCGGGAACTCGCGGGCCACGTCCGCGGCCGGTCGCTCGTCACCCGCACGCCCCTCGCGCTCGTCCAGGCGCTCGTCGAAGTCCAGTTCATGCACGCTGCCCATGCGGTCTTCGGTGTCGTCGATTTCAGTGGGGGTATAGGGCTTCGGTTTATCTGTTCGGGCCATGTGCGTTCTCCGTCAGGTGGCTTCATTCGGTCGACTGCACTTGCTGTTTGAAGATTCAGAGTTTTTTTGAACTACCGCCCGGGCCGTTGCCTCCCAGATTAGAGACTGCGAACCGCCCGGAGCCCGCCATGGCCAAGCCCCTGCAGGAATATGCGCGCAAGCGCGACTTCAATGCCACGCCCGAGCCCAGCGGCAAGCGCAGCCGTGGCAAGCGGGCCCACGCGCTGCAGTTCTGCATCCAGAAGCACGATGCCAGCCACCTGCACTACGACTTCCGCCTGGAACTCGATGGCACGCTGAAAAGCTGGGCCATCCCCAAAGGGCCGTCGCTGGACCCCAAGGTGCGCCGCCTGGCCGTGCACGTGGAGGACCACCCGCTGGACTACGCCGACTTCGAAGGCCATATCCCCGAAGGCCATTACGGCGCGGGCGACGTGATCGTCTGGGACCGGGGCATCTGGGAGCCCGAAGGTGATGCGCATGAGGCCTATGCCAAGGGCAAACTGCGTTTCCGCCTGCAAGGCGAAAAGCTCGGCGGTGTATGGAACCTGTTCCGCACCCACCTGGCCGGCAAGAAGGAGCAGTGGATGCTGGTCAAGTCGCACGACGGCCAGGCGCGTAGCGAAGCCGAGTACAGCATCGTCGACGCCCAGCCCGACAGCGTGCTCAGCGACCGCACGCTGGTGCCGCGCAAGCCGACAGCAAAAAAGGCCGCCGCGCCACGTCGCAAAGCCGCCAGCAAAGGCCGGAAGGTGCCGTTGCCGGCGCAGCTGCAGCCACAACTGGCGACCTTGGTCGACTCCCCGCCCAGTGGCGACTGGCGCTACGAGGTCAAGTTCGACGGTTACCGCATCCTTGCCCGCATCGACGGTGATGACGTGCGCCTGTTCACCCGCAATGGCCATGACTGGAGCGGCAAGATGCCCAGGCAGGTTGCCGCCTTGCGTGCGCTGGGCCTCGATTCGGCCTGGCTCGATGGCGAGGTGGTGGTGGCTGGCGAAAACGGCGCGGCGGACTTCCAGGCGCTGCAGAACGCTTTCGACACCGAGCATGACGAGCACATCACCTATTACCTGTTCGACCTGCCCTTCCTGGGCGGCCAGGACCTGCGCCAGTTACCGCTGCAGGACCGGCGCGACACCTTGCAGCGCTTGCTGGAACACAACGAATCGGACGTGCTCAAGTACTCCGCCGACTTTGACCAGCCGGTCGAATCCCTGCTCGACAGCGCCTGCCGGCTGCAACTCGAAGGCCTGATCGGCAAGCGCGTCGACAGCCCCTACAGCGGCCGCCGCAGCCCCGACTGGATCAAGCTCAAGTGCAAGCAGCGCCAGGAGTTCGTGATCGTCGGCTACACCGACCCCAAAGGCAGCCGCAGCGGCTTTGGTGCCCTGCTGCTGGCCTTGCACGACAACGACAGCGGCGAGTTGCGCTATGCCGGCAAGGTCGGCACCGGCTTCAGTGCAACCACGCTGGCCAGCATCCATGCCCGGCTCAAACCATTGGAAACCGCCGAGCCGGCCCTGCCCAACCCGCCCACCGGGGCCGAAGCCCGGGGCGTGCACTGGCTGAAACCGCAACTGCTGGCCGAAGTCGCCTATGCCCAGATGACCCGTGACGGCATCGTGCGCCACTCGGTGTTCCACGGCCTGCGCGATGACAAACCGGCTACCGCCATCGACCTGGAGCGCAGCATGCCCGCCAAGACCCTGCCCAAGCGCAAGCAGGCCAAGGCCCCCGAGGCTTTGGGCGAGCTGCGCCTGACCCACCCCGAGCGGGTGGTCGACGCCACCAGCGGCGTTACCAAGCGCGAGGTCGCCGAGTACTACGCCGCTGTCAGCCAATGGATACTGCCCCAGCTCAAGAATCGCCCGGTGGCACTGGTACGTGCTCCGGACGGGCTGGCCGGGGAGCTGTTCTTCCAGAAGAACGCCGGCCAGTTGCATCTGCCCAACGTGCTCAGCTATGACAAGGCCGAGGCCGGCCAGGCGGCGATGGTCATCAATCGCGCCGACACCTTGATCGGCGCAGTGCAGATGAACATGCTCGAACTGCACACCTGGAACGCCACCGACAAGGACTTCGACAAGCCCGACCGCTTCGTCCTCGACCTTGACCCGGACCCGGCACTGCCGTGGAAGGCCATGCTGGAAGCCACCCAACTGGCCCTCACCTTGCTGGCTGAGCTGGGCCTGAAGGTTTTTCTCAAGACCAGTGGCGGCAAAGGCATGCACCTGGTAGTGCCGCTGACCCGGCGTGCCAGCTGGGATGAAGTCAAGGCATTCAGCCACGGCATCGTCGATTACCTGGCCAGGTTGTTCCCCGACAGGCTCAGTGCCGTGTCCGGGCCCAAAAATCGCATCGGGCGCATCTTCATCGACTACCTGCGCAACGGCAAGGGGGCTACCACCGCCTGCGCGTATACCCTGCGCGCACGCGAAGGCCTGCCGGTATCCGTGCCGATCTGGCGCGAGGAACTGCCGCAACTCAAGGGCGCCAACCAGTGGAACATCGGCAACGTGCTTGAACGACTGAGCGATGTGGACGACCCCTGGGCCGATTATGGCAAGACCAGGCAATCGATCACCGTGGGCATGCGCAAGCAGCTGGGGCTGGCCTGATGACGGCTTGCCTGCAGCGCTACGCCCGCAATGCCTCACCAAGGAGCCGAGCCCATGAGCATCGTCCAGGATTTTGACCTGACCAACCTCGATCGCCTGTTGCGGGCCTTCGGCGAGCGGCAGCAACCGCTCAACCTCGATACCCAGTTGCCGCAGCTGATTCAGGCACTGCAAGCCGACCACCTCGACCTGCTGCCCCTGCCTGGCCAGGGCAATACGCTACGGCGCTGGCAAGCCCTCGCCCGGGTGGCTGGCTGTGACCTGGCCTTGGCCAAGCTGTACGAGGGCCACACCGACGCGGCGGCGATCCTTGCCGAATGCGCGGCTGCACACCACGCTGCCGAGGGTATATGGGGCGTGTGGGCCGCCGAACCGCCGGATGCCCGCGCCTGCATTGTCGCCCGTGATGGCGACCAGGTCCGCCTGGAGGGTCGCAAGGCCTGGTGTTCGGGCGCACTGCAGATCGACCGGGCGCTGGTCACGGCCTGGGACCAGCACGGCCAGCCCCAGCTGGTGGCCATCGAACTGTCCCATCCCAGCCAGGACCTTGCCATAGACCGCTGGCAGGCCATCGGCATGGCCACCACCGCCAGTGTCGAAGTCGAGTTCAACCACACCCCTGGCATCGCCATCGGCCGCCCCGGGCAATACCTGTCACGCCCCGGCTTCTGGCATGGCGGTGCTGGCATTGCAGCCTGCTGGTACGGCGCGGCCGAGGCATTGGCCGATTACCTGCGCGAACACTGCCGCAACCCCCGCCCCGACCCACATGCCGATGCTCACCTGGGCGCGGTCGATGCCGCCTTGTACGGCGCCAGGGCGGCACTGCGCGAATGCGCGGCATGGATCGACCGCCAGCCAGGCGCAGACGCCAGCTTCGAAGTGCGCCGCACCCGCGCCCAGGTGGAACAGGCCGTTGAACAGGTGATCCACCACGTTGGCCGGGCGCTGGGCGCCACTCCTTTCTGCCGTGACAACCACTTTGCCCGGCTGAGTGCCGACTTGCCGGTGTTCCTGCGCCAGAGCCATGCCGAGCGCGACCTGGCGGCGCTCGGGGAGCAGTTGGCAAAACAGCCGGCGGGAGTCTGGCAACTATGAGCGAGAACCTGATCCAGGCGAACAGCGGTACACCGTGGGCGGACTGGCAGCAGGCCGCGCACCTGGCCAGGGCCACCTGGATCACCCCTCAGCAATTGTGCCCGCCGGGCCGCCGCCTGGTGCTGCTGGCACCGCACCCCGATGACGAGATTCTCATGGCCGGTGGGCTGCTGGCGGGCTTCCACGGCCGGGAAGACGACCTGGTGCTGATTTCCGCCACCGATGGTGAAGCCAGTCACCCCGGCTCTACCCACTGGAGCGAACACCGCCTGCGCCGGCAAAGGCCACTGGAGAGCCGCCATGCCCTGCAACAGCTTGACCTCGACCTCGGCCGCCTGGACTGGCGGCGGCTCCACCTCAAGGACGGCGCGTTGCCACGTGACGAGGCGTTTCTACTCAACCACCTGAGCCAGTTGCTCAGGCCTGACGACCTGCTGATGGCTACCTGGAGCGGCGATGGCCACTGTGACCACAAAGCAATAGGCCGGGCTGCCGCGCAGGCGGCCCGGATGCGCAAGGTGCAATGCCTTGAGGTACCCGTGTGGGCGTGGCACTGGGCACGACCGGACGACCCGCGTCTGCCGTGGCCGCGTGCCCACCGCATTCAGCTGGACGAGGCCAGCCTGGCCCGCAAGCGCAAGGCCCTGGCCGCCCATGTCAGCCAACTCGAACCGGACGGCCAGCGCCCGCCCGTACTGCCGCCGAACTTGCTGGATTGTCTGCTGCAACCTTTCGAACTGGTGTTCCTGTAAATGGAGTTGTCATGAGCCTCGACCCACAGTATTTCGCCGACCTATACGCCACCAGTGAAGACCCTTGGGCCTTTCGCACCCGCTGGTACGAAAAGCGCAAGCGCGAGCTGGTCATGGCCTGCCTGCCGCGCCAGTGCTACCAGCGCGTGTTCGAGCCCGCTTGCGCCAATGGCGAGCTCAGCGCCTTGCTGGCCGAGCGTTGTGCCAACCTGGTGTGTCAGGACCTGGACCCTACTGCGGTAGCGCTGGCCGGTGAACGCTTGACTGGGCTGCGCAATGTCTCGGTGGAGCTGGCGCGGCTGCCGGCGGACTGGCCAGGTGGGCGTTTCGACCTGATCGTGCTGAGCGAGGTGGGTTACTACCTCGACCCGACCGACTGGTTGCAGGTGATCGAACAGTCAGTGGCCAGCCTGACCTACGACGGCGGGCTGCTGGCCTGCCACTGGAAGCATCCCATCGCCGGCTGCCCGCAGGACGGGCGTGAAGTGCACCGCATGCTAGCCCGGCACCTTCCGCTGTATCTGCAGTTCCAGCATGACGAGGCGGACTTCTTGCTGGAGTACTGGTCCTCTCAGCCCAGCGTGGTCGACCTGGACGAGACCTGCCCATGATTGGCGTGGTCATTCCGGCGCACAACGAGGCGCGACACCTGGGGCGGTGCCTGCGCGCAATGCAGGCTGCTGCCCTTCAGGCTCGGCAGTCGGGGCAACGGGTCGAGGTACTGGTGGTACTGGACCGCTGCAGTGATGGCAGTGCCGCTGTGGCAAGGCGCTACGGTGTGCAGATGCTGTCGGTGGATGCCGGCAATGTAGGCTTGGCCCGCCGGGTGGGCGCGGCACACATGGTCGAGCGCGGCGCGAAATGGCTGGCGTTCACCGATGCCGACAGCCGTGTGCCGGAACATTGGCTGCTTTCGCAACTGGCCTGTGATGCCGAGGTCGTATGCGGCACGGTGCATGTCGAGCACTGGCAACCCTGGCAGACAGCGGCCTTGCGCAAGCTGTACCACAGCCGTTACCAGGCACATGAGGGGCATCGGCATGTGCATGGGGCCAATCTGGGTGTGTGTGCCGACGCCTATGATCGTGTGGGCGGCTTCCAGCCACTGGCGGCGCATGAGGATGTGCAACTGGTCAGCGACCTGCAGGCCAGTGGTGCGCAGATCGTATGGACCGCCAGGCACAGCGTGGCCACCAGCAGCCGGAGCGACAGCCGCGCCCGCGAAGGGTTTGGTGATTATCTGGCTGGGTTGCAGACACAGGTTTGATGAGGCTTGTGTTTGACTCCTGGTTCAGCAGTTTCTGTAGGAGCAGCCTTGTGCTGCGAAGAGGCCGGTACTGACAAAGCCTGTCTATTGCTTGTACCGGCCTCTTCGCAGCACAAGGCTGCTCCTACAAAGGACGCTTCAAACGAGCGATATTTGTTCTCCGCGCGACAGCGCGGCCCCAAAGGGCTGGGCAATTTCCCACCCAGTGCAAGCGCAACGGAATCACGACGCCTTGCGTGTCTTCTTCGCCGGCTTCTTGCCACCGAGGCTGCGCTTGAGCAGTTCGGTGAGGTCGAGGATGTCCGCGCCTTTCCCTGCTTCCGTCGCCTCGCCCTTCTCCACAGTCTCGATCTTGCCCTTGCTGGCCTTTTCTTCCACCAGGTCCATGATGGTCTGGCGGAAGGCATCGTGGTAATCCGCAGGCTTCCACTGCCCGCTCATGTCTTCGACCAACCGCTTGGCCATGTCCAGTTCGCGCTTGTCCACCTTGGCCTCGGTGACGCTGCTGTCCAGCTCCAGCGTTTCCAGCCCGCGCACTTCTTCGGGCCAGCGCAAGGTGATCATCACCAGCGCATCATCCAGCGGCCGCAACAACGCCAGGTGCTGGCGGGTGTGCAGCACTACCGTGGCCAGCGCCACCTTGCCGGTCTTCGCCAGGGTTTCGCGCAGCAAGGCGTATACCTTGCCGCCACGGCGGTCGGGGGTAAGGTAATACGGCGTGTCGAAGTGCTGCAGCGGGATCTCGCCAGCCTCCACGAAGGAGAAGATATCGATCGTCTGGGTCGCCTCGGGCCGGGCCTTGCGGATTTCCTCCTCGCTGATCACCACATAGCGGCCCTTCTCGAACTCGACGCCCTTGACGATGTTGTCCTTGTCGATTTCCTTGCCAGTGACCTTGTTCACCCGCTTGTAGCCGACCGGCTCCATGCTGCGCTTGTCGAGCCAGTCGAAATCGACCCGCTCGGTGCGCACCGCGGTATTGAGGGCCACGGGGATATGCACGAGACCGAAACTGATGGCGCCTTTCCAGATTGCCCTAGCCATTGAAGGTGCTCCCAGGGTTGCCTGCCAATACCTGAATCGACTGCAACCGGCGGCGAAGGTTTAGCCGCCCCGCCCTACGGCAGCGGGTTGCCGCCGGTCACGCCGAACACCTCGCCGGTGATGTAGCTGGACTCCTGGCTGGCCAGCAACACATACACCGGCGCACACTCGGCGGGTTGCCCCGGTCGCTTCATCGGCGTTTGTGCGCCGAACTCGGGGATTTTCTCCGGCGGTTGGCCGCCACTGGGCTGCAACACGGTCCAGATGGGCCCCGGGGCCACGGCATTGACCCTGATGCCGCGCTCGATCACCTGCTTGGCCAAGGCCTTGGTGAAGGCGACGATCGCGGCCTTGGTGGTGGCATAGTCGAGCAAGGTGGCCGAAGGCTGGTAGGACTGGATCGAGGCGGTGTTGATGATGGTCGCCCCCGCCGGCATCAGCGGCACGGCCGCCTGGCACAGCCAGAACAGCGCGTAGACGTTGGTTTTCAGGGTGTGGTCGAACTGCTCGTGGCTGATCTGGCTGATGTCCTTGCGCGCTTCCTGCTTGCCGGCGACGTTGACCAGGATGTCCAGCCCGCCAAGTTGCTCATGGGCCTGGTCGACCAGCTCCTTGCAGAACTGCTCATCCTTCAGGTCACCGGCAATTGCCACCACCTTGCGGCCTTCGGCTTCAATCAGCTTGATGACTTCGCGGGCATCGGGTTGCTCGATGGGCATGTAGTTGAGGGCAATGTCGGCACCCTCACGGGCAAAGGCGATGGCCACTGCACGGCCGATGCCCGAATCCGCACCGGTGATCAGCGCCTTGCGCCCTGCCAGGCGGCCAAAACCCTTGTAGGTGGTTTCGCCGTGGTCTGGCTCGGGCTGCATGTTGGCATCCAGCCCCGGTGCTGGTTGGCCTTGGGCCGGGAATGGTGGATGCGGGTACTGGGTCAGCGGGTTCTGCATGCTGAACTGGTCGTGGGGTTTGTTAGGCATGGGGGCCTCTCCTCTGGTGTACCGGTGTTGGCCCATTCGCGGGCTTGCCCGCGAAGGCCGTCCTACCGTTTTCGAGGAGAGCCTTCATCGATGGTTTTTTTCGACTGGCCCAAACACCGACCAGCGGTCACACCGGGCTAAACAGCACCCGCCTGAAGGCCTCGGCAGCCAGGTGCACCTGTACCGCCCAGTCCTGCGCCGCATCACTGCCGGCATCATCGGAAATGTACTTCAGGCACACGAACGGGATGCCTTCGCTGCGTGCGATCAGCGCCAGCACGTAGGCTTCCATGTCGACCACGTCATAGGGTGCATCGCCATGGTTGATCTCGAAGCTGTCGCCACTGCCGCAGGTTTCCAGGGCCAGGCCGGGGATTTGCGCCCCATGCTCCAGCACCACCGGGATGTCCGACAAAGGTGTCTGGTAACGGGCGAAGCCCAGTGGGGTCACATCCATGTCGCGCTGCACGAAGCGGGTGCAGCACACCACCTCGCCCTTGCCATGGCGCTGGCTGCCGGCCGAGCCGAGGTTGACGATCAGCCTGGGCCGGCGCGCGGCAATGGCCTTGGTCAGGGCGATGGCGGCATTGACCTTGCCGATGCCGGTAAACACGGTATTGACGTCAGCGAATACATCGCCGGCCTCGGCTTCGAGGGCGAAGACAAACAACGTGTCGTCCAGGGAAATGTCGGGGAATTGCTTGATCAGCATCATGGCGCAGGTGGTTCCGGGTGGCTGCGAAAGGCGCGGCCATTTTCGGTCAACCCCGGCTAATTGCAAGCCCCGGCGGCCACCACGGCTCGCAATGCCTGCGCCCTGCCCAAGCCTGCAGCGCTGGCCTGGGCCAGGCATTGCAGCTGCTGGTCGGCATGGGTGCCATCGCGCAGCAGGCGTTGTGCATGCAGGAAGGCGCGTTCGGCGTCTACAGTGTCGATCGGCAACTGTTCCTGCAACTGGGCCAACCAACCTGCGGCCGTGACCGGCTGCTGCTCATGCAGGCCAATGAACTCGCCCTGGCGCCCATGGCGCATGGCGCGCCAGTAGTTTTCCTGGGTGATCCAGCGCTGCTCGCGGTTGCAGGCGGACGAGTCGTGCCGGTACACGATGCTGTGCTCGACCAGGTGACGAAATAGCGCGGCGATGCACAGCGCGTCCTCCAGCCGCGGGCAGCCATCGCAGATGCGCAGTTCGACCGTCGGGAAGCGCCGTGAAGGCCGGATCGCCCACCAGAAGTCGCCATCCGCGGCCAGCGACCCTGTGCGTTGCAGCAATGCACGGTAGCGCTCGTAGGCAGCCCAGTCCGGCAACGGCTCGGGCAAACCCATGTGCGGCCACTCCCCGCAAATTACCCGCCGGTAGCTCATGTAGCCGGTGCACTGGCCTGCCCACAGCGGGGATGACGTGCTCAGCACCAGCAACAGAGGCAGCCAGCCCAGTACACGGTTGATCAATTGGATGCGGTCGCAACCTGGCGGTACGCCCACGTGAACATGCAGGCCGTTGAGCAGGCTGCGCCGCGCCACATGCCGGTAGTCAGCGAACAGTTGCTGGTAATGCGCAGGGGTTGCAGGTTTCTGACGCAGCCAGGCGGCATTGGGGTGGCTTGCCGCGCCGTACAGGCCCATGCCCTCTTCGGCCAGCGCTGTGTTCAGCCGCTGGCGGCTGTGCTGGAAGAACTCGCGTGCCTCTAACAGGTTGGCGAACACCGGCGAGGCCACCTCGATCTGGCTGCGGAACATTTCCTGGGCAAAATGCTGGCCCAGCGCCTTGCGACAACGCCCGAGCACGGCTGGCGAAGGTGTGGCTGGCACCTGCCCCGTGTCCAGGTTCACCAGCAGGTATTCTTCCTCGATGCCGAACGTGCAGGGTCGGGCCATGCTGCCTCAGCTGTTGCGGGTGACTGTGAGCACCACCGCAGCGATGCGCTCGACCTGCTCGTAACCGGGTTCGTTCAGTTGCTCGCCAAACACGTCCGGGTCGATTTCCCGATATACCCAGGACCATTCCGGGCCCGCCAGGCGCAGGCGAATGGCTTCGAGCAAGGCATCACGGCCTTCGCTTATCGCCACTCCGGTATACAACAGTAGCGAGCCCCCTGAGCCGAGCCGCTCGCAAGCTTGCTCGACGATACGCAGCGAAAGCTGCGCGCCGAGCGAACCACCGCCATGCCGATAGGTACGTTGGCAGGCATCCAGCATGTACGGCGGGTTGGCAACGATAAGGTCGAACAGCCCGGTAATGCCGTCGAGCACGTCACTGGGTTCCACGGAAACATTGCTCAAGCCCGCCAATGCCGCGTTGATCGCGGTGTAACGCAGCGCGAGCGGGTTGATATCCACGGCGCTGACATGGGCATGGGGCGCCGCGCGGGCGATCAGCAAGGCGCCGACACCCGTGCCGCACCCGATATCCACGGCATGCTCGACACGCTTGGGGGTGCGTTGCAGGTGATCGTGAATCACTTGGGCGAAACGGTAGCTGTCGGGGCCGAGAAACACTGCGTCGGTTTCCTCGGTGGGGTAAGCAGAGTGCAGCAGCAGCAGGTCGTCGATCGTGGACCAGCGCACGGTGCTGATCAGCAGTTCTCCGTGCTGCTTGAGCACCTGAGCCCGACGCATCTGGTCCAGTTCATCGGCAGAAACCAATGATGAACGGAATGGGCGGCTCCAGCCGAACACATCGCGCACTGTCCTGGCTTGCCCAGCCTCCGGGCGCGCATTCACGCGAGCATGGGTTGCCGGGGTGACGCAGGTGAAGCGGTAGCCGTCGGCGCGCAGGCGCCTGCCCAATTGCAGCATTGCCTGGTCAGCCTGGATTTGTTGTGGATCGAGCAGCATCAGCGGGTTACCTCCTGATTCAGGCCGGTAGCACGCAAGTAGCGCCGGGTGGCCAGCAACCCTTCCGGTGTCGCATGACGGTTACCGGACATCGTGTCGATCAACGTCTGGATATCGGCGTCCGGGGCAGGAGTCGCGAGCGTATCATCCGATTCCACCTGCACCTCCCAGCTGCCGGGCAGCACGCGACGCCCGCGGGCTTGCAAGCCTGCAGCGATCCAGTCGTGCCATAGCTGTTTTTCATACGCCGTGAACACGCCATACATCGGTGCCGAGGGGCCATCGATGAGTCCCCACCAGCGGCTGTTGGCGGGTGCTTCACCACGGCGGATCCAGCCCTGTGCCTGCAAGGCTTGCAGAAACGCGGGCATGGCACCGGGCTCGGCCAGCCATTGGTTGACGGTGCGTTTTTGCAAGCGGCAATGGTCGGAATGCATGAACTGGCCAAAATTGCGCTTGCGCTCCAGTGCCGAAAGCAGCTCGGATTCAAGAAAGAAGCTGCTGATCAGGCTGGGTGTATCAAGCCCCAGGTCATTCAAGCGGTACCCGCTGCGCACCCGCTGGTAAAACTGGCCAGCGTCGTCGACCGGGCAGAATTGGCGTAGCGCCTGGATGGACAGATGCGCATGCCCGCTGGCCGCGTTGTCGATGGTCACATGAAGCTGGAAATAATGGCCATCGATGCCCACTTCCGCCAGTTCGTAAGTGGTAATCAGCAAATGCAACGGTGGTTGTTCATAGCCCAGGTTGTAGCCGATCAGCTCGGGAAGAAAATCATCGCCATGGCGCCCCAATGCCAACTGCAAGGCACCTTGCAGGTAACGCTGGTCGTCCAGTTCAGTCAGGCCCAGGCAACCCAGCCGGCTCAACAGCCGTTGGTAGATCAGCACATGGTTGCAGCGCGGATCACCGCCACCCAGTTCTTCCAGGTAGGTGCGAATCAGGCCGTGATAGCGCGGATCGCCCCAGTGGCGCAAGGTGCTGTGCAGCCATGCCCCGTCCACTGCCTTGGTTGGCGCCACTTGTTGCAGGAACCACAACGCCTGGGCGCGGTTGGCAAAGTAGCGCCGAGGTGCGCCTTGGCGGCGTTGTTCGAGGTAACTGGCATAGGCTTCGGCCACCTGGCTTGCATGGCCAGCGCTCCAGGCTTCCAGCTGGGCAGGATCGGCAGGCAGGTCATCCGGCAAACGCTGCGCGCGTGCCAATTGGTCGCTCAGCCAGGCTTTGCTCGTGGTGTCTTGGCTCACGAGCAGCTTGTGGTAACGCTCCTTCAGGCTTGGCCCAGTTGCCGAAGCCGGTATCACCGCGCCGGTCTTGCGGGTCATTACCGTCATGCCGTAGTCCTTGTCCGCGTTTTATTGGCTGGGTTTCTGCCCGGGCATCGGTTCAGGGTCCGGCGCCGGTTGGGTAGCGGGTTTGTCGCCGGATTGCTGCATCTGCAGCGAAGGTTTGCTTTGGTCGGCATCCTTTGCCGGGTGGTCGTTGTCCCGGTCGAAACAGCCACCCAGCAAGCCAAGCGTGCCCACAAGTGCTATCAGAGGGATCAATCGCATGGGGTTCTCCTCATGCAGTGCCCGATCACCCGGGCACTGCGTAGGCTCACTTACGAACGGCCGCCCTTGCGGCCCGATTCGCTGGTACGGCCACCACCGGATTGCTGGCCGCCCTTGCGCCCAGCTTCGGAGGCTTTTTCGCGGTCATTGGCAAAGTTGCCCGGGTTCTTGTTGCCACCCTGGCTGCCTTGCTGGTTGCCGGTGCGGCTGTTCTCTTTGTTGGCCATGGTCTTAAACCTCGTATGACTTCGGAATGCACGGCATTACCCGCCGTACACCTGTTGGGAGTTCGGTCATTTCGGTGGATTCGGTTTAATGCGAAGCGTTCTGACCAGCGGCATTAAATAAGCGGCACCCGCATATTTGGCGCGCTTGTCAGTCGCGCGATGCGCTTTCCAGGCGTGCCTGTCGCCTTCCCAGCACCCCGCCGGTCAGCGCCCAACCCAAGGCAATCAACGTACCGATCAACATCGCCAGTTGCGGATACTCGCCCATCACGTCCAGCGCGCGTTTGAGCCAACCACTCAACGCATCACCGCCGCGGTAAACCACGGTGTCGATGAAGTTCTTGGCCTTGTACTTGTCCTCGACGGGCAGCACGGTAAACAGCATCTCCCGCCCCGGTCGCACCAGCGCGTACTCACCGGCCCGACGCACCACCATCACCACCACGAACACGGCGAACACCGGGGCCAGTGCCAGCCACAGGAAGCCCGCAGCCATCACCAGCGGCACCGCCACCAGCAGCACGCCCACCCCCAGCCGGCGGGCCAGGCGACCGGTGAGGAACACTTGGGTGAGGATGGCCAGGGCCTGTACCACGCTGTCGATCACGCCGAACACCTGGGTTTGCCGGGTACGGTCGGTGAAGGTTTGGCTGACGATGCGTGCCTGCTCGAAATACAGGAAGGTGCTGACACTGGCGAGCAACACCACGAACAGGGCAATGCCCAACAGGTAGGGCGAGCGCAGTACGGCAGTGGCACCGGCAAACGGGTTGCCGCCCAGTGGCCGGGAATCCGCCCGCTCGGCTTGCGCCGGTAGAGGGTTGAGCTTTCGCCAGCGTTGCAGGTACAACGTAGCGCCAATGCTGCCCAGAAGAAGCGCTGCGGCCAACACCAGCAAGCCGGCATGGCCCAGCGGCGCTACCAGCAGCGTGCCCAGGATGGGGCCGCTGAGCCCACCCAGGCTGGCCCCGGCCGCCAGCAGGCCGAACAGGCGCTTGCCTTGTGCGGTGGAAAACAGGTCGGCGAGCACGCTCCAGGCCAGCGATATGCTCAGCAGGTTGAACACCGACAGCCAGATGTAAAAGGCCCGCGCCGCCCATGAAGCTTCCGGATTGCGGGCGAACAGCACGGCGAACAGCAGCAGGTTGCTGGCGAAAAAGCCGTAGGTCCAGGGCAGGATGTGTCGGCGCTGCACCTGGGAGGCCAGCCAGCCAAACAGCGGCAGGCACGCCAGGGTGGCGATGAAAGTGCCGGTGAACAGCCATTGCAGGTTGTCCACGCCACCGGCGACGCCCATGGTTTCGCGCACCGGGCGCGACATGAAATAGCCAGTGAACAACAGGTAGAACAGCAGCAAACCGGCGATCACCGCTGGCCCTTCGCCGGGCTGGATGTTCAGCCCCTGGTCCAGGCGCCGCCGCCAGGCTGTCATGGTGTCAGGCAAACTGCTTGATCAGCGCCTGTTGCTGCGCCTGGGTCAGCAACGGCCCGTGCCCGGCCTTGAGCTGGTCAAGTTGGCGCTCGGGCCGGCTCGTCGCGGGGATGACCGTGGTCACCGCCGGGTGACTGATGGCGAACTTGAGAAACAGCTGCGCCCAGCTGCCGACACCCGCCTCTGCGGCCCAGCCGGGCAAGGCCTGGTCCTTCACCCGGGCGAACAGGCGGCCATCGTCGAACGCCCGGTTGACCAGCACGGCGACGCCCTTGTCCTGGCACAGCGGCAGCAGTTCGCGGGCGGCGTCGGGGGCATTGACCGAGTAGTTGATCTGGATGAAATCCAGCGGCTCGCTGCGCACGATGCGGGCGACCTCGTCCTGGCCACTGTTCAGGTAATGGGTGATGCCGACATAGCGGGTCTTGCCCTGCTGCTTCAATTCGCGGGCATAAGGCAGCTGGGTCTGCCAGTCGCGCAGGTTGTGGATCTGCAGCAAGTCGACCTTGTCGGTGCGCAGGCTCTCGAGGCTGCCGGCCCATTGCGCTTCGGCGTCTGCCCGGCTGTCGGCGGCGATCTTGGTGGCAATGAAGCATTGCCGGTGCCAGCCGCCCTCTTCCAGCAGCTGGCCGAGAATGCTGTCGGCGCCGCCGTAGTTTGGCGAGGTGTCGATAACCCGGCCACCGCCTTCGAAGAACGCCTGCAGTACAACTTTCAGCTGCTGGTACTGGGCGGAACCGGCTTGCACTTCGAAACTGCCGGAGGTACCGGCGCCGATCACCGGCAGCGCTTCACCGGTGCTCGGCACGTTGCGGGTCAGCAAGCCCGCCGGGGCAGCGGCGTACAACCAGGGGCTGGCGGCCAGCAAGCCCAAGGTAGCACCCGCACGTAGGACATCACGACGTGCGTACATGGAAAAGCTCCCGTCATGAAGCGGAAACTTTCAAGGCTAGCCGCTGCCCCCGGCTGTGTCCGGTGTTTCTGTATCTGGATGTTTAGCGATCAGGCTTGCAGCAACAGGCTCAGGTCGACACCGGTCTCGCTCATGGGCGGGCACCAGTAGTATCCACCGGTCAGTGGCCGGCTGAAGCGGTACAGGCCGTCGATGATGCCGTCCTCCAGGCCGCTCATGCGCCGCAGCTGCACCTCGAACGCATCGAAGCTGTGGCCCAGGGCCACGAAGGCCAGGCCAGCGCCCCGTTGGTCTGCCCAGGCCACCGAACGACGGACCATGAACGCTTCTGGTTCGAAACTTTCCTGGGCCGTGCGCTTGACGTGGGCGGACTCGGGGGCGTCGTCGAGCTCTTCGTTGTCGCTAAGGCGCCGGCCGATGATGTTGTCCTGGTCAGCCTGGGGCAGCGACTTGAAGTATTCCAGGTCGTGCTTCCACAGCTGGAACGCGGCAAAGCTGGAGCCATCGGCGCCAATTGCCGCCTGCACGGCCTCTTCGTCCACCGGGTTTTCGGTGCCGTCCTCATAGCCGGTCAGGTCATGGCCGCCACGGTGCAGGAAGCCATCGACGCTGTCGGCCAGGCGCAGGGCCGGAGCCAATGCCAGCTCAAGGGCCTGGGCCCGCAGCAGCAGGTCACCGCGCTCGTCGCCACGCAGCCACAGCCACAGGGCGTGTTGGGTGCTGGGGTTCTCCACGGCAGCATCCAGCTGAGGGAAGGCGCGCAAGCCAGGTACGTCACGGCCCAGGGCCTTGGCCAGCGGGGCGCCGACACCCAGGATCAACTGTTCGCCATCGACCTGCGGCAGCAAGGCATCCAGGGCGGCAGGCAGGGCCTCGGGCGACTGCAGGGAGAAGAACAGGTGACGGGCGTGGGCCGGCACCGGGGTGGCAAGCAGACCTTGCTGGAACGGCATGACAGGCTAATCCTCGGTAAAAACAGGAATGCTACTGCGCCTGCAGGCCTGCTGCAACGCGGCATACAGCCTCGCTGGGCGCTGCGCTCGGCAACAAACGGTTACCAAGGGCTGGCGTTTTGCGATTAGCTATCAATCAGGGCCGACCTACACTCCACCGGGTCCTTCGCCCGAGAGACCGCCCATGACCGCCTCACCTTTGCTCACCGCTTTTCTACCGCTGGCCCTGGGCATCATCATGCTCGGTCTCGGGTTATCGCTGACGCTGGCCGACTTTGCCCGCGTAGTGAAGTACCCCAAGCCGGTGGTGGTAGGCCTGGTTTGCCAGATCCTGCTGCTGCCGCTGGTGTGCTTCCTGATCGCCAGCGGGTTTGGCCTGGAGTCGGCGCTGGCGGTGGGGCTGATGCTGCTGGCCGCCTCGCCGGGCGGCACCACGGCCAACCTGTTCAGCCACCTGGCCCATGGCGATGTGGCATTGAATATCACCCTGACGGCAGTCAACTCGCTGATCGCGATCCTGACCATGCCACTGCTGGTGAACCTGTCGCTGAGCTGGTTCATGGCATCGGACCAGGCCATACCGCTGCAGTTTGCCAAGGTGATGCAGGTGTTTGCCATCGTCCTGCTGCCGGTGGCGCTGGGCATGCTGGTTCGCCGCTTTGCACCCGCCTTCGCCGCGCGCATGGAGAAGCCGATGAAGCTGGTGGCTGCGTTGTTCCTGGCGTTCACCATCGTCCTGGCGCTGGCCAAGGACTGGCAGACCGTGGTTGCCTACGCACCGGTGGTGGGCCTGGCCGCGCTGCTGTTCAACCTGCTGAGCCTGGGCGTGGGCTACTGGGTACCGCGCCTGCTGAACATTCCCAAGCGCCAGGCGATTGCGATCGGCATGGAGATCGGCATCCATAACGGCACCTTGGCGATTGCCCTGGCATTGAGCCCTTCGCTGCTGAACAACGCCACCATGGCAGTGCCGGCGGCGCTGTACAGCCTGATCATGTTCTTCACCGCGGCGGCGTTTGGCTGGTGGGTGAGCCGCGGGCATGTGGCGGCGCAGCCCAAGGGTGAAACAGTGAACTGAGGCAAGTTCCCTGTGGGAGCGGGCGCCAGTCCCTGTCACAACTGGCTGCGCTTGTGCCGCAACTGCTGCTTCAACACCTTCAACGGCGGTGCATAGAAGAACCCGAACGACACACTCCCCGTTCTCCCCTTCACCGCATGATGCAACCGGTGTGCGCGGTGCAGGCGCTTGAGGTAGCGGTTGACCGGCCGTGGCTTGCGTGGCCAATGCCGATGAAAGAACCCGTCGTGGGCCACGACATACAGCACGCCGTACCCCGCCACGCCGCCACCCACCCACTGCAAGGGCGCAAAACCACCCTTGCCCAGGGCCACCAGCAGCGTGGCGATCAGCCCCAGGGCCACCAGGTACAGGTCATTGGTTTCGAGCATGCCCAGTTGCGGCTCATGGTGCGAGCGGTGCAGCCACCAGCCCCAGCCATGCATGATGTACTTGTGAGCCAGCGTGCCAACGCCCTCCATGGCCACCAGGGTGCCGAACAGTACGGCGAGATTGAACAGCATGGAACGGTCCGGGGGATGGCAAGGGAAGGCGCAAGGGTACCGATTGGCCGCGTTTTTTTCCATGCAGGCGTGACCGGTTGACGAAAGGTGTAAGCTCGGTGCGCTGCCATTGCAGCCGCAGGTGCTGGCGGCAGACCAGGACGTACAACTTGAAAAGGACTGATTGATGCGCATCCGCCCTACCCTTGAGCGCGATATTCAATGGCTCCCGGACGTCGAGCGCTCGGCGGCCCAGGCTTTTGCCGCCCGGCCGGCGCTGGCATGGCTGGCGCAAGGAGATGTGATGGACTGCGGCGCCCATCAGGCATTTGTCAAAGCTGGCGGGAGCTGGGTGGCCGAGGGGCCGGATGGGCGCATTCTGGGGTTTGCCTGTGCCCGGCTCGAGGATCAGGCGCTGCATCTTCATGAAATTTCGGTGCGCCGGGAGGCCCAGGGGCAAGGTGTCGGGCGCAAGCTGCTGCAGCAGGTGGTCGTTGCGGCGCGCCATGCGGGCGCGCGGGAGCTGACCTTGACCACCTTTGCCGATGTGCCATGGAATGCGCCGTTCTATGCGCAGTTGGGGTTCGAGGTGATCGGTGAGGGGCTGCTGGATGCACGCTTGCAGCAGATTCTGGCCGATGAGCTTGCCCATGGGCTTGAGGGCCGCTGTGCGATGCGCCTTGGCGTGGATAACTAGACCCCGGGGCTGCTTTGCAGCCCATCGCCGGCAAGCCAGCTCCCACAGGTACAGCGACAGCCTAGAGATCAACGCTGTTCCCGTGGGAGCTGGCTTGCCGGCGATGAGGCCGGTACAGGCAACCAAGGGCGTTTATTCATCTACGCCCACCACTGCACGTTCTGCCAGGCAATACCCGTCCCGCCCCCGGCGCTTGGCCTGGTACAGCGCCGCATCCGCTGCCGCCATCAGGCGCTCGGCCGTACACCCCTCCCGCGCCAGGTCACCCACGGCAATCCCCGCACTGCACGACACCCGGCCCAGTGGGCTACCTGCATGCTCCAGCATCTGACGCCGCAACAGCTGTTGCACTTCCTGCACCAGCAGCTCCGCCCCGCGGGCATCGGTATCGGGGAGCAGCAGTGTGAACTCCTCGCCCCCATAGCGCACAGCCAGGTCGGCCGGCCGCTTCAGTGCCTGCTGCAGCACCTCGGCAAAGCGCCGCAGGCACTGGTCGCCTGTTGGGTGCCCGTAACGGTCGTTGTAGGCCTTGAAGTAATCCAGGTCGAGCATCACCAGCGCCAGCGAGTAGCCCTGGCGTCGTGCCCGACGCAGCTCCGGCTCGAACACTGCGTCCAGCCGCCTGCGGTTACCCAGGCCGGTCAGGCTGTCGGTCAGTGCCAGGGCCTTGAGGGTCTGGTGTGCCTGGTGCAGCGCCCGCTCGATGACAATGCGCTCGCGTAACTGGCGCAACACCACACCACCAAACGCTGCCAGCCCCACCAGCAACAGCAGCAACACTGCCACCGACTTGATCGCATCGTGCCGCCAGGGCGCGACGATCGATTCCCGCGACAAGCCGGCCTCCACCACCAACGGGTAGCTGGCCAACGCGCGATAGCCATACAGCCGTGGCGTACCGTCCACCACGGCGACCGCCTCGGCCACCCCTTCGCTTGCATGCGGCAGGTGCTTGCGGAAGATCTCGCTGCTGCTAAGGCTGCGGCCAATCACCTGTTCGACGAACGGCCGCCGTACCAGGATAGTGCCGTCGCGCTTGGCCAGTACCAGCGCACCGCGTTCGTCGATCTTGAAGTCGCCGTAGTAGCGTACGAACCAGTCCACCTTGATGGTGCCCAGCAACACCCCGGCGAAGCTGCCATCGGCGTATTGCAGGCGCCGTGAAATGGGGATGATCAGGTCGCCAGTAGAACGGCTGCGCACCACCGAGCCAATGTGAACCCCGCGGTCGGGATGCTCGCGGTGGTAGATGAAGTAGTCGCGGTCGGCATTGTTGGCATTGGGCGGGACTACCGCCTGGTCGGTAACGATCCAGCTGCCATCCGGGCCATACACGAACAACCCGTGCAACTGCGGCATGATGCTTTTCTGCTGGACCAGCAAGGTATGCAGGCGCGGCCGGTCGATGTGCTCGAAGCCGTCGCCTTCCAGGCGCTCGGCCAGCGCCGCGGTAATTGCGTCGACCTGGCGGATGGCATCTTCGGCATGCTGCGCCGTGGCCCGGGCCAGGTTGGAGACCATGTTCTCGGCATTGGTGAAGGCGTGCCGGTAGTCGCGCCAGATGCGCCAACCTTCCACCACGACGAAGGCGAGCATCACCACCAGCATGAACGCGAGTACCAGGCGGAACAGCGCCACGGCCCGGCCCTCGCCGGTTATCGCGAAGAGCCCGTCCTCATCCTGTTTCCTGGCTGCGCACATTGAAATCCCTAGCCTTACCGCGTTCGCCGCGTTTCACTATAGTTCAGCATCACCTGGGCGCAGCCAACCAGGAAAAAGATTAAACCTTTGCTCCCCATTCACCCTCAACCGTACGCGACACTGAGGTCGCGCCACGGTTTAAGGAGTGAAGCATGAGCAGTCTCTTCATCAAGCGTGTCGGTTTTTCCATGGTGTTGGGCTTGGCATCGGTGCAGGCAATGGCGGCGAGTTCCGATGACTTCGTCGAAGCGGCCACCGAGGCCGGTATTGCCGAAGTGGTCACCGGCAAGCTGGCTCTGGAAAAAACTCAGAATGCCGAAATCAAGACCTTTGCCCAGCAGATGGTCAGCGACCACACCAAGGCCAATCAGAAACTCGGCGACATCGCTCGCAAGCTCGACATCTCCGTACCCGATGAGGCGGCAATAACCGACAAGGTCAAGAAAATGATCCTGGAATGGCGAGAGGAGTCGTTTGACAAGTCTTACGTCAACAACCAGGTCGACGCTCACGAAAAGGCGGTGGAGTTGTTCAAGAAGGAAGCCGCATCTTCCGACAAGGCTGAATTGAAGGCCTTTGCCAGCGAAACCCTGCCCAAGCTCGAACAGCATCTGGAGCATGCCAAGGCGCTTCAGGCCAAACACGGCAAGTGAGGCCCGCCATGAGTAACGATGCATTGAAAGCCGAAGTGCTGACTCGCCTGTTGCACGCTCACCCCCAAGGGCTGGGCAAGGAAGTGCTGGACAACTACCGGGGCGAGAAAGCCGTGGCCGGCATGCTCAAGACGCTGCAGGAGGCCGGTTTGATCCAGGATGGCAGCGTGGCGGTGAGCAGCGACCACCAGATCAGCGTGAACTACCCCATCAAGCTATCGGCGGCAGGTGTGGAGGCAGCCAGACAAGCCGAAGGCTGAGCGCGCCCTCCCGCCCAACCTTGTCGCACAGGGAACAAGGTTCGAAAGCGTGTCACATTCCCTGTGGGAGCGGGCGTGCCCGCGAAGGGCCCAACGCGTTGTAGGCACCGGCTCCGCCGGTGTTCGCGGCGGTTCGACGCCTCGAAACGCCCGCTCCCACAGGGCCTTTTCGCAGTTACTGCGCCGCGTTGGCGGCAGACAACTGCGACTGACACTGGTGCAGCGCTTCGTCTCGTGCCTTGAGTTGCTCTTCAAGCTGCCGCAACTGGCGAGCCTGTTCCGTGCACAAGTCGCGCCTGGCCTCCAGGTTCTGTGCCTGCACATCCAGCTGCCGACGCATTTCCTCGCTTGCACCCTGCGCCTGGGCCAGGATCGTGCGCAAGCCCTGGATCTGCGCATCACGCTGCTCCAGCAATTCGTCCTGCGCCCTGCAGGCGCTGGCGGCCTGGCGATGCTCACCCAGCAAGCGCTCGTTGTCGCGGTGCAGGCGGGTCAGCTCGTCCTGCTTGACGATCATGCCTTGCTGCAGTTGTCGCAACTCCACCTGCAACTGTTGCAGCTGCGCTTCGTGGCGGCGCTGCTCCTGTTCACGCTGTTCGCGGCTGGCGTTGCGATAGTGTTCCAGCGCATCGCGTGCATGACGGTGCTTGTCTTCCAGTGATTTTACCTGCTCCTCCTTGTCGGCCAGGCGCACCTGCAGCTCGCCCAGCGACTGGTTGAGGCTGGCACTGCGCAGCTGTTCGGCCTGCAGGGTGCTTTGGGTGGAAAGCAGTTTTTCCGATTCGGCGGCCAGTGCGGCCACATCGATCTGTTGCTGTTGGTGCGCCGCAGCCAGTGCCTGTTGGGCAATGGCCAGTTGTGCCTCCAGCTGTTCGCGCTGTCGAGTGAAGGCGCTTTCGGCCTGCTCGATCTTCAGGTCGGCCTCGTCCTGCAGCTGGGTTGCCAGTTGCCCGACCATTCGGCTCAGCACGTCACTCAGCGCAATGCCGCCCTCGGAAGCCACGGGTTGCTGGCCGTTCAACTCTTTCAGGTAGCGGTGAATCGTGGTCTTGGAGCCGGTGTTGCCCAGCTCGATACGTATCGCATCGATGCTGGGGTTCTCGCCCCGGGCAATCAGCGCCTGACGTGCCTGCTGCACTACAACCTTGTTTATACCGCCCCGGGCCATGCTTGCTCCTACGATTTTGTACCGTGTTATGTACCATGTAATTACATACCGATTATGAATACAAGCAGTTGCCCGTGCAAACATTTCCTATGGTGGAATAATCACGGCTTATCGCATGTTAATGGTTCCTGGGAGCTGTGCGCGGGGATAAACCAGTACGCCAGACAGCAAAGCGCCCCGCTCGGCTTCAAGCCGGCGGGGCGCTGCAGAATGCTGAAGCAGGGAGCGTCAGCTGTAGTGTTCAACCCTGGCAGGTGTTCTACGCATGAGCACCTTGCCGTTGCGTACCGACACCAGCGCATGCCCCTGGCTGCGCACCATTTCGTAATCGTCCGGCGCAGACAGCAGCAACAGGTTGGCCGGCCGCCCCACTTCGATGCCGTAACGCTCGCCCAGGTTCAGGGTGCGGGCGCTGTTGTCGGTGATCAGGTCCAGGCAGCGCTGCAGGTCTTCGTAGCCAAGCATGTGGCAGATGTGCAGGCCGGCCTCGAGAATACGCAGGATGTTGCCATTGCCCAGCGGGTACCAAGGGTCGACGATGGAATCCTGGCCAAAGCACACGTTCATCCCGGCCCGGTCGAGTTCGGCCACGCGGGTGACGCCGCGGCGTTTCGGGTAGTTGTCGAAACGCCCTTGCAGGTGAATGCTCTCGGTCGGGCAAGATACGAAATTGATACCCGACTGCTTGAGCAGGCGGAACAGCTTGTAGCAGTAGGCATTGTCGTACGAGCCCATGGCCACGGTATGGCTGGCTGTCACCCGGGCGCCCATGTCGCGCACCCGCGCCTCCTCGGCCAGCACTTCGAGAAAGCGCGACTGCGGGTCGTCGGTCTCGTCGCAATGCACATCCACCAGGCAGCCGGTACGTTCGGCCAGGTCCATCAGGAACTTGACCGAAGACACGCCCTGGTCGCGGGTGTTCTCGAAGTGTGGAATGCCGCCGACCACGTCGGCACCGATGGCCACCGCTTCGGTCATCAGCGCCCGGCCGTTGGCGTACGACTCGATACCCTCCTGGGGGAAGGCGACGATCTGCAGGTCGAGCAGGTGGCGCACTTCGTCACGCACTTCGACCATGGCCTTTAGCGCAGTCAGGGTGGGGTCGGTGACATCGACATGGGTACGCACATGCTGGATGCCATGATCCACCAGCATGCCGATGGTCTTCTTTGCGCGGTTCTTGATGTCGTCGTGGGTGGTGATTGCCTTGCGCTCGGCCCAGCGCTCGATGCCTTCGAACAGGGTCCCGCTCATGTTCCACTGCGGCTCGCCGGCGGTCAGCGTGGCGTCCAGGTGGATGTGCGGTTCGATAAAGGGCGCCACCACCAGGTTCTGCCCGGCATCCAGGTCATCGGCAGCGCGCGCCGCCACCCCTTCGGCCTGGGGCACGATGGCGGCGATGCGTTCGCCGCTGAGTTCGATGCGGAACAGGCCAGGCTTGCCGCGCAGGCGTGCGTTGATGATGTTCATGATGCTTCTCCCTGGGCTTTGCGGGTGGCCCTACCAGCATAGTGGCCCAAGCCTTGTGGTATTTGCTACTGGCCCAATCGCCGGCAAGCCAGCTCCCACAGGTAAACCACAGCCCTGAAGTCTGTGCAGTACCTGTGGGAGCTGGCTTGCCGGCGATAGGGCCGGCGCAGGCAGCAAATCAGGCTCCGTCCAACCCCATCTGCCAGAAGTCCGCCTCCAGGCTGGACGCCTGGCCGAAAATTCCCGCCAGCTCGGCAAACCGTTGCTCGGTCATGCTCCGCGCTGCCAGCTCGTCCAGATGCTTGCGCGCCGCTGTGGCGACACCCTGGTAGCCCTCGCCGGCATACTCGGCGATCCACTCGCGGTACGGGTGATTGCTCAGATCGCCAATCCGCTCGGACAACGCCCGGCCAATCTCGGCATAACCGATCACGCAAGGCGCCAGCGCCACATGCAACTCCAGCAGGTCACCCGCGGCACCGCAGTCCAGCACATAGCGGGTATAGGCAACCGTGGCCTGGTGTTCGGGCGCGGCCTCGATATCAGCCTGGGTCAGGCCCCAGCGCGCGCACAGGCGCAAGTGCAGCTCGGTTTCATCCAGAATCGCCGCCAGCCCGGCCTGCGCGGCGCGGATGTCGGCCGGTCGACGGCTCTTGTAGGCAGCCAGTGCCCAGGCGCGGGCGAACTGGATGAGGAACAGGTAATCCTGTACCAGGTAGGTGCGGAAGGCGGCTTCGCTCAACGTACCCTCGCCCATCTGGCGCACGAATTCGTGGTCGACGTAGCTGTTCCACTGCGGCGTGGCGGCAGCCTTGAGGCGGTCGAAGATATCCATGCTCATTTATCCTCCGGGTAGACAGCATCGAAGAAGGCCAGCTCCAGCGCCACGGTGCGCTGGTAGAAGTCACCCGCCAGCACGGCGTCCTGCGGGCCGACGCGGTCGAGTTCGGCTTGCAGGAAGGCAACGAAGTCCTGGAATGCCGGGTTGTCGTGCAGGGTGATCCATTCAGCGTGGACGAAGTTGTCCGGCATCGGCTTTGGCGCCTTCAACGCCCAGTCCAGGTACAGGCCTTCGGCGACGTTGAGCACCGCCAGCGCGGCCGCATAGGACCGGGTGGCCGCCGCTTCGCGCATGATCGCCTTGAAGCCTGCGGTCGGGACGGTGTCGGCTGGTTCGCTGCGTTGTGCGGCGCTTACCCCCAAGGCCTCGAAGGCGCGCAGGAAGTAAGTGTTCTCGTCACTGGAGATCATCCCGGCAAAGCGCCCGAAGCGCAGGCGCGCCTCGAAGGTGTCGGCGGTGGCGATGGCCGCGCCCAGCAGGGTCAGGAAGCTGTCAAGGAAGCGGTGGTCCTGCACCAGGTAGTCGACCATGATCGGGTCCGGCAGGCTGCCGTCGCACAATTGGGTGACGAAGCGGTGGCCAACGGCCGCCGACCAGGTCGGCTCGCTGCGGCGGCGCAGGGACTGGCTGAAGCGTTCGGTCATGTTGCTGTCCTTGATGGGGGTGACAGCGAGACCGCGGTGATTGGCATGGACGGGCCTCGCAGTGAGGCCGGCAAAAAGGCAGGTTTCAAAGTCCCATCCCTTCGCCGGCATGATCCGGATCAGGTTCGAAGGGTCACCGCGCTACAGCATCCAGCGGTTTCTCAGCCCGTTGCCGGGCTCCCCTTGGTGGCGCTCAGGTATACCCCAGGGCGCCGCGGCTGTCACCACCCAATCTGTGGGCAATGGGTGACCCACTAATGGGGCTCTCACCCATTTTTGACGCCGTGGCATTTAGCGCGCATCAGGCGCCACAAGGATTTGTTTAGAAACATATTCCTCGTATTTGGGTTGGCACACCCATTGCTCCAGCCCCAGAAACGGGCAAAAAGCCATGACGGCGCAAACGAGGCGCAAGGCTATGAAAACACCTGCCGTTATCCACCCTGCAAGGCATGCATTCCAGCTGTCCACCGTCGCTACGCTGATGCTCGGCTTTGGGCTGGTCACGGCGACAGCGGCGCCCATGGACGACAACAGCATGCCCCCGCCGACCGACCCGTCGGCCTACACTGACCAGCCGACTGACCCGACCCAGCCCTTGCTGGACCTCTATAGCATGCCAGAGGCGAATCAAGGCTCACTCGAACTGACCGATGGCGTTTACGGTGACCGCAACACGGTAAGCGCAAACAACGTGTTGCCACCGGCCCTGCAAACCGGGGAAAAATACCCCACCAATGGCAAGCCAAGCCCGCTGTTCGGCGCGTTGCCGTTTACCCAGCAGTTACTGCTGTTCGAGGAATTCGGCACGGAAAGGCTCGACCCCACGCTGCCGCCGCCCACTCTGACCTTCCCGGTGCCGACCCTGGGCGCGGCACCAGCGCAGGACCCCAACGTGGTGGCCCGCAGCGGCCCCAGCGGTACAGCCCTGGAAGCCTTCCTCAAACAGCCGGGCCTGTACCCCTTCCCGACCCAGTATTCCAACGTGCTCGACCGCAACCCATGGAAGGCGCAGATCGAGATGTTCCTCAACCGCCAACCGGTCGGTTCGCCTGCGGAAGGCCGGCCACCAGGAAAAGGCTGGTCGCACCAGCGCTGGAACGAGTTCTACCCGCAGGCGGGGTTCAAGACCGCCCAGGCCGGTGCGCGCATCAACCTCGGCCTGCGTGACCGCAAGCAGCTGCACAACTATGCAGTTGGCGAGTTCGCCCCGGGCGGCCTGTACTACCAGACTTCCGATATCCCGAACACACTGGGCACCACCAAGGGCATCGACACCCGCTTCCACCCGAAGATGCCGCTGCAAAACCACAAGTCGCTATGGACCTTCGACGGCACCTTTCCGCCCAAGCTGCTGATGGTGCGCTATGGCCAACCGATCCTGATGCGCCATTACAACGCGTTGCCGATCGACCCCTCGGCCAACGCCGGGTTTGGCCTGCACACCCTTTCGACCCATGAGCACAACGGCCACTCCCCGGCCGAGAGCGATGGCTATGCAAACGCCTACTTCTTCCCGGGGCAGTACTACGATTACCGCTGGCCGCTGCAACTGGCTGGGTATGACACCATCAACACCCGTGCCGAAGACCCACGCGCTGCGTTCCCTTGCTCGGCGGGCGAAACCTTGTTCGTCAACGATGCCAACCCCGGCCTGAAAACCTGCCAGAACGGCAGCATCAAGATTCGTGGTGACTGGCGCGAAACCATGAGCACCCACTGGTTCCACGACCACATGATGGATTTCACGGCGCAGAACGTCTACAAGGGCAACGCCGTGATGATGAACTACTACAGCGCCCTGGACCGCGGCAACGAGGCCCTGCAGGATGGCGTCAACCTGCGTTTCCCCAGTGGCTCGGGCATGCCGTGGGGTAACCGCGACTACGACGTCAACCTGGTGATCGCCGACAAGGCCTGGGATGCCAACGGCCAGCTGTGGTTCAACCCGTTCAACACCGATGGCTTCCTCGGCGACCAGATCCTGGTCAACTGGCAGTACCGGCCAACGCTCAAGGTACGCGCGCGCAGCTACCGCTTCCGTATCCTCAATGGCTCGGTGTCGCGCTACCTGAAGCTTGCCGTCGTGCGGGAGATCGCCGGCAACAGCGGCGAGTTCAAAGGCCCTACCGGCTCCAACCTTTCATACGCGCGGGTACCGTTCCACATGATCGCCAACGACGGCAACATCATGGAACACACCGTGCCGTTCGACGGCACCATGGACCTCAACGGTGACGGCAACCTGCAGGACAACAACGGCGTCCTGCCGCTGCAGGGTATCGCCGAACGCTACGACATCATCATCAACTTCGCCAAACACGGCATCAAGGTCGGCGACAAGCTGTACCTGGTCAACCTGGAGGAACATCAGAGCGGCAAGGGCCCGGAGGGTACCATTGCCCTGGCCGATGTGCTGTCGGAAAAATACAAGGCGGTAATCAAGCAGACCAGCAATGGGCCTGAGTGGGACAACGGCGACCCGGCGATCGGCAAGTTCATGCAGTTCGTGGTTCAGCCCTACAGCGGCCAGGACCTGAGCATGGACCCGGTTGCCTATGAGCCGGCCAAACCGGGCAAGGCCGAAGGCCTGAAAATGCTGCCGCTGCCGATAGACCGTAATTCGGCCACCGACCAGGCCAAGCTCAAGGATGCCCGCCATCGCGAGTTTATCTTCGGCCGCTCGGACGGTACCGACACCCAGCCCTGGACCATCAAGACAGATGGCAGCTTTGGCTACTCCATGGACCCACGTCGCATCAACGCGGCGCCACAGTTGGCCCAGCAGTCTACCGACGGCGGTTTCAGCGGCGACGGCACATTGGAAGTGTGGAAGATCATCAATGGCGGCAATGGCTGGAGCCACCCGGTGCATGTGCACTTCGAGGAAGGCGTGATCCTCAGTCGCGACGGCAAGGCCCCGCCAGAATGGGAAAAATGGGCGCGCAAGGACGTGTATCGCATAGGGCCGGATACCGACTCGTCCAAAGAGGTGGAAATGGCCATCCGCTTCCGCGAATTCGCCGGTACCTACATGGAACATTGCCACAACACCCAGCATGAAGACTCGTCGATGCTGCTGCGCTGGGACCTGGAACACCCAGGCCAGTTCCAGGTGATGCCGACCCCACTACCGGGTTGGGATGGCGTGGAGTACGTGGCTTCGGTTGGGCTGCCGACCTTCCGCACCGAAGACCATGATAACGACGACCCGACCAACAAACCGCCGGTTGCGGCCAACGACAGCGCGGCTACCACGGCCGGCAAGCAGATCACCTTGAACGTGCTGGCCAACGACACCGACCCGGAAAACAACCTGCCGTTGACCGTAGTCGGCCTCAGCCAGCCGGACTCCGGCCAGGGCACTACCAGTACCGACGGCAGCACGGTCACCTACGTCCCACCGGCCACGGTAACCACAGCGTTCACCGCCAGCTTCAACTACACGGCTCGTGACGCCAAGGGCGCCGAATCGGTGGCCCCGGCCACGGTCAGCATTGCGGTGAGCCCGGCAGCGGCGGTCGACCAGATCCAGGTCACCAGTGCCACGGTGCAGGTGCGCAGCGGCAACCGCTTTACCTGGGATATTTCGGGCACCACCACGGTGGCCACCGGCAACAGCATCACCGTGACTGCGGCAACCACCAGTGGCCCGCTGCTGCTGGGTACGGCCACGCTGAGTACCACTACCAGCGGCGCCCGTTGGCGCTTGTCAACCACAACCACCGGCAGCGGCCCGGCCACACCGGCGACCGTGACCGTGAAATCGGCGCTGGGGCAGAGCGTGACGGCGCCAGTCAGCATCAGGTAATCGAAAAGCGGGGGCCGCTGTGCGGCCCATCGCTGGCAAGCCAGCTCCCACCTCGACCGCGTCGGCTCCAAGCCTTGTGCAGTACCTGTGGGAGCTGGCTTGCCGGCGATAGGGCTGCAGGGCAGCCCCAATACCGTTATCGACGAGGACCGCATCATGTCCGGTTCATGGCGTTTCCTGCTGGTGCTCTCGCTGTTCGCCGCCAGTATCCCGTTCTGGCCGTTGCAACCACAGCAACCCGTGGCCGAGGAAGCTGAAACTCCCTGGGGCGCCGATTACTTCCCCAACATCCCGCTGCTCACCCAGGACGGTGAGAAAGTGCATTTCTTCGACGACCTGATCAAGGACAAGGTGGTCGCCATCAACTTCATCTTCACCGGCTGCTCCGACTCCTGTCCGGTGGAAACCGCGCGCCTGCGCCAGGTGCAGAAAATCCTCAGTGACCGGGTCGGCAAGGACATCTTCCTCTACTCCATCAGCATCGACCCCTACAACGACACCCCCGCCACACTCAAGCGCTACGCCGAAAAGTTTGGTATCGGCCCCGGCTGGACGCTGCTCACCGGCGAGCCGGCCGATATCGAACAATTGCGCCGCAGCCTGGGTCTGTACATCGATGGCCTGGAAAACGGCCGCTCCAAGGACCACAACCTGAGCCTGATCATCGGCAACCAGGCCACCGGCCGCTGGATGAAGGCCTCGCCCTTCGAAAACCCGTACATTCTCGCCGACCGCCTGGGCAACAGCCTGCACAACTGGAAACAGGCCAGTGCCATGGCCAATGACTACGCCCAGGCTCCCGAGGTGCGCGCACCCAGCAGTGGCGAGCAACTCTTCCGTACCCGCTGCTCGTCCTGCCACACCCTGGGCAATGCCGAGCCAGGACAACCCGGCATCGGCCCCGACCTGCTCGGCGTGACCCGCCAGCGTGATGCCAACTGGCTGACCCGCTGGCTGAAGGAGCCCGACCAGATGCTGGCCCAGAAAGACCCCCTGGCCATGCTGCTGTACGAACAATACAACCGCGTGGCCATGCCCAACATGCGCCTGGGCGATACCGAAGTCAGCGCGCTGATGAGTTACATGGAGGAAGAAACTGCGCGCCTGCAGACGCCGCTGGCCGATAAGGGAAATCCTTAAAGGCAATTGGCCACCAGTCATTAGGCTGTCATCTTACTGTCGTATTTTTCGACCATCACCCAGGGTCGGGAACTATCAGCAGTGATTCGCCGTTCGCTTTCATCCGCCAGCCTTCTGCGGCTGCTGATCCTGATGCTCTGTGCAGCCACCCTGGCCTTTGTCTGGGGACTGCATGTTTCGCAGAAGGTTGCCGCCCGCCAGGACGCGCTGTCGGCCAAGGCCGCCGAGCACCTGAACCTGGCCAGTATCGTTGGCGAAAGCCTGCGCCAGTTGGTGGATCGCGCCCAGGCCGTGGGCCGGGTCGCCCAGGACGACATGAAGATGCTGAGCCAGGGCAGCGTCAGCCTGGCGCGCATGCTTGCCGAAGACCCGGTATTCAAGCGCATGAGCCTGTACGACCGGCAAGGCCGGCTGTTGTCGGCCAGCCATGCCGACGAGGCCGCCGAGCTACCCGAAGACTGGCTGCGCCAGCTGCAGCGGCACGTTGCCCGCTACGGTTTCAAACCGTTCCTGCCCAGCGTGCAGCCCCCCGGGCAAGCGACCACCGTGCCCAACCGGCACCTGCCCTTCCTGCTACCGCTGACCAACCTGCCGGGTCGCGAAATCGACAATATCCTGGTGGTGCAGCTGGACATCGGCTACCTGGCGGTGCTGCTGCAGCACATCGACCTGGGCGGCAGCGGGCTGGTGCGCCTGCTGCAGGATGACGGCCTGGAGCGGGTGCGCATCGATAGCAGCGGCGTGGTGGCCGGTGACGCACTGCTGCCCGGGCTGCCGGACAGCGGCAGTGAAGCAGGCATGCTGACCCAGTACGCGGCCGGCGCCCCCTACCAGAGCCTGTACCGGCGCCTGCCCGAGCGGGGTTTCAGCGTGGTGGTCAGCCAGCGCCAGGACGAAATCCTCGCGCCCTCGACGCTTGCCTATTCCCGGCAGTTCTGGTTGAACCTGAGCATGACCCTGATGATCCTCGCCAGCCTGCTGTGGACCTTGCGCCTGTTGCGCAAGCGCCAGGAGGCCTTCAGCGCGCTGGAACAGGCACAGCAGGTCAACCAGCAGTTGATCGACCGCCTCGAGGACGAACACCGGCGCAGCAGCCATGCCGCGGCCACCGACCACCTCAGCGGCCTGCACAACCGCCGCCAGTTCGTCGAGGTGGCTGGCCAGGTGCTGACCCGGCAACGCGGCAAGCGCCGGCTGATGGCGATCCTGTTCATCGACATGGACCGCTTCAAGTCGATCAACGACTCGCTCGGGCACAAGATCGGCGACCTGCTGCTGCAGGCCGTTGCCGGGCGTATCCAGCGCCTGCTGGAGCCCGGCGACGAGGCTTCGCGCTTTGGTGGCGACGAGTTCGTGGTGCTGCTGGCCGGCGAGCGCAGCGAGGAGCAGATCAATGCCTGGGTCCGCGTACTGGTGCAGAAGCTGTCGGCCACCTATGCGCTGGACGGCCAGGAGGTCAACACCAGCCCCAGCGTGGGCGTGAGTATCTGCCCGCGCGACGGCCAGGACATCGACAGCCTGATCCGCAGTGCCGATGCCGCAATGTACTCGGCCAAGCAGGCCGGGCGCGCGCAGTACCGTTTCTTCGACCCGTCGCTGAACCTGGCCGACATCCACGCCTTCACCCTCGAACAGGCCTTCGGCAGCGCCCTGGCCGAGCGCCAGTTCGTGCTGCACTACCAGCCACAGATCCGCCTCGACACCCAGCAGGTGCTGGGCTACGAAGCGCTGGTGCGTTGGGACCACCCCGAGTTCGGCCTGCTGTACCCTGACCGGTTCATTGACCTGGCCGAACGCAGCGGCTTCATTGTCGAGCTGGGCTGGGAGGTGTTGCGCCTGGCCTGCGAGGCCCTGTCGGGTTGGGACGCCCAAGGCCGGAAGACGCGGCTGGCGGTCAATGTATCTGCGCTGCAGCTACGCCAGGCAGACTTCGCTGCACGGCTACTGAGCGAACTGCAGCAGTACGCCATCGCCCCGCAGCGGCTGGAGCTGGAAATCACCGAAACCACCATCCTCGACCCCGAAGGCACGGCGGTGGCGCACCTGCACACCCTGCGCGACGCCGGGCTGGGCATCAGCCTGGACGATTTCGGCCGCGGCTACGCCGGTTTTGCCCACCTGCATTCGCTGCCACTGAGCAAGCTGAAGATCGACCGCTCGCTGATTGCGCCTCTGTCCAACAGCCACGACGACAGCCCGATCGTATCGTCCACCATCATCCTTGCCAAACGCCTGGGCCTGGAAGTGGTGGCCGAAGGCGTGGAAACCCGCGAACAAGTGGTGTGCCTGAAGCTTGCCGGCTGCGATATCGCCCAGGGCTACCACTTCAGCCGGCCGCTGTCACCGGCGCAGCTGCGTGACTACCCGCTCTTCAACGGTGTCGAGGACAAGGCCTGCGTGTAATGGAGGCCCTGGCGAATCCGCCAGGATGAATCGATCATACCTGACGCGCCACGTCTGTAGGAGCGGCCTTGTGTCGCGATCGGGCCGCAAAGCGGCCCCAGCAGTATTCGCGTAAACACTAAAATCAGAGGGGCCGCTTCACGGCCCGATCGCGACACAAGGCCGCTCCTACAGGGACCGAGCATGTATTAGGAACCCATTTCGGTTTATCGTGTGCCCATCATCCACTTGCACCCGCACCATGACCGACATCGAGCGCTACCTCCGCGCCGCCACCCGTGACAACACCCGGCGCAGCTACCAGGCCGCCATCGAGCATTTCGAAACCCACTGGGGCGGTTTTCTCCCGGCCACGGCCGAGAGCATCGCCCGCTACCTGGCCGACCACGCCGACCAACATGCCGTCAGCACCCTGCGCCAGCGCCTGGCGGCGCTCAGCCAATGGCACGTCGCCCAAGGTTTCCCCGACCCGACCAAGGCGCCGCTGGTGCGCCAGGTGCTGCGCGGCATCCGCACCTTGCACCCGACACCGCCCAGGCAGGCGGCGCCGCTGTTGCTGCAGCACCTGCAAAGCGCAGTGCAATGCTTCGAAGAAGAAGCCCGTCAGGCCCGCGAACAGCATGACCTGGCCTCCCTGCGCCGGGCGCGTCGCGACGCTGCGCTGCTATTGCTGGGCTTCTGGCGCGGTTTTCGGGGTGATGAACTGGCTCGCCTGCGCGTGGAGCACATCCAGGCCGAGGCCGGCGTCGGTATCACCCTGTTCCTGCCACGCAGCAAGGGCGACCGCGAAGCCCTGGGCGTACAGCATCGCACCCCGGCCCTCAAGGCCTTGTGCCCGGTCACGGCCTACCTGCAATGGCTGGAAGTCGCCGGCATCGCCCATGGGCCGGTGTTCCGCAAGCTCGACCGCTGGGGCAACCTCGGCGACACCGCGCTCAACAGCAACAGCCTGGTCGGCCTGCTGCGGCGCATGCTGGAGCGCGCCGGGGTACCGGCGGCGCTGTATACCGGGCACTCGCTGCGCCGAGGTTTTGCCACCTGGGCCACGGCCAACGGTTGGGAGCTGAAGGCGCTGATGAGCTATGTGGGCTGGAAAGACGCGAAGTCGGCGTTGCGCTACATCGACGCGGCGCAGCGCTTTGGCGAACTGGCCGTGCTACCGGCCAGCCAGGCGCAAAAGCTTATTCCTTGAAGGTGTGACGGGCGATGCCGCCAATTTCCGGGTTGATGGCATACAGGTCACCAGCGTCGGGGTAATGGTGCAAGTCTTCAGCACTCATGCCCAAGCGCGCGGTGCTGATGAACAAGGTATTCATCCCCTCCCCACCGAAGCAGCAACTGGTGGGGCACGGCACTGGCATCAGCACCTGGTCGGTGAGGTGGCCATGGCGGTCATAGCGTAACAGGCAACTGCCATGGTACTGGCACACCCACAGGCCGCCGTCACGGTCCAGCGCAAGGCCGTCCGGCCGCCCCAGTTCGGCAGGGGTTTCGGCAAACAGAGTGACCGCGCCAAGCCGGCCTTCGGCCAGGTAACTGGCGCGGTAGATCGAGCGCGCCGCCGAGTCCACGAAGTACACCGTATGGCCGTCCCGCGACCAGGCCAGGCCGGTGGGCAACGCCATGTCGTCGTGGATCACCTGATCATTCAACTGCCCGTCAAAGCGGAACAGTGCCCCGGTGTTGCCGCTCAGGGCATCGTCCATCAGCCCGGTCACGAATCGGCCCTGCGGGTCGCAGGCGCCGTCGTTGAAACGGTAGGTCGACCGCGGGTGAACCGACACCGAATGCCGGCGCACCTTGCGCAGCGACACGTCGAAGATGGCCACGCTGGCGTCTTCGGTGAAAATCAGGTTGCCCTGGTCGGTCAGCGCCAGCGCACCAATGCGTGCCGCGGATTCGTACAGGCACTCGGCCTGGCCATCAGGCGTCAGGCGGTTGATTCGCCCGCCGGAGATATCGACAAAGTACAACGCGCCGCTGCCTTCATCCCAGACCAGGCTTTCGCCCAGGTCGGCGCGGGTGCTGGCGACGTTGACTGGCACGTAGCGGCATGCCTTGAGGCGGTTGCGCAACTCGCCCACCTCCGCCAGCGTCATGGAACAGGCCAGTCCCAGGCCCTGTGCGGCATCGGTAAAGACCGCAACGTTATCGTGGAAAGGCTCTGTGACGGGCATTTGCTGGCTACCTTCGATTCTCCTTTCTACGATAACAACAAAAAAATCAATGACCAAGCGCGGGGTTCGGCAGACTGCAGCGGTCGATCAAGTTCGCGTTGCGCAGCGCCACAGCCGCCCGATATCACAAGCCCGCGCCCGCAGCAGCTCAGCAGCATTGGCACAAGCCTGCTCCAGGCTCATCGGCCCGCTGGCCAAGGCAAAGGCAGCGTCGACGCCATGGGCATACAGCTGCTGGTAGCCTTCACCCAAGGTGCCGGCCAGCACCACCACCGGCACCCCATGGCGCTTGGCAACCCGAGCCACCCCCATCGGCGTCTTGCCACGCAAGGTCTGGGCGTCGAAGCGCCCTTCGCCGGTCACTACCAGGTCTGCACCTTGCACCATGGCATCCAGGCCGGCCAGTTCGGCCACCACTTCCACCCCAGGGCGGAACTGCGCGCCCATGAAGGCCCGGGCTGCGAACCCCATGCCACCAGCAGCGCCACAGCCTGGGTAGTCCCGCACATCCTCACCCAGCAGTTGCGCACAATGGTCGGCAAAATGCCCCAGGGCCTGGTCCAGCGCCTGCACCTGCTGTGGGTTGGCGCCCTTCTGCGGGCCGAAGATTGCCGATGCGCCGTTGGCGCCACACAGCGGGTTGTCGACGTCTGCCGCGACTTCGAACTGCACCTCGGCCAGGCGCGGGTCGAGGCCGCTGGCATCGATGCGGGCCAGCTTGGCCAAGGCCAGGCCGCCCTGTTCCAGTGCTTGCCCGTCGGCGTCCAGCAGGCGCAGGCCCAGCGCCCGCAACATGCCGCTACCCGCGTCGTTGGTGGCACTGCCACCGATAGCCAGCACTACCCTTTGCGCGCCCGCGGCCAGGGCGGCGGCAATCAGCTCGCCGGTACCCCAGGTGCTGCTGCGGCAGGCATCGCGGCGGCCAGTGGGCACCAGTTGCAGGCCACTGGCCTGGGCCATTTCGATGATCGCCGTGCGGCTTTGCGGCAGCCAGCCCCAGCCCGCCTCCACGCTTTGCCCCAACGGCCCGCGTACCGTCTGACGACGCAGCTCGCCGTGGCTGGCGGCAAGAATCGCATCCATGGTGCCTTCGCCACCGTCGGCCATCGGGCACTCGACCAGCTCGGCCTCCGGCCAGGCCTCGGCCAGGCCCGCCGCGATGGCGCGAGCGACACCGGCGGCGTCGAGGCTGTCCTTGAACGAGTCGGGGGCAATGACGATCTTCATGGGGTTTCTCCTGTCCTGATGAGCGGCATGCTGACAGGTGGCTGCAAAGGTGGCCTCGGTCAAATGCACAAAATGCCGGGCGGGTTGTTTGGGCAGATGCCTTTCACCTGCCCCGGCCCTATCGCCGGCAAGCCAGCTCCCACAGGTTCAACACAGGCCTGAGAGCAGCATGCATCCAGTGGGAGCTGGCTTGCCGGCGATAGGGCCGGGGCAGGCGGCCCTTCAGTCGGCAGGCAGCAGCTGCAACCCCAGGTACAGGCTAAGCATCCCTTCCATGCGCAGCGGGTCGACCTCGCCCAGCTCGGCAATCCGCTCCAGGCGGTAGCGCAAGCTGTTGCGGTGGATGCCCAGGGCATCGGCACAGGCCTGGCTCTGGCCGTCATGGGCACACCAGGCGCGCAGGGTGGTGAGCAATTGCCCGCTGCTGTCCTTGCTGCGAATACGTTGCAACGGCTCCAGCAATTCATCCAGCGCATCATCGTTGCGATGCCGCCACAACAATGCCGGCAACCGGTAGCGCTGCAGGCTGAGCAAGCGCTCGCCGGGCAGTACCTCGCGCCCATAGGCCAACAGATCGCGCACCCGGCGATAACCCCGGCGCAGTTGCTCCAGGCTTTGCGCGACACTGCCCAGGGCCAGCCGCTCCACGTCCCAGCCATGGCGCTGCAGGCGTTCCAGCAGGCGAGGTTCGTCCAGCGCCACACCTGCCGGGCGACACCACAACAACGACTGGCGGGCCGGGCTTACGCACCAACTGTCCGGGTAGCGGCTCATCAACCATGCCGCCAGGGTTTCGGCGGCTGGCCCCGAGGCCAGCTCGAACAGGCACGGTACCCGCGGCAGCTGGGGCTTGAGGCCCAGTTGCCGGGCCTCGTCGAGCAACCGGGGGGAATCGCCGCTGCCGCCCAGCAGCAGGGCCAGCAAATCGTCACAGCGCTGCCGTCGCCATTGCTGGTCGGCCTGCAAATGGCGCTGGGCCAGCAGCATTTCGGCGGTCATGCGCACCAGCTCGCCATAGGTGCGCACTTGTTGCGGGTCACCGGTCAAGCCGAGTACGCCCATCAATCGGCCATCCAGCATCAGCGGCAGGTTCACCCCAGGCTGCACGCCCTTGAGGCACTTGGCAGCGTCCGTATCCAGTTCGACGATGCGGCCGTTGGCCAGCACCAGTTGCGCACCCTCGTGGCGGGTGTTGATACGCTCAGGTTCGCCACTGCCGAGGATCAACCCCTGGCTGTCCATGACATTGACGTTGCATGGCAGAATGGCCATCGCGCGGTCAACGATATCCTGCGCCAGGTCATGGTCGAGTTCGAACATTGAGCGGTCCTTTGGGTGTCAGGGATTTGGGCTCGGGCACAGCAGCCCGGTGCAAGTGCTGTGCAAAAGCACAAAGACAGGCACGCCGCAGTCCCCGAGACTCGTCAGGGCGAGCGCCGGAACAGGCGACGCGGCGACAACCATAACAACAGAGAACCCGATCATGGCATACAGCCCCGCCCCTGACCAAGGCACGGACACCACCCGCAACGCGCTGTACCGGCGCATCACCCTGCGGCTGATTCCGTTCATTTTCATCTGCTACCTGTTCAACTACCTGGACCGCGTCAACGTCGGCTTTGCCAAGCTGCAGATGCTCGACGCCCTGAAGTTCAGCGAAACGGTGTACGGCCTTGGTGCCGGCATCTTCTTCATCGGCTATGTGCTCTGCGGCCTGCCGAGCAACCTGGCGCTCAACCGCTTCGGCCCGCGGCGCTGGATCGCGCTGATGATGATCGCCTGGGGCAGCCTCTCCACCTGCCTGCTGTTCGTCACCACGCCCACCGAGTTCTATGCCTTGCGCCTGTTGACCGGCGCCGCCGAAGCCGGCTTCTTCCCGGGCGTGGTGCTGTACCTTTCGCGCTGGTTCCCGGCGGCCCGCCGCGGCCGCATCATGGCGCTGTTCATGTCGGCGATCCCGGTATCGGGCCTGCTCGGCGGGCCGTTCTCCGGCTGGATCCTCCAACATTTCGCCGCGGGCCAGCACGGCCTGGCCGGCTGGCAATGGATGTTCCTGATCCAGGGCCTGCCGACCGTTGCCTTGGGTGTACTGGCGGTGTTCCTGCTCAGTGACGGCTACCAGAAAGCCGCCTGGCTGAGCCCGGCCGAACGTCAGCTGATCGCCGCCGACCTGGACGCCGATGCCGCCAGCAAGCCGAGCACCACCGGCGACGGCGTGCTCGCCGTGCTGACCAACCCGCTGATCTGGACCTTCGGCTTTGTCTACTTCTGCATCCAGAGCGGTGTGTATGCGATCAACTTCTGGCTGCCGTCGATCATCAAGAACATGGGCTTCGACAACCCGCTGCTGATCGGCTGGCTCAGCGCCATCCCGTACCTGCTGGCCGGCGTGTTCATGATCCTCTGCGGGCGTTCTGCCGACCTGCGCAATGAGCGCCGCTGGCATCTTGTGGTGCCGATGCTGATGGGCGCCATCGGCCTGCTGATCGCGGTGAACTTCGCCGGCAACCCGACCATTGCCATCCTCGGCCTGTCGATCGCCACCATGGGCGCGCTCACCGGCCTGCCGATGTTCTGGCCGATGCCCACCGCGCTGCTCAGCGCCGGCGCGGCTGTCGCGGGCCTTGCGATCATCAACTCGGTGGGCCAGATGGCCGGTTTCCTCAGCCCGTACCTGGTCGGTTTCATCAAGGACCAGACCGGCTCGACCGATGCTGCGCTGTATTCGCTGGCGGCGTTGATCGTGCTGGGTAGCCTGGTGGCCTTGCGGGTTACCCGGGCTGGCGCGCTGAGTACTGCAAGGGCCAGTTGAACCCATTCGCGGGCTCGCCCGCTCCCACAGGATCACCACAAGCTCGAACGCTGTGGTATCCCTGTGGGAGCGGGCAAGCCCGCGAAGAGGCCAGCCCAGGCCACATAAAATCCACACCCTCCACCGATCGTCAGCTCAACGCATCCCCTCCCCAGCCCAGGCGTCAAATGGTTCCAAAGGTCCCTTTGGAGAACCCCCATGACCCAGCACGCCGTAGCTCGCCTGGCCCAACTCGACGAACACCGCCCCCTGCGCGTCCAGGCCGGCAGCGAGGAGATCATCCTCATCCGCCAGGGCGACCAGGTGCACGCCTATCAGGGCAACTGCCCCCACGAAGGCGCGCCACTCAATGAAGGCGTGGTGTGCGGCGGCCTGCTGGTGTGCCCCTGGCACAAGGCCGCGTTCGCCGTGGACGAGGGCGCGGTCTGCGAGCCGCCGGCCCTGGCCGACCTGCGACGCTACAAAACCTGGGTCAAGGGCGACCAGGTCTGGGTCGACGACCAACCCCTGCCCAGAACCGAGCCGCCCCGCCACAGCGACGCCCGCTGTTTCGTGGTGGTCGGCGCCGGTGCCGCGGGCAGCGCCGCAGTCGCCACCCTGCTGGACCATGGCTTTGCCGGCCGCCTGGTCTGGGTCGATCAGGAGCGCCAACCTGCCTACGATCGTACTTCCCTGAGCAAATTCGTGATCGCCGGGCAGATGCCGCCCGATGAAGTGCCGGCCCTGCTCGAGCCCGACGCCCTGCGCAAGGGCCAGCTGGAGCGCAAGCATGGCAAGGTGCGCACACTGAACACCCAGAAACGCCAGGTCATCCTGGCCGACGGCCAGCAGATCGACTATGACGCCTGCCTGCTGGCCACCGGCGGCAAGGCGCTGCGGCCCGATATCCCGGGCGTCGACCTGCCTGGGGTATTTACCCTGCGTTCACGGGAGGATGCCGCGCACCTGCTGGATGCTGCCGAGCCCGGCCAGCCGGCAGTGATCGTCGGCGATGGCTTCATCGGCCTGGAAGCCGCATCGGCCTTGCGCAAGTACGGCGTGCAGGTGCACCTGATCACCCGCCATGAGGTCCCCCTGGCCCGGCAACTGGGCGAGCGCATTGGCCGTAGCATCCGCGAGTTGCACAAACGCAAGGGGGTCACCTTCCACGGCCCTACCGAGGTCGAACGGATCGAGGGCCAGGGCAAGGTCGAGGCCGTGCTGCTGGCCAACGGTGAGCGACTACAGACGCCATTGGTGCTGCTGGGTACCGGGGTAAGACCTGCGACCGCGTTCATTCAGGGCGTGCTGCTGACCGAGGACAAGTCGGTGCAAGTGGACGCTGAAATGCGCGCTGCAGATGGCCTGTGGGCCGCGGGGGATATCGCCACCTTCCCCCTCAGCGGGCGCCCGGTGCGTATCGAACACTGGCGGCTGGCCCAGCAACATGGGGTGATCGCCGCGGCCAACATGCTCGGCGAGCAGCGCCGCTACGCCGACGTACCGTTCTTCTGGACCTACCAGCACGGCCGCACCTACGAAGTACTGGGCCACGCGCGGGACTGGAACCGTATCGAGTTCGTCGGCGAGCCGGAAAAAGGCCACTTCATTGCCTTGCAATGCGTGGATGAGCGGGTCGAGGCAGTTATCGCCAAGGGCTATTCCGATGCCATGGCGACGCTGTCGCAACGCCTGAAGCGCCCGTTGACCTTGCAGGAGGCCTTGGCGCTGATCGGCTGAAGCTGCCTTTCATTGCGCCCCGGTTGTGTGTAAAACGGGTAGATCTGCCGACTGCACAAGGACCCAAGCGCATGATCTACCGCCCCCTCGGCCACAGTGGCCTGCAGGTTTCCGCCCTTACCCTGGGCAGCATGATGTTCGGCGAGCAAACCAGCACCGAAGACGCCCTGCGCATCATCGACAAGGCCTGGGACCAGGGCATCAACTTCATCGACACCGCAGACGTTTACAACGCCGGGCGTGCGGAGGAAATCGTCGGCGAAGCGGTGGCCCGTCATCGCCATGACTGGATCGTGGCCAGCAAGGTCGGCTTTGGCCCGGCCGATGGCCTTCCCAACCGCAGCGGCCTGTCGCGCAAGCACATCTTCAATGCCCTCGATGCCACGCTGACGCGCATGGACATGGACTACCTGGACATCTACTACCTGCACCGCGAAGACCACAAGGTGCCGCTGGAGGAAACCGTGCAGGCCATCGGCGACCTGCTGCGCCAAGGCAAGATCCGCTACTGGGGCGTGTCCAACTTCCGCGGCTGGCGCATCGCCGAGGCCTGCCACATTGCTGAGCGCCTGGGCGTGCCCAGGCCGGTGGTGAGCCAGCCGCTGTACAACATCGTCAATCGCCAGGCCGAACCGGAGCAGCTCACCGCTGCGGCCGCCCATGGTCTGGGCGTGGTGCCATTCAGCCCGCTCGCGCGGGGCGTGCTCAGCGGCAAGTATGCGCCGGGGGCGGTACCGGATGCCGGTAGCCGTGCCGGGCGCCAGGACAAGCGCATCATGGAGGTGGAATGGCGGCAGGAGTCGTTGGCCATTGCCCGGCAGATCCAGGCCTATGTGCAAGCCAAGGGCGTGGGTATCGTCGAATTCGCGATTGCCTGGGTACTGAACAATCGGCTGGTCAGTTCGGCGATTGTCGGGCCGCGGACCGAAGAACAGTGGGATACCTATGGCGGGGCGCTGGCGGTGAAGATTACCGCGGAGGATGAAGCGTTCATTGATTCGCTGGTCACGCCGGGGCATGCCTCGACGCCGGGGTTCAATGATGTGGCGCATTATGTGAGTGGGCGGTTGGCCCGTAGCTGATCGCTCTCCTGTTCTGGCCTCTTCGCGGGTAAACCCGCTCCAACAGGATTGCCCATGACTCCAGGGCCTGTGCAACCGCTGTGGGAGCGGGTTCACCCGCGAAGAGGCCGGTAGCTTTAACCCAGCTGCGCCAGGGCCTGCGCGGCATAGGCATGCGAACGCTGCCGCGCCAGCGGGTCGTGGATGCGGCAGTCGATCATCAGTTCATCCGCACCGGTCTGCTCGATCAGCGTGCGCAACCCTTCCCTTACCCGGTCCGGCCCGCCGGCCACGGTGCAGGCCATCACCTGCTCAAGTACCTCGCGTTCATGGTCCGGCAGGCTCTCGACATAGCCCTCCTGCGGCTTGGGCAACAGGCCGACGCGCCCGACGTGCAAGTCCAGCATCCACTTGCGATGGGAGCTGGCCAGATAATCCGCCTCGGCATCGCTGTCGGCGGCGAACAGGTTCATGCCCACCATCACATACGGCTTGGCCAGTTGTGCCGAAGGCTGGAAGTTGGCCCGGTAATGGGCAATGGCCTGCAGCAGGTAGCGCGGGGCAAAGTGCGAGGCGAAGGCATAGGGCAGGCCCAGTTTCGCTGCCAGGTCGGCGCCGAACAGGCTGGAGCCGAGGATCCACACCGGGATGTCATGCTTGCCCGGCACGCCGCGCACGCGGCGCTGGCCGTTGTCGGCCAGGTAGTCACGCAGCTCGGCGATGTCCTGGCTGAAGTCGCGCTCTGGCGCAGCACCACGCAAGGCGCGCACGGTAGGCCCGGAACTGCCCGGCGCACGGCCGAGGCCCAGATCGATGCGGCCAGGGTGCAGGGTGTCGAGCGTACCGAACTGCTCGGCCACCACCAGCGGCGCGTGGTTGGGCAGCATGATGCCACCGGCGCCGACGCGGATATGCCGGGTGGCGTTGGCGATTTCGTTGATGACCAGTGACGTGGCGGCCGAGCCGATGCCCGGCATGTCGTGGTGCTCGGCGATCCAGTAGCGGCTGTAGTGCTGTTGCTCGACATGGCGCGCCAGTTGGCGGGACTCTTCGATCGCGTCGGCGAAGGTCTTGCCTTCGCCGATCATGACCAGGTCCAGTACGGACAGTGCAGTCATGGGGTCTCCACAGGGATTATCAGTGACTGCCAGTTTCCCTGCTGCGCAGCCAGTGATAAACCCGGTTTCAGGCCCGGCATAGGGGCCTGCCATTCCCCAATCAGTCCTCCCAGGGCACGCCCGGTTCCCAGCTGGCTACCAGCAGGTCGATGAAGCCGCGTACCCGTGGCGACAGGTGGCGCTTGCTTGGGTAGACGATGCGAATCGGGTCCGCTGGCGGCCGATAGGCTTGCAGCACCTCCACCAGGGTGCCGGCGCGCAGGTCGTCGCCGGTGATGTAGGTGGGCAGGTGAATCAGCCCGAAACCCGCCCGGGCGCCGGCGAGCATCGCCTCGGAGCTGTCGATGTTCAGCCGCCCGGGGTCTTCGCACAGGTGCAGCCCCGCTTCGGTATGAAAGCGCCACGGCATGACCTTTTCGCCGGCCAGGAAGGCGATCTTGTCATGGCCGTAGAGGTCGCCGGGCACCTGTGGTACGCCGCGTGCGTCCAGGTATGCGGGCGAGGCGCAGGTGACGAACTGCTGCCAGGCCACCGTACGGGTCAAGAGTTGCGAGTCTTCCTTCGGCACACCGATACGCACCGCAACGTCGATACCCTCCTCGACCAGGTCGACGAAACGGTCGGTGAAGCGTATATCCGCGCGCAGCTCGGGCCACTGCTTCAGGTAGCGGTCGAGAATCGGCAGCACATGGCGCTGACCGAACGACAGGGGTGCTGTCAGGCGCAGGGTGCCGGTGGGCTTGCCACGGCGCTGGGCCATAGTGCTTTCCACCTCGTCCAGGTCATCCAGAATCTGCCGCCAGCGTTCATAGGCCACCAGGCCCTCGTCGGTCAGGCTCAGCTTGCGCGTGGTGCGGTTGAGCAAGCGCACGGCCATGCGCGCCTCCAGGCGAGCGATGCTCTTGCCCACCGCCGAGCGCGTCAGGCCCAAGGTGGCGGCGGCGGCGGTAAAACTGCCAGCCTTCGCGGCGCTGACGAAGGCGGTGATGTCGCCGAAGCGGTTGGGTTCCATGGGTGGTTCCTGAGTCTGGTGCGGCTGGTTTAGATAGGTATGGATTTGTGAAATGCAAGCAGGACTGTCGAGAGCGATCAAGCGAAGACCTTGATCACCACTAAATGCACCGGATAGAACAGGTAACCCCAACGCCCCACCGCAGGCACCCGCCAACCCTCCTGACGCAGCAACGACCACCCGAGCGGAATCGCCAAGGCCGCGGCCATCAGCGTCAGCACGGTAAACGGCGCCAACAGATGCTCCTGCAACCAGCTGTTGGTCAGGTTCCCCCCCATGGCCAACAGGCAGGGCAACAACCAGGCTGCCCCTTCCTTGCGCCGAGCCATCAACCAGGCGCCCGGCAGCATCACCCCCGGCAGCCCGTACATCAGCTGTTCGCTGAACAGCCACCCTGCAAGCAGACCGGCAAAGCCAAGCACGCGCGCCGAAATCAACGGATGATGCACACCCCAGGCAACCAGCAACCCCAACACCAGGGTCGGCATCACACTGAACGTTGACGAACCACTGTCCAGCCAACGGTACGCAGGTTCCGACAGCACCGCGAACACCAGCATCAGCCCCAGATAACGCAGGTTGCCGCGGGTATAGAGCGCACCGCACCTGGTGCGCGCCACATTCACCGCAATCGCCAGGCAAAACAGTGGAAACGCCAACCGGCCAACCACGAACAAGCCATCGGCATCAGGCCACAGAAAACGCAGGTGGTCGGCGACCATGGTCAGCATCGCCGTCCACTTGACCAGGTCCAGCCCGGCTGAACGCACGCCTCAGCGCCCGCGCTCGACTGTGGCAGGCCCCAGGTAGCGATCGGTCCACGCGGCCAGCGGCAAAGGTGGCTGCTGCTCGACGATCCGTCGCCAGATCAGCACCAGGTCGTCGCCATTGAACGTCGCCCCTGGCCCGGCACCCTCCCACAGCGACGGCACATCGGCAATCCAGTGCCCCTGGCTGTCTCGGTGGGCCATGTTGAAGCGGAACGTGTAGTTACCCGGGATACCCATGCGCAGGTCGCTGACCACCAGCGCATCGCCGATCTGGTCGTAGCGCAGCCAGTCGTCGGTGAACCAGCGCAGGCGCTGGTGCAACGGGTGCCCGGCCAGCGCTTGCGCCAGTTGAAGATTACGCGGCAAACGTTGCATTTCTGGCGGGTGCTGGTCGAACCCGCTGCTGATGCCCTCGTAGTAATCGCCATCCGGGGTCTTGGCCAGCACCCGCCAGACCAGGCTGTTGAACGCTATCGGCACGGCACGCACCTGGCTGACGGCGATGCCTTGACGGTCGAGGGCAGCCTGGAACCGCTGCTCGGCCGCCATGCGTCCGGCCAGGCCGAACCCCAGGTAGGCTGCGCTGAAGAGCAAGGCCAAGGTCATTATCTGCACCGCCTTGCTTGTCAGCCCCTTGATGCTTGCGTAGATCACCGCGGCCAGCAGCGGCACGGTGTAGACCGGGTCGATGATGAACACCGCCGCCCAGCTTTCCGGGGTGGCCTGCAAGGGCCAGAACAACTGCGTGCCGTAGACCGTGAAGGCGTCGAGCAACGGGTGGGTGACCAGCACCAGCCAGAACGCCAGGAACAGCCTGGGCAAGGTATAGCCTTTGCCTGGCCAGCATTTGTTGACCAGCCAGGCCAGCAGCAAGGCCAGCCCGGTGAGCACGAACAAGGAATGAGAAAAGCCGCGGTGGTAGGTCATCTGCGACACCGGGTCGGCGTAGCGGATGATCACGTCCAGGTCGGGAAGCGTGCCCAGCGCCGCACCATACAACAGTGAGCGGCGGCCCTGGATGCGGCCGAGCACGGTACCTTGCAAGGCCGCGCCGAGTACGGCCTGGGTGATGGAGTCCAAGGGTGGCATTCCTGAAAGGGAGGTTTCCGGAAGCTAACTTCATCCGGGCCCAATGCGCAATTCCTCTTGAAGGTGCATCTGTAACGGGCTGCCTGCACTGGCCTCATCGCCGGCAAGCCAGCTCCCACCCCGACCGCGTTGAGCTCAAGGTATGCGCTATCCCTGTGGGAGCTGGCTTGCCGGCGATGAGGTCAGTGCAGGCAACATAAGACAGCTGCTCCCACCGGGTTTGCACATGCCTCTATGGATGATTCAGAACAACTGCCAGGTGTACACCAGCGTCAAGCGGTTCTCGTCGATGTCGCTGCGGTAGTTGGACCGGGCCATGGCATTGCGCACCCGGATCCCCAGCCCCTTCAGCACACCGCCCTGCACCGCATAACCGATGTCCAGGTCGCGCTCGCGGTCGCGCCCTTCGTAACCCAGCCCGGTATCGACATTGTTACCGGTTATGTAGCGCACGGTCGCGGTCAGCCCCGGCACGCCCATGGCCGCGAAGTTGTAGTCGTAGCGCACCTGGTACGAGCGTTCGTCGGTGTAGGCGAACTCATAGGTCGGTACTTCGTTACCCAGCGGCGAGATGTTGGCGAACACCCGTGGGAACGGGCTGTCGCCATAAATGCCCTGGTAGCCGGCATGGAAGCTGTGCCCGCCATGCCGGGCAGTGAACATCGAGAAGAACGCCTGGTTGTCGATGTTGCCGAGCAACGCATCGCCGTCCTCGCGCGCGGTGAAATACCCCAGGTTGGCACTGAGCACCCAGTTGCCCAGGGGCTTGCTGTGCTTGAGGCCGACAAAGCCCTGTTCGTAAATGTCCTCAAGCTGCCCATACCACAGGCTGACGCTGCTCTGGTTGGCATTGAACGCATAGTCACCGCCCAGGTAGTTGAAGGCGTCGCTTTCTACCTGGCGGATCGGCACATGGCCGAGCATGGCATTCATCTTGCCGTCGCCGCCTTCGTTGCGCAGGTGGATGCTTTTCAGGTGCCCGGCCTGCACGGTCAGGCCGTCGATTTCCGCCGAGCTCAGGCTGGCGCCCTGGTAGGTCGGTGGCAACAGGCGGATGTCGCTGAAGGTCAGCACCGGCAGGTTGGGTTGCAGTTCGCCGACGCGCAATTCGGTTTTGGACAGCCGGGCCTTGAAGGTGGGCGCCAGGCGGCTGTATTCGTCGGCGGCGCGGCCGTCGCCGTGCACCGGCAGCAACCCGGTATTGGTGCGGTCTGGGCTGCTGTCGAGCTTGATGCCCAGCAGGCCCAGGGCATCAATGCCAAAGCCGACCGTGCCCGGGGTGTAGCCCGACTTGAAGTCGAGGATGAAGCCCTGGGCCCACTCCTCGGCCTTGGATTGCCGGTTTGCCCCGACGATGTCGGAGAAGTCGCGGCTGAAGTAGTAGTTACGGGCACTCAGGGTGGCCTTCGAATCTTCGAAGAAGCCGCCTTCGGCGGCCAGCAACGGTTGGCTGAGCAAAGTCAGGCCCAGGGCGACGCAAGGGGTGTGGTTCATTCCGAAGCTCTCTTGATCTTGTTTTTATGGGTAAAGCGTTGGAAGCACGGCGGTTCATGGGGTACGGCGCAGCACCTCCCGGGCACGTGGCTGGCGCAGCCTGAGCAACCCATGGCTCAGCAGGCCGAACAGCAAGCCCCAGAACGCTGCCGACAGGCCCAGGAAGGCCACCCCCGAAGCGGTGACCAGGAAGGTGAACAGCCCGGCATCGCGCTCGGTTGGTTCCGCCAGGCTGCGGGCCAGGGCTTCGCTGATGGCGCCATACAGGGCCAGCCCGGCCAGGGCGGCGATCAGGGCGGCGGGGAATGCTGCAAACAGCGACATCAGCGTGGCCCCGGCGATCCCCAGCAGCAGGTACAGCGCACTGCCAGCCACCGCCGCGACATAGCGCCGCCGTGGGTTTTCATGGGCTTCATGGCCAGTGCACAGGCTGGCAGTGACCGCCGCCAGGTTCAGCCCGTGGCAACCGAACGGCGCCAGCGCGGCACCGGCCAGCGCGCTGGCACTAATGATCGGGCTGGCCGGCGTGGGGTAGCCGGCGTTGCGCAGTACTGCCATGCCCGGCATGAACTGCCCGGTAAGGGCCACCAGCACCAGCGGCAGTGCCAGGCTGAATACCGCTGCCAGGCTGAACTGCGGGGTGACCCACTGCGGCGACGCCAGCTCCAGCACCAATGCCTCGCTGCGAAACGCACCGCTGGCCACGGTCACCAGCGTGCCCACGCACAGCACCGCCGCCACGGCGTAGCGCGGCTGCACCCGGCGCATCAGCACGTAGGTGACGAACATCGCCAGTACCAGCAGCGGTTGCACCGGCAAGGCGCGGAACACCTCGATGCCGAAGCTGAACAGGATGCCGGCCTGCATGCCGGCGGCGATGGAGCCCGGCAGGCGCGCGATGATGCGGTCGAAGGCCCCGCTGATGCCGATCAGCAGCAGGAACAGGTTGGCTACCAGGTAGGCGCCAACGGCCTGTTCCAGGCCCAGTTGCGGCAAGGCGGTGACCAGCAGCGCCGAGCCAGGGATCGACCAGGCGATCACCACCGGCACCCGGTAGCGCAGGCTGAGCAGCGCGCCGAGTACGGCACTGCCCATGGACACTGCCCAGACCCAGGAGGACAGTTGCCGATGGGACAGGCCGGCAGCTTCTGCGGCGTGGAAGATGATCACCAAGGGGCCTGCGTAGGAGATCATCGTGGCGATGCAGCCGGCGACGATGGCGGACAGTGAACTGTCCTTGATCAGGGTTTTCATGGCACCTCTCGCATCGGTGATGTATGGCAAGGGCTGCGCCCTTGATCGCCGGCAAGCCAGCTCCCACAGGGATCCCACTGGTTTCAGCCCTGTGGTGATCCTGTGGGAGCTGGCTTGCCGGCGATAAGGCCTCAGGCCTCTTGCAAAGCCCGCGGCCGCCCACTGCGCTGCTCATTGGCACCGCCCCGGGCCTGCTGCAACTGGAAGTCGAATTTCAACTCGGCATGTCGCCCCGCCTCGCCCTCGACGAACACCACCTCGCCCACCAGCCCATCCCGCGTGGCATAGGCAAAGTCATCCCACAGGTACTTGTCTCCGGCCAGGTTGATCTGCGTGGTCAGGTGTCGGTACCCCGGTGCCGAGATAAAGAAGTGCACATGCGCCGGACGCTGGCCGTGACGGCCGAGCAGGTCCAGGCACTCCTGGGTCGGCCCCTGTGGATCGCAGCCATACCCGGACGGCACGATGGAGCGCGCGCGGTAGCGGCCTTCGCCATCGGTGATGATGCGTCGGCGCAGGTTGTACTCGGACTGGCTCTGGTCGAAGAACGAATAGGTGCCACGGGTATTGGCATGCCACAGGTCGACCGTGGCCCCAGGCAACGGCCGCCCTTGTGGGTCGAGCACCTGGCCCTCGAGGTACATCGGCGTGGCCACGCCCTCCTCGCTACCGTCATCCATGCGTACTTCACCTTCGGCGATCGGCGCGCCGGCCACGTACAGCGGGCCTTCGATGGTGCGTGGAGTGCCGCCGACAAGGCCTGCCCGCTGGTCCTTGGCATCCTGCAGCAGGTCGAGGAAGTGCTCGATGCCCAACCCAGCCACCAGCAACCCGGCCTCGCCGCGGCCACCCAGGCGGTTGAGGTAGTCGACGGCATGCCAGAACTCGTCTTCGCTGATGTCCAGGTCTTCGATCAGCCGCGCGGTGTCTTGCAGCACGCGTTGCACGATGCGCTTAAGGCGCGGGCTGCCGGCATCGTTGCCAAAGCCTGCGGCCTCTTCGAAGAACTGCTGTACCTCGGCAGTGTGGGAAATTTTCACGGTCATGGTGGTTTACCTCATGTTGTTTTTCTGGAGTTACGCCTGTGCCGCAACCGTCTGGGCGTGCCGACGGCCGCTGGCCAGGTGCACGGCCATGGCCAGCGCGGCAATTGCGCCAGGGATGGCGAAAGCAATGAAATTGAGCTGCAGGGGCAGGTTGATGCCCATCAGCGCACCACCCAGCAGCGGGCCGACGATGGCACCGTTGCGGCCGATGCCCGAGGCCCAGCCCAGCCCGGTGGAGCGCACCGATAGCCCGTAGAGTTGAGCGGCGCCGGCATACAGCAGGATCTGCGTGCCGATGGTGGTGGCGCCGGCAATGAAGATCAGCAGGTACAGCACCGGCATCGGGCTGTTGACGCCCAGCAGGCTGATCGACAGCGCGGCGGCGATGAAGAACGCCACTTTGACTTTGACCAGGCTGTAACGGTCGCCCAGCCAGCCACCGAGAATCGCCCCGGCCATGCCACCGAAGTTCAGCGCCAGCAGGAACGACAGGCTCGAGCCCAGGCTGTAGCCGGCGTTGGCCATCAGCTTCGGCAGCCAGGAGCTGAGCGCGTAGACCATCAGCAGGCAGCAGAAGAACGCCAGCCACAGCGCCAGGGTGCGAATGGCCAGGCCGTTGCGAAACAGTTCCAGCACCGACGCCCCGCTGCCTTTGCGGTCGGCCGCCTGCAGCGCATCGTCCGCCTTCACGTCGCAATCCGGGTCCAGCCGCTTGAGCAGCTTGCGGGCCTCGTCGGTACGGCCCTGGCGTACCAGGAAACCGATCGATTCAGGGAGGTAGTACAGGATTACCGGCAACAACAGCAGTGGCACCGCTGCGGCGAAGAACATCGATTCCCAGCCGAAACGCGGCAGCATGAAGATGCCGACACCCGCCGAGAGCATGCCGCCCAGCGAGTAGCCACTGAACATGATCGCTACCAACGTACTGCGCAGTCGCTTGGGCGCGTACTCGTTCATCAGTGCCACGGCGTTGGGCATCAGGCCGCCACAGCCCAGGCCGGCAATGAAGCGGTAGATGCCGAACTCGCTCGGGCTGCTGGCAAACCCGTTGAGGATGGTCGCCCCGGAGAACAAGGCAAAACAGATGGCGATGCCCTTCTTGCGCCCGATGCGATCGGCCAGGCTGCCGAACGCCAGGGCGCCGAACATCATGCCGAACAGCGCATAGCTGCCCAGTGCACCGGCCTGCAACGGGGTCAGGCCCCACTCTTTCATGATGACCGGCAGTACCACGCCGTAGATGAACAAGTCATAGCCGTCGAAGATCAGCAGCAGGCCGCACCAGGCCATGACCATCCAGTGGAAGGGGGTAAAGCGCGCATTATCGATGATCGGGTGTACGTCAAGGGTTCGCATGGCATCTGTCGCTCTTGTTTTTGTTGTGAAAGAAAGCTTTTTGCCTAGGGGTGTCGCTCAGCCGAGGTCGCCGCCCCCTACCGGCAAGGTCACGCCGGTGATGTACGAGGCTTCGTCGGAAGCGAGGAACAGGATCGCGCCGACCTGCTCGTCGATGCTGCCGTAGCGGTGCATCAGGCTGCTGTCGAGGGTCTGGTCGACGATCTGCTGGTACCAGTGCTTTTCCTGTTCGGTCTGCTCGGCACTGTTGCGCGGTACGCGCCGGGGTGGCGCTTCGGTGCCGCCGGGAGCAGTGGCGTTGACCCGGATGCCACGGCCGGCGGTTTCAAAGGCCAGGCACGCAGTCAGCGCGTTGACGCCACCCTTGGCTGCGCCGTAGGGCACGCGGTTGACGCCACGGGTGGCGATGGACGAGACGTTGACGATGGCGCCGCTGCCACGCTCGAGCATGTATGGCAGTGCGGCATGGCAGCACCACAGGGTGGGGAACAGCGAACGGCGTACTTCGGCTTCGATCTGGTCCACTTCGTAGTGTTCGAAGGGCTTGGCCCAGATGGTGCCGCCAACGTTGTTGACCAGGATGTCGAGGCGGCCGAACGCTTCAACCGCGTTGGCCATTACCCTGGCGCAGTCACCATATTGTTCCAGGTCGGCGGTGAGGGTGAGCATGCCCTCGCTGGCCAGTTCGTGAACCAGTTCGGAGCGGTCTACCGCTATCACTTGCGCGCCTTCGGCCTTAAGCCGCCAGCACACGCCACGGCCGATGCCCTGGGCGGCACCGGTGACCAGGGCGACCTTGCCTTGGAATCGGTTGTTCATATCCATCTCTCCGGTTCGCCACGGTTCCTGTGGGAGCGGGCATGCCCGCGAATGCGTCCGACCAGACAAAGTTGTTGAACCTGCTGGCCTCTTCGCGGGCACGCCCGCTCCCACAGGGTCGGCGTATTACTTGGAATAAAAGGAATCAGGCCGCCGCCGCGAACTTCTCGTAGTAGAAGTTCACCGGGGTAATGCCCTGCTCGCGCACGTACTGGCTGACCGCCTCGACCATCGGTGGCGGGCCGCACAGGTACACATCCACATCACCATCGTTGAGGTGGCGCGGTTCGATGTGCTGGGTCACGTAGCCCTTCTGCGGGTACTGGCTGTCCGGGTTGGCCACGCAGGCACTGAAGGTGAAGTTGGGGATGCGCGCCGCCAGCGCCTGCAGGCGGTCGAGTTCGACCAGGTCGAAGTCGTTGGTCACGCCGTAGATCAGGTGCAGCGGGTGCTCGCTACCCTGCTCGGCGATCTTCTCCAGCATCGCCGTGAACGGCGCCAGGCCGGTACCACCGGCCAGCAGCAACAGCGGGCGCTGGATCGGCCGCAGGTAGAAGCTGCCCAGCGGCCCGGCCAGGGTCATGCTGTCGCCGGCCTTGGCCAGGTTGGTCAGGAAACTGCTCATCAACCCACCCGGCACGTTGCGGATCAGGAAGCTGACCTCGCCGTCCTTCTGCAGCGAGCTGAACGAATAGGCTCGGCTCTGCTCGCTGCCCGGCACCTTGAGGTTGACATATTGCCCCGGCAGGAAGGCCAGGCGGCTGAGGGATTCACCCTTGATCGACAGGGCAATGGTGCTGGCCGACAATTGGCGGACATCACTGATGGCGGCCTCGAAACTGGCCTGTTCGGTCTTGCACAGCTGCGACGAGGCCGGGATGCGGATGACGCAGTCGCTCTCGGCGCGCATCTGGCAGGTCAGTACGTAACCTTCGGAGATTTCATCTTCGCTCAGGGCATCTTCGATGAAGTTGTCGCCCAGGTCGTAGCGGCCGGACTCGGCCTTGCACTTGCAGGTACCGCAGGCGCCGTCGCGGCAGTCCAGCGGGATGTTGATGCCCTGGCGGTAGGCGGCGTCGGCCACGGTTTCATGGCCGGCGGCCTCGATGAAGCGGGTAACCCCGTCTTCGAAATTCAGTGCGATCTGGTAGCTCATGTTGCACCTCGCGGGCGAGCCTGGCCACGGCACGTCGCAGGACGCTCCGGGCAGCGCTCGCAAAAACCCTGGATCAGATGTGGTAGATGTCGATGACCTGGCGAACGTAGTCGTTCTTCAGCACCACCTTCTTGGCCTTGATCAGCGGCTGCTCGCCGCGCAGGTCGAGGTTGTAGAAGCTGGTGCCGAAGTAACTGTCGGTGGTCTTGTAGCGGAAGCTCAGGGTGTGCCAGTTGAAGCGCACCTGGCAGCTGCCCTCGCCCTGCTCGACGATCTCGATGTTGCTGATGTTGTGCGAGGTGCGGGTGTCGGGCACGGTTGCACTGGAGCGCTCGGTCTTGATGCGGAACACCCGGTCTTCCAGGCCGCCTCGGTTGCCGTACCAGATCAGCGAGATTTCGCTTTGTGGGTCTTCGGTAAGGGTGTCGTCATCGTCCCAGCTCGGCATCCAGAAGGTGCAATCACTGGCGTACATTTCCAGCCACTGATCCCACTGGGCGTCATCCAGGTAACGCGCTTCGCGGAAAAGGAAGTCGCGCACGGTTGCATACAGGCTCATTGCACGGCCTCCACGGGGATCAGTTGCTGTTCATCCTTCAAGGCCTGGATCATGGTTTCCTGCCAGTACTTGTGCTGCAGCACGAACAGGCCTTCGTCCTCGGTGCGTACGCCCGACAGCAGCGGCTTGAGCTCGATTTCCCGGGCCGCCTCGTCGGCGCCTTCCACCCAGTGTTCAGCGCCGCGGGACATGTCGTTCCAGCCGGTACCGCCGCCGTAGCCGGTCTGGCACGAGCGAAACTCTTCCAGGTCGTCGGGGGTGGCCATGCCGCTGACGTTGAAGAAGTCTTCGTACTGGCGAATGCGCTTGGCGCGGGCATCGGCGCTCTCGCCTTTCGGCGCGATGCAGTAGATGGTGATTTCGGTCTTGTTCACCGAAATCGGCCGGGCGATGCGGATCTGCGAGCTGAACTGGTCCATCAGGTACACGTTCGGGTACAGGCACAGGTTGCGCGAGTTCTCGATCATCCAGTCGGCACGGGCCTGGCCGAAGTCGGCGGCCAGTTGGTTGCGGCGCTCGTAGGCCGGGCGGTCCTCGGGGTTGGCCCAGCGGGTCCACAGCAGCAGGTGGCCGTGGTCGAAGGAGTAGAAGCCACCGCCCTGCTTGGCCCAGGCACCGGCGCTCATGGTCTTGATCTCGTCACCCGCCTCGCGCTGCTTGCGCTGGTTCTGGGTGGCGGCATAGTTCCAGTGCACGGAGCTGACGTGGTAGCCGTCGGCGCCGTTCTCGGCGGTTAGCTTCCAGTTGCCTTCGTAGATGTACGAACTGGCGCCACGCAGCACTTCCAGGCCTTCCGGCGACTGGTCGACGATCATGTCGATGATCTTGGCCGACTCGCCCAGGTGCTCGACCAACGGCTTGACGTCGGCCTTCAGGCTGCCGAACAGGAAGCCACGGTACGACTCGAAGCGTGCCACCTTGGTCAGGTCGTGGGAGCCGTCGCAGTTGAAGCTGTCGGGGTAGCCGGCGTTGCTTGGGTCTTTGACCTTGAGCAGCTTGCCGCTGTTGTTGAAGGTCCAGCCGTGGAACGGGCAGGTGTAGCTGGCGCGGTTGCCGCGCTTGTGCCGGCAGAGCATGGCGCCGCGGTGGCTGCAGGCATTGAGGAAGGCGTTGAGCTCACCGTCCTTGTTGCGCGCGATGAAGATCGGCTGGCGCCCCATGGTCAGGGTGAGGAAGTCGTTTTTCTCGGGGATCTGGCTTTCATGGGCCAGGTAGATCCAGTTGCCCTCGAAGATGTGTTTCATCTCCAGGTCGAACAGGCGTGGGTCGGTGAACATCTCGCGCTTGCAGCGGTAGATGCCCTTTTCACGGTCGTCCTCGAGCAAGGCATTGAGGTAGTCGAATCCCAGGGACATGGCCAGGGTCTCCCTTGTTATTGTTTAGACCTGGTCAGGTTAGGGAGACGGCTGGCGGGGGACTATCCGGATTGTGCAGAGTGTTATCCAGCTTTGCCGGGGTCTCGCACTTGTTGACTCAGCCGTTTGGGGTCATGGAGCCAGCTGTTTACTTGAGGTATCTCCTCAGCTGCTTTCATGCGACTATGGAGCGCGTCAAGAACCACGAATGCTTCAAGATTCTGTTCCCGCTCCGCTATAAGCCAATTGCGGCCACTGCTCCAGTTAACTGGCGTTCTATCAATCAGCCACCCTTTTTTCGCAATACGAGTTGACAACGTTAAGACGCTACCCTCCACCAGCAACTTCTGCCCATCAGACCATATAGCCGCGTTCATGATTGGTTCTATTTGATTCCCATAACCACGACCCAGTGCATCAACCGCCTTTACAACATGCTGGCCTACTACACGGGGGGCAGACTTGCCTCCGTTGAAATCTGGATTGATGCTATACCCGCTTTTGGTGCTTCCAGCCTTAGGCCGGATGCTTGGGAGTTTTACTTTTGGAACAACTATATGACCGCTGGGGTCAGTATTATTAACTGGATCACCACCACAATAGGCGTAACAGTTTATTCCTCCAGCACCCATTGGGCTCAAGCTGTCCGGGCTGTTGAACCGCATCAAACCCGGGTTGAGCGCACGATATCCCTCCCCCAACAAGTAGTGCCCTGTTACAGACTCTTTTTTCTGCCCGCTGTAGCGAAGTACAGTTGCGCATTGCTCGTTTCCATCAAATCCATAAACTGTGTACTGCAGCGAACAAGGGGGAAACTGCAAGATAGATCCATGCTCGTCCATGGCGTAGAACGCCGCCTGCCCACCATTGCGCTGTGCCAGTGCCCGGCCAGCGCCCCGCAGCAAAGCCGAAGCCCCTGCGCCGGTATGTTTGACCAGCGCGAGGCCTTCGGGGGAATAGAAATAGAGATCCTTCTGTAACGTCGACATGGTTGCCACCTTTTACCCGAAATAAAGCAAATGGTGGGTCGAGCATTAAATGCGAACAACTAGCAAAAATATCAGGTGGCCGAGCTAGCTGGCCTCATCCTCGTCGCTTGAACGTCTGCGAAGGCAGCTCACCAAACTGCTGCCGATACACCTCGGAAAACCGCCCCAAATGCAGAAATCCGTAATCCAGAGCAAGCTCTGTCACGCTGCGAACCCCACAAGTCGAGTCGCTCAGGCACGCATGCACCCGCTCCAGCTTGCGCTGGCGTACGTAATGCTTGGGTGTGGTACCCAAATGCTGGTCAAACAGCGCATACAACGAACGTAAACTCATGCATGCCTGCTCCGCCAGAACTTCAGCCGACAGCTCCAGCTTCAGGTTGCGCTCAATGTACTCAAGAATGCGCTCAAGCCCCGCTTGCGGTGCGCTCAGGCATTCGCGACGGATATTGGTGCTCATCAAGGTCAGCAGCTTGCTGGCGACGATCTGGCTGTAGTGGCCCTGCACCCTGGGCAGCGAATCGCTCACCTCTGCTTCCTGGCAGACCATGCCCAGCAGGTTGACGAACCCGTCCAGCTCGTCCAGCCGGTAATGGTTGCGCAAGAACCGCACCCCGCCATCAGGGCGGTGCCAGCGCTGTTCGTCGCAGATCGAATCCAGTAGCCGGGTCGGCACCTTGAGGATGAACTTCTCGCAGTCTTCCGAGTAGGTCAGGTCAACCGGGTCGTCGGGGTTGATCAACAATAGTTCGCCCGGCACCAGGTGGTGCTCGCGCTTGTGCCCGCGCCACAGGCAGTTGCCATTGAGCAGCACCTGCAGGTGGTAGATGGTTTCCAGTGCCGGCGAGGTAACGCGCACGCTGCCGCCGTAGCTGATGCGGCAAAGGTCCAGCTCAGCGAACTTGCGGTGGCTGAGGCTGGCTTGCGGATGAGTGGTGCGAGACAAACCGATGCAATGCTGGCCTACGTGCTGGTTGACATAATCGGACACAGCATAAGGGTCGGCGTGATGAAACACGCTACTGCGCTCGCTCAGCAGGCGGCTTTCCATAGGCAAGGTTACCCGGATCGTTATTGTTCTGGTTGCCGCATCCTACGGCCCGGCGGGCTGTGGTTGCGGTCGTCACGGTCATTCTACCGAGCCGGTTGCGGGTCGCGGGGGCAGGCGACAACCGGTGGATGGGCACACTTAAGCAAAAAGGCGGGGGTTGGGCAATGCGACCTTGGGAATGGATGGGCGGATAGCGAACAGTAAGGACAGGTCAGTGTTCGTTTATCGAACGGCTCAGGCAACCCGGCAACGCTCACTTCACTGCACCGGCAGGAAGTTCATCAACAACAGGCTTTGCGCATAATTCAACCCAATCCTCCTATACCGCTCATCCAGCAACTCCGCCAGCAAATCCAGCCGTGCCACGATCTTGCCGAACTCCACGGCAAAACTCAGGTTGCTGCCCTCTTCCGAGATTTCGTTGGAGAACAACAGCAGAACACCATTGGCATCTTGCCGCTGGCTCAACATCCAGGTGGCCTTCTCGATATTGCGTGCCGCGTTGTTGACGAACAGCGGGTCGATGGTATCGGTCATGTAGAACTCTGTACGGCCGCCGTGCGCGGTAATCAGCATGCTGCCGATGGCGTAGATGAACGCACCGACCCGGTCACCGCGAAACTCGGGGCTCAGGGCGTAGCTCAAGGCTGCCAGGTCGCGACGGTTGCCTAGTTGTGGCAAGGGCTGGCGTTGCTCGATGGCGATACGGATCTGCCCCTCGGCAGTTGCAGCATCCACGTAGCCGGACAGCTTCCACTGATTGGGGTTGCGCAGGTACAGCTTGTTCATCAGCAGGTACAAGCTCTGCAGGTTATCGCGCATGGACAGCGTGGCCAGGCGATCGACGCTGGTCTGGAACAGCTCGCTGGGTTTGCCGTTGCCGAACTGGTCGAGCACGTCGCGGCCCTGCTGCTGGGTGCAGGCGCACAGGCATGTGAGGGCGCCTGCCATTAGCAGGCGGGGGAAGAATTTTGGCTTGCTTGCAACCATCGGCACCGGGTCGATATTCGGCGGCCGCACCGTGGATCAGTGTGGCCTGGCCATGCATAGAGCCCGGAAATTGGAAAAAGTGCGGTGATCGGGGGTTTTGCATACCTGTGCCGGCCGCTTCGCGGGTAAACCCGCGCCCACAGGATCACCACAAATCTTGAAAACTGCGCAGAACCTGTAGGAGCGGGTTTACCCGCGAAGAGGCCGGCGCAGGCATTACATGAATTACATGGCGTGACGCAACATCTCCACCACCTGCGCATGCAGCGCCGGGTCACCACAGGCCACCACGCACCCGCCATTCTGCGCACTGCTACCATCCCACGCCGTGATCACCCCGCCCGCCCCTTCGATGATCGGCATCAGCGCCTGCACGTCATATGGCTGCAGGCTCGCCTCGACGATCACGTCGACGAACCCGGAAGCCAGCATGCAATAGGCATAGCAATCGCCACCGTAACGCATCAGGCGCGCCTTGCCGGCAACGGCCTCGAACGCAGCCTTGCGCGCGGCGGTATCGAACATGTCCGGCGTGGTGCACATCAACGTGGCCGAGGCCAGGTCGGCACAGGCGCGGGTCTTCAACGGCGCACCGCTGCGCCAGGCGCCTTCCGGCGTTCCGACAAAGCGTTCGCCGGTGAACGGCTGGTTCATCACCCCGACCACCGGGTGCGTGCCGTCGTTCAGGGCAATCAGCGTGCCCCACAGCGGCAGGCCGGTGATGAAGGCGCGGGTGCCGTCGATCGGGTCGAGCACCCAGGTCAGCGGGCTGCTGCCGACTGCCACGCCGGCTTCTTCACCGAGGATGCCGTGGTCGGGATAGCGGGCCTGGATCAGCTCGCGCATGGCGTCCTCGGCTGCCTTGTCGGCCACGGTCACCGGGTCGTACAGGCGCCCACCCTTGTCCTCGACGTCCAGGCTGGCGCGAAAGTATGGCTTGATCGCCACGGCAGCGGCATCGGCCAGCTGCTCGGCAAAGGCGCGGAATTCGCCGATCTGTTCAGCACTCAGGGACATGGGGCGGGCCTCGTGAAAATGATGGGGCCCGCATCATACCCGACACGCCGTTCCGCGCCAGCCTCCGCCAGGCTGCTCATGCGCCCTGCGCGGTCTAGACTGAACAAGACCAGATCACCGGGGGGCTGCCACACGTGGAGGTGTGAGATGAGCCAGTTCAAGCGTCTGTTCGTCATGCTCGGCCCGCAGATGCGCCACACGCCGGCGCTGCAACGCGCTGCGGCGCTGGCGGAATCCAGCGGTGCCTTGCTGGATATCAACGTGTTCGTCGACGATGTCGACACCTTCGGTTTGATGAGCGATAGCCGCGAGCGGGAACGGCTGCTCAGTGACAACCGCCAATGGCTGGCGGACGAAGCCGAGCAACTGGCCAACGCCGGCCTGGATGTATCTACCGAACTGCTGCTGACCCGCGACCCGCTGAACAGTGTGCTGGAACGGGTCGAGCGACTGGGTTGCGACCTGCTGATCAAGGATGTGCAGCACGAACCGGTGCTCAAGCGCCTGCTGGTAACGCCACTGGACTGGCAGTTGCTGAAGGACAGCCCGGTCGCCGTGCACCTGGTCAGCGATATCCGCCTTCCCCTGCCCCGGCAGATTGCCGCCGCGGTGGACCTGAACAGCCATGGCGCAGGCGAGCATCTGGATGAGCAGGTGATCCGCTGCGCCCATGCCCTGGCCCTGCAGTGCAATGCCGAGTTGCACCTGCTGCATGTGTGCGACGCGGCCAAGACACACATTGCCGACTTCGGCGCTGGCACGGTGACCATGCCCGGCTTCGATGTCAGCGTGCGCACCGCGCAGCGGGCGGCGTTCAACCGGCTGGGCGACCACCACCAGATCCCGCTGGAGCGCAGGCACTTTCTGGAAGGGGCCGCGATCAAGGCGATTGCCCAGTTCGTCGGCCACAGCCGGGCGGATGTGATCGTGATGGGCAGCCACCGGCATGATGCCATGCAGACGTTCCTGGGCGGGACGACAGCGCATGTGCTGGAGCATCCGCTGTGCAATGTGTTGGCGATCAAGGCGGTTCGGTGAGTGCTGGTATACCTGCACCGGCCTCTTCGCGGGTGAACCCGCTCTCATAGAACAACACATGACTCATTGGTTCGGCGAGGTTCTGTAGGAGCAGCCTTGTGCTGCGAAGAGGCCGGGGCTGACAAAGCCTGTCTATTGGCTGTACCGGCCTCTTCGCAGCACGAGGCTGCTCCTACAAAGGACGCGTCAGACGAGCGATATTGGTTCTCTGCGCGAAAGCGCAGCCCAAAGGGTTGGGCAATCTCCCACAGGAATTCCACTGACCTCAGGCTTGGTGAAACCCCTGTGGGAGCGGGTTTACCCGCGAAGAAGCCAACACGGATTCTACCCTTGGCATCTGGTACACCAGTTCCACATAAAAAGAATGCATTTGATAATGATTCGTAGTAGTTTCTCGGCGCTTGCCCACCCTACCCTCAGCGCCCTACTCCAGGATCGTACCGTCGATGCGTCGCACGTTCGTTTCGCTTTGTGTGCTTCATGCTGTCTCTCCGCTGGCCTTTGCCGAGCCTGAACCGCTCAGCGAACCCACCCAGATCGAACTCCAGGCCCTGAACATCACCAGCAGCGCCGACAGCGAACGTGCCGATGGCCCGGTCGAGGGTTACAAGGCTACCCGCTCGGCCAGCGCCACTCGCACCGACACTGCCCTGCACGAAACCCCGCAATCGGTCAGCGTGGTGCCCAAGGATGTACTGGAAGACACCGGCGCCACGCGTCTGCAGGACGGCCTGGACTACGCCGGCGGCGTCGGCCGCGCCAACAACTTCGGCGGCCAGGGCCTGACCACCTTCACCGTGCGTGGCTTCACCACCGGCGAGTTCTACCTCAACGGTTTCCCGATCAACCGCGGCTACCCCAACGCCCCCGACGCCAACACCGTCGAACGCCTGGAAGTGATCCGTGGCCCGGCCAGCAGCCTGTACGGCCGTGGCGACCCAGGCGGCACCTTCAACGTGGTCAGCAAGCAGCCGCTGCCAGAGTCGAAAGTTACCCTGGGCAGCCAGTTCGATGACCAAGGCATGCACCGCGCTACCCTGGACGCCACCGGGCCGCTGAATCAGGACGGCTCGCTGGCCTACCGCCTGAACCTGCTGGGTGAAGGCGGCGAAAGCTTCCGTGACGATGTGGAAAGCGAGCGCTATGACGTGGCGCCTGTAGTCAGCTGGCAGGTCAACGACAGCACGAAGATCGTCTTCGAGGGCGACTTCATGCGCAACAACCATCCGTTGGACCGTGGCCTGACCCGCCTGCCCGGCCAGCTCGGCACAGCTTCGCGCGACACCAACATCTGGGAAAAGGGCAGCGACAACCTGCTGCACAACGACAACAACATGGCCCAGTTGCGTTTCGAGCACTTGCTCAACGACAACTGGACGCTGGGCGGTGGCATGCAGTGGCTCGACGGCTCGCTCAAGGGCAATGCCGTGGAAGCCAACGCATTGCAGGCTGACGGTCGCACGCTGGGGCGCAACTTCAACTACCGCAAACTGGAGTGGACCGACCGCGACTACCAGCTCAACCTCACCGGCCACTTCGACACCGGCGGCTACGCTCATACACTGCTGACGGGCATCGAGTACGAAGACTACGACTACAACTCGATCATCCAGCGCTCGGCCAGCGGTGCCGATAAGTACCCGATTGACATCTTCGACCCGGTACTGGGCCAGCCACGCCCTGCCCTGACCCGCACCACCACCCATGACAAGGAAAACCTGAAGACCTGGGCGGCATTCATCCAGGACCAAGTGGCCCTGACCGAGCGACTGAAGGCGCTGGCGGGTGTGCGCTTCGAGCGCTTCGAGCACGATTACGACGACAAGCTGCCGACCAACCGCGACTTCAGCAAGGGCGAAAACGGCGTCACCCCACGCTTCGGCCTGATCTACGACCTGACCGATACGGTTGCGGTCTATGCCAACACCGCGCGCTCGTTCAAGCCCAACACCGGCACGCCAAACGGAGGCGGAGGCTTCGACCCGGAGAAAGGCAAGTCCTACGAACTGGGTGTGAAATGGGAGGCACTCGACCGCCAGCTGAGCATCGACGCGGCGATCTATCACATCGTCAAAGAGAACGTCCTGGCGCGCGACCCGAACGACTCAACCGGTACCTACAGTATTGCGGCCGGTGAAGTGCGCAGCCGTGGCCTGGACATCAACATCGCCGGCAACCTGACGCCAGAGTGGCGCGTGATCGGTGGCTATGCCTACGTGGACGCCGAAGTCACCCAGGATACGACCCTGCCCAAGGGCACGCGCCTGGCCAACATCCCGCGCAACAGTTTCAGCCTGCTGAACACCTACGAGTTCCAGGATGGCCTGGCCAAGGGGCTGGGGTTGGGGGTTGGGGTGAAGTACGTGGATGATCGCGCCGGCCAGACGGCAGCCACGACCTACACCATGGAGCGCTACAGCGTGGTGGACCTGCTGAGCTTCTACAAGGTCAACGAACACGTGCGGTTGAACCTGGATGTGAAGAACGTGTTCAACAAGGGCTATGACGAGGGCGCGTTCAACAACTACGTCTACCCGGGTGCGCCAAGGACAGTGCAAGCTGGGGTTTCGTATACCTTCTGACAGTTAATGGGGCTGCTTTGCAGCCCATCGCCGGCAAGCCAGCTCCCACCTCGACCGCATCGTCCCAGCCATACGCAGTCCCTTTAGGGGCCAGCGCAGATCCAAAGAACTGCGCGGTCCCTGTGGGAGCTGGCTTGCCGGCGATGGGCCGCAAAGCGGCCCCCGGTCTCAGAACCCTTTGCTATAGAACAGCGAGTACGACTCGATGCCGTCGTTAGGCTGCTTGAGCCCCGCGTTGGAGTAGTGCATCGCGCGGATCCCCACCTTCTGCTCCCCCGGCAGTTTCAGACCAAAGCCGATGCGGTCTTCGAAGTTGACCGACGAGCCCAGGCGCTGGTCGCCCACGTCGGTCTTGGAAAACGCCGCCAGGCCAATGCCGGCCTCGATGTACGGGGTATAGGTGAAACCGCTGAACTCGTAGGTGAACACCGGGCTGAACGACAGCGAGTGCGCGCCACTGGCCTCACCGCCTTCCCAATAGGTGTAGGCCGCATCCCAGTACCCGGTCAGATGACCGGTGCTGCTTTCCAGCCATTTCTTGTCCCAGTCGAACGACAGGCCGATACGGTAGGTCATGTCACCTTGGCCAGTGGCGCCAACGGCACCGCTCACCTGCGCTGCCTGGGCCAGATTCGCCCCGGCAAAGGCCAGCACTGCAGCAGCCAGCGAAGCTGCTAGACGGGTTTTCATCAATGACTTCTCCTGATGGTCTATACGACAAGTGGGGGCTTGGGCCCCTCGATCTTATGTGGTGACCGGATGCATCCCGACCGGTCACACGAAGTAATAGTTTTCTGATTATCGACCAGATAAACAGAAAGTTGAAAGTGAATTGCCACCATTGGCTAATACCCTGCGCCAGCATCTGCCATGCCGAACAGCAGCAGTCAGTCGTATTCCGCCTCTTCGTGTTCGCCCAGCAGGCGCCTTTGCCTGGGTGTGGCTTCCTCCAGCACCTGCGGGTTGAAACGCCAGTTCAGGTATGGCGAAAACTTCTGCGCGACCATGCGCCGGCCATAGTGCACTTGCAGCATGTCGCGCTGGCTTGATTGGGTGCAGTTGGCCCCGCCGCTATGCCAGACATCGCTGCGAAACACCAGCGCGTCCCCGGCATTGCACAGCACCGGCTGGGCCTCACGGCCCTGCCAGTGTTGCTCGCCAGCCTGCGGTGGCCGTGCCGCGCGGTGGCTGCCGGGCACAATCCAGGTCGGCCCGATGTGATGGTCGATATCGCTGAGGTACAGCTGCGCAGTCAGGATTTGCGGGGGCTGGGTGAAGTCGCCACGCTCGCTGAGCCAGTCGGGCAACTGCATGGGCAGATGGTCCAGGTGCAGGGCCATGCCGGGGTAGCCCGGGTGGCTGCGCCAGGCGGTCTGGCCGATCACATGGCAGTCGGCGCCCAGTGCCGCTTCGGCCAGGGCAATCAGCGGCGGCAGGTCGAGAAAGGGTAACCACAACGGGTTGCGGTTGAATACGCACTTGTAGTGTTCCAGCAGCCCCTGGTAATCCCAGTGGATAGGCTGCAGGTCATCGATGGCGCAGCGCAGCAAGGCGATACGCAAGGGCTCGAGCACACCGGGGAGCAACACATAGCCCCGCTCGTCCAACATCTCCAGCTGAAGATCCAGGCTCATGGCGATGTGCTCCTTTCAGGCAGGAGCACATCCGTACTCCTGCCCGTTTTTCCATCAACGCCAGTTCAGGTTCACGGTGGTGGGGGTCTTGCCATTCACGGTCACCAATTGCTGCACCGTCTCACCCTGGGCGTTGCCAGTCACTTTGTATTTACCGGGAGGCAACTGCACATACAGCAGCGGCCCGGCATCCGTAAGACTGAGCACGGGCTGGCCCTGTGCATTCTGGATGTCGACGGTGGCACCGCTCTGGAACTTGCCTTCCGGGCCGGTGGAGAGTTCCACGTGCAGGTCATAGCCCGGGGTCTTGCGCAGGGCGTTGGCTTCATCCTGGCCGATGCCGCCTTGCAGGTAGCGGACGCCGTTCTGCTCCTGCTGTTGCAGTTGCACGGCCTGCATGTCGATGGGGGCATTGAGGTCGGCGGCGGCCGCCAGGGTCCATGGCAGCGCCAGGGTGATCAGCAGCGCCGAGCCGAGGGCATAGTGATGGTTACGCATGGTACGACCCTCCTTTCGAGGATGGCTTACCTATTATCTGATCCTTCGGGCGTAACGGCGTTCGTGCTGATGCATGGTCGTCTTGATGAAATTCGCATCGATGGTGTGAATATTGCGCTGGAACATCAGGTTGCGCGCCCCTCCTCAAGCAGTTTCACGAACATGCTCAAACTGCGCGATACCGTGCCCCGGCGCCACACCAGCCAGGTCTTCAGGTAACGGAAATCCTCCGACATCGGCCAGGCACTGACGGTGCTGCAACCGGGCATGTTGTCGAGCATGCTGCGCGGCATCATGGCCAGGCCGGCGCCGGCGCTGACGCAGGCCAGCATGCCGTGGTACGACTCCATTTCGTGGATCTTGCCCGGCACCGCCTGGTCCTGCACGAACCAGTTCTCGAAGTGGTGGCGGTACGAACAGTTGGCGCGGAAGGCGTATATGCTTTCGCCGTTGACGTCCTGGGCGCGGGTTACCGGGGCGTGGTTGAGCGGCGCGATGACCATCATTTCTTCCTCGAACACCGGCATGCCTTCCAGCGTCGGGTGCAGCACCGGGCCGTCTACGAACGCCGCTACCAGGCGCCCCGACAGCACGCCTTCGAGCATGGTCCCGGAAGGCCCGGTGGACAGGTCCAGGTCGACCTTGGGGTAACGCTGGTTATAGGCCGCCAGCAAGGCCGGGATGCGCACCGCGGCCGTGCTTTCCAGCGACCCCAGGGCGAAGGTGCCCTGCGGGTCTTCACCGGCCACGGTCAACCGCGCCTCATGCACCAGGTCAAGGATGCGCCGGGTGTACTCGAGGAAGTTCCAGCCTGCGGGGGAAAGGCGCAGGCGGCTCTTTTCACGTATGAAAAGCTCCACGCCCAGGTCCTCCTCCAGTTGCTTGATACGCGTGGTCAGGTTCGACGGCACCCGGTGGATATGCTGCGCAGCGGCACTGATGCTGCCCTGCTCAGCCACGGCCTTGAAGATCTCGAGTTGCACCAGGTCCACAGCCATTCTCCAAACGTGAATGTTTCGCTCATTATTATTCAGTTTTCATTAAAGCCATAGCCCACTAGTCTGGCGTCACGGTTCAACAACAACGAGAGTGTCCCGCCATGAGCGCGATCAGCAGCCTGACCCACGCCATCTCCCTCGACCCGTACAGCGGCGAGCAGATCGGCGCCTACCCGTTCGACACCGACGCCGCACTGGAAGCGGCGCTGCAACGCGCCAAGGTTGGCTACCGCCAGTGGCGCCAGGTGTCGCTGGGTCAGCGCAGCGAGTACCTGCTTGCCCTGGCCAGCACCCTCGAAACCAAGGCCGAAGCCTTCGCGCAAATGATCAGCCGCGAAATCGGCAAGCCTGTCGCCCAGGCCCGTGGTGAAGTCAGCAAGTGCGTCGGCCTGTGCCGCTGGTACGCCGAACATGGCCCGGCCATGCTCGCCCCCGAGCCGACCCAGGTCGAGAAAGCCCGCATCGAATACCGCCCGCTGGGCCCGATCCTGGCCGTGATGCCATGGAACTTCCCGGTCTGGCAAGTTCTGCGTGGCGCCGTGCCGGCAATCCTGGCCGGTAATACCTACGTACTCAAGCACGCGCCGAACGTAATGGGCAGCGCCTACCTGCTGGGCGAGCTGTTCAAGGATGCCGGCCTGCCGGAAGGCGTGTTCGAAGTGCTCAACGTGACGCCGGACGGTGTCACTCGCGCCATCAACGACCCACGCATCGCCGCGGTGACCCTGACCGGCAGCGTGCGTGCCGGCATGGCGATTGGTGCGCAAGCCGGCGCGGCGCTGAAGAAGTGCGTGCTGGAGCTGGGCGGTTCCGACCCGTTCATCGTGCTGGCCGACGCCGACCTGGATGCCGCCGTGAAAGCTGCCGTGATCGGCCGTTATCAGAACACCGGCCAGGTCTGCGCTGCGGCCAAGCGCCTGATCGTCGAGGAAAGCATCGTTGACGAATTCACCCGCAAGTTCGTCGAGGCTACTCGCGAGCTGAAGGTCGGCAACCCGCTGGAAGAAAGTACCTACATTGGCCCGATGGCCCGTTACGACCTGCGCGACGAGCTGGATGGCCAGGTCCAGGCGACCATCGCCGAAGGCGCCACCCTGCTGCTGGGCGGCCACAAGGTCGATGGCGTGGCCAACTTCTACGCGCCGACCGTGTTCGCCAACGTCACCCCGCAGATGACTGCGTTCAAGCAGGAGCTGTTCGGGCCGGTGGCGGCGATCATCAGCGCACGTGATGCGGAGCATGCGGTGGAGCTGGCCAACGACAGCGAATTCGGCCTGGCCTCAACCATCTACACCGCCGACTACGCGCTGGCCGAACGCATGACCGCGGCGCTGGATACCGGCGGCGTGTTCATCAACGGCTATTGCGCTTCCGACCCCCGCGTAGCGTTTGGCGGGGTGAAGAAGAGCGGCTTCGGGCGTGAACTGTCGCACTTTGGTGTGCGTGAGTTCACCAATGCCCAGACTGTGTGGCTGGACCGTAACTGATCCAGCGTAACAGGGGCCGCTTTGCGGCCCATCGCGACACAAGGCCGCTCCTACAGACGATCACGGTGCGATCCTGTGGGGTCGGCCTGTATCGCGGTCCCTTGTAGGAGCGGCCTTGTGTCGCGATGGGCTGCAAAGCAGCCCCAACAATATCAATCCCGAACCTGGTCCTTGACCCAGTCCAGCATCCCCCCCGGCACGATCAGTTCATGCCGCGCCCGCGAACAGGCGGTATACAACCCCGCCAGCATCCGCGCCCGTTCATTGCGGTTCCCCGCTACCTGCGGCGCTACCATCAGCTCCGGCGACACCATCACCCGGGCGAATTCCATGTTCTTCACATCGCGCACCCGCCCCAGGAACAGCTTGGGCGCCTTGTCCCAACGGTAACGGCTCTTGGCCCTGGCAAAGTGCTCTGGCGTGTAGCCCTTGCGCAGCATGTTGGCCACGGCGACGAACGCCTTGTCATCACCCTTGTCCTGCTCCAGCGCCTGCCAGCTGGCATAGCGGAACAGCATCGGGTGACGCGGCCGGGTGCCATGGCGATACAACTCGATGCAGTCTTCGACGAACAGCTCGAAGTCCTTGCGCGCGCTTTTCAGCAGCACGAACGGCACGCCCTGGTGGGTCAGGCGCTGGAACCAGCCAAACAGGCCCCATTCATCGTCGACGATCAGCGCCGTAGGCTGTTCCGGCACCGTTACCGCATCGAAAAAGCTGACCCGGGTGTAGTGCTCGGCGCTGCCACTGAAGGCCGCCTGGATCGCCGCCGGGTGGGCATTGATCAGCGGGTTCAGCACGTTGTCCATCGCCGGCCCGGCCCGCAGTGAGTGGTCGATATAACGCTGGCGGATAAAGCCGCCATGGTGCGCGCTGAGGCCGTTGAGGTTCTGCAGCTCGTCACCCAGGGCAATGATCGACTGCGGGCTGCGGTCGAGCACGGCAAGCATCGGTGCCGACAGCTCGTGGGCCTCGTCGACGATGACATGGGTGTAGCGGCTGTCGATCACATGACCGGTCAGCGAAAGCAGTTTGACCCGATGGTAATCGCGCACCGGCAACTGGATTTCCCGTGCCGACGGGCGAATCAGCTCCTGCCAGTACAGGCGTGCCTTTTCCAGCAACACTTCCTGGTCCAGCGGCGTGGTGCCCGGCCCGGCCCACGGCAGGTGGTGCAACTGCAGCTGGGTGTCGGCGCTGTGGCAGAACGTGCGTACCGCGCGGATGCACAAGGCAACCACATCGCGCGCGGCGAGCGGGCCGATGTCGGGGATGGCCAGCCAACGTACCACCTGCGCATCCTGCGGGCGCCACGACAGCTTGGTGCGATACGGGTCGCGCAGGCGCCAGCCATTGCTGGTGAGGTCGCGGTTGAGCAGTTCGTCGGCCAGCTGGCCGAAGGTCAGCGCGGTGTAGGCGGCGGCGTCCTTGACCCGCGCCTGCAGGGCGCGCAGCTGGCCTTCGGTCAAGGCCAGCAACAGCGTGCGCTGGGGCTCGAGCAGGCGGGCGAACTGGTGAATCAGGAAGGTCTTGCCGGTGCCGGCAAAGCCCTGCACCGCCACCGACTCATCGATACCACTGAGGAATTCGCGCAGCAGGCGGTTCTGTTGGTCGCTGAGCATCAGGTCGCTGGCCAGGGAAGGCAGGTACACCGGGTGCAGCGGGGTTGCCCGCTGGCGGTAGCTGTCGGCGAACTGGAAATTCCACTGGCCCTCGGCGTCCAGCAACTCCTCGGCCTGGTACTCCACCTCGGTCGACAGCAGTGCGATCCCGTTTTCGCCCAGCATGCCCAGGCCCATGGCGAAGGCTTCGCGATCGAAGTGCTGTGCTACCTGCCCCTGGAAGCGCCCCGGCGCGGCGCTTTCGACCTCGTTGGCAATGCGCACGATTTCGGCAAAGCGGCGTTCCTGCGCATCCGCCGAGGCGGTGGCGGGCTGGCGCGGCAGGTTCTGCACGAACAGCACGACGGCGGCGTCGAGCACGCTGGCGGTGGTGAAGAAGTCGGTGGTGGGCTCGCTGGCGAGGCGGTCGGCCTGGTCGCTGGGCAAAGGCAGGTAGAACATCGGCACCTCGGGTGAAATCAGGGCGGCACGATAGCAATTTTTGCTGTGGAATGCTGGGTTGTGTATTGCCTGGCCCGGCCTCTTCGCGGGTGAACCCGCTCCCACAGGGACCTCACAATGCCTGGCACTGAGGTAATCCTGTAAGAGCAGCTATACCACCAAGCTACACCACCAGATTCAGCCCCTGCCCCGCTTCAAGGTCTCGCTGGGAAACTCCTTGAACAACTGCCGGTAACTCTCTGAAAACCTTCCCAAATGCCAGAACGACCAACGCATCGCCACCTCGGCCACGGTCACTTCACCGCCATGCAGCAGATCGCGCCGCGCACCGTTCAGCCGGCGCAGGCGCAACCAGTGCGCCGGCGGCATCCCGGTAAACGCCTTGAAGGCTTGCTGCAACTGACGCAAGGAAACCCCGGCAACATCCGCCAGCTCCACCAGATTCAGCGTTTCCTCCGGGCAGTCGGCCGCCCACTCGCTCACCCGCCGCATGATCGCCCGTTCCTCGTCACGCCGGCCCAACGCCACGCCCTGCAGGCGTTGGCAGGCGTTGTCGAGGATGAACAGGCAGTCCTCCAGCAATTGCTCCGCCAGGGCCTGCCCCTGCAGAGGGCAATCCGCCTGGCCCAGGCGGGTCAGTGTCGCACTCAGCCAACTGCCGAACAGCGCATTCTGCCCGCTGCCCAGCGGCACCATGAACAACCCTTCCAGGCGCTGCGGGTCAAGCCCATGGCGCGCCAGGAAGGCCTGGTCGAACACGACCGCCACTTCCTGGTAGTTCTCTGGCGTGATCCAGATGTTCCGGCTCTGCTCGTTCAGCAGGTACAGGCTGTTCTCGCTGCGGTCGAAGCAGAACGCCAGCGAACCGCTCGGCGCGCGGAAAAACTGCTCCACCCGGGTGTTCAGCCGCTCCTCGTACACCTCCACCCCGTCCAGCCCCAGGCAACGCAGCTCACCGCTGAAATGCCCGGGCGACATCTGCCGGTACTGCTGCTGCCAGCCAGGGGTGGCACGTACTTGTTCGGTTACGTCGGTGGTGTGGTAAGCCTGGACTTGCAGGGCATTGGCGGTTGTCACGCTCGGTCCTAGTTGCACTCTTTTGGTGCATTCATTGCCGGAGAAAGTGGATAGATCAGCCTTGCGGGCTGCGACCAAGATAGTCTCCAGCGCGTCACCTGGGAAGCGGGACGCCTTCGAAACCCTGGAACGGTTTACGCTGGCACGCTTGCTCCCACACCAAAACCCAACCAAGAGGTCTGTATGAACGCCCCCTTCGATCAGCTGTCCGCCTGGCTGAAAGAACACCGTATCACCGAAGTCGAATGCGTGATCAGCGACCTGACCGGCATCGCCCGCGGCAAGATCGCACCCACCGCCAAGTTTCTCCACGAGCGTGGCATGCGCCTGCCCGAGAGCGTGTTGCTGCAGACGGTCACCGGCGACTATGTCGACGATGACATCTACTACAACCTGCTCGATGCCGCCGACATCGACATGGTCTGCCGCCCAGACCCGAGTGCCGTGTACCAGATCCCGTGGGCGATCGAGCCGACCGCGATCGTTATCCACGACACCTTCGACAAGCAAGGCAACCCCATCGAACTGTCGCCGCGCAACGTGCTGAAGAAAGTGCTCAAGCTTTATGCAGACAAAGGCTGGCAGCCAATCGTGGCACCGGAGATGGAGTTCTACCTGACCCAGCGCTGCGAAGACCCGGACTTGCCGCTGCAAGTGCCGCTGGGGCGTTCCGGCCGTGCCGAAAGCGGCCGCCAGTCGTTCTCGATCGATGCCGCCAACGAGTTCGATCCGCTGTTCGAAGACGTCTACGACTGGTGCGAGATCCAGGGCCTGGACCTGGACACGCTGATCCATGAAGACGGCCCGGCGCAGATGGAGATCAACTTCCGCCACGGCGACGCCCTGGACCTGGCCGACCAGATCACCGTGTTCAAGCGCACCATGCGTGAAGCCGCGCTCAAGCACAACGTAGCCGCCACCTTCATGGCCAAGCCGATCACCGACGAGCCCGGCAGCGCCATGCACCTGCACCAGAGCGTGGTCGACATCGCCACCGGCAAGCCGATCTTCGCCAATGAAGACGGCAGCATGAGCCAGCTGTTCCTGTACCACATCGGCGGTTTGCAGAAGCACATCCCCAAGCTGCTGCCGATGTTCGCGCCCAACGTCAACTCGTTCCGCCGCTTCCTGCCGGACACCTCGGCACCGGTGAACGTCGAGTGGGGTGAGGAAAACCGTACCGCCGGGCTGCGCGTACCCACCTCAAGCCCCGAGGCAATGCGCGTGGAAAACCGCCTGCCGGGCGCCGACGCCAACCCGTACCTGGCAATCGCCGCCAGCCTTCTGTGCGGCTACCTGGGCATGGTCGAGCGCATCGAGCCCAGCGCACCTGTGCAGGGCCGTGCCTACGAGCGGCGCAACCTGCGCCTGCCGATCACCATCGAGGACGCGCTGCAGCACATGGAAGACTGCGAGACCGTGCAGCAGTACCTGGGCAAGCAATTCGTCCAGGGTTATGTGGCGGTCAAGCGTGCCGAGCACGAGAACTACAAGCGCGTGATCAGCTCCTGGGAGCGTGAATTCCTGATGCTGAGCGTGTAATCACCTTCCAGGGCATGCACCGGACCTGCAGGAGCAGCCTTGTGCTGCGAAGGGGCCAGTGCCGCCACAGCTGATCCTTTGCCCTACCGGCCTGTTCGCAGCACAAGGCTGCTCCTACAAGGTGATGAGTCACCTGTGGGAGCGGCCGCCATAAACCGAACGCCAAGAACAATACCAACGAGGTGTCCCCATGCGTCATCTGCAAGCCCTGATACCCGCCGCATTCACCCTGCTGTTCGCCACCACTACCCAGGCCACTCCCTCGGTCAGCGTGTACAACTGGACCGACTACATCGGTGACACCACCGTGGCCGACTTCCAGGCCAGCAGCGGGATCAAGGTGGTCTATGACGTGTTCGACTCCAACGAAACACTGGAAGGCAAGCTGCTGGCCGGGCGCACCGGCTATGACGTAGTGGTGCCATCCAACCACTTCCTCGCACGCCAGGCACAGGCGGGTGCCTTCCTGCCGCTGGACCGCAGCAAGCTGCCGAACTGGCAGCACCTGGACCCCAAGCTGCTCAAGCAACTTGAACAGAACGACCCAGGCAACCAGTACGCCGTACCCTACCTGTGGGGTACCAACGGCATCGGCTACAACATCGACAAGGTCAAGGCGGCCCTGGGCGTCGACCATATCGATTCATGGGCGGTGCTGTTCGAGCCCGAGAACCTGAAAAAGCTCAAGCAATGCGGCGTGGCGTTCATGGACTCGCCCGATGAACTGTTCCCGGCCGTGCTCAACTACCTGGGCATGGACCCGCGCAGCGAGAAACCGGCCGACTACGCCAAGGCGGAAGCCCGCCTGCTCGAACTGCGCCCCTACATCACCTACTTCCACTCCTCCAAGTACGTTTCCGACCTGGCCAATGGCAATGTCTGCGTGGCCTTCGGCTACTCCGGCGACGTGTTCCAGGCCGCCAACCGCGCCGTGGAAGCGAAGAACGGGTTAAAGATCGCCTACAGCATTCCCAAGGAAGGCAGCAACCTGTGGTTCGACCTGCTGGCCATCCCCAAGGACGCCAACAACCCCGAACAAGCCCTGGCGTTCATCAACTACCTGCTCGACCCCAAGGTGATCGCCAAGGTCAGCGCCACGGTCGGATATGCCAATGCAAACCCCGATGCCCAGGCCTACATGGACGCATCGCTGGTAAACAACCCTGAGATCTACCCACCCCAGGACGTGCTGGACAAGCTGTACATCTCCAGCACGCCGAGCCCGAAAATCATGCGTGTCATGACTCGCTCCTGGAGCAAGATCAAGTCCAACCGCTGAGCCGAGAACGCCCATGTCTTTCACTACCCAACACACCGCTTCGTACTATGCCGCCACGGCACGCGATGCGGCGCCCTACCCCAGCCTGGACGGCGAGCTGAGCGCCGATGTGTGCGTGGTCGGCGGCGGGCTGACCGGGGTCAATACCGCCCTGGAACTGGCCGAGCGCGGCCTCTCGGTGGTGCTGCTGGAGGGCCGACGCATCGGCTGGGGTGCCAGCGGCCGCAATGGCGGCCAGCTGATTCGCGGCATCGGCCATGACGTCAGCGGCTTTGCCCGGCATGTCGGCCAGGACGGTGTGCACTACCTGAAACAGGCCGGCATCGATTCGGTAGCGCTGGTGGCCAGCCGTATCGCCCGGTACGGCATTGCCTGCGACCTGCGCTGGGGCTTCTGCGAACTGGCCAACACCCCTGCGCAGTTCGCCGCCTTCAAGGACGAACAGGACGACCTGGCCGCACTCGGTTATCGCCCTGAAACCCGCTTGGTCAGTGCCGACCAGCTGCATGAAATCGTCGCCAGCGACCAGTACGCCGGCGGCCTGGTGGACATGGGCTCGGGCCACCTGCACCCGCTTGACCTGGTCCAGGGCGAAGCCCGCGCCGCCCACGGCCTGGGCGTACGCATCTTCGAGCAGAGCCCGGTGCTGCGCATCGAGCACGGCCCCCGCGTGACACTGCACACAGCCCGTGGCAAGGTGCGGGCAAGCAGCCTGGTGCTGGGCTGCAACGCCCACCTCGATGAACTGGAACCACGCCTGAGCGGCAAGGTGCTGCCGGCCGGCAGCTACGTGGTGGCCACCGAGCCATTGCCCGAAGCGCTGGCCAACAGCCTGATCCCGCAGAACATGGCGCTGTGCGACCAGAAAGTCGGCCTGGACTACTACCGCCTCACGGCAGACCGGCGCCTGCTGTTCGGCGGCGCCTGCCACTATTCCGGCCGCGACCCCAAGGACATCGGCGCCTACATGCGGCCCAAGGTGCTGAAGGTGTTTCCGCAACTGGCCAACGTGCGTATCGAATACCAGTGGGGAGGCATGATCGGCATCACCGCCAACCGCTTCCCCCAAGTCGGGCGCCTCAGCCAGCACCCCAATGTTTACTACGCCCAGGGCTATTCCGGGCATGGGCTGAACGTGACGCACTGGACGGCGAAACTGCTGGCCGAAAGCATCGCCCTCGGCCACAGCCAGGGGCTGGACGTGTTCAGCGCCGTGCCGCACCTGACCTTCCCCGGTGGCAAGGCACTACGCTCACCGCTGCTGGCGCTGGGGATGTTGTGGTATCGACTGCGGGAGGTGCTGGGTTGACGTGGCAGCAGGCTTGCCTGCGAATCGGAAGTTAAAGGAAATTTTTCAAAAAATTCCGTAATTCACTGATTTTAAAGGGCTTTCAAAGAACAAAGATAAAGGACTCAAAGAAGAGCCTGTAACCATTTGTTTTTAATGATATTCAGCAGCTTCAAAGCCGGTCCCGATGGACGCGTCTCGCCCTGCTCCCATTTGCGCACTGTCGATGCGCTCGTGTGCAAATGCATCGCAAAGACCGGCTGGCTGAAGTTGAGTGCCTCGCGCAAACGGCGTATGTCCAGTGCGCTGAAATCTCGCACCGGTGCAGGGCATAGCGCTTCGTAATCCCGAAGCGTGACCTTGCCGATCGCTCCGGCCTCGTGCAGGGCGACAAGGTCCTCGCGTAACGATTCAATCAGTTTGCTGCTCACAACATACCTCCACCCGCCTGCAACGCCCGGCAGAGCAAACCCAGAAAGACTTTGCCCGCGAATCGCAGCACTTCTGCTCCTTAACGGGCATAGTTTTCCAAGGGCGGCAGAAACTGAAAAGCCAGCGAAGTCCCAAGACACTGTAGGAATTTGCGCGCTTGGGAACGTGACCGTAGCCACTTCCCACTACAGATTGAACCAGCCCACTGGCCAACTGCCCCGCACCTGCTAGCGTTGTTCTGGCCGACCTATCATGGATGCATCTTCATCATGAAATCATTGCCCCGCATTACCCTGTTGTGCGCCGCACTGCTTACCATGGCCGCCTGCTCCAGCAATCGCGTGGACCCAAAGGACTACTCCGGCTTCCTCAAGGATTACAGCCGTCTGGAGGAAACCAAGAGCCCGTCGGGTGACCCGGTGATGCGCTGGATCGACCCCAAGGTCAACGTCAACCAGTACAGCCAGGTGTTCATCGAGCCCAGCCAGTTCTACCCCAAGCCGCAGCCGACGCCGGTCATCTCGGCGCAGACGCTGCAGGAAATCACCCGCTACTTCAACGAAGCGCTGCGCCGTGAAATGGGCAGCGTGGTACCACTGGCCAAGGGCCCCGGCCCGGGCGTGATCGTGGTGCGCCCGGCCATCACTGCGGTGTCCACCAGCAACGAGGGCCTCAAGCCCTATGAGGTCATCCCTATCGCGCTGATTTCAGCCGGTGTGAACACCGCCATGGGCGGCCGTGACCAAGAGGTGGATGTCGGCGTGGAAGCTGCGTTCCTCGATGGTGCCAGTCAGAAAGTGCTGGCCCAGGTCGTGCGCAAGGGCACGGGGCAGGAGCTGGAGAACAAGACCACGCAGCTGACCCTGAATGACGTCAAGCCGGTGCTGGATGGCTGGGCCAAGGACATGCGTGCGAGTTTCCTGGAAGCGAAGCAGAAAGCCCGCTAAAGCCTCACTGGTCCATGTAGGAGCGGCCTTGTGTCGCGATGGGGCGCGGAGCGGCCCCAGATCCACATATTCAAGCTGAAATCGCTGGGGCTGCTTCGCAGCCCTTTCGCGACACAAGGCCGCTCCTACAGTTGACCGCGTCAGCACTCTACGAAGGCAACGGCAAGGCCGCCACGCGAGGTCTCCTTGTAGTTGGCATGCATGTCCGCCCCGGTATCACGCATGGTGCGGATCACCCGGTCGAGCGAGATGAAGTGCTCGCCATCCCCTCGCAACGCCATCTGCACGGCGTTGATCGCTTTCACCGCAGCAATCGCGTTGCGCTCGATACACGGCACCTGCACCAGGCCGCCGACAGGGTCGCAGGTCAGCCCAAGGTTGTGTTCCAGGGCAATCTCGGCGGCATTTTCCAATTGCGGCGGCGTAGCGCCCAGCACCTGGGCAAGGCCGGCAGCGGCCATCGAACAGGCCGAACCTACCTCGCCCTGGCAACCAACCTCGGCCCCGGAAATCGATGCGTTCTTCTTGCACAGGATGCCAACCGCCGCTGCCGCCAGCAGGAAGTCCACCACGTCCGCGTCACACGCCCCCGGGTTGAACTTCATGTAGTAATGCAGCACCGCCGGGATGATGCCGGCAGCACCATTGGTAGGTGCTGTGACCATGCGCCCGCCGGCGGCATTCTCTTCATTCACCGCAAGGGCGAACAGGTTGACCCATTCCATGGCGCTGAGGGTGGAGCCGATCACGTTGGGCTTGCCCAGCTCCTGCAGGCTGCGATGCAGCCGCGCCGCACGGCGCTTGACGTGCAACCCGCCCGGCAGGATGCCTTCATTGCGCAGGCCATTGTCGACGCATTCACGCATGGCACCCCAGATCCGCAGCAGGCCCTCGCGTACCTCGGCCTCCGAGCGCCAGGCGCATTCGTTGGCCATCATCAGCTGCGCCACACTCAAGCCATGGCCCTTGCACAAAGCCAGCAATTGCGCAGCGCTGTCGAACTCGTACGGCAGCACCACCGCGTTCGCTTCGACCGCTGGCGCATCGATCTCGGCTTGCTCGACGATAAAGCCTCCGCCTACCGAATAGTAGGTCTGGCGCAACAGGCTGCCCTGCCCGTCCATGGCTTCCAGGCTCATGGCATTGGGGTGATACGGCAGGTTCTCGTCAAGCAGCAGCATGTCGCGGCTGTACTCGAACGCCAGTGGGTGGCTGCCATCGAGCATCAGGCAGTGCTCCTGCATCACCTGGCCGATGCGCGACTCGATGGTGGCCGGATCGATGCGGTCCGGCCACTGGCCCATCAGGCCGAGCAGGCAGGCGCGATCGGTGGCATGGCCAACCCCGGTGGCCGACAGCGACCCGTACAACCGCACCTCGACACGGCTTGCCCGGGCCAGCAGCCCCTGTTCGCGCAGGGCCTGGGCAAAGGTAGCCGCCGCCCGCATCGGGCCGACGGTGTGGGAACTGGACGGCCCGATGCCGATTTTGAAAAGGTCGAAAACACTGATAGCCATGCTAATGCCTGACCGTGCCCGGGTATGAAGCCGCAGCGCGGTTATCTGGAGAAATTGAGCGATATTGCGATTTTGCGCGATACTGCCGCGCTGGTTCACGGATGACCAACGAAACTTCCTAAGCAAGGCTTTAGTGGTACTAAACGATGCGACGACAACTCAATGGCCAGACGTTCGTCTGGCTACACGTGTTCGCCTGTGCGGCCCGGCACTTGTCCTTCACCCGCTGTGCCGAAGAGCTGCACATTACCCCGGGCGCCGTCAGCCAACAGATGCGCCAGTTGGAGGAACGCCTGGGCTACCAGCTGTTCCTGCGTCGGGCACGTGGTGTGGAACTGAGCGCCGAAGGGCAACGCTTGGCACAGACGGTGACCGAAGCCTACGGCAGCATCGAAGCCGAACTGCTGCGCCTGGATGCAGGTGAGATCCGCGGCACCTTGCGCCTGCGCTCGATCCCGTCGTTCCTGGCCAAATGGCTCACGCCTCGTCTTCCGCGTTTTCAACAACGCTACCCGGACATCGAGTTGCGTCTGGTGGCCGAAGACAGTGCCCAGGCGTTGACCCCGGGCGATTTCGACCTGGCCATCGACCTGAACGATGGCAGCTACCCCGGCATGCTCTCGACACCACTGCTGGACGAGCAGATCTTCCCCGTATGCTCCCCCACCTTGCTGCGCGGGCGCCCGCCGCTGCACGGGCCGGCGGATCTTGTGCACTACCCGCTGCTGCACGACATTACGGCCTGGCGCGGCAGTTCGGAATATGCCGAATGGGAGTTCTACCTGGAGGGCATCGGCGCCGCCGGCCTGGATGTGCGGCGCGGGCATACCTTCAACCGCAACCACCTGACCATCGAGGCGGCGATTGCCGGCATTGGCGTGGCGATCGCCCGACGCACGCTGCTCAACGACGAACTGGAGCGCGGCGCACTGATCGTGCCGTTCGGGGTGCCTATCGCCAATCACAAGCGCTATGTAGTGCATTACCCACCGGGCGGGCTGAACCAGCCGGGGGCGCGGGCGGTGCATGACTGGCTAGTGGAGGAAGCGCGGGGTTTCAGGGAGTTGCACCCGCTGAACAAGGACTAGGCCAACCAATTGCGGCTGCACGAAATCGCTCTCATAGAACAACACATGACTCATTGGTTCGGCGGGGTTCTGTAGGAGCAGCCTTGTGCTGCGAAGAGGCCGGGGCTGACAAAGCCTGTCTATTGACTGTATCGGCCTCTTCGCAGCACAAGGCTGCTCCTACAAAGGACGCGCCAAGCGAGCGATATTTGTTCTCCGGCGACAGCGCAGCCACACCTGGGGAGGTCTCAATAAGCCTGCTTGCCGGTAAAGGCGCTAAGTGTGCGCACCAGAATCACGAAATCCAGCCACAGCGACCAGTTGTTGATGTACTCGATGTCCGAGTCCACCCGCTGGATCATCTGTTCGATATCCCTGGTTTCGCCCCTGAACCCACGCACCTGCGCCAGGCCGGTCATGCCAGGCTTGATATTGTGGCGAGCGAAGTAGTCGACGATGTCCTGCGAATACAGCGTGTCATGCTGCAACGCATGCGGCCGCGGCCCTACCAGCGACATCTCCCCGGTCAGCACATTGAACAACTGCGGCAGTTCATCGAGGCTGGTGCGGCGGATAAAGGCGCCGACCCGGGTCAGCCGTGGGTCATCCCTCTGCGCCTGCTTCACCACGCCATCTTCCGGCTGGTGGACATGCATGCTCCTGAACTTCCAGATACGGAACGCCTCCCCCGTCCAGCCGGTGCGCTCCTGACGGAAGAAAACCGGGCCGCGGCTATCGAGCTTGATGGCCAGCGCAACGGCCAGCAACACCGGCGATGCCAGCAGCAGGATCAGCGCCGCCAACACCCTGTCCTCGAGGTTCTTCAAGAACAGGCTCATGCCCGTCAGCGGTGTTTCCGACAAGGTCAGCACAGGTATGCCGGCAATTTCCCGCACGCTGTGATTGATCAGGCGCAACGAGAAGATATCCGGTACCCAGTTCACCGCAATGCACTTGTCGAGCAACTTGAGATACACATCGTTGATGACCTCGGAACCGCCCAGCGGGGTCACCAGGTACACCGTGCGAATGCCATGGCGGGCCACGATATCGTCGAGGTCGGCAATAAGCCCGAGCACCGGCATGCGCTGCTTTCCTTCGGCACTTTCGCGCCCCGACTCATCGGCATTGTCGATCAGCACGCAACCCAGCACGCGTTCGCCGAACCAGGGGTTGTTGCTGATTTTCTGATACAGGAAGTTGGCCAAGTCACCGGCGCCAATGATCAGGGCGTTGTCCAGGCGTGCATGGGCGCTAAAGCGCTTTTGCAATTCGCGCACGGCAAAGTGCAGGAACAACTGGGCGATGTAGCCAATGATGAACAACTGCACGACCAGCAGTCGCGAATAGGTTTCGCTCTGTTTGGCCAGGAAGGCCATGACCACCAGGAAGCAAAAGGTTGCCGACCAGGCCTTGAACAGCCGGAAAGCCTTGATGGAAAGCCCGACGTTGGTACGGTAGATCGCATAGTGATCGTAGATGACTGCCAGTGCGCCAACCAGCAACAGCAGCATGATCACGTAATCGGAAGTGATGTAGCCGAACTGGTCGTAGATCAGGTACCAGGCAATACCGATGACTGCAATTCCATCGAGGCCGGCCTGAATGGCGTTACTTACGCTGCTTCTTCTCTGCAGTAAGGAACGACTGCTTCTCGGCTCTAAGACCATTTCAGACCTCATCAATTTGCGCGCAGCAAATGCCTTCCACCAACCAGCAAGGCTTGACAACGGCTCATGCAAAGCCCGTGGAGCAAAATCCTGCAGCCGCAAGCCATTGATCAAACTGTAGCAGCCATCCGCCATCAGCGTGCCCGGAATCACCGTTCGTGCGGATTCTGACGCTCATACGGTGTGCCTGGCCGCCCACCGTCGCGGCGGAACAGCAGGGTACGCACGAGGAACAACGGGTTGCCCACAACATAGCGAATGAACAAACGCTTCGGCTCGCGCAACAGCCGGTATAGCCACTCCCCACCCAACCGCCGCAACCACTCGGGCGCCCGGCTGACCTTGCCGCCGAGAAAATCCAGGATCGCGCCGCCACACACGATCAGGCACGGCCCCCCAGCTGCCGCCAGCCTTGCGGCCACAATCTCCTGCCTGGGCATTCCCATGCCCAGCACGATCAGCTCAGGTTGCAAATCCCTGGCCAGTTGCAGGTAGGTATCGACGCTGGCAAAGCCATCGTGGACCGACACCGGTACCACCCCGAACGTGGCTGTGCTTCGTTGCACGGCCTGGTCCAGGTACGGCTGTCGGGTGCCCCAGAACGCAACCCGCCGCCCACGGTAGGCAGCCAGAAGCCTTGGAATGAAGTCGGTGCCATTCATGTTGAGCCCTGGCTCAAGCCCCAGCCGGCGATACAGGATCGCCAGGCCGGAACCATCGCGCAGCAGTACGTCGGCCGCTGACAATGCCTGGTGGCAGGCGCCATCACGAACCACCAGGTTCATTGCATGGGCATTGACGAAGCCCAGCACGGTCGCGGCTTTCGGGGCGCTGAGCCTGTCCAGCAGGCGCTGCGCGGCAGTGGCATCCGGCACCACTTCGAGCTTGCCGACAAGGGTGTTCCAGCGTTCCTGCCAATGAGCCATCAGTCTTCATCCCGTTTCGAACGTACCCATTCAACCTGTCGCTTGATCAGGAACCGCAGATACAAGGGGAGCTTCCTTACAGCGTAGAACGGCGCGTACAGCAGCACGGAGAACGGGATCAGTTCGCGACAGAAACTCGCCCAGGCCACTGCGACAGCAAGGCCGAGCAAGGCCAGCGCGCAAAGGGCGATCCACGCAGGTGCCGCCAGGCCGAACAGCAGGTACGCCAGCCAGGCCACCAGGTTAAGGCCGAGCAAGGCCAGCACCAGCAACGCCAGCGGCGGCACCAGCAGGTCCAGGGTCATGGCCAGCAAGCTGCCGTTACGCTGGGTGATTGCCGCCAGCGCACGCTTGGGCACATCGGCCAGCATCAGGCTCAGGTGCCCATGTTCCCAGCGGGTGCGCTGGCTGCCCAGGCCTTGCTGGCTGGCAGGGAACCGGCTGCTGACCACGGCCTCGGGGCAGAACACTGGCGGCTTGCCCTGCTGGCACAGGTCCAGGCCCAGCTTCACATCCTCTACCAGGTGCCCGTTGGCCAGGTCGATCAAGGTCAGGTCACGCCAGCCGAATGCCATGCCGGCGCCCATCAACTGGCATGGCAGGCCCAGCCGCGCCCAACCACGCGGGCGCACCAGGTTCTTGACCCGCCAGGCGAACTCGGCAACCTGCACTGTCAGCCCAGCCCCTGCCGGTGCGTACATCAGGTACAGCGCCTGCACCGGGCGAGCGACTTCTCGGTAGCGCCGCGCCAGGCGCTCGATTGCCCCCTCGCCCACCTGGCAGTCGGCATCCACCACGATCACCACCTCGGGCGGCTGATCGGCCAGGTGGCGCACGCCAAAGTCCAAGGCGTAGCCCTTGCCGCGCAACCGTGCATCGTGGCGCTCCACCACTTCGGCACCCGCCTCGCGCGCCAGTTGCACGGTGTCGTCAGTGCAGTTGTCCGCCACCACCAGCAAGCGGTCGCCAGGCCGCAACTGCGGGGCAATGCTCGCCAGCGTGGCACCAATAATCGAAGCCTCGTCGTGAGCTGGCACCAGCACTGCCACCTGCGGACGGGCGGTGTTGCCCATCGGCTGCGCGCGTGCAGGCAGGCAGGCCATCAGCACCTGCACCAACAGCAGCAGCACCGGCAACAGGACGATGGCCGCCAGCATGCCCAGTATCCAAGCCAATACACTCATCATGCGGATGCCTTGAAATAGCTGGCCAGCCTGGCCGCCTCGGTATCGATGTCATGCCGTTGCAGCACACGCTGGCGTGCCGCCTCGCCCATGCGCTGCAGCACTTCGGCAGGTTGTGCCAGGCAATCGGCCATGGCCGCTGCCAGCTCGTCCACGGCACCGGCAGGGAACAACCAGCCGTTTTCGCCCGGCCGCACCAGCTCGGGAATGCCTGCCACATAGGTGGTCAGCACTGGCCTGCGCAAGGCCATCGCCTCCATGATCACCACCGGCAAACCCTCGGCAAAGCTGGGCAGCACCAACGCACGCGCCGCCAGGATTTCCTCGCGCACCTGTGCGCTGCTGATCCAGCCGGTGATGCGCACCTGCTGCTGCAAGCCATACCGTGCAATCAACGCCTCGACCTGGCCACGCATTTCACCGTCGCCGGCCAGCACCAGTTCGAAGGCGATCGACCGGGCGGCCAGTACTCGCGCGGCCTCGAGCAGCAGCAGCTGGCCTTTCTGTTCGCACAGGCGGCCGACGCACACCAGGCGCGGCGCCGTGGGCACGCCAACCGGCGCCACCTCATGGAAACTGCGCTCGAGGCCGCAATGCACTACCTTCACCTTGGCCCAGTGGTCGTGTGCCACCCAGCGAAACAACTGGCTGCGCCCGTACGAGCTGACCGCCGCGACAAATGCGGCACGCCGCACCTTCTCGCCCATGTGCAGAAACTGCGGCTTGTCGAACTCCTCCGGCCCGTGCACGGTAAAGCTGTAGGCCGGCCCGCCCAGCACATTGGCCAGCATCACCACCTCGGTGGAATTGGTGCCGAAATGTGCATGCACATGTCTTGCCTCGCCAGCCTGCAACCATTGCAGTACCTGGCAGGCCTCGGCCAGGTAGACCAGGTGGTAGGGCCAGGCGCGGTCGGCCCGCAAGCCAACGCGCATGGCCAACTGCAGTGCCCGGAAGAACCGGCGCGGCTGTGCCCGCAGCACTTGCCAGGCCGGTGCCAGCAACCCCTTGATGCCACGCTGCAGCACATAGCGGGTCTTGGCCCGTTCGCTCGCGTCGTCGGCATCCTGCAACTCGGCGTCCCACCCGCGCAGGGCAATACGCTGCACCTCTACCCCCTGGCGCTCCAGCGCCAGGATCTCGCGGCGGATGAAACTGTGGCTGACCTTCGGGTACTGGTTTATGAAGTAAGCAATGCGCATAGAAATCCAGATCAAGACCCGCGTAGTGAACATTCAGACCTGCCGCGGCAGGGCTGGCGATTACTTCAGGCTGTCGACTACCGGCGGCCGGGGCCCCGCCGATGCCATCTCGTCAGATACATCCCCCTGTTCCCCTTGTAGTCCAAGGTTGTGACCGCTGCCTGGCAACACGGCCTGCAAGCGGGCGAAAACATCGTCGAGCAGCACCTGGCGGCGGCGGTACATTGCCCGTTTCTTCGCCGGAATATCCTGTTCCGCCCGCTGTACCGCAGCCAGCGGAAGGGCGAAGAAGTCAGCATGGCTCGATGCAGTAGCACCGTGTTCCAGCCAGATCACATCATAATTGGCCGCCAGGTCGTGGCCTTTGTCGCTGCCAAAATACGCGTGCCGATGGTGGCGGCAGGCATCACGGACGGCATACAGGTGCGCCACGCCAAGGGTCCTGGCCAGGCACTTCAATGCCTCGAGCAACAGGCTGCGCGGGCGCAGCCCTTCGAAGTCCTTGGTCAGGTCGCGGTAGATGGCCAGTGAGGTTTCGCTGTCGATACCCTTGTGGATGCCCTGCACGGCACCAATGAACAGGCACAGTTCGCCCTGGCTGCGGCACAGGCTGAATGCCAGGGATGCCACGCGCAGGTCGCTCTGAAACAGGTTCAATACCAACTCGCCTTCGCGCTTGAACCAGATCGGCCGGTCCAAAACCAGACGACAACCCGGCGAATGGCTGGACAGCTCGCACAGCGTCAGGCTTTCGTCCCGCCCCAGCAGCAACAGCGCCGGAAACTGCCCGGCCAGCACTTCGAAGTGCGAAGCCACCACCTCCAGGCGCTGCGGGGCTTCCCAGCATTTGCTGAGGTAAGGCCACTGCACGACACCGATGCAATCCACCCCTAGCCGCTGCAAGCCTTGCTGGCCCAGCGCCGCCGTCATGCGCTGCAGGAAGGCGTTCAGTTCAGGCCATTGCCTGGCAATCTGCAGCGCCAACCTGCACTTGTTGTTCAGCGCCCGCAACGAGTAGCCCGGTTGCAAGGTAAACACGCTTTTGACGATCGTGCCGAGCATCATGGGCCTCTCTCACTTGTACTCGATCAACGTCGATTTGCCGGCCGCGATGCGGTGGCGCAGGAACTTCAGTTGCCCGAGCATTTCCGGGAACTTGCCCAATACCAGAAACACTGCCTGTAGCCAGTTCTCCCGCACCGACTTGCCACCACGGCGTGCCAGGCGTACGGCCTGCAGCGGGTAGACCGCCAGCAACAGCAGGCCCCAGCCGCCCAGCAGCAGGCAGGCCAGCACGATTACCACGGGGATGCCCAGACCCCACAGCCAAGCCCGGCGCGATTCGCGCAACCAGTGCCGCTCGGGTGGCTGACCATGCAGGTAAGCCCCTTCGGCATAGGCGTGGCCAGCGCGCAGGCTACGCCGCCACCACTGGCTGAAACGGGTCATGGCGGCGTCGTGCAGGGTCATCTCGGCGTCCAGGCGCCAGACTTTCCAGCCCTTTGCCCGCAGGCGCACGCACAGCTCGGGCTCCTCTCCGGCAATCAGCTCGGGGCGAAAGCCGCCGACGGCGGCAAAGGCATCTGCTCGCATCAGGGCATCGCCACCACACGCCTTGGCCTCGCCAATGGGGGTGTCCCACTCCAGGTCACACAACAGGTTGTACACCGACCGCTGGGGGAAGCGCTCGCGTCGGCGGCCACACACCACGGCCACGTCGGGGTGGTCGTCGAGAAACGCCTGCGCCGCGGCCAGCCAGCCGCCATCCACCTCGCAATCGCCATCGACGAACTGCACCCGTTGCAGCGACGGCAACCGCCGCTGCAAGGCGAAAAAGCCTTCGTTGCGCGCGCGTGCGGCAGTGAACGGGGTGTCCATGTCCAGCGCCAATACCTCTACCCCCAGGCTGCGGGCCAGGTGCGGTGAACCATCGGTAGAGCCGGAGTCGACGTACATGATCTTGTCCGTACCCTGTAGCAGCGAACGCAGGCAACGCTCCAGGCGCAGGCCTTCGTTGCGGCCAATCACCACCACTCCGATGCCGCTCGCCATGGGCCTCACTCGACGGGCGCCGTGGCGGCCGGTTGCCTGGCCTTGATGATGGCCGGCACCCCCACCGCCAGCGAATTGTCCGGCACATCCACCAGCACCACGGCGTTGGCACCGATGATCACGTCGTTGCCGATACGGATGCTACCCAGCACCTTGGCCCCGGTGCCGATATCGACGTTGTTGCCGAACACTGGTGCAATCGGCTCATCGACGTTCTTCAGGCCCACCACTACCCCGTTGCGGATGCGGCAGTCATCGCCAAACCGGGCATAGCCGCTGACTACGATGCCGCCAAAATGGTCGATGACGAAGTTGCGGCCGATCACCACCTCGCACGGCAGCTCCACACCTGTGATGATCTGCACGAACTTGAACAGGACCTTGTAGATGAGCGAAAACAGTTTTCGCAGCAGTGCCGGGCGCACCCCATAGCGCCAGCGGCCGAAGCGGTACACCAGCAATACCCAGAAGCCCTGGGCGCCCCAGTCGCCCCCATGGGCACGCAGGTCGGCACGTATATTCTCGAACATGGCTCCACCTACCTTGTCGGTTGGCTGGCGTACCGGGTCTTGAACAACAGAGACCAGGTCGCCCGGCAGTGACGCCAGCAGGCCTGTATTGCGCCCAGACCGCGTCGTTTCAACAGCGCCTTGAGTGCCAGTACCAGGTCGCCCAAGGTGACCAGCAGCATGTGCAGGGCAAGGCCCGCCAGCCCGTGATGCTTGCGGAAGTACAGCAGCTCGCTTTCGATCTGGTATGACGAGATCTGTCGGCTGGCCGCCTCCAGTTCGGCCACCGATCTGGAGCTTTCCCCTCCGATGTGCACCACCGTGGTATGCGGGTAGAACACCACCTTCCAGCCTGCAGCCTTCACCCGCTTGCAGTGGTCGACCTCCTCGTAATAAAGAAAGTAGCGCGGGTCGAACAGGCCCACCTGGTCGAGCACTTCGCGGCGCACCAGGTAGAAGCAGCCAGGCAGCCAGTCGCACTCGCGGACCGAAGCGTGGTCCCAATCCATTTCGTCGACCATTTTCAAGCCCGGGAAAAAGCGCCCCAGCCCGGTACGCCCGACGAACACGTTGAACGGTGTGGGGAAGTAGCGGCAACTGGGCTGCAGGGCGCCGTCGCGTCCCTCCAGGCGGACCCCCAGCACACCGCACTCCGGGTGGGCTTCCATGTAGTCGAGGGTTTTCTGCAGTGAATCGGTGGCGACAAAGGCGTCGGTGTTCAGCAGCAAGGCGTACTTGCCCTTCAGGTGCGCCAGCAACTGGTTGTTAGCCCGGCCGAACCCCACGTTCTGCTTGTTGCTCAGCAGCAGCGCCTGCGGGCATACCTCGGCCATGCGCTGCAGCGAGTCATCGGCGGAGGCATTGTCCACCACCAGGTAGCTGGCCAGCCGTTCGCTGTCGGCCCGACGCAGTGCATCGAACATCGGCTGCAGCAGCCCGGCCGTGTTGAAGTTGACCACCATGACGTCCACAGGTTTGCTAGCCATTGTTGCCGTCCCCGAAGAAATACTGGCGCCTTTGCGCCATCAGCTGCGGCTCCAGTTGCGGGTCGTAGGCACCATTGCGCTGCTTGACCAGGTCGATCCATGGGTAGGCCTCGCAACGTGCCTCAACCCGCTTGATCAACGCCTCGGTGGTGCATATGAACTCTGCAGGGTTGCCACCGAACACCGTGCCCGGCGGCACATCCTTGGTCACCACGGCACCGGCGGCCACGATCGACTCAGGCCCGATGGTGACGCGGGGCATGACGATTGCACCGTGGCCGATGAAGCAGTTGTCCTTGATGTCGATGAAACCGACCGAATCCAGGTGCTTGCCGAAGCGATGTTCGATCAGCAATACCACCCCGTCATGACCGATCAGGGTGCAATCGGACAGCCCCACACTGTTGCCGATGCGAACCAGCGAAGGGTCGAGGAACTTGCAGCCTGTATTGACATAGAAGTTGCTGCCTACCGAGTGGAAGTTGCCCCAGCGGGCAAGGTAGGCCCCCCACTCAAGCCCTGACGGCTTGCAGAACCTCCTGTAGAAGGAGCTTCCTCGCCCCGTTGCATGGACATAGTGCGCCACTGCCTTGCGTATCCATCCCTTCATTCTGCCAGCCTCGCAATCAAAGCCATCTGGACTGTCCCTGAGGCGCATCCGGTCTCGTTCTTGTGGGTGCTGACCGTCGCGCACTCAACCCGTTTACAACATGCATCACCCCACGGCGTCGCTGGCCGCGCTCAGCCTGGCATCGAGGTGGTCGGCCAGGCGTACCGCAAACTGCAGCAGCGGCATGGTCGGATTGCAAGCGCCGCCCGTGGCAAAGATGCTGCTGCCGGCGACATAAAGATTTTCGGTACCGAACACCTTGCAGTTGGTATCGACAACACCAAACTGCGCCGAAGACGCCATGCGCGTGGTACCCATGTGATGGGCATGTGGCGACAACTTCAACGGTATCGAGGTGTCGTAAACGAAGTCATTGAGCCTGATGTAGCCCAGGTCCATGGCAGCCCACTGCTTGGCCAGCTCGCTTCCGATGCACTTGATGGTGTGCCGGTCATCAGCGGTCAGGGCCCAGTTGACATTGACCTTGGCCACGCCCAGTGCGTCCTTCTCCTCCAGCAGCGAAATACGGCTGTGCAGGTTGGGAAACTGCTCGATCATGGTGCTGATGACGCCATCACCGGGGCAGTTGAACTTGGCCACGAAGGCGATCTTGCTGGCTACTCCCATGTCGCAGGCCAGGTTCTCCAGAAAATGCTTCACCTCGGCAGTACGACCATAGGTTTGCACATCAGCCAGCAAGGCGGCCCTGACGTTGCCCTTGCCTGCCTTGTACTCCTCAACGAAAGCATCGGTGGTGTAGTACTCGCGCGGTTCAGGGGCCAGCCTCGAATTGAGGATAAAGGTGCCAAGATCAATGTTCAGATGCTCCATGAAGCACCCGCCGACCAGCCCGTCCTTGCTCACGATCCCCGCCGCCGCCAACGACTCGCTGTTGAGCAGTTGCCGGGCATTCTCGATGGCACCTGTAGCGAGTACGAAGTTTCTTGCAACCAGGCGCTGGCGATTGCACTCGTAATCGGAAAGCACGACTGCAGCCAAGTGACCGGAGGCCTGGTCGAACTCCAGGTTCACGCAATTGCAGTTGATGAATACGTCCAGGCCCTGGGTCTGCTCCAGGGCCGTGGCGTACTTCTGCGCAAAGCGCGTTGGCGGGCTGAGCAGAAAGCGGTCCGGTTCGAAGTCACCGCCGTCGAGGCCATCATTCAACGCGCGAAAGTCCGCCCCTGGCGGCAGGTCGACGATATCCATGGCAGCAGGCAGGTAGCCTGCGATCTCCGAATAAGGAATGGGCCAGCCAGGCAAGTCGCCAATGGGAGGGACTGCGAAGTCCGAGGGGCTGAACGGCCGGCAACGGCCGGCCCAATGGTTGGATGTGCCGCCCAGGTAACGCAGGCGAGCTTCCCCGGCATACAGTTCCAGGCCAGTGGATGCACAGGCGTACAAGGCTTGCGAGTTCGCCGAGTACTCGCGCCCGCCACCTTCGGCAAGCAGGACGCTCCAGCCGGCGGCGGCCAGGCGCAGGCCCAGGGTGATACCGGCCGGGCCGGCGCCGATGATGCAGACATCGTAACTGTCGCGCAGCGCCTTCTGCTGCTGATAGTCCCTGATCATGCGTGCTCGTTCCGGAAGTAACGGGACGGCAGTACCCAGCCGTTGATCACCACGAACCCAGGCCTGCCAGCAGGTTGGCTGGCGACGGCTGGCGTAGCAGCGAACACCACACCACCTACACCAAGCAAGACACAACTTTGGAGAAACCCCCTACGACCCAATTGCGCAGTACAAAACGTAAGTTTCCCCATGATCCAATGACCTGCACCTTAGAAAGTTTCACCCGACAAGCCGAATTACAGCCAGTTGAAAAAGGCTGTCAGCAGCGCCCCGCAAAGCGCCCCGACCAGCAGCATCGGCAGTACCACCAGCTCACGCCTCAGGCTGAACATATCCAGCTTGCGATTCACGTACACGATCAACACAAGGGTTGGCACGGTATGCAGGGCAACCCCCCAGATCGCCCAGTCAACGCCACCGATCGCCAGCAACAGTGGCAACAACCCCCACAACGAGACCAGGCGGATGATGTTATCCATGGCCTGGTACTTGGTCAGGCCCAGGGCAATCCACACCTGATGAGCCAAGGTATAGCGCAATGTGAGGAACGACAGCGAAAGAATGGCCATCATCGGGCCAGCTTCACGGTAGCGATCGTCGTACAGCCAACCGATCAGCAACGGGCTGGCGGTCAGGAAGCCACCACAGATGAACAGCACCAGCAGGTCGACCAGCAGGCGGAAGCGGTAATACAGGGCCTTGAGGCGCTCCTTGTCATCGGCCCGTGCCGCTTCGCTGAAGGCGGGCAGCGCCACCGCGCCGAAAACCTTCATCAGCGCGGTCTGCACGGCACCCAGGATCAACACGGCAATCGAATACACACCCAGTTGTGCCGCCGTCATGCTGGCGCCAAACCACATGCGGTCACCGTACATGGCCAACACGCCAACCATCGACGACAGCAAGATCCAGCGGCCGAACACGATCAGTTCGGTCAGCGCGCTGCGGTCCCACTGCAGGCGGTTGTCATGCCCCTCCAGGGCGGTGTGACCGAGCAGGGTCCAGGCCACGGCAGACACCAGGCCAGCGATCACCAGTGCCCACACCGAATGGGTCAGGTAGCCCAGCACCAGCATCACCACCAGGCCGACCGCCTGCGAGGCCAGGTCCACCAGCACCACGCGCTTCTGTTGGAAAGTCCGTACCGCGACATCTATCTTGGTGGACTGAAAGCCCCAGATCACCGCCGACAGCCCGGTTGCCGCCAGCACCATCGGCAACACCGGTGCGGCATAGGTGGAGTCCGCCGGCCACAGCTCGGCGAGCTGGGCGAACCAGGCCCCCAAGGCCAGCAGCAAGGTCAGGGCGAACAGTACGAAGCCGCGGATGATCTGCACGGTCCATGCAGTATTGAGAAAATCCGGGTCGTCACCGCGATGGCTCTGGATGATGTTCTGCCGCAGGCCGACATCGGACAGTAGATGCAGGAGTACCGAAACGGTGGTGGCGATGACCATCACCCCGAACATTTCCGGCAGCAGCAAGCGGGCCATGATCAGGTTGCCGCCAAGGCGCATCACCTGTGACGCCACTTGTGCAACCAGGTTCCATGACCCGGCCCTCAGGGCCCGCTTGCGCAGGCTCGCGGTGGCAGACACATCAATCGACGGCATGAGAGCAATCTCTGACTGACTGGCTAAAAGGTCACTATAGTTTCAATCAGCCACGACGCTAGCCGTTGCCCACCGATGCAAAGGTGCACATAGCCAATGCCTGAACATTTTCGTGCGTTGATCGTCATCCTTTTTCTGGCGAGCGTGGTCTTCCTGCTGGCGCGGCGGCCTGCCACCGACCTGATTCCGCTGAGCGACTTCAAGCGCCGACGCAACCTGTGGTTCCTGCTTACCCTGCTGGCCTTCTTCTCGCACAGCTTCTGGCTGTACCTGGGTGCTGGCGCCGTCATCCTGTACATCGCCGGGCGCCGCGAACACAACCCCATGGCGCTGTTCTACATGCTGCTGTTCCTGATCCCGCCGGCTTCGGTGCAGGTGCCCGGGTTTGGCGTGGTCAATTACCTGGTCGACCTCAACCATATCCGCCTGCTGGCCTTGTGCGTGCTGTTGCCGGCGGCGCTGGCCCTGCGCCGGCAAGGCGACACCCTGCGCTTCGGCCGCACCTGGCCCGACAGGTTGTTGGCGGCCGGCCTGCTGCTGATGAGCGTGCTGTACCTGCGCGAGACCACCCTGACCGACACCCTGCGCCAGACGCTGTACCTGTTTGTCGACGTGTTACTGCCGTATTACGTGGCCAGCCGTGGCCTGCGCCAGATCAGCGACTTCAAGGACACCCTGCTGGCCTTCGTGCTTGCCTCATTCGTTCTGGCCCTGATCGGCGTGGCCGAGTACGTGCGCCACTGGCTGCTGTACAGTGCCCTGGTCGACGCCATGGGCGTGCCGTGGAGCATGTCCGGCTACCTGAGCCGTGGCGGTTCGCTGCGCGCCAGCGTTACCACCGGGCAGGCGATTGCCCTGGGTTATGTGATGAGCGTGGCCATCGGCCTGTTCCTTTTCGTCCAGGGTTACGTGCGCCGCCCCCTGCAGCGGGCCCTGGGCGCCCTGCTGCTGGCCGCAGGGCTGTTCGCGCCACTGTCACGCGGCCCGTGGATCGGTGCCGTGGTCATCGTGGTGGTGTTCATCGCCCTGGGCAAAGGTGCGGTCAGGCGCCTGGCGCTGCTCGCTGCGGCCGGCATGCTGGCCCTGCCCTTGCTGACCATCGTGCCCGGTGGCGACAAGGTACTGGACATGCTGCCGTTCATCGGCAACCTCGAGAAAGAGAACATCACTTACCGCGAACGGCTGATGGACAACTCGTGGATCGTCATCCAGCGCAACCCGTTGTTCGGCTCGTTCGACTTCCGCAACACCCCGGAAATGCAATCGATGATCCAGGGTGACGGCATCATCGACATCGTCAACACCTATATAAACCTGGCACTGCGGGTCGGGCTGGTCGGGCTGGGCCTGTTCGTGGCGTTCTTCGCTGCCGTACTGCACGGTATCCGCAAGGCCATGCGCAGTTTCCCCGACAAGGACGACGAGCGACGCCAGCTCGGCCGGGCATTGCTGGCGACACTGATCGGCATCCTGGTGATCATCTTCACCGTCAGCAGCATCACCTTCATCCCGGTGGTGTACTGGACTGTCGCCGGACTGGGCGTGGCCTATGTCCAGATGGTTCGCAAGCTGCACAACAGCCAGGCCATCGCGCTGGCCGACCCCGCCCTTCAACCCAGGTGACGCCTATGAACCTGCTCCCCCTGCGCCGCTGGGGTTTTCAAACCCTGCTGCGGGTTTCGGCCATCGCCGGCCTGACCTCACTGCCGCTCACCGGCTGGGCCTCAGCGTGGCAAGTCAGTGTCGATGAACAGAACGGCCTGCCCTTGGTGACCCGCGGTGGTGGGCCAGTGATGAAAGCCAAGTTCGACTTCTGGGCGGCCAACTGGAGCTGGACCGGTTTTTCCACCACGTTCAAGGTAGTTGGCCCCGGCCACTACACGCTGCTGGGCAAGAACAAGGAACTGGACTTCGATCTGGCGGCGGATATCCGCAAGGAGCAGGCGCAAACCCTGGGCTGGGCCTTCGACCTCGAGGCCCACAGCCGCCAGGCCGGAGTAATGGGCGGTGGCATGGTGTTCGAGTTCGACCCTGGGCAAATTGCCGGGGGCATGGGTGCACCGCAGCTGCTGCCCGGCAACCGTGGCTGGTCATGGGGCAAGGCTGACCAGGGCCGACGCATCGAAATGCGCTTCGACCCGCCGCTGGCCAAGGTGTATTTCGAGCGCGGCAACCCGTCCGAACTGCGTGCGTTCATTTACAGCGACCCGATCAACGCTGGTCGGCAGCAGATCAAGGCGGTGCTGAACATCACCGGCGACATCGACCTGGGTCCCACGCCCAGCGAACGCTTCGGCCTGGCCGACCCCGCCGGTTGGCCCGACGACCAACTGGACTGGCGCACCTCGCCCGTGGACCTGTCATTCCTCAACGCCCCGGAAAAGCCTGCCGGCAAGCATGGCTTCGTCAAGGCCGTCGGCGAGCAGCTGATGTTCGAAAACAACACCCCAGTGCGCTTCTGGGGCACCAACCTGTCCGCCTATTCGCTGTTCAAGAGCCCCGACGAAGAAATCCGCCAACAGGCCAAGCGCCTGTCGGCACTGGGGTTCAACCTGGTGCGTTTGCATCACCACGACTCGCCCTGGGTCAGCCCGAACGTGTTCGGCGACGGCACCCTGGTGCGCGATACCCAGCAGCTCAGTGCCGAATCGCTGCGCAAGCTCGATTTGTGGATCAAGGCGCTCAAGGACGAGGGCATCTATATCTGGCTGGACCTGCACGTGCAGCGGGCGCTTACTGCCAATGACAATATCGATGACTTCAAGGAACTGGCCAAGGGTGAGAGCCAGGTCGACCTGAAGGGTTACGCCTATGTGAACCGAAGCATCCAACAGGCGATGAAACGCTTTGCCGAGCAGTACCTGACTCATGTGAATGAATACACCGGCCTGGCTTACAAGGACGACCCCGCCATCGCTGCCGTGCTGCTCACCAATGAGAACGACCTCACCCAGCATTATGGTAACGCCCTGATGCCGAACAAGGACGTGCCGCGCCATAGCGAGCGCTACATGGAAGCGGCCAAAGCCTTCGCCAAACAATATGACCTGCCCACCGACCTCACCTGGCGCGCCTGGGAGCATGGCCCTTCGAAGCTGTTTCTCAACGACCTGGAACAGCGCTTCAACACCGACATGATCACTCACCTGCGCGGCCTCGGCGTGAAAGTGCCGATCGCCACCACCAGTACCTGGGGCGGCAATGGCCTGAGCGCGCTGCCGGCACTGACCACAGGCGATGTCATCGATGCCCATGGCTACGGTGCCAATGGCCAATTGGAGAAGAACCCGTTGACCAGCGACGGCGTGATCGACTGGCTCGCTGCCGCCCAGGTAGTCGGCAAGCCGCTGACCGTCACCGAGTGGAACGCCGAACCCTTCCCGCTGCCCGACCGCCACTCGCTGCCGCTGTACGTGGCCGGCACCGCTGCCCACCAGGGCTGGGACGCCATGATGCAGTACGCTTACAGCCAGCAGGCCTTCAACCCTGGCTGGCGCACGGCGGATAACTGGCACGCGTACAACGACCCGGCGATGATCGCCACCCTGCCCGCTGCCGCCCTGCTCTATCGCCGTGCGGATGTGAAGCCGGCCACTACCCGATACGTGTTCGCGCCGACGCCCGCCACCCTGTACAACCAGGAGATCACTCCGCGCAACTCGCCACTGCTGCGCACGGCCATGGAAAAGGGCCAACTGCAGATCGCCCTGCCACAGACGCCGGAGTTGCCCTGGCTGAAACCCGCCGCCATCCCTGCCGGTGCGCAGGTACTGCAGGACCCGGAGCAGTCCTTGCTACCGGCCGACGCCACGGAAGCGGTCAGCGATACGGGCGAACTCAAGCGCAACTGGCAACAGGGCATCTATACCATCGATACACCGCTGACCCAGGCCGCCACCGGATGGCTGGGAGGTCGCTTGATCAGCCTGGGCGCCATCCAGGTGCAAGCACGAACGCCGTACGCCAGCGTCGTGGTGCAAAGCCTGGACGGCAACCCCCTGGGCCAGTCGCGCGAACTGCTGCTGTCGCTGGGTACCCGGGCCGTGCCCAAGGCCGATGACAAGACACCGTTCAACGTAGAGCCGCTTGCCGGCACCTTGAGCATCAAGGCGCCTGCTGGCCTGAAGCTGTTCGCCCGGGATGCACAGGCCCAGTTGAAACCCTTGCCGATGGCTTACCAGGATGGACGCTACAGCATCACGTTCGACGGCAAGTACATGTCCAACTGGCTGTTCTTGAAATAGGGCATATGGCCATCTACCCTCACAACAGTCCTGTAGCTGAAAAGCGCAGCTGTACAACAGCAGAGTCCAGGAGGCATGGATGAAGTTTCTGGTTGTCGGTGGCGCAGGCTACATTGGCTCGCACATGGTCAAGCACCTGCTCGGTACAGGCCATGAGGTGGTGGTGGCGGACCTCGTCTCGCCCGGCCCCGGCGTCCAGTGGGCGAAACTGGACATCGCCGACGAACCCGCCCTGGATGTGCTGTTCGGTGTTTGCCGCTTCGATGCCGTGTTCCACTTTGCCTCGTTCATCCAGGTGGGCGAGTCGGTCAGCGTGCCCGGCAAGTACTACCAGAACAATGTCGCGGCCACCCTTTCCCTCCTGCAGGCCATGGTGAATGCCGGTATCAGGCACCTGGTGTTTTCTTCCAGCGCAGCCGTCTACGGCAACCCGCAGTACGTGCCGATCGACGAAGCGCATGCCAAGGGGCCGATCAACCCGTATGGGTTGAGCAAATGGATGGTCGAGCAGATTCTCGAGGACTTCGACCGGGCCTATGGCTTGAAGTCGGTATGCCTGCGTTACTTCAACGCAGCGGGCGCAGACCCGGAGGGCCAGCTGGGAGAGCGTCATGAACCCGAAACCCACCTGATCCCGCTGATCCTGCAGGCCGCTTCGGGCCGGCGTGATGCAGTAACGGTGTTTGGCCGCGACTACGACACGCCGGATGGCACCTGCATACGCGACTATGTGCATGTGGCCGACCTGGCGGCGGCTCATGCACTGGCGGTGGATTACCTGCTGGCGGGTGGCGAGCGAACTGCGTTCAACCTGGGCAACGGGCTGGGCTTTTCGGTGCAGCAGGTGATCGATACGGCCCGGGCGGTGACTGGCCGGCAGATCCGCACCCTCGACGCCCCCCGCCGCCCCGGCGACCCGCCCCGATTGGTGGCGGATGCTGGCAAGGCCATGCACATGCTGGGCTGGCGGCCGGAGTTTGCCACGCTGGAGTCGATTGTGCGGCATGCGTGGCAGTGGGAGTTGCAGTACCCCTGGGCTCGCTACCCCACAAGCTGAAAAGAGTGCGCCATACCTGTGGGAGCGGGCGCGCCCGCGAACACCGGCGCAGCCGGTGCCATCCACCGCGTCGCCTGCTTCGCGGGCATGCCCGCTCCCACAGAGACCCCACCAGCTGAAGGAATGCGCTGTACCTGTAGGAGCGGCCTTGTGTCGCGATGGGCTGCGAAGCAGCCCAACAATACCGAGACTCAATAATAGGTTCGAGGCTGCTCGTCAGCTTTGTTCAATACCGTTCCCACCAGGTTCACCCTTGCCAGGTGATGCAGGCAATCCTCGATCTCCTTCCTGTTGTTCATACCGTTGGCCACCACCAGCAGCACACAGTCGAACTTGGGTATCACGGTGATCGCATCGTCAGAACTGAGCAATGGCGGCAAATCGAAAATGCAGATGCGCGACTCGTATCGGTTGCGTAGTTCGCTGATCAGGTTGCTCACTTTGGGCGACGACAGCATTTCGGTGGACAACGGCACCGGCACCCGCGTGGGCAGTACCACGAACCGAGGCAAGGTCGGGTTGACCAGGCAGTCCTGCAACTCGGCCTTGTCCGTCAGAAACTCGTTCAACGACTGGTCCATGGGCAGGCCCAGGCTGCTGCCAACCTTGGGTCGACGCAGGTCGAAGTCCACCAGCAAAGCGGTCTTGGTGGTGTGGTGGGCGATGCTCATGGCCAGGTTGATCGCCAGCACCGTCTTGCCCGCTTCAGGGGTTGGCGAGGTGATGGCCAGGGTTCGCCAGCCATTCTCGTCCATGGTCCTGAGCACTTGCGTGCGCAGCAGGTCGATCGGCCCGTTCATGTTGGAGTTCTTGTTGTAGGCGACGATACGGTGACGCTCCAGGTGCTCCGCGCGCAGCGGCACCACCTTGGTGTTCACGTAATCGAACTGGCCAGGCACTTCCGCCAGTCCCGTACCAGGGGCGGGTGACAAGGCCTGCGGGGTACCCGGGGTAACCTGGTGAAGATTATTGCCAACAGCCGGCTTGGTCCTGTCCATCACTGCTTCCCTATGCAAACCGAGACATGACTTTGAACAACAGCACATCCAGTGGCATGTAGAACACGTGCACCAGCACTACCATGATAGCCGCCAGCGCCAGTGCCGCCACGATCAGCCAGTTGCGCCAACGCTTGCGCCTGGCCACATCGGCCTTGGTATCGATGTATGGCAGCGCCACCAGCACCCGCCTGCCCAGCAGGTTCTCCAGTGCACCGACGCCGCGAATGCGCTGGTTGAACATCTCCAGCAGCATCACCAGCGCACCGCCACCTGCCGGTGCCAGCACCAGGCCCAGCGCAGCGATCTTCTTGCGGTTGGGCTTGATCGGTTTCTCGGGCATCAGCGGTGGTTCAAGCAGTACAAAGCGCTCGGCCTTGTTCTCCTGTTCCAGGCTTTCGGTAATCTTCGCGCCCATTTCCTTGGCGCGGATTTCCTCGTACTTCTTGCGCGCGTTGTCGTGGTCACGCATCAAGGTCACCAGGCCACGCTCGACCTGCGGCGCCTCGAGGATCTCGGCCTCGTAGCCTTCCATCTTGCGGGTCAACTCGCGCTTTTGCTCGGCCAGCGAAGCAATGCGCTCCTGTGCCGCGCTCATCTTGGCGCGCACGCGGGCGACATCGAGGCCGACCGTGGAGGCCGCTGCCGTGCGATTGCCACTGGCTTCGAGCGCCTGGATCCTGCGCTTGACCGCCACCACATCGGGGTGGGCTTCCTTGTAGCGGCTCAACAGCCGGGCATATTCGGCCTTCAGGCTGGGCAGGTCCTGGGGCTGCTCGGCACCGGCCGCCCTGGGGCCTTCGCCGGCCTTGGTTGCCAGCCCGGCATTGGCCGCGGACAGTTCCAGCTCAAGGTAACGCAGTTCTTCCTGGGCGGCCTTGTAATCACGGTCGACCTCGCGGAACTCCAGCTCCGACCGTGACAGCATGTTCATGCGCAAGGTCTGGTGCTCGGGCAAGGCGTTGGCGTGGGCCTGCTTGAAATCCGCCAGCTGGTTTTCCAGGTTGGCCAGCTCGGCACCCAGCTTGTTCGCCTCCTGGGTGAGGAACTCGGTGGTTTCGTTGGCCCGCTCGGTACGCTGCTTGAGGTTCTCGTTGAGGAACAGCGTCACCAACTCATCGGCGACTTCCTTGGCCACCTCGGGCTGCTTGTGCTCGAAGGACACATTGAACGCCACGGTCGCTTCACCCCGCCCGCGCACGTATGTGGTAAGGGTTTCGACGACGATGGCGCTGCGCATGTGGTCGATCTTGTCGCTATCGCTGAAACGCTTGTCGGGAAACAGGTTGTACTTGTCGATGATGCGCAGCAGGTTCTCGCGGGTCATCACCCGCTGGCGAATCACTTCGATGCGTTCATCGGCAAAGCTGGTGTTGTTGGTCGACACCAGCTCAGGGGAAATCTGCTGCGACTCCACCAGGATGGTGCCGGTCGATTGGTAGATCGGCGGCACCATCACCGCGACTGCAACGGTCGCGGCCAGGATGACTACGATGCTCACCCCCAATAACAGGGCCCTGTCCTTGATTATGGCAATGTAATCTCTGAGGGAGAGCTCGTAGTCAGACTTCATGGGGCCACCTGCCTGAAGTTCAGATGTCGGGGTACCTGTACGTCAACGTCAAACCCACGATCGTAGCGTTCGCATCGGCTTCGTTATCCTGCTGCCGTTCCTTGTACATCAGCGACAGGCGCAGGTCCCAGTACGGCGAAAACTCGCGGCTGGCCCACACGCTGTAAGTCTGCAGGGTGTTGGGGGTCTGCCCTTTGCTGTCTTGCCAGGCAGCGTCCGCGCCCACCCGGGTCAATTCGCTGACGGCGTAACTCCACACACCGCGCACCTGGTCCAGCTCGGCGAAGCCGCCTTCGGCGCTGGCTACCGTGCTGCGTTCGGCGGTGAAGCTGGCGACGGCGCGCGCACCGGTGTAAAGCAGCGCAACCCCACCCTCCCCGCGTCGGCCACCTTCGTCACCGGAAACCTCGGTGACACCCACATGCGCATCGGCGCTGAGGCTTTCGGAAAACTGGTACTTGACCCCGACCGCGGGGCTGTAGCTGTTGGACGCCGTCGCCGTCTGGTCCTCCTCGGGCTCATAGCGCCGGGCACCAAAGCGGCTGTACAGATCAGCCCGCTCGCTCCAGGCGTAGGTCCAGGTGAACACGTTGCCCAGTTCTTCGTAACCCGTCAGCGTACTGATGTCATAACGGGCACGGTTGTACGTGGTTTCGTTGCTCAAGGTGCTACGCTCGGTAACCGCCTGGCTCCAGTTGCCGGTCAGCGTATACAGCTTTTGCGTGCCATCGGTGGTGACCACACCGGTATCCAGCACCGTTCCCGACAGCGTCGAACTTTCGTTGTAACGCGCCAGCAGGCCAAACCGCCCGCGCTCGGTCTGACGCTGCCAGCCCAGGCTCACGTCAGGGTCCTCACGGTTGTCGACCACCGCCGTGTCGGACGAGCGCAATACATTCATACCCAGCCCCAACCTCAGTTCGTCCCGGTCGAAGGTACCGATCAGGGTGTAATCCGGCGCGATGATCGTGCGCGTTATGCCCTTTTCACCCGACGACAGCAGCAAGGGGTTGCTGTCATGTTCGACAGATGTCGGTACCACTACCGTAGACTGCCAATTTGCTGCCAAGACCGTGTTCGTAAACGGCAACACCAAGATTGCCGTTGCAATACTAGTTGTTCTGAGAAGAGGCATTAAGTGTTCTTATTAAAGGCAAGATCAAGGGACGACCAGCGTATCGCCAGCCTGAAGTTGGATGTTGGTGGACATATCCCGGCCAGACACCAGGTCTCTATATCGCACGGGCAGGATTTTTTGGGAAGCGCCAGTGCCGCGCACCACTTTGATTTCGCTTTCATCTGCAAACTTGTCCAGGCCGCCAGACATGCTCAGGGCCTGCAACACTGCGGTAGGGCCCGCCATCTGTACCGGCCCGGGCTTTATCACTTTGCCTTGTACATAGACCAGGTTGCCGGCGATGCTCTTGACGACAACGCTGACGTTCGGGTCGGGGAGGAATTTCTCGAGTTTGGCAGCCACTTGTTTTTCAACGGTCGTCACATCCAGCCCGGCAACATCGATGCGACCTGCCAGGGGGAACGTGATACTTCCATCGGGAAGTACGGTGGCTTCCTGGCGCAGGCTATCTTCCTGCCACACCGAAACCATCACCACATCGCCGGGGCTGAGCAGGTAGGTAGCACTGCTCGGGTCGGCCTTACCGGCACCAGACCACACCATCAGCATGCAGAACGCGGCAAACATTGAACGCACCATGAGGGTCCCTCCGGCCGAAAAGGCCCGACAAAGAGCACTGAATGAGAACAGCACACCAACTCTCGCTCCGCTTCGCGGCATACGCCAACCGCGATAACCTCGATCTTTACGAGGCCTTGCCTTGACGCTGTGCAGCCTGGGCTTTGCTGCCTGCAACCGTGGACCTGCACGGGCTACTGGCAATATAGCAACGGCTGGGGAATTGACAAGCGAGGCCCCGGGCCGCTGGCGTCAAGGTTAGAACCCAGGCTGGCGGATTCAGATCTTTCTCCTGTTGGCGACAGCTACAAAGCCAACGACAGCAAATGCAAAGAACCACCCTGCCGTTGAAACAGGGACGATACTGTTCTGATTGATATACATATCCGCGGCACGCGCTGCGCCACTTAACAGCGCCAGCAAAGACATCGATTTGATAATCAGAGCCGTGCGCATACGCCCTCCTGAAGAGGAAAATCAACTGTTTGTTGGCGTGGTGTTCGGGAGTTGTTTCACCGTTGAGATGAGCTTATGAACACAATGACATTGCGTCAACGATTCGACACTATAATAAAATTCAATGGGCGCCGGACAATATAGTCAAAATATCGACGCGCAAATTGAGCATAGGGCGCTGCATTGGTGGCGCCATAGTTTCATCGCTGAGAAAGGCAAGGCCGTGGGGCGCTTTGGCGCCCCGGCATGTTATTCGTCTGTGTGATGCACCACGACCAGCAACTGCGCCGGCAGCGGCCCCACCGACCTTAGCCGGTGTGGTGTCTGGGCATTGAAATGCAAGGCATCGCCTTGCTCCAGCAGTACCCGCTCGCTCATGAAGTCCACTTCCACCTGGCCGGCGTGGACGAACAGGAATTCTTCGCCCAGGTGCTCCTTGAACGTAGGGTCGCTGAACTCGGTCGGCGGCTGGATCAGGAACGGCAGCAGGCTGCGCTGCCCGACCTGGCTGGTGAGGGCCGAGTACCCCGGCCCTGCCCCGTCACCCACCAATGCCTGGCGCTCGCCATGGCGTACCAGGCTGTAGCGGTTCTGGCCGGTCTGCTCTTCGGCGAACAGTTCTTCGACATTGACATTCAGTGCCCGCGCCAGCTTCAGCGCGGCGGCGATCGAGGGGGTGTTCAGGCCACGTTCGACCTTGGACAGGTAGCTCTTGGTCATGCCGGTCTTGTCAGCCAGCAGCTCCAGGGTCATCCCCAGTTTCTTTCGCAGCAGTTTCAATCGGATAGACATGTGACGCGGATTTCCCAGGCGAAGGCAGCCTGGTAATGATACGTGGACTGCTCAGGAAATGCTGGGGCTGCTGCGCTGAGTCTTGTAGGAGCGGCCTTGTGTCGCGATAGGGCTGCAGAGCAGCCCCGGCAATTTGTGCACTATTGCTGAAACCCTGGGGCCGCTTTGCGGCCCTATCGCGACACAAGGCCGCTCCTACAAAAAGCCAGCGCAGGCCCAGGGTTACGGCATCACCGGCGGCAGGTACTGCAATGTCGTACCCAATGCCCACAGCAACACCAGCACCAGCGGCACGTGCACCAGCAACTGCACGAACGAGAAGCCGATCAGGTCGCGTGCCTTGAGCCCCAGTACCCCCAGCAGCGGCAGCATGTAGAACGGGTTGATCAGGTTCGGCAAGGCTTCTGCGGCGTTGTAGATCTGCACTGCCCAGCCCAGGTGGTACTGCAGGTCATTGGCCACCAGCATCACGTACGGGGCCTCGATGATCCACTTGCCACCACCCGATGGGATGAAGAAGCCCAGCACCGCCGAGTAGACGCCCATCAGCACGGCATAGGTGTCATGCGTGGCGATCTGGGTGAAGAACAGTGAAATGTGGTGGGCCAAAGTCTGCTCGTCGACGCCCTTCACCTGGGTGAGAATGGCAGCGATCGAACCATACAGCGGGAACTGGATCAGCACCCCGGTGGTGGTCGGAACCGCACGCGCCACCGCATCGAGGAAGCTGCGCGGGCGCCAGTGCAGCAAGGCACCGAGCATGATGAACAACAGGTTGTAGGTGTTCAGCCCGGAAATGGCGGTAATCGCCGGTTTGGTGGCGAACTCCTGGTACAGCCAGCCGGCGGCCAGGGCCACCAGCAACAGGATCAGGATGGGGCTGTGTTCCAGCCACTCGCCCGGGCGGGTGCGCTGGGGGGCCGGTGGCGCGGTGAAGCTGGGGTCGACCCCGCAGTCCTGGGCGCTGCGCGCGCTGTTCGGGCCCGGCGCCGTGGCGTAGGCGATCACCAGCGAGACCACTACCAATGCCGCCAGCATCACGCCGGACTGCCAGAGGAAGATGGTCTCGGTGAACGGGATCACCCCGGTAATCGACAGGATCGACGGTGGCAGGCTGGCCGGGTTGGCCTGCAGTTGCGCCGCCGACGAAGACAGGCCCAGCGCCCACACGGCGCCCAGGCCCAGGTAGGCGGCGGCGCCGGCGGCGCGGTAGTCCATCTTCAGTTCGGTGCGTCGGGCCAGGGCGCGCACCAGCAGGCCGCCGAACACCAGCGACAGGCCCCAGTTGAGCAGCGATGCCAGCATCGAGATCAGCGCCACCCAGCACACTGCCGAACGGCCATTGCCGGGGATGCGCGCCAGGCGGTCGATCAGCCGCGCCGCGGGCGGCGAGCTGGCCACCACATAGCCGCCGATGACCACGAAGGCCATCTGCATGGTGAAGGGGATCAGGCTCCAGAAGCCATCGCCAAAGGCCTTGGCGGTGTCGGTCGGCTTGGCGCCCATGGCCAGGGCGCCGATGCACACCAGCAGCACTGCCAGGGCGGCAAACACCCAGGAATCGGGGAACCAGCGTTCGGCCCAGTTGGAGCAGCGCAAGGCAAAGCGCGCGGAACGGCTGTCTTGGATTTCAGCGGCCACAGTTCAATTCCTTTTATTGGTTTTATCGGATACATCAGCAAAAACGCAAAACCCCTGTAGGAGCAGCCTTGTGCTGCGAAGCGGCCAGTACAGACAACACATCTCGTGCATGCCTGCGCTGGCCGCTTCGCAGCACAAGGCTGCTCCTACAGGGGGGGGCGTGACGCTCGCGATCTTAGAAGGTCATTTCCTTCACATCATCCGGCACGATCAGCTTGCCGGCGGTTTTCTCGATGATTTCCTCGATGCTCACCCCAGGCGCGGTCTCGCGCAGGATGAAGGCGCCGTTTTCGATTTCCAGGTAGGCCAGGTCGGTCAGCACCTTGCGGATGCAGCCAGCACCGGTCAATGGCAGGCTGCACTGCGGCAGCAGCTTGGACTCGCCGTCCTTGGACGCGTGGGTCATGGTGACAATGATGTTCTCGGCACCGGCCACCAGGTCCATGGCGCCGCCCATGCCCTTCACCAGCTTGCCCGGGATCATCCACGAAGCGATGTTGCCTTGCACATCCACTTCGAAAGCGCCGAGCACGGTCAGGTCGACGTGGCCGCCACGGATCATGGCGAACGACTGCGCCGAATCGAAGATCGAGGCACCGCGGCGGGCGGTGACGGTCTGCTTGCCGGCGTTGATCATGTCGGCATCGATGGTGCCTTCGGTGGGGAATTCGCCCATGCCGAGCAGGCCGTTTTCCGATTGCAGCATCACATCCATGTCGGCGGGTACGTAGTTGGCCACCAGGGTCGGAATGCCGATGCCCAGGTTTACGTAGTAGCCGTCCTTCAGTTCACGGGCGACGCGTTGCGCCATCTGTTCGCGGGTCAGTGCCATGGTCAGGATCTCTTTGTTGTTCTGGTGGATGGCGCTCAGGCCTTGACGGTGCGCTTTTCGATACGCTTTTCGAAGGTGCCGACGATGACGCGGTCCACGTAGATGCCCGGGGTGTGGATCTCGCTGGGCAGCAGCACGCCAGGTTCGACGATCTCTTCCACTTCGACCACGGTGATCTTGCCGGCGGTGGCCGCCAGCGGGTTGAAGTTTTGCGCGGTGTTGCGGTACACCACGTTGCCGTAGTGGTCGGCCTTCCAGCCCTTGACGATGGCGAAGTCGCCGGTGATGGATTCTTCGAGGATGTACTTGCGGCCGTTGAATTCGCGCACTTCCTTGCCGTCGGCAACCGGGGTGCCGTAGCCGGTGGCCGTGTAGAAGGCCGGGATGCCGGCGCCACCGGCGCGCATTTTCTCGGCGAGGGTGCCTTGCGGGGTCAGTTCCACTTCCAGCTCGCCGCTCAGCAGCTGGCGTTCGAACTCGGCGTTCTCGCCCACGTAGGAAGCGACCATCTTGCGGATCTGCCGGTCTTCCAGCAGCACGCCCAGGCCAAAGCCGTCGACACCGCAGTTGTTGGAGACCACGGTCAGGCCCTTGACGCCACGGCGCTTGATTTCGCTGATAAGGTTTTCAGGGATACCGCACAGGCCGAAACCACCAGCCAGTACCGTCATGTTGTCGGTCAGGCCTTCGAGGGCCTGTTCATAGGTTGCAACGCGCTTGTCCAGTCCGGCCATGCTGATCCGCCTTTTGTAGTTGTTGAACCGACGAGGCTGTCGGTGAGCGTGTGGGGACATCTTCACCGCAAGCGACTGATTTGTTAATTTTGTTTTCATCATCGATTGATAACTTTTGCAAAACAACCAACAGGCCTGTCATGAACGTCAAGCAACTGCGCGCCTTTGTCGCTGTGGCCAAATACCAGAGCTTCGCCCAGGCCGGTGAACACCTGCATGTCTCGCAACCGGCACTGAGCCTGACCATCAAGGCCCTGGAAGAAAACCTTGGCGGCGCCCTGCTCAGCCGCACCACGCGCAGCGTCAGCCTGACTGCCGAGGGCGAGGTGCTGCTGCCGCTGGCACGGCGCCTGCTGGCCGACTGGGACGACACCGAAGAAATGCTGCGCCAGCGTTTCACCCTGCAACTGGGCCGGGTTTCGGTGGCGGCCATGCCGGCCTTTGCCGGCAACCTGCTGCCCCACTCGCTGAAGGTATTTCGCCAGCGTTACCCGAAGGTCAACGTCACGGTGCACGATGTGATCAACGAACAGGTGCAGGAACTGGTGCGCCATCGCCGCGTCGAACTGGGCATCGGCTTCGAACCGGACAACAACGATGGCCTGGATTTCCACCCGTTGTACATGGACCGTTTCGTCGCCGTGGTGCCCGCCGATTCGCCCTTGGCGCAGCTGCCCCAGGTCAGCTGGGCACAATTGCTGGCCGAAGACTTCGTGGCCCTGCAACGCCCTTCGGCGGTGCGCCTGCTGATGGAGCAGAACGTGGCCGCCCGCCACGGCAAACTGGCGGTGGCTTTCGAGAGCCATCAGTTGTCTACCGTCGGGCGCATGGTCGCCAGTGGGCTGGGGGTCAGTGCCGTGCCGGCACTTTGCATCAATCAGATGCAGGAGCTTGGCGCCCGCTGCGTGCCCTTGGTCGAGCCCACGGTCGAGCGCCGCATCGGTGTGATTGCTCTTAGCGAACACAAGCTTTCCACGGCAGCGCAAGCGCTGCTCGAGGTACTGCTTTCCAATACCCGCATCCCGGAGGTGACATGCGTTACGTGAAACTGGCAGGTTCGAGCGTTCCGGCCATCGGCCAGGGCACCTGGTACATGGGTGAAGATCCGGCTCGCAAGGCGGCCGAGGTGGCGGCCCTGCAACAGGGTATCGAACTTGGGCTGAGCCTGATCGATACCGCCGAGATGTATGCCGAAGGTGGCGCGGAAGAAGTGGTTGGCCAGGCCATTGCCGGCCGCCGCGACCAGGTGTTCCTGGTCAGCAAGGTGTATCCGCACAATGCCAGCCTGCGCGCCATGGCCGCCGCCTGCGAGCGCAGCCTCACCCGCCTGGGCACCGACTGCATCGACCTGTACCTGCTGCACTGGCGCGGCCAGCATCCGTTGGAGGAAACCGTCGAAGCGTTCGAGCGCTTGCGCGAGCAAGGCAAGATCAAGCGCTGGGGTGTTTCCAATTTCGATGTCGACGACCTGCGCGAACTGCACAACCCCGATTGCGCCACCAACCAGGTGCTGTACAACCCGGCCCAGCGTGGCATCGAGTTCGACCTGTTGCCGTGGTGCGAAAAGCGTGCGCTGCCGACCATGGCCTACTGCCCGCTGGCCCAGGCCGGGCGCCTGCTGCAGCACCCGGTGCTGGCGGAAATCGCCGAGCGCCATGGGGCCACGGTGGCCCAGGTCAGCCTGGCGTGGGTGACACGCAATGACGGGGTGATAGCCATCCCCAAGGCCGTGACACCCGAGCATGTGCGGTTGAATGCCGCTGCGGGTGCGCTGACCCTGACCGGCGAAGACCTGCGGGCGATCGACCGGGCGTTGCCGGCACCGACGCGCAAGCAGCGGTTGGCGATGGTGTAGCGACTGACACGAAATCGTTTTTTGTGGGAGCGGGCGTGCCCGCGAACACCGGCAAAGCCGGTGCCATCCACCGCGGGGGCTGCTTCGCGGGCTTGCCCGCTCCCACAAGTACCCGCGCAAAGATGGGGCTTCAGTGAAAGTCCCGGCTGCGTACATCCAGCCCTTGCAACAACGGGCTCACATCCTCCAGCCGCCGTGCTATCAGGTGGCGCACGCCATTCTCCTGCTCCAGCCGCCCGCTGACCTTGAGCAACTGCGCCCCCACCAGTGCCCGCCGCTGCCGCTCGGCAAGATCCCGCCACACCACCACATTGACCATGCCGTGCTCGTCCTCCAAGGTGACGAAGGTCACGCCGCTGGCGGTCTGTGGCCGCTGGCGGCCCACCACCAGCCCGGCCACGGCAATGTTGTCACCATGCCCGACATCTTGCAGCTCGCGCGAACTGCGACAGCCCAGGGCCCGCAGGCGTGAGCGCAACAAGGTCAGGGGATGCGGCCCAAGCGTGGTACCCAGGGTCTGGTAATCGGCCATCAGGTCCTCTGCCACACTGGGGACGGGCAGTTCGACGGTACGTTCCGGCAAGGCTTCGATATCGGCGAACAAAGGCAGCTGCGGCTGCACCGCCGCCACCTGCCAGCGCGCCTGGTGCCGGTCGCTGGCCAAGGCGCGCAACGCGCCGGCATCGGCCAGGTGGGCGCGGGCACGCGAATCGAGCCCGGCACGCAGGCACAGGTCTTCGACATCGCGCCATGGCCGCTGTGCCCTCGCCTGCTCCAGGCGCCTGGCATCGGCCTCGGCAAGGCCGCGTACCAGGCGCAAGCCCATGCGAATGGCCAGCACCTCTCCAGGCTCAGGCTCGAGCGTGCAGTCCCAGTCACTGTGGCACACATCGACCGGCCTGACCTCGATACCCTGGCGTCGGGCCTCTTGCAGCAACTGGTCGGGGCTGTAGAAACCCATGGGCCAGCTGTTGACCAGCGCGCAGGTGAAAATCGCCGGTTCATGGCACTTGAGCCAGCTGCTGGCGTAGCACAACAAGGCAAAACTGGCCGCGTGCGATTCCGGAAAGCCATAACTGCCAAAGCCCTTGATCTGCTCGAAGATGCGCTCGGCAAACGCCAGGTCATAACCATTGCGCAACATGCCCTGCACCAGCCGCTCGCGGTGCGGTTCCAGACCGCCGTGACGCTTCCAGGCGGCCATGCTGCGGCGCAACTGGTCGGCCTCGCCCGGGGTGTAGTCGGCCGCGACCATCGCCAGCTCCATCACCTGCTCCTGGAACAGCGGCACACCCAGGGTGCGCTCGAACACTGCCTTCAGTTGCGGCGAGGGATAGGTCACCGGTTCCTGCTTCAGGCGCCGGCGCAGGTAAGGGTGGACCATGTCGCCCTGGATCGGCCCGGGGCGGACGATGGCCACCTCGATGACCAGGTCGTAGAACTTTTCCGGCCGAAGCCGCGGCAACATGGCCATTTGCGCGCGCGATTCGATCTGGAACACGCCCATGGTCTCGGCACGGCTGATCATCGCGTAGGTGGCCGGGTCTTCGGCGGGGATGGACGCCAGGGTCAGGTGCCGGCCACGGTGGCGTTGCAGCAGGTCGAAGCAACGGCGCAAGGCGCTGAGCATGCCCAGCGCCAGCACGTCGACCTTGAGCAGGCCGACCATGTCCAGGTCGTCCTTGTCCCACTGGATCACCGTGCGCTCCGGCATCGCGGCATTCTCCACCGGCACCAGTTCGTCCAAGGGTTGCTGCGAGATGACGAAGCCGCCCGGGTGCTGTGACAGGTGCCGAGGGAAGCCGATCAGTTCGCCGGCCAGCACCAGTACCCGGCGCAGCGAAGGGCTGCCCGCCTCGAAGCCGGCCTCGGCCAGGCGCTGGTCGTCGGGTATGCGATCGCTCCAGCGGCCACAGCATTTGGCCAGGGCGTCCACCTGGTCGGCGGGCAGCCCCAGCACCCGCGCCACATCCCGCACCGCACCGGCGGCATGGTAGGTGTTGACCACCGCAGTGAGCGCCGCCCGGTGTCGGCCGTAGCGACGGAAAACATACTGGATCACCTCCTCGCGCCGGTCGTGCTCGAAGTCCACGTCGATGTCCGGCGGTTCGTTGCGCTCGCGCGACAGGAAGCGCTCGAACAACAGGTGGTGTTGCATGGGGTCGAGCTCGGTGATGCCCAGCACGAAGCACACCACCGAGTTGGCAGCCGAGCCCCGCCCCTGGCACAGAATGCGCTGGCTGCGGGCGAAGGCGACGATGTCGTGCACAGTCAGGAAGTAGCTTTCGTAGCCCAGCTCCTCGATCAGCGCCAGCTCCTTGGCCAGCACATCCCTCACTTTGCTGCTCGGCCCGTTTGGCCAGCGCGACGGCAAACCCTGCTGGCACAATTCGCGCAACCAGCTCGCCGGGCTATGCCCCTGGGGCACCAGTTCGCGTGGGTACTGGTATTTCAATTCGCTCAGCTCGAACTGGCAGCGCGCAGCGATGGCCAGGGTCTCGGCCAGCAAGTCGGCGGGATAGAGCTCGCCCAGTTGCGCCTGGCTGCGCAGGTGCCGCTCGCCATTGGCAAACAGGAAGCGCCCGGCCTCGGCCACCAGGCAATGCTGGCGAATGGCGGTCATGCAATCTTGCAGGGCGCGGCGACCGCGCACGTGCATGTGCACGTCGCCACAGGCCACGGCGCGGATGCCGACCCTGGCCGCCAGGCCGCGCAAGCGTTCAAGGCGCAAGGTATCGTCACTGCCGCGGTGCAGGTGCACGGCCAGCCACAGGCGCTCACCGAACACGCCGTGCAGCCACTGCCCGGGGGTGGCATTGCCGCTGTCATCGGCTACCCACAATGCCAGCAGGCCCTGATGGTGCTGCTGCAGGTCATCGCGAAACAGTTGGTACTCGCCCTTCTGCGCCCGCCGCCGGGCCCGGGTGATCAGCGCGCACAGGTTCTGGTAGCCGGCCAGGTCCTGCACCAGCAGCACCAGCCTGGGGCCGTCCTGCAACTGCACTTCACTGCCCACGATCAGCCGCAGCTGGTGTTCCTTGGCCGCCTGCCAGGCACGGACGATGCCGGCCAGGGTGCATTCGTCGGTGATCGCCAGCGCCTGGTAGCCCTGTTCACGCGCGCGCCGGAACAGCTCGTCGGCGCTCGACGCGCCGCGCTGGAAGCTGAAGTTGGACAGGCAGTGCAGCTCGGCATAACCCGGGGTGTTCATGCGAACCAGCCCTGCAGCCACAACGGGCCGGCCTTGCCCAGGTCGCGGTAGGCCCAGCCGCGCAGGCCGTCGCGGGTTTCGATGCGGTAATAGTCGCGGCGCACATCGCCGCCATCCCACCAGCCCGATTCGATGCGCTCGGCATGGCCTTGCAGGCGATAGCCGCCTTCGTCCAGCGCCATGGGGGCCGACAGCAGCCAGCCAGGGCGGCTGCCAGGAACGACCGGCATGCTGCCCTCGGCACCCTGCTCTACCGCTTGCCAGGCGCATTCGGGGCGATGATCGGCTGCCGCGCTCAGGCCCTTGACCGTCTCATCCCCCAGGCGGGCGCGTAGCCGTTCGCGCAATTGTTCCCAAGGTTGCGCCTGTTGCGCACGCGGGTCGAACAATGCCTGGTGTTGCGGCACGAAGGGTGGCAGGTCCTCGGCAACCAGCCGCAGGTTGCGCACAGGTGCGGGAATGCGTAGCGGCTCCAGGCGCCCGCGCGCCAGTTCGAACAGCATCGCGGCATCGCGTTCGGCGGCCAGCAGGCCTACCTTCAGCAAGGTATCCGGCCCTTCGGCATGCTCCAGGTGCAGGCAGAAACGCTGCACGCCACAGTCACGCCCGGCGAGGAACGCGGCAAGGTCGTTGAGCATGCGCCGCAGCGGAAACAGCAGGGCCTGGTGCGATTCGACGTCGAAGTTCAGCTCCAGCCGGGTCTCGAAACGGTCCGGGGGCTGGTAGAAGCCCAGCCCCAGGTTGCGCAGGCCGAGCAGCTGATCAAGGTGCAGCTGCACCTGGGCCGGAAAGCGCCTGGCCAGGCTGTCGCGGGGCAAGGCCAGCACCTGGCTCAACTGGCGCAGGCCCATGCGGGCAAAGGCCTCGGCAGCCTGCGCAGGCAGGCCGATACGCTCGATGGGCATGCCCAGCAGCGCCGCACGGGTGGCATCGGCATCCATCACGGCCAGGCCATCGTGAGCATTGGCGAGCATGCGCGCCGCCACCGGGTTGCTGGCCAGGACGATGCGTTGGCGCAAGCCCAGCTCCGCCAGCTCCTGGCGCAGGCGGGCCTCGAACAGCGGCCAGGGGCCGAACAGCTGCAGGCTGGAGCCCACCTCCAGCAACAGCGCCCGTGGGTAGTGCAGGCTGACCTGGGCACTGAAGCGGTAGGCCCAGGCTGCCAGCAACTGCTGCACCTGGTCGATGCGCTTGGGGTCGGCTTCGACGCAGCTGAAGCCATCGGCCAGCGCACGCGCCGTCGTCAGGCTTTGCCCGGCCCGCAGGCCGAGCGCCGCCGCCGCCGGGTTGACCGCCTGCAGCACACGTCGCTGGGTCGGCCCGCCAAGCAGCACCAGGGGGGTATCGGGGTCGTCACGCTCACGCAGGACCGTGTCCAGCGCCAGCTGCGGAAGCAGGATGCAGGCCCAGAGCATGTTGCATCAGCCCCGCCCCGGGCAGGCGATGGGCAGCGCCGGGGGCATGCCGCCACGGCTTTTCAGCACGCGCCATTGTGCCGGGCGGGTGTCGACGGCAATGCGCAGCGCTGCGGGCGAAGGGTTGTGCGCCGCCTGTTGCGGCCGGCAGGCGAAGGCCAGCGCCTGGCCGGTTTCGGCAGCCACCTGCAAGCGCCGCAGGGCGCGGTCATCGGCACGTTCCGGCCAGCACAGCACCGCCGCGCAACTGCCGGAGCGCAGGCACTGCTCGGCGGCCCACAGGGCATCGGCAGGTTCGGCGTCCACCTGTACCAGCCAGCGCAGGTCCACCCCCGCGGCCTGCCAGGCCGGGGCGTAAGGAATGAATGGCGGAGCCACCAGCACGATTCGGCTGGCTTCAGCGCTCAAGCGGGCCAGGGTCGGCCACAGCAGTTGCAATTCGCCGCAGCCGGGGCTGGCCAGCAACAGTTCGCTGAGCGCAGCCGCCGGCCAGCCACCTTCCGGCAGGCATTGGTCAAGGGCGACATGGCCCGTGGGCTGCAGGCCGAGCGGCCGCGCCTGGGCCTGCCGGCCGCGCCATACCCGGCGCTGGTCGAGCAACCTGTCGAGGTCGACCACCGCGCCCATCAGTCACGCCTCAGCAAGCCGCAGAACACGCCTTCGATGAAGAACTCCTGTTCAGGCCGCACATCGATGGGCGCATAGGCCGGGTTGCGTGGCAACAGCCGGTAATTGCCACCCTGGCGCTGCAGGCGCTTGATGGTCACCTCGCCGTCCAGGCGGGCGACCACGATCTGGCCATCGCGGGCGTCGGCCTGCTGGAGGATGCCGACCAGGTCGCCGTCGAAAATGCCGTCGTCGATCATCGAATCGCCACGCACCTTCAGAAGGTAGTCGGGGGTACGGCGGAACAGGCTGGGGTCGAGCAGCAGTTGCTCGTGAATGTCGAGGTCCGGGCCGATGGGGGCGCCTGCCGCCACCTGGCCCAGCACCGGCACTTCGAGGATTTCCGGGCGGCGCAGCCGTTCGGCCAGGCGTATGCCCCGCGCCTGGTTCGGCGTGACGTCGATGTAGCCGGCCTGGCACAGGGCGGTGATGTGCTTGCGCGCCACGCTGCGCGAGGCAAAACCGAAGCGCGTGGCGATATCGGCCAGGCTCGGCGGCTGGCCGTGGTCGGCGATGCGCTCACGGATGAACTCGAAGATGGCGCGGCGTTTTGGGGTAAGATTGTCCATGGAGCACATTTGTACTCTTTTCGGAGCACGCTGAACAGCCCCCTTCGTCGACGGCTTGGCGGCTGCGATAGTAATCAGAACTGAAAAGGCCAAAAAGCGGTAAGTCAAACCCCCAAATCGACCCTACAGCACATTCCCTAAACATTAGTTCCAGGCCGCCCACCACCATCGCGTGGTCTCAGTCGTTCCGCCTGGCCCTCTCTGTGTCTACTGTGTCATCGGGGGATGCTCCTAGGCCGTTGCGTGAAAGCTCCACATCCGTGGCGTACATACGCTTCCGCTGAACGACCGCCCTTGCCACGTCGACCATAAAAGCCACACAGCTATGGCTTTGCTTACTGTTGATTTGGGGGCATGCTGTTAACGAAAGGTCGCGAGGGGAACAAGTCATGAACCAAGAGGCATTTCAAATAAGCGCGCTGTCAGCTGCTGAATTGGCTGATTACCTACGCAACACGAAAGGGACAACCTCTCCAGGGGAACGTTACGCCAGGGCTTTTGGTCTGAACCCAGCTGAGTTTGACGTTTACCTCGCTACGTATCGCAAAAGCCAGGCAGATGGTGCAACCACGACTGACTCCGAAGCAGCGCTACGCTTCATAGCAGATGTCCTACGTGTGGTTCTGATGGTGACTGAGACCGGTGCGACTATCGAGCAAGCAATTGGCTGGTTCCGCCAAGATCAATTGTTAACTTTCGAGGGGCGAACTGCGGAGCAACTAGTCAGTCAGGGCCAAGTTGAGCAGGTGCTGCAATTTCTGGCCTCCTGGCAGGCCGGGAGTCAAGGATGAGTAACGACGCCTACCTACAGACCGGCCAGCAACCGAACTATCACTTATGCTATCGAACCATCCTTTGCGCCATGGATGAGCGATACGACATACGCGGCTATGTACTGGCGGAAATGGTGAAAACATGTCTGAAGCACCGAGCCTGTCTATCTGCGGCCCAGCGCGAGTGCTTTATGCGATATGCGCAACCGGAGGCGATCATCTATCTCGAATATCTAACGGCCAATTTATTGTTTGGCCCACAGGGACGCTTTTCACCCAAGGAGTATCATTATTCACAAACAGCAGATATCAATCAGTTTCGAGGCCTCTGATGAAAATGAAAAAGAGCTAGTGTACAGGACATCGGACAGGATCAAACTCGTACTTATTCGAAAGCCGATTAATCGGAGTATCATCCGCGAGCTGTAAGAAAGGGGTAATGGTACAACCTTGATCAACCAGCGCCGTTTTGCACTAATCTGGAACCCGCTCACCATTATCCGCCAGACAAAGAAGGCGAGGTGGTTGGGCCTGGGCATTTTGTCTTTCACTCTAGGTTAGCGGATCGCAACGTCCGATCAGCCGCACATCAGTAATAATACGATGGTCCCTGGCGGCATCCCCAATCTTGCGTTCAAATCAACGGGCAGCGATTTCGCCCAGTCGGCGTCAAGATAGTCGCCTTCTTCATTGCACGAGTGACAGCGACACGCATGGCTAAACGGGCCTGACGCACGCGATCCGGGGTTGCTTCGGTCGGCAAGAAACGCCCCTTCATCACTCCCTCATAAAGAATGACCTCTGTGAATTCCTTTCCCTTCGATTTGTGCATGGTCATCAGATGGAGCCCCTTCCAGTCCCTGGTGACAGCTTGAAAGTGGTCCTGAATAAGAGCATCCCGCACCAGCTTCTCTGCTCCTGAATAGCCTTCAGCTGAGCGCCACATCTCGCTCAAACGGCTTCGAAGCAGCGACCCCTTCCCAAGCAAGCGCACATACCGACCATCTATACCGATCTGCTTGAAAACCTGCTCGGTGCTTGAATCCAGAAATTGTCGTGCGGCAACCCAGTCAACTTGGGGGTCGCCAGTCAATTGCAACTCAAGACGCTGGACTGCAATAAGCTGTGCGGCAGCAAGAACCCGCTTGTGCGGCGCTCGACGAAGTGCTTGCCCACCGAACAACTGCTCCAGAGCGAGTACCAATTCCAAGTGAGCCTTGCTTGGGGCTTTCTCGCCTTTCCTGCCACGCAGATGAGCACATAGGTTTCTAAGAAGTCTTTCAGTAATGAGTTCAGCATTCGCGCCACCTTCCAGCAACGCGGCGATCGCCGTAGCAGAGAGCGCTGCCGCCTCCTGGTCGAACGCCACCTCATGGGAAAGCCTGGGCAGATTGTCCGCATCACTCGAAAGGTACGCAGAAACCTCAGCCATGAAGCTTTTGCTGGGAACCAGAATGGCTAGTGACCAATCACGTCCGTATCTATTCAACCGTGCTATAGCAGTCAGAATGGCAAATTTGAAAGCCCGATGGAGCATCCCCTTGCGCGGCGCATAGGGTGTAACCGACACATGGGTGTAGGCTCTGCCCCTATTTACTCCTGCCAGCAGATCGTTGCCGAACTGGACAATGTCGGTCCCTGTGCTCCGGTGATTTTCCATTCCAAAAGAAAAGGAGGCGGGGCGGTAGGCCTGTTCGAACTCTTGAATCCTGCTAGCACTGGCACCGCGGAATTCGTAGATTCGTTGTTCCGGATCAGCTAAAGCCAGCACCTGGCTATGCCGAGTCAACGCCCGAATGAAACGCCACTCATCCTCGTTCGTGTCCTGGAACTCGTCGAGTATGATCAGTGGATAGCTGTTGCCGTAGATGCGCTGCAGCGACTGGCTTCTCTCCAGCAACATGGCAGCATTGCTGGCGAACAGGTCGAAGTGCAACAGTCCCTCCTCCTCGAGCAGCCTGATTTTCTCCAAGGCTATCTGTTCTTCGCTCAATGTGGACAATCGCGCAGCAGCCTCTGGCGGAGGAAGAAGCGATAAGGGTCGCCCGTTGCGGAGCAAGTAGCCATGGCTGCGCAGCAAATTCCACGTGAAGCCATGATAGGTGTTGACCTCGAGCCGAGCCTGCTCAAGTTTCGGCAGCATTTTCCCGGCCTGTTCCGCAACCCTCGCGACCGTTGCCCTGGCGAAGCTCAGGAACAGCACCTGCTGATACTCTGTGAGGTCTAGTCGGCCTAGAAATGCTTCAGCTTTGAGCAATGCGACTGTGGTTTTCCCTGAGCCAGGGCCGCCCATCACCACCAGATGTCTGGGTGACTCGATAACATCCCGTCGAGACTGATCAAGCACCATCATCTGTTAAGGCCCAACCAAATCGAGAAAGTCATCATCCAGTTCCGACAGTTCAGGCTCGGGCTTCTTGGGAACAATTGTGGCTGTAATGCTCTCGAGGGTGCTGACAATGAATTCCGGGAGTTGATGTCGGGTCATGGCGGTACAAAGTAAGCTGGCAGCAGCACCATCGCCTTTCCAGCGCTTCAGCAGCACCCCTAGAATCGCTGCTACCTCATCCTTCGTGGCATCAGGGCCCGGGGCCTTGTCCTTTAAGTCTGAAGGCCAAGCACCGCTGTCGACCAGAGACGCAACCCAGCCACGCAACACTTCCTCATCGGTTCCTTTGAGAACGACGTTCTCGAAACCTTTCTCAGGCGCTTGATAGGGGTAGTCGACCGACGCCCTAATAGCTTCCAATTGCTCGGGTGCCTGCTCGTCGAAAACGGCATAGACCTTCTTCCCGAGCCTGCGGTAGTAGGCCCCCATCGGAGCGATCAGCGAGTCAGTCGTCGCATCGATGATTGGGATGCCCAACGCCTCAAGCGGCATGAAAGACTCCGGCTCCTGCTGATGAAGCAGTCGCGCTACGGCGGGCCAAGCGTCATATTCCGTCCGGCCTTCGGCAATCAGCACCCGACGTGCCAGAAGGGCCTCACAAACACGCAGCCGCATGTCTTGCCGGTACATTTTTGCTTTGATGCCCGGCGGCAGCCCTGCAGGCATAGCACTCAAGTTTCCATCGTTTCGGCTGATAACGATTACCTGCTCGGGGTCGAACTCTTCGAGCACGTAAGGCGAATGCGAGGTAAACAGCGCCTGGGCTGACTTGTTGCGCACACCGTTGATGATGCGTTTTTGAATATGCGGCGGGATTGCTATCTCTGGCTCCTCCATCGCAAAAATCACGTTCTGCTTTAGCTCCGCGATCAGTGACAGAAGTGCCAGTACCATCATGTTAACAGTACCGGTGCCTTGGCTCTGGAATGGTGCTGCATGCGCTTCGCCATCACTGCGCTGCGCACCGGTTGCCATGAAGACAGTTAACGCTTTTCGCAGAGACTCGCGAGTCAGTTGCGTGACACGCATTTGGGGATCGCTACCATCATCGCTGGGCATGTAGCCGCGGATCGAGGCCTGAACATCCGCCAGGATGTCGTTGATCCCGATCTCCGGATCAGCTGCAACCTGCAACTGTCGAAGCTCAACCAAAAGCCCTTCCCAGATTTTGAAGTTCTTGTCGTCCTGTAACCGCAAAATGATGTCCAAGAGCGAACCACGCTCAAGGCTCAACGCACGACTGCCGGTTCGGATCGTGCGCAGATACAGAAATCCACAGACACGCTTATCGGCAGTTCTGAAGAAATCGTAGGACCCATCCTGTTTCATCGGCGAACAGAAGTAAGTGGTACCAGTGAAATCATCCTCATCGGCATCGTAGCTGCCGATAAAAACGACGCGCAAACAGGCCTGAACCATCTGCTCGTCAGTACTCTCTGCTGGCGGGCCTCCGAGCAGATCTCCCGCGCCATTATCCCACCACTCGATGTGATCCCTAAAACGCATTTCCTGATCCATATTCAGATCAGTGATGACCACTTCTATGGTTATGTTTACTGGCTGCCCCTGCAGATCGACATACTCTCCCGCATAAAAATCGTGCTCATCTATCACTGGCCTACGGGAGAGTCGCTCGGGGCCTAGTACGAGATCAAGTGCCTCTAGGAGCGTAGACTTACCAATGTTGTTATCACCAACGATGACGGCATGTTTGGGCAACAAAACATCCGCACGCTTGATGCCACGGAAATTCTCAATCTGCAGCCGTGCAACCCGCATATCCGTCCGCTCCCGATCCTGTGTAAGCCTCAGACAAAAAGGCCAATAGCTATCACACAGTAGTCGAGAAATTGGCCCAATGCCTTCCGTGGGACTGCTTTTGCAGAGCGCGCGTTGCGCTCCCTACGAAGCAGATTCGGCATCGTAACCTTGGCAGCCACTGATCCCATCCGACTTGATAAAGGCCTACTAGGTTAAACGGCGTGACTGGCACATATGCGGAGGCGGCTTGGCATCATCCACGGCTTTTCTCTGAACGCTTGGGCCGGCTGGCCAGCGTTTCAACACGGGCTTCGGCAGCGATCGCACGCTCACGGGTCGCAGCCAACTCCTCGCGCACTGCCTGCAATGCACTTTGCAGAACAGCCATTTGCTCCCCCGCCCCAGTCGCTTGTTGCTGGGCGTGTATCAACTGGGCAGCCAATAGCTGCGCCTGGGTACGCGCGACGTGCGTTTGCTCACGGGCATCGCCGAGATTGAGCTGATACTCCTCGAGGCTGCGTTGGGCCACACTGAGCCGGCCCTGGGCGTCCTTGAGTTGTGCGCCCAGCGCCTTGCTCTCCTCCCGGGCTCGATCGATCTCGCGATAGGCCCGGTCTTCGACGTCACGGGTGTAGCGCTGCTGCTCCACGCGCGCATGTTCGGCCTGCTTACGGCTGTCATACAACTGCGACTCTATCTGCTCCAGTTGCTGGTGGGCATCGTCACGCTGCGCCTGCAATTCATCACGCTGCGCACGCAGGTCGTCGATCTGCGCCTGACGCTGAGCAAGCAATTGTTCTAGGTCTGCCAAGCGGGTTTCTGCGCCCTGCCGTGCGGTAACGGCCTCGGTTGTTTGCTGTCGCGCCTGGACAACCTCCAGTCGGGCACGAGCTTCCAGCGCACCCAGCACTTCGCGCTCCTCGGCTAGGACCTGACGCTGGCCGGCCAACGCTTGCTCCGCCACACCCTGGGCCAGGGTAGTGGCCTGCTGCCAGATAGCCATAAACGCCTGTGCCACCTCCGCTGGCAATCCAGGCAAGCGCGTTTCGCCGCGCAGGCGCGCTGCCAGTTGCTCCCACCACTGATCGAGCAAGGCCCCGACCCGCGCGGGGCTGCCGCGCCCCAACTCTTGGCGCACCCGCTCCACCGTTGGCCGCTCGCCACGGGCGAGGACCGCGTCCGCCGCCGCAAACACGTCATTTTCCGGTACGCCTACCGCCATGCCCTGCCCTCCACCATTTTAGGTCTGATAATTAAATCTTATCCGAGCTAATCGTCATTAAACTTAATTAACAATACGGTATACGTGTCAAATAATACAATATATTAAGGATTGCCGTCTCAGTTCCACTGGCGGTGGATGCAGTGGCGCCTCGGTCGAGGCGTCTTCGCCGGGCACGGCGGCTAATACCGTGCGCAGTTACCAGAGCGCCCTCGCCTATTGGTCGGCCTGGCTTCAACTGCGCATCACCGGGCGCTCGGCGACGGCCCCTACCGTAGAGGTCGCAATGCAGTTCATCGTCGCTCACTTGGCCCACAAAGCTGGTAGGTAAAAAGCACGAGCCTCGCCACCCACTGACATCGCGCGCGTCGGCTGTGCTGTGGCAAACTGCCGGCTCTATTGGTTGTCCGATGAAATCGCCTCCCTATGCCTGAAGCACATCCCCGCCCTGCTCCCAACGCCAAGGCCAATGAATGCGAATCCGAACCGATTGCCCGTCGTGGGCGCCCGGTTGGCGATCGCGACGCCAAAAGGTCCGAGTTGCTGGCGGCGGCGATCGCGGTGATCGCGCAAGAAGGCTATGCCGGTGCCACCATGCGCAAGGTGGCGCAGCACGCCGGGTGCACCACAGGCGCGGTGACCTACTACTTCGCCAACAAGGAAGAAATGGTCAGTGCCGTTGCGCAGACCCTGTTCGACAAGGTCGACGCACTGCTGGACATCCACCTCGATCAGGTCGACATCAAGTCGCTCATTGAGCAGTGGCACCAATGGATCAGCCTTGACGAGCCAGGCAACTGGCTTGCATGGCTGCAACTGCTCACCCATGCCCGGCACCAGCCCGCGTTCGCCAGCGTCATCAAGCAGCGCTATACCAACTTCCGCGAGGTGGCCACTTCGGTGCTGGAGGCCGGCCAGCGCCAGGGCCAGGTCCGTGAAGATGTGCCGGCCGATGTGTTGGCCGATCACATTGCCGCGTTCAGTGATGGCTGGCTCATGATGCTGCCTTTCGAATCCGAGCCTGTCAGCGCAGAGCGCGGGAAGGCCTTGATTGACGCCTTCATTGTCATGATTTCTCCCCCTAAAACCGCCAAGTCCTAAGTCGCCTCCCGGTAAACCCGGCGCCTTCCCAGGAAGGCGTCACCCCACCAAACCGCTCGGTCTTCGCCGCCTTCCGTCGTCGCGCAACCGTCGCCCCGCGCCTTGCCGACCCAACCCAAGCACCAGGCCCCGATAGCGCCTGCCCTGCTTTTTTTGCAGGCTCTGGCGCCATTGCGTCTTGCATGTAAGCAAAACTCCTGTATTTTACAAAACACTTGATATAACAAATAAAACACAACCAAGTGGCAGGAGCGAAAATGGGCTTTAGCACCAAGACGCTGTCGCGATCCGAGCAGGCATGCCAGAACTGCCGGCTCCTTATTCCACAAAGACGCAGGTTGTCTGAAATGGACGACCTCACCTTCCCCCACCTCTCCCAACCTGGCCTCGGCCTGACCCTCCGCGCAAGCGGGTGGCCAATTCGCAACGGGGCACGGAGGGGCGCCATGATCACGTAACGCCAACTTCCGAAGGACAGCCCTTTGTCCGACGCGTAGCGATAGCAGGCCCTGCCAACAGCGCACCGGCTTTTGCGGCCCTGCTTGCCTGCGATTTGCCCTTCGTTCCGACGAGGCCCGCACAGCCCATGTTCAAAAAAATCTCGCTCACCTTGAAACTCTTCCTGCCACCCGCCATCGCCCTGTTCGGTCTGTTGCTGTTCGTGGGCTACACCGCGGTGCAACTGGACGACAACGACAGCCGATTGGTATCGCTCGAAAAGCAGCGCTACCCAACGCTGGAAGCTGCCGACAACGTGATCTTCCAGTTTTCCCGCCTGCCCGGCCTGCTCAACAGCGCCGTGGCAGCGGGCGAGCGGGACACCTTGGATGAAGCGAGCGACGTGCTGGCCGACGTCCATGCGCGGCTGCGCGACCTGGAACCGCTGACCGCTGAACGGGCCGACCGACACCGGGAGCTTCAAGCCTGGTCAGCGGCGATCAAGCGCTACGCCGATAACGCGCTCGCCTCCTCCGGCCAACTGCTCGACGGGGCCGCGTTCGATGATTTGCGCCCCCATTTCGACCGCATGGCCAGCGACCTCAAGAACGCCCAGGCGCTGGGCGAACAGTTTCGCAGCCACGCCTACGCCGACTTCCTGAGCAGCTTGACCCAGGTCCGCGCCGACAACGCCACCACCACGCATGTCGGCTACCTGCTCAGCTTTTGCCTGCTGCTGTTGGTCAGCGCCAGCGCGGCCTGGGTGATTCGTCAGGTCATGGGCAATGTCCGCGGCGTCATCGCGTCGCTCAGGACCATTGCCAGCGGCGATGGCGACCTGACCCGCCGCGTGCATGTCGACTCCTCGGACGAAATCGGCGAAATGATCGGCCTGTTCAACGGCTTGCTGGACAGCCTGCAAGGCACCCTGCGCCAGGTCATCGAAACCGCCGCGCCCCTGGAGCAGATGTCCCGCGAGCTGCACCGGCTCACCCAGGGCGCGGAGGACAGCGCGCGCTCGCAGCAGGAGCGCACCGAGTCCATCAGCAGTGACATCGACACCATGACCAACAGCATTCAAGAAGTGGCACAGCGCTCCGGACAGGCCTCCGAGCAAGCCAGCGCCGCGGCGCGCCAGGCGAACGAAGCCAGGCACAACATCGACATACTGTCCTCCAGCATCGGCGACCTGGGCAACAGCGTGCTCGGCTCGGTGCAGGCCATGGAACAACTGGAAGCAGAAACCCAGCATGTCGGCGCGGTGCTGACGGTGATCCGGAGCATCGCCGAACAGACCAACCTGCTCGCCCTGAACGCCGCCATCGAGGCGGCACGGGCCGGTGAGCAAGGGCGAGGCTTCGCCGTGGTCGCCGACGAAGTGCGCAACCTGGCCCAGAAAACCGCCGCTTCCATCGCGCAGATCCAAGACATCATCCAGCGCCTGCAAAGCAGCGCCAGCGGCGTCTTGCACGCAATGAACCTGAACGGCGAGAAGGCCAGGACAAGCATCGAGCGCTCAGAACATGCCACGCAGACCCTGGAGGCGATTACCAAGACCGTTCGCCAGATCGATGAGTTGAACGCCGGCATCGCCCGTTTCACCAACGAGCAGATCGGCCTTTCCCGTTCGATCCAGCAAGACACCGAGAAGCTGCAACAGGATACCCAGGCCACCACGCAAGGTGCCGACGCCACCGCACGGCTCGGTGAGCAATTGGTCGGTATGGGCAACCACCTTCGCAGCGCCACCGCTCAGTTCCGCATTTGACCCTTACCCACCACAAGAGCAGTTGAAGCATGCAAGGCATTAGAGCACTCGGTATCGCAGGCCTTATCGCGACCACCCCGGCAATGGCCCTGGACCAGGGAGACTATCGATTCAACGGCTTCGGCACTGCCGGCCTCACCCACCTGGGAGGCGAGGGTCAAGGACGGAGCTTCGGCATCAGCGGGCAGACCACGGACGCCTGGCGCGGTGACCAGCTCTCCCGGCTGGGCGGCCAACTCCAATATGGGCTCACCGACAAGCTGGGGATGACCGTGCAGGGCACCCTCAAGCCGGAACAGGACACCTGGAAAGGCAACCTGGAATGGGCCTACCTCTCCTGGAAGGCGACCGAAGGCCTGACATTGCGCGCAGGCCGGCTGCGCCTGCCGATCTACATGTACTCCGAAACCCTCGACGTCGGCGTCACCCACCCTTGGTTGCGGCTGCCGGATGAGGTCTACAGCCAGGTCCAACTGAGCAACTACGAAGGCGCCGATGCCCTCTACACCCTGCCCACCGGCATCGGCTCCGTGACGCTCCAGGTGGCAGGCGGCCAAGCCGCCAAGCGCAACCTGTTCGCCATGGATGACCTGTACGACATCGACTACAAGAAAATCTTCGCGGCGAATGTCAGCCTGGAAACCTACGACTTCGGCACGCTGCGCGTCGGGTATGCCGAAGCAGACATCGACACGGACCTCAGTGCGTCGGTGGTCGCCCCTGGGGGAGCGCCCACGCGTGTCGACTTCCTGAGCCTGAACCGCAAGAAAGGCCGCTTCGCATCCATCGGTTACCAGTACGACAATGGCACCTGGGTCTCTTCGAACGAGTGGACCAGCAACAACACCGAAGGTGACCAGCAAGGCAGCATCGATGCCTTCTACCTCATGGGCGGGCGCCGTTTTGGCGACGTGCTGCTCCACCTCACTTACGCTCAGCTCGACGAAGACGCTGGCCGCCAGAGCTCCTGGACCTACGGCGTGAACTACAACCTGGCGCCGAACCTGGTGCTCAAGGGCGAGTACAAGCGGGTGGACACGCGCGGCAACGGCTACCGCGGCACCTTCGTGCAGAACGCCCAAGAGACCTTCGACCAGGCAGTCTTCGCGGCTAGCAACGGTGCCGCCGGCACTCCTTCGCGCAACTACGACGGCGATATCGTCAGCGTCGGCGTCGATTTCGTCTTCTAAGGAGCGCCACATGAAACCACTCATCACCGCAGTGTTCGCCGCAGCCCTGGCCACGGCCTGCACCCTGGCCCGCGCCGAAGTGGCCGTGATCGTGAATGCCAGCGCCAGCGCCGCACCGTCCCAGGCCGAGGTGGCCAACATATTCCTGGGCAAGAACACCAGCCTCAAGGGCCTCGACCAGAAAGGCTGGAACCCCACCAAGGAAAGGTTCTACAGCGCGCTGACCAACAAGAACGAATCTCAGCTCAAGTCGTACTGGTCAGGCCTGGTGTTCACGGGCAAGGGGCAACCACTGCAGAGCGTGGATGATGACGCCGCAGTGATTGCCAAAGTGGGCAGCGAGTCGAATGCCATCGGCTATGTCGACACCTCGGCCGTCAATGACAAGGTCAAAGTGCTCTTCACCCTGCCCTGAGCTTCGCCGCCTCCCTCGACCTGGAACGCCGAGGGAGGCGGTGCCTTGGTGCCCGCAAGCAAGGACCCGCACGGCTGCGACCTGCAAGCCTTGGTTGAGCCATTATTTACTCAAATGGGTGCCCTATGAGCCGTTTTCCTTCACAATGCCTGCACGATATGCAGTGTGGAATCTTCTGATGCACCTCCCTACCGATGAGCGCTTGCTCAAAGCGCTGGCCGACGCGATCGTCGTCCACCCCCGAGCCACCTTGAAGGAGCTGGCCGAGGCGGCGGGCGTGAGCAAAGCGACCCTGCACCGTTTCTGCGGCACCCGTGACAACCTGGTGAACATGCTGGAACGCTATGGCGACCAGATCCTCTCCCAGGTCATCGGCAACGCTGACTTGCACGGCGGCGACCCGACCGCAGCCCTGCATCGTCTCATCGTCGAGCACCTCAAGCATCGCGAGATGATGATCTTCCTGCTCTTCCAGTACCGCCCGGACTCGTTCGACGACAGCGAAGCGAACCGTCCGTGGCGGGCCTATGCCGACGCCCTGGATGCCTTCTTCCTGCGCGGCCAGAAGGCGGGAGCTTTCCGTATCGATATCAGCGCGGCGATCTTCACCGAAATGTTCCTGAGCATGGTGTACGGCATCGTCGATGCCGAACGACGCGGGCGGGCGGCCAGCGCGACGTCCGTGCAGACGCTGGAACTGATGTTCCTCGACGGCGCTGCGGCACCCGCCCGCTGACCTGACTGCGCACGCAAAAAAAAAAGCCCCAGGGCATCGATCCCTAGGGCGAAGTGGCTGGACATGCCAACCAAAGGAGGCCGTTTCAGCCCTTGCCCGACCACCCACCACCGAGTGCGCGGAACAGGTCGACCAACGCCAGTTGCCGCTGGGTACTGGCTTCGATGAAGGCCGCTTCGTTCACGTTGCTGTTGCGCTGGGCGTCCAGGTAGCGCAAATGGTTGTCCACTCCCCCCTCGTAACGTGCCTTGGCCAGCGCCAGGGTCGCACGACTGGTATCGACCAGGGCCCTTCGCGCAGCCTGCTCACGGCGCAGGGTGTCGGTGGCGGCCAGCGCATCGGCCACTTCGCGGAAGGCCACCTGGATCGCGCCTTCATAGGCGGCCACAGCCGAGTCCTTGCGTGCCTCGGCCAGGCTGAGCCCGGCCCGGTTGCGCCCGGCGTCGAACAACGGCAGCGACAATTGCGGCATGAAGGTCCAGCTACGCGAGCCTCCGTCGAACAGCCCGGACATCTGCGCACTGGCGGTCCCAAAGCTGCCGGTCAGGCTGATACGCGGGAAAAACGCTGCCCGCGCCGCGCCAATATCGGCGTTGCGCGCCCGCAGCCGATGCTCGGCGGCGAGGATGTCCGGGCGACGTTCGATCAGCGCCGACGGCGCGCCCGGGGCGATGTCCTGCAGGACCATCGGCGCCTCGTCGCGCTCGGCCGGGATCGCCTTCGCCGCGTCCGCGCTGCCCAGCAGCAGCACCAGGGCGTTGTAGGCCTGGCGCTGCTCGCGCACGATGCCTTCCAGCTCGGCCCGCGACTGCTCGACCAGCCCCAGCGCCTCCTGGTGATCCAGCGCCGTGGCCGTGCCGGCGGTGCGCCGCTGGCCGACCAGGGCCAGCGAATCCTCGCGGCTGGCCAGGGTCTGGCGGGTCAGCGCCAGGCGCCGCTCGGCGCCGTCCAGGGTCAGGTAGGCCTGGCTCACCTCGGAGATCAGGGCGATGCGCGCGGCACGCGCGACTTCCTCGGTGGCCAGGTACTGTTCCAGTGCCGCATCGCTCAGGCTTTTGACACGGCCGAACAGGTCCACTTCGTATTCCGGCAGCGACAACCCCACCTGATAGGTGCTGCTGACCCCTTCGCGGCCATCGCTCGACAAGTCGGTCGGCAAGTGCTGGCGGTTGCCGGAAGCCCCGGCATTCAAGCCCGGGACCCGGTCGGCACGCTGGATGCGGTACTGCGCGCGGGCCTGCTCGATATCCAGCAGGGTCTGGCGCAGCGAGCGGTTGTTGTCCAGCGCGGTCCCCACCAGCTGGCGCAGGGACGGGTCGACGATGAACGCCTGCCAGTCCAGTTGCTCCACCGCCCGGCCGCGATGGCCGGCGGCATCGCCCCACGCGGTCGCCACCGGCGCCTCGGGGCGCTGGTAGGTCGGTGCCAGGGAGCAGCCGGCCAAAGTGACGGCCAGCGCGAACGGAATTGCAAGATTGCGCATGAGCATCACTGGGTTACCTCGACAGCGTGTTGCACGGGGGCCGGCTTGCGCTTGAGCAGCTTCAGCACGAATACGAAACAGATCGGCACGAACACCACGCCCAGCAAGGTGGCGCTGAGCATGCCGCCGATCACCCCGGTACCGATGGCGCGCTGACTGGCCGCACCGGCGCCGGTGGCGATGGCCAGCGGCACCACGCCGAGGATGAAGGCCATGGAGGTCATCACGATCGGGCGGAAACGCAGGCGCGCGGCCTCGATGGCGGCGTCGCTCAGGCTGTAGCCCTTCTCCCACAGTTCCTTGGCGAACTCGACGATCAGGATGGCGTTCTTCGCCGCCAGGCCAATGATGGTGATCAGGCCGACCTTGAAGTACACGTCGTTGGGCATGCCGGTGAGCGTCACCGCCCACACCGCACCCAGAGCACCGATCGGCACGATCAACATGACCGTCAGCGGGATCGCCCAGCTCTCGTACAGCGCCACCAGCAGCAGGAACACCACCAAGATGGCCAGGGCGAACAGGCTGGCCGCCTGGCCGCTGGACACCTTCTCCTGGTAGGAAAGGCCCGTCCAGGCGTAGCCGATACCCGGCGGCAGCTCGCTGACCAGGCGCTCCATCTCGGCCATCGCCTGGCCAGTACTATGCCCCGGCGAAGCGTCGCCGGCGATGCGGATGGACGGGTAGCCGTTGTAGCGCACCAGTTGCACCGGCCCCTCTTCCCACTGGGTGGTGACGAAGGCGCTGAACGGCACCTGCTCGCCGTTGGCATTCGGGGCATAGAGGCGCAGCACGCTTTCGGGGGTCATGCGTTCGCCTTGCTCAGCCTGCACCACCACGCGCTGCTGGCGCCCGGCATTGGTGAAGTCGTTGATCACCGCCGAACCGAAAGCCGTGGCCAAGGTGCTGTTGATGGCCTCGAAGCTCACCCCCAGTGTTCGGGCTTTTTCCCGGTCGATGTGCACACGCAACTGCGGCGCCTCGGCCAGGCCTTCCATCATCGCATAGAGAATCACCGGGTTGCTGTTGGCGCGGGCCAGCAGTTGGTCACGGGCGGCGAGCAGCGCTTCACGGCCAAGGCCACCACGGTCCATCAGACGCAGGGCGAAACCGCCGGAGTTGCCCAGGCCGTCGATGGGCGGCGGCATAACCGCGGTGATGGCACCATCACCGTTGGCGGCGAACTGCGCATTGATCGCTGCCGTTTCCGCCTCTGCCGATTGCGTCTTGTCACGCTGCGACCAGTCCTTGAAGGTGGGGAACGCCAGCGCGGCGTTGTCGCCCTGACCCGAGAAACTGAAGCCGCTGACGATGAACGAGTTGGCCACCGCCTCACGAGACATCAGGAATTTTTCCAGCGTCTCGGCGGTGTGGTCGGTGCGTACCCGGCTGGCGCCTGGCGGCAACTGTACGTCGACGACGCTGTAGCCCAGGTCTTCAGCTGGCACGAAGGCCTCCGGTAGACGCAGGTAGGAATAGCCCAGCACCACCAGGATGCCGACATACGCCAGCATCCAGCGCCCGGCACGCGCCACCAGCCCGTTATTGAGCAACGAATAGCGCTCGGTGATATGGGCGAAGCCACGGTTGAAGGCACCGAAGAAACCGCCCTTCTCATGATGGCCCTGAGGCACTGGCTTGAGCAGCGTGGCGCACAGCGCTGGGGTGAAGGTCAAGGCCAGGAAGCCGGAGAACAGGATCGAGACAGCCAGAGACACAGAGAACTGCTGGTAGATCACCCCCACCGAACCGGACATGAACGCCAAAGGCAGGAATACCGCCGCCAGTACCAGGGTGATACCAATAATGGCCCCGGAAACCTGCCCCATGGCCTTGATGGTCGCCTCCACCGGCGACAGGCCTTCCTCGGCCATCAAGCGCTCGACGTTCTCCACCACCACGATGGCGTCGTCCACCAAGATGCCGATGGCCAGCACCATGCCGAACATGGTCATCATATTCACCGAGAAGCCGAGCAGCTTCATGATCATCAGCGTCCCGAGCAGGCACACCGGTACCACGATCGAGGGCACCAGGGTGTAGCGGACGTTCTGCAGGAACAGGAACATCACCAGGAACACCAGCACCATGGCTTCGATCAAGGTGTGGATCACCTTCTCGATGGCCACGTCGACGAAGCGCGAGGTATCGTACGGCACCGAATACTCGACCCCTTCGGGGAAGAACTGCGACAGTTCGGCCAAGCGCTCCTTGACCAGCGTCGCGGTCTGAATGGCGTTGGCGCCCGGCGCCAGCTGCACCGCGCCGGCCACCGCCGGGTGGCCGTTCAGGCGTGCCGACAGGTTGTAGTTCTCGCTACCGATGGCCATGCGCGCGACATCACGCAGGCGTACGCTGGAGCCATCCGGGTTGGCGCGCAGGACGATGCCGGCGAAAGCCTCCGGCGTGTCGAGGGTGCCCTGCACCGCCAGGGTGGCGGTCAGTTCCTGCTCGCTGGCGCCCGGCGTGCTGCCGAAGCTGCCGGCCGGCACCTGGACGTTCTGGCCGCGAATCGCCGTGTTGATGTCGTCGATGGACAGGCCATAGCCCACCAGTTTCTGTGGGTCCACCCAGACCCGCATGGCCGCTTCCGAGGCGAAGAACTGCAGCTTGCCCACGCCAGGCACGCGCAGCAGTTCGTTGTTGATGTTACGCGCGGCATAGTCGGCCAAGGCCGTGGTATCGCCACGGTTGCCAGCCGTGCTGGTCAGGGCGTAGATCAGCAGGAAACCGGAACTGGCCTGCTCGACTTTCAGCCCTTGGGTCAGCACCGCCTGAGGCATGCGCGCCTCGGCCTGTTTCAAACGGTTCTGCACATCGACCTGCGCCATGTCCGGGTCGGTGCCTGGCTCGAAGGTCACCATCACTTCGGCCACGCCGTTGGAGTTGTTGGTGGACTCGTAGTACAGCAGGCCCTTGGCGCCATTGAGCGACTGTTCGATGATGCTGGTCACCGACTCCACCATGACCTTGGCCGAAGCGCCGGGGTAGGAGGCGGTGATGGAAATCTGCGGTGGCGCCACGTTGGGGTACTGGGCCACGGGCAAGGATGGAATCACCAGCAGGCCCGCCAGTGAAACGAACAACGCCACGACCCAGGCGAAGTTCGGGCGATGGATGAAGAATCTGGACATCTCACTTCCCTCGCATCACTGGGCGGCAGCCGTTTGTTTCTGGGCAGGCGCCACCGGCATACCGGGGGCCAGCCCGGCCGGGCTGCCGACGATCACCTGATCACCCGGCTCCAGCCCCTCGGTAATCTGCCAGCGCGAACCCTGCATCACGCCGGTTCGCACGACGCGTGCCTCAGCGATACCATTGGCGGCGACCAATACCCGCGCCTGGCCGTCACTGCCTCGCTGGACCGCACGCTGAGGAACCAGGATGGCGTGGTTGTCGGTGCCTTGCGGCGTGCGCACGCGCACATACATGCCCGGCAAGAGGGTGCCGTCCGCGTTGTCGAAACGCCCCCGCAGGATGACCTGGCCGGTACCGCGGTCCACACTCACATCGGTGAACATGAGCTCGCCCGAGCGCTGGAAATCGGTGCCTTCCACTTGCGCGGTCAGGCGCTGGCTGTCGGCCGAAAGTGCGCCGTCCTTCACCGCTTGTCGCAGGCGCAGCGCGTCAGCGGCAGACTGCGTGAAGTCGATGTAGATCGGGTCGAGTTGTTGGATACGCGCCATCAGCGTCGCATCCCCCTGCCCCACCAACGCGCCTTCGGTGGCCAGCGCACGGCCAATGCGTCCGGAGATCGGCGCAGTGACAGTGGCGTAGCCCAGGTTAAGGCGAGCGGCCTGCACATCGGCCTGCGCGGAACGTACCGCCGCACGGGCACTGCGCAACTCGGCAGTGGCGCTGTCGAAGTCCTGCTGGCTGACCGCCTCGATCTTGACCAGCGGCTCATAGCGCTTCACACGTGCCTGGGCTTCCTGCTGCATGGCCTGGGCACGGGCGAGGTCCGCCTCGGCGCGGGCCAGGGCGGCCTTGAACGGCGCCGGGTCGATCTGGAACAGCACATCCCCCGCCTTGACGTCAGCCCCTTCCTCGAAGCGCTTGTGCAACACGATACCCGGCACCCGCGCCCGCACCTCTGCGACGCGCATCGGCTCGACCCGGCCCGGCAACTCAGCGGCCAAGGTCACCTGCTCGGAGGCCAACGTCACGATTTCCACCGGGTAGCTCGCATTGGCTGCACCGTACTGCTCTGCTGCGGGCTCGCACCCGGCCAAGGCAATCGCCACAGCGAGTACGCCCACTCTTATCGAACCTGTCTTGCCCATCACTCACCCGAGCCTTGATTGAAAACGGGGCGAATGCTACTTTTCAAACCCAGATGAGTCAATGATGTCTCATATAAATCAAACAAGGCTCCTCATGATCACTTCAGGCTTCCCACCTTCATCGCTTCCCGCCAAGCTGGTGAATGCCCTCTATGCCGCTGCCGCCTTGCGGCCCAGAGCGTCCATGGGTGAACTGGCGGCGTTGGCGGGCATCAGCCGGGCCACCTTGCACCGTTACTGCGGGACGAGAGACAACCTCGATAGCCAGCTCGAACAGCACGCCAAAGACACGCTGATGCAGATCCTCGACAACAGCGATACGTTGGCCTCCACAGAGCCCCTGGCCGCGTTGCGTCAGCTGATCCGCGCGCACCTGGCCCAAAGTGAACTGATCGCATTCCTCGCCTCCCGTTACCCTGTGCACATGAGCGTGCAGCACGACCTCCGGTTCTATCTGGAACGGCTCGATGCATTGTTCTTCAGCGGCCAGCGACAGGGTGTATTTCGCGCGGATGTCACCGCGGCATTGCTGACCGAGATGTTCGTATCGCTGTTGCATGGCATGGTCGATGCCCGCCAACGAGGGCGCGCGCCGAGGGAGAGTGCAACGGTGCTGGAGAACGCGTTCCTGCAGGGCATTGCAGCGCGGGCGCCCTGTTGAGCGCCCGCATGGAGGCAACAGCCGTGAGGCCGCTATTGCGTCAAAGGTAGGGAATGAACGCTATTGCTCGTCGCCATCGAGCGGCGTACTCCAGATCACCAGCTCAAGGGCAGCGGCGATCTGGATGCGATGGTCGGCAAGCGGGACAGGCAGCAGGTCCTGGGCGCGCTCCAGTCGGCGCAGCAAGGTGTTGCGATGCGTACGCAGTACCTCGGCGGTCTGGGTGATGTTGCAGCCATTGGCCAGGAAGGCGTGCAACGAATGCTGAAGTACCGTGGGCTCGGTCGCCAAGCGCCCCAGGGTGCTCAAGACGAACTGCCTGGCCGCGCGGGCATCTTGGGTCATCAGCGACACCATCCTCACCTGATCGATCGTGGCAACGGCAGGTGAACCCGCCAACCGGCCCATCAACCGCTGGGTGGTCAAGGCTTCCAGGTGCGAGCGCCGGAAGCCATTCATCCCCGCGCCCGCCGAACCGATTGCCGCGCGTATCTTGGGAAATTGTCGAGCGACACCTTGCAAAAGGTTCAGGTCCAGCGGCTTTGCCGCATTGCACCAGGCCCACAGGGTCGCAGGGCCCGCGAATACGATCAGAGGCGCTACCGTACCCGTGAGCTGCGCCAGGGCTCGCGCCATATCTTCCAGCGGGCGAATCTCGGCGTCCGGGGTTTCGCTCCAGACGAGGCAGGCGTGATGCCTCTGAGCCAGGCTGTAGCCCAGTCGCCTGCCAAATTGCTCGGCGTCCACATCCCTGCCGTCGAGCAGCCGGCTTACGAGGCTGCGTTTATCGATAGGGTCGTCATGGGCCTGGGCGCTCTTTTCTTCGAGGATGATCTGGGTCACCACACGCATGTTGCTGTCGATGAACGTCGAGATCGACCGCGACGAGACCTCCAGGAACTCCGCGAGCAGCGCGGGATCCTGCGTCAGGCTGAAGGCCATCTTCATCCACAGGTCCCAGGCTGCGTTCTGTGTCGACCTTGCGACATTCATCAGCAGCTCGGAGAGCCCCCTGCGGGCGAGCTCCCTGGCCGTGTCCACCATGTCAGCAGACACGTAGGGCTCCACCGGCTCCCCAGGGCGCTGCAGATTGGCATTGGCCCAGTGCAGCAACTCTGCCCGATTGGCGCGCCGGCACGCGGCGAGGATGACCGGATCCTCCAGCAACTTGGCATCTTCCGGTGTAGAAAACAGTGCCTGGTTCAGGCGCTCGATCCACTCGGGCGGCAGCGCCTGAGCGAGTTCGGCACCTTTGCGCATGAGCTCGCGAACGGCTTCCGAGGGGCGTGGCCAGGGGAATGGCGTGCTGGTCATGATCAGTGCAAATCGCTCAAAAATCGTCTGGTAAATGGTGCAGTTCGTACCTTGGCTCAAGGCCAGGGGAAACCTAGCATGAACTCACTGCCTGAACAAAAAATACAAGGAGGCACCGTGACGCTTCATGTCCCTTTTTTGGGTTTAGCGCAGTGGCAAGCGGGTTTGTTTCCTGATGCCAGCAGTTGGGGGGATCAACCCGCCTGCGCCAACCGTTCTTTCAATCTGGAGTGTTCTCAATGTCAGCCTCTCGCGACTCCATGCCAAGCCTGCCCGTGGTAACCCGCTCGACTTCAGCGCAAGAGATTGCGCTGCTGAGCGACCAAGCAGGAGCGGTCATCATTCGCAACTTCATGCCCCCCGAACAAGTCGTGCGGATCAACAACGAACTCGACGCTCCCTTGGCCGCGCTCGATGCCGGCTCCAAGCATGAGCACGCGCTGATCGCCGAGTTCCACGGCCATCAGACCAAACGGCTCACCAACCTCGTCACCCACAGCAAGACCTTTCGTGAGGAAATCCTCGATGACGACCTCTTCCACGAACTGGGAAACGTGCTTTTCGCCCCGGAGTGCGGAGACTGGTGGCTGACCACGGCCCAGTTGATCGAGATCGGCCCGGGCAACAAAGCGCAAATGCTGCACCGCGACATGGCGCAGTACCAACCGTTCGTGGCCATGAACAAACATGCGCCACGCGCCATCACCAACCTGATGCTGGCGCTGACCGATTTCACCGAGGAAAACGGCGCCACGCGCTTGATTCCGGGAAGCCAGGACTGGGATGACTTCAACGACGTCGGAACCCCAGAGATGACGATCCCCGCCCTGCTGAAAGCCGGGGATGCCGTGCTGTTCGGCGGCAAGGTCGTTCACGGTGGCGGGGCCAACGTGACCGCCGACTATTACCGTCGCGGGCTGACGATCCCGATGCAGGCTTCGATCATCACGCCTGAAGAAGCCTACCCGTTGATCGTGCCGCTCGAGCTGGTGCGCACGCTTTCTCCACGCGTTCAGAAGATCCTCGGTTTCCGCTCCCAATACCCCAATGGCAGCCCTGGCCTTTGGCAGCATAACTACGCAGACCTGGCGGATTACCTTCAGCTCTAGCATCCAGCGTTGACTTGCCTGGCCCTGAAGGTGCCACGACCATCCAAACGCCCAGGCAAGGAAACAGGCCAGGCATCGGTTTGCGATGCCTGGCCTTTGAGCGCCAGCCCTTCACTCCCGATAAGGCATTACCCCACGACGTGAAAACAGAACCGGTGTGCCATCGGCATTGAACAGCGCCGCCGTCAGCGATAGGCCATCAGCCGACTGGGTTTCCTCGAAACTGTGTCCACCATCGCTGCTCTGCACCATCAGCCCGTCCAACCCGACCGCCAGCACACGAGAGCCCGCTACCGCGACGCAAGTGACAGAGCCCTTGCTTTGCGTGGGCACTCGGCGAAAGCCCTTGCCGTCCGCTGAACCCTGCAACAAGGTACCGCGCTGGCCACCCAGTAGCAGACGCCCATCGGCCAGTACCGCGCCTGACCACAGGGTGCCTTCGTAGCCGGTATCCAGGTAACGCCAATTCTTCCCGTGGTCTTCGGAATGCAGCACCTGCCCATGCTCGGCCGTGGCGTAAAGCGTGCCGCGGCTGTCGGCAAACAGCCCCATCAGGTTGAGGTCGGCCCGCTTGGCCCCGGGCGGCGCTTGCACCGCCTGCTCAGCCCACGTCAGCCCCCCATCCTCGGTCGTCAGCACCAACGACCAGAGCCCTACCGCCACGCCCTGCCGGGCATTGAAGAAGTGCACGGCGAACAGCGGTCGGTCTTCTTCGGTGGCCAGGCGCTGGACCTGCCAGGACTCCCCACCATCGGTGGTGGCCAGGATCGCGCCCCAGTGGCCCACCGCCCACCCGCGCTTGGCATCCACGAACGACACCCCCGTCAATGGCGTGGACAGCGGTACCGACCTCGCCTGGCGCCACTGCTTGCCCTGGTCGTCGGACAACAACACGACACCGTGGTCGCCCACGGCAACCACGCGCTCCCCGGCCCAGCTGGCGGCCAGCATGGTGGCCTGCGTGGCATTGCTCGCCTGTACGGCCGGCACGGCCTGCAACGGCGCGGCCTGAAGAGACATCAGCGGCAATGCTGCTGCGAGCAAGGCCGCGGTGAATGAAACCCTGAATTTCATGCTTCTCTCCTCAGTGCACCAGCGCACCGATCATGCGCACGGGACGCTTACGCGGGAACACCCGCTCCAGCCAGACGGCAAAGGCCGGCAGCACGGTCATGGCCATGACCATGTTGACGATGAACATGAAGGCCAGCAGCTTGCCCATGTCAGCCTGGAACTTGAGCTCCGAGAACGCCCAGGTGGCCACGCCCACGGCCAGGGTGATGGCGGTGAAAATAGTGGCGACACCCACCTCGAGTAGCGCGCACTCGACCGCCTTGGTAATCGACTGGCCATGGGCCAGGTGCAGTTGCAGGCGATTGTAGATATAGAAGGCATAATCAACGCCAATGCCCACCGCCAGCACCATCACCGGCAAGGTGGCGATGGTCAGGCCGATCTGCAGTTCCTTCATGAACCAGTAGCCAATGAAAGTGCCGATAGTCAGCGGCAGGCAACACACCAGGACCGCTCGCAGGTCCCGGTACACCACGAACACCAGCAATGCGATGGCGGCATAGACATACAGCAGCATGGGGGTTTCGCTTTTTTCCACCTCTTCGTTGATGGCGGCCAGGACGCCGGCGTTACCGGACGCGAGGCGAACCGAAATGCCTGGCATCGGGTACTCGCTGCGAAACGCCTTGGCGGCGTCCACCACTCGGTTGATGGTGGTGGCCTTGTGGTCTGCCAGGTACAGGTGCACCGCCGACATGTTGCAGTCGGTGCGCATCAGCCCGGGCGTACGCGCCACCTCGGTGGCCAGCGCGGCGTAGTTCATCGGGTCGATGGGCACCGCCGCCATCTTCGGGTTGCCTTCGTTGTAGCCCTCGTTGAACTGGCGCATGTTGGTGGAGAAAGACGCGACCGACAGGACACCGGGCACCCCCTGCATGGCCCACACGAAGCGATCCTGGTACTGGCCCAGGGCGACATCCTCGCAGGCCACCTGGCTGCCTTCGCTGGAAGCGGCCTTGTTGACTTCGAACACCACGCTGAGCCAGTCCAGACCTATGTCGTAGTTGCTGGCGATGGAGACCGCATCGCGATTGAAGCGCGAATTCTCGCGCAATTCCGGCGCGCCCGCCTGCAGCGTGCCAACGACACGGTCATGGCTTTGCCAGATCGCCACCAGGAACACCACCAAGGCCGCGCCAAGCACCCACTGCGCCTTGCGCGGTTCGGCGAGCCGGGCCAGGCCACGCAGCCAGCGGGTGCGCCGCTGCCGGGAAATTTCCTGAGCGGCCGCATACTTGTCATCGACACGTAGCAAGGACGCCATCAACGGCAACATCACCAGGTTGGTGATGATCTTGTAGGCCACGCCAAGCGAGGCCGTGATCGCCAGCTCCCGCACCATCGGGATCGGGATCAACAGCAGCGTCACGAAGGAAACCAGCGCGGTCACCAGCGCCAGCGTCCCGGGAATCAGCAACCCCGTGAAGCTCGAGCGCGCCGCCTCTTCGGCGCGCTTGCCGATGGCGATCTCGCGCACGATGAAGTTGATTTGCTGCACGCCATGAGAAACCCCGATGGCGAATACCAGGAAGGGCACCAGCACCGCCAGCGGGTCGAGCCCGTACCCCAACAGGCGCAGGCTGCCGAACTGCCAGACCAGCGAGGCCAGCGAACAGACCAGCGCCAGCAGCGTGAAGCGCAGGGAGTGGCAATACCAGTACACTGCCCCCGCCGTCAGCAGCAACGCCAGCAAACAGAACTCCAACACCGCTGAAGCCCCGTCAGCGATGTCGCCGATCTGTTTGGCGAAACCGATGATCTGGATTTCGAAATCGCCATCTTCGAACTGCTGGCGGATCTCTTTTTCCAGCCTGTGGTTGAACGCCACGTAGTCCAGGTGGGCGCCATGGGTGTCGTACTCGTTGAGTTCCACCGTGATCATCGCGCTGCGCTGATCACGGGAAACCAGCGTGCCGATGAAACCACCCTGGGCAGTGGAGTTGGCGATCGTCGCGATGACCTGGTCATCCAGGTGCTCGGGAGAAACCGTCCCCGGTACCAGTGGATCCGCGCGAAAACCCTCTTCGGTGATTTCGTTGACGAAGGCATTGGGCGTCCACAACGAACGCACGCTGCTGCGCGAAACACCCGGAAGAAAGGTCACCGCCTGGGTGACGTCATACAGCCGTTTCAGACCTGCGGAGCTCCAGATATCGCCCTGTCGGGCCTTGACCACGAGGGTCAGCCGGTTCGCCCCCAGCAGGTCATTGCGGTAAGCCTCGAATGTCTCGATGTATTCATGGCCTACCGGCAATTGCTTTTCGAAGCCGGCATCCATGCGCAGTTGCACGGCGAACCAGCCCATGATCAGCGTGAACATCGCCAGGCTCGCCAGCACCAGACGACGATGCCCGAACAACACACCCTCGACACGTGACAACAGGCCACGTGCCGGGGCTTCAGATAGCTTTACAGAACCGTTCACGGCAAGCCTCACAAGGTGCGGGAGATCGCGATGCCGACATAATCGCGGTCACGATAAAGCTGGTCGTAGGGCGTCTCGCCGCCCATGAACTTCGCGTAGTTGAGGGAAATCTGCCAACTGGCCGGGTTTCGCACGAAGTTCAGGTACAGGTTCATGCTGCTCGCGTCTTCGGTGAAGGTCGCACTCAAGTTCGGCGTTCTGCCCCCCAGCGAGCGCGAATAGAAGACACCTGGAGTGACCTGCCAGCCCGGTAACAAGGTGCCGTCGTAGGTCAGGCTGAAGTCCAAATTGATGCCCGAGGACGTCTTGTCGCCACGGGACTTGGGCGCTGTCGCAGGGTCCAACTGCCAGGCATTGAGCCCCGCGGCAAGGGGCTCGCCATTGAACTCGTCATGCAGCCCGGGGTAATGGATGACCACCAGTTCCGACAGCAGGGTACCCGTGCTGGCTCCGGTGAAATCGAGCAGCGTCGGGGAGTTGGACGGTGTGAAGCTGTAAAGGCCGGTGAGGTGCCACTGGAATTTCTTTTCGTCTTTCCAGCACTTGCCCCCATTGCTGGAACACAGGTCGACAACAGGGTTGAGCATGACCGAATCCTTCGGCCGGTAAGAAAGCTCTGTACCCACTGCCCAGTCACCGATCGGCATGTTGGCACTGACGCCATACATCATCCGGTCTTCCTGGTATTCCCAGGTCGGTGCCGCCGCGAAGGTGTTAGGGTCAAGAATGGCGACGCGCAATGATGGCAACTTGTCGTGATAACGCATCACGTAGAAGCCATAGTTGATGTCGCTGTCTTCCGGCTGCCAACGCAGCGAAAGGCCCCACTGGCCGCTGTCGCGGGCGTCTTTTTCGGAGAACCCATAGTCTCCCCTGCCCTCACCCAGCGCGTTGGTAGTGGACCAGTAGCTGCCCACCGGCGGCAACTCGCTCTTGTTCCAGCGAAATTGATAGTAGGCCTCGACGTTGACACCCGAGCCCAGGCCCGAGGCGACACTGAGCATCGGCGCGGGCAGCACGGCCTCCTTGAGCTGCACGCCAGGGCGCGCCAAGGCTTGGTAGTCGTAGGCGTTGGTGTTGTTGATGCCACCGGCCACGAACAGGCTTTCGCCCCAGTTGATCACCTGGTTACCCAGGCGCGCGCGGACCCGCTGCCCGCCCACGTTGAATCCTTTGCTCACCCAAAGGTCCAGCAGGCGAGCCTTGAAAGCGAGGTCGTCACGCGCGTCGTCACTCAGCCCGTTGCTACCGACGCTCTCAGGGGTGTTGAACGACAGCGTGCCGGTGGTATCGGTGGCAGCGAAGTCGCGGATCCAGGTGCCACGCGCCATGAAGGTGACGTCCTCGGGCATCTTGAGCAACAGCTCATGGGTGCCCTTGAGGTAGTTGGTGAACATGTCGCCGCGGTCGTAGTTCAGGTCGCCCTGGTCCGCCACGCCGGAGCTCTGTGCCAGGCAGCCGGAGGGCACGTTGTGCCCGATCGGCCCCTGGTTGATCAGGTTGCAGCCCCGCGACTCGGTACGCAGGCCCATGCCTGCGGTGATCGTGGAATCGAAGGAGCCATTGAGGGTTTCGGTTTCAAATGTGAACCCCATTGCCAAGGGGGTTGCGCACACGATGACAAGGCCTGACGCTTTCGTAATTATTTTTTTCATGTTGGCTCTCGATCTGGCGTCGGTTTAGCGCTCGCTGATGGCTCGCAGATTGTCGGAGGTGAAGAAGTCGCGCTTCAGGCGAGGGTTGCCACTGTCTTCGGTGATCCAGCGAATATCGTTCTTGCCTGCCCCGATGGAGGTCATGTCGAAGAGGTAACGACCCTCGGCCAGGTTGTACTGGACCTGGGCCTGCACGTCGCAAGCGCCGGTCTCGAACACGGGAATCGAGAACCCTTCACGCACCTTCCAGATCTGCCCTTGCTTGTCGAAGTCGACGGCCAGCAGCGGGTTCCAGCTGTCCTCGTCGATGTAGAACATGCGTTTGGGCGCTTGGTGGCGCATGCCTTGGCGAACATTGGCCTCGACGACCCAGACGCGATGCAGTTCATAGCGACGCGACTGCGGCGAGATCGAGTCGTTGCCAGCGAACGCCTCCACCTTGGCAGCGGTGTCGTAGGCACCGAAATCGTTGTAAGGCACCAGCAGTTCCTGCTTGCCGATCAGTTTCCAGTCGAAACGGTCCATGGTGCCGAAGAAGATGTTCGCCTCGTCCACGGTGTACTGGTTGTCGAGGCCGATCTGTGGCGCGTCGTAGGAATACGACGGCATGCGCCGCACGCGACGCTGACCAGGGAAGTAGTAGAAGGTCGTGGCCTGCTCGCCGGCCACAGCCGTTTGCACGGCGGATTGACCGGCCAGCGCAGCGGGCTCCAGGTAGTTGAAGAAGGTCGCGTTCTCCAGCCGGCCATAGGAAGAGAAAAGCGCGCTCCCCTTCTTGCCCCAAGGGGTCAGGAAGAAGGTGTCGGTCGACTGGCGCAACCATTCCCCGCCCTTGCGCGGAGAAATGCCTGAAATGCTCCGGGGAATTTCCACGCCGACGCCGCGATAGCGCATCTTCATGTTCCACATTACCTCGGCCCCAGTGCTGGGCATTGGGAACGGGATACCGGGTACATGGGCTTCTTCAAGGGCTACACCGGCAGCGTCGAGCTTGGCAAAGCCAACGTTTTGCCTGGTGTTCTCGATCACGAAATCCGGCGCGCTGCAGGTACGACGGGTCGGGTAGACATCCATGCGATAGCCTGGGACTTTCTTGAACAGTTCGAGCTGGCCAGGGGACAGCTTGCTCGCATGCTGTGTCACATTGTTCGCGTCGATGCTGTAGAGGGGCTTATCACCCTTGAACTTCCAGTGCTCCCCTCGTACCTGGCCGTAACTCCACCCCGCCCCCTGCTGCCCTGGCTGTGCCCAGGCCGGAATATCCCCGCTTGAACTCGCTGCGCTCTCACCGCCCAGAGGGGTCAGCTTCGAACCCAGCGCCTCAGGCTCCTGGGTCGCTGCCTGAACCGAGCAGATCGCGGTCGATACCGCGCAAGCCAGCAGCAGTTGCCTGAAAACACGGCGAGCGGACACTTCACCTTCCAGCCGTTCAGTCACTTCTTTCATTGCAGGATCCTCAACAAAGGGCTTTGACCGTGGCTCGACTTTCCAGACGGAAAACCAGCCCTGTCACATCTCATGATCAACTGACCTGATCAACCGATCATGTCGCAAGATCATGACGCAAGCCATATGCCAGAATCCTCATGAATAAATATATTCTTTCAATATCAATTAGTTAGATGATACTCCCTGCGGTGGACGCAGCGCTTTCATGCACCATCATGTGAATTATCGAAACAAGTGTTACCAAAAGATGATCGACGGCTGGGCATAACGACACCAGCTGAGGCGTGCCATTCACCCGACAACCGTACGGCGCATAAAATGCCCCCCCAAAAAAAACCGCCCCGAGGGGCGGCAAAAAAGCAGGCCGGTGGCCCGCCATGGAGTAAACGTTATCGGGAATGAACGAGCGACTGAGAGGAAACCCGCTTGGAGCGCTCAAGCGCGCCATAGGCGTAGTACAACTGCACGATCGAATAGGACCAGGTCAGGAAGGCGAAGGTCATGAAGACCATCTTCGTGTCATCGCCCGGAATCGGAAAGAAGTCATACCGCAACGCCACCGTCAGCCCCGCCGCCCCGCCCAGCACGGTAGCCAATGCATGGAACACCTCCCCGGCACGTGCCAGGCGCCACGTGAAGTAGCACAGGTACACCGTGTAGAGTGACCACATGAGCAAGTAGAAGAACGCCAATGTATCGTTGACGATGCCAGACAGGTAGTAGACGCAGGTGGCGGCAAAACCGGCCACGAACAGCAGCAGGTCTTTTGCTATAGAAGGTTTGTAACCGTGGGTAACCGCCATCAACCCCAATGTTGCGATAACAGGTACGCCCACCCCGCGCGAAAACGCATCGAGAAAAATCGCGACATTGTAATTGGCCTGCCAACCCGTCGCGATGAACGCCGTGAAGTTCGATGCGGAAATCCCCACGACCAGGAACTCCAGGCCAAGCAGATAATTCTTCCGCCTGACGAATGCCATGCCATAACCCAGCCCGCACACCACCAACAGAATGCACGAAACCAGTGCACCTAGATCTCTGAGCTCCACGATAACCGCCTCTGTAAATAATGCCGCGCCACAGCCTTGCGCCATCGAGGCGCCGGCACTGTTCAGTTTTTCAATGCACTGTCTTTGCGCACTTTTTTATCGGTCCAGGCATCCAACAACCGGGCCGCTGCAAGCGCCGTGTTTATAGCGCACCATTGGAAAGGCTCCGGCAGCATGGACGGTGTCTTGTGCTGCAATGCCGAAAGCAGTGGCGGCTTTTGGCCGTTGATTCTCTGGGCGAACAGCGAGCCCATGAGCGATTGCGTCGCAAGGCCATGGCCCGAGCATCCCGCCGTATAGAAAATGTTCTGTTTCGCCCCCGTCGTGCCGATGACGGGCAGGAAGTCGTAAGCCCCACTGACATAACCGCTCCAGCAGTGCTGAATGCCAAGGCCTTGCAGACCCGGAAAACGTTGGCGCAACACCCGCGCCAACGCGGCATAGGCGCTGTAGTCCGGAATGTTGGGAGTCTTGGAACCGTAGGCATAGCCCAACTGTTTGACCGTCAACACCAGGGTGTCATGCGCCGTCAGGCGGTGGCTCTCCATCGTGTAGTGCGGGGTGATGATCCCTTCTCGCCCTTTCCATCCCAGGGCAGCCAACTGCTCCGTCGACAGGGGCTCGGTTTCGATTGCCGATACGCGAATCGGCGCCACCTTGTTGCGCAACAGTCCCACCTGAGGCGTATAGGCGTTGGTCGCCATGACCATCACGGGCGCCGTTGCAGTGCCGAACGGGGTCTTGCAAGTGATGACTTGCCCTTCACTGTAGGAAACCAACGGGGTGCGTTCGTAGAGTTTCACGCCGGCCTGGATGGCCGCACGGCGCAGGCCACCGATGTACTTCCCTGGGTTCAGGGTGCCACCGCGCTGCTCGCTGCCAAACAAAAAGGCAGGTGGGAGCCCGCGGGCGCGCATCTCGGCCTGGTCCACGAAACGGGTCACAGAGCCCAATGTGTGCCCAAGCGCCATGTTCGCGCGCAGCCGCTTTTCCTGGCCTGGATGCACGGCAGCTCGGATAACCCCCGAGGGGATGTAGTCACAATCTATACCCAACGCCGCGAAACGCCCTTCCACATACGTGACAGCCTCGTCGTAGAAACTGACGAACGTCCTGGCCTGTTCCAGCCCCACGCGCTTGACGAAGACTTCGCACTCGATTCCCATGCTGCCGAGCAGGTAACCGGCATTGCGCCCACTGGCACCGAAACCGGCGAACTCCTGCTCCAGCACGATGACGCTCGCCCCAAGGGCTGACAGCTCCAAGGCCGTCGATAAACCGGCAAACCCGGCTCCTATCACGATCACATCGGCATGCGCGTGACCTTTCAATTCAGGTTGCAGGTCGATAGGACGTTCCACCCACCCGCCGAGGCTGCGAAACCTCAGTGTTTCCGAACCGTTCCCGGCCACATTGTTCGACGCATTCATTCACTTCGCTCCAGGGAATTCTGCCAAGGGGAAGGGTTAGAAGCCTTTGCCTGGCTCGGAGAAAGACGCCATGCCCAGAAGCTCTTGTGGGTCGCGCATCTGCCCATCGATTTCAACCCAACCCAGCAGCGTGGAGCTGGCACTCCAACCCAGCAGACGTTGCAGTTGCGCAGGGAGCTGCCGAACACGCTCAACAGGAATGGACAGGAAGTGGTTTTCTTCCAGTCGCAGGAAAGCCAAGTCATACGCCATGGTCAGACCGGTGCGAGGCGTTGAGGATGTATTGGCGCCACCACCGTGGTAGACCGACCCCATCCATAGCAGCGCAGAGCCTGCCTTCATTTCGGCGGCGATTGTTTCTTCCTGCGTTGGCATGCGTTCGTCATCCCATTGATGGCTGCCGGGAATGACACGTGTCGCACCGTTCTCTTCGGTGAAGTCCGTAATGGCCAGCATGATTTGCAGCCGAGCCTCACGACCATATTGCGGATGCCGCCAGAGCGATGTGGCATCGTCGCGATGCAAAGGTTGCAAACCCTGGCCTGGGCCGATCTGGATAGCCTGGGTAATGCTGAGTTGGATATCCGGCTCGATCTCGACGCGGTCGCTTCCGACCCAGACATGGGTAGGTGTTTGCAAGATCTTTCTGGCGGACTCGAGAAACAACGGATTCAGCGCCACCTCTACCGCCGTGTCACTTCGCCCGAGAATTCGGGCGACGCGGCGTGTCTGGGTGCCGGCAAAGTAAGGGTCCATACCGCAAGGCGTGACACTCAAAAAGGTGTCCAACTCCTCGGTCAGGGCCTTCAAGGTGCCTTCCGAGACAAAGTTGGAAATGATTACGGCACCGTCACGCTTGATGATTTCCACTACCTGCTCGACCGGTGTGTCGCTGCTGACCGTCGAAAGTTTCCGTGTATCCATTTGCGCATTTACCTGTGTGCTTTGAGTCATTGTTTGTCAGCGGATCTGGGCCCAGGGCCCGGCTACAAGTTGCCGTAGGCACCCTGCGCTCACCTGTCGCGAGCGCCGAAAATCCGGCACTACCGACAAGAGCGATCGACTGATCAACCGACATGATCACTTGATCAAGTCTTATGACCAAAGCAATTCACGTGCCGTTTTCCTGACCCGCGCCAGCGTCCACGGAAATTCAGGGGCGAGCGCCTGGCCTGCCGATGCACAGTGATACTGGCGTTCCCAAATCGGTGCCTCCCCGTGTTCGCCCGGCACGCCATATTGTGTATTAACGAAACACTTGTTATCTAAAGTTTCCCAGGGAAGGCGTCGCGCAGACCGCCCCCTGACGCTCAATCGCATCGACGCATGGATTGGGAAACAACCATGCGTTAGCATTCGTCCCCGCCGAGGCCAGACCCGATGGCTGGCGGCAATACCGAAGAGGGAGAAATGCCCAATGGCTCGAATAGGCGCTGAATTGCGCAGACAAGACTTTATTGAAGCCACCGTGAAAGTGATCGCGGAACATGGAATAGCCAACGCCACCACTCGCCGTATCGCGGCCGAGGCGAATTCGCCACTGGCTTCGTTGCACTACGTCTTCCATACCAAGGACGAGTTGTTCTATGCGGTCTATGAGTCCTTGATCAACATGCCGCAACAGTCGTTGCAGGACGTACCCACAGGCGCCACGGCGGCAGAGTCGGTGGGGGAAATGCTGCGCCAGCTCGTCAAATGGTTCACCGCCCACCCTGACCTGGCGACCACACAGTTCGAGCTCTTCTTCTGGAACCTGCGCAACAACCCGGCCATGGCAACCAAGATCTATACCGTATCCGTCGAAGCGACCAAGCAAGCCATCGAAAAGGTCACTGGCCCCGGGCTGGACCAGGCCAGGCTGACCACCATCAGCCGCTTGCTCATCAACCTGTTCGACGGCCTGTTGCTGGCTTGGTCCGCCCATGGCGACCGGGAACGCTTGGAAGCCGAGACCGAAACCGCCTGCCAAGCTGTAAAACTGCTGGTGGCCAGTTACTGATCAAGGTTCGAATGCGCCGTGCTTCAGTACGGCGCGATCGGTACTGACTAGCCATCAACCTGGCTTACCTTCCCGCCTTTCTCATACCGGGCGACTGCCCCAGCCTGCCCCCTCCTTGCCTCTCCCTTTCTTGAGAGAACTGCCCCCGCGCCATGGCGCGATGGTGCAAATCATCCCAAACCAATAGAAACCTGGTGCATTTCGCACCTTGATCCGCCTGCGTTGCCAATCCTATTCTTGCCAAACGATCAAGTCATTTGACCAAGTCTCTATAACACAACAATAGGAGGCGACATGTCCTCTCACACTGCTCTTCCGGTTGAGCCGCTCGATATTTTGATCATGGGAGCCGGTGTGTCTGGCATTGGTGCGGCAGCCTACCTGCGGCGTCATCAGCCGCACAAACGATTTGCGATTCTCGAGTCCCGCGAACGAATGGGCGGCACCTGGGACCTGTTCCGCTACCCTGGCATTCGCTCCGACTCGGACCTGTACACCTTCGGTTTCGACTTCAAGCCCTGGACCAAGGCAAAGTCCCTGGCGGACGCCGCAGACATTCTCGAATACCTGCGAGAAGCCATCGACGAATATGAACTGGCGTCCTTCATCCAGTACCGGCAGAAAGTCGTTTCGGCGAACTGGCAGAGCGATAAAGGGCTCTGGGCAGTGAGCGTCGAGGATGGTCACACGGCAGAAACCCGCATCATCGAGTGCCGCTGGTTGTTCAGTGCAGGCGGTTACTACCGCTATGACCAAGGGTTCAGCCCACGCTTCGAGGGCACGGAGGCGTTCAAGGGACAGATCATTCATCCCCAGCACTGGCCGGAAAACCTGGACTACACGGGCAAGCGTGTCGTCGTCATCGGCAGCGGTGCAACGGCGGTAACCTTGATTCCAGCGATGGCGGACAAGGTCGCCAGCATCACCATGCTGCAGCGCACCCCTTCCTACATCATCAACCAGCCCGCCAAAGACTCCGTTGCAGCGTTTCTGCGCAAAATCCTGCCTGCGCAAACCGCCTATTCCCTGACACGCTACAAGAACGCCAAGATCACCCTGGCTTTCTGGGCATTCTGCCAACGCTTCCCCAAGCTTTCGAAAAAGCTGCTGCTGTGGCTGACCCGCAAGGAATTGCCCAAAGACTACCCGGTCGACGTACATTTCAACCCGCCCTACAACCCCTGGGACCAGCGCTTGTGTTCGGTCCCCGAAGGCGATCTGTTCAAAGCCATCAGCGCAGGCAAAGCCGACATCGTCACCGATCACATCGAGCGGTTCACCGAGTCCGGAGTATTGCTCAAATCGGGCAAGACACTGAAGGCCGACATCATCGTCACCGCCACGGGGCTGAACGTACAGCTGTTCGGCGGCATCACCCTGCACAAGGACGGCCGACCGGTGATACTCAGCGAAACCCTGGCCTATAAAGGCATGATGCTCTCTGGTGTGCCCAATTTCGCCTTTGCCGTGGGCTACACCAACTCGTCCTGGACCTTGAAAGTGTGCCTGCTGTGCGATCATTTCTGTCGCCTGCTGGGCTTCATGGACAAACAGGGCCACAACGTCTGCGAACCCAAGGCGCCAGCCGGTATCGAAACCCGCCCCTTGCTGGACTTTGGCGCCGGCTACGTGCAACGCGCCTTGGACAGCATGCCGCGCCAAGGGCCGCGTGAGCCCTGGGTGATGTCGATGGACTACTTCCGCGACGTCAAACTGCTGCGTCGGGGCAACGTTGCCGACAAGTGCCTCTCGTTCACCACAGTGCCCAACGCGCCTTTGCACGCTGGTGTCATGCTGCAGCAACAAGGTAGCCGTCGATGAGCGCCGATCGCTTCTGCGAGCTACCGGGGGAGCGCAAGCTCTGCTATCGCACTCACGGCGATGACGACGCCCCGGCGGTCCTGCTCATCGTCGGCCTGGGGCTGCAATTGACCTACTGGCCGCAACCGATCATCGCCGGCCTGGTCGAGCGCGGGTTCCGCGTCATCACGCTGGACAACCGTGACTCGGGCCGATCGTTCTTCACCGACGTGGTACCTCCCACGGCCATGCAGCAGTTCCTGCGCAAGCGCACTCCCGGCTATGACCTGGGCGACATGGCCAACGACGTGATCGGGCTCATGAACGGCCTGAACCTGGAAACGGCGCACGTGGTGGGGATGTCGATGGGCGGCATGATCGCCCAGACCCTCGCGGCCCGGTACCCCGAGCGCGTCAGGACGCTCACTTCGATCTTCTCGACCACCGGCTCGCTGCGCGTCGGCCAGCCCGCGCTCAAAGCCCTTTTCCAACTACTGCGCCGCCCGCCGCGCAACCAGCAGGAAAGCGTTCGGGACTACGTGGACATCATGCGACTGATCGGCTCGCCCCTCGAATGCGACGAGCAAGCCCTGCGCAACTACGCCACGCAGGCCTGGGAGCGCGGCGGCGGCGAGGTGAGCAACCTCGGCACCGCCCGGCAGATCGGCGCCATCATCAACTCTGGAGACCGCACCCAGGAGCTGCAGCGGGTTCGCTGCAGCACGCTGGTCATCCACGGGGACAAAGACCTCATGGTCGCGACCACCGGAGGCTTCGCCACGGCCGCGGCGATTCGCCAGTCGAGCCTGGTGCTGTTGCCTGGGATGGGGCATGACTTCCCAACGTGCCTGTCGGGCACACTGCTTTCCCTGCTGGCAGGGCACATGCGCTAACACCGTTTCCATTTAGGGGCGGATTGCTTGGCCGCCCCTCTTTTTATTCCACCAGAGGTTTCTCGCAACAGGCTTAACCCAAACCCAAAACAACAACATTCCAGTTTCAAGCACACCTGAGCCGCGACGACGGCCTGGCGCGATGCTCCTCCACTGCCCGTTCAACAACGACAACAACTGAGCAAGAGGTACGTATGGAATTCAAGTTCTTACTCCCCACCAAAGTCGTGATGGAGCCAGGCCTGCGTGAGCGCACTGGCGAGCATCTGCGTGAATTGGGGCTCAAGCACGTTCTGATCGTCACGGATGCCGGGGTCAAGGCCGCCGGGCTGCTGAACAGCGTTTACGCCAGCCTGGAAAGGTCGGGCATTTCGTTCGACGAAATCGCGGACGTGAAGGCGAACCCTCGCAGCGAAGACATCAACCGCGCGGCACAGCTGTACCGCGGCAAAGGTATCCAGGGCCTCCTGGCCATCGGCGGCGGCAGCGCGATGGACGCGGCCAAGGCCATCAGCCTGCTGCTGACCCACGAGGGCCGGATCGAAGACTACGAGGGTTCTTTCACCCTTAAGCATGCCATTCCACCTATCGTCGCCATCCCGACCACCGCCGGCACCGGCAGTGAAGTGACCTGCTTCGCGGTGATCACCGACACCGTCCGCCATTTCAAGATGAGCGTCCAGGATTACCGGGTCGGGCCCGTTTTGGCACTGCTCGACGCCCATATTCTCGACACGCTGCCTTCGTCGATTGCCGCCGCAACCGGCATGGATGCCCTCACCCACGCCATCGAAGCCTACACCGGTCGCATGGCGAACCCGATCAGCGACGGCCTGGCGCTGCACGCCATCCGCCTGATCAGCCAACACCTCAAGCCCGCCGTGCTGGAGCCTGGCAACCTGCACGCCCGCCAGCAGATGCTGGTGGCTAGTCTGATCGCCGGCATGGCCTTCGGGAACGCCGACGTCGGCAGCGTGCACTGCATCTCCGAAGCCATCGGTGGCATGTACGACACACCGCACGGCGTGGGCAACGCGATCTTCCTGCCCTTCGTGTTCGGTCACAACCGCGATGCCGACATCACCCGCCACGCCCAGGTCGCCTATGCGCTCGGGATCGACCCCAACCTCTCGCCGGCCGAGGCCGCCGAGGCCGCTGTCGGTTACCTGTTCCAGATGAGCAAGGATCTGGGCATCCCCCGCTTCGCCGAGGTGAAGGGCGTGCGCGAGGAAGACTTCCTGACCATCGCTGAAAAGTCGAAGAAAAACTTCTCCGACGCCAGCAATGCCAAGGAAATGACCGTCGAGACCTACCGTGAAATCGTCGCCACTGCTTACCACTTCGTAGCGTGAGGGATGTCAGTCATGAGCGAATCAATCCCTAGCGCTTCGCTGAAGCGCACCCTGGGTCCGTTTTCGGTACTGCTGTTCGGCCTGGCGTTCCTGGCGCCGTTGATCGTCTTCGGCACCTATGGCGTGATTACCCAGGCCAGCGGCAACACCACGGCGATGGCCTACCTGATCGCGGCGACCGGCGTGGTGTTCACGGCGTTGAGCTATGGCCGGCTGGTCAGGGTGTTCCCGGTGGCCGGTTCAGCCTACACCTATACCCGCAAGATGCTGAGCGCGAACCTCGGTTTCATGGTGGGCTGGGCCGCCCTGCTCGATTACTTCTTCATCCCCATGCTGATCTGGCTGCTCGGTGCCAGCTACCTCAACATGGCGTTTCCAGAAGTGCCGCAGTGGGTGTGGATCATCGGGTTCATCGTCTCCACCTCGCTGCTGAACGTGCTGGGCATCCAGGTTGCCAACCGTTTCAACGTGCTGTTGATGGTCGCGCAACTGGCCATCATCGTCGTGTTCATCGGCCTGTGCGTGCACTACATTGTCGCGGCCAACGGCCCTGGCGGGCTGTTGTCGGCCAAGCCGTTCTTCAACCAGAACGTGCCCTTCGCCACCAGCATGGCCGGCGCCGCCATCGCCGCGTACTCGTTCCTGGGCTTTGACGCGCTGTCCACGCTCAGCGAGGAAACCCGCGACCCGGGCCGCACACTGCCGCGCGCCATCCTGCTGGTCGCGTTGATCGGCGGCTCGGTCTACGTCGGCTCCTCGTACTTCATGTACCTGGCGCACCCCTCCCCCACATTCGAGTTCGTGGACGGGGCTGCCTTCGAGATAGCCCGCATGATCGGCGGCGACCTGTTCTTCGTCGTGGTCCTGGCGGGGATCATCATCGCCCACTTCGCCGCAGGCATGTCATTCCAGGCCAGCGTGGGCCGGCTGCTGTACGCCCTCGGCCGGGACAACCAACTGCCACGCAAGCTATTCGGGGCCTTGCATCCTCGTTACAAGACCCCGGTCTTCAACATCCTGCTCTGCGGCATTTTCGGCACCGCAGGTTTTGGCCTGACGATCGCCACCGCGACGTCCCTGGTCAATTTCGGCGCTTTTCTAGCCTTCACCGCCGTCAACCTCTGCGCGTTGCGGCTCACCTTTGACGCACGCGTCAAGGACGGGGCCGGCCTGCTGCACGGCGTGCTTTTCCCACTCATCGGCCTGGTCACGGCCGGCTGGATGCTGGCCAGCCTGGATAAAGACGCACTGATCATGGGTTGTAGCTGGCTCGCCCTGGGCGCGGTTTACCTCGCCTGCCGGACCAGCTTCTTCCGCAACCCAGTGCCTGACGCGCTGGCGTAGCGGCCACCTTCCAATCGAATGCCCTGACGACAACCACAAGGCAAGGCCATGGCCTTGCCGTTCAATGGCGAGAATCGACATGCAAACCAAACTCTTGATCAACGGTGCCCTGGTGGCCGGCGAAGGCGAAAACCTCGACGTGTACAACCCGTCCCTGGGCAGCGTCCTGGTACAGACCACCGAAGCCAGCCGTGCCCAGGTCCATGCCGCGGTGCAAAGCGCGGATGCGGCCTTCGACGCCTGGTCGCAAACGCCGCCCAAGGACCGCGCGGCACTGCTGCTCAAGCTCGCTGACAGCATCGACGCCCAGGCGCCGGTGTTTGCCCGCCTGGAGGCAGACAACTGCGGCAAGCCGTTCACCGCCGTGTTGCAGGATGAACTGCCTGCCGTATCCGACGTGTTCCGCTTCTTTGCCGGTGCCGTGCGCTGCCTGCAGGGCTCGGCGGCGGGCGAGTACATCCCGGGCCACACCTCGATGATCCGCCGCGACCCGGTGGGCGTGGTCGCCTCCATCGCGCCGTGGAACTACCCCCTGCTGATGGCAGCCTGGAAACTGGGCCCAGCCTTGGCCGGCGGCAACACCGTCGTGCTCAAGCCGTCGGAACACACGCCGATGAGCACCTTGAAACTGGGCGAGTTGCTCGCCGACATCTTCCCCGCCGGTGTGGTCAACATCGTGCACGGTCGCGGCGCCTCGGTGGGTGAGCCGCTGACCAGCCACCCCCAGGTACGCATGGTGTCGCTGACCGGCTCCGTGCGCACCGGCAGCCGTATCATCGAAGGCACCGCCGACAGCGTCAAACGCATGCACATGGAGCTCGGTGGCAAGGCACCGGTGTTGATCTTCGACGATGCCGACATCGACGCCGCCGTCGAAGGCATCCGCGCCTTCGGCTTCTACAACGCCGGCCAGGACTGCACCGCCGCATGCCGCCTCTATGTGCAGAAGGCGGTGTACCCGGAGTTCGTGCGCAAGCTCGGCGAAGCCGTGTCCAGCATCAAGTGCGGGCTTCAGGATGACCCGGCGACCGAGATGGGCCCGCTGATCACCCAAGAGCACCTGGAGCGTGTCGAGGGCTTCGTGAACCGTGCCAAGGAACTGCCTCACATTGAGGTGGTCACCGGCGGCAAGCGCGCTGCGGGCGGCGGCTTCTTCTTCGAGCCGACGGTCCTGGCCGGCGCTACGCAGGAGGACGAGGTAGTGTGCCGTGAAATCTTCGGCCCGGTGGTGACGGTTTCGCCATTCGAAGACGAAGCCCAGGCACTGGCATGGGCCAATGAATCGGACTACGGCCTGGCCTCGTCGGTATGGACCGCCGATGTGGGTCGCGCCCATCGCCTGGCCGCTCGCCTGCAATACGGCTGCACCTGGGTCAACACCCACTTCATGCTGGTGAGCGAAATGCCCCATGGTGGCGTGAAGCTGTCCGGCTACGGCAAGGACCTGTCGATGTACGGGTTGGAAGACTACACCGTGGTTCGCCACGTGATGTTCAAGCACTGACCGCCCACGACCCAGATAGCCCAGATCATTTTTCAAGAGGTTTGCATGAACAACATCGAGACATTCGAAAGGCTCGAGTCCAACGTGCGGATGTACTGCCGTGACTTGCCGCTGGTGTTCGATACCGCCCAAGGCAGCAAGATCCGAGGTGAAGACGGCCGCGAGTACCTGGACTTCTTCGCTGGCGCCGGCGCCCTGAACTATGGCCACAACGACCCGCGCATGCGCGATGCCTTGATCGCGTATCTGTCGTCCAACGGCGTGACCCACGCCCTCGACCTGCACACCACCACCAAGCGCCAGTTTCTCGAAGCGATCGAGCGCGACCTGTTCAAGCCACGCGGCTGGGACTACAAGGTGCAGTTCACCGGCCCGACCGGTGCCGACGCCGTCGAGGCGGCGTTGAAGCTGGCGCGCAAGGCGACGGGGCGTACCAAGGTCGTCTCGTTCTATGGGGCTTACCACGGCATGACCGCCGGCGCCTTGGCCGTCACCGGCAACCGCACTCGCCGTGGCCCTGGGCTTTCCACCGATGTGGTGTTCGTGCCGTACGAAGACAGCCCCTACGGCGAATTCGACAGCATTGGCTTCCTCGAGCGCCTGGCCAACGACCAGGGCAGCGGCTCGGAGCTACCGGCGGCGGTGATCGTCGAGTCCGTGCAGATCCAGGCCGGCGTCTACCCGGCTTCCAACGAATGGCTGCAACGCTTGCGCAAGTGGACCAGCGATCACGGCGTGTTGCTCATCTGCGACGAAATCCAGGCCGGCTGCGGGCGCACCGGCGACTTCTTCGGCTTCGAGCGCTCCGGGGTGGTGCCAGACCTGATCACCTGCGCCAAATCGATCGGCGGCTTCGGCCTGCCGATGGCGATCGTGTTGATTCGCGCCGGGCTGGATGTGTGGCAACCGGGCGATCACATCGGCACCTTCCGCGGCAATCAACTGGCCTTCTTGACGGCCCAGATCGCGCTCGGCTATTGGCGCGATGAGTCGTTCCTGAAGTTGCTGGCCACCAACTGCGCGGCCATGGAGCGCGCGGTCGCCGGTTTCGCGGAAATTCCTGGCGTCGCCTCCGCGCGCTGTCGCGGCATGATCGCCGGCATCGACTTCGGTCGCGGCAACGTCGCATTCGCCAAGGATGCCCAGCAGCGTGTGCTGCAGGCGGGTGTGCTGGTCGACCGCTGCGGCCCGAACGGCGAAATCATCAAGCTGATGCCACCGGTGAACACCCCGACCGACCAGCTCGAAGAAGGCCTGAAAGCCTTCGGCGAATCGGTCGCGGCAGCGTTTAGCCAGTAACTGCACGGGCCTGCGGTGCGGCCTGTATCGATACAGCGCCGCATGCAGGCTCATCGCGTGCAGTCGACAACCCGTCCGTGGCAGGAAATCACACCAATGAGCAACGTCACTTCAACCATCCAGAATGACTTGGCTTCATTCATACACCCCAACACCAACCTGGCGCAGCACCAGGAAATCGGCCCCCTCGTGATCGCCGGCGGCGACGGCGTGCGGGTCTTCGATGAGCAAGGCAACGCCTACATCGAGGCGATGTCGGGCCTGTGGAGCGTTGCCTTGGGCTTCAGTGAAAAGCGCCTGGTCGACGCCGCCGTCGAGCAGTTCAGGCAACTGCCCTACTACCACAGCTTCAGCCACAAGACCAACGCCCCGGCGGCGGCGCTCGCCGCCAAGCTGGCCGAGCTGGCGCCGGGCGACCTGAACCATGTTTTCTTCACCAATTCAGGCTCCGAAGCCAACGACTCGGTGGTGAAGATGCTCTGGTACGTGAACAACGCGCTGGGCAAACCGCACAAGAAGAAATTCATCTCTCGCCAGCAGGCCTATCACGGCGCCACCATCGCTGCCGGGAGCCTGACCGGCATCCCCTCGATTCATCGCGACTTCGACCTGCCGGCCATCCCGGTTCACCATCTGACGTGCCCGAACTTCTACCGGTTCGCCCGGCCAGGGGAAACGCAGGAAGCCTTTTCGGCCCGCCTGGCGAACGAACTGGAGCGCTACATCCTCGCCGAAGGGCCGGAAAGCATTGCCGCCTTCGTCGGCGAACCGGTGATCGCAGCGGGCGGCGTGATCCCTCCTCCCACTGGCTACTGGGCGGCGATCCAGACAGTGTGCAGGCGCTACGACATTCTTGTGGTGATCGACGAGATCGTCACCGGTTTTGGCAGGCTGGGCACGATGTTCGGGGCTCAGCTGTACGACATCCAGCCCGACATCATGGTGCTCTCCAAGCAGCTCACCTCTTCCTACCAGCCGCTGGCGGCCGTGGTGGTGTCCGATGCCATCAACGATGTACTGGTGAGCCAGAGCCAGCGCCTGGGGGCATTCGCCCATGGCCTGACCTGCACGGGCCACCCCGTCGCCACCGCGGTTGCGCTGGAAAACATCCGCATCATCGAAGAGCGCGACCTGGTTGGCCATGTCCAGCGCCTGGCCCCCATGTTCCAGCGCCACCTGCGCACGTTCGAAGACCACCCGCTGGTCGGCAACGTCCGAGGCGTCGGGCTGATGGGCGGGATCGAACTGGTTGCGAACAAGGCCACCGGCCAACCGTTCGCCCAGCCAGGTGCACTGGGTGGCTACGTGTTCACACAGGCCCACAAGCATGGGCTGATCATTCGCGCCCTCTACGACACGATCGCGTTCTGCCCGCCGTTGATTACCACGCAGGGCGACATCGAAGCGATCTTCAGCGCCTTCGAGCGCACGTTGGCTGATGCAACGGACTGGGCCCGATCGCAGAACCTGCGGTGAGCAAAGGCTCTCCCGTGGGGCATCACATAAAACAACAATCAAGAGGCTTTGAACGTGCGCGAACAAAATGATGAAAGTTTCGAGTTTGATGTGTCCGTGGTCGGGCTCGGTGCGATGGGAACGCTCATGGCACACGCGTTGCTCAAGCAAGGCAAACGCGTGGCGATCTGGAATCGATCACCCGGCAAGGCTGCGTCGCTCGTCGCCGCTGGCGCTCACCTGTGCGACAGCGTTGAAACCGCGCTGGTTGCAAGCCCGGCCACGATCTTCGTGCTCCTGGACAACCACGCGACCCACGAGGTGCTCGGGATGCCAGGTGTGATGCATGCACTGGCCAACCGTACGATCGTCGATTACACCACCAACGCCCAGGACGAGGGACCGGCGCTTCAGGGCCTCGTCAATCGGGCGGGCGGCCATTACGTCAAAGGGATGATCGTGGCCTACCCGCGCAACGTCGGCCATCGCGAAAGCCACAGTATTCATACCGGCGATCGTGAGGCCTTCGAGCAGCACCGGTCGCTGCTTGAAGGGCTCGCCGGCCATACGGTGTTCCTTCCCTGGGGCGAAGCATTGGCCTTCGCGAGCGTGCTCCACGCCCATGCGTTTGCCGCGATGGTTGCGTTCTTCGAGGCCGTGGGTGCGAGCGAACGGTTTGGCCTGTCGGTTTCGAAGACAGCCAGGCTCCTGCTCGACACGTCACGCTTTTTCGTCGCCGACGCACTCGAGGAAGCGGCACGCCGGCTCGAAGCGCAGGATTTCGCAGGCGACCAGGCGAGGCTCGATGTACATGTAGATGCCTTCGCGCACATTGCCCAATCCCTGCATGCACAAGGGGCCTGGACGCCAGTGTTCGACGCGGTATGCCAAGTCGCGCAGCGCGCGGCATCAATGGGCTATGGCAACCAGGACATTGCAGCCATCACCCTGTCATTCGCCCACGACAAAGCGCCCGGGCACTAACCGCGTGATACTGGCCTTTCGGATCGAACCTGAAGACAACAACAATAAAAATCGCTGGAGGATCATATGCGCCGATTTGGTTTTCTACTGGCCGTGTTGACGCTGGCCGTTTTCCTGAGTGCCCTGCTTGCCCCCAGGCCTTCTCTCGTCAACCGAGCGGCGGCGCAGCGCATGGGGCATCCGATCACCAGCATCGGCGAGATTTTCAGGGGGTATTAACGAGGTTTCACCTGGCCGCTGGCACGCATCCGCCAGCGGCCGCAGGTAATCAATGATCGACCGCACCGCTGGCACCAAGGCCGGTCTGGCCCCTTACGAACTGGTCGGCGAACGCCGCCCTTTCTGCCTTGGCTCGCGCAGTCCGGTCTAGCCGGGAAACGCCATACGCCACCGCAAACGCCAGCGGCATGGAGAACAGCGCAGGCTGGGTATAAGGGAACAGCGGCTCGGGAAAGTGCAACACATCCACCCACACGAGCTTGGAAAACACCACGAAGCCCATGGCGCTGACCAACCCCACGTAGCCACCGGCCAACGCGCCGCGCGTGGTCAACCCCGACCAGAACATCGACAGGAACAGCACCGGGAAGTTGGCCGAAGCGGCGATGCCAAAGGCCAGCGCGACCATGAAGGCCACGTTGATGTTTTCGAACACGATGCCCAGGGCTATCGCCACCAGGCCAAGGCCCAGGGTCGCCAGCTTGGTCACCCGCAGCTCCTGGGCCTCGCTGGCCGCGCCTTTCATGATCACCCGCGCATACAGGTCATGGGCGATGGCGGACGCCCCGGCCAGGGCCAGGCCTGACACCACGGCCAGGATGGTGGCGAAGGTCACGGCAGACAAAAAGCCCAGCAGCAGGTTGCCGCCTACAGCCTGGGCCAGGTGCATGACCACCATGTTGCCCCCGCCCACCAGCTTGCCACCCACCTGCCCGCCTTCGAAGAACTGCGGCTGCTGGCTGACGATCACGATCGACGCCAGGCCCAGCAGGAAAATGACATTGAAGAAGTAGCCGATGAACCCGGTGGCATAGAGCACCGACTTGCGTGCCTCCCGGGCATCGCTGACGGTGAAGAAGCGCATCAGGATATGCGGCAGCCCGGCGGTGCCGAACACCAGCCCCAGGCTCAGCGACAGCGCTGTCAATGGGTCAGCCAGCAGGCTGCCGGGCGCCAGCAGGCGCTCGCCCAGGGCATGGGTGTGCATGGCCTTGCTGACCAGGGTGTCATAGCTAAAGTCGAATTCGCGCATCGCCAGGAACAGCACCACGGAGCCGCCCACCAGCAGCAGGAATGCCTTGATGATCTGCACCCAGGTGGTCGCCACCATGCCGCCGAAGGTCACATACAGCATCATCAGCGCACCGACGATCACCAAGGCGATGTGATAGTCCAGGCCGAACAGCAGCCTGATCAACTGCCCGGCCCCGACCATCTGCGCCACCAGGTAGAAACACACCACGGTCAGCGAACCGATGGCGGCCATGGTGCGCACCTTGCCCTGGTCGAGGCGGTACGAAGTGATGTCAGCGAAGGTGAAGCGGCCCAGGTTGCGCAGCCGCTCGGTCATCAACAGCAGCAACACCGGCCAGCCCGCGAAGAAGGCAATGAGGTAGATGTAGCCGTCCATGCCGGAGGTGTAGATGAGCGCGGTGATCCCCAACAGCGTCGAGGCGGACATGTAGTCACCGGCCAGCGCCAGGCCATTCTGCCAGCCCAGGATGCCGCCACCGGCACTGTAGAAGTCCGCCGTCGAGCGGGTGCGCCGCGCTGCCCACCAGGTGATGCACAGGGTGAACAGCACGAACACCATGAACATGCCTATCGCATGCAGGTTGAGCGGCTGACGCTGGCCCGCGCCGAGCGCAGGCGAAGCCAACAGCAGGCCGGAGTGCAGCAACAAAGCCAGAGGCAGTAGTTTCTTCATGCGCCCCACTCCTCTTCCAGCCCGGCGACCAGCGTCTGCGTCAGGCGATCGAATTCGCCATTGGCCCGGTACACATAGAACGCCGACAGCGCACAGAAGAACACGAACAGGAAAGCGCCGGCCGCGACGCCGAAGGTCATGTTCGACCCCTCGACCAGGCGCCTGGCGATCAGCTCGGGCCAGAACGATACCAATGCGATGTAGCCATAGAACAAGGCCAGGATCAGCACGAACAGGCTCAGGGTAAAACGGTTTCTGCGCGTCACCAGTTGCTGGAACCGGGCACTGGCGCGAACGCGCGCGTATAACAGGCTGGACATGGGACACCTCGCTCAATGTACTTGTTGTTATGGGGTGTGCAGCTGTTGCAGCTCGATCAATGCTCGGCGTCGGCGGTCTGCGCCTCCTGTTGCCGGGCCCACTCGCGCAGGACGAACTTCTGGATCTTGCCGGTGGCGGTCTTGGGCAGTTCCGTGAGCGACACATGCCGCGGCGCCTTGAAGTGCGCCAGGCGTTCACGGCACCAGCGGATCAGGTCGGCCTCCGTAACCGTGGCCAGCGCATCAGCGCGCAAGGTGACGAACGCATGGGGTGTCTCACCCCAGCGCGAGTCCGGGCGCGCCACCACCGCCGCCTCAACCACCTCTGAGTGCTGGTAGAGCACTTCCTCGATTTCCAGCGAACTGATGTTCTCGCCACCGGAGATGATGATGTCCTTGGCCCGGTCCTTGATTTCCACGTAACCGTCCGGGTGCAGCACGGCCAGGTCGCCCGTGTGCAGCCAGCCATTGGCCAATGCGGCCCGGGTGGCCTCTGGGTTGTGCAGGTAGCCTTTCATCACGGTGTTGCCGCGCACCACCAGCTCGCCAAGGGTAAGGCCATCGGCTGGAACCGGGCGGCCGGTATCGGTATCCAGCACCGTGGCCTCCTCGAGCATCGGGTGGGCGACACCCTGGCGGCTCATGAACTGCGCCCGGGCCTCAAGCGGCAACTCGTCGACCCCCGGCTGCCACAGGCACAATGTGCTGGGGCCATAGCTTTCGGTCATGCCATAGGCATGGGTGATGTTGAAGCCACGCGCCTCCATCGCCGCAATAACCGCACTGGGCGGGGCAGCACCGCCAGTGATCACCGATACCGGCACCGGAGGGGCACTGGCATGCTCGGCGTGGATCAGCATCGACATCACCACCGGGGCGGCGCTCAGGTGAGTCACGGCATGCTCGGCGATGGCGGCGTTGATCGCATCAGGCTGGACCTTGCGCAGACACACGTGGGTGCCACCGGACAACGTCACCGCCCAGGTATGGCTCCAGCCGTTGCAGTGGAACATCGGCAAGGTCCACAGGTAGACGCTGCGCGGCCCCAACTGGAAGATCAGCGCCCCAGCGCAGGCGTTTAGGTAGGCGCCGCGGTGATGCAACACCACGCCCTTGGGGTCCCCCGTGGTGCCGGAGGTGTAGTTGATGGCGATCGACTGCCATTCGTTCTGTGGCGCACTCAAGGGTCGCGCGGGGTCGCCCTGGGCCAGGAACGCTTCGTAGTCCAGGTCGTGGGCCAGGTCGGCGCGCTCGGCCTGATCATCGTCGATGCCCACCAGCAAGGGCGGCGCATCGAGCATGGCCAGCGCCTGACTGGCCACGGCACCGAACTCGCGGTCGCAGATCAATACCTTGGCCGCGCAGTGCCGCAAGATGAAGGCGATGCTGCGTGCCTCGAGCCGAATGTTGATGCATACCAGCACCGCCCCGGCACCGGGCACGCCATAGTGGGCTTCGAGCATTTCAGGGATGTTCGGGGCCAGTATCGCCACCCGTTCGCCCGGTTGCACACCGACCCGCTCCAGGGCACTGGCCAGAGCACGGCTGCGCTCGTGCAACTGAAGATAGTTGTAACGCCGCCTACCATAGACCACCGCATCTCGCTGCGGATATACCTGTGCGGCCCGCTTGAGAAACGACAGCGGCGACAGCGGCACATGGTTGGCTTCGTTGGGGGCAAGCTCGTGATCGAGGGTTGGAACCATCATGGCAGACACCTCATCGACACTTTGCTCAGGTTTTGCACGCACATACCTACCTCCTGTTCTTGTTATTATTGCGCCAGGGCGCGTTACAGGCTGCTGCACAGATGGCCGCCATCGACCACGATCTCGGCGCCGCTCATCGCCCGCCCAGCATCGCTGGCGAGCAGCAGCAAGGCGCCGTCCAGGTCCGACGGCACGCTGAAGCGTCGGCTGGGGATACGCGAACGCAACTTGTCACCGGCCTCGCTGGCCAGGAAGGCCTCGTTCAAATCAGTCATCACGTAGCCGGGCGCCAGGGCGTTCACCCGGATGCCATGGCGCGCCAACTCCAGCGCCATGGCGCGGGTCAGGTGGGCCAGGCCGGCCTTGGCCGCCAGGTAAGGGCCTACGGCACCGGCCACACGGCAGGCGAGGATCGAGGTGACATTAATCAGGCTGCCCCCCTTCCCCGCCGCCACCATGCGCCGGGCGCTTTCCTGGGCCACGGCCCAGGCGCCCTTGAGGTTGGTGTCGAGCACGTGGTCCCAGGTTTGATCATCGCAGGCCAGCAAAGGCTGGCTGTCGCTCACCCCCGCATTGTTGACCAGGACATCCAGCGGGCCGGCGGCATCGAGCACCCGGCAGATGTCCTCACGGCTGGTCACATCGAGGGCAAAGGCCTGCGCCCGCCCTCCAGCCACCTCGATGGCCTCCACCAACGCCCGCAGCGGCGCCTGGCGCCTGGCGGTCACCACCACCTCGGCGCCTGCAGCGGCCAGGGTCATGGCGAAGTGACGGCCCAGGCCGCTGGAGGCCCCGGTCACCAGGGCGCGGCGCCCGTCAAGGGCGAACAGTCGGACAAGGTTCGGCTGCATCAGTGGGCCCCCAGGCGCTGGTCGAGCAGCTTCTTCGCCAGGCTCATGCGGTGCACTTCGCTCGGACCGTCATAGATGCGGAACGGGCGAATGTCGCGGAAGATCCGCTCCACCACGGTGTCCCCGGTCACCCCGCGGCCACCCAATACCTGGACGCAACGATCGACCACCCGCCACAGCGCCTCGGCGCTGATCACCTTGGCCATGCTCGAATCGACATTGGCACGCCGGCCCTGGTCGAGCACCCAGGCGCAGTGCCAGACCGCCAAGCGCACCACGTGCAGGTCCATCATGTTGTCGGCGAGCATGAAGCCCACGCCCTGGTGCTCGCCCAGCGGCTTGCCGAAGGCGTCACGGGTGCGCGCATAGTCGCAGGCGATGTCGTGGGCGCGGCGCGCGGCACCGAGCCAGCGCATGCAATGAGTCAAGCGTGCGGGCGCCAGGCGCACCTGGGCATAACGGAAGCCCTTGCCGATCTCGCCGAGGACATCGCTCGCCGGGATACGCAGGTTGTCGAAACGCAGCTGCCCGTGACCACCGGTAAAACAGCCGTCCAGCGAGTCCAGCTGACGTTCATGGATGATGCCGTCGCGCTTCATGTCGGTCAGGAACATGGTCGCGGTGCCATCCTCCATGCGCGCCATGATAATGCCGAAGTCCGCGCCTTCGGCCCCGGTGATCAGCCACTTGCGGCCATTGATCAGATAGTCGTCGCCATCGCGGGTGGCAGTGGTACGCAGCATCGACGGATCCGAACCGGAGCCCGGAGCAGGCTCGGTCATGGCGAAGCACGAACGGGCATGGCCCTGGACCAGCGGGCGCAACCAGCGGTCCTTCTGCGCCTCGGTGGCGACCACGTCCATCAGGTGGATATTGCCTTCGTCCGGCGCATGGATATTCAGCGCTACCGGGCCCAGCGGCGAGTAACCGGCCTCTTCGAAAACGATCGCCTTGGCCACATGGCTCAGCTCCAGGCCGCCCATTTCGCGGCTGGCGTGAGGCGTCAGCAAGCCGGCGGCGCGGGCGCGGGCCACCAGGTCCTGGCGCAGGGCGTCGCTGGGGCCATGGCTGTCCTGGCGGGGGTCGTTCTCGAACGGGATGACCTGTTCGGCAATGAAGTCTCGGGTCTTGGCCTGCAAGGCGAGCAGTTCGTCCGGGAGAGTGAAGTTCATGGCTGTCCTTGTGTGTTCTTGTCTATCGGAGGAATGGGGTGGTCGATGCAGTTTCAGGGCAAGGCCTTGGGGTTGCTGATCGCCAATCGGGCAACGGTGATCTGGCGCAATGTCTCGACCAGGGTGCGCCGGGTTTGCGGGGCGTCATGGCTGCCCTGGCGAATGGCGCGAGCCAGTTGGCGGCGCAGGTCGGGCAATGTCGACGGCGCGTCATCGACCAAGGCGACCAGACGCGCCTGCTCCTGATCCTCGGCCTGAGCACCCAGGCGGCTTTCGCGGGCCGCAATGGCCATGGCGTTGGCGATCATCAAGGCCGGGTAACGCAACTCGCCGGGCAGCGCTGGCAACAGCTGCTCCAGAAGCGTCGCGCGGGCGATCTCGAGCAATTGGTGGGCGTTGGGTTGGGTCATGGCGCTTCGGCTCCAGTCATGTGCAGGATGTCGAGTTCGAGCTCCGGCAACAGCCGGGCTGTCAGTGCCAACTCGAGCGACGGTTCTTCACCGGACAGATGGCGCTGCCCTTGCTGCAAGGCAATGACTGCCCAGCGCAGGGTGGCCATGACCTGCCAGTAGTGCAGCTGACTGCGTTCGATGCACAGCGAAGACACCTCGTGATAACCACGCAGAAAATCCTCCAGCTGGCCAATGCCGCCGGCTTCGAGGTCTGGACGGGTAAAACGCCAGCAGCGGGCGGTGAACCAGCCGAGGTCCTCGCAAGGATCTCCCCAGCTGGTGAACTCCCAGTCGAGCACGGCCTCCAGCCCTTCTTCGCTGGCCAGGTAGTTGCCGGTGCGGTAGTCACGGTGCAACAAGCACAGGGTGCTGCTGCGCGGCGCATGCAGCTCGCACCAGCGCAGGCCCCATTCCAGCACCGGATAGGCATCGGCGAGGGTGTCGAGGTAGCGGCGGTAGGCGTCGATGGTCGCCAGGGCCGGCGAGCTGTCCGGAACGGACAGGAAGCCCAGCGTGGCGCACGGCGGGCGGACCTGATGCAGACGCGCCAGGTTGGCGCCAAGCTGCGCCGCCAGTTGCGCCCGGCCCTGAGGACCGGCGCCGGTGCTGAGCGCGCGGCCGGTAGCGCTACCCGGCACATACTCCATCACGAAGAACACCCGCCCATGCACGCGCACATCGCGGCACAGCCAGAGCGGGCGTGGCACTTTCACGCCGGCCTGGTAAACCACCTGCAGCACGGCGAACTCCTGTGCACGGTCAAGGCTGGCGGGTAGCGCTGAAAGCGCATCGCTGCGCAGTACCCAACGCCGGACACCAGCCCACGGGCCGCCTTCGATCAGCAGGTCCAGCAGCCAGTTTTCCTGGATGGCACCGCCGCTCAGGCGCTTGCGCGCCTGGATGACCACCCGCGTTGCCGAGGCCTGCTCTCGGATGAACTCGGCCAGGCGGTGATCGTCAGTCATGGCCGCGAACGTATCGCTGGCCGGGGAAATCGTTGGTGAACTGCTCATGGGTCTGTAGGCCCTGCCTTTGGTTTCTGGGTTGGCACAAGCCCAAGAGCAAGGCCTGGGCCAACTCTTCAAAAGTCAGCCACAGGCCGCATACAGCCTGGGTTCTGACGCCTCACCGCCGAGCGAAAGTCAGGCTGCTCGTTGCATATTTGCAAGGTATTGATTCAATATCGAAACATTTCAAATATGAATAGGCCCCGTGATGGATGCTCTTGCCTCCCAGGTCGTCGTGTTGATCAGCCACTTGCAGCGCCCCCAACAACGGAGCCGGCTCGCCCATGTGGTGGCCGGGCTCACGACGGACTACCCCGATACCCGTATCGAAGTCCTCGACACCTCGGTGGCTGAAGCACTGCAGACCGCCCTAGAATTGGAGCAGGCAGGTAAGGTCGATGTGTTCGTCTGCGCCGGGGCGACCGCCGCCTACCTGCGCAAACACCTGACACGCCCGGTACTGGCGATGCGCGTGGGCAGCGGCGATCTGCTACGGGCATTGGGGCAGGCCCGCGAACGCTCCTCCCAAGTGGCCGTGCTCAGCTACAACCACATCAACCACGACCTGCAAGCCATGGCCGCGCTCTTCACCGTCCAGGTTCACCAGGCCGCCTACACCTCCCTGGAAGAGGCCCGCCAGGCCGTCGAACAGGCGGCCCAGCTAGGCTGTCGCAGCATCATCGGCTCGTCGACGGTGGTGGGGCTGGCGGAGCAGGCAGGGCTGCATGGCGTGCTGTCGCTGAGCGAAGAAACCGCGCGCAAAGCGCTGGAGGAAGCCCTGGGCATTCTCGACACTCAGCGCGTCGAGATCGCCAAACGGCGGCATCTGAATGCCGTGCTGCGGCATATCCCCGCCGGCGTTGCAGCGGTCGACAACCAAGGCGTGGTGCAGTCGCTCAACCCGGCCCTTGCGCAGCTGCTGGACCTGCCGGTTAGCGCAGCGTTGGGCCGGCCGCTGCAGCAGCTGTGCCCGGAACTGGACATGCAGCAGGCGCTGCAGGAAGGCACGGGTGAAGAAAACCGTGTGATGCGGCTCGGCTCGCACGTCGTGGTGAGCAATTTACTGCCTATCCTGGAGAACGGCGAACGTACCGGCCTGGTCCTGACCTGCCAGGACATCACTGTTGTGCAACGTGCCGACCAGCGCATCCGATCCACCCGCCGCCCCGGTGCGTTCACTGCCCGTTACCGGCTCGACCAGCTCAACGGCAACAGCAAGGCCAACCGCGAGATGCTGCAGTTGGCCAAGCGTTTTGCCACCAGCCATTCGACCATCCTGATTACCGGTGAAAGCGGCACCGGCAAGGAACTGCTCGCCCAGGGAATCCATAACGAAAGCCCACGCCGGCAGGGCCCCTTTGTCGCCATCAATTGCGCGGCGTTTCCCGAGTCGTTGTTGGAAAGTGAATTGTTCGGCTACGAGGAAGGCGCCTTCAGCGGCTCGCGCAAAGGTGGCAAGCCAGGCCTGTTCGAAGCGGCACACCGCGGCACGCTGTTCCTCGACGAGATCGGCGACATGCCGGTTTCGCTGCAAACACGCCTTCTGCGCGTGCTGCAAGAGCGCGAAGTCCTGCGCCTGGGCAGCACCGAACCGATTGCCATCGACGTGCGCATCATTGCCGCCACCCACCAGGACCTGCGCAGCGCCATGGACGATGGCGATTTCCGTACCGACCTGTATTTCCGGCTCAACATCCTGCGTCTGCAGACCACCCCGCTGCGAGAGCGCCCTGAGGACATTGCCCTGATCTGCCGGGTCATTAGCCAGCGCCTGCTTGTTCAGGGGCAACCACCGGGAGCTGCAGACATCCCCGCCGCGCTGCTGCCGTACCTTGAACGCTATGCCTGGCCGGGCAATGTCCGGGAACTGGAGAATGTGATCGAGCGCGCGATGCTCTCGGCACGCGAACTGCTTGAGGAACACCGCTTGAAAGAGCAGTACCTGGCACGCGTGCTACCTGAACTGTGCGAAGGCCCTCCCCGTTCACCCGCCCGGAAAAAGTCGCCAGGCGAAACGGACCTGCACACCATCGGCAAGATCGCGCAACTGCGCCATGTAAAGGAAACGCTGGAAAGCTGCCACGGCAACCTCGACGAAGCCGCCCGCCGTCTCGGCATCAGCCGCACAACCTTGTGGCGGCGCTTGCGATCTGCCAATTGAATGAAAGCCCCAATCCCATGTTCAACCCATGACGTCTGGTTGGACAGTCTCAAGGCCCGATACCGTCTAATCATCCGCCAACTGACTGGCTCGACGTACATCGCCGGGTTGCTAGCGATTTTGTTGTGGGGGCGCTCAACCTGTTTAGTTACCTGAGATACTCATTCTGCGAGCGCTTGCCCTCTATCAGATCCGGCGACTATGCGCGGTGTACTGTATCGTCCGGCATTCTTGCTCAGTCGCCTGAGGACCATGCTGATGCAGTCGGAGCAGTCGGAGTAGGACAGTATGGCGTCCGGAGGTGCGTTTTCGCGATGTGCATATTCAGCCGGTCTGGACGCGACTGACCGCTTTCGACCCAAAGCTGCCTGTGGAGAGCGGCAGCAATCGGCCAACTACGGACATTCAGCTGAACAGTAGTCCCGCCACCAGTTTTTTAGACTTGGACATCCTGCACTCTTCAAATGCTGGATCCTCATACTTTAAATGGGTTGGAATCTTCTGAGCACGGAGGATTCAGGCTACAGCGATAGAGAGGCCGGAGACCGCTCAAATGGCTGTCAGTGAGCGCTGCCAGGACCCAGGCAAACATCGATCATTTCCGCGACGTCAAGCAAACGCTCGCGCAAAGCGGGAAGCCAGACCACTGCTACGGACGAGTTCCGCTGCGCCAACTCAAGCACCGCCTGAAGGGCATGTTCGGAATGCCGCATTAATTCAATCAAATGAAGGCCACTCGGACCATGGCTGCCCGCCAGCCAATGCTTAGCCGTACGTTCACTGGCATCGGTCCAATGGCGCAGCGTCTTGATTGCGCGATGTGACGTGCCTAATTCGGTGCGCAAGGCAGCAGCTAGGGCACCGGCGTAAGTTTGGGCGCAGATTGGAAATGAATTACCCATTTTAGTGATCATCTTTCCGTATCTCCTCTTTATATTCGTGAGTAGCGCATCTGATGTAGGCCGGTAGGTGTGGTGCGGTCTACGGCTTGGCATGGGTGTAGACCCCAAGTCGCTAAGGGGGCATCGATCTACAAATGAGACGAGCACATCTATCCACGACCGAAGGCAGCAATAGAGCTGCTGCCTATGTCCGCATGTCGACGGAGCACCAGCAGTACTCCACTGAAAATCAGCTGGATGCCATTCGCGTTTATGCGGCAGCACATGAGCTGGAGATCGTCCGGGTATACACCGATGCGGGTAAAAGTGGCTTGAGCCTGGATGGTCGGGAAGCTCTCCAACAGCTACTTCTAGATGTCGACGCTGGTCAGTCCGAGTTCTCTGTAGTTTTGGTCTATGACGTAAGTCGCTGGGGGCGCTTTCAGGACCCTGATGTGAGCGCCAGCTACGAAGTTCGATGTCGGCAGGCGGGTGTCAGGGTCGAATATTGCGCCGAACAGTTCGTTAACGATGGCTCACCGGTATCCAGCATCATCAAGAGTGTTAAACGCATGATGGCTGGTGAGTACAGTCGTGAGCTGTCCGTCAAGGTGTTTGCGGGGCAGTCGCGCTTGATCCAGCTGGGATACCGACAAGGTGGCCCGGCTGGATATGGATTGCGTCGTCAACTTATAGATCAGACAGGGCAGCCTAAAGCAATCTTGGATCGGGGAGAGTACAAAAGCCTTCAGACGGATCGGGTGATTCTCACGCCTGGTCCTGAGTCCGAACAACAGGTCGTTCAAGACATTTACCAGGCATTTGTCAGGGAAGGTCGAACCGAAGCTGAAATTGCAACTCAACTGAATCGGCGTGGACTGCTTACAGACTTCCAGCGACCTTGGTCACGGGGAGTGGTGCATCAGGTCCTGATCAACGAAAAGTACATCGGTAACAATGTTTGGAATCGCACGTCTGGCAAGCTGAAACAGCCCCGAACATCCAATCCAGTTGATCAGTTGGTGCGGTCCGACGGTGCCTTCTCCTCTGTGGTCGACCACGCTTTGTTTCTCGCGGCGCAGGCCATCATCCGAGCGCGGTCACGGCACTGGACTGACGAGCAAATGCTGGCGACGCTGAAACAACTATTTGCGGAGCGAGGTTGTCTGTCTGGGTTGATCATTGATGAGCAAGAGGATTGCCCCTCCAGCAGTTGTTATCGCCAGCGCTTTGGTAGTCTGCTACGCAGCTACAGCCTAATTGGCTATTCCCCCGGACGGGACTACAGCTTTCTGGAGGCCAATCGTCGGCTGCGAGAGCTGTATCCGCACATCTTGGTCGACACACAGGAGCGCATTCGTCTTGTCGGTGGACACATCTCGGTCGATCCCCAGACCCAGCTGGTTTGGGTTAATGATGAGTTCTCGATTTCGGTGGTGCTTTGCCGCTGTCAATGTTCAGAGTCAGTGCGCAGGCGTTGGCAGCTACGCTTCGATTTCGGCTTGTTACCTGACCTTACTGTCGCTGTTCGCATGCTCCCAGGTGAGCAGGAGGTGCTTGATTACTACCTCTTTCCCATGATCGATTTGGCGGCACCTCACCTGCGTCTGGGAGATACTAATCCGCGCGAATTGGAACTCTACCGGTTCAACAGCTTGGATATCCTAGCGGCCCTGAGTCGACGTATACCCCTGGGGAGCGCTGCGTAATGGCCACATCGGAAGAGCATCTTGCACTTCATGTGGCGCAGGCGGCGCCTATTGCGCAGATCCCACTCGCGGATATTCGCGTGCTCAATCCGCGTAGTCGCAATCAACAAGTGTTTGCACGCCTGGTGGAAAACATTGCGAGTCTGGGGTTGAAACGACCGATCACGGTGACCCGTAACGGTTCGAGTTTCGACCTGATCTGTGGGCAGGGGCGCTTCGAAGCCTTCAAGGTCCTGGGGGAGTCGGCCATTCCAGCGGTCGTGGTGACGGCGGCAGAGGCAGACCGCTATCTCATCAGCCTGGTAGAGAATCTGGCGCGACGTAAGCATTCGAACCGCGACTTGCTGATGGCGATCAACGTACTGCACGAGCGTGGTTACTCCATCAGGCAGATTGCCCAGAAAACCTGCTTGGACCGTGCCTATGTTGGCGGCATTTTGATCTTGTTGCGGCAGGGAGAGGAGCGCCTGATCGCTGCCGTCGAAAAGGGCTGGCTACCGATTAAAGTCGCGATCCATGTGGCACGGTCCGACGATGCCCAGGTCCAGGCCGCCATGGTCGAAGCCTATGAAAGTGGATTGTTAAAAGGAGATGAACTCATCAAGGTGCGCCGCCTGATCGACCGAAGACGCGTTCTTGGCAAGGGCTATGGTAGGCAGCATGGAGGCGAGCGCATGACCACTCCTCGCCAGTTGCTGACTGCCTATCAGACTGAGGTGCGCCGTCAGCGCCTGATGGTAAAGAAGGCGGACATCGGTGAGCAAAGATTGCTCTTCGTCGTGACTGCATTGCGTCGGTTGTTGGCCGATGAATTTTTCCGGTCAATGTTACGCAGTGAAGGTATTGATGATATGCCGCAGGTATTGGCCGAGCGAATTCAGGGGGACGCATGACTGTCGTCAAGCGTGCCTTTGCCCCCGAGTTGATTACCGTCCGCTTACCGCTGATCTTGCCCTCTCGCCAAGTCACCCACGACATGCTGACGTCCGTCAAATTCGCAGCGATTTTAGCCTCCATCCGTGAATTGGGCGTGGTCGAGCCGCTCGCGGTTTATCCCGAGCCGGTTCACGGGACGGGAGGGGAGCCTCGTTATCTACTGTTGGATGGTCATTTGCGGCTAGCTGCGCTCGCACAGTTGGGGGCGGAAGACACGTTGTGCCTGTTGGCGACAGATGACGAAGGTTTTACCTACAACCGGCAGGTCAACCGACTTACCCCGATTCAAGAGCACAAGATGATTCTGGAGGCGATACGCAAAGGAACGACTGCCGAGCGGATTGCCGAAGTCTTGAGCGTCAACGTCGGACGCATCCGCGAGCGCCAGCATTTGTTGCGGGGGATTGCGCCGGAAGTCGCTGAGATGCTGAAAACGCGAATGGTTAGTCAGGCGGTCTTTCGCGTGTTGCGTAAGATGAAGCCGATGCGCCAGGTAGAACTAGTCGAGATGATGATTTCCGCCAACTGCTTTACTGGTCGCTACGCCGAAATGGTATTAGCCGCAACGCGTCCTGAACAGCTGGTTGAGGCAAAGAAAGTCAGTGAGGGCGTGACTGCTGAAGACATTGCACGCATGGAGCGAGAGATGGAAAAACTCTACCACGATTACCGGTTGGTCGAGGACACCCTCGGCGAAACCATGCTGGTACTCGTGGTTGCCAAGGGCTATGTGTCTCGCATGCTGCGCAATCAGACTATCGCAGCTTACCTGGAGCGTTTCGAGCCTGACCTAGTGCGGGAGCTGGCGGGGGTTGTGGAGGCGGTCACCGCAGATGCTCGTAGTCTGGAGCGTGAATAGACCTACCTGCTGTGCTTAGTGGGAGGACATCATTCGTTTCGGGGGCAGATCGTCAGTGCTATGTTGGCGAGGGCATGGGCTTTGGCTGGAATCGCGGCTTCGTCCCGTGCAGAGGTGGCAATCAGTGGGGCATTGAGACCAAGGCTAGCAATGGCATCAGCTTGTCGCGTTTCGTCGCGAAATTGCAGGGTTGCGCCGTCCTATTGACGCCAAGGTTCAGCAACGTCAAGTTGCCTAGCATTGGGATGCTCTCATGCCGTTCACGAATCAGGAGCTGCCAGGGCGTCAATGTGCCGCAAGAGCGCACAATCACTTCGATATCCGAGTCGTCGCTGTCGGCTGCCACGCTGCCATCTTTCTGCGTCCAGCGGGACGTGCCAACTACGCGGCAAAATGTGGTCTATATCAAGCGCTGATAGGTCTGGTGTTTCCGGTTCTTCGCTTTTAACGGATAGCCGTGAGCCGCCCTCGAGTTCCGTTAGCAGCGAACAGGTTTTTGCGGTATCCAGCCGGTTTGGGTACAGCGGTGCACTGATGCAAGCGTTACGGAATTCAAGGATCAGCGTCAGCTGTAGTCGAACGTGATGAAGGATTGCGCTGGGCCGAAGGCAGCGTTCGTGACTAGCAGCTTTTGCCGATTGCGGCACTTTGCGAAGGGCAGCTATGGGTCGATAACGGCCCTTCACGATCATGGATATCGTCATGCCGACCTCTTCGTTATATTAGGTCTGATAAGCACCCGGTTATCCGCACCTATTGCACCGTTGAGCGAGAAGACATTGACAGAACCGATAGCGATGCCCTCCTCCTCGCCTTTAGTGTTGGCGGAACTGGCCGCCAGCACCCGTGCCGCCGCCGACGCATTCATCGCCGCCGGTACCGCGGCCAACACCGTGCGCAGCTATCAGAGCGCCCTCGCCTATTGGTCCGCCTGGCTGCAACTGCGCTACCGGCGCGCACTCGGTGATGGCCCCTTGCCGCCGGAGGTGGCGGTGCAGTTCATTGTCGACCACCTTGCCCGACCCGACGATGCAGGCTGCTGGAGCCACCTGCTGCCAGCGGACCTCGATGCTGCGCTGGTCGCTGCCGGCGTCAAAGGAAAACCAGGCCCGTTGGCGTTCAGCACGGTCAGCCACCGCCTGGCCGTCCTGGCCAAGTGGCATCGCCTGCAGCAGTGGGAAAACCCGGCAGAGAGTCAGGTCGTGAAAACCCTGTTGCGTGAAGCCCGTAAGGCCCAGGCTCGCCACGGCGTCTCTGTGCGCAAGAAAACCGCCGTGGTGTTGGAACCGCTGCAGGCGATGCTTGCTACCTGTACCGATGGTATTCGCGGCCTCCGCGACCGTGCTCTGTTGCTGTTGGCATGGAGTGGCGGCGGACGCAGGCGCTCAGAAGTGATTGGCCTGCAGGTTCAGGACCTCCGTCGCTTGGACGCAGACACTTGGCTCTACGCGTTGGGGGCGACGAAGACTGACACCGGTGGCGAGCGGCGGGAAAAGCCCCTGCAAGGGCCTGCGGCCCACGCACTGCAGGCGTGGCTGGAGGCGGCACCCGCGCAGACCGGACCACTGTTTCGTCGGCTGTACAGAGGCGGCCGGGTCAGTAGCACCGGACTATCAGGCGATCAGGTGGCGCGTATCGTCAAGCGTCGAGCGCAATTGGCCGGCCTTGAAGGGGATTGGGCAGCGCACAGCCTGCGCTCGGGCTTTGTCACTGAGGCCGGGCGTCAAGGTGTGCCACTGGGAGAGGTGATGGCGATGACCGAGCACCGCAGCATCACTACGGTGATGGGCTATTTCCAGGCAGGATCGCTGCTGGGCAGTCGTGCGACCAAGCTACTTGGCCAGGCCCTCACACCTCAAGCGAGTGCCAGCGCGCCCTCCGATGAATAATTGCCTCGATCAGTGACAACCGTCATCCCGCACAATGCACTGAACTCAAAATACAAAGGCGCTCGCCAGGATTTCGAAACCGAACAAGAACTTTGGCTGGGCGTCGGTATGAACTGAAACGGTGCCGGCAGCATGGGAAATCCGCAGCAACGCATCGGTGCGCCCGTGGCTCATGAGCTTGCGCAGCACCGGCAGTCCGGCAGGCAAGTCGATGATGATTTCATGGACCCGTCCTCGGATGGTCTCACCGAGGTAGTCGCTAAGCGATGGCGTTCTGCCCAGAAAGGGCGTGAAGAAGAAGCGAGAATCCACACGGACAGAAAAACCGTTGCTATGGGCGCAGCGATACCACAGCCGGGAAAGCAACCGATAAAACATTACTTTGAAATAATTGCGTAGGCTACTACGCGTGAAGCCCAACTCACTTAGGCACTCCAGAGCCCCGTCAGACATGCAAATGCGAGTATTTGAAATAGGCAATGTTTCAAATTTCTGCCGAAACAGCATCAGCGTGAGCGCGAACACGCACGATCCCCGTTCGCGGATCCCTAGGGAACTGTTGGCGTTATGCAGGCAATGACGATGGCGCCGAAGTAGCCTCGACTTCCAGAATGACACAAACCGTCGATAGACCACATCCACCTGCCGCGGTTGTGTCAGGCTATCCTCGCCCCCTCTCATGTCTAATGCCACCCGGTATCGTCGTAGGGTCGAGTCTTCTTCGAACGCGTCATAAAAACTGTGAGGTTGAATCAGAACGGGAGGATTTATAGGACCCTCCTCCAACCGCATGGTGTCTAAAATTCCCAGACGCTGAAGACGCGCCAAGGTGCTAAATAGCCGCAAACTATGAGCGGCACGCTGAGCACAGAGACCCGAGCGCAAGCTGTCGAGGATCACTTTCAAGCTGGGCACGGCATAACCGCAGGTAGCACACGGCTGACTGTTCCGATCGGGACAAAAGTCCGCAGCATCAGCACATTGCGCGCACAAAGATTTTAGTTCAATCCGATGCCATGGACACCACCGGACACATCGCAAATGGAAAAAGAGCGAAAGGTAGCCTGAGTCAGCGGCACACAGTGGGCAGTACTGCAATTTATCCATGACACGCGGGGCAAAAAATTGTGCAACGCTGCCAATGAAGTGCGTATTCGCCAGGTAGGGACGCCCGGGCGCATACAACCCCTGAATCGTTGCGCTGGCCACGCTGCCGTGGCGCCACCGATGGTCGCCTTCGCCAGGACTGAAAGCCAGCAACAAAGCGCGTGCCGGTACCCCGTTGATGACCGCAGCTCTTTGCACAGTAGCAAAGGCCGCTTCGAAGGGGGTGGGAAACCCATCAGGAAAGAAATAGCCACGGTTATAATGCATCACAAAAAGCCCGTAGGTTGCTTTTTTGCACTGCTTCACTCACCCAGCGAGGATCAAGCTCCATGGAGGTGCTGTCCTTGGCTGCGAGACTGAGCAATAGATTAAGTATCGACTCACACAGATGCTCCATGGGAATGTTGTTCATATAAGGTCCGGAGGTACTGGACGACAACTCGAGCCAAAGCGGCTCGGTGACACGCGCTAAACGAAATCCTGCCGAGAAGGCCTTGGGTATGAAATGCGCGGTATAGCTCGTCCCAGAACCCGAGGGGAACTCGGAGCCTGTATCATAGGCATTCAATATCACGCCGAGCTCATCCACGCCGCGACAACCAGGGTAAGTCAATACTTCGGTTAAAAACCGCGCCATCAACTGCTGCTCACGTGTCGCCTTAATCATGGTGATTTGTGCGTCAATGTCCGGCTGGGCAAAGGCAATCAGCGTCATGCAGATGCTCTTCGCCTGTAACAGATTGTAGAGATCCGCCAAGTCGAAGTAGTCCACCGGCAATAATCTTTGAACCTCATCAATCACCAAAAGATACTGCCCGGCTTGCTGCCCGACCAACAATGATTCCACATGAGCTACCAAATGATAACGCAAATCCACGCGCTCCTTTGGATGAATATTTTCAGCATAGCAAAGCTCACGACAAAGATTATTAGGATGTCGTGTCTTACGCTTCAGCGCTATATAAAAAGCAACATGACATTCAGGAAACTGTTTTTTTAGCTGCTCGGCCACAAACACGGCGCAACGACTTTTGCCAACCCGTGATTGCCCACGAAACATCACTGCGGAACGCCTCATTGCAACCCGATCAAGGCACAACCGCACCGCCCAATTTAACGCTGGCGTGATGATACGTGCCTGCTTGCTGATTAAGGGATGCGTTATATTCATGACCCCCCCCGATTATCGGCTTGTCCTGCTGCGGGAAGACCGGGATATTCCTGATCCGGCTGAAGCAAGTAGTCCTTAACTGGCTTCTTCACAGGTACGACGGCGCGTGGCAGTGTCGACAGGCTCGGATCCTCGGCCTGCTTAACCAGCAGCGCCCGGTTGGGTTCGTTGTGGCGAATAAAATAGTCACAGATCTGTTGACTGGGTGGAAGGTCCTCTGTGATAGTCAACGCTCGTTGACCAATCAATGAATTTACCAAACGTCTAATGTACGGAGTATGCCTAAAGGTCGCCCACCAACCGCAGGCGTGGAGTACACCTATTGCTGCACCATTGGGTAGAAAAGCGTTGACAGCGCGATAATCATGCTCGTCAATTTCCACACACAATTTGAACCCGATCAGATCAAAGTTGGCCGCCAAATGCTCACTGGTATACCTGACCCGATCCAGCATGATGTATGGCCGTCGCCCTTCCGCCAAACTTCCGCGCACCGTCACATACTTAGTAATCAAGTCGACTTTCAGCCGCTCACGGCGTTCAACGGCAATGCGTGGTAGTATGGCGGCTTGACTCATATACTGTCGAATCAAGCCCAACGGCGAAAACATGCCAATACCTTCCGAAGGTTCCGTATTATAATTGGCTAGCGCAACGTCCAATGCTTGGATAAATCGTGTCAGATCCAACTGATACTCAACGGCTTTTTCCTGTGCGCCATCCGCTCTACCATGGCGAGGGTGACTACCGGTTGTCGACGGTAATAAAGCTGTGTGTCGTACCACCTCCGCAAAAAGTCGCTCGATCTTTGCGCGCGTTTCAAAACGCCCGGTTGGGCCTAAATAATGGTGAAAGCCAAAATCCTGCCGAGCTTGAAGCGTAATTTTCTTAGCAATATTGGAAAGATGCGAGTCAACACTAAGCACACTAAACATGACACCGCAACATTCCTCAATCACGCTTGAAGGAAAACCCGCATCGACTTTGTAGGAAAAATTTGTGTTTTCCAGTGTTTGCGCCTTCCACCCTCCCAAACTTGCCCGCACAAGCACTTCGCGAACGTCACTGGCCCCAGGCTGGCTTCGTAAGACCAATTTGTAGGCAAGCACGGCATGGGAATATTGATCAATAGCAGCGAGTAACCACATGCGATCTAACGGAATCGGGAACATCAAGCCATTTACTTGCTCCACCAACAAAACAAAAAAAGCACTGATAAAATGGCCATCCAACTCCACAATGTCGAACGGGCGCTGCGCGGCTAGGTAAGGCCGGTGCCCGGTACCGGTGACAATATGCGCTCTCGCCTCGGAACTGCCATGCGCATTGATGTACGAGCCCGGAACATGGTTACGCAGAGCGAGAATATAACGGCGTATGCTCACGCGTCCCTGATACTTAGTCGTATAAGGCCAACCACGATGATCGGGGGCTATGGCGTGCAAAACCTGCATGAACTTTTTGGTGAGGAACGCTATAGCATTCCTATGATCATCGAGCATCTGTGCAGAGTCTTTAAGAACTGCGACCATCCGCTCTTCAATTTCGGGGTATGTCTCGAGTAACTGCTGAAGGCAGCCTGACATCCCCCCCTGCTGGCCACTGTATTTATTGCCCGATGGTTTGCGTCGTTCGTAGGGTTTGAGATGAATATGGGGAAGCAGCGCTCTTTCGCCAATACACTGGCCTTGGTCATCCAAAGTGAGAAAGCGGGACGCTAATCGATTAACTTCCCAGCCTTTTAGGTGGGTCCTCTGCTCGATTGCGCGCAAAGCGTGACCTTCAATGTACATCTGCACTGCGGTGCGACGCCGACAGAACAGCTGCCAGTGCTCCTCGGGGACTGCCGAGGCTGGTAATCTCGGCCAGTTCCCGGCTTGCACGGTCTGGGGGATCACAACCCGCTTCATGGCCGTTCAACTTTGCAAGACCATGTGGTCTGCAGGTTTGGGGTGAAAGCATCAATGGTTAACTCTACCTGCCCTTTGATTGCCAAACGGCTGAGTCCGCCGACCAACTCCGTCATGTCTAGGTTGGGTAGTATTTGCGCCAAGCTGCCAATGGTACCGGTTCTATTTAGCCCGACGGTTTGAAAAAGAAGCGCTTCCGTTGCGTTGATATCCACACTCCAACGCGTCAACGCCACGAAATTTGCCAATCTTAGCAAGGGCATAACTTGATAATGACGGGCGTCGCGTGTTGACTCATCGAAGAGTCGGTAAAGAGCACCGGCAGCCTGCGCCAACTCCTTCTGAACCTTCAGCTGCTCATGCGCCTCTAGATCATCAATGTATCCCGGCTTCACCTCATGCCACTCGATAAGGCCCTCGACATTCGTCGCAATCGCATCAAGTTTTACCTTGCGCCCGCCTCGCTGGTCTGCATTGAACTCTTCGCCTTGTGGCTTCCAGAAAGCTACTATTGATGGGTCAAACTCAAGATAGATTAGCCAGTGCGCGACTTCACGATGGCTTTCCAGAATCAGGTCATTATTGGCTTTCAAACTATAAACATGCCAAATACTGCTGCGTACAGATCCGCGATTACGCATCTGAGCAATCAAGGCATTGCTGGGCGTCGCTTGCTTCGTACTTTTTTTAGACATATCTACACCCTCAACATAGACTTCATGCTTAGGTAGATATGCCAACCCCTCGCGGAGGTCTTCTATGACGAATGGGGGCGGATTCCACAATGTGATAATCGCACAGTTGCCCCACACCCATGATGCCTATTGGGAATAAAAGGCACCGCATAACGTAAGAAAGATAATAAGCCGCTACGAAATCACAAGCATAGAGGAAGCGACGCGATGAAAACGTTATCCATGCCAGGTCTCACACCCTCCCTATTTGACCGTCAAACAATTGATTATATACGCGATTTCCAAAATTACTATGAAGGCGGCCTTCCCTGTACAGCTGAAGAGTTGTGCCTCTATCTCCTGCATAGCTTCCGAGGTACCCCTACCAAAATCGGTCGGATCCTAACAGCGTTCTCTCGCTATCATCGAACACTCGGACTTGCAGATCCTACCCAATGCCCCTCCGTGTTAAGGCTCTGCAGAGAGTTCGAGAACGTAACATGCTTACAAGCACCTATATCTTCACAAACGACTCCTACATTTCATTGTGTCTCCGAACTGACTAAAATGTTAAAAGGCGAGATCGCTCGCCACCGACACGAGCTCAAAAAAGCCCGCGCCCTTCTGAACCATGACAGAGCACACCTGATACATCATAAACTCCTCAAATCAGTGCGTAATCGAGCGATATTGCTCGTTTCTTACTGGTACGGATTGGAGATGAATGAGACTTGCGCACTGAGCCTGGAGGACGTGGTGGTGACGCCAAAAAGAATACAGATAACAGTTCGCCCAACCCCAAAGACCCATAAGTCGCCTCCCCAGCTTTTGACTATGGGTTATTTACCTCAGCTATGTCCAGTGCGAGCAACTCACGCTTGGTTAGGACTTTGCAAAATTAGCGAGGGACTCCTGTTCCCAGACATTAGAGCGGGCGAACTACTAGCTGACACGCCCGCAACTAACCTACAAAATTATTTTAGGTCCCGAGCAAAGCGCATTACACCTGATGCGTTAAAAGGACCGATTGTGTGGAGAAACGGATTACTGGCTTTTCTGCTGGATTGTGGATGGTCAGCAGCGGACATCACGCAGTGCTTACCCCAGTATCGGAGAAAGCACATTCGGCATCTTCAAAAGGAGTTCCAAAAACAAGGACGCAATCGACAGGACTTACCAATAGATAGGGTCCTGACGACCATCTTGAGCCATTACACCCGATCAGCAGAAAGCTATATATCCTCAAGAACCTAAAACAGCAATCCTTATTGCGTAACTGCAAGCTTATTCGCCAATTTTTAGTAACAACGCTCCAGCTCAACTAAACCCTCACCTCGAAAGCACCAAGTAAATATTAAAATCCGCGAGCTGACAGGAACGCAAACCATTGAAATGCCGAGATTATCGACTAGCCAGAAATTGGAAGGTTTAGTTAAGATGACTGCGATCCGCGAAACTACCGCAATGATGCTGAAGGCTATATGGCTGGTCCCAAACCTGACTGCACATGGCGAATTGAATCAGCAGGGACACTGTGGGAGCCGCGCTTGCCGGCGATGGGGCGCGAAGCGGCCCCGGTTACAGATGCCCGCTGTGGGTCGGTAACAGCCAGTCGCAGCAGACCGTTCCCGCCCCATCGCTGCGTCGTTACATAGACCAACGACCAAAATGCTGCTCCAGGAACTCAGTCACCAGCGAGGCGATCTGCAACTGGATCGCCCCCCGAGACCGGGCGTTATCGCCGTCCCGGCAAATGACACCATCCCCTGGAGCATCGTCTTCGAGCAACGCCATCGCGCCTGGTTTGCACGTCGACAAGAAGCTGAAATGGCTGGCGTCCTCGATCTCGACATAACGACTCGTCGCCGAAGGCAGACGCTTGGCAAGGTCAGCAGATTCCAGCTGCGCGGGAAGGTCTTCAGAAGGCGCGCCGGCCGCAATCACCAACGTCGGCACTGGCAAAGCCGCAAGGCTTTCATCGGTCAGGCCACGTGACAGGCCAAGATCCAGGGTAACGATGGCGGTGACACGACTGTCGCGCAAATCGCCACCCAGTCGAGCTTTCGATGCCGGGGCGCTGTCGGCATTGATCTGCTTGTAGACGCTGCAACTCGACAGCTGCGGATGGATGGAACAGTCCTGGGCAAAACGCTTGGGATCAAAGCGGGCGCCGGCAATTTCCAGCGCGGTCCAGCCGCCCAGTGAGTGGCCGACCACTGCAACTTGGCCCTTCGCCACCCGCCCGAACTGATCCGCCTGGGCCATGACCGCATTGATGGCCCGCTGCAAGTCAATGGGACGCCGCCACAACTGTGCCGCGGCTTCAGGGTTGCGATCGCGGGTAGTAGTGCCGGGGTGGTTGACCGCCGCCACGATGTAGCCTTGGTGAGCCAGTGCACTGGCCAGCCACGACTGGTTTCCCCAATTGCCGCGAAAGCCGTGGGAAAACACCACCAATGGATATGTGCCTGCAGTTGGAGGTGCATCGCGCACAGCGAGGTCACCACTGAAAACCGGGGTATCAGCGATCAACTGTGGTGGCGCAGTGGTCGTACTCGGGTACCAGACGACCAGCTCCAGCGGACGGTCAGTTTGCCTGTCCGATAATGTCGAGGTCTTGAAGCCAATGGTCTTGTAGCCAGCGAATGCAGGTATGTCCAGACAGATAAAAAACAACAAGCCGAGCACTGTTTTCATTGTTTTTCTTCCTTGATAGGTCAGCGTCGATCAGATGCAAACCGGTACGCGGGAAACATATCAGCCCTCGCCGCGACCCACACAATCTTTCCGGCGATGCAGCGCTCCAATAGACCAGATAGCGGAAATATATTTTGCGCACTAAATATTATCGCGCAATATTCAGCCCAGACAGCAAGCAGTTGCTGATCCCACTACCCAAGCTAACGGAGCATGATCATGACCTTCATCAAAGCAATCGCCATCACCACCCTGACCTTCGGCAGCAGCGTCGGCGCCTTCGCCCAGACCGCCTCCCCGTACCAGTACGGCATGAACCTGGACATCGCCCAAGTGATCGCGGTGGAGGCCTCGGGCCACGCCACCGACCACGCCGACACCGCCACCCTCACCTACCGTGACAGCGACGGCAAGGTGCAGAAGATCAGCTACCTGCGCCCAGCCACCTCCGCCAACCAGAACTGATGACAAAGCTTCGAAAGCCGGAGCGTGCCAACGGCCGGTTTCTCGGGTTGGCTTTCCAGCCTTGGCAGTTGCTGACTCGACGCGCAGGCGTCAACCTCGCGTTCGAGCACAGCTCTGCCAAGGCTGCCGTACTCCAGTACACTCAGGAAGTCGCGTAGTTGACGTGACTCCAAAGGCAAAGAATCTCCCTTCTGGCCCGCCCATGATTTTGCACCTGGATACCCAATGCTGACTGCCCTGCTGTTCGACCTCGACGGAACCCTCACCGACACTGACACCTTGCATCTGCAGGCCTTTCGCCAACTGTTGCGCGAGCATGACGGCCGCGAGCTGAGCCAGGCGCAGTTCGATGCCCAGGTCAGCGGCCGCGCCAACGGCGAGCTGTTCGCCGAGCTGTTTGCCGGCGCCAGTGCCGAGCAGTGCCAGGTGCTGGCCGACCGCAAGGAGGCGCTGTTCCGCGACATGTCGCCGGCTCTTGAGCCGATGCCGGGCCTAGTGCGCCTGCTGGAACATGCCCAGGCTCGTGACATCGGCATGTGCGTGGTGACCAATGCACCGCGGCTGAACGCCGAACACATGTTGAACGCCATGGGCCTGGGCCAGCGCTTCGCGCACGTGCTGGTGGCCGAGGAACTGGCACGGCCCAAGCCGGACCCGCTGCCTTACCTGACCGGGTTGCAGCGGCTGGGTGCCGAGGCCGGGCAGGCACTGGCCTTCGAGGATTCGCTGCCGGGGGTGGCGGCCGCGAGTGGCGCGGGGATCTTTACCGTGGGCGTGGCCACTACGCAGACGCCGGAGCGGTTGCTGGCGGCGGGGGCGAAGCTGGTTGTCCGTGACTTCAACGACCCAGCGTTGTGGACCTTGATCGGATCCATGCAATGAGCATACGGGGCCGCTTCGCGCCCCATCGCCGGCAAGCCAGCTCCCACCTCGACCGCATCGGCCTCAAGCCGTGCGCTGTCCCTGTGGGAGCTGGCTTGCCGGCGATGGGCTGCGAAGCGGCCCCAAAATTTCAAGGCAATATGCATGCCCCAGCCATTGTGCACACCCAGGTCAACCCATGCTGATCGACGAAGAACTGACCCTCAAGAAGCTGGAAACCTTCCTCGCCTTCATGCGCACCGGCAACCTCGGCCGCGCCGCCGCCGAGTTGGCCACCAGCGCCGTCAGCGTGCACCGCGCCATCCACTCGCTGGAAAGCGCACTGCGCTGCCCGCTGTTCAAGCACGAAGGCCGCCAGCTGATCCCGCTGGAAAGCGCCTACGTGCTGGAAAAGAAAGCCCGCCAGCTGATCCAGGACGCCGAGCAGATGGTCCGCCTTACCCGCGAGGCCGCCGGCTTCTACGCCGAGCGCTTCCGCCTGGGCGCGCTCTACTCGCTGACGGTGAAAACCGTGCCCAAGCTGGTCATGGGCCTCAAGCTGCGCCGCAGCGAACTCAACATCGACCTGACCCTGGGCTCCAACGTCGACCTGCTGCAGCGCCTGAAGAACCACGAGCTGGAGGCCATCCTCGTGTCGCTCGACGAAAGCGTCAGCGACCCGGCCTGCGAGCAGTTGCCGCTGTTCTCCGACGACATCTTCCTTGCCGTGCCCATCGATTCACCCTTCGCCGAGCAGGCCGAGGTGGACCTGGCCGACCTGGCCGACTCCACCTTCATCACCCTGACCCAGGGCTTTGCCACCCACCGCGATGGTGCCCGGGTGTTCCAGCAGGCTGGCTTCGAACCCAAGGTGGCCATGCAGGTGAACGATATCTTCACCCTGCTGAGCATGGTCAGCTCGGGCGTGGGCTTTGCCTTGCTGCCTGGGCGGATCGCAGCGGTGTACGAAAACCGGGTCAGGCTGATTGCCCTGAAGCCGCAATATCGCTTGCAGCAGCATATTGGCGTGGTGTTCCTCAAGGCGCGGGAGCGGGAGCCGAACCTGCTGGCGTTGCTGGCGGAGTGCCGGATGTACAGCCTGGAACGTTGAAGGGCTGCGGACACAGCTTCTTTTGTTGTTTGCTGCACTGGCCTCTTCGCGGGCTCGCCCGCTCCCACAGGGATGGTGCATTGCCTGAGACCTGCTCGGTACCTGTGGGAGCGGGCAAGCCCGCGAAGAGGCCAGTACAGGTCCCCGCTAAACCACCAAGGCCCGCTGCACCTCCCCCACCGTTGTAGCCAGGCTGTTCAGGTGCAGGTTCAACACCCGCTCCACCGGCGCCTGGTCCAGCGGCCAGTGCAAGGCAATGCTCCCGGCCAGGCGCCCTTCGGCATGCACCGGCAGGGCAATGGCGCGGATCAGGAACGGCAAGCGCACCGGGTACTCCCAGTGCCCTTCGGTGCGCTGGCCGAACCCCTTGTTCGCTTCCTCCTCGATGTCGCGCAGCACCGTCTCGTCGCCCACCCGCTCATGGGCCGCCAGGCGCTGCACTTCATCGACCGCCAACTCACCCAGGCATGCCCGCCCCATCGCCGAGTGGAACAGGCTGGCATGATGGCCGACGATCTGGCAGGTGTGCGGGTAACGCTTGCGCAATACCTGGGGCACAGCGCTTTCCATCACCTCCAGCCGCTCGCCGTCGAAACACGACAGGTCGGCCACCAGCCCGGTGCGCTCGCTCAATTCCAGCAGCATGGGCGCGGCGTGTTCCACCAGGCGCCGCTTGAAACGCAGCTGGCGGTCACCGAACAGGCGCCGCGCGCACAGCCGGTAACGCCTGTCGCTGAGGCCGCGGTAAACCCAGCCTTGCTCCTGCAAGGTGGCGAGCATGCGCGATACCGTGGCCTTGGGCAGCGCCGTCAGGTAATGCAGTTCTTCCAGGCCCAGCGCCTGGTGTTCGCCAAGCAGGTCGACGATGGCCAGCGCCCGTTCCACCGAACGCACGCCGCCACTGTCTGCCGTGATGCCCATGAGTGTGACCTCCCTGTAACTGGATGGTCAGGATAGCCAGCAAGATCCGCGCCTGCCCAGCGGTTTCATGGCGCTTGCAGGCTCCGGGGTGGGCGCCGCGCTACCCAACGGGTGAGCTGTTCATGGGCATGGGCCAGCTGCAACACCGCATGGTCGGCCTGGGCCGGGCCGATGATCTGCAGGCCCATGGGCAACCCAGCAGCGTTGAAACCGACCGGTACGCTGATGCTCGGCAAGCCGGCCAGGGTCGGCCCAATCACCACTTCCATCCAGCGGTGATAGGTGTCCATCGCCCGCCCTCCGACCACCGTTGGCCACGGTTGCCGTGCATCGAATGGGAACACCTGGGCCGATGGCAACAGCAGGTAATCGTAACGCTCGAACAGCTTGCCCAGCACGCGGTACCAGTCGCTGCGGGCCACCGAAGCCTGGTACACCGCCGCCGCGCTCAGTTGCAGGCCACCCTCCACCTCCCACTGCGCCTCGGGCTTGAGCAGCGCGCGCTTGCCCGGGTCGGCATAGGCCGCAGCGAGGTTGCCGTGCACCAGGAAGTGGCGATGGGTCAGCCAGCACTGCCACAAACGCGCCATGTCGAACGCCGGCTGGCAGGCCTCGACCCGGCAGCCCAGTTCGGCGAAGTCTGCCAGGGCCGCTTCGCACAGGCTCAGCACCCCGTCATCCATCGCCAGGTAGCCGTCGTAGTCGCCCAGCCAGCCAACCCGCACGCCGCGGAAATCGCGCTGCAACCCGGCGGCAAAATCGCGCCGGCCATCGCCCAGCGACAACGGCGCCCGCACATCGAAGCCCGCCTGGGTCGACAACAACCGCGCCACATCCACCACGCTGCGGCCCATCGGCCCCTCGGTGGCCAGCTGCTGCACGAACAGTTCCGGCGCCGGCCCGTGGGGTACGCGGCCCTGCGACGGGCGCAGGCCATACACGTTGTTGAACGCCGCCGGGTTGCGCAGCGAGCCCATCATGTCGCTGCCGTCGGCGACCGGCAGCAGGCGCATGGCCAGCGCCGCCGCCGCCCCACCGCTGCTGCCCCCGGCCACCTTGCCCGGGTCGTAGGCGTTGGTGGTGGTGCCGAACAGGGTGTTGTAGGTCTGCGAACCAAGGCCGAATTCCGGCACATTGCTCTTGCCCACGATCAGCGCACCACTGGCCCGCACCCGCGCCACACTAATCGCGTCCTGCTCGGGCACCTGCTCGGCGAACAGCGGCGAGCCCAACGTGGTGCGCAGCCCGGCTGTGGCGGCCAGGTCCTTGATCGCCTGGGGCATGCCATGCATCCAGCCGCGCGAATGGCCACGGCCCAGCTCGCGGTCACGCTCATCGGCCTCGGCCAGCAGTGCCTCGGCCGGGCGCAGCGACACCAGCGCGTTGACCTGCGGGTTGAAGCGTTCGATGTGCGCCAGATAAGCCTGCATCACCTCCCGGCACGATATCTGGCGGGCATGGATGGCCCGGGACAATGCCTCGGCATCGAGGGCAACGATGGGGTCGATGGCTAGCGGCATCACGGTTTCACTCCAAGGTTGAAAGCGGCAGGCTTGCCCGCGCGTGGGGCTTCTTTCAGGCAATAGGTGCCCAGCAGTGTCAGCAGGCAGGCGAACAGCACGTAGAACGACGGCGCCACCGGGGTACCGAGCACCTTGCTCAGCCAGGTGACGATCAACGGGGCGAAGCCGCCGAACACCATCACCGCCACGTTATAGGCCACCGACACACCGGTAGAACGCACCTCGACCGGGAACTGCTCGGCCAGGGCCGTGGGCGCCGGCCCGAAGAAGCCACCGATGGCGGTGCACAGCAGCAGTTGCATCACCAGCAGGCGCTCCAGCGACGGCGCGGCAGCCACCCACACATACAACGGGTAGACCATGACGAAGAACGCCAGGGTGAAGGCCATCAGCACCGGGCGCCGCCCCAGCCGGTCAGACAACGCCCCGGACAGCGGGATCACCACGGTCATCAGCCCAACCGCAAGCATCTGCACCAGCAGCACCTGGTCCAGCGGCAGGCCGAGGTTCTTGTGGGCGAAGGTCGGCATGTTCACCAGCACCACGTAGAACGACACCGTCGCGCCACAGGCCAGGCCCATCGATACCAACAGGCTGCGCCGATGCTCACGCAGCACCTGCCACAGGCTGGGCGACTGGCCCTTGGCCTGGCGGCGCGCCTCGATGAATTCCTCGGGCTCCTCCATGTGCTTGCGAATCCACAGCCCCACCGGGCCGATCAGCAGGCCAAGCACGAACGGGATACGCCAGCCCCAGCTGTCCAGCGCCGCAGGCGTGCACAAGTGGGTGACCAGGGCCACCATCGCCGCCCCGGAGAACACTGCCAGGCACTGCCCCACCAGCTGCCACGAGCCATACAGGCCCTTGCGGTGGGCCGGCGCGCTCTCCACCAGAAAGGCCGTGGCGCTGGCGTACTCGCCGCCGGTAGCAAAACCCTGCAGCATGCGCGCCACCACGATCAGCATCGGCGCGGCCATGCCGATGGCCAGGTAGTCGGGGGCAAAGGCGATCATGGCAATGGACACGGTCATCAGCCGGATGATCATCTGCATCGCCGCCTTGCGGCCCTTGCGGTCGGAATACATGCCCAGCAGCACACCGCCCACCGGGCGCATGAAAAAGCCGACGCCGAAGGTGGCCAGGGCCATCAGCAGCGAGGCGTATTCGTCGTCGGAGGGGAAGAACTGCCGGGCGATGATGCTGGCCAGAAAGCCGTACACGATAAAGTCATACCACTCCAGGGCGTTGCCGATGACGGCGGCGACCACTTGCCGGGTACGCGACACGCCGGTGCTCGAAGTCTGCATAGGAAACACTCCACACAATGATTGGGTGATCGCCCAGGCGCGGTCGCGCCCGGGTTCCAGCGGCAGTCGTCAAAAGGACAGGTCAGGCGGGCGCGAGCCAGCGCTCTGCCAGCGCGCCCCAGTAGGCGGCACCGGTCAGCAGGATCTCGTCGTTGAAGTCGTAGGCCGGGTTGTGCACCATCGGCCGCGATACGCCATTGCCGATGAACAGGTAGGCGCCCGGGCAGCGTTGCAGCATCCAGGCGAAGTCTTCGCTGCCCATCAGCTTGCGGGTGTTGCCATCCACAGCCTCGGCACCGAGCAGTTCTACCCCCACCTGCCGGGCGAAGGCGTTTTCCGCGGCGTGGTTGACCAACACCGGGTAGGCCGGGCGGTGTTCGATGGTGGCGCGGCAGCCGAAGCTCTCGGCCTGGCTGACAATTATCGCCCGCACCCGCTCCAGGGTCTGCGCCCGCACCTCGGCGTTCAGCGCGCGCAGGCTCAGGCGCAGCAGTGCCTGCTGCGGGATCACGTTGGCCGCTTCGCCGGCCTGCAAGGCGCCGACGGTAACCACCGCCGCCTCCTGTGCATCGATATTGCGCGCCACCACGGTTTGCAGGGCCATCACCACACTGGCCGCCGCCACCAGCGGGTCGACGGTCAGGTGCGGCATCGAGCCATGGCCGCCAACCCCGTCGAGGGTCACCGTGAGCAGGTCTTGCGAGGCCATCATCGGCCCCTCGCGAAAGCCCAGGTGCCCGGCCGGCAGCCCGGGCATGTTGTGCATGCCGAACAGTGCATCGCAAGGGAAGCGCTCCAGCAGGCCGTCGGCAAGCATCGCCTCGGCGCCACCCTGGCCCTCCTCGGCCGGCTGGAAGATCAGCGTCAGCGTCCCGTCGAACTGCCGGGTCGCCGCCAGGTAGCGTGCGGCGCCAAGCAGCATGGTGGTATGCCCGTCATGGCCGCAGGCGTGCATGCAGCCCTGGTGCTGGCTGCTGTACGCGGCGCCGGTGGCCTCGTGGATGGGCAACGCGTCCATGTCGGCGCGCAGGCCCAGGCGGCGTGGGCTGCTGCCATTGCGCAGTACGCCGACCACGCCGGTCTTGCCGATACCGGTGTGCACTTCATAGCCCCATTCTTCGAGCAGACGGGCGACCAGCGCCGAAGTGCGGCTTTCTTCGAAACCCAGTTCCGGGTGAGCGTGGATATCGTGACGGATTGCGTGCAGGTCGCTGGCCACATCGTTCAGCCAGGCCAGGATGTGCTGATGTCGGGACATGTAGAGTCTCCTCGCGCGGGTGGTTTCCCGTTCTTGTTGTTCGCCTTGAGGTCACGACGGGTGAGGCAGGTCGTGCTTGGCTGACAGATAAGCGCGAGGAGCGATGAAGCACAATCGAATCTGGTTTCGCACGGTGGAACCGAAACGTGGCTTGCCGGGGAGGCAGTCACTTTGGCGGCCCTACCTGCTGGCCGTAACCATCTCATCCAGACGCACGAGAAGGCCGCCAGTGTTCCAGCTGAAGCGCCGCGCCACTTTTGAACCCCCAAGGCATGGGCAATCCCTGTAGGAGCGGGTTTACCCGCGAACACAGGCGAAGCCTGTGCCATCCACCACGGTACTTACCATTCAGCACGCACGCGTGAGCTCTACTCGATAAGCCGAATATCGCTTCAGAAAACCTCGGCTAGCACGGGAAATGCCCAGATTGGTAACTGGCAAGCAACTTTTCACACCATGTCGTCAGGTGACCTTTTGCCAGCGCCTCAGCAAGCAAGCCGATATCGTCAGATATGTAACCTGCAATTTCGGCATCCGCAGTGAGACGAAACATCTCCTTGAAGGCAAACTCTCTAAGCACGGTTACATTAGCTTCGCTATTTGGTTCCTGATAGCTAATCCCTTGCAGCGTTTTAAAATTGCTTATCCAAGCATTGTCAAAAGATGGTCGCTCTCGGCTATCGAGGAGCTCCTCCCAATTTTCGACGCTCGCAGCAAGGGCTTCAAATAAACCCTTGCCATAAATCAGATGTGTGAATGTTATCAGGTCCTTCAATCGATACCCCTTCATCCTGGCAACCGCGCAGCCGGCTGAATCGCCCCATGAGCGATACCTCGCCTGCCAGACGATCTTGGCCAGCCGCCCCAGCAGGTCGCAGGCGTACTCCGGCGTCTACTCAGTCACCCCGAGTTGTATGTTATCCCACCCAACTAAAAACGACTCATATAAAAAATCACGCACAAGTAACCTATCAGCTTTCAATCACCCAATAGCACTGAACCTGACCAGCAATTTATTGCTTTCAACCTTGCGCACCAATACCTCTGAGACAATAGGGTCGATCCAGATCACACCTGCCACAAAGAAAAGGTCCAGCGAACCAGTTTTTGCCTCATCAATACACATCTTCTTTACGCCTCGGACCTTGTAATCAGCAGTCAGCTCACCGGCCTGAATCTTACTCATAACCAAAGACTTACCAGAGTACTCCGAAAGCCCGTAGTCAAAGCATGCGCACCTGTCATTAACGTGAATAAAATAATACTTTTTGACCGCAGGCCTTCCATTAAAGTGTTTTACATCCGCAGGGGAAAATTGCAGGCTAGTATTTAGACCCCCAAGAACATCCTTAAAATCTTGGGACACAAAAAAAGCACCGGAAGTTGTCAAGAAAAAATCAGACTTAAGAGCACGAACCGTTTTATCCAAAATCACAGAAACCGACACGCCAATCAAGGAGAGACTCATCCCTACCTGATAATAATCAGATAGGGTTGGGTAGAACACTACATCTCCATCTGTATACCCACCTTTCACCACTTCATGACACATTGAATAATAGTTCATCTTTCTTCCTAGCATGTCAAGCGGGTGCCTTTTGGCCTAAGATCTGTATTTCGTAATCGTATCGGCAATCTCGCCAGGGCCAGTGTCAAAATAGAAAGCAATACATACGACCGCCTCAAAGCCAGCGGTCGTCACCTAGAATTTTCATTTTAATGACCGCCAAGCTCAGAACCTTCTGCCTAGTAAACTCCATCATCCAGCAAGAACAAAACCATTCAAAGCCTCGACCAATTTAGAATGCGTGAGCACTTCTTCATCTTTCCGGTTGCGAACTAGAGTAAACACATCTTTTTTTGGAGAAAGGACTTCTACCACCTGGCCCTTATAGTTTGTAACCTCAACAAACCCACTAACTACACCATTGAGATTCTCTATCTCCGATAGGAGTGTAGGATACTTCATCAACACGCCAGCCTCATCAGTGCCGGCTTCAGTCCCCGGATTATCAAAATACACTTTAATTTTAGGACAAACGCTCCTACTCCAATGAAAGATAGGAATCATACGCTGAATAATTTCTTTAAATTCACCCTCAGATTCGCTTCCCGAAAACTCACACCGATGTATAGGAATACAAAGATACAAGTTCTCTCGCTTACCGTCCAGTCGTCCTTTCAAGCTTCCGTGATAAGTATTGGGCACAACCAACACATGAGTAAAGCCATACTTATTCGGAGCAATATCGAATATTGTAGTCTTATCTTGGCTCAAAGAGTCAGGCGCCCGCTCAACAACCTCCACAGAAAACGCCCTGTCACTTATGCCCTCAGATATAACCAGCAAATCTTTCCTATCTGTACTTTTCAAACAATATTCATAAACCACTTTTGGAAGCTTGTGCTGAAAAAAATAGCAACCAGCGTATTCATCCACGCAAGCAAAGGACTGCAATAAGTCATCTTTAGAGAACATACCAACCTCATTCATCGTCTCGCCCTCATGCCCTATGGCGATCAGGTCGCGAAAGCGAAATCGACCGAAAATTGCTAGCCGAGAAATAGTCTTCGAATCATCATCTAGCCTGAAAGCTTCGCGCAAAGCCACTTCCCCTGGGCTCGCTGGCTTACGGCATGCACTGCCTGTATTCAATCTTCTCGCAAAAATTCATACCTGACAATACTCGTTAGAGTCAGAGCTCTCCAAAAAAATTGACATCCATGAGTCCATCACATTCCATAAATCGATTCCTTCTGTGGGACTTTCTGGCTTTTCATGCCACCAGATAAAAGCCTCGCCTTTGAATGAGCCATCACCCAAAGCCAAATAATCACCAGCCCCGCTAGAAAAAACTCCTAGCATATCAGGAAGCGCCGGATAATCTTCATCGCACAAATCCTTGATTGGAACAAAATCTTGCAACCTTGATGGCCCCATAGTACAACCAATATAAAACCCAAAGCCATTATGCAATCTTGAATAGAACTGCCTGAAGCTCGCAGGAAGGCTGGGATAACCATCGAGATCTGACCCTTCAACGCCTAGCGGAGCCCCCCCCATATAGAAATACAAATCACCACCCTCGCCATATACATACATGAGATACGGCCTATCACTCACTGCCAAAACAGTTCCTAACACACATTTGTCGAGCCACGCGCTTACCCAAGGCAAAAACTCAGAAAAATCAGCCCATTCCACAGGAATATGATTTTTTCCACTATCTAAAAAACCAAACCCAAGCCACTGCTCGGGAAAGTCGACTTCAAGAGGAACATCGTCAGCTGAAAAATACACATCATAACCCTTTAGCTCGCTTGCAATACGCAGCTTTAATGAATCAGACCAATCCATTTTCATATCACCTCAATACCCCAAAAGCAAACCATTGATATATTGCTGTAATTCCGGCTCCAATTTAGCGGCCTTATCCATCATGGCGGAACGAAACGCCGGATCAACAGATATATTCCCCTTCTTGTACAGCTCCACTCGCCCTTGGCATCCTGACGGCTGCTTACGATTGCCCAGTTCGATCAATTGGAAATGAGACGACTGAGGTACAGCAGGCAGCCATCACAAACCGAAATGTTAAAGAACCTTATGCTATTGAATAGTTTTTTGGCCAAGCACTAAAAACCGCAAGAAGCAAAATACAACCCAACCAAGAATCAGCCCCAAGGGGCATAAATGAAATCGCCATCAATTTTCGTGAACTCTAGCCCTGCAAGATTTCTCTCCAAGTAACCGCGTTTGAATTCTGAAGAGCAGACCATTTGTTTTATCTCCACACAATAAAAAAGATCCTCATCAACACCCCCCCTTATAACAAACTTCTCGATCCTATCATAAACCACAGGCATGCCTTGGCGCTCGCTCTCAGGCCTCAACAGCCCCTCATCCATGAGAGCAAATTTGGATTTGCCCACATCTAGAATTGAACATCTGCTCTGGACAAAAAACAGACTATAACCCTTACTTGCCTCACGCCCTTTGCGCAACTCAATCGCCAAAGGCACACTAAAATATTTGCAATTATACAAATCACAAAGACTCACAAAATCTAAAGACACGATGTATTGTTCAAAGAACGCATCGCCATAAAATACATCCAGATCAATTTTAGCTTGATATGCATCTCCAAACATATCTCTACTGGGATTCTCTGAAACCTGATTAAACTCCGGCAGTTTAGGAGTCCATTCAATATCAAAAAAAAGCGGAACCCCATGACCTTCATCAGCATTAATCATATAAAATTCTTTCATAACACCTCACAACAACCTACCCGAAACAGGATCGACTTTAAATAGACCATTCTGGAGACCTGACCTTGCCCAATCCTGAATATTTTTTATACCCAAAATTAGTTGCGCATCGCTCAATTGAGGAGCCAGTTTGTTAAGCTCAAGTAGCTTTTTACCCACTGCCGTTGTATACGCATCATGATTCGTCCAATGCCCAGGCAAATCAATATACTGAACGTTTTTCTTGTCTGGCAAAAAAATTCCGTTTGATGCGCCGTCACCATCAAAACCCAAACCCTTTAAACGCTTAAACATAGATCCAAATATAGGCTTATTCATCAATTGCTCAGGTATGAGATGGTGATTAGCCATCCCACCACCTGTTCTATGCCCCATATTTTGACCTAGCTTAGTAGAACACCACCCCAGCGGATCAATTTCTAAGGTAGGCTTTGCAGCGTACAAATAAATATTAATTCCACCTGCAAGTCCTATCGGATCTTGCAAAAGGAACCGTCCTACCTCTGCGTCGTAGAAACGGAACGTATTGTAGTGCAGCCCTGTTTCAGAATCGAAGTACTGCCCCTGGAAGCGCAGATTCTGCTCGACCTGATCGATTACCAGCCTTTCAATTGTCCCCCACGAGCGATACGTCGCCTGCCAAACAATCGTGCCATCACTGTCCGTCAGCTCCAGCGGCGTACCAATCTGGTCAGTATGGAAGTAGTAGACCTGCTGCTCTTCCCCTTCTGCCTGATCAACCCGCACCAACGGCGCATAGCTACCCGGCTCATACAGGTACAGAATGCTCTGCCCCGGCGTCTCCTCACGCAGCATCCGCAAGCCTTGCCAGAGGAAGCGCTTCTGTTCGACTTCGCCGTTGATTTCCGCCTGCTTGGCTATTCGCCGCCCCAGGCTGTCATAGCGATACTCGCCTCGGCTCTCCAGCTTGCCATTGACCAATGTCTCCGCCCGCACCAGCCGGTTCTCGCAGTCATAGCTAAAGCTCTGCAGCTTGCTGTGCCCCGAGCGCTTCTCGATCAGGTTGCCCCACGGATCGTAACGGTACTCCTGATCCCGCCACTGTTTGATCCGGTTGTCCTTGACCTTGTCGAACTGCCGCGCATTGAAGTCCAGCCGGTTGGCCGCCGCGTCGTAGCGGAATTCCTCGCTGCCCACCAGCGAGCCGGTATCGCGGCTGCGCAACTGCCCGTTGGCTTCGTACTCGTATTTGATCTCACCCCGCAGCTTGTCCAGCGTGCGCACCAGTTCACCCGCCGGGTCGTACTGATAGCGACGGTGGATCGGGTTATACGCATGCTCCACCAGCAACGAGGTATTGATACCGGTGTTGTGCACCTGCGAGAGCTTGTCGGCCGGCAAGGTCGAGGCAAACTGCCAGGCCTTGCGCCCCATCGCGTCATAACCGAAGCAGCTGGTGAGCTTGCCCTGAGTCCGGTACACCTCGCGGTGCAGGTCGTCGCGCTCCATGTCGCTGATCACCTGACCGTCCAGGTTCAGCTGGTGCAGGTGCCCGCTGCCGTAGTACAGGTGGTTGACCTTGCGACCATCCGGCAGGGTCAATGTGGTCAGGTTGCCGAGCGGATCGTACTCGTAGCCGAGCGTGCCGTCGGGGGTGATTTCTTTGGTCAGCCGCCCCAGCAGATCGTAGGCGTACTCCAGCTTCTCTTCCGTGATCCCAAGCTGCTTGCCGATCCCGGTCGGTTGCCGCTCGATGCTCAGCAACCGGTCGCCGTCGTCGTACGCAAAGGTCTGGCTCGCATCGCGATTGATCTTGGCGACCAACCGGCCAATGGCATCGCGCTCGAACAGCGTATGACGTTCCGGGCGTTCGGCGTTTTCACCGTAGCCAATCTCATCCAGTCGCGTGAGATGGCCTCCGACGTTGTAGCTGAAACGCCGGGTCAGGTTATCCACCCGCACTTCTTCAGTCAGCCGGTCCGAAGCGTCGTAGGCAAAGCTGTACGTGGCATTGTTCTCATTGACCAGCGCGATCAGGCGCACGGCCTTGTCGTACTCGTAGCGTACCCGCTGGCCCTTGGCATCCTGGCGGCTGCTCGGCAGGCCACGCGCCGTACGCATCAGGCGTGTGGTCTGGCCCTTGCCGTCGGTGTGGCTGAGCACCTGGCCGTAGACGTTGTAGGTGAAGGTTTCCGCAGTACCGTCCGGATGGCTGATGCGCAGCACCTCACCGTCGGGCTTGCGCTCCAGCGTGGTGGTCTGGTTCAGCGCATCGGTCACCGCCACCAGGTGCTGACGCTCGTCGTAGCGGTACCAGGTGCTCTTGCCCGAGCAGTCCTGATAACGCTCGACCTGGGCCAGGGTGTTCCACCACAGGTACTTGGACTTGTAGGTCGCGTCGATGATCGTATGCGGCAGGCCGTCATCGCTGTTCAGATACTCGGTCATCTGGCCGAGGGCATCGTATTCGGCGAGCAGGTTGCCCTTGTCGTCGTAGCGCGCTCGCCAGGTGCTGCCGTCCGGATAGCTGACCTGGGTCACCAGCGTGGTCAGGTGGTGATATTCGTAGGTGGTCTTGCGGCCCAGCGGGTCGGTTTCTTCCAGCAGGCGGGCGTATTCATCGTACTTGAAGGCGAGCCGGTTGCCGTCCGGCAAGTCCAGGCCGGTCATGTTGCCCTGTTCGTCCAGCTCGATGGCGTAGCGTTCACCACCGTAGTCACGGCTGGCGACCACGCGATGATCGGCGTTGTACTGCACTTCCAGCTCGCGGCCAAGCACGTCGGTGGCCCAGCTGGTGCGGGCGTCGAGGTCGTAGCGGAAGTGGTAGTGCTCGCCATCGCTGGTCCAGTGCTCGACCACGCGCGGCTTGTCGCCGAGGGTTTCCCAACGGTAGTGACAGCCCAGGCCCAGCGCGTTGCTGTGGGTCACCATCAGGCCTTCGGCGTAGCTGAAGCTGCGCACCGTGTCGCCGTTGCGGTTGATCACCGCGCTCAGTTGGCCGTGTTCGTCGTAGCGGTACTGGGTGAGCGTTTCCACCGCTTCGTTGTTCACCACGCGCTTGATGTCGGTCAGGCGACCCAGCGGGTTGTCGTAGTGCAGGTGCACGCGGGTGCCGCCGGTGGCGCTGATGTCGGTCAGCGTACCGTCGGCCGTGCGGGTGAAATGCAGGAAGTGGCCGAGGGCGTTTTCGATGCGTTGCAGTGGCACTTCGCTGTTGGTGTCTGGCACTTCGCCGAAGTAGAAGAACAGGTTGTCGAGGGTTTGCAGGATGTAGTGGCCGCCCTCGGTGCATACCAGGTACACCTGTTCGTGCGGGTTGTAGATGCGCTGGCCCGGTTGCAGGGTCACGAACGGGATTTCGCGGCCCTGGTTGTCGGTGAGGTAGATGAACGAGCCCTGGCGGCGCAGGCTCTGCTCCCAAGGCAGCACCCAGCCGCGACCGAGCACGCTATCGACAGTCAGGTCGCTGGCGTAGAAGCGTGACCACTCGATCGGCATCAGGCCAGGCAGGCTGAAGTCGATTTCGTCGGGGATCAGTTTGCGGCCGGTGGTGAGGTCGACCGGGTTGCCGACCAGGCCGCCGATGGCCCTGCGGGCGACGGGTTCGACCACGTAGCGGCTGGCTACCTCGCCAGCGACGAAGCCGGCGGTGAACTTCAGGGCGCAAGGCATGACGGCTTTCATGCCGGCCTGGGTACCCGCCTTGATCAACTGCGCGATACCACCCGCGGCACCGGCGATGGCCATCAGCACATCCACGGTGGTGCGCAGCCACTCCGGGATCTCGTCATCCACTGGCAGATAGCGAGGCCGGCCAGCAAGGCCACGCCGAACCCACAGGTGAAGGTGGCGATGGCCACCGTCGCCACCAGTGCGATGCCCAGGGCGGCCCCGATCAGGAAGCCCCCCAGCGCGCTGCTGTGCGATATCTCGTCGCCGAACCTGGCCGCTTCGAACATGAGGGATTACTCCTGTTCGCCGGACTCGGCGCTGGTTACGGACGGGGCTCGCGGCGTGAAGCTGGCCAGCAGAGTGGCCCAGTCCTGTTACACAGATGGCAAATTAAGGAATCTTTTTTGCCGACACCTTCGTAGCAGTTGCTTTCCAAGACAATAACAAACCTAATTTCCCAAACTTCTCATTAATGGCATTAAGGCTCTCCGCCTGAACCACCCAGACAAATATCGATTCGGAAACTCTCTCTAGCACACCGTTATTTCGATCTTGAAGAATCCAGTCCCCCAATTTCACTCCTGACACATCCAGCTCGATATGAGAAGCATTGAGAAGATTGACTTCATAAACCATGCGAAGAAGCCGCCCCTTATATCTCTCCTGACCACCATGTCGACCAGGCACCTCTTTTTTGAATACCCCGGAGTTCTCAAACGGATAAATCGAGATAAAATTCTCTCCCGCGGCATAATTAAAACCCTTGCTTACACTCGCGCACTGGTAAGCAATACCATAGAACGAAGACTCAGGCGACTCCCGAACAATCTCCTTGAGAAAATCGACATAGAAATCAAGCGAGGATCGCTCACTGCTTGATTGAGCATCTATATGAGGAAAATTTGAGAAGCTGTCGGTATTATAACCATAAGACGCATACCACGGAACTACACCATTACTCTCATTGTAAAGCCTGAAAGAAGACGCGGAGCCGGCAGCAATTTTTTCAGCTAGATCTCCCAGCGACACCTCGACTAAGTCATGATCACCAAGGTGGTCACCATCAGAAAGGTACTCGTAGTACGCAGCGCCCGTGATCGGCAAATTAATAAGTGAGAAATATGCCATTCCCAGCTTCAAAGCCAACTCAGGCGAAATATTTTCAGTACCGTATAAAGCCATTGCCAAGCACATAAAGCACCTATATACCCGAAATAAAATCGTCCAGTATAGCTTTCATGTCAGATGCACTATACGGGTGTTCAAGAACCACAACCTCCCCTCGTTTACTGCTCGGTAGATTGTTCATGGCAGAATTATTTCGAGAGGTCAGGGTGGGTAGTTTTTTCCCCATGTCCGTCTTCGATGCCAACTCTATCGCGTGAACCTTGCCATTGACATCAACAGCCATAACATCGGGCCTTCTTGCAGAAATGCCGCGACCGCTAGCGAAACTATAAGACCTATTTAGGTAAACATCTGTAAATTTTCCACTCATTGCCAGCTTATTTGCAATTGCTTCAGAAAACTGATCATGACCCGGTGTGCCATCTACTTGACCACGCCCATGAATTTTTGTGTTATTAACCACCCGTACCGGGCATGGCGCGAGGCCGGCAGGATCAATCCACATAATCGGATTGAGATTATACCTAAATAGGTTAAATCCACCTCGAAGCCCTATCGGATCGGGCGACATAAAGCGACCAACATCAGGCGCATAATAACGGTATGTATTATAATGAAGCCCTGTTTCAGAATCGAAATATTGCCCCTGAAAGCGTAAACTCTGATCGACTTCACTAACGGCTACCTGCTCTACAGATCCCCACGAACGATACGTCGCCTGCCAAACGATCTTCCCATCACTGTCCGTCAGCTCTAGCGGCGTACCAATCTGATCCGTATGGAAGTAGTAGAGTTTCTGCTCTTCTCCCTCTGTCTGGTCAACCCGTGCCAACGGCGCATAGCTACCCGGCTCATACACATACAAGATGCTCTGCCCAGGCGTCTCTTCCCGCAGCATCCTCAGCCCTTGCCAAAGGAAGCGCTTCTGTTCGACCTGGCCATTGATCTCCGCCTGCTTGGCCACCCGCCGCCCCAGGCTGTCGTAGCGATACTCACCCCGGCTTTCCAGCTTGCCATTGACCAGTGTCTCGGCCCGTACCAGGCGGTTCTCGCAGTCATAAGCAAAGGTCTGCAGCTTGCTGTGCCCCGAGCGTTTCTCAATCAGGTTGCCCCACGGATCGTAGCGGTACTCCTGGTCCCGCCACTGCTTGATCCGATTGTCCTTGACCTTGGCAAACTGCCGCGCATTGAAGTCCAGCCGGTTGGCCGCCGCGTCGTAGCGGAATTCTTCGCTACCTACCAGCGAGCCGGTATCACGGCTGCGCAATTGGCCGTTGGCTTCGTACTCATACTTGATCTCACCACGCAGCTTGTCCAGCGTGCGTACCAGTTCACCCGCCGGGTCGTATTGGTAGCGTCGGTGAATCGGGTTGTAGGCATGTTCCACCAGCAGCGATGTATTCACGCCAGTGTTGTGCACCTGCGAGAGCTTGTCGGCGGGTAAGGTCGAGGCAAACTGCCAGGCCTTGCGCCCCATGGCGTCGTAGCCAAAACAACTGGTGAGCTTGCCCTGGGTGCGGTAGACCTCACGGTGCAGGTCGTCACGCTCCATGTCGCTGATCACCTGGCCGTCCAGGTTCAACTGGTGCAAATGGCCGCTGCCGTAGTACAGGTGGTTGAGCTTGCGGCCATCCGGCAGGGTCAGTGTGGTCAGGTTGCTGAGAGCATCGTACTCATAGTCCAGCGCGCCGCTCGGGCTCAGTTCCTGTGTCAGTCGCCCCAGCAGGTCATATCTGTAGCAGAGCTTTTCATCGGTGATGCCCAACTGTTTGCCAGTAGCTGTCGGCTGGCGCTGAATGCTCAGCAAGCGGTCAGCATCGTCGTAGGCGAAGTCTTGCCGCGCATCGCGGTTGACCTTGGCCAGTAAACGGCCAATTGCGTCGCGCTCGAACAGCGTGCTGCGCTCGGGGCGCTCACCGCTTTCGCCGTAGCCGATTTCGTCCAGCCGGACCAGATGCCCGCCCGCGTCGTAGCTGAAGCGTCGGGTCAAATTGTCGACCCGCACTTCTTCGCTCAAGCGGTCCGATGCGTCGTAGGCGAAGCGGTACGCCGCGCTGTTTTCGTTGACCAGTGCAGTCAGACGCAGCGCCTTGTCGTATTCATAGCGAACCCACTCGCCCTTGGCATCCTGACGGCTGCTCGGCAGGCCACGTGAAGTGCGTTGCAGGCGTGTGGTCTGGCCTTTGCCATCGGTGTGGGTCAACACCTGGCCGAGGGTATTGTAAGTAAAGGTCTCCGCAGTGCCGTCCGGGTGGTCGATGCGTAGCACTTCGCCATCCGGTTTACGTTCCAGCGTGGTGGTCTGGTTCAGTGCATCGGTCACTGCAATGAGGTGCTGACGCTCGTCATAACGGTAGTAAGTGCTTTTGCCGGAGCAGTCCTGGAAACGTTCGATCTGGGCATAGGCATTCCACCACAGATACTTGGACTTAAAGTTGGCATCGATGATCGTGTGCGGCAGGCCATCGTCACTGTTGAAGTACTGGGTCTTGTGGCCCAGCGGGTCGATCTCGGTGATCAGGTTGCCTTTGTCGTCGTAACGAGACTGCCAGACGCTGCCGTCGGGGAAGCGGGTTTCGGTGACCAGTGGCGTGGCGAGGTGATACTTGTAGCTGATCTTGCGGCCCAGTGGGTCGGTTTCCTCGATCAGCCGGGAGAATTCGTCGTACTTGAGCGCCAAGTGATTGCCATCGGGAAGATCGATGCCGATCAGATTTCCAGTGGCGTCGAAATCCATACCGTAGCGCTCACCACCGAAGTCGCAGCTGGCGATGACGCGGTTGTCCTCGTTGTACTGGATCTCCAGTTCACGGCCCAGCACGTCGGTTGCCCAACTGGTGCGTTTGGCAGGGTCGTAACGGAAGTGGTAATGCTCGCCGTCGCTGGTCCAGTGCTCGACCACGCGCGGCTTGCCATTCTGGGATTCCCAACGGTACTCGCAGATCAGGCCCAAGGCATTGCTGTGCCGGGTCATTAGGTGATCTGCGTAGCTGAAATGACGAACAGAATCGCCATTGCGGTTGATCACTTCAGTGAGCTGGCCGTTATCGTCATAGCGGTAACGCACCAGCGTTTCGACAGCGGTGTCATCGACCACGCGCTTGACGTCCGTCAAACGCCCGAGCGGGTTGTCATAGTGCAGGTGGACACGCACGGCTCCTGGCGCGGTGATGTCCGTGAGCCGCCCTTCGGCACTGTAGGTAAAGTGCAGGTAATGGCCCAGCGCATTTTCCAGACGCTGCAAAGGCACATGGGTATTGCCATCCGGCACTTCACCAAAGTAGAAGAACTGGTTGTCGAGCGTTTGCAGAAGGTAGTGGCCGCCCTCGGTACGCACGAGGTAGATACGCTCGTTGGGGTTGTAGATACTTTCGCCAGGCTCCAGATCGACGAATGGGACGCTTCGGCCCTGGTTGTCAGTCAGATAGACGAACCCACCACTACGACGCAGGCTTTGCTCCCAAGGCAGTATCCAGCCCTGGCCGAGAGCACTTTCGGCGGTAAGGTCGCTGGCATAAAAACGCGACCACTCGATTGGCATCAGGCCAGGCAGTACAAAGTCTGTTTCATTGACCAGCAGCTTGCGGCCGGTGGTCATGTCCACCGGGTTACCGGTAAAGCCTTCGATCGCTCGCCCTACAGCCGGGCCGATGATGAAGCGCCCGGCGAGGTAGCTTGCTGCAATGGTAGCGCCAGTCTGAAGTGCACACGGGCCAGCGGCCTTGAGGCCGGCCTGAAGCCCCAGGCGACCGACTGCCAGTACCGATCGCCCCATCGAGGCAACGATCATCAACACATCGACCGTGACGCGCAGCCATTCCGGTACCTCATCATCGACGGGCAAGTACCGCTGAGTACCGCCACCAATGTAGACGTTGTTCGAACCGCCCGAAATCTTTGCGCCACACGTCAGCTTGTCACCTTTGCGGGCCGCTGCAACGCCATTGATGAATACGTTGGTGGAGCCTTCTGCAACCAGTACCGGCGCCGGATGCTTGTCACATTTGGCGGTACTCAAAGTGGCGTGGGCCGCATTGCGATTGTTGATGAATACGTCTGTCGAACAACCGGGTAGCTCTATCTGTCCAGCGGGCGAACTGAACATCGAGCCTATCTTCTCCCCCAACATCGGCAGCATGCCGGCACCAATGCCGATCAATGCCCCCAGCAAGAAGCCGCCGAGGCCGGCGGTGCAGATAGTGAAGGCAGCAGCCGTAGCGATTGCCAGGCCAATCACTGCGCCAGCAAGAAAACCTGCCAGGGCACTGGTGTGTTCAATCTCGTCGTGCAGCCGCGCAGCCTCGAACATAGGTTCAACCCTGCGTGGTGTTTTCTGGGGAGCTTGGTTGGCGTGGTTCGAAGCTGTTCAACAGCCCAAGCCAACTGTCGTTCTGCTTGCCATTGAAGTCGGCCTGACTGGTCGTGGAGAAAACCAGAATGCGCCCAGGCGCGACCTCGAAAGCCGCCTGCCGTTGATAGACCGGCCTGCCATCCTTGAGGTAGTAGCCATCGACCTGAATACCTGCCTGGGGCTGGCTTGAAGACAGGCTGGCTGGCTTCTTGCCGAGGATGGTGTAGCCGCGCAATTTGGATGCGATCAACTTCACCTGTCGCTCGATATAGGCTTTGAGGTCCTCGCCAGGCATCAGGTTGTCACGCGAGAGCGTAATATTCAGCGGGGCTGGGATACTGTCCCCCAGGATAAACATATTGACCGTGCGATCCTGGAAGCCTTCCGGCAACGTGATAGATCCTTCCTGCAGCTGATAGTCCATTGTCTGAGTGTTCCATGAAAACGTGAAAAAGATATGAGCCTTACTGAGCGGTCACTCCGGCCAGCATGGCGTCGAATGCGATCAGCCAATCGGCCAGTTGCGATTGGTCCGGGTTGATTACCGTAGACACATTTAGCCATTGCCGTTTGTTGCCGTCCGCCGAAGCGATAATCATGCACACGGCACGGCCGTGACGGCGCTCCTGGCCTGCGTTGAACTGGTAGTCGAGACTGATTGCCGGGTGGCCAGCCAACAAGGCTTCGGCTTGACGCACCAAGGTCAATTCTGCATGGCGCTCACGCAGCTTTTTAATAAACAACTCGACCGCATTATCAATTTCAAGCCCCTCTGGGGCAGGGCGGCGGCGGGCGCTGAATTGTACATAACAACCGGCAAACTCCAGCGTTGTCTCAATATCACGAAAAGCGAAACCTTGAGGCATCAACAAATTCAAGCCGGCAATACGCAGTGCGTTCTGCTCTACATCCATTGGTAGTTGCGGCGGCGGCGGTGCAACCTCTAGCGTAGCTTGCACTGCAATGCGTGCTTCCTCAGCCTGTTGCCGGGCAAGCGCCTCCGCGGCCTCTCGCCTCTGCGAAAGTCTGTCGTAGATATTTCCCCTGATCATCACGCTTCGCCCTACTCGTTGATGTCGACCCGGTCACCTTTGACAAAGGTGTTCTTGCCCAGAATGTCGATGCTGTCTGCTTCGATAGTGATGCCATCCGGTTTGAGGGTTATCTTGCTAGTGCCGACTTGCAGCAGGATGCTCTCTTTGGCGCTCACCTGGATGAACTTGTTATCCACCTGCAAGGTGTAAGCCCCCTCCTTGACGTTCACCACCGTATCTTTCTTGATAATTTCCGTGTGCGTGCCACCTACTGTAATCGTCCGGTTGTTCCCCACATCATGGGTCTCATCCAGCTCGATCTCGGTATCCATGTTGCGCTCGGCATGCATGATGATCTGCTCGGCGCCGGCCTTGTCCTCGAAGCGGAAGAAGTTGGCGGTACCGCCGTCGCCCTTCATCGACCGGGTCAGGAAGCCACTCTGGGTCTTGTTTGCCGGCAGCGACCATGGCGGGGTGTTGGTGCTGTTGTACAGGCTGCCCATGATCAGCGGGCGGTCGGGGTTGCCGTCGAGGAACACCACCACCACTTCGTCGCCTACACGTGGGATCTGGATGCTGCCGAAGCCACCGCTGGCACCGGACTGGGCGACGCGTACCCAGCACGAGCTGTGGTCGTTGTACTTGCCATTACGGTCCCAGTGGAACTGGATCTTCACCCGGCCCAGTTCGTCGGTGAAGATCTCCTCACCCGGTGGGCCGACGATGATCGCGGTCTGCGGGCCGGCGATGGTCGGCTTGGGCGTGCTCAGCTGCGGGCGGAACGGGATCTTCTTGCGCACGCAACTGAAGGTGTTGAAGTAGCTGGCCTGCTGGCCGGTAAGGTAGTTGTTGTGGCCTTCGCTTTCCACGCTCATCAGCAGGAACTGGCGGTCTTCTACCGGGCCCTGGTCGTGGATGTAGTGCTGCAGCAGCTCGAAGGTGTAGCCCGGCTTCATGGCCCGACAGTTACTGGCACCTTCGAACTTCTTGCCGCGCAGCTCCAGCGCCTCGATGCGCAGGCGCAGCAGGGTTTCGCCCTCGTCGTAGGTGCCGTGGGTGTACTGGCCGGGGAAGTCGTAGATCTCGAAGTTCTCGACATCGCCCTGCTTGTTCACGCTGTTCAGCGCCACCGGCAGGCGGTTGTTGGGCTGGCGGTAGTCGAAGGTCTGCGTGGCCATCTTGCCGGACTGCAACTGGCGGTTGCCGCTCCACTGGGTGATGGAGTCGGCAGTCTCGGTGACCGAGGCGCTGTGGAAGCGGATTTGCGGTTGCTCGGGGATGTCCACCAGCGTGCTGGAGTCATCGCAGATGATCATGGTGTGGCCTTCGGCGGTGTGCTCGAAGTAGTAGAACATCCCCTCTTCCTCCAGCAGGCGCTGGACGAAGTTGAAGTCGGTTTCACGGTACTGGGTGATGTAGGTGTAGCGCTTCTGCGGACGGGTCAGGCGGAACTCGTGACGAGAGAACGCCGGGCACAGGGCGAACACTTCGGTAACCACTTCCTCGACCGTGTTGCCCTGGAAGATCCGCGTGTCGAAGCGGTTCTTCAGCATCGAGAACCACGGGTTGAGGGTTGCGGTATAACGCGCCATGCCGCCGTCGCTACCAATGCTGGCAAAGCGTGTGAGGTAGCCGGTTATGTAGCGCGGGCCGCCTTCGGCCAGTTCGATCTCGATGCTGACATGCTGGCCCATCATGGATTTGAGCGGCACGCCGGAGTCTTCGCAGACCAGCAGCAGTTCGTAGTTGAACGCCCGCGACAGGGCTTCGGTGCCCTTGAAGGTTTCCAGCAGCAGTTCCTGCTCGGGGTTGGCCAGGTTGTGAAACTTGAACAGGCGGCGGTTCTGCGGCGACAGCAGCGCGGAGGCCAGGTCCATGATCATGCGAAATCTCCTTGAAAACACGGCCAGCACGCGCTTGCGATGCTCAGCTGCAACCCTGATCTTGCGGGCGTATTCTGCATGCGCGCATAACGCGCGTGCTCTGCGGAATCATGCGACTGCCTGCAGAAAGGAAAGTGCCATCATGCATTGAAATTAATGCGACATGGTTCACATTCCCGAATGCCAGGCAGGCAGAAAGGCCCAAAGGAAACACCGGCAAAAGCTGCCCTGTCAACTCACTACAGGCCTAGAAAACCGGGCAATACCGCCCTGCAAGGCAATGTCATATCGCCATCTTTGATATTCCTCACTGGCGCCCGGAAGCGCCCCGGCTATCGCCGAACGGCCCGTCGCAGAAGGTCCTTGAGGTGTCGATCAGAGCCCATGCCTGACAGCTCCAACTCGAACTGTCTCGCTACCTGACGCATCAGCTCCACTGGCGGAGAAAAATGTTTCATAACGTGGATTGGTTCAAATTTTTCGCCACTGGCCAATTCCGGCAAATGGCCATCGCGAACGCGGCCGTAATGGCACTTGCGGGACGCGGTCAATGATGACCGGGTGTGCTTCAAGCCGGATCACTACATTCAAGTTGGTAAGCCCAGGTGATTAACATGAAACCTACTACACCACTCGAGTATGTAGACAAAGCGCTCGCACTCGCCATTGACCGCCAAAATCGCCCCCCTGGCTTTACTGTCTACGCCACCGTCATCGATCAACTGAAGTACATCAGGGCCGTGTTCGACGGTACGGAGAAGGATAAATCGAAGCTGCACAGACTGACGATTGGTGCTATCGCGGCTAAAGAATTTGAACCCACGGACGAAGCCCTCGCCGAGGCATTGCTTCATGTTTATTACATTGCAAAGCAATCCGCCAACGGCCTGAAGATTCGCCTGCCTGGAGAAAAATAACTACCGAGGGGACGCGGACCGCCAAAAGCATTCAGGCTTCGTGTTTTTCTCAATCCATCAGCGCAGCGCTAATACTCCTCACTCGCCGTTCGCTCTGACAGCAAAAAGCCTGCTGCTGAACCGGTTGCTCACTGACAACGCCCCGTGCAGGCAGCAGCAGAGACTAGACCGATGCAGAAAGGAACGCAGAGGCTACCGTGAAGAATCATGCCGAACTCCATGTACGATCCCCGTTCCTTTTCAAACTGGCGGGCATTGGCCTGGCCCTTTGCCTACTGGCCGTAGGGGCACTTGGCGTCTACGTGCTCTGGACTGAAATCGTCCCGCTTTACGGTCGTATCTGGAGGCATGCACCGGTCGTGGAAACGCCCCTGATGTCATTCTTCTCGATCGCGGCATTGCCGTTCACGCCGATAATGGTGGCGGGATGCTTGATCGCCGCCTGGACCGGTCAGAAATTCGACCCGCCCAAAAAGTCCTGGCTCTACGCGTTCCAACTACGCTCGATGCAATTGACGGGTGCACTCATGGTCGTAGCGCCTGTCATGATCGCGCTGACCACTGCCACACTCTCCGCCAAAGGCTACTGGTCGTGCCCCAAGCTGCGCATCTCGGGTTCTGGATGGCAAATGTTCTGGGTTAACGATGAGCGCGTGTGCTTCACGCCAGACAGCTACATCAACGATAACTGGCCATGCAAGATCGTGGGCAAGCAGAACATCTGCGTCCAGGTGGATGGCCGCTAGCTGCTTACCTCGAAGGCGCTTCCCAGCATGAAATTCAACGACACCTACACCAGCCGCGAGCACCGCTTTTCGCTAGGGATAGAACTGACTTCACAGCAGTGCTACCTGTCGATCCCGGTCAGCAACGCACTGGCCGATTACGAAGAGTATTACTGTATCGACAAGGCCCGATACACGGCATGGCTACAGGATCCATCGGCTGCACTGCCCATGGTCGTCCGATGCCGCCGCCGCGAACTGGACCACCTCTTGATGATGCAACCTGGCACCCAGCGAGGCACGGCTGCCCCCTGCACCTGGGATCTGACCGAAATCTCGGCGGTACTGGCACGAGCAGCAACCTTGCTGCTGCGCGATGGTGGTTACTCAAGCTGGGCCAACACGCTCCTAGGCTACCACTCACGGGTGCACAGCGACCCCGAGCAGGTCCGTTTGAGCGTTTTCGAAATGCCCTACGGCATGGGCACGCTCAGCGATGCCGTCCTGTATGAAAACGGCTCGCTTTTGATCGAGGCCACCGATGAATTACACGCCTTGCTCGGGTGGTTGCGGGAGTGGGGAATCGAGGGTCGCATGGCCGCTGCAAAGCCGCTGTAGCAACCCATGCCAAACCGCTTTAACGCGGCATATTCCGTCGCATTGCCATCATTGAAACGTGTCGCGATGACAGTCGAATGCCATCACCTCGACGCCAAAAAATGAGACCCGCTTCACTTTTTGAAAAAAACTTTTTACGCCAATTTTTACCGACCTTTTAGTACTTCCGCCCCCTGACTTTAGGGGCCAAAGTCCCATTTCCCGTACTCGAAACCCTTCACCAATGGCATGGCGCCATCATTGCGTCACATCACAAAACAGGGAAAAAATCGCCCCCCTCGCGGGAACTTCTTCCGCAGCGAGGTGCCCTACTCGGCATTGCTGGCAACACGATATTCATGTGCCAGCACTCAAGTTTGCCGCCGTCGAGAGGCGCAATTTCAGGTCCACGCCATTGGCGTTTCAGGACGATCAAGCAGGCACATGGACGATGCACCGATGACACAGACATTCGATGTCGAAGCACTGATCAAGCTGCGTAGCCAGACGCGGGCGATCTCCGATGCGCTGAAGGCGCAGGCGGCGGATTACCTCGCCACCGTGGCACCGCTGATCCGTCCGCAAACCCTGTTTGGCGAATACCTGCAAGGCGCCCAGCGCAGCAGCGGGCGCGAAACCCAGGGCCACTTCCAGGCCCTGGTCGAACTCTACGAACGTATCGGCTCGGCCGCGCCGTTCCAGCTGGTCACCGAGCTGGAAGTACCGCTGAACCTGATCAGCACCACCCCCGAACTGTTCCCGCTGGAATACGACAAGGCCCTGGAGCACAGCGGCCAGGTCATCCGCATCACCAGCCCGACCCGCTGGGTGGTGGGCTTCCACGCCTTCGACCTGGCGCGGTTTCGCAACGTCATCAAAGACCCCAACCGCAGCAGCGCCGAGCTGTACCGCTTCGTGGTGCACTACCTGGTGCTGTTCTACTGCCTGAGCAAGTCGCCTGGCCTTGGCCGGCTGTTCGAGGGCCTGCGCTACAACCTCAGCTTCGAGCGCCTCAAGGGCTTTGGCGACCTGCCGTTCTGCGTCATCAGCTCGCCGGTGCGCTCTGAACTGCCCGACGACTCGGTCATCCGCAGCAGCACGCAGATTGCCGGCAACACCAGCTTCGAAGAGCTGGTGGGCCGCGACAACATCCTGGAAATGAACGACGAAATCCGTCAGCGCCTGCTGCTGACGATCGAAGGACTGTAACGCGCAGCGCCCGGCAACGGGCCGCGCAATGATTCGCAGCGAATTGCTCGCACTGGAGAACACGATGGCGAAGAAGGAAAGCACTCAGCACAAACTCGACCGCGTTCGCGCGCCTCGGGTCCATATCACCTACGACGTGGACATCGGCGATGCCATCGAGAAAAAGGAGCTGCCCTTCGTCGTCGGCGTACTGGGCGACTTCTCCGGCAACCCGCTGGAGCCCCTGCCCAAGCTCAAGGACCGCAAGTTCGTGTTCATCGACCGCGACAACTTCAACGGCGTGCTCAAGGGCATCAAGCCACGCCTGACCTACCGCGTCGACAACACCCTGGCCAAGAACGGCACCCAGCTGGGCGTGGAGCTGAACTTCAACAGCCTCGAAGACTTCGAGCCACAGAACGTGGTCAAGCAGGTGGAGCCGCTGCGCAAGCTGCTGGAAGTGCGCAACAAGCTGGCCGACCTGCGCAACAAGATGGGCGGCAACGACAAGCTCGAAGAGCTGCTGATGGACGTGCTGCAGAACACCGAGAAGCTCAAGACCCTGGGCAAGGAATTCGGCCGTGAAGCCGAAGTGAAAGACCCATCCAGCAGCGATCGCGCCTGAGCAGGAGCCCGAACATGACCGACAAGCAAACCGCACCGCAACAGGCCGGCGACCTGGTCGAAGTGGAAAACTTCGCGCCACAGGCATCGTTGCTCGACAGCATCATTTCGCAAAGCCGCGTGGCCCGCTCCGACACCGAGCGCAACCGCACCCGCGACCTGATTGGCGAACTGGTGAACCAGGTGCTCGAGGGCGAGATGACCCCGAGCAAGGACCTGATCGCCGTGCTCGATTCGCGTATCGCCGAGATCGATTCGATGCTTTCCGAGCAGATGAACGAAATCATGCACGCCCGTGAGTTCCAACAGCTGGAAGCCTCCTGGCGCGGCCTGAAATACCAGGTAGACCAGACCGAGACCAGCACCACGCTGAAGATCCACCTGCTCAATGCCTCGAAGAAAGACCTGGTACGCGACCTGAAGGCCGCCAGCGAATTCGACCAGAGCGCGCTGTTCAAGAAGGTCTACGAAGAAGAGTACGGCACCTTCGGCGGCGCGCCTTTCGGCATGCTGATCGGTGATTACGAGTTCAACCGCAACCCCGAAGACATGTACCTGCTGGAGGAGATCTCGCACGTCGCCGCAGCAGCCCATGCCCCGTTCATTTCGGCCGCCTCCCCCGAGCTGTTCGGCTGGGACTCGTTCACCGAGATGTCCGGCCCGCGTGACCTGGCGAAGATCTTCGACACCGTGGAATACGCCAAGTGGAAGTCGTTCCGCGCTTCGGAAGACTCGCGCTACGTCGGCCTTACCCTGCCGCACGTGCTCGGTCGCCTGCCGTATGGCCCGGACACCACCCCGGTGGAGGAATTCAACTTCGTCGAAAGCGTCGATGGCCGCGACCACAACAAGTACCTGTGGATGAACGCTGCCTATGCCCTCGGCACCCGCGTTACCGATGCCTTCGCCCGCTACGGCTGGTGCGTGGCCATCCGCGGCGTGGAAGGTGGCGGCCTGGTCGAAGGTTTGCCAACCCACACCTTCAAGACCGACGACGGCGAAATCGCCCTCAAGTGCCCGACCGAAATCGCCATCACCGACCGCCGCGAAAAAGAGCTGTCGGACCTGGGCTTCATTCCCCTGGTGCACTGCAAGGGCACCGACTATGCCGCGTTCTTCGGCACCCAGTCGGCGCAGAAGCAGAAGCAGTACAACACCGACATCGCCAACGCCAACGCGCGCCTGTCGGCCCAACTGCAGTACATCTTCGCCACTTCGCGCATCGCCCACTACATGAAGGCCATCATGCGCGACAAGATCGGTAGCTTCGCCTCGCGCATGGATGTGGAGCGCTTCCTCAACCAGTGGCTGGCCAGCTACGTGCTGCTCGACGACACCGCCAGCCAGGAAGCCAAGGCCAAGTTCCCGCTGCGCGAAGCCCGCGCCGAGGTGTTCGAAGTGCCGGGCAAGCCAGGTGTGTACAAGGCCGTGACCTACCTGCGCCCGCACTACCAGCTGGATGAGCTGACCGCTTCGCTGCGCCTGGTTGCCGAGCTGCCACAGGGCGCGCGCGGCTGACAGGCCGGTGTGTACAGGGATGACACATGAGTAACCAGGCCCGCCTGCTGCCCTCGCTGCTCGACCGACTGCTGGACGACCGTCCGTACCAGTCGGCCGAGCCAGCCGTGCAACGCACCTGCTCGTTGAGCGAGTACAAGGCCAGCATCGTCCGTGACCTGGAGGTACTGGTGAACACTCGCCAGAGCCTGGTCGCCGAAGAGCTGGAGGGCTACAGCCAGCTCGGTGGCTCCATCCTCGAATACGGCATGCCCGACTTCATCAGCCGCAGCGTGCTCGACCCGCATGATCGGCGCCTGATCCAGCAGCAACTGGAGCGGGCGATCAGCACAGGGGACCGGCGCTTTCGCCGTGTCCGCGTGCAGCTGCTGGCCCAGCAGAACGGCCACCGCATGTTGACCTTCCGCGTGGACGCCGTGTTGCGTCTGCAGGACATCAGCCGCCAGGTGTCATTCGACGCCGTGCTGCAGGTCAACACCCAGGAATACAAAGTGCAGAACCTCAACTGATGCTCGACGAACTGCTGCCCTACTACGAAAAGGAACTGTCGCACCTGCGCTTCCTCGGCCAGGAGTTTGCCGCGCAGTACCCGAAAATCGCTTCGCGGCTGTTGATCGAGGGTGACAACTGCGAAGACCCGCACACCGAGCGCCTGATCGAAGCGTTCTCGTTCCTGTCTGCGCGGGTGCACAAGAAGCTCGATGACGAGTTTCCGGAAATCGTCGAATCCTTCCTTGAGGTGCTGTACCCACACTACCTGCGCCCTACCCCATCGATGTCGATTGCCGAGCTGAGCCTGGGCAAGCACGAGAAAGTCACCGAAGCCTACCGGGTGGCGCGCCATACCGAGATGCATGCCAATGCCGTGGAAGGTGTGGTGTGCAAGTTCCGCACCTGCTACCCGGTAGAGCTGTGGCCGATTGCCGTGCAGCAGGCCTCGTTCGCCGAACTGGAGCGTTCGGCCTTCAACGGCCACAGCGCCGACCTGGTCGCACGCCTGCGCATCCGCCTGGCAGCCACCGGCGATGCCCTGTTCGGGCAGATGGAACTGGACCGCCTGCGGTTCTTCCTCGACGGCGAGGCGACCCTGATGCTGCAGCTGTACGAGCTGCTGTTCAACAACCTGGCCAAGGCCACCCTGAGCTTCCAGGACCAGGGCCGCAGCCGCGAAGTGGCCTTGCCGGCCGATGCCCTGAAAGCCGTGGGCTACGCCCGTGACGAAGGCCTGGTGGACTACTCCGAGCGCTCGTTCCTGGGCTACCGCCTGCTGCACGAGTACTTCACCTTCCCCGACAAGTTCATGTTCTTCGACCTGAACGGCTTTGCCCGCATTCTTCAGGGCAAGGCCATCGAGCAGGTCGAGATCAACTTCTATTTTTCCGACTACGACCTCAGCGAGCGCCTGGCGCGGCTGACCCAGAACATCGGGCGCAACAACTTCAAGCTCAACTGCACACCGATCATCAACCTGTTCCGCCAGCAAGCCGAGCCGATCAAGCTGACCCACACCCAGCACGAATACCCGGTCACTCCCGATACACGGCTGCACAACGCTGCCGAAGTCGTCTCGATCGACCGCGTACGGCGGGTGCGCAAACTCGGCGGCATCGACCAGGTCGCCACCTGCCACCCGTTTTTCGAACCCCGTGGCGAGCAGAACCCGCACAGCAGCTTCTGGGTGGCGCGCCGGCGCATCCAGGGTGACGCCACCGCCATGAGCATCCGCGTGGTCGACCGCGACCTGGAGCTGATCGACGCCAGCAGCGACACCCTCAGCATCGGCCTTACCTGCAGCAACCGCGATGTACCGCTGATGCTGCCGTTCGGGGGCGAACGTGGTGACTTCAACATTCCCGCCAACTCGGTGATCAAGGATATCCGCTGCCTGCGCAAGCCCACCGCCACGGTGCGTGTGCCCCTGGGCAAGGGCCTGATCTGGCGGTTGATCGCCCACCTGTCGCTGAACCATATGTCGCTGGTCAGCCAGGGCCGCGAAGTGCTGCTGGAGCTGTTGTCGCTGTACAACTACCGCAATGTTTCCGCCATTCGCAAACAGATCAACGGCATCAAGGCGATCAGCAGCGAGCCGGTGGTCGCACGCATCGGCCACCCGCGGCCGAACTTCGTACGTGGCGTCGGCATCACGCTGACCCTGGATGAAAGCCAGTTCATCGGCAGTGGCGTGTACCTGTTCGGCATGGTGCTGGACCACTTCTTCGGCCAGTACTGCTCGATGAACAGCTTCACCCAACTGACCCTGCGCACCCAACAACGAGAAAAGAGAGTCGTCCAATGGCCAGCACGCACCGGCGATCAGCCCCTGGTCTGATCGATCAGGCCCGAGCCGAGCCGCACCGATTCGAATTCTTTCAATTGGTGCGCCTGCTCCGCCTGCACTACAGCCGTACCGGGCGCATGGACCTGGCAACCCGGCCGCACGAAGACCCGCTGCGTTTTCGTACCCAGCTTTCGCTGGCGTTCCCGGCCAGCGAGGTCAGCGACCTGCACTTCGAGCGCGAAGGCAAGGTGTCGCCGGCCGGCTTGCCGCTGTCGGAAGTGCAGGTCACCTTCATGGGCCTGGTCGGGCCGTCGGGCGTACTGCCGCGCCCGTATACCGAGCTGCTGCTGGAGCGCCACGTGCAGTATCGCGACGATGCCGCCCACGCGTTTCTCGACATCTTCTCGCACCGCATGACCACGCTGTTCTACGAGGCCTGGCAGAAGTACAAATTTCATATCGAGCACGAGCGCAATGGCACTTCGGGCTTCGATGGCTACCTGCTCAACCTGGTCGGCCTCGGCCCGCGCGCGCAGCAACTCAAGTTCGAGCAGCAACCAACCGCGCTGCGCCGCGAGCTGTTCAGCTACTTTGCCGGCCTGCTCAGCCAGAAGCCGCGCAACGCGTTGAACCTCGAACGCATGCTCGGCTTCTATTTCTCGCTGCCGATCAAGGTCCGCCAGTTCGCCGGGCGCTGGCTGCACCTGCAGCCCGAACAATGCACCCAGCTTGGCCGCCGCAATGCCCAGCTCGGCCACAGCGCCGTAGCCGGCAACCGGGTCTGGGACTACCAGTCGTGCATCCGCATCGAGCTGGGGCCGCTGAGCCTGGCCGATTACCAGCGCTTCCAGCCGGGCACCGCGTGCTACCGCAAGCTGGTCGAGCTGGTGCGCTTCTATATAGGCGCCGAACTGGATTTCGAAATTGCCCCGCGCCTCAAGCGCGAGGCGGTGCCACGCGCCCAGCTGGGCCGCAGTGGCAATGTCGCCCTGGGCTGGCTGGGCTGGCTCAAACGCCCTGGTCGTGACGCGGAGCCTTCGCGTTGCGCCGTCTTCCACATTCCTTACGATGGGGTCGCCTTGTGAACCTGAAGTCTCTGTTCGCCAAGCTCAACGAAACCAGCCGCACGGCCACGGAAAGCGCGGCGGCCCTGTGCCTGTCGGAGCACCATTACGACGTGGAGGTGGAGCATCTGCTGCTGCAGTTGCTCGATAACAGCGACAGCGACCTGGCGCCGATCCTGCGCCACTACGAAGTAGTCGCCGAGCGCTTGCAGGCGCAGCTGGTCACGGCCCTGGGCACCTTCAAGAAAGGTAATACCCGCACCCCGGCGCTGTCGCCGCACATCACCCGCATGATCGAACAGGCCTGGTTGCTGGCGTCGATCGAATACGGCGTCGGCCAGGTGCGCAGCGCTCACCTGCTGCAGGCCCTGCTCGACGATGCCGAACTGCGTCGCGTGGTGATCGCCTCGGCGCCGGAGCTGGAGAAAATCAACGCCGATGACCTGCGCCTGAACCTTGCCGCGCTGGTGGAAGGCAGCGCCGAGTCCCGGCAGGCCAGCCCGCTGGCCAGCCCGGCAGCGCCAGTGAACAGTGCGAGCAAGGCCGGCGGCAAGACCCCGGCGCTGGACCAGTACACGGTCAACCTCACCCAGAGCGCCCGCGAAGGCCGCATCGACCCGGTGCTGGGCCGCGAGTTCGAAGTAAGGCAGATGGTCGATATCCTTACCCGTCGCCGCCAGAACAACCCGATCCTCACGGGCGAGGCCGGGGTCGGCAAAACCGCCGTGGTCGAAGGCCTGGCCCTGCGCATCGCCCAAGGTGACGTGCCGGCGGTGCTCAAGGATGTGGCCCTGCACACCCTCGACCTGGGCCTGCTGCAGGCCGGCGCCGGGGTCAAGGGCGAGTTCGAGAACCGCCTCAAGGCAGTGATCGAAGAGGTCAAACGCAGCCTGCACCCGATCATCCTGTTCATCGACGAAGCCCACACTTTGATCGGTTCCGGTGGCCAGGCCGGGCAGAACGATGCCGCCAACCTGCTCAAGCCGGCCCTTGCCCGTGGCGAGCTGCGCACCATCGCCGCCACTACCTGGGCCGAATACAAGAAGTACTTCGAGAAGGACGCCGCCCTCGCCCGCCGCTTCCAGGTGGTCAAGGTGGAAGAACCCGACGAAGACAAAGCCATCCACATGCTGCGCGGCCTGCTCGGCAAGATGCGCGAACACCACAAGGTAGCGGTGATGGACGAAGCGCTGGTGCAGGCCGTGCGCCTGTCCAACCGCTACATCACCGGCCGCCAGCTGCCCGACAAGGCGGTCAGCGTGCTCGACACCGCCTGCGCGCGCATTGCCCTGGCGCAATCGTCGCAACCTGGCGCCCTGGAAGACTGCCGCCGCCAGATCGACAACCTGCAGGCCGAAATCGCCGTGCTCGGCCACGAAGCCGGCAAAGGCCACGACCACACTCGCCGCCTGGGCGAGCTGCAGGCTGCCCTGCAGGCCGAGCAGCAGCGGGAGCAGCAGTTGAACACGCAGTGGCAACAGGAGCTGGAACTGGTCGAACAGCTCAAGGCGCTGGACGCCGCCAGCGAGGCCGATGCCAAGCAGCTCAACGCCCTGCGTGCCGAACTGGCCCGCGTGCAAGGCGACCAGCCTCTGGTCCATGCCCTGGTCGACAGCGGCGCCATCGCCCAGGTCATCAGCGGCTGGACCGGTATCCCGCTGGGCAAGATGCTGCGTGACGAGATCGACACCGTGCAGCGCCTGCCGGCCCTGCTTGGTGAGCGCGTGCTGGGCCAGGACCACGCCCTGCACGAAATCGGCAAGCGCATCAAGATTTCCCGCGCACGCATGGAAGACCCGAACAAACCGATCGGTGTGTTCCTGCTGCTCGGCCCCAGCGGCGTCGGCAAGACCGAAACCGCCCTGGCCCTGGCCGATACCCTGTACGGCGGTGAACGCAACCTCATCACCATCAACATGTCCGAGTACCAGGAAGCCCACACCGTTTCGAGCCTCAAGGGCTCGCCTCCGGGCTATGTCGGCTACGGCGAAGGCGGCGTGCTGACCGAGGCGGTGCGTCGCAAGCCGTACAGCGTGGTGTTGCTCGACGAGGTGGAAAAAGCCCACCCCGACGTGCTCGAACTGTTCTTCCAGGTGTTCGACAAGGGCGTGCTGGACGATGGCGAAGGCCGCGAGATCAATTTCCGCAACACGGTGATCATCCTCACTTCCAATACCGGTACCGAGCGCATCATGCAGACCTGCCTGAACGCCACCGAGCTGCCGACGCCCGCAGCGATCGTCGAAGACCTGCGTGACCAGCTCAACCATGTGTTCAAGCCGGCCTTCCTCGGCCGCCTGAGCATCGTGCCGTTCTACCCGGTGCAGGACCAGATCCTCGAGCGCATCGTCGCCCTCAAGCTCGAACGCATCGCCAAGCGCTTCGCCCGCAACCACCAGGCCGAGCTCAGCTACGACCAGGCGTTGGTCAAGGCCATCGCCGCGCGCTGCACCGAGGTCGACAGCGGTGCCCGCAACATCGACAACATCCTGTCCCAGACCCTGATGCCCGAGCTCGCCCAGCGCGTGCTCGAGCGCATGGCCCAGGACACGCCGATCCAGCGTCTTGCGATCGAGCTGGGCAGCGATGGCGATTTCGCCTATCGCGTGGCCTGACCAGTACACGGAGGTTTTGCCGTCATGCAACACAAGCACACCGCCCTCAAACGCCTGACCACAGCTGCCTTGCTGGTGGCGCTGGCCGGCTGCGGGGTCACCGACCGTATCGGCAAGCGCATGGAAGACAGCTGGGCGGCCGACATGCTGGCCGACAGCGAAAAGGTCATCCTGACCTCCGACGGCGGCAACCAGCTCAACCCCGATGCCGAGGGCAAGCCGCTGTCGGTGGTGATGCGCGTGTACCAGCTGACCGACCTCGAACGCTTCGCCGCGACCGATGCCGAGACCCTGTGGGACACCCCGGAAAAGGCCTTGGGCAACACCCTGGTGGAAGCCCGCGAAATCACCCTGCTGCCGGGCATCGGCCAGATCGACCAATGGCCACTGGCCAAAAGCGCTCGCTACGTCGGCGTGGCAGCTTTCTTCCGCAACGAACAGGACGCGCGCTGGAAGGTCGCCTTCGACGCCAACTCGCTGCGCAAGGACGGTATCTGGTTCTCTTCCGACGGCCTGCGGGTGCTGGTGGACAACACCGAAATCAGCGCCATGCGTGGCGTCGACGTACTGAACAAACCGCCGACTGCCGACCAGCTGGCAGCCGCGCAGAAGGCCCGGGACAACGCACCGACGCTCACCGACAAGGTGCAGGACGCCGTGCTCGACAAGGCCAGCGATGCCGCCAGCAAATCGGCACAGAACACCATGGATTCAACCTTCAACTCTTTAGTGGATAGCGTCAAATGAGCAAGCAGAGCCGGGTGATGTGGTCGGAAGGCATGTTCCTGCTGCCCCAGCACTTCCAGTACCAGGATGAGTTCCACCAGCACCAGCTGGCCGAGGCGACCCTGCGCACCACCCCATTCCATTGGGGTGTGCAGGTACTGCAGGTGGATGAGGACGCCCTGGCCAACGGTTCGCTGCAGCTCAAGCGCCTCAAGCTGGTGTTCCCCGATGGCAGCCTGTACGACGCGCCGCAGCATGACCCGCTGCCGGCTGCCCGCGACCTCAAGGACCTGCTCAAGGCCAACGACCTCAAGGTCCATGCTGCCTTGAAACTGCCCGAGCCATTCGGCCTGAACTATGTCGAGGACGGCCAGGAACACAAGGCCGCGCGGCGTTTCCGCAAGCAGTTCGATACCCTGCCCGACCTCAATGAAGGCGAGCTGGAAAACGAAATCACCAGCCTGCGCCTGAACGTGGTGCTGCTGGTGGACGGTGACAGCCTGGACGGCTACAGCCACTGCCCGCTGGCCAGGCTGACCCGCAACAGCATGGGCGGTTTCAATCTCGACCCGCATTTCGTCCACCCCACTCTGCATCTGGGCAGCCACGAGACCCTGGCCGGCATCGGCAAGCGCCTGCTCGGCGCCCTGCAGGCCAAGAGCAAGGCCCTGTCCGGCCGACGCCGCGAACGCGCCGACCAGATCGCCGAGTTCGGCTCCAGCGACGTAACCCTGTTCTGGCTGCTGAACACCGTCAACCGCGCCCACCCGCAGCTGGCCCATCTGCTGGCGCACCCGCGCCTGCACCCCGAGCGCCTGTACCTGTTCCTCGCCGACCTGGCGGGTGGCCTGCTGACGTTCACCCTGGACACCCAGCTCAGCGACATCCCCGAATACGACCATCACGACCCGGCCGCGTCGCTGGTCAAGCTCGACGAGATGATCCGGGTGATGCTCGACAACGTGGTGCCCAACCAGTGCATCGTCATCAACCTCAACCAGACCAAGCCGTCGTACTGGCAGGGCCAGTTGCACGATCCACGCCTGACCGAGGCCGACTTCTATATCTCGGTCCATGCCGACATGCCTGGTGCCAGCCTGCTGGAGCTGGTACCGCGGGCATTCAAGGTCGGCTCGCCGGAAGACATCGAGGTGGTGGTCAACAGCGCGATGCCCGGCGTCACGCTCAACCATGCCGCACGGCTGCCCAACGCAATTCCGGTGCGCCTGGACAACCAGTACTTCGCCATCGAGCCGCATGGCCATGTCTACGAGCGAATGATGAATGCCCAGACCATCTGCTTCTACGCGCCCAGCGCCTTTACCAACCTCAAGCTTGAACTGATGGCGGTGCTCAAATGACCGAAGCCGTATTGCAACAGGGCGCCGTCGCGGCCGCCAACGACAAACCGACGCTCAAGGACCTGGTCCAGGACTTCATCAGCATGGCCCTGATCGTGCGGCGTGGTCGTCAGGTCACCTCGGTGCCGGCCTTCGAAGCCAGCGTGGAACGCTTCTTCGCCAACCTGGAACGCGAAGCACGCGCTGCCAACTACAGCGCCGAACAGGTCAAGGACACCCAGTACGCGCTGTGTGCCTTCCTCGACGAGAGCGTGCTGCGCGCGAGCGACAACCAGCTGCGCCAGCACTTCGAGCTGCAGCCGCTGCAGTTCCGCTACTTCGGCGTGCACCTGGCGGGTGAAGGCTTCTTCGAGAAGGTCGATGCGCTGCGTGCCGACGTCAAGCAGAACATCGATGTGCTCGAGGTCTACCACCTGTGCCTGGCCTTGGGCTTCGAGGGCAAGTTCAGCCTCGGCCAGAAAGACCAGCTGCGCTACCTGGCCAATACCCTGGGCCAGGATATTGCCCGCTACCGCAAGGCGCCCAAAGCACTGTCACCGGACTGGGCACTGCCCGACCAGGTGTCGCAGATGCTGCGCCACGAGGTGCCGCTGTGGGTTTACCTGGCGCTGATCGCGCTGGTCTGCGTCGCCGTGTACCTGACGCTGGACTGGTTGCTGGACAAGGACGTCGCCGCCCTTTCCGAACAAATCCGCCAGCTGTTCAGTGCCTGAGCAAACGTCAGGTAGCCGAGTCAGGAAGACATGAAAACATTACTGCGCCTTTTGAAGAATTTCTGGTTTCTCCTGCTGCTGCTGTGGCTGGCGAGCCTGTTGACCTGCTGGTTGGTCGCCCCGTTGCTGCCATGGCTGCAACAGCACCTGCCCGAAGCACTGGCAATCATCAGCGCCTGCTTCCTGCTGGTGATCGTGCTGCGCCAATACCAGCGCATTCGCGCCGAGCACAACCTGGAGAACCTGCTGCAGATCGAGGTTGATCGCTCGTGGAATGCCACTGGCGAGTTCCGTGACCAGCAGGTGCTGCGCGAACGCCTCAAGCATGCCATTGCCATGTTGCGCACCGACCGCTCCGCTGGAGGCGGTGGCAAGGCGGCACTGTCCGACTTGCCCTGGTACCTGGTGGTTGGCATGTCGGCAGCCGGCAAGACCTCGCTGCTGACCCATTCCGGCCTGTCGGCCAGCATTGCCACGGCCAACGACAGCGAAAGCGGCACCCAGCACTGCGACTGGTACTTCAGCCCCGACGCGGTAATGATCGACACCGCCGGCCGCTATTTGCGTGATGACCAGTCGGCCAGCGAGTTCTCGGCCTTCCTGCGCATGCTGCGCAAGCAGCGCGGCAAGGCGGCGATCAATGGCCTGGTAATGGTGGTCAGCCTGCCCGAGCTGCTGGCAGCCAACAGCGACGAACGCAATGCCCTGGCGGCCCAGCTGGTGGCGCGGGTGGAAGAATACGCCGAGTGCCTCGACGCCAACCCGCCGGTGTACCTGATGCTGAGCAAGACCGACCAGTTGCCGGGCTTCAGCCAGGCGTTCGACGGCCTTGACCTGCATGAACGCCAGCAACCGCTGGGCATGACCTTCGGCCTGTCGGAAATCCGCAACAACGGCCTGCACGCCGTGCTGCAGACGCGCCTGGGCAACCTGCAGAACCACATTCGCCAGCATGTCGACGCACAGGTGATCGCCCTCGGTGCCGAAGCCGACAGCACCCTGCTGAACTTCCCGCAATACTTCGCCGCACTCAGCGGTGTCCTCGAGCAGTTCCTGGAGCACTTCACCCGCGGCCATCGCGGCGGTGCCCCGCTGCTGCTGCGCGGCCTGTACTTCACCAGCGCCCTGCAGACCGGGCAGCAGCTGGGGCAGGTATACGAAGACGTCATCGCCGACGAATTCGCCCTGCAAGCCGCCTACGATGAGCACACCGAGAACGTCGGCAAGGCCGCGGGCAACCGCAGCTACTTCATCACCGACACCTTCCGCCAGGTGATCTTCCCCGATCGCGACCTGACCCTGTACCAGTCGCGCCTGGGCCGCCAGGCTGCGTTCAGCCCGCTGCTGCTGGGCCTGGCCGCCGCCACCGGGTTGCTGTTCATCGGTTGGCAGGCACTGTCGTTCACCAATAACCGCCAATGGCTGGACAGCCTGCGCGTGCAGCTGGCGCAGATCGAGCAGGCAGAAGACCGCGAGCAGCAGCTGGCCGCTGGCAAGGGCCTGGAAGTGCTGCGCGAACAGATGGCCCGCGTCGAAAACCATCGCCTGCAGGGTGTACCACTGCAGTTGGGGGGTGGCCTGTACCATGGCGAAGCCATCCACCAGGTGACTCGCACCGCCTACCTGGCGCAACTGCGCAGCCAGGCGCTGGAGCCGATCGCACGCAGCCTGCAAGTGCAGATGCGGGCCTTCAACACCTTCGCCAACGGTATCAACCAGGAGCTGGAATTCACCCCGGCCCCGACACCGAAAAAACGCAATGGCAAGCCGCTGGCCCCGGCCATTGCAGCCAAGGCCCAGGCTGCGCTGGGCAACAGCCGCGCCGGTGCCTATGCCGCCAAGGTCAACCTGGCCACCGCCAGCGATGCCGCCGAGCTGTCTGCCACCACCGGTGGCCTGTCACTGTCCGAAGAAATGCTCGGGCGCCTCGACGAACAGCAGGTGGCCTCGATCATCGATGCCTACAACACCCTCAAGCTGTACCTGTTGCTGACCGAGCCCCAAGGCCATCCGGACCCGGCCTTCGTCGCTGCCAACCTGCCCCAGGCCTGGGCCAGCGCCGCCACCGAAGGCACTCCGGCCGACGCAGCCGTGATCGCAGAAAATGCCCCGCTTTACGTACAGTTGCTGGAACAAGGCCAGGCGCCGTCGTTGCCGCGTAACGAACAGCTGATCAACGAAACCCGGCAAAACCTCAAGTCGTTCATGATCTCCAGCTCGCTGGTCGATCGCGAGTACCTGCGCCTGCAACTCGAGTCGAGCCGCCAGTTCCCGGCCCTGAGCCTTAACGACCTGGTGCCGCAACCGGGCCGCGCGTTGCTGTATGGCTCTGCTGGCGTACCGGCAATCTATACCCGCCAGGGCTGGGACACCTTCGTCAAGCCGGAACTGATCAAGCTGGTGTCGGGCAACCTGCGCAACGAGTCGGACTGGGTGCTGGACGGTGAAGGCGGCGATGCCATCGTGCAGAAGGCCAACTTCGTGCGCGAGTTCATGACCCGCTACAAGCGCGACTACACCCAGGCCTGGTACAAGATGGTCAGCAGCGTGGGGGTACGCCACTTCGCCGACCTGGCCTCGGCCACCCAGCAGCTGGGGCTGCTCAGCGATGTGCAGAACTCGCCGGTAAAGAACCTGCTGGCGGCGGTCAATGACAACACCCAGTGGGACCTGCCGGTCAAGCACGCCATCCCGGCCCCCGGTAGTACCCGCGAAGACGGCTTCTGGAGCAAGGTCTCCGGCCTGCTCGACACCAAGGACGCCCTGCCCGCCAACGTCGCCCCGGCCCTGCCGGCGGTGGACGACGGCAGCCTGGCCAAGCGCTTCGAACCGGTGGCGCGGGTATTTGCCGAAAACAACGCCGAAGGCGCCGACAGCACCATCATGGACCGCTACCTGGCCGCCTTGCGCAAGCTCAAGGTGCGCATGAACAACATCCAGCGTTCGCAGGATGTGGGCAAGAGCAGCAAGCAGCTGATCAGCGAGACCCTAGAAGGCCAGCCGAGCGAAGTCACCAACGTGCGCAACTATGTGGAAAGCAGCGTCGACACCAGCCAGGACGGCCTGTCGCGCTCGCTGCAGGGGCTGTTCAGCCTGCCTATCCAGTATGCCTGGGCGACCCTGCGCGACCCGGCCGGCCAGCAGATCGCCAAGGCCTGGGCGCAGCAGATCGCCAAGCCTTGGGAACAGGTCATGGCGCACCGCTACCCGATTGCCGGCAGCAGCCGCAACGAGGCGTCGGTAAAGGACCTGCAGCGCTTCGTCGACCCCGACAGCGGCCTGCTGCCGGCCTTCAAGCGCAACGAAATCGGCAACCTGGCCGGGGGTGAAGGCCTGGGTGTGGGCGACGGCAAGGCACCGGCGCTGGTCAACCCAGGCATGCTCAACAGCATCGACAAGGCCAGCTCCGTGGGCCAGGTGATCGCCAGCCTGTCGGACCGTGACAACGGCTTCGAAATCATGCTGGAACCTTCTGCCAACTTCACCGACATCGTGTTCACCCTCGATGGCCAGGAACAGCACTACCGCAACGGCCGCAGTAGCTGGAACCGCTTCGCCTGGCCGGGCACCAGCAACGCTCCGGGTGCCCGCCTGGATGTGGTCACCCTCAGTGGCGCGCGGGTCACCGTGTTCGACTTCCCCGGGCGCTGGGGCCTGCTGCGCATGAACGAAAGCGCCCGGGTCGAAGACCTGGACGGCATTCAGCAACGCTTCAGCTGGAACACCGCCAGCGGCCGCGTGAGCCTTGTAGTGCGCAACTTCGGTGGGGTGAAACTGACCGACCTGGGTGATGTCAAGGCGCTGAGCGCCCTCAACGACAGGGGCGCCCAATGATCGGTTGCTTCGGCAAGCTGCCGTCGAGCGCAGACTTCGTCAGCCTGCATGGCGCGGCGGAAGAAGTCTGCGAGTTCGACGCCTGGCTGCAGTCTGCGCTGGCGGCCATGCGCCACCGCGAAGACTGGCAGGCATTGTTCGACGCACTGCCGATGTGCTTCTTCAATTACCGCGCGAGCAACGGCAACTGGCTGCTGGGTGGCCTGCTCAGCTCGCGGGATGCCAGCCAGCGACGCTACCCGTTCTTCATCTTCCAGTTGCTCAAGGGCGAGGGAGCCACGATGCTGGTGAACCCGTTCACCCTCGGCGAGCTGTTCAGCGCGCAGATCAAGCCGATGCTGCACCAGGCGGTGCAGGGCGCTGACTGCGCCAGCCTGTTCGAACGCATCAAGGCCCTGCGGCCGCTGCAGGCCCAGGACCTCGACCTGTTTCGCCAGGTGCACGCCAAATTCCTCAAGGATTTCAGCTTGGCCGATGTCGCCCGCGCCCTGCTGCGCTCCTGGCCGGACTTCAAAAGTGACAAGGCGCTTGCGCTGCTGCAGGCAAGCCGAGCCGTGCTGCACAACGATTTCGCCGGTGGCATCGAGCTGCCCTTGCCGGCCGAACGCGGCCTGAAAAACCCTACCGCCGACCTCTGGCTGACCTGGCTGACCCGCATGAGCCGGCAGCCCGGCGTGCCGGCGGTGAGCCTGCTGGCCGACGACTTCATGAAACCACGGCTGTACTGCCTGCCGTCGCGCCACGCCAACTGTGCCTACCGCCTGCTCAGTGGTTGCGCCGAAGCAGGTCAGCATCTGGAGCCGCTCGACCCGCTGACGGTACCGCCACGGCTGCACGATTACGACCGATCTCTTGAACATGTCATCGACCAGTTCGTCGATGCGCTGGATGCGACACCTGTATGAACAAGATCAAGTACTACTGCCTGCGCTACCAACCCTACCTGCTGGGAGTGGCGTTCTTCCTGGCGATCTTCCTGGTCTGGGCCATCGGCTGCGCCCTGGGCTTCGCCTCGCTGCATAGCCTGCTGGCCGGTATCGGCGTGTTTCTGCTGCTGTCGGCGGGCTATGTACTGCTGCTGTACCGCGGCGCCGGCCAGCACCACAACCTCGAAGGGTTGCTGCGCGACGATGCCGACCAGGCGGTACTCAACGCCACCCCCGCCGACCGCGAAGAAGTAAGCCTGCTGCGCGAACGCCTGCTGCAGAGCATCGAGCGCCTGCGCAGCAACACACCTCGCGGCACCTCGGCCAAGGACGCGCTGTACGCCCTGCCCTGGTACCTGGTGATCGGTCAGCCGGCCGCCGGCAAGAGCACGATGATCCTGCAGTCGGGCCTGAACTTCCCCTATGCCGAACGCGAAGGCGCACGGGTTGCGGGGCTTGGCGGCACGCGCAACTGCGACTGGTTCTTCAGCTCCGAAGCCGTGCTGCTGGATACCGCCGGGCGCTACATGAACAGCCCCGAAGAAGCCGGCAAGTGGCGCGGCTTCCTGCAGCTGTTGCGCCAGCATCGCCAACGCCGCCCTCTCAACGGCTTGATCGTCAGCGTCAGCATCGCCGACATCCTGCATGGCTCGGCCGAGGACCAGGACCGCGTGGCCAAGCGCCTGCGTGAACGGATCCAGGAAAGCTGCGCGCTGCTGGAAGTGCGCCTGCCGATCTACCTGGTGTTCACCAAGTGCGACCTGATCCCCGGCTTCACCCCGTTCTATCGCCAGCTTGACGACGCCGCGCGTGGCGAGGTGATGGGCAAGACCTTCTCGCACAAGGGTTACGCGCAGGCCGACTGGGGCCAGCGCTTCGGCAAGGCGATGGACGAACTGACCGGTTACTGGCAGCAGGTGGCGAGCCAGCACCTGGTGCAGCAGGACATTCAGGTCACCCGGCAGAACAACGCTGCCTACCGCTTCCCGCTGGAGCTGGCCGCGCTCAAGCCGCGCCTGCAGCAGTTCGTCGACAGCCTGTTGCGTGCCAACCCGTACCAGAATGCCGAAATGCTGCGCGGGTTCTATTTCACTGCCGCACTGCAGGCCGACGAAGCCCTGTGGGGCAGCCACGGCCAGCATGTGGCCGAACGCTTCGCCCTCGAACATGCCGAAGGCACCGCCACTGCCGTCAGCCAGCCGGCGCCGCTGTTCATCAACAGCCTGTTCCGCAAGGTGATCATCCCTGACCAGCACCTGGTGGCGCTGTACACCAGCAACACGCGGGAGCGCCGGCGCAAGGCGGGCTGGGTTGCCGCCACCGGCCTGGCAGCCCTGGTGCTGTGCAGCCTGTGGGGCTGGTCGTACCTGAACAACCGCGCCACCCTGGCCAGCATCGCCGGCGAACTGGCCCAGGCCAAGGCCGACGACCAAGCTGCCCGCGGCCAGTACGCCGCCTGGCATAGCCTTGACCGCTTGCGCTTCTGGGCCGAGCACTACTATCAGCAGCACCGCGAACAGGGCGTGCCGCTGGGCATGCGCCTGGGCCTGTACCAGGGCCATGAGGTCGAGCCGCTGCTGCGCAGCCGTTACTTCGCCACGCTGCAGAACGTGATGCTCAAGCCCACGGCAGACAACCTGACCCGCACCCTGTACCTGCTGACCACGATCAAGGTGTACCAGCGCAACACCCGCGAACTGCAGCCTGTGAGCGGCGTGGACAGCGTCGAGGCCGAGGCGCTGCCACATGACAACCGCGCGCAGTCGATCGCCGACTTCGGCAAGGCAGCGCTGGATACCTACGTGATGCTCTCGCCGGCCCGACGCGAAAACGCCGACCCGGCGTTTCTCAAGGCGCACCTGCCCGACTACTGGTACCCGGCCATCGCTCGCCATACCGGCAAGAGCATGGCCGCGGCCGCCAGCGAGGCCGGCGGCAACCAGGACTACCTGTACGCCAGCCGCCAGATCACCTTCTACAGCGACCAGATTCGTGAGCCGGATGTGCCGCGTATCCTCGACAACGCCTTCCTGATGTCCAGTTCGCGCAATTACATCGACAGCCTGCGCGCCCAGTCGCTGCGTTCGATCGAGACCATCACGCTGGAGTCCGACACCCTGTTCGCTTTCGGCCGGGCCGACTTCCAGAGCCTGAAGAGCGAGGGCCAGCGCCAGCTGAGCGCGATCGCCAGCAAACTGCTGAACACGCCCGACATCGGCAAGATCATCATTTCCGGCCACGCCGACCAGCTCGGCGACAGCCAAGGCAACCTGCAGGTTTCGAAACAGCGGGCGCAGACCATTCGCACCTACCTGGTCGGCAAGGGCGTACCTGCCGAACTGGTGGTCGCCCAGGGCGAAGGCAGCCGCAAGCCGCTGGTCAACTGCGACCTGCAGCAACCGCGGGCGCAACTGATCAAGTGCCTGGAGCCCAACCGCCGGGTGGAAATCGAAGTACGCGGGCTCAACTGAAGCCCGCTGCAAGAACCGGCTACCCGGGCCTCACAGGAGGAGGCCCGGGTAGCGGAAAGCTACCTCTGCCGACAGGTTCGGCGAGGTCAAAACCAAGGGGCGCATGAGCAACCCTTTAAATGTTGTTAATGGAGAGTTTCACAATGGCATTTGACGCGTATATCCAAATCGACGGCATCCCGGGCGAAGTACTGGATGCAAAGCACAAGGACTGGATCGAAGTGCTGGGCTACGAGTACGGCGCCACCCAGGCCACCTCGGCTACCGCCAGCTCCTCGGGCGGTGCGTCGTCCGAGCGTGTTGCCCTGAGCGACTTCAAGATCCGCAAGGCGGTCGACAAGGCTTCGGCCAAGCTGTTCGAACACTGCTGCACCGGCAAGCACATCGCCAAGCTGAAGCTGAACGTGAACCGCGCCGGTGGTGACAAGGTCACCTACCTGACCATCGACATGGAAGAAGTCGTGGTCTCCTCGGTGCGCTTCATCGCCGGTGGCAACCAGAACGGTGAAGACAAGGCTGTGAGCGACCTGCCGGTCGAAGAAATCAGCTTCAACTTCGCCCGCATCAAAACTACCTACACCCAGCAGAACCGCACCGACGGCCAGGCTGGCGGCAACATCGTCGGCGGCTGGGACCGCACCGCGAACAAAGTGTTTGCCTGATAACCTGCGTACCCGGGGGCCGCTACGGCGGCCCACATCCCACAGCGTGCCAGGTGACCTGGCACGCTGTTCATCTGCCATGACCAGAGTGTTTTATGCCTGAAATCCTCAATGACCTTTCGCTGGCAACGCTGACCGCACCCATCGAGGGTGGCAGTGGCGAAGACTTGAGCTTCTCTGCCTTGTTCGACCAGATCAAGGAGGCGCGCCGGGCAGACCCTGACTACCTGACCCAGGGCGACTGGCAAACCGACCTGAAGACCGCCGACTGGGAGCAGGTGGTCAACCTGTCGGCCCAAGGGCTGGCGCAGCAAAGCAAGGATCTGATGCTGGTAGCCTGGCTCAGCGAAGGGTTGGCCCAGCGTGAACATTTCGAAGGCATCACCTTTGGCCTTCGGCTGACCGAACAGGTACTGGAAGCATTCTGGGACACGCTGTACCCAACACTCGAAGATGGCCTGGACGAACGCGCTGCGCGGCTGTCCTGGCTGAAGACCACGCTCACCGACATTGCCGGTGGCTTGCCCATTACCCAAGGGCAGAATTTTGGCGTGTTGCGCTATGACGAATCACGCTACGTAGAAAACCTTGCCTTGCAGAACCCCAAGGCAATGGAGACCGCGCTGAACGAAGGCAAGATCAACGCCGAAATCTTCCAGCGCTCGGTGGCGCTCAGCGACACCGAACACCTGCGCACCAAGGCCCTGCAGATCGCCGCCAGCCTGGAGGCCTGCAAAGCCCTGCAAGCCAGTGCCGACCGCCTGTTCGGCCATGAGGCGCCCAGCTTTGCCAGCCTTGCCGACATGCTGTCGCGCGCCAGCCAGCTGGCTGAAAAACTGCTCAAGGACCGCGGTGTCGAACTGCACCCCGCCACTGTGGCAGCGGCAGAACCCGAAGCCACTGTTGCCCCCACCAGCGAAGCAGGTGAACCGATGAACACACCCGTCCAGGCCACCACGCCTGCGCCGATGCGCACGACGCCCCTGACCCGCGACGAAGCCTTCACCATGCTTGCGGGTATCGCCCAGTTCTTCAAGCAGAGCGAACCGCAGAGCCCGGTGCCTTACCTGATCGAACGCGCCATCAAGTGGGGCAACATGCCGCTGGAAGGCTGGCTGAGCGATGTGATCAAGGACAGCAACGTGGTGGACAACATTCGCGACGTGCTGGGCACCCGCGAGCCAAGATCCTGATGCTGTATCGGCTACACGGGCCTCTTCGCGGGTAAACCCGCTCCCACCCAGGTTGTACGCGGTCCCTGTGGGAGCGGGTTTACCCGCGAAGAGGCCGGTACAGGCACCACAAATACTGCTAACGTGAGTGCTCTCAACCGCCAAGGACCGCTCAGATGCCGCCACGTTCACCCGCCCCCACCGGCTTCATTCGCGTTCGTGGCGCCCGCGAGCACAACCTGAAGAACATCGATGTGGATATCCCTCGCGACGCGCTGGTGGTGTTCACGGGGGTGTCCGGCTCGGGCAAGTCCTCGCTGGCCTTCTCCACCCTCTACGCCGAAGCCCAGCGCCGCTACTTCGAATCGGTGGCGCCCTATGCCCGGCGCCTGATCGATCAGGTCGGCGTGCCGGACGTCGACGCCATCGAAGGCCTGCCGCCGGCCGTGGCCCTGCAGCAGCAACGCGGCACGCCGAGTGCACGTTCCTCGGTGGGCAGCGTGACTACACTGTCCAGTTCGATCCGCATGCTCTACTCCCGCGCCGGCAGCTACCCGGCCGGGCAACCGATGTTGCATGCCGAGGACTTCTCGCCCAACACCCCGCAAGGTGCCTGCCCGGAGTGCCATGGGCTGGGGCGGGTCTATGAAGTGAGTGAAGCGACCATGGTCCCCGACCCGTCGCTGACCATCCGCGAACGGGCCGTAGCGGCCTGGCCGATGGCCTGGCAGGGGCAGAACCTGCGGGACATTCTGGTGACCCTGGGCTATGACGTCGATACCCCCTGGCGCGACCTGCCCCAGCAGCAACGCGACTGGATTCTCTACACCGAAGAAACACCCACGGTGCCGGTGTATGCCGGCCTGACCCCGGCGCAGACCCGCGCTGCGCTCAAGCGCAAGCTCGAGCCGAGTTACCAGGGCACCTTCAGCGGTGCCCGGCGCTACGTGCTGCACACCTTCATGCACTCGCAGAGCGCGCAGATGCGCAAGCGTGTGTCGCAGTACATGCGCCCCAGCCCATGCCCGCAGTGCCAGGGCAAGCGCCTCAAGCGTGAGGCGCTGGACGTAACCTTCGCCGGCTGCGACATAGGCGAGCTGTCGCGGTTGTCGTTGCAGGCGCTGGCCGAGGTGTTCCGTCAGGTTGCTGCGCCAGGCTATCTGGAGCAGCACGACGGCAACCTGACCCTGGAAAAACGCCTCGCCGCGCAACGCATCGCCAACGAACTGCTCGAACGCATCGGTCCCCTGCTCGACCTGGGCCTGGGCTACCTGGCCCTGGAGCGCAGCACCCCTACCCTGTCCTCTGGGGAGCTGCAACGCCTGCGCCTGGCCACCCAGCTGAACTCGCAATTGTTCGGCGTGATCTACGTGCTGGACGAGCCGTCGGCCGGCTTGCACCCGGCCGACAGCGAAGCCCTGTTCGAAGCGCTGCAGCGCCTGAAGCAGGCTGGCAATTCGGTGTATGTGGTGGAGCACGACCTGGATACCATGCGTCGCGCCGACTGGCTGGTGGATGTAGGGCCTGCCGCTGGCGAGCATGGCGGCACCATTCTCTACAGCGGGCCGCCCGCCGGCCTGGCCCGGGTCGAGCAGTCATGCACCCGGGCCTACCTGTTCAGTACATTGGCCCAGGCCACGCGCACACCTCGCCAGGCCCGCGACTGGCTGAAGCTCGAAGGCATCAGCCGCAACAACCTGCACGACCTCAGTGCCGCATTCCCGCTGGGTTGCTTTACCGCCGTCACCGGTATTTCCGGCTCGGGCAAGTCGAGCCTGGTCAGCCAGGCTCTGCTGGAGCTGGTGGGGGCGCACCTGGGCCATGCCGACCTGCGCAGCGAGCCTGAGGAGCAGAGCCTGGAAGATGAACCCGAACAGGCCAGCGGCGGGTTTGTCAGCGCCGGCCTTGGCAGCATCAAGCGCCTGGTGCAGGTCGACCAGAAACCGATCGGCCGCACGCCTCGTTCCAACCTGGCCACCTACACCGGCCTGTTCGACCATGTACGCAAGCTGTTCGCTGCCACCGAACAGGCCAAGGCACAAGGCTTCGATGCCGGGCGTTTCTCCTTCAACGTTGCCAAGGGGCGCTGCGAGAACTGCGAGGGCGAAGGCTTCGTCAGTGTCGAGTTGCTGTTCATGCCCAGCGTCTACGCGCCCTGCCCAACCTGCCATGGCGCTCGCTACAACCCGGAAACCCTGGCGGTGAGCTGGCAAGGCATGAACATCGCGCAGGTGCTGCAATTGACCGTCGACCAGGCCCTGCAAGTGTTCGCCGAGCAGCCAGCGGCGCGCCGCTGCCTGCAGGTGCTGCAGGACATCGGCCTGGGCTATTTGCGCCTGGGGCAGCCGGCCACCGAACTGTCCGGCGGCGAGGCGCAGCGCATCAAGCTGGCCACCGAGCTGCAGCGCATGGCCCGCGGGGCGACGCTGTATGTACTGGACGAACCTACCAACGGTTTGCACCCGCAGGACATCGACCGGCTGCTGGTGCAGCTCAACCGCCTGGTCGATGGCGGGCACAGCGTGGTGGTGGTCGAGCATGACATGCGGGTGGTCGCGCAGAGCGACTGGGTGATCGACATCGGGCCTGGGGCCGGGGATGCCGGGGGCCAGGTGGTGGTCAGCGGCACGCCACAGGTGGTGGCCGGGTGTGCTGAAAGCCGCACTGCGGCGTTTCTGGCCAAGGCCTTGTAGCGCCTGCACCGGCCTCTTCGCGGGTAAACCCGCTCCTACAGGTACTTACACAGCTTGCAAGATCTGTGGTGACCCTGTGGGAGCGGGTTTACCCGCGAAGAGGTCGGTGCACGCTGTAGACTGTTTTTTTGCAACGGCCGCTCCAGTACAGTCTGCCCCATGGACAAATACGCCCCACGCCAGTGGCTCCCCCACGAAAAACCCAGCCTGCCGGGCTCCCCCTCCACGCCCCTGCACACACCCGCCAAACGCCTGGCCTACGGCGTGGTCGGGCTGCTGGTGGCGATCACTGGTGGCCTGGGCAACGCGCTGGTCACCGCCAACCTGGTATTCCTGCAGGGTGCGCTGGGCGCAACCACGGCGGAGATGGCCTGGCTGCCGGCCGCCTACGTAATGACCAACGTGTCCATCAACCTGCTGCTGGTGAAGTTTCGCCAGCAGTTCGGCCTGCGCGCGTTCACCGAGGTGTTCCTGGTGCTCTATGCCTTGGTCACCTTCGCCCATCTGCTGGTCAACGACCTCAACTCGGCCATCGCCGTGCGGGCGGCCCATGGCATGGTCGGTGCCGCGCTCAGCTCGCTGGGGCTGTACTACATGATCCAGGCGTTCCCGGCGCAATGGCGGTTGAAGGCTATGGTGCTGGGCCTGGGCGCCTCGCAGCTGGCGTTGCCGCTGGCGCGGATATTTTCCGAAGACCTGCTGCAGATCGCCGAATGGCGCGGCCTGTACCTGTTCGAGCTGGGCCTGGCGCTGGCCGCGCTGGGCTGCGTGCTGATGCTCAAGCTGCCCCCCGGTGACCGCTTCAAGACCTTCGAGCCGCTGGACTTTCTCACCTTCTCGCTGATGGCCAGCGGCACCGCCCTGCTTTGCGCCGTACTGTCACTCGGGCGTATCGACTGGTGGCTGGAGGCTCCCTGGATCGGCATGGCCCTGGCGGCCTCGATCGCGCTGATCTTCAGCGGCCTGGCCATCGAGCACAACCGCCAGAACCCGCTGCTGATGACCCGCTGGCTGGGCAGCGGCGCAATCATTCGCCTGGCCCTGTGCGTGGTGCTGATCCGCATGGTCACCTCGGAGCAGTCCACCGGGGCGGTCGGCTTCCTGCAGGCGCTGAACCTGGGCAGCGAGCAGATGCGCACGCTATACGCGGTCATGCTGCTGGGCGCGGTGGCAGGCCTGGTCAGCAGTGCCCTCACCATCAACCCCAACCACCTGGTGATCCCGCTGTTCATCTCGCTGCTGGCCATGGCCACCGGCGCCTTCATGGACAGCAGCTCGAGCAACCTCACCCGCCCGGCACAGATGTACCTCAGCCAGTTCCTGCTGGCATTCGGCAGCACCTTCTTCCTCGGCCCATCCATGGCCCTTGGCATCAGCCATGTGCGCGCCAACCCGCGCAACCTGGTGAGTTTCTCGGTGCTGTTCGGCATCTGCAACAACCTCGGCGGCCTGATTGGCGCGGCGCTGCTGGGAACCTTCCAGACCTGGCGGGAGAAATTCCATTCCAGCCACCTGATGGACCGCCTCAGCTACCTGGAACCGTTGGTTACGGCCCGCGTGCAAAGTGGCGGTGCCGGCTACGGCGGCATCATTGCCGACCCGGCCCTGCGCAGCGAAGCCGGCATGCGCCTGCTGGCCAGTGCCGCCACCCGCGAGGCGAACATCATGGCCTACAACGATGTGTTCGTGCTGATCGGCAGCATCGCTATCCTGACCATGATCTGGATCTGTATCCGTAGCACCTGGCTCTGGCACACCAAACGCCGGGCCCTTTCCCCTGACTCCACCCCCGGCGCGCCCACCCGATGACCGACAACACCCGCACCACGACCACCACCGCCATCGCCGAAACCCCGGAAGGCGCCACGCCGCCCAGCGAGCCGACCAGCCCGGTGCGTTCGCGGCGGGTGCGTATCCTGTCGTCGATCAGCTTCGCCTGTGTGGCCCTGGCCGGCATTCTGCTGGTGCTGTATGCCTGGCGCCTGCCGCCATTCAGCAGCGCCATCGAAAGCACCGAGAACGCCCTGGTGCGCGGCCAGGTAACCATCATCGGGCCGCAGTTGAGCGGCTATATCGTCGATGTGCCGGTGCATGACTTCCAGTTCGTCAAGGCCGGCGACCTGCTGGTGCAACTGGACGACCGCATCTACAAGCAACGCCTGGCCCAGGCCATCGCCCAGCTGCAGCAACAACAGGCGGCCCTGGCCAACAACCTGCAGCAACGTAACAGTGCCGAAGCCACCATTGCCCAGCGCCAGGCCGCCATCGGCGATGCCGCCGCCCAGGCAACCAAAGCCAGGGCCGACCTCGGCCGCAACCAGGCGTTGGTCAGCGATGGCTCGGTGTCGCGGCGCGACCTGGACCTGGCCCGAGCCAGCGAAGCTGCAGCGGTCGCCAGCCTGGCCCAGGCCAAGGCAGCACTGGAGATCGCCCGCCAGGACCGCGAAACGGTGGTGGTCAACCGGGCCGCGCTGGAGGCCTCGGTGGAAAACGCCAAGGCCGCCGTGGAACTGGCCCGCATCGACCTCGACAACACCCGCGTCACCGCCCCGCGCGACGGCCAGCTGGGGCAGATCGGCACGCGACTGGGGGCCTATGTCAATTCCGGTGCGCAGTTGATGGCGCTGGTGCCCGACACCTTGTGGGTGATCGCAAACATGAAGGAAACCCAGATGGCCAATGTGCGCATTGGCCAGCCGGTGAGTTTCACCGTGGATGCGCTGAACCATCTGAAGCTGCATGGGCATGTGCAGCAGATCTCACCGGCCACTGGCTCGGAGTTCGCCTTGCTGCAGGCGGACAATGCCACCGGCAACTTCGTCAAGATTGCCCAGCGCATACCGGTGCGGATTACCGTGGATGCCGACCAGCTGGAGGCTCGGCGCTTGCGGCCGGGGATGTCGGTGGTGGTCAGTATCGATACCCGTGGCGAACAGTGATGTTGCCTTTACCGGCCCAATCGCCGGCAAGCCAGCTCCCACAGTTACGGTGCAGCTCTCAAGGCCTGTGGTGTACCTGTGGGAGATTGCCCAGCCCTTTGGGCTGCGCTTTCGCGCACAGAACCAATATCGCTCGTCTGACGCGTCCTTTGTAGGAGCAGCCTTGTGCTGCGAAGAGGCCGGTACAGCCAATAGACAGGCTTTGTCAGTACCGGCCTCTTCGCAGCACAAGGCTGCTCCTATAGAACCTCGCCGAACCAATGAGTCATGTGTTGTTCTATGAGAGCTGGCTTGCCGGCGATTGGGCCACAGCAGCCCACACAGAGATGCCGTCTTGCCATGATTGCGCCGCTCTAGCCCGTAGGTTCTAATCGCGCACGACCCGTTTGCCTTTGTCACTCAAGGAAGTGTCACCATGTACAGGAAGATCGTGCCGCTGGCGCTGTTGGCAACGCTGGCCGGTTGCTCGAACAGCGAGGAAACCAGCGAGGCCAGTTTCCAGAAGGCCGCCCAGGCCTACCTCGATACCCAGTACCCACACTGCTTCGTCATCAGTTCATTCCCGACCAAGACCCAGGACTTCGACCTCCATGGCACCAACAAGGCGTTGCATGCCCTGGCCCAGGTAGGTGTGGTCAGCGAAAAGGAGATCTCGCGCACCGAGGTGCCCGCCCGCCTGTGGCAAGCGGCACGCACGGACATCTACTACGCCTATGACCTCACCGACGAAGGCCGCAAGTATTACAAGGCGGATAACGGGCTGTGCTTCGGCAAGGCTCAGGTCACCGCGATCGAGCAGTTCAGTGAGCCGAGCAAGGTGACTGGGCAGAAGATGTCGAATGTGACCTATGCCTACAAGATCACCGGGTTACCGGCTTGGGCCGGGGATGACGGGGTCAAGGCCAGCATTGCCGAACTGGGCAAGGCGGTGGCCAGCAATGACGCACCGCTCAAGGAAACCCGGGCGATGGTGCTGACCAGCCAGGGGTGGCGGTTGCAGGAGAAATAGCCGTGTGCTTTACCGGCCTCTTCGCGGGCTCGCCCGCTCCCACAGGTGCACCACTGGTTTTGAGAGCTGCGCTGTACCTGTGGGAGCGGGCATGCCCGCGAAGAGGCCGGTACAAGCGGCTTACATCCACCAGGCCAGCACCACCGGCAACCAGGCAAACGACAGCACCGTGGAACACATCACCAGGTTCGCTACCTGCTCCGGCTCGCGGTTGGCGCGCACCGCCATCAGGTAATTGAACACCGCCACCGGCATCGCCGACTGCACCACCAGCACCGCACGCTCCAGGTTGCCCATGCCCAGCGCCGCACCTACCGCCCAGCCCACGGCAGCCCCCAGGCCAATGCGCAAGCCGCCCAGCAGCATGCCGCTGCCCACATGGCGCAGGCGAATGCTGGCCAGCGACACGCCCAGTGTCAGCAACATCAGCGGGATGGTCATGCCGCCCAGCAGGTCTGCGGTATTGGCCAGCCAGCGCGGCAACTCGAAATCGAGAAAGATGATCGGCATGGCGCCGGCCAGGCTGATCACGATAGGGTTGCGCAGCAGTGCCTTGAACGAAGCCGCAGTACCGGAAATGGCCATGCCGAGGGTGAACTGCACGATCGACAGGGTCAGGAAGAACGCCACGGCCAAGGCCAGCCCGTGTTCGCCAAAGGCATAAAGGCTGATCGGCAGGCCCATGTTGCCGGTGTTGGGGAACATGAACGCCGGCAACAGCACACGCCAGTGCATGCCCGAAGCGCGGCACACCAGCAAGCCGGCCAGGGCCATGCCCAAGGTGCACAGCAGGCAGGCCATGGCCATGCTGGTGAAGGCGTTCGGGTCCAGCTCGGTGCGGCTGAGCGTGGAGAGCACCAGCGACGGGGTGCCGACGGTCATCACCACCCGGGCGATGAATTCGGTGGGGTAGTCCAGGCCCTTGCGGGCCCAGGCATAGCCGATGCCGGCGACGATGAAAACCGGGGCCAGGACGGCGAACAGCGAAGCGAACATGGGGGCCTTCCTTGGGGGTGGGCCCCGCATTATGCCGCAGTCTTCGGGATTGCCGGGGCTGCTTTGCAGCCCAATCGCCGGCAAGCCGGCTCCCACAGGTACAGCGCCAAGCCTTGAGGTATCACCACCATGCGGGAGTAGCTGTCTTGTGTTGCCTGTTCTGGCCTCATCGCCGGCAAGCCGGCCCCCATAGGTACTGCACAATGCTTGAGGGCGATGCAGTCGAGGTGGGAGCTGGCTTGCCGGCGATTGGGCCGCAAAGCGGCCCCGGGATGTCCGCCCAAGACGCATTCGTGTCGCCCACAGACTGCGGCGTCTCGTCGCACACCCAAGCCCCTTGGGCAAAACCGCGCAAGCCCGTAGAATCGCGCTTCCTTTTCGCCCGTCGCCTTGAACGGTGGCAACCGGCAACGTCGCATCCAGCCCAGGCACATCCGTGCAGCCACTCGGCCCCGTTCGGGTCGAGCCGGTGTGCGCGTCCGAAAAGGCGCTCATTCCGCTCATCCAACTAGAGGTACCTATGTCTCCGCGTTTGCTGGCCATGGCGCTGGCGCCCCTGCTCGGGCTGTTCATCATTGCCCTGGGCAACGGCTTCATGTCTTCCCTTACCACCCTGCGCCTGGGCGCTGCCGGCGAATCAGCCACCACCATCGGTGTGGTCTCCTCGACCTACTTCATCGGCCTGACCCTGGGTGCCATCTTCAACGACCGGCTGATCCTGCGCATCGGCCATATCCGCGCCTATACCAGCTTCGCCTCGCTGATCGCCGTAACCATCCTGCTGCAAGGCCTGTTCTACGACGTCACCTGGTGGTCGGTGCTGCGCCTGATCAACGGCTGGGCGGCAGTGGGCGTGTTCCTGGTGATCGAAAGCTGGCTGCTGCTGGCCGGTGACGCCAAGATCCGCGGCCGCCTGCTGGCGCTGTACATGATCGCCTTCTACGGCGCCGGGGTCATCGCCCAGGCCGGCCTTGGCGAAATCACCCAGATGGGTGACACCGCACCGTTCATGCTGGCCGGCGTGCTCGCCGCCCTGTCGGTACTGCCCATCGTGATCCTGCCGCGGGTGTCGCCACTGCTGGACCAGGTCGAACCGCTCAAGCCGCGCCAGTTGCTGGGCGTTGCGCCGTCGGGCCTGGTCGGCTGCTTCGGTTCGGGTGTGGCCATTGCCGGCATCTATGCCCTGCTGCCGCTGTACCTGCAGCGCATCGGCCTGGATGTGGGCGAGGTCGGCAACATGATGGCCTGGGTAATTCTGGGTGCCATGCTGCTGCAATACCCGGTCGGGCGCTGGTCTGACCGCAAGGACCGCCAGGATGTGCTGATCGCCCTGGCCGGGCTGTGCGTGCTGCTGTCGCTGGTGACGGTGTTCCTGCCGCCTGACTCGATCCTGCTGCCGGCGATGCTGTTCCTGCTGGGTGGTGGCGTGTTCACCCTGTACCCGGTGGCGGTCAGCCATGCGGCCGACCGCGCGCCATCGGATGCACTGGTGCCGATGATCCAGGGCCTGCTGCTGATCAACTCGCTGGGTTCGGCCATGGCGCCGGTGGCGATTTCGCCGATGATGACCGAGTTTGGCGAGGCCGGATTGTTCTGGGCCTTTGCCGTGGTCAACCTGGCCATGGTGTGCTTCTTCATGTGGCGCCGAGGCAAGCGCCCGGCGGCAGAACACCCGGCTCCGTTTACAGCTTCGACCACCTTCTCGCCGACCGGTGCCGAGCTGCGGGTGACCGAAGATCTGATGCACGCGGCGCAGGAGCACCCACCGCTGGAGCCGGTGGAGAGTGCTGCGCCAGCGCAGGCGCAGCGTTCAGAATCGCATTGACTCCGGGGCTGCCTTGCAGCCCTTTCGCAACACAAGGCCGCTCCCACAGGGGCCGCGCAGGTTTGTGGATCTGGCTTTAGCCATTCACCAGGTTGGCCGGGCGCTCACCAGCCAGGGCACTGAGCAGGTTGTCCACCGCACAGCGCGCCATGGCCTGGCGGGTTTCCTCGGTCGCCGAGCCGATATGCGGGGTCGCCACCACGTTGTCCAGCTGCAACAACGGCGACTGCGCCGACAGCGGCTCCTGCACGAACACGTCCAGGCCGGCGCCGCGTATGCGCCGGGCACGCAACGCTTCGATAAGCGCTTGCTCATCCACCACGCGCCCGCGGGAAATGTTCACCAGGATTGCCTGGGGCTTCATCAGCGCCAGCTCCCGCGCGCCGATCAGGCCTTCGGTGCTGGCACTCAGCGGCACGGTCAGGCAAACGAAATCCGCCTGCTGCAACAGCTCGTCCAGGCTGCATTGACGCGCAGCATGGCGCGCCTCCACCTCTGGCTTTGCACGCTGACTGTGATACAGCACACGCATGCCAAAGCCGGCCGCGGCGCGCCGGGCCAGGGCCTCGCCGATGCGGCCCATGCCGACGATGCCCAGCGTCTTGCCGTGCACATCACTGCCGAAATGCGCCGGGCCGAGGTTGGCCTGCCAGTTCCCGTCTCGCACCCAGTTCGCCAGCTCCACCACCCGCCTGGCGGTGGCCAGGATCAAGGCGAAGCCCGTGTCGGCGGTGGTTTCGGTCAGCACGTCGGGCGTGTTGGTCAACATCACGCCACGCCGGCTGAGTTCGGCGATGTCGTAGTTGTCGACACCGACCGAAACGCTGGACACCACTTCAAGCTGTGGCGCCAGGTCGAGCAGGCTGGCGTCCAGGCGCAGGCTGGCCCCCAGCAGCCCGTGCGCACCCGGCAAGGCATCGCGCAGACGGGCCAGGCCATCGGGCTGGGAGGTATCCACCCAGGTCACCTCGACGCGCTCTTGCAGGCGTGCCATCAAGTCGTCGGACAGGCGTTTGTACAGGACGATTCGCTTCTTCATTGCACAGGTTCCTAATGGTTCATGGCCAGACGCGAGTTGCCGCGCTTGGCCCGGCCAGATGTCTGGGAAGTATTGAGCGCGGCGGTAAGCGCCACTGCGGCCAGCAGCGCACCGCACATGAACAGGTAGGAGGCACCAGGCCCGCCGGTGACGCCATTGAGGTAACCCACCAGCCACGAGCCACCGAACGAGCCCAGCGCGCCCATGCTGTTGATCAGTGCCATGGCACCACCGGCGACGTTGGCCGGCAGGATCTCGGGCACGATTGCGAAGAACGGGCCATAGGGTGCGTACATGCAGGCGCCGGCGACCACCAGCAACGCGTACGACAGCCAGAAGTGCTCGCTGCCCAGGGCGTACGAGCCATAGAACGCAACGGCGGCGATCAGCAGTGGCGGCCAAACGAAGCGCTTGCGCTTCTGCAAGCGGTCGGACGCCCACGACACACCGACCATGCCCAGCACCGCCGCCAGGTAAGGTACCGACGACAGCCAGCCGGCCTGCACGATGTCGAGGTTGGCCGCCTGCTTGAGGATCGACGGCAACCACAGCACGAAGCCATACACACCGATGCTCCAGCAGAAGTACTGCAGCGAAAGGATGATCACCTGCGGCGAGCGGAACGCCTCGCGGTAGTTCTTCACCGGCTTGATACCTTGCTGCTCGGCAGCCAGCGCCTGCTCAAGGGCGGCCTTTTCCTGCGCGCTCAGCCAGTTCACCTGGGCCGGGCGGTCATCCACCAGGCGCCACCAGAAGAACGCCCAGACGACGGCGGGCAGGCCTTCGATGATGAACATCCAGCGCCAGTCGTAATGCTTGACCAGGTAGCCCGACACCACCGACATCCACAGGATGGTCACCGGGTTGCCGAGGATCAGGAAGGTATTGGCGCGCGAACGCTCGGCGCGGGTGAACCAGTGGCACAGGTACACCAGCATGGCCGGCATCACCGCCGCCTCCACCACCCCGAGCAGGAAGCGGATGCCGATCAGCATGTAGACGTTGCTGACCACGCCGGTGAGCGTGGCAAGGCCGCCCCAGAGTATCAGGCAGACAAAGATCAGCTTCTTCACACTGCGCTTTTCGGCATAGATGGCACCGGGCACCTGGAAGAAGAAGTAACCAAGGAAGAACAGTGCCCCCAGCAGCGAAGACAGTGCGGGGGTGATATGCAGGTCTTCAGCCATGCCGGAAGCGGCGGCGAACCCGTAGTTGGCGCGGTCCAGGTACGCCAGGCTATAGGTGAAGAACACGATCGGGATGATGTACCACCAGCGGCGAGGTGCCAGGCTTTGGCTTTGCATGGTTCGTTTCTCCTGAGCTTTTTGTTTTTGTTGCAACAGGTGTTTCGGGTCAAGTGTTCAGGCGCTTCTGCGCAGGTCGTGGGCTTGCAGCTCATGGCGCAGCGGCAGCCCTTCCATGTCGCCACGCGACTGCACGGCGCGGCTGCCGCACCAGTTGCCACGCGCCACTGCCTCGGCTACCGGGTGGCCGTCCAGCAGCGCACTGAGCACGCCGACGGCAAAGGCATCGCCGGCGCCAACGGTGTCTACCACCTGGCTGACCGGCACTGGCGCCACCTGGCCTTCGCCCTTGGCGCTGCGGAAGTAGGCACCGGCGTCGCCCAGCTTGATCACCACCAGTTCCACCCCTTGGTCGAGGTAGAAAGCGGCGATGTCTGCCGGGGTGTGCTGCCCGGTCAGCAGGCGGCCCTCTTCCAGGCCTGGCAGCACCCAGTCGGCCTTGGCCGCCAGGGCATTGACTTCGCGCACCATGCTGCTTTGGTCAGGCCACAGCGAGGGGCGCAGGTTGGGGTCGAACGAGATGCTGCGCCCGGCGGCACGCATGGCGTCCATCAACGCATGCGACAGCGCCCGGCAGCCGTCCGACAGCGCCGGCGGGATGCCGGTGGCGTGCAAGTGGCGGGCCTGCAGAGAACCCGGGCGCAGCAGCGCCGGCGACAGCCGGCTGGCTGCCGAACCACGGCGGAAGTACTCCACCGCCGGATCGCTGCCGTCATCGCAGCGGGCCTTGAGCTGGAAGCCGGTGGGGTAGCTGGCATCCACCTCGACGCCGGAGCAGTCCAGCCCTTCGCGGCGCAGGCTGTCGAGCACGAAACGGCCCAGCGAATCGTCACCCACCCGGCTCAGCCAGCGGACCTTGAAGCCCAGCCGCGCCAGGCCGATGGCCACGTTGCTGTCGGCGCCGGCAATGCGCTTGCCGAACTGGCCGACACTGGCCAGGTCGCCGGCCTGCTCGGCGACGAACATGGCCATGGTCTCGCCGAAACACAACACGTCATGCTCATGCATGGCTCAGCTCCTCACTCGATACGCCCTGCCCCAGCGCCGCCAGGTCGCGCACCTGGGCACGGGTCAGCGCCAGCAGATCGTCGCTCACCAGCGGGTACTCGACAGCACGCACCACGCCGGGGGTGAACTCGGCCATCAGCTCGGCCCACTCCTGCAGGTCCGCAGTCTCTGGCGGGACGGCTACCAGGCGGCCATCGGCCCGGCGCTGCACGGCCTTGCAGTGCACATAGCGCACCCAGCGGCCAAGCTGCCGTGCGGCGTGCCGGGCAGGCTCGCCCTGCCACTGCCAGTTACCGATGTCGAAGGTCATGCCCAGGGTCAGCCCGAGCTCGTCGGCGCGCTGGAAAAACTGCTGCAGGGGTTCGATCCGTCCACCTTGCGCGGTCTGGTCGTTCTCCACCAGCAGCAATGGCCCGTGCGCCGGCAACAGCGTCGTCAAGGCCGCGACGTCACAGCCCGCATGGTAGTGGCCCAGGGAAACCTTGAGCGCGACCGCGCCAAGGGCGCGGGCAGTTTCCAGCTTTTGCGCCAATTGCGGGTCAAGTTCGCCTTGTGCGGTCCACAGTTCCAGGGGTGTGGAGTACAGGCACTCCAGGCGTAGCGCGGCAATGGCTGCAGCCAGCGCTGCAGTGTCCGGCGCACGAGTGAACAGTTCTTCGCGCAGCTCCACGCGGGTAACGCCGGCGGCAGCCAGCAGGTCAAGGAACTGCTGCTGGCCACGTTGCCGGACAAAGTCGGCACCGTAGCTGGAGAGGCTGATGGAAACGGGGTTCGAGTGCATTGTTTTTGTCCTTATGAAACCGGTTTCATTTTTTGATGACAGCAGGCGCGCAGGTGCCTGCCTGTGATTACTGTGGCTGGGTTGAACCTCGGATGATCAGCTCGGCCTTGAAGTCGATGCGCCGGGCTGCCCCGCTGTCGCCGCGCAGGCGGCCAAGCAGGCTCTCGAATGCCGCCACGCCGATTCGCTCGGTGGGCTGGGCCAGTGCAGTGATGCCGCTGCCGACCAAGGGGTACCAGTCGAGGTCGTCGAGGGCGATCAGCCCGACGTCCACGAACAGATTGCGCCCTGCTTCGTGCAGGGCCCGGGTCACGGCCAGGGTGGCGACACCGTTGAAGGTGAAGATGGCCTGCGGGCCATGGCCGTTGCCGGCGAGGAACGCAGCCAACTGCTCATCAAGCCCGGTGCCGGTCTCCAGCACCTGTTGGCGCATGCCGGGCCGACGGCTGACCGAGGATCCGAACGCCTGTACTCGCTCCAGGCGCGAGCTGGTGCCATCGAGGGGTTCGGTTACCGCCAGGATATCGCGGTAGCCTTGAGCTTGCAGGTGGTCGAGGGCCTGCTCGACCGCATCGGCATTGTCCAGGCCCACCAGGTCGACATTCAGTTCGGGCAACTGGCGGTCGACCAGCACCATGGGAATGTCGCGCTGCAGGTTCAGCAATTCGCCGGGGTGATGGCCAAGCGTGTTCACGATCAGCCCTTCGACGTTGTAGGACTGCAGGGCCACAAGATGGTGACGCTCCTGCTCGTCGTCGCGGTTGGTGTTGCACACCACCAGGCTGTAGCCGTGCTGGCGGCAGGCAGTTTCCACGCCATGCATCACGGCCACTGAATAGGGGTTGAGGATATCGGCCACCAGCATGCCGATCAGGCGCGTCTGGCCGCGCTTCAGGCCACGGGCCATCTGGTTGGGGCGGTAACCGAGGCGCTCGATGACCTCTTCCAGGCGCTTGGCGGTGGCTTCGGCGAGCAACTGGCGGTCACCGCCGATGTAACGGGAGACGGTGGCCTTGGAAACGCCAGCGACACGCGCTACTTCGCTGATGGTGACCCGTTCGCGGGCATGGGCAGGCGCGTCGGTCATGGGCTGTCCTTATGATTGTTGTGATAGCGATGAAACCGGTTTCAATACAGCAAAATCGCACGCGCTCGTCAACATGCCGTTGGTCGGGAGTGCGATATCCATGCATAGTAAATGCAATAAGAATGCTCTTTAACTAACTGATAAATATAGAAAAGTAAATGCAAAACCCTGTGGGAGCGGGTTCACCCGCGAATGCGATTTTGAATGTGCCGACGCATTCGCGGGTAAACCCGCTCCCACAGTGGATTGGGGGTGCAGACAGAGGGATGCAGTTAACGGAGGGATTTCACGTCACTGGCAGTGACGGCACTGCCCTGGTTACCCCAACTGGTGCGAATGAAGTTCACCACCTCGGCAACCTCCTGGTCACTCAGGCGCCAGCCGAACGCCGGCATGGTGAAGTTCGACGGTGCCGCGTGCGTCGCTGGCACCGTGCCCCCCGCCAATACCACGTGGATCAGCGATGTGGCATCCGCCGTCTGCACCACCGGGTTGCCGGCCAGGGCCGGGAACACGCGGGTATAGCCCTGGCCATCGGTACGGTGGCAGGCCGCGCAATTGTCGATGTACACCGCCGCCCCGGGCTTGCTGTCGTCACCCTTCCATAGCGCATCCGCCACCTGTTTGTCGTACACGTGCGGCTGGTCGTCAGGGTTGCTCGGTGGCAGCGTCTTCAGGTAGCGGGCGATGGCGGTCAGGTCGGCGTCGCTCATGTGTTGCATGCTGTGCTCGACCACGTCGCTCATGCCACCGAACACGGCGCTGCGGTCGCTACGGCCAGTCTTGAGAAACTGCACCAGCTGCTCTTCGCTCCAGCTACCCAGGCCGTCCTTGTGGTCGCCACGCAGGTTCTTGGCAATCCAGCCTTCCAGCGGTGCACTGCCGGCCAGGAACTGCTCGCCATCCTGTGGGCTCAGTGCCTTTTCCTGCATGGTCAGCGCCCGCGGTGTATGGCACGCACCACAGTGCCCCAGGCCCTCGACCAGGTAGGCACCGCGGTTGACCACCGGGTCGGCTGCCGCCGATGCCTGCCAGGGCTTGGCCTCTGGCGCGAACAACCCGCGCCAGACCGCCAGCGGCCAGCGCATGCTCAGCGGCCAAGGGATATCGGTGGCCTTGTTCGGCTGCTCGACCGGTTCCACGCCCTTCATGAAGTAGGCATACAGCGCTTGCATGTCCTGCTCGCTGACGCGTGCATAAGACGGATATGGCATGGCGGGATACAGGGTGCTGCCGTCCTTGCCGATACCCTTGCGCACCGCCCGGTCGAAGTCTTCGAAGCTGTACTGGCCGATACCACTGGCCGCCGGGGTGATGTTGGTGGAGTACACCGTGCCGATCGGTGTCTCCATCGGCAGCCCACCGGCGAACGGCTTGCCGCCCTTGGCGGTATGGCAGGCGACGCAGTCGCCGGCGCGGGCCAGGTACTCGCCCTGGCGCACCTGCGCATCGTCATTCGGCGCAGCCTGTGCAGCCACGCTGGCACCCAGCAGGGTTGCGATCAACATTGTCTTCATGCGCATCGCTCCTCAAGCCTGAACCAGCGGGCCAGGGTTTTTCAGGTACTGCTCGCGGATGGCGCGGGCCGACCAGTAGGTCAGCGCAGCCACCAGCCCGGTCGGGTTGTAGCCCAGCCCTTGGGGGAACGCCGAAGCCCCCGGAACGAACACGTTGTGCACGTCCCAGCTCTGCAGGTAGCGGTTCAACGCACTGGTTTTCGGGTCGGTGCCCATGATCGCGCCGCCGTTCAGGTGGGTGGTCTGGTAGCTGGCGGTGTTGAAGTGGTCCTTGACCTTCTTGCCCAGCACGGCAATGGTCTTGGGGTTCATCGCCTGGGCGATCTTGCTCAGCTTGTCGACCATGAACTGGTTCATCCTGATGTCGTTTTCCTGCCAGTCGAAGGTCATGCGCAGCAGTGGCTGGCCGTAGGCGTCGCGGTAGGTCGGGTCGAGGTCCAGGTAGTTGCCACGGTAGGACTGGTGGGCGCCGTGGGCGTCCATCGACACCTGGTGGGTGTAGTAATCGGCGGTGGCCTTCTTCCAGGCGCTGCCCCAGGCCGGTGTGCCAGGCGGGGTGGCGCCGCCGGCAATCGGCCGTGTGCCGGCCTGGTTCACCCACATCGGCGAGCCACCGACGAAGCCGTGCGGGCCATGGTCGAAGTTGTCGGCGTTGAAGTCATCGATGGCGATGCCGTTGCCACCGGCGCCGATGAAGTTGTTGGTGTAGGTGTCCTTGTCGAAGAACGCCTTGACCGTGCCCATGTTCTGGTAGGCGAAGTTACGCCCGACCACGCCTTCGTTCCTGATGGGGTCGTACGGTTTGCCGATGCCGGACAGCAGCATCAGACGTACGTTGTTGAACTGGAACGCCGCCAGGATCACCAGGTCCGCCGGCTGCTCCACTTCCCGCCCCTGGGCGTCGATGTAGGTGACGCCGGTGGCCTTGCGCTTGCTGTCGTCCAGGTTCACCCGCAGCACATGGGCGTTGGGCCGCAATTCGAAGTTCGGCACCTGGCGCAGCGCCGGCAGGATGTTCACGTTGGGCGAGGCCTTGGAGTACATGTAGCACACGTAGCCGCTGCAGAAACCGCAGAAGTTGCATGGCCCCATCTGCGCCCCGTACGGGTTGGTGTACGAGCCAGAGGTGTTGGCCGAGGGCAGGTTGTAGGGCTTGTAGCCCAGGCTGGCCGCCGCCTTTTCGAACAGCCTGGCCGACACCACGTTTTTCTGCGAAGGCAGCGGGAACGGGCTGGAACGGTCTGGCGCATAGGGGTTGCCGCCCTTCCCTTCGCCAACGACCTGGCCGTTGACGGTCCAGGCCTGGCCAGAGGTACCGAATACCTTTTCGGCAAAGTCGAAGTGCGGTTCCAGTTCTTCGTAGCTGACCCCGAAGTCCTGGATCGTCATGTCTTCGGGGATGAACTTGCGCCCGTAGCGTTCTTCGTAGTGGCTGCGCATGCGCAGCTCCATCGGGTCTACCCGGAAGTGCACGCCCGACCAGTGCAGGCCTGCGCCACCTACACCTTTGCCCGGCAGGAAGGCACCGAGCTGGCGATTGGGCAGCGCCACGTCGTTCATGCCGTGGCGGATGGTGACGGTCTCTTTCGACACATCGACGAACAGCTTCTTGCGCACGCTGTAGGTCAGCTCGTCGATCACCTGCGGGTAGCTGCCTTCCGGGTAGGTGTCCTGCATCGGCCCCCGCTCCAGGGCCAGCACTTGCAGCCCCGCCTCGGTCAGTTCCTTGGCCATGATCGCGCCGGCCCAGCCGAAGCCCACGATCACCGCGTCCACTTTTTTCATCACGGTCGTCATGCCTCAGGCCCTCTTGCCACGGATCGAAACAGCGGGGAACGGGTAAGGCTCGTTGCGCTCGACCCAATCCATGAAATCGGCGCGGGCGCCGGGGAAGCCGATCTGGGTCCAGCCGACCATGCCTTTGTTGCCGCCATGGATCGGGTCGCAGAAGAACCCTTCACGGGTGTTCTGCACCAGCAGGCTGAAGAACACCTTGGCTGGCACGGCGTCGAAAACCAGCTCTCCAGCCTCGATCTTGCTGAGAATGCGGTCTCGGGTAGCGCTATCTTGCGCAGCAAAAACTTGCCCGGAATTGGCCTTGCACCAGCCGTCCACGGCGGCGATGCCCAGGCGGTAGATCTGTTGCGGGCTGAGTTGCAGCTGGTACCCCAGTTCGGGCGCGGCGTCGGCCTTGAAAGGGCCTTGCATGTACCACTGCGCGCCAGTTGCGTAGGGGGTGTTCATCTGCCGGTCGATGAATTCGGCAGCGCCGGCTTCAAGTGCGCCAGGGCCAAGTTCGTCGGCCGGGATGATGCGCGAGACGGCAGCCTGCACGAAGGCCCACTCCTCGGCAGTGAAGAAAGTCGGCTGGTAGTCGCCCACAGGCGGCGTGGCCGGCACTTTGGGCTCGTGTTGCGGGGCCGCAAGCAGCTGACTGGCACCCACGCCAAGCCCCGTGCTGGCCACGGTGACCACAGGGATCAAGGTCAAGGTCTTGCGCAAAAAGTCCCTGCGCGGGTTGTCTGGGGCATGGTCAGGCATTGCGAATCCTCATCGGCTGTGTGCGGCCTTGAAAAGCGCCATCTGATTTTCAATATGGGGGGTGGTGGTCTTGATGGGCCATCAAGAAAACAGCCGGATAATCTAGCGCGTTCAGAAATGTTTTGAAACCGGTTTCAGGCTTGATTGCAAAGGGCTGGCCGGGCTTTGCGGCCGGCCAGCCTTGGCTGGCTACATGGGGTATTCGCCGCAAGACCGCACCTACAGGGCCGCGCTCACGCAATTGATTGGGTCGGTACCACCTGCCCCAGTCCCCAACCTTGGGGACACGGTGCCCAACGGCAACCCCCTGCAATCGCCCTTGCAAGAGAAATGGATCCCTTGCCCTGCAAGGGCTGCAGCACATTTTTTCTGCCTTGGCACGCCTATTGCCGATCTCCTGCCAGACGCCCCAAGTCCATGGGCCCGTTTGCAGGAGGAAATGTCTCATGCACCGACCGATACCCCACCCGCTGGCATTGGCCATTTTCGCCGGCATGCTCCAACTCCCGGCGCAGGCTGCCTTGAACGCTGTCGATCCAGGCGCCTATGTTCCCGCCAACGGTGGCTTCCCAGCCTGGTACCAGGACAGTCACGGTCGTACCCTCGACCTGTGCCTGACGAAGGCGGTCAGCTCGCGTGTGCCTGGCGCACCCGGCGCACCTTCGTACATGTGCACGCTGCTGCCCACCCCCGGCGTGTTCGACGATACCCAACCCATCGTCTTCCCCACCAACTTCCCTGACGAAGCGTTCTGGTTCACCGCCGATGCCGCCATCGTCGACGCCACCCGCGGCATCGACCTCAGCTACGGCACCGCGATCGAAGCGGCATTTGCCGCCGAAGAACCGGTCGACGGCGACCAGGTCAGCTTCGCCCGGGTGCGTATCCGGGTCGACGTGCCAACCGCCGGCACCTACGTGGTCACTCACCCCTATGGCGTCGAAGTGTTCGACGTACCTGCGCCCGGGCGCCGGGCGATCAACATGACCCGCGACATCGGCATTGCCGGCGCAGGCGACTTCACCGGCGCCCTGAAAGGCGATGTGGGCCCGTTCCTGCGCAGTGTCAACGGCCCCTACACCGAAGGCAGCGAGCGCTTCATCGGCGACCCGAACCTGGAAGAACGGGTGACCGGCAGCCCCTTCAATACCAACTACGTGCGCATCGAAGGCCCCGGCGGCATCGACCTGCGCACCGAGCTGTTCGCGGTTTCGGGCAAGCTTTCCGAAGTGACCCTGCCAACCCCGCTGATGCCGCAACGCAGTACCTACTCGCGGCATACCGAGAACGGCGACCTGCGCGCCCAGCAGGACATCTTCGTGATGGCCCCGCCGCCACCGGCCAGCGTCACCCTGACCAGCCAGACACCCAACCTGAACCTCACCGAGGCCAACGGTACCGGTGCCTGGTACGCCCAGTCGGTGCTCGACCCGGCCGCCGGGACGATCCTGACGCTGACCGCCGACAACAGCGTGGCGATCCCTGCCAGCAGCCCGACCACCGCCAATGTACCGCTGACCGACCTGGTCGTTATCACCCAGGCCCAGTTCCGTCTGTCCACCGGCGAGCTGACCTTGGTGGCCAGCACCAGCGACGAAACCACGCCGCCAGTGCTCACCGCACACACCGGCAACGGCGCGCTGATCGGCAACCTGAGCGGCACAGGTGCCGTGAAGACGCTGAGCACCAGCCTGTCGCCGATCCCGCCGGCCAAGGTGCAGGTCACCAGTACCAACGGCGGTAGCGACACCGAAGACGTGGTGCTGGTGCCATGAACAGACAAAGGCTCAGCCTTCAAGGAGGCAGCATGAACACTTGGTCGCGCCGTGCGCTGTTGGCCGCCGGTTTCTCCCTTACCGTTACCAGCGCCGCGTTTGCCGCGCTGTCCGATGTCGACCCGGGGCCCTACACCTTCGCCACCGGTGGCTATCCGATGTGGTACAAGGACAGCCTCGACCAGTCCCTGGAGCTGTGCCAGTCCCGTGCTACCAGTACGCGTGCACCAGGCGCGCCGGGGGCACCGGCCTACATGTGTACCTTGTTGCCCGAGCCTGGCATCTATGACGATGCCCTGCCGCTGGTGTTCCCGGACAACTGGCCGCCCGAGATGTTCTGGTTCCTGGCGGAAACCGCCATTCCGCAGGTCGGCAACAGCGGCTATGAACTGGAGGTTTATGTAGCCGGGGTGGAGGCTGCCTTCGCCGCCGAAAACCCTGTCGATGGTGACCAGCAAAGCTTCGCCCGGATCCGCATCCGTGCTTCGGTTCCAAGTACCGGTACCTACACAATCACCCATCCCTACGGGGTGGAGACGGTCAACGTCACCACGGCGGGGCGTCGGGCGATCAACATCACCCGGGACATTGGCATTGGCGCACCAGGCAACTTCCGGGGAGCGCTGGCGGGGGCGATCGGCCCTTGGCTGAAGGGTGTTGGCGGGCCTTACACCGAGGTCAACCCCGATACCGGCGCCATCGAAACCTACATCGGCGACCCCAATATCACCGAGGCGGTGACCGGCAGCCCCTTCAATACCAATTTCGTGCGCATTCAAGGCCCCGCTGGCACCATCCAGACCAACACCTTCACTGTTTCAGGCAAGGTACTCGACCAACGGGCCCAGACCCCGGTCAGCCTGGAACGCGCCACCTATTCGCGCAATGCCACCGGCACTCGTACGGAAGTGTTCGCCAAGGCGCCCAGCGCAGCCAGCCTGTGCATGCGCAATGGCATTGCCCTGGTCGGCACCCCGCCCTCGCCGTGCCAGTACACCCTCACCGCCGACAACAACGGGCTGTTCTTCCACCAGCAGTTCGGCCAGGAAGCACCGCCTGCAGTGGTGGTGGTCACCGCCAGCGACAGCGCCGGCGGTACCCAGCCAACCGCGCTGTCGAGCAAGCTCACCGACGTGGTCAAGGTCGGCACCGCACGCTACGACTGGGCCAACAAGCGCCTGTTGATCGAGGCCAGTTCCAGTGACGAAGTGGCGGTCCCGGACCTGATCGCCCAAGGCTACGGTCGCCTGTCCAAGGCGGGCACGCTGCAGAGCCTGACCGTCAACGACGTGCCGCAGCCACCAGCCACCATCACGGTGAAGTCGGCACGCGGCGGCAGCGATGTCGAACCGGTAGTCGTGGTCGGCAACGCGCCGGTCGAGGCGGCCAACCAGCCGCCGCTGGCCCAGGCCGATACCGGCAGTACCAGCGTGGGCATCCCGATCACCCTCAACCTGCTGCAGAACGACAGCGACCCGGATGGCAACGTACCGCTTACCATCAGCGACCTCACCCAGCCCGGTACCGGTCTTGGCGGCGTGGTGATGAACGGCACCACCTCGGTCACCTACACCCCGCCAGCCGGGGCCACGCAACCCGTGGTGGCCACTTTCAGCTACCGGGCAGTGGACGCCAAGGGCCTGAAGTCGGAACCGGCCACGGTCACCATCAATGTGGCGCCCAACCAGGCCCCGACCGCCAACCCGGAAACGGTCGCCACCCTGGGCGTGCCTTTGACCATCAACGTGCTGGCCAACGACACCGATCCGGAAGGCAACGTACCGCTGAGCGTTGCTGCCGTCACCCAGCCGGCTGCCGGCCGGGGCACCGTCAGTACCGACGGCACCACGGTGACCTACACCCCACCGGCCACGGTGACCACGGCCTTCACCACTACCTTCACCTACCAGGCTCGTGACTCGCTGGGGGCCCTGTCCAACGCCGGCACCGTCACCGTCAACGTATCGCCACGGCCCGCCGCCGAAACCTTCACGGTCACGACCGCCACGGTCACGGCACGCTCCAACAACCGTTACAACTGGGACCTCAGCGGTACCTCGTCGGTCACCACCGGCAATACCGTCACCGTGCGGGTAACCACCACTACCGGCGTGCAGACCCTTGGCACCGCCACGGTGGCGCTGACCGGCCGCTGGCGCCTGGCGGTGAGCAATAGCACCACGATCATCCCGACTGCGGCACCGACGGCGACGATCACCACCAGCCAGGGCACCACACGCACCGTCAACGTAACCGTGCAGTAAAGGCCGGAGGTTGCAATGAGACGCCTGTACTCCCTGCTGCTCGGCCTGGCCGTGGTGGGCCAGGCCTGCTGGGCCGAGGACCTGCTGGACAATGCCGACCTCGCACCCGGCAACGACCTCGGCGAACCGGTGATCATCCGTCTGCTGCCGGCCAGCGCCGGCCAGGCTGCGGTGATCGAGCAGCAAGGCGCGGGCAACCGCGCCGCCCTCGACCAGAACGGCCAGGCCCTGCTGGGCCGCATCGTCCAGGCCGGTGGCGCGCAGGAAGCGTACATCTTGCAGGAAGGCAGTGACCTGATGGCCCTCATCAGCCAACAGGGGAATGGCAACAGCGCGTCGATCCGCCAGACCGGCAGCAGCAACAGTGCGGCCATCGAGCAGATCGGCAACGACAACAGCGCCAGCATCGTGCAGTCCGGCACAGGCCTGAACAGCTCCGTGACCCAGGCCGGCAATGGCCAGCACGTGCAGATAACCCAATACCGATAGACCTGGAGGCACCCCCATGTACAAGCTCGCTCCGTTAAGTGCCGCTATCGTCCTGGCCCTCGCAGGTCAGGCCATGGCTGCTGACAGCACCTCGTCCCAGACCCAGGATGGCAAGGAAAACATCGCTGAAGTCAGCCAGTCCCTGGCGCCATTCGCTTCGGCTACCCAGACCCAGACCGGCAAGGGCAACAACCACCTGGCGGTGCAATCGGATAGCACCAGCGATATCCAGCAGAGCGCCAACGGCCAATACAACGCAGGCTACGCCGACCAGCTGTTCGAGAACGGCAGCCAGGTCACCCAGCACGCAAGCGGCAGCTACAACGATGCCTTCGCCAGCCAGTCACTGGGCTTGGACAACCAGTCGCTGCAAACCCAGCAAGGCGCGCAAAACGCCTCGACCGTATGGCAGGAAAGCCAGGAAGGCAGCAAGGCCACCTCCTGGCAATCCGGCCAGCGCAACGAAGCTTTCATCGAGCAGATCTTTGGTGGCAGCAACAACCGCAGCAGCATCAACCAGACCGGCCAGGAAAACTACGCCGCCGCCGAGCACCTGAGCCACGTCGATGGTGATATCCAGGTCTACCAGGATGGCACGGGCAACTGGGCGTATGGCGACCAGCGCGACGGCACCGGCGGCACCATCGGCATTGGCCAGTACGGTGGCGGCAACTCGGTGGAAGTGTGGCAGGACAACCAGACCGCCAGCCAGGCATCAGTGACCCAGTCCGGCCAGATGAACGAAGGCTATATCGACCAGAGCTTCGGCATGAACAACAAGGTCAGCCTGTCGCAACAGGGCACGGCCAACGCCAGCTGGTCGGACCAGTTCGAGACCAGCAACTCGACCACCACCATCACCCAGACTGGTAGCAACAACGTGCATTTCACCTACCAGAACGGTGAAAACCTCAACCTGACCATCAACACCAAGGGCACTGGCAACAGCGTCACCGCCAGCAACTGGAAAGGCGCCAAGATGGGCGGCCAGTTCGGTACCAACCAGACTGCCACCATCAACCAGAATGGCAATGGCAACGGCGTCAACCTGACCCAGAACGGTGACAACCAGCTGGCTACGCTGACCCAGAAAGGCACCGGCAACCAAATGGAGACCAAGCAGGCCGACATGAACAACGAGCTGTACTTCGAACAGAACGGCACCGACAACATCCTGATCGCCGACCAGCGTGGCACCGACAACTATGCCTACGGCAACAGCCAGGGCAACGGCAACGTCATCAACCTGGACCAGTCCGGCTACAGCAACCAGAGCTACACCAACCAGCTGTACGGTAGCGGCAACGAAGCCAACATCAAGCAGGTTGACAGCTACAACATTGCCTACGTGACCCAGGGAGGCCAGGGCAACAAGGCGTATGTCGACCAGAGCGGTGTGACGCAGACCGCGACCATCAGCCAACTGGGCAGTGCGAACGTGGCCACTGTGACCCAGCAGTAGATCGCTCCCCCTTGAACCGCGGTGCTCCTCTCCCTGGTGCCGCGGTTCCTTTTTATTACTGTCAGAACTTCTTTTCTTGCCGGCCTGTTCCCGGGCATGTCCGCGAATAGGCCAAGCCTGCCAAGCGCATTACAATGGTCCACACCCCAACCGATGCCTGCCCCATGATCCAGTCCGACCTCGACCTGTTCGGCCCCCAGCCGCAACGCCTGGCCAGCCATACCGTGCTGCTGCCCGGCTTCGCCCTGGCCGAGATCGAGGCCCTGCTCGATGCCCTGCGCCCGGTGCTGCGTGCCGCGCCGTACCGGCACATGCACACCCCGGGCGGCCTGCGCATGGCGGTAGGGCTGACCAACTGCGGCACGCTGGGTTGGGTCAGTGACGAACACGGCTACCGCTACACCCCCTGCGACCCGCTCAGCGGCAAACCTTGGCCCGCCCTGCCCCCCGTGTTGCTCGAACTGGCCGCCCGCGCTGCGACCATGGCCGGGTTCGACGGTTTCGTGCCGGATGCCTGCCTGGTCAACCATTACCTGCCGGGCACCCGCCTGAGCCTGCACCAGGACCGCGACGAGCAGGACTTCGGCCAGCCGATCGTGTCGGTGTCGCTGGGCTTGCCGGCGGTGTTCCTGTTCGGTGGCCTGCAGCGCACCGACAAGACCCAGCGCATCCCGCTGAGCCATGGCGATGTGCTGGTCTGGGGTGGCGAGGACCGGCTGCGCTTTCACGGCGTGCTCCCGATCAAGCCCGGCGTGCATCCGCGCCTGGGTGAACGGCGGATCAACCTGACCTTGCGCAAGGCCGGTGGCTGAAGCGGCCAACGGCCCGTAACCGGCGCAAACAGGATAAACGCGCATGAAACAGGTTGAACATCTTGGCCTGGCAAGCTTCAAACGATATGCCATGCCCTGTTCAGCCTGGAGCCCGCCATGCCCTACCAGCCCTGTTCCCCGCCCTCTCAAAGCGGAGCCGCGCGCCCATGAAAATGCCCTGCCGCGCGCCCAATGCCTCACTACAGCTCGATTACGTACGCGACACCCTGTTCGGCCCGGTGGCGCAAAGCGTGGAGTGCCAGTGCCAACTCGCCGCCCTCGACCTGCAAGGCCGCCCCGGCCTGCGCCTGCACATCTGCCCGCCCCTGCCCGACAAGGTCGACCGCGCCCACAGCGTGGCCTTCGTCTGGGACGGGCGCAGTTACCACGGAGTGGTCCGCGACCAGGGCAAGTGCGGTGATGGCGGCCTGAACCTGCTGCTGGAGCTGCTGTAAGACGATCAACGGCGATCAACCCGGCTGAACCCACCGGGCGCGTCACGTCTCCATAGCAAAAGGGCCCATGCCTGCCGAAGAACGCGGAGAACGTCAATGAACAGTCCGTTGCTCAAGCTCTTCACTCACCCCGCCGACGCCTGGCTGGAAATCCGCCGGGCCGAGGAAGACCACCCGCAGCAATATCTGCCGCGCCTGTTGGCCCTGGCACTGATCCCCGCTGTGTGCCTGTTCGTCGGCACGACCACCTTCGGCTGGAGCCTGGCGGCCGAGGAACGGGTGCGCCTGAGCATGACCAGCGCCGCCCAACTGGCGGGCTTGCTCTACGCCACTACGGTCGTCGGAGTAATGTTGATGGGCACGATGATCCGCTGGATGTCGCGCGGTTTCGATGCACAGCCCAGCCTCAACCAGTGCATCGGCTTTGCCGCCTACTGCGCAACACCATGGTTCTTTGCCGGGGTGGTCGGCCTGCTACCGATCCGCTGGCTGGCGCTGGCGGCACTGCTGGCTGCCTCGGCGTATGCCAGCGTGTTGCTGTATGGCGGATTGCAGACCTTCCTGCGGCTGAAGAAGGAACAGGCCATGCTGTTCGCGACCTGCGTGTGGGGGGTGGGGTTACTGCTGCTGGTCACCATCCTGGTGGCGATGATCCTGTTCTGGTTCAACGGCCTGATGCCGGAATATGTGCGCCCGGCCAGCGTGGGCTGACCGGGGCGCGGCAGGCGCCTCAGGCAATCGCCTTGAGTGTCGCCGGGTGGCTGGCACGCAGCGCGTGCAGCTGCCCCACCAGGTTGACCAGGTCACGGCAACTGTTGAGGCTTTGCAGGGGGACCCCGCTCAGGGTCACGCCCTCGTCAAGGCTCTGGCCCTGACCCAGGCGTATGGTCAGGTTGGCGCCATCCGTGCAGCTGACTTCGCAACGGTCGGGCAGGCAGGCCTGCTCGATCATCTGCCGCATTTCTAGCATCGAAACTCCTATCAACGACATGGTACGACCCTCTCTTTGGGATGGCCTGTTGTGTGAGTACGCCTTTGTCGGGCGAGGTGCCAATTGATATTGCGCATGCCGGGGCAGGCGCTCATGCGCCTGGGCAATGATCATGCAGGGAATCCTCTAGCACCTTAGTGGAAGATTGCCTGCGCGGGCTGGGCGTTCGAACGCAATGGCAGACTTAGCGACGAGCGGTCCCGGCAGGCCCCAGCGATGCCCAAAGATGCTGTGCCGCATAGGCTCGCCACGGTCGCCACGCCAGGGCTCGTTGCGCAAGTTGGGCATCCTCGCCTTCGAGCAGGCGCAACGCCTTGATCAGCGCCACATCGCCCAGCGGCAAGGCATCGGCCGCGCCGACCTGGCGCAATGCCAGGTAGTGCGCACTCCAGGGGCCGATACCCTTGAGCTGGCACAGGTTGCGCAGCAGTTCATCCAGCACCTGCCCGCGGCGCAGCAACCTGGGCTCGGCGAGCAATGCATTGGCCAGCGTGCCCAGGGTGGCGGCGCGCGCTCGCGGCATGCCCATGCCATCGAATTTCGCAGCTGCCAATACCGGCAACGCCGGGAATACGTGGCTCAGGCCGGGTGCGGGCCAGCGCAAGGGCACGCCGTGGCGTTGCACCAGGCGGCCGGCCAAAGTCATGGCCCCGGCCACACTGACTTGCTGGCCCAGCACAGTGCGCATTGCCTGTTCGCAGGCGTCCCAGCCTTGTGGCACCCGCAAGCCTGGACGCTCCCGTAGCAGGCGCGCCATCAGTGGATCGCGGGACAGTTCGGCATTGATGCGCACGGGATCGGCGTCGAGGTCGAAAAATCGCCTCAGTCTGGCGGTCAGGCCGGGTAGCGCGTGGGCCGGGACGCCTTCAAGGCGGACCCGCAGGTACTGGCTGCCCGAAGGTGTGGCGTGCAAGACGGCGTGTCGGCCGGCAATTACCAGGGTGCGGCGGTAGGTGCCGTCGAGGCAGGTCTCGATGCCGGGGATGCAGCGGGCAGCGAGGAAGGCCAGGGTCGAGGGCCAGTGGTAAGGAGCACGGTAGCGCAGCCACAAGGTGTGGTGGCCGGGGGTGGGCAATGATCGGCGTACGGCGTGCAGGGGGGTGAGCTTTGGCATGGCTGCATCATGCCAGCAAAAGTAAAACCTGTACCGGCCCTATCGCCGGCAAGCCAGCTCCCACAGGTACAGCGTTGCTCTCGAGATTGTCGCTGTACCTGTGGGAGCTGGCTTGCCGGCGATAGGGCCGGACAAGCCATTCAATCAACCAGGATCAATGCGCCGCACCGTCCCGTGCATCCTGCATCTGCCCGAACCGCCCGGCATGGAAGTCGTCGAACGACTCGGCAATTTCCGCCTGGCTGTTCATCACGAACGGGCCATAGCCCACGATCGGCTCATCGATCGGTTCACCGCTTAGCAGCAGCAAGCTGGCACCTTCCAGCGCTTCGATAGCGACATCCTCGCCGCCCCGGTCAAACAGCACCAGGCTGGATGGGCCGGCTTCTCGCTCGCCGTTAATCCGCACGTTGCCGCGCAACACCACCAGCGCCGCATTGCGCCCAGCGGCGACCGGCAGTTGCAAGGCTGCACCGGCATTCAGGCGCAGGTCCCAGACATCCATCGCAGTAAAGGTCCGCGCCGGCCCCGAATGCCCACGATAGTCACCGGCAATCACTCGCAGGCTGCCGCCCTCGCCGTCCAGCGTCACCACCGGGATGTCCTTGGCCAGCAGCGTCTGGTAGCCGGCCGCTGCGCGCTTGTCCCGCGCCGGCAGGTTGACCCACAGCTGTACCATCTCCAGCGTACCGCCAGAACGGGCGAAACCTGGGGAATGGAACTCTTCGTGGATGATGCCATTGGCAGCAGTCATCCACTGCACGTCGCCAGGGCCGATCAAGCCGCCAGCGCCGGTGGAGTCACGGTGTTCCAGTTCGCCCTGGTAGACGATGGTCACGGTCTCGAAGCCGCGGTGCGGGTGCTGGCCAACGCCACGCCGCGCACTGGTCGGGGTGAAGTCATGAGGGCCGGCATAGTCCAGCAGCAGGAACGGGCTGATCTTGCTGGCCAGGTTGTCGTAGGTGAACAGGCTGCGCACCGGGAAACCATCACCTACCCAGTGGGCGTGGGGGCTGCGGTGAATACCCAGAATCGTTTTCATGAGAAGGCTCCTCTCTTGGTTGAGATAACCTTACCAGTGAGACCAATCAGGCAATAGCCGGCTAAAATGGCATGCATCGTCTCATTTAAAGGACAATCCACAGCCAGCTGCCTGAAAAAACTATCCCGCCGGTCCCTGCAGCAGGAAGGCCTGCACTTCTTCGGCACACGCCTCAGGATGCTCCTGCATGAAGCAGTGCCCACCTGCAACCTGCCTGCCGCTGACCTTAGGGTTGAGCGCCACCAGGCGATTTACCGAATGCGGTACGAAGGGGTAGGTGTGCTCGCCGTACAGCACCCGCGTGGGCGTACGGATTGCCGCCAGGCTCGCCCACATGCGCTTGGGGAACGAACTGAATATTTCCACTTCGCGGCTGGGCCGGCACTTGAGCACCACCGCTTCGCCACAGTCGCCAATGGCATGCTCCACGTAGGCCCGCAGCGCCGCATCGGTCCACCCCTTGAAGATACCCCGCCCATGCAGCGAAGCCAGGGCTGCCTCGCGGTCGGGCCAATGGCTGCGACGGCTGGCAGCCTTGCGCGCCAGGGCATGGCGCTGGTGCAAGCCGACCAGGGCTGCCATCCCCATCACACCCAGCATGCGCCGGCTGAACAGTACCGGGTCGAGCAGCACGGCACGCGTGAACAGTTGCGGTTCACTGGCCAGGATCAGGCCGGTGAGCACGCCACCGAAACTGTGCCCGACGGCAAAGCGCGGTACGTCACCATACTCGCCTCGCCCGGCTGCAAAAGCCTCCACCGCCAGCGCAGCGGTCCGGTTCCAGCCACGGAACACCCCGCCATGGTCGCTGTCACCATGGCCCTGCACATCGCTGAGCCACAGGTCGAAATGTTCGCCCAGGCGCATCAGCAATGGCTGGTAGGCCAGGCAACAGAAGCCGTTGCCGTGCAGAAAATGCAGTAACGGCTTGCCACTGGCCGGGGTTCGCCAGCCCCGCAGGGTGAAGCCTTCGGCGCATTCGTGAGACCAGGGGATCAACTGCATCGGCTTACCGTACTCGCGGGGTCAGGAAAACGCTGATTCTACAAACAGCAGCGGGTACAGTGAAATCACCAGCAACAAGGCCATCAGGACATTGAACAGCATCAGCCAGCGCGGGTTCTGCAACAAGTTGCGCAGGGCGCTGCCGAACATCACCCACACCCCGACGCTCGGCAGGTTGACCAGGGCGAACAAGGCAGCAATGACAATGACGTTGGTCACATAGCCCTGCGCCGGCGTGTAGGTGGTGATTGCCCCGACTGCCATCACCCAGGCCTTGGGGTTGACCCACTGGAATGCCGCCGCTCCCCAGAAGCCCAGCGGTTTGCGGGCACTGGACGAAGCTGTGCCGACCGGCCCGGAGGTGGCGATCTTCCAGGCCAGGTACAGCAGGTAGGCGGCACCGGTGTAACGCAATACCGTATACAGCGCCGGCCAGGCCTTGAACACCTCGCCCAGGCCCAGGCCGACAGCCAGCACCATCACCATGAAACCGACACTGATGCCCAGGGCGTGCGGGATCGAGCGACGCACACCGAAATTCACCCCGGAGGCAAGCAGCATGGTGTTGTTGGGGCCGGGAGTGATGGAAGACACGAAGGCGAACAGCACGAAGGCGGTCAGCAGGTCGGCAGAGGCAAGCATGGCAGGCAATCCACTTTTTTTATGGGTGCTGTCACACTAACGGAGTCGCCCTCCTCTGCGACCGGTACAGTTTAACGAAATTGTGTAGATACACATCGCTGTACCGCTACCATCAGATCAAGGAAGCCGTCCCATGAGCCTCACCATCCGTCCTGCCGTTCGCGCCGACGCCGAGCAGATACTTGCCTTCATCACCGAGCTGGCAGAGTACGAACGCGCCCGCCACGAGGTGATCGCGAGCGTTGCCGATATCGAGCACAGCCTTTTTGGCGAGGGCAGCACCGTGCATAGCCTGATGTGCGAGCGCGATGGCCGGGCAATCGGCTTTGCCGTGTATTTCTATAGCTACTCGACCTGGCTCGGGCGCAACGGCATCTACCTGGAAGACCTGTACATAACGCCCGAGCAGCGCGGCGACGGTGCCGGGCGGCAATTGCTGCGGCACATCGCCCGCGAGGCGGTGGCGAAGAATTGCGGACGGCTTGAATGGAGCGTTCTGGACTGGAACAAGCCGGCTATCGGCTTCTATCAGAAGCTGGGGGCCGAAGCGCAGGATGAGTGGGTGCGCTACCGGCTGGATGGCGAGAAGCTGGCGGCGTTTGCCCGGGGCTGACCGGGTGGATGCTCACGGCATAGACCACTACAGGCCGAACCGGCTTACATGAGGGCTTGAGTGCGCATGCCTTGAGCTTTTCAGCGCCTGGGAGATCGAGCGCCGCCCGCGCGGCGCTTCGCGGCACAAGGCCGCTCCTACATCTGTTTCGGGCCAGTTACTCCTGTGAGTTCACCTCTGTCCGTCTTGTTTGTTCCATTCGATATCGAGGGGCGCACGACTGCTCCTCATCAATCTTCAGCCAAGCACCAAGGCTGCAACCCACCTGGCACAGGAGTAATTGGCCGGAAACAGATGTAGGAGCGGCCTTGTGCCGCGAAGCGCCGCGCGGGCGGCGCTCGATCTCCCAGGCACTGCAAAACCAAAGCCCTATCATCAGGGCAATTGACGCCAGCCCCGCCCCATGGTCTCCTTATGCCTCGCGTTCAGGTGCCCCCGATGGGGGTGAAACGGGAAACCGGTGCGTCACAGGCCCTCCAGCAGGGCCGGACAAGGCCGGTGCTGCCCCCGCAACGGTAAGCGAGCGAAGCGTCTGTACCACTGTGCCTGATCCCCGGCATGGGAAGGTGACGCTTTCCAGGAGCCTGGCTCCTCCTCGCAAGCCCGGAGACCGGCCTGGCGTTCATGAACACCCCGCGGTGGGCGGGCGCTGTTGCATTCCCCTGGGCTGCCACGCTCGGGGCTGCCGCGCTTGCCCGTTGCCCACAAAAAGCAGAGGAACGCGTCATGCCCGTCACCAGCGCCAAGCAACACAGCATTACCACCCCCGTCACCCTCAGCCAGCGTGTCGTCATCGCCATCGGCGCCAGCCTGCTGGGCCTGTGCCTGGTGTACTTCGCCGGCTTTTCGCACATCGAGGCCGTGCACAACGCCGCCCACGACACCCGCCACAGCGCCGCATTCCCCTGCCACTGAGTACAACCCGATGATCACACGCATTGCCCGCACCGCGGGCTTCAGCGGGTTGCTGGCGGCCTTGCTGCTGACCTTGCTGCAGAGCTTTTGGGTCGCCCCGCTGATTCTCGAGGCAGAAACCTACGAATCCTCGGCCCCCGTCGCCGAGCACGAGCATGCCGGCGAAGTGGCAGCGCATGAACACAGCGCCGAGGCCTGGGCACCTGAAGACGGCTGGCAGCGAGTGCTGTCCACCACCGGCGGCAACCTGGTGGTCGCGGTCGGCTTCGCCCTGATTCTCACCGCCCTGTACAGCCTGCGTGAACCCAAGCGAGCCGGCACCGGCGCACTCTGGGGCCTGGCCGGCTTCGCCGTGTTCTGCCTGGCCCCGACCCTGGGCCTGCCGCCGGAACTGCCAGGTACTGCCGCAGCCGACCTGGGGCAACGCCAGGCCTGGTGGATCGGCACCGCCAGTGCCACCGCGCTGGGCCTGGCCCTGTTGGTGTTCGCTCGCCACTGGTTGCTGAAGGCGCTGGGCGCTGTGCTGCTGGTCATTCCCCATGTGATCGGTGCGCCGCAACCCGAGGTGCACGAGAGCCTGGCCCCCGCCGCCTTGGAAACCCAGTTCAAAGTGGCCTCCTGGCTGACCAACGCCGCATTCTGGCTGGCCCTGGGCCTGATCAGCGCCTGGCTGTTCCGGCGCTCCAGCCAGGCCTGATGCCTGCCTTCTACGCCGGCTTCGGCTGTCGTCGGGGTTGCCCGGCGGATACGCTGGAAATCTTGCTGCGCCAGGCCCTGGCCACCCAGGGCCTGGCGTTAGCCGACCTGCAAGGCATCGCCAGCATCAGCCTGAAGGCCGACGAGCCCGGCTTGCAGCAACTGTCCGAACGCCTCGGCCTGCCTTTGGTGTTGTACGATACCGCGCAGTTGCAACCCTACGAACTCCAGCTCAGCCACCGCTCCGCCGCTGCCCATGCCCACTGTGGCTGCTGGGGCGTGGCGGAGAGTGCGGCACTGGCCCTGGCCAGCCAGCGGCTCGGCACGGCCAGGTTGCTGCTGACGCGCCAGGTACTGGGCCCGGCTACTCTCGCCCTGGCCTGTTGAACGTTTCACCCCTCTTTCCTGCAAGGACTTACCATGACGGTCTACTTCATCGGCGCCGGCCCCGGCGACCCGGAACTGATCACGGTCAAGGGCCAACGGCTGATCCGCCAGTGCCCGGTGATCATCTATGCCGGCTCGCTGGTGCCGGCCGCCGTGCTCGAGGGCCACCAGGCCGAGACCGTGATCAACAGTGCCGAACTGCATTTGGAACAGATCATCGCCGCCATGCGCAGTGCGCATGAGCAAGGCCAGGATGTGGCTCGGGTACACAGTGGCGACCCCAGCCTGTACGGCGCCATCGGCGAGCAGATCCGCCATCTGCAAACGCTGGGCATCGATTACCAGATCATCCCCGGGGTCACCGCTACAGCGGCCAGCGCCGCCCTGCTCGGCTGCGAACTGACCCTGCCCCAGGTAGCGCAGACCGTTATCCTCACCCGCTATGGTGACAGCTCGCCGATGCCGCCCGGCGAGCAGCTGGGCGAGCTGGCGCGCCATGGCAGCACCCTGGCGATTCACCTGGGGGTCAAGCACCTGTCGCGTATCGTCGAAGAACTGCTGCCGCACTACGGCACGCACTGCCCGGTGGCGGTGGTGCATCGTGCCACCTGGCCTGACCAGGACTGGGTGCGCGGTACCCTCGGCGATATCGTGGAACGCGTCGCGGCCAAGGATTTCCGGCGCACGGCGCTGATCCTTGTGGGCCACGTGCTGGGCGACACACCGTTTGCCGAATCGGCCTTGTATCGCGCCGGGCACGCCCACCTGTATCGCCCTGGCGACTGAGCATTGCCAGGTTCGCCGCAGGCGTAGCAGACTCCGGTTTCCCGCCTGCAAACAGGAGTCATGCCCATGCTGGACCTACGCCCAAACTGCGAGTGCTGCGATACCGATCTGCCGGGTGACAGCCCCGATGCGCTGATCTGCTCCTTCGAATGCACCTTCTGCCGCACCTGCGCCGAAACCCGTTTCCAGGGCCGCTGCCCGAACTGCACCGGCCAGCTGGTGGCACGCCCGACACGGGTCGGCCAGGCACTGGCCAACAACCCCGCCTCAACCCAGCGCGTGAGCAAATCACACTCCGCCTGCGCATGACGACTACAAAAACAGGCATCGCCGCTTTGCCAGGGTGATGTCTTTCCCACTTTTTGTAGGACTTTTCAACAACAAGCACGTGGACTTTCAACACTTCTATACTCGGCATTACCAAATTTCGGGAATGGTCGTATCGTGCAGCGCTTCCGATAACCCCACTTGCAGACGTATTCCTGAGTGATCCAGGAAGCGGACCACATCCTGACAGGAGTTTTCTTCATGACTACCGTGCTGATCGTCGACGACCACCCCATCGTCCGGCTGTCCTTGCGCATGTTGCTCGAACGCGAGCGCTTCCGTGTTGTCGGCGAGGTCGGCAATGGCAGCGAGGTGGCGCAGGTGGCCCGCGACCTGCGACCGGATGTGGTAATTCTCGACATCGGCCTGCCCGGCCTGGATGGCATGGAAGTGATAAAGCGCCTGCAATGCCTGGAGCCGGCGCCCAAGATCATGGTGCTGACCGGCCAGGCCACCGACCTGTATGTGCGGCGCTGCCTGGATGCTGGCATCGGCGCTTTTGTCACCAAGGAAGAAGACCACGAGGCGTTGCTGTTTGCCCTGAAAGCGCTGGTCAAGGGCTACTCGACCTTCCCGCAGATGTCGGTCAACAGCAACTCGCTGGAAAGCGAGCCAGTGCGCCTGTCCAGCCTGTCCAACCGGGAAATGGAGGTGCTGCGGCGCCTGGCGCGCGGCGAGAACAACAAGAATATCGGCACCTGCATGAACCTCAGCGCCAAGACCATAAGCACCTACCGGGGCCGCATCATGGAAAAGCTCAAGACCGAATCACTGGTTGAAATGGTCGACCTGGCCAAGCGCAACAGCGTCTACTGAGCGCTCGATGACAATGAAGCGCCTGCTGGCAAGCGCCCTACTGGTCATCGGCCTGGCCGGTTCCGGCGCGCTGCTGGCAAACAGCGAACCTCGCCAGTTGCTGGCACGCTCGGTCAGCGCCGCGTCCCCGCTTGCGCTGTCCAGCGAAGAGCGGCATTGGCTACAGCAACGCCAGCACCTGGTACTTGGCAGTTCGCGCCCCGACTACCCACCGCTGGAGATCAATGTCAGCCTGCACGACTACGAAGGCCTCAGCGCCGATTACGCTGGCATCATCGCAGAACAGCTGGGTACAACCATCGAAGTACGACGCTTCGACAGCCGCCACGAAGCCATCGCTGCGCTGCGCGACGGCCGTATCGACCTGCTGGGCAGCTCCAACGCCTTCGAGGCAGCGGATGCCCAGCTCAGCCTCAGTTCAAGCTACGCCGACGATCTGCCAGTCATCGTCACACGCGAGGGGCGCAGCCTGAAGAACACCCCCGACCTCGCCGGCCTGCGCCTGGCCATGGTCGATCATTACCTGCCGGCCAGCAGCGTCCGCCGCCTGTACCCCAAGGCGCAATTGAGCCTGTATCGCTCCACCCTGGCCGGGTTGGCCGCCGTCGAACTGGGCGAGGCCGACGCCTACCTGGGCGATGCCATCAGTACCGACTTCGCGATTGGCAAGAGTTACCAGGGCACACTGAAGATCGACCACTTCTGTCAGGTTGCCCCTGGCGCGTTTGCCTTTGCCATGGCCAGTGACAACCCGCGCCTGCAACAGTTGGTCAACAAGGCGCTGGCGCGTATCAGCGAAAGCGAACGCCTGAATATCCTGCGCCGCTGGAGCAGTGGCAACACCAGCCTGCTGCTGCAGCGCCACCTCACCGCCCTGACCGCCGAAGAAGAAGCCTGGATAGCTGCCAACCCCAACGTCAGCGTGCTGGTCAACACTTCGCTGGCGCCACTGACCTTCAACGACACCAAGCATCGCCCCAGCGGCATCACCCTCGAGCTGCTCAAGCAGATCTCGCTGCGCACGGGGCTGCATTTCAAGCCGGTCGAAAGCCCGTCGGCGCAAGCAATGATCGAGCGCCTGGCGCGCGGGGATGCGCAGATGATCGGCGCATTGGGTTACAGCACAGACCGTTCGAAACAACTGCGTTATACCCGTCCCTACCTGGTCAGCCCACGGGTGCTGGTCACCCGTGGCGACAATGCATTACCGCCGCAGGCCATGGCGCTGGATGGCATGCGCATCGCCCTGGTACGCGGTTCGCCGCAACGGGCCGTGCTGCAACAACGCTATCCGCAGGCCAGGATGGTCGAGGTGGACAACCCGCTCGGCCTGATGGAGGCCGTGGCCAACGGTGCCGCCGACGTCGCCCTGAGCAGCCATATCAATGCCGCCTACTACATCAGCCATGTGTTCAAGGACCGCCTGCGCATTGCCAGCGTGCTCGACGATGACCCGGCCATCGCCGCCTTCGCCGTGGCCGCGGACCAGCCACAGCTGCAGGCAATCCTCGACAAGGCGCTGCTGAGCATTCCACCCGAAGAGCTGGACCAGCTGATCAACCGCTGGCGCACCACCACCCTGGTCAGTGACAGCCCTTGGCGCGACTACCGCACGCTGGCCTTGCAAGTGCTGGTGCTGTCGGCCTTGCTGCTGGCCGGGGTGGTGTTCTGGAACAGCTACCTGCGCAAGCTGATCAACCAGCGCACCGAGGCCCAGCATGCCCTGCAAGCGCAACTGGCGCTTAGCCGCGGCCTGCTTGAACAGCTGCGCCAGGCCAAGGACGACGCCGAACAGGCCAGCCAGACCAAAAGCACCTTCCTGGCCACCATGAGCCATGAAATCCGTACCCCGATGAATGCCGTGATCGGCCTGCTGGAGTTGGCCCTGGAAGACAGCCGCGGCGGCCGCTGCGACACCCAGACCCTGCAGACCGCCCACGATTCGGCCATTGGTCTGCTTGAGCTGATTGGCGATATTCTCGACATTTCCCGTATCGAATCCGGGCATGTCACCCTGCAGCCAGTGCCCACCAACCTGGTAGAACTGGTACGCGCCACCGTGCGGGTGTTCGAAGGCAATGCAAGGGCCAAAGGCCTGCACCTGCACAGCGAACTGCCCGCTGCGCCGGTGTGGGTGCTGGCTGATCCACTGCGCCTCAAGCAGGTCTTGTCCAACCTTATCAGCAACGCCATCAAGTTCACCGACAGCGGTGAAGTCCAGGCCAGCCTGCTACTGCCCCCGCCCACCGACACTGACAGCCTGGCAGTAGAGCTGAGTGTGCGAGACACCGGCATCGGCATCAGCCCTGCCGACCAGGCCCGGCTGTTCAATACCTTCGTCCAGGCCGACGGCCCCCGGGCACGCCAGGGCGCCGGCCTGGGACTGGTCATCAGCCGCACGCTGGCCGAGTTGATGGGCGGTACCTTGAACTTGCAGAGCGTCGAAGGCCTTGGCACCAAGGTGCAGGTCAGCCTGCAGTTGCCCGCCTGCGCTGCACCGGTGCAGGCCGACCAGCACGACCCTGTGCTGGAAACAAGCAGCGGCCCTTTGAACATACTGGTGGTCGACGACTACCCCGCCAACCTGCTGCTGCTGGAGCGGCAACTGCATACCCTGGGGCATCGGGTCACGCTGGCGGAAAACGGGGAAATCGCGCTGGCACGCTGGCAGGCTGCGCGCTTCGACCTGGTAATCACCGACTGCAGCATGCCGGTCATGGACGGCCACGAACTGACCCGCCGTATCCGCAGCCTCGAGGGCGAACGCGGCCTGGCGGCATGCCGCATTCTCGGCGTCACCGCCAACGCCCAGGCCGAGGAGCGTGCCCGCTGCCTGGCCAGCGGCATGGACGAATGCCTGTTCAAACCCATCGGCCTGCGTACGCTCAAGACCCACCTGCCCCACGCCCACCCCCGGCAGCAGCCGACAGCACGGCGCGCCAGCGGGTTCAACCTTGGCGAACTGCGCCACCTGACCCAGGACGACGAACAACTGACGCGGAACTTGCTGCAGCAGTTGTCACAAAGCGTCAGCGAAGACCTGGCCACCTTGCGGGCGTTGCCAGCAGACGCCCCCGGCGAAACTTTGCGCGCCTTGGCTCACCGGATCAAAGGTGGGGCGAAGATGCTCAAGGTACGCACGCTGGTCAAGGATTGCGAAGCCATCGAGCAGGCCCACGACCAAGGCCTGCCGACGATTGACCTTCGCCTGCAACTACAGGCCAGCCTGGAGACCCTGCTGGACGAGCTGGGCGATGTGCTCAGTGCAATTGCAGCGTCGAACTGATCTGGCTGATAGCGTTTACCACGTGCCGTGAACCCTGCTGGATTTCCATGATCACCGTACCGGCTTCGTTGGCCAGCGCCACACCATGGCCGGTACGCTTCAGGCTCGACTGCATGCTGGCCACGGCCAACAGCGACAGGTTGTGGTTCTGCCGCACCACGTCGACGATTTCCAGGGTAGCCTTGCTGGTGCGCGCCGCCAGGCTGCGCACCTCGTCGGCCACCACGGCAAAACCGCGCCCGTGCTCGCCGGCGCGGGCCGCCTCGATGGCTGCGTTCAAAGCCAACAGGTTGGTCTGGTCGGCAATGCCACGGATGGTCAGCACTATCTGCCCGATCACATCCGACTGCTTGCTCACCGCATCGATACTGCGTGCCGCGTCGTTGAGTTCATGGGAAATCTGCTCGATCACCTGTACCGCCTGCTGTACTACTTCGGTGCCCTTGCGCGCGCAGGCATCGGTCTGTACCGAACTGGCATGGGCAGCATCGGCCGCGCTTTGCTGGGTGCTGACCTGGCGGGTGATGTCGCTGGCGAACTTCACCACCTTGTACAAGCGGCCCTTGCTGTCGAAGATCGGGTTGTAGGAGGCCTCCAGATAGACCGTCTGGCCATGTTTGTCGACACGCTCGAAACGGTGCGAGTGGTACTCGCCGCGGTTGAGCGATGCCCAGAACTCGCGGTACTCGGCCGATTCGCGCTCGTGCGCCAGGCAGAACAGCCCGTGATGGCGACCGACCACCTCGTCCAGGCGATAGCCCATGGTGTCGAGGAAGTTCTGGTTGGCTTTGATCACCCGGCCTTGCGGGGTGAATTCGATTACCGCCATGGAGCGGCTGATGGCCTTGAGCAGGCTTTCGCTCTCGTGCTCCTCCATCACTCGCTGGCTGATGTCGGATGCCACCTTGATAACGCTGGTGACCTGGCGCTGCTCGTCCAGTACCGGCATGTAGCTGGCTTCCAGCCAGACTTCGCGTCCGGCCTTGTCGATGCGCTCGAAGGTACCGCTGATGGCCTTGCCCTGCCCCAGTTCACGCCACAGTTGCTGGTATTCGGCGCTTTTCGCGTAGCCAGGGTCGCAGAACAGCCGATGATGCTTGCCGCGCAACTCCTCGGCGCTGTAGCCCATGGCTTGGCAGAAGCGCTCATTGGCATCGAGGATCGTGCCGTCGGGGGTGAACTCGATCATTGCCATGGAGCGGCTGATCGCCGCCAGCTTGGCCTGCAAGCTGGCCAATGCCTGATGACTGCGCTGGATTTCGACCAGATCGGACTTGCGGTGGAAATCGAACATGACGCCGGGCTCCTGTATGCGCGGTGTCCTGAGCATAGATCGCCTGGCGTAGGTCGTGGCTTTTGTGGCGCCTGTGAGATCGAGCGCCGCCCGCGCGGAGCTTCGCAGCACAAGGCTGCTCCTACATCTGTTTCGGGCCAATTATTCCTGTGAGGTTTGTGCGCGAACGCTCTGGCACAGGCGTTACTGGCCTGAAACAGATGTAGGAGCAGCCTTGTGCTGCGAAGCGCCGCGCGGGCGGCGCTCGGTCTCGAACCCACCACACCACTCAAGACAAACTCAGGAACTCTCCCGCACCATCAACTCGAAGCCCAGGTCCTGCTGCGCATTCGGCACCCGCTTGCCATCGAGCAGCGCCAGCAGCGCCTGCGCAGCACCGCGCCCCACGGCGGCGCGAGGCGTGCGAATCGAGGTCAGCCGCGGCACCATGTGCGCCGAAGCCGGCAGGTCGTTGAAACCGACCATCGCCACCTGCCGCGGCACCTCCACCCCTTGGCGCAATGCCTGCAGCACCGCGCCCTGGGCCAGGTCGTCGTTGCAGAAGAAGATACCGTCGACATCCGGCGCCTGCTGGAGCAACTGGCTGAACAACGCGCTGCCCAGGGCAATGGAAGAAGGCTCCGGCGTCAGCACTTCCAACTCGGCCGCCTGCAAGCCGGCCTCGGCCAACGCCTGGCGGAACCCTTCGGCACGCTGCATCACTCGTGGATCCAGCTGTGCGGCAATGAACCCCAGGCGCTTGCGCCCGCGCTCGATCAGGTGGCGGGCGGCGGCGCGCCCGGCTTGCTGCTGCGAGAAGCCGACGGACAATGCACCAGCTTCGCCATTCAGTTCCATCATGTGCACACAAGGTACGCCACTGGCCGCCAGCATCTGCCGCGATGCCTCGCTGCGCTCGAAACCGGTCAGCAGCATGCCGCAGGGCTGATAGGCCAGGTAGTTGCGGATGAGGTTCTCCTCTTCGGCAAGATCGTAGTGATAGTTGCCGATCAGCACCTCGAGCCCGCGCGGGCGCATGACCTCATGAATGGCTTCCAGCGTGTCGATGAACAGCTGGTTGGACAGCGACGGGATCAACACCACCACTGACTGGCTGCGCGCCGATGCCAGGGCACGGGCCGCCGGGTTGGCGACATAACCGAGGCTCGCCGCGGCAGCAACGACCTTTTCCACCAGCTCCGGCGCAACCGTGCTGACCCCGCGCAGGGCGCGCGACGCGGTAATCGGGGAAACCCCGGAAAGCCTGGCAACTTCTGCCAGGGTGGGACGACCTGTGGTACGGGAGCCGGTGCGGGACATGGATGTTGTAATTTTACTACTTGCAAGGAAAGGGAACGGCCACTAAGGTAGCGCTGTCTCAGGACGCAGGCAATGTAATCTTTGGTAGCGGCCAACGCGCGCCCGCCGCCAAGCGTCCATACTGCGTAGGGACAAGACCAATAACACCGGGGAGGTGGCTGTTCGTCGACAACGAGACAGCGCTATCTCACCCGCAGGAGGTACTGATGAATTCTCCCCTGTCCGCCATCGTGGTGATGGGCGTGGCCGGTTGCGGCAAAAGCTGCATCGGCGCTGCCATCGCTGCCAGAAGCGGCGGCCGCCTGATCGAAGGTGACGCTTTCCACCCTGCCGAAAACATCCGCAAGATGAGCGCTGGCATCCCCCTGGACGACAGCGACCGTGCCGGTTGGCTGGTGCGTCTTGGTCAGGAGCTGCAAGCCACGACCCAGGCCGGGGAACGTCCGATCCTGACCTGTTCGGCCCTCAAGCGCCGCTATCGCGACTCCCTGCGCGACGCCATGCCCGGGCTGGTGTTCGTGTTCCTCGAGCTGTCACCCGCCGAGGCGGAGAAACGCGTGCTGGCCCGCCCCGGGCATTTCATGCCGGCGAGCCTCATCGATAGCCAATTCGCTGCCCTGGAGCCGCCACACGGCGAACCCCTGACCCTTGCGCTCGACGCCACCCAGCCCATCGAAGCGCTTGCCGAAGCGGTCGACAGCTGGCTAAAGGGCCGCAGTGAGCCGGGCCTGGCACAAACCGCCTGACCCTGGCGGTTTTCCCGGCTCACCCAAGACAGCGCTACCCTGCCCCTCAAGCGCAAGCAAATTTGCAAAAAAGCTACGCCAAAACAACGATAAGACCGAGGCCTTCAAACCATGTTCGGACTGGCTACTGATACCTTCCTGCTGCTCGACGCGCTGGTTACCATCGTCGGGCTGATCCTGCTGATCACCCACTTCAAAGTCCATCCCTTCGTCGCACTGACCATCGCGGCCGGCTTCCTTGGCCTCACCTCCGGCATGCCTGTGGCCAAGGTCATGAAATCGTTCCAGGACGGTTTTGGCGGTGTTCTGGGCTTCGTCGGCATCGTGCTCGCCCTGGGCACCATGCTTGGCAAGCTGATGGCCGACTCCGGGGGGGCCGATCAGATCGCGCAAACCCTCATCCGCGCCTTCGGCAAGAAGAACGTGCACTGGGCGATGATGTTCGCCGCCTTCCTGGTGGGTATCCCGCTGTTCTTCGAGATCGGCTTCGTGCTGCTGATCCCGCTGGTGTTCATCGTTGCCCGGCGCTCCGGTGTATCGCTGATCAAGATCGGCATTCCGCTGCTGGCCGGCCTGTCGGTGGTGCACGGCCTGGTGCCCCCGCACCCGGGCCCGCTGCTGGCAATCGGCATCTTCCATGCCGACATCGGCAAGACCATTTTCTATGGCCTGATCGTGGCGCTGCCTACCGCCATCATCGCCGGCCCGCTGTTCGGTAATTTCATTTCCCGCTACATCCCGGGCACCCCGTCCCAGGAGCTGATGGACCAAATCGCCAAGGAGTCCGACCAGGGCAATCTGCCGAGCTTCACCATCACCCTGGTCACCGTGCTGCTGCCGGTGGTGCTGATGCTGCTGAAGACCTTCGCCGACGTGGTGCTGCCTGCCGAGCACATCGTGCGCCAGTGGATGGACCTGATCGGCCACCCCATCACCGCCCTGCTCGCTGCCCTGCTGCTGGCCTTCTATACCTTTGGCTCGGCCCGTGGCTTCAACCGCCAGCAGATCATGAAGATGCTCGACCAGAGCCTGGCACCGACTGCGGCGATCGTGCTGATCGTGGGTGCAGGTGGTGGCTTCAAGCAGATGCTGGTAGACACCGGCGTGGGCAACGTGATCGGGCAGATGGCCGTACAGGCGGAGATTTCGCCCATCATGCTGGCCTGGCTGGTAGCAGCGGTAATCCGTATCGCCACCGGTTCCGCCACGGTCGCCACCATTACCGGTGCGGGCATCGTTGCACCGGTGATCGACCTGGTGCCGGGGGTCAACCGTGAGCTGCTGGTGCTGGCCACCGGCGCTGGCTCGTTGATCTTGTCCCACGTCAACGACGCCGGCTTCTGGCTGGTGAAGCAGTACTTCAACATGACCGTGGCGGAAACCTTCAAGACCTGGAGCATGATGGAGACCATCCTGTCGATCGTCGGCATCATCTTCATCATGTTGCTGTCGCTGGTGGTGTAACCGTTGATCGGGGTAATGGCACCTTGAAGCTTCGGGTAGGGCCGAAGGGAAGTATCAGCCCTACCAGAAGCAAAGGAGCCTGCCATGCCCCGCTCAAGCATCCTGCTGATTGCCCTGCTCGCCGCGCCGTTGGCCATTGCTGCCGGCACCGGCCCCACCTACCCCGACGACCCGCACAACCCGGCGCCCAAGCCGGGCGCGGACAGCACCCTCAACCCGATCGAAAAGCCCTTGCCGCGGGACACAGACCCACGCATAAAGGGCAACGACCCGGACAGCCCGCCTGCTGAACAGAATGACAACCGGGATTTGCCAGGGATGGATGGCAGTGGCTCGGAAGGTACCGGGCGGCAGGGAGCAGCCGATAATCAGCGTTGATCAATGCCTCTGAATGCAACTGTTTTGCTCAAATTCCAAAAGTTGCCGCAATCCCTGTAGGAGCGGCCTTGTGTCGCGAAAGGGCCGCAACGCGGCCCCAGGATTGATGCGCAACAGTTGAAATTGCTGGGGCTGCTTTGCAGCCCTTTCGCGACACAAGGCCGCTCCTACAGGTACAGCGACAACCTCGAGGCAATACCGCTCCCGCAAGCCCCTTGCTCACCACTGGCGCTTGTCCGGCCTGGTCAGCCCCAGCTTCTCGATCCGGTAACGCAGCATGTCCCGCGACAGCCCGAGCATGCGCGCCGACTTGGTCACGTTCCAGTCGGTGCGGTCCAGGGTCTTGCATACCAGGTCACGTTCCATGTCCGGCAGGCTGGTGCCGGGCTCCGGTTCGTGCCGAGGCATTTCGAACACCGCAGGCGCCGCCTGCTGCACCAGCGGCTCGTCGATCAAGGTCATGCACAGGTTGAGCTGGTGCGCCTGCACCACCTCGTTCGGCGCCAGCAGCACGGTCTGCTCCAGCATGTTGCGCAGTTCGCGCACGTTGCCTGGCCAGCTGTAACCGAGCATCAGGCTTTCCGCTTCGGCGGAAAAGCGCAGGTTCGGCTTGCCATAACGCCGGCCATGATGGGCCAGGAAATGCCGCGCCAGCAGCAGCACGTCCTGCCCGCGGGCATACAGGCGCGGTACCTTCAGGGCAATGATACGCAGGCGGAAGAACAGGTCGCGGCGGAACTTGCCCTGCTGCACCATCTGCTCCAGGTTGCAGTTGGTAGCGCTGATCACCCGCAGGTCGACCTTGCGCTCCTTCACCGCGCCGATCCGGCGGATACTGCGGTCTTCCAGCAACTTCAGCAGCTTGGCCTGGAGCACCAGGTCCATCTCGCCAATCTCGTCGAGGAACAAGGTGCCCCCATCGGCAGCCTCCACCAGGCCCACCCTGCGCTCCTTGGCATCGGTAAAGGCGCCCTTCTCGTGGCCAAACAGCTCGGCCTCCAGCAGGTTGGCCGGGATCGAGGCGCAGTTGAACTCGATGAACGGTCCCTTGCTGCGCGAACCATCAAAATGCAGGGCGCGGGCCACCAGCTCCTTGCCGGTACCGGTCTCGCCTTCGATCAGCACCGGTGGCAGGTCGTCGCTGGCCATGCGCCGTTCTGCATCCAGCACTTGGCGCAGGGTGTGCTTGAGGGTGAGCATCGCCGGTGATTCGCCGATCAATGCCTGCAACCCGGACTTCTGCGCCTCGCGCTCCTGGTAGAACGACAACGTTCGCTCCATGCGCTCGGCGGCCAGCGCCTTGTCCAGGGTCAGCTTGAGCTCGGCCAGCACCACGGGCTTGGTCAGGTAATGGAAGGCGCCCTCCTTCATTGCCTGCACGGCATCTTCCACGTTGCCATAGCCGGTCATCATGATCACTTTCAGGTCCGGCACCTGCGCCACCAAGGTACGCAGCAGGTCGTGCCCGCTCATGCCCGGCAGCGAGTTGTCGGTCAGCACCGCATCGGGCTGGCCCCGTTTTATCTGCTCCAGCGCCAGCTCCGCGCTGTGGCACACGGTGACCTCGAAGCCCTTGAGGCCGAGGTAGGTGCGAATATTGTCGGCGAGAATTTCATCATCCTCGACTACCAGGATGCTGTGCTCCATGGTCCCCTCCCGCTGCGATATTGAATGTGAGGCTGACGCGGGTTCCTTCCTCTTCGCGGCTGCTCAGGCTGACCGAGCCGCCAAAACGCTCCATGATGCGTTTGACCAGGGCCAGGCCTACACCCAGGCCGCCCTGCTTGGTGGTGTAGAACGGCTTGAACACCATCCGTTCCTGCTGTTGGCTCATGCCCTTGCCGGTGTCGCTAAGGACGAACTCTGCACGCTGCCCATCCTGCACATTGACCTGGGCGCACAGCATGCCACCTTCAGGCATGGCTTCCAGGGCATTGGAGAACAGGGTGTTGAGAATCTGCGTTAGCTGTAGCGGCTGGCTGGCCACCCATTGTGACCGGGGGCCTTCGTAGCAGAAGTGCACACCGTTGCGTTCGATCTGCTGGGCGAAGGCCAGGTGGGTGTCCTCGATGGCCGTCACCAGGTCCACGGCCTCGGCATCGTCACTGGTCGGGCGCAGCGACACCAGCAGGTCACGCACCCAGCGCGACATGCGGTCGACCTGGCTGATGATGTCGGTGATGTTCTTCTGCGCCGCGGGGTTGGCGATTTCCTGAGCCAGTTCGGCGCTGGAGCGAATGTTGGCCAGCGGGTTGCGCAAGCTATGCGCCACGGCCGAGGACATCTCGCCCAGGGCCACATAGGTTTCACTGGCCACCAGCCGGTCCTGCTGCAGGTGCAGCAGCTGCGCGGCGCGGCGCACGATCCAGAACAGGCCGAAGTAGACCAGCGCCCCGCCCACCAGGGTAGAAGCCCAGATCAGCACATAACCGCGCTGGATGCGCCACACCAGGTCCTGCGGCTCCTTGTAGACTTCCACCATGGCCAGCACCTGTTCGCCCTGGCTGTCGAACAGCGGGATGTAGTTCTCGATGAACAGGAAGCGCGGTTCACGCTGGAACTTCTGCTCTTCGCGGTCATCCTCGGCCTGGTGGTAGCTGGCCGATACCGTCTTGCGCGAGCGGAAGGCGCGGTCCAGGTCACCATCGGCCTCGATTCGCTTGCCGATCAGCTCCCGGTTGGTCGACCAGACAATGGTGCGGTCGCGGGCATAGACGTTGGCCAGCAAGGTGTCCGGCAGGTGCTCCACATGGTCGAGGAACTCGACCCGGGTCGATTCGGCCAGCTCCGGGTTGAACTGCAAGTGCTGCTGGTCCAGGCGCGGGTCAAGCAACTCGCCCATGGTGGTGCCCGGCGGCAACTGCGAATGACGTACTTCGGCCTGGGCCATGGCCTGGATGAACTGGGCGGTGAGCATGGCATCGCGCTCGACGCTGTCGCGCACCACGAAACGCGTCGACACATAACCCAGCCCGCCCGCCACCGAGGCGATGATCAGCAGGCTTATGACCGAAAACCAGCGCAGCAGGTTGAATTCGCGCAATGGCACGGCCACACCGTTGGCGGTAGTACTGGCCTTGTCAGGAACTTCTTTATCCAGCATCTGCATCGCGTGCTTCCCGCCCAGGGCGTCCATTCAGAAATGCATCAAGGCGACAAATAGTAGCCAATTGATAGCACTCCACCCGTGCAGCCGCAGCCGCCATTTGTCGTGTGTTGCGCTCTGCCTGTCACATTGCAAGAACCCAGCCAGCCACCATGCCGATTAAATTTATCCTTGATTATCAATAGCTTGCATACACATCTTAAATTAACTTGGAGGTCTATCCCCCACGTTTGGGGGTATTCACCCAAAAAACTTTAAATCCTTTATAAACAATGAGATACGAGCATTTATTAATGTAAGTCAGGAGCCCTTGACCAGTCGGAAACTCAGCGAAACCCGGGTGCCATGGCCTTCACTGCTGCTGAGGCGGACACTGCCCCCGAAGCGTTCCATGATGCGTTTCACCAACACCAGGCCCACGCCCAACCCACCCTGCTTGGTGGTGAAGAAAGGCCGGAAGGCCATGCGCTGCTGCTGTTCGGTCATGCCTTTGCCGTTGTCGGACAGGCGCAGGGTCAGGTTACGCCGGTCATGACGCACCACCTCGACACGCAACCGCCCACCCTGCTCCATCGACTCCAGCGCGTTGGCGATCAGGCTGCTGAAGATCTGCCGCAGTAACACCGGATGCCCCAGCACCTGCACTGCCGGTATCGGTTGCAGGTCAAGGCTCACTCCGCCGCGCGCCAGCGGCACTGCGTAGGTCTGCAGGCTTTCCTGCAATGCCAGCGGCAAATCCACCGCCACGGCCTCATCGTTGAGCGGGCGCAAGGACTGCAACATCTGGCGGATCCACTGCGACATGCGGTCGACCTGGCTGATGATGTCGTTGACGTTGCGCTGCGCCGGGCCATCGTCGAACGCCTGGGCCAACTCGGCACTGGAACGGATGCTGGCCAGCGGGTTGCGCAGACTATGGGCCACCGCCGAGGACACCTCGCCCAGCGCCACGTAGGTTTCGTTGCTGATCAGCCGCTTCTGCTGCACCGCCAGCAGGCGCGCGGCGCGGTGCATGATGCCGTACAGGCCTACGTAGACCAGCGCGGCACCGATGGTGATCGCCAGCCAGATCAGGATCAGCCCATGCTCGATGCGCACGATCAGGTCATGGGGCTCCTTGTAGATCTCGACCATCGCCGTGACCTGCTCGCCATCGGCATCGAACAGCGGAATATAGTTTTCGATGAACAACTGCTCGGGTGGGATGACGAACTTCTGCTCGACGCGGGCCTGGTCGAAGTTGTGGTAACTGGCCGAGACTCGCATCTTGTACTCGAAAGCCTGCTCCAGGTCCTCGTCGCCTTCGATCAGCTTGCCGACCAGGGCCGGGTTGCTGGACCAGATCACCGTACGGTCCGGGGCATAGATGTTGGCCAGCAGCATGTCGGGCAGGTGCGCAATGTGGTCCAGGAACTCGCCACGCGCCCTGCGCCGGGCGTCCGGGTCGACATCGAGCAGGTTGGCGCGGTCGATGCGCGGGTCAAGCAGTTCACCCATGGTGCGCACATTAGGGATCGACACATGGCGCACTTCGGCATCGGCGATGGAGGTGATGAACTGCGCGGTGAGCAAGGCATCGCGCTCGATGCTCTCGTCGACGATGAAGCGGCTGGAAATCAACCCCAGCCCGACCGCTACCGAGAGGATGATGGCCAGGCTGACCCAGGCGTACCAGCGCAGCAGATTGAACGGCTTGCGTCGGGTGGCCAGTTCGTTACCGGCGGGTCCTTCAATAACGTCGGAACAAGGGGCGATGTCCATGGCGGACTCCACAACTGGGCACCTTCAGAAGGTTATAGCCCAGAGTTGGGGAAACAATCGGGTCAGCTTGGTGGCATCCGCCGAAGGGTATTGTTTCTGTCCTTGCCGAGGGGCGCCTGCAGATGCCGGCTCTCATAGAACAATACATGACTCATTGGTTCGGCGAGGTTCTGTAGGAGCAGCCTTGTGCTGCGAAGAGGCCGGTACTGACAAAGCCTGTCTATTGCTTGTACCGGCCTCTTCGCAGCACAAGGCTGCTCCTACAAAGGACGCGTCAGACGAGCGATATTTGTTCTCTGCGCTACAGCGCAGCCCAAAAGGGATGGGCAATCTCCCACAATGAAAGTTGCAAAGGCTATTCACCCGTCAACCCCTGCAAGCGGCGGTACTCCCGCAGTACGTTGGGCACATAGCGTCGGGTCTCGGCGAACGGCGGTACCGCACCACGGCGCAACACTGCTTCGGGGCCGGCGTTGTACGCCGCCACGGCCAGGGTGATGTCATTGTCGAACAAATTGAGCATGCGCTTGAGGTAGCGGGCCCCTCCCTGCACGTTGTCTTCCGGGTCCAGGCGGTTTTCCACGCCCATCTCGCGGGCAGTATCCGGCATCAATTGCATCAGCCCCACCGCGCCCGCTGGCGAACGCGCCTTGGGGTTGTAACCGGACTCGGCCTTGATCACCGCATGCAGCAACGCCGGGGGTACGTCGTGGGTGCGCGCCGCGGCGGCGACCAGCTTGGCGTAGGGGCGGCCGGTGATGAGCTGCGCGTTGGCCGGGCCGGCCTGGGCCTTAGGCTCGCTGATCACCGTTTCATAGAGGCGCCCGGGTCGATGGACGTTGGTCAGTATGTAGCTGCCTTTGGCGTCGATGGAAATGTACACATCGGCCTGGGCAGCACCTGCCACCAGCCAGATCAAACCGAGAATGAGTCCACGCATGTCGGTCGCCTCTTCGTGGTCTCCCCCGATGTTGGGGGATATACCCCGGAAAACCCGGGGTCGATGACCACGACGCAAGCACTGTGCCGCTTCGCGTGCCGCATGGTGCAAGGCGCCAGCGCAGGCGTGCACGGCTGTTGCATGGAGCCTGCAAAAGCTTGTCCCCATGCAGCGGAGGGCTTCACCATGCAGCGCAGATCCAACCCTCAACGTGGCTTCACCCTGCTCGAACTTTTGGTGGTGCTGGTGGTGCTCGGCCTGTTGGCCGGTATCGTCGCGCCCAAGTACTTCAGCCAGCTCGGCCGCTCCGAAGCCAAGGTGGCCCGGGCGCAGATAGAGGGGCTGAGCAAGGCCCTGGACCTGTACCGCCTGGAAGTCGGCCACTACCCCAGCAGTGAGCAGGGCCTGCAGGCCCTGGTGGTCGCCCCCAATGGCGAAGCGCGCTGGACCGGCCCGTACCTGCAGAAGGCCGTGCCGCAAGACCCGTGGGGCCGCGCATACATCTACCGGCAACCCGGCGAGAACGGCGGCGAGTACGACCTGCTGTCGATGGGCAAGGACGGCCAGCCCGGTGGCGACGGGGAAAACGCCGAAATCACCAGTTGGCAGTAGGGAGAACGGCCATGCGCTACAGCCTCAAGGCCCTGGGCAGGCAGGGTGTGGTGCAGTTGCAGATCGACGCCGAGGACGCCGACCAGGCCCGCCGCCAGGTCGAGGACCAGGGCTTGCGCGTGCTCAGCCTGCGTGGCCACGGCAGCGCCTTGCGCGGCATGGCCTGGCGCCGCGAAGCAAGCTTTGACCTGGTGCTGTTCAGCCAGGAACTTTCGACCCTGCTCAACGCCGGCCTGCCGCTGATCGACGCGCTGGAAAGCCTGGCGGAAAAGGCCCCCGCAGCCGCAGCGCGCAAAGTGCTCGCCGAACTGGTCCGCCAACTGTACGAAGGCCGCTCGCTGTCCCAGGCCCTGGGCCAACAGCCACGGGTGTTCCCGCCGTTATACGTGGCGCTGGTGCAGTCCAGCGAGCGTACCGGCGCGCTCGGCGACGCCCTCGCCCGCTACATAAGCTACCGCCAGCGCCTGGACCTGGTCCGGCAGAAGCTGGTGGGTGCCTCGGTCTACCCGATGCTGCTATTGCTGGTGGGCGGTGGCGTGGTGCTGTTCCTGCTTGGCTACGTGGTGCCGCGTTTCAGCCAGGTGTTCGAGGGCATGGGCACCGAGTTGCCCTGGCTGTCTCGGCTGCTGATGCAGATCGGGCTGTTCCTGCATGCCCAGCAACTACCGCTGGCATTGGGCGCCCTCGGTGCGGCCACTGCGCTGTGGCTGCTGCGCCGCCAGCCATGGGTACGGCGCTGGGCAGCCTGCCAGCTGCGGCGCCTGCCGGCACTTCACCAACGCCTGATGATGTACGAACTGGCGCGCTTCTATCGCTCGTTGGGAATCCTGCTGCAAGGCGGTATCCCCATCCTCACCGCCATGGGCATGGCCCGCGGCCTGCTCGGCAGCGCGGCGGCCGAGGGCCTGGAGCACGCCAGCCAGCGGGTCGCCGAAGGGTTGCCGCTGTCCGATGCACTGGAGGCCGGGCAACTGGTGACGCCGGTATCGTTGCGCCTGCTGCGCGCCGGCGAGCAGTCCGGCAACCTGGGCGAGATGCTGGAGCGCTGCGCCGACTTCCATGACCAGGAAATCGGCCGCTGGGTGGAATGGTTCGTCAAGCTGTTCGAACCGCTGCTGATGACCTTCATCGGCCTGCTGATCGGCCTGATCGTGATCCTGATGTACATGCCGATCTTCGAACTGGCCTCGAGCATTCACTGAAATCTCAGGCCCAGGATGAAAGCCCACGACCGAGCTGGCCATGTCTGCAATCGATGAATGATCTGCTCATATCATTCATCGTGATAATAACCTTCGTCCCGTTCGATTCGTGCCTCACGCGCAAGACACTCACACTCCGCCCACTACTAATACATTGGCGGAGTTCTCCATGGAACAATCATTCAAACCCTTGCGCTTCCCCCTCGCTGCCCTGGCAGTGGTGGTGATCAGCGCTTGTGGCCGAACCCCAGACGCAGTGCAGGCTCCCACCGCGCCGAAGGTCAGCGTGGCCAAGGTGATCGAGCAACCGATCAATGAATGGGACGAGTTCACCGGCCGCCTCGAAGCCCCGGAAACCGTCGAGGTACGCCCACGGGTGTCCGGCCAGATCGACCTGGTGGCCTTCACCGAAGGCGCCCAGGTCAAGAAAGGCGACCTGCTGTTCCAGATCGACCCACGCCCGTTCCAGGCAGAGGTCCGCCGCCTCGAAGCCCAACTGCAGCAGGCCAAGGCCACCGCCATTCGCAGCGCCAACGAAGCCCGCCGTGGCGAACGCCTGCGTGACAGCAACGCCATTTCCGCAGAACTGGCCGAATCGCGTAGCAGCGCCGCCGCCGAAGCCCGCGCCGGGGTCGACGCGATCCAGGCCCAGCTCGACCTGGCACGCCTGAACCTCAGCTTCACCCGTGTCACCGCGCCCATCAGCGGCCGTGTCAGCCGCGCCCAGTTCACCGCCGGCAACATCGTCACCGCCGATGTCACCCCGCTGACCAGCGTGGTCTCCACCGACAAGGTCTACGCCTACTTCGACGCCGACGAGCGCGTGTACCTCAAGTACACCCAGCTGGCCCGCGAAGGCCAGCGCGGCCAGAGCACCCCGGTGTACCTGGGCCTGACCAACGAAACCGGCAACCCGCACCTGGGCCAGATGAACTTCGTCGACAACCAGGTCAACCCGCGCACCGGCACCATCCGTGGCCGTGCGGTGTTCGACAACAGCGACGGCCAGTTCACCCCAGGCCTGTATGCACGCCTGAAGCTGGTGGGCAGCGCCCAGTACCAGGCCGTGCTGATCAACGACGAAGCCGTGGGCACCGACCTTGGCAAGAAGTTCGTGCTGGTCATGGACAAGGACAACAAGGCCGCCTACCGCGCCGTGGAGCTGGGGCCGAAGCTGGAAGGCCTGCGCATCGTGCGCAGCGGCCTGGGCAAGGACGACCGCATCGTGGTCAAGGGCCTGCAGCGTGTGCGCCCTGGCTCACCGGTCACCCCGGAAGAGACACCGATGGCCAGCGAACAGACCCTCGCCGCCCTCGCCCAGCAGCGCCAGGCCCTGGAGGCCAGCAACCCGGCGCCGAAGGTGGCGGGCAACAACGTGAAAGTCGCCAGCGCCCAGGCGCCACGCGGTTAAGGGACCACACCGATGAACTTCTCGAAATTCTTCATTACCCGGCCAATCTTCGCCGCGGTGCTGTCGCTGGTGCTGCTGATCGCGGGTTCGATCTCGCTGTTCCAGCTGCCGATCAGCGAATACCCCGAAGTGGTGCCGCCCACCGTGGTGGTGCGCGCCAACTTCCCAGGCGCCAACCCCAAGGTCATCGGCGAAACCGTCGCCGCGCCACTGGAGCAGGCGATTACCGGCGTGGAGAACATGCTGTACATGTCTTCCCAGTCCACCGCTGACGGCAAGCTGACGCTGACCATCACCTTCGCTCTGGGCACCGACCTGGACAACGCCCAGGTGCAGGTGCAGAACCGCGTCACCCGTACCCAGCCCAAGCTGCCCGAGGAAGTGACCCGCATTGGTATCACGGTCGACAAGGCCTCGCCCGACCTGACCATGGTCGTGCACCTTACCTCGCCGGACAACCGCTACGACATGCTCTACCTGTCCAACTACGCCATCCTCAACATCAAGGACGAGCTGGCGCGCCTGGGCGGCGTGGGCGATGTGCAGCTGTTCGGCATGGGCGACTACTCGCTGCGCGTGTGGCTGGACCCGAACAAGACCGCTTCGCGCAACCTCACCGCCAGTGATGTGGTGGCTGCAATCCGCGAGCAGAACCGCCAGGTGGCCGCCGGCCAGTTGGGCGCCCCACCCGCCCCCGGTTCGACCAGCTTCCAGCTGTCGATCAACACCCAGGGTCGCCTGGTCAATGAGGAAGAGTTCGAGAACATCATCATCCGCGCCGGTGCCGATGGCGAAATCACCCGCCTGAAGGACATCGCCCGGGTCGAACTCGGCTCCAGCCAGTACGCCCTGCGTTCGCTGCTGAACAACCAGCCGGCGGTGGCCATTCCGATCTTCCAGCGCCCAGGCTCCAACGCCATCGAGATCTCCGACGAAGTGCGGGCGAAGATGGCCGAGCTGAAGAAGGACTTCCCCGAGGGCATGGACTACAGCATCGTCTATGACCCGACCGTGTTCGTCCGTGGTTCCATCGAAGCCGTGGTACACACCCTGTTCGAAGCGCTGGTGCTGGTGGTGCTGGTCGTCATCCTGTTCCTGCAGACCTGGCGTGCCTCGATCATCCCGCTGATGGCCGTGCCGGTATCGCTGATCGGTACCTTTGCCGTGATGCACCTGTTCGGCTTCTCGCTCAACGCGCTGTCATTGTTCGGCCTGGTCCTGGCCATCGGTATCGTGGTGGACGATGCCATCGTCGTGGTGGAGAACGTCGAGCGCAACATCGGCCTGGGCCTGAAACCGCTGGAAGCCACGCAAAAGGCCATGGGCGAAGTGACCGGCCCGATCATCGCCACCGCCCTGGTGCTGTGCGCGGTGTTCGTACCTGCTGCGTTCATTTCCGGCCTGACCGGGCAGTTCTACAAGCAGTTCGCCCTGACCATCGCGATCTCGACCGTGATCTCGGCGTTCAACTCGCTGACCCTGTCGCCGGCCCTGGCTGCCGTGCTGCTGAAGGACCACCATGCACCCAAGGACCGCTTCTCGCGGTTACTTGAAAAACTGCTGGGCAGCTGGCTGTTCGCCCCGTTCAACCGCTTCTTCGACCGCGCTTCCAGCCGCTACGTCGGCGGCGTGCGTCGGGTCATCCGCTCCAGCGGCATCGCCCTGTTCGTCTATGCCGGCCTGATGGGCCTGACCTACCTCGGCTTCTCGTCCACCCCGACCGGTTTCGTGCCGGCCCAGGACAAGCAGTACCTGGTGGCGTTCGCCCAGCTGCCTGACGCGGCCAGCCTCGATCGCACCGAAGCGGTGATCAAGCGCATGAGCGAAATCGCCCTGAAGCAGCCTGGCGTCGCCGACTCGGTAGCCTTCCCAGGCCTGTCGATCAACGGTTTCACCAACAGCCCGAACAGCGGCATCGTGTTCACCCCGCTCAAACCCTTCGACGAGCGCAAGGACCCGAGCCAGTCGGCGGCGGCCATCGCGGCTGCGCTGAATGCCCAGTTCGCCGACATCCAGGACGCCTACATCGCGATCTTCCCGCCACCGCCGGTACAAGGCCTGGGCACCATCGGCGGCTTCCGTCTGCAGATCGAAGACCGTGGCAACCTGGGCTACGAGGCGCTGTACAAGGAAACCCAGAACATCATCGCCAAGAGCCACAACGTGCCGGAACTGGCGGGCCTGTTCACCAGCTACCAGGTCAACGTGCCCCAGGTCGATGCCGCCATCGACCGGGAAAAGGCCAAGACCCACGGCGTGGCGATCACCGACATCTTCGACACCCTGCAGGTCTACCTGGGCTCGCTGTACACCAACGACTTCAACCGCTTTGGCCGTACCTATCAGGTCAACGTCCAGGCCGAGCAGCAGTTCCGCCTCGATGCCGAGCAGATCGGCCAGCTGAAGGTGCGCAACAACCTCGGCGAGATGATCCCGCTGGCGACCTTCCTCAAGGTCAGCGACACCTCCGGGCCTGACCGGGTGATGCACTACAACGGTTTCATCACCGCCGAGATCAACGGCGCCGCGGCACCGGGCTACAGCTCCGGCCAGGCCGAAGCTGCCATCGAGAAGCTGCTGAAGGAGGAACTGCCCAACGGCATGACCTTCGAGTGGACCGACCTGACCTACCAGCAGATCCTTTCAGGCAATACCGCGCTGTTCGTGTTCCCACTGTGCGTGCTGCTGGCCTTCCTGGTGCTTGCCGCCCAGTACGAAAGCTGGAGCCTGCCGCTGGCAGTGATCCTGATCGTGCCGATGACCCTGTTGTCGGCCATCACCGGGGTGATCGTGTCGGGGGGTGACAACAACATCTTCACCCAGATCGGCCTGATCGTACTGGTGGGCCTGGCGTGCAAGAACGCGATCCTGATCGTCGAGTTCGCCAAGGACGAACAGGCCAAGGGGCTCGACCCGCTGGCTGCGGTACTGGAAGCCTGCCGCCTGCGCCTGCGGCCGATCCTGATGACCTCGATCGCCTTCATCATGGGTGTGGTTCCACTGGTGTTCAGCTCCGGTGCAGGTTCTGAAATGCGCCATGCCATGGGTGTGGCGGTGTTCTCGGGAATGATCGGGGTTACCGTGTTCGGCCTGTTCCTGACCCCGGTGTTCTTCTTCCTGATTCGCCGTTTCGTCGAGCGTCGCCAGGCCCGCAAGGCCGAACGCGCCCAATCGCTGGAGAGCCATGCATGAACCTGCTCAAACCCTTGACCCCGAGCTTGCTGGCGCTCGCCCTGGCGGCCTGTGCAGTAGGCCCGGACTACCAGGCACCGGCCACCGAGCCCGCGCAGCTGGCCAGCGACATACAGGCCAAGGCCTACGACCGTAGCCGTTTCGAAAGCCTGTGGTGGAAGCAGTTCGACGACCCGGTGCTGAACCAGCTGGTGCAGGCTTCGCTGGATGGCAACCGTGACCTGCGCGTGGCCTTCGCCCGCCTGAAGTCGGCCCGTTCGATCCGTGAAGACGCGGAAAACGATCAGTTTCCGGTGGTCACCAGCCGCGCCAGCAGCGACATCGGCAAGGGCCAGATCCCCGGCCAGACCACGCAGCGGGTAAACAGTGAGCGCTACGACCTGGGCCTGGACATGGCCTGGGAGCTTGACCTGTTCGGCCGCATCCAGCGCCAGATCGAAGCCAGCGAAGCCCAGGAAGCAGTAGCCGCGGCCGACCTGCAGCAGCTGCAGGTCAGCCTGATCGCCGAACTGGTGGATGCTTACGGCCAGCTGCGTGGCGCGCAGTTGCGCGAGAAGATCGCCCTGGCCAACCTCAAGACCCAGCAGGAATCGCGGGCCATCACCGAAACCCTGCGCGATGCCGGCGTGGGCAACGACCTTGATGTGGTGCGGGCCGACGCGCGCCTGGCCGGGGTCGAAGCCACCGTGCCGCAACTGCAGGCGGAACAGGCACGGGCCCGGCATCGCATCGCCACCCTGCTCGGTCAGCGCCCCGAGGCGCTCAGCGTCGACCTGTCGCCCAAGGCCCTGCCGGCCATCGCCAAGGCGCTACCGGTGGGTGACCCGGGAGAACTGCTGCGCCGCCGCCCGGACATCCGCAGCGCCGAACGCCAGCTGGCGGCTGCCACCGCCAACGTTGGCGTGGCCACGGCCGATTTGTTCCCGCGCGTCAGCCTCAGTGGCTTCCTCGGCTTTACTGCTGCACGTGGTTCGCAGATAGGCTCCTCGGCAGCCAATGCCTGGGCGCTGGGCCCGAGCATAACGTGGGCCGCCTTCGACCTGGGCAGCGTGCGCGCCCGACTGCGCGGTGCCAAGGCCGATGCCGAGGGGGCACTGGCCAACTATGAACAGCAGGTGTTGCTGGCCCTGGAAGAATCGGCCAACGCCTTCAGCGACTACGACAAGACCCAACAGCGGCTGCTGTCGCTGATGCGCCAGAGCGACGCCAGCCGCAAGGCGGCGGAACTGGCCTCGATTCGCTATCGCGAGGGTACGGTGGATTACCTGGTGCTGCTCGATGCCGAGCGTGAGCGGCTGAGCGCTGAAGATGCGCAGGCCCAGGGTGAAGTCGAGTTGTACCGGGGCATCGTCTCCATCTACAAGGCCCTGGGCGGCGGTTGGCAACCGGAGACCGTAGCCAGCGCGCGCTGATACACCCGTTTCAACGACTCCTTTGGTTGGCCCCTCCCCCAACCGTTTGCCCCGCAGGCCTTGGTCCGTGGGGCTTTTTTATGTTTTTGGAAGTGTGTTTCGGGGTGGGTGTTCGCCACAACATTTTCATTGCCTGTGAGACCGAGCGCCGCGCGGGCGGCGCTCGATTTATGCCCCACCGCAGAACCCGAGGCAGGCACCACGCAACCCTCACTCGGTTGCATTTACCCCCCGGCTAGCCCAAGCTCTGCCCTTCCCGTCGCCCCGGATCGTCCGATGCCCAGACGCAACCGCTACCTGATCGCCCTGCTGCTGTTGATCCTGGTATCGGCCCTGTTCGGCTACCTGTGGCGCGACGCTCCGCCAGCCCCGCCTACCCTGCCTGCGCACAGCTACGCCAAGGCCCTGCGCCAGGCCCATGAGGGCCAACCCGGCGCAGCACGGGTGCTGTACCAGCAACTGCAGCGCACCGACCTGCCACCCATTCGCCGTGCCGCCTTGTATGCCGAACTGCCAAACTATCCTTCGCCCCAGGCATTGAAACTCGCCCGTCAGGACCTCGAGCATGCCGACCCGCAGGTGCGCCGTGCAGCCATTGCCGGTATTCGCCGCCTGCTGCCGGCGGCGCAGCGCAGCCTGGTACTCGGCCCACTGCTGGACGACGACGAGCAAAGCGTGCGCTTTGCCGCGGTAGATGCCCTGCTCGGCCTTGCTCCGGATGACATCGGCCTTTATTTCGGCCCGCTACAGGTCGCCCTGGAGCAATACCAGCAGGCACTCGAGCAACAACCCGAAGACGCCGACGCCCAGGTCCACCTGGCGCGCCTCTACCTGCACGAAAACGACTACACCCTGGCCGACACCGCCCTGCAGCGAGCCCTGGCGGTAGCGCCAGGCAACCTCGACGCACTGGCGACCCAGGTACGCCTGCTGGAGCGCCAGGGCCATCACGACGCCTCGCGTCAGATACTGGGCAAAGCCCTGGCGCTAAGCCCCGATTCGGCCTTTCTACAGTACGAACTGGGGCTCTGGCTGAACCGCCACGAGCAGCGCGAATACGCCTTGCTGGCCTTGTCCCGCGCGGTCGAGCTGGACCCGGACAACGCCGACTACCGCTATACACTGGCAGTCACCCTGCATGAACTGGAACAACTCGACGCCGCACAAAAGCAACTGGAAACCGTGCTCAGCCGCCAGCCGGCCAATCGCCGGGCACGGGTGTTGCTGATTAAGTATTGGAAGGAAACCGGCCAGTTGCAGAACGTGCAGGTACTGCTGGCAGAACTGGAGCGGCAGAACCCGGACGACCCCGTGCTGCAACAGGGCCTGTAGGCAACGTCCGAAAATTTGTTGAACCCTGGGGCTGTGCCCAAGGTCCAGTGGATATCAGACCACCCTGCAGGAGAGTCGTTTTGGCCAGTTCGTTGGCGCTGGACGAACGTGCATTGATCCTGGCGCCCCCGCCAATAGCCGCAGATACTGCTCGCCTGCTCGCTTCTGCGGGCATCGACAGCCTGTGCGCGGTCGACCTGGCCAACCTGCAAGCCTGCCTGGCCGAAGGCGCAGGCCTGGCGATCATTGCCGAGCAAGCGTTCAAACAGGGCCCAAGTGCATTGCTGCAAGAATTCATCGACCAGCAACCGTGCTGGTCGGACCTGCCCATCGTGCTGCTCGGTCAAGGGAGCCAAGCGGCCAAGGGCTCGACCAACCTCCCGGTGGGCAACCTGGTCCTGCTGGTCGCACCATTCGAAAACGCCCAGCTGCTGCGCATGACCCAGTCCGCCCTGCGCAACCGGCGTCGGCAGTATCTGGCACGCGACCAGTTGCAAGACCTGCAGCAACGCCTTGACGCCAAGGCCGCACCTCCCGGCGAAGAGCAGCAACGCAGCGAGTTCGTACGCCACCAGACGCGCAAGATGGAGGCCATCGGCCAACTGGCCGGGGGGGTCGCCCACGACTTCAACAACCTGCTCACCAGCATTGGTGGCAGCTTCGAGCTGATTGACCGGCGCTTGCGCCAGGGTCGCAGCGATGGCCTGGACAACGTGCTGCGCATGGGCCGCGAGGCGGTGTCACGCGCCGCGCGCCTGACCCACCGCCTGCTGGCCTTCTCTTCTCGGCAATCGCTGCACACCCAGCAGGTCGACCTGCACGACCTGCTCCAGGCAAAACGCCTGAAGGCTTGCGTGACCCCGACCGTGACCCTGCAGGTGCAAATCGCCAAGAACCTGTGGTCGGTCGAAGCCGATGACCAACAGTTGCAGGAGGCCCTCGACAACCTGTTGATCAATGCCTGCGAAGCCATGCCCAATGGCGGTCAGCTGCGCATCGAGGCAAGTAACCAGCACATCGGCGCCGGGCAATTCGCTGGCGGTGCCCTGTGCGCCGGCGACTATGTACGCCTGCGAGTCATCGATGACGGCCAGGGCATGGCGCAAAGCACGCTGGAGCATGCCTTCGAACCGTTCTTCAGCACCAAGGCGATCGGCCAGGGCATCGGCCTTGGCCTGTCGATGGTTTACGGCTTCAGCAAGCAATCCCAAGGACATGTCACCCTGCACAGCCAGATCGGCCAAGGGACCCGGGTGGACCTTTATCTGCCGCGCCACGTCGACCAGGGCCAGGCACCGGTCAAACCCGTACAACCCGTGCGAGGTTACCAGGGCCATCACGTGCTGGTAGTCGAGGACGACCCCCATGTACGCCAATTGCTCTGCCAGGCCCTGCGCGAGGATGGCTTCGCCTGCCACAGTGCCGCCGACGCCAATGAGGGCCTTAAGGTACTGCGTTCGACACAACCGGTGGATCTGCTGATCAGCGATGTCGGCTTGCCCGGCATGAATGGCCGCCAGTTGGCCGAGATTGCCCGCAACCTGCGCCCACGCTTGCCAGTACTGTTCATCACCGGCTATGCAGAAACCGCCATGGCCCGCGAGGGCTTCCTGGAGGCGGGGATGCACCTGATCAGCAAGCCCTTCGAGCTGAAGCAGCTGCAGGCCCAGGTGACCCAGATACTGGGCAAGCCCTGAACCGCTTCACTCCTCGAGCATGCGTAGCGCTTCATCCACCAGGTCCGCCAGCGGGAACGGTTTGTTCATCAATGCCGTGCCCGGCTGCTCGAGCAACTGCGCTTCGATCGGCTGACCTGCATAGCCGGTAATGAACAGGATCTTCTGCAACGGCAGCTGCATGCGCATGGCCTTGGCCACCTGGCGGCCACTGAAACCACCCGGCAAGCCGATGTCGGTGATCACCAGGTCGAACGGGCCGTCATGGCGGAAGCGCTCCAGTGCGCTATTGGCGTCGCCCACATCAATGACTTCGAAACCACGTTCGGTCAGGTACTCGCACATCACAGCACGCAAACCGAGCTCGTCATCGACCAGCAACAGGCGCTGCCTCCCGGCCATGCGCTGCGTCCGGTGCACAACCGCAGGCGCCTCGGGTACCGGGTCATGCCACCTTGGAAAAAGCATGCAGACCTTGGTGCCCTGGTTCGGCGCCGACTCGATCCAGGCGTAGCCCCCCGACTGGCCGACAAACCCATACACCATCGACAAACCAAGGCCTGAGCCACGCCCGACCGGCTTGGTGGTGAAGAACGGTTCAAAGGCCCTGGCAATGTCCACGGCCGGCATGCCATGGCCATCATCCTCCACATACAACGCAACGTAGTCGCCTGGTGGCAGGCCGCTCTCATCCGGGAAACACCTTGTCAGCCGCTGGTTGATGCTGCGCAGCGTGACATTGCCGCGATCAAGGCACGCTTCGCGGGCGTTGGTGCAAAGATTGATCAAGGCATTTTCAAGCTGGGAAATATCAAGGTTCACCGCCCACGGCGTGACATCCAGCTGCCAGTGCAAGCGCATCTCGGCGCCCAGCGTGCTCCGCAGCAGTGGTTCGCTCAAGCGCAATTGCCGGTTGAAATCCAGCGGCCTGGGCGCCAAAGGTTGATGACGGGAAAACGCCAGCAGGCGATGGGTCAGCTCCATGGCACGCTGCACCGAATCTCGCGCGACCTCGACATACGCCTCCACCCGCTCCAGCCGTCCTTCCTGCAGGCGCCGCTGAAGCAGTTCGAGGCTGCCACCGATGCCGGACAACAAGTTGTTCAGTTCATGGCCCATGCCCCCGGCCAACTGCCCGACCACCTCCAGACGCTCGTTGTTGCGCATCAGCGCTTCGGATTGACGAGCAGCCTCCTCACGTTCCCCGGTGATATCCCGGCCAACGGCAATCAGCAGGCTGCCATCGAACCGTGCACTCCAGCGAAAACAGTGGTAATGGCCATCGCGGTGGCGCAGGCGCGTCTCTATCTGCTCGGTATCCCGGTACTGCAGGCACCCGGAAACGGCCACCTCAACCTCAGCGCGATCTGCCGGATGTACCAGATCCAGCACCGGAGTGCCCAGTACCTGCTCTTCGGACCAGCCCAGGATGCGATACCAGGCGGGGTTGGCGGCACACACCTTCATCTCGGGAGTGACCGTCATCATCGCATCACGCGACAGCTGCCAGAACTGCTCGCGCTCCACCAGGTGTCGCTCGACCTGCCGCTGGAATTCTTGCGCCTGCTCCCGCCAGTGGCGATGCGCCTCGACGCTGGCCGTGGTTTCGATCACCGCGTGCAGAAACCCTGCCACGTTGCCCAGTTCATCGTGCAACGGTGTGTAGCCGAACGCACACCACAACGGCTCCCCGCCTTGGCCGCGGCCAATATGCAGTGGTGGGTCCTCGACAAAGCTCGAGCGCCCCTCGAGCGCCTTGAACACCCACGGCCCCATCGCCGGCCATTCATCGCTCCACAGCGCGTCGAAGGGCATGCCCAATGCATTCGGGGCAACCCGCCGCAATGCCCGATAGCCTTCATTGTGGACCACGCTGAGGTCTGGTCCCCAGACCACGGCACACGGAAACGGTGACAATTGCATCATGTCGACGACAATGCGCAACGAAGCCGGCCAGCGCGGCAGCGGCCCGAGCGGTGTACGCCCCCAGTCGAACCGTGCAATCCGTTCGCCCATGAGGTCAACCGGTGCCAGCACAGACGGCTGCAGGATGACCATCGACGCAGGCTCGCGCGGCGTACCATTTGTGACCACTGTCGTGACTCCAGCATGATTCAGAAAAAGTACAGGCGCTGCGTGAATGTGGTTCACGTTAGCACAACACACGCCACCCAATATGGCGTACTGGCACCTGAGAGCTATGCTCATTAGGTTTTCCCTCGGGCCGGGGGAGCAACGGCCCATTCAGGTTGCCGACGGGAGCGTGGTCATGAGCAAGAAAATGCTGGTGGTGCTGACCAATACAGCCAAGTATCCGACCCTCAAGCGGGCGACCGGCTTGTGGCTGGGGGAAGCGGTGCACTTTGTCGAAAAAGTCGAAAAAGCCGGTTACGAGGTCGATTATGTCAGCCCGCTGGGCGGCTACGTCCCTGTCGACCCGCATAGCCTGCAGATGGCCCCCGACCTGGACTGGCTGTGGTATGACGACAAGCGCTTCATGACCCGCCTGGGCAACACCTTGAGCCCTGGCCAGGTGAAGGCAGAAGAGTACAGCGTCATCTACTACACCGGCGGGCACGGAGTGATGTATGACTTTCCCGACAACCAGCCGCTGCAAGAGCTGGCCCGCCGGGTGTACGAGCACAAGGGCATTGTCGCGGCGGTTTGCCATGGCGTTGTCGGCCTGCTGAACATCAAGCTCAGCGACAACAGCCTGTTGCTCAAGGACCGTCAGGTGACCGGCTTCTCCAATACCGAGGAGAAGCTCGTCGAACTGGACAAGGTGGTCCCCTTCCTGACGGAAACCGAGCTGGGTGCCCGAGGTGGTACCTACAGCAAGCATGAAGACCCGTGGCAGCCGTTCGTGGTGGCCGATGATCGGCTGATCACCGGGCAGAACCCGGCCTCTACGGCCCAGTTGGCCGAAAAAGTGCTCGCCAGGCTGAAGCGAGGCTGACAACGAAGTTCTGCTTTTCTGTAAAACCGCAACACTTTTGGCCTACAGCCGGAGCATCATCAAGCACATAGGATCAGCGCTGACCTGTTCAACCCGAACAGCAAGGTTCAACGGAGCGGCGGTCCTATGGCAGCAATACCGAGTCTCGGCATCAACTGGCGGAAGTTACTGTTGATATTGTCCATCGGCGCAATACCGGTACTGTCCGGGTTACTGATGATGAACTATCAACTGGATAGAAAACTTGAGGAGAATGCCAAGGTTTCTGTTCAAGAGGCGATTTTCAGCATCGACCAGGCACTGGGCCGCATGGAAGGCGATCTGGACCTGATCCTGCCATTGGCAGGCAAGCCCTGTGACGAAGTACTTGGTACGCTGGAGCAGAGAGTCGCCAACAGCCCGCACCTTCGTTCACTGATACTCACCCGCGACCAACAAGCGTATTGTGCGACGGACATGGACCCTTTGGCGTATAACTCGGCTTTTGCCCTGTCCGGACGGCAGACAGAGCTGGCATTCGACGCTCCATCGTCGCCTAACGCGGCGATCATCAAAGTCCAGAGACCGAACAGCGACCCTGGGATAATCGCAACAGCGTACGGTCGGCAGCTGCGTGACGAACTGCGTGCTTTCCAGGACGGCCTGACATTGCTTCTGGAATTTAGCGACCTGTATATCTGGAGCGAGGGAGACAGCCGCGACGCACAACGGCCCTCCCAGGTCGAATTCACCGAGCGATCGGTTTCCCAGAAATATGGTTACGTGGTGATCGGCGGTTACCCCAAAGGATACGCCACCCAGGAGTTTCGCCTATCCCTGCATCAGGTACTGCCCTCGCTGGTACTGGTCGGGGTCGCCAGCATGTTCATCATGTACCTGGGCCTGACCATTTCGGGCAAGAGAAGGGTTGATACCGCCGCCATCGAATCGTGACGGCGGTACCCTGGGGTTACTCGGTGCTCAGCACACCACGACGTACCTGGTCGCGCTCGATGGATTCGAACAGTGCCTTGAAGTTGCCTTCGCCAAAGCCGTCATCCCCCTTGCGCTGGATGAACTCGAAGAACACCGGGCCGAGCAGGGTCTCGGAGAAGATCTGCAGCAGCAGGCGCTTGTCGTCAGGCTGGGAGGCACCATCGAGGAGGATACCGCGTGCTTTCAACTGGTCGACCGGCTCGCCGTGACCTGGCAGGCGCTCTTCGAGCATCTCGTAGTAGGTTTGCGGCGGTGCAGTCATGAAGCGCATGCCGAAGCCCTTGAGGGCGTCCCAGGTCTTGAGCAGGTCATCGGTCAGGAAGGCGACGTGCTGGATGCCTTCGCCGTTGAACTGCATCAGGAACTCTTCGATCTGCCCGGAGCCCTTGGACGATTCTTCGTTCAGCGGGATGCGGATCATGCCATCCGGTGCAGTCATGGCACGCGAAGTCAGGCCGGTGTACTCACCCTTGATGTCGAAATAGCGGATTTCGCGGAAGTTGAACAGCTTCTCGTAGAAGCCAGCCCAGTACGACATGCGCCCGCGATAAACGTTGTGGGTGAGGTGGTCGATGATCTTCAGGCCGGCACCCACCGGGTTGCGGTCCACACCCTCGATGAACTTGAAGTCGATATCGTAGATCGAGCTGCCTTCCTCGAAACGGTCGATCAGATACAACGGCGCACCGCCGATGCCCTTGATCGCCGGCAGGCGCAGTTCCATCGGGCCGGTTTCGATTTCCACCGGCTGGGCGCCCAGTTCCAGGGCGCGGGCATAGGCCTCATGGGCATTGCGCACGCGGAACGCCATGCCGCATACCGACGGGCCGTGTTCGGCAGCGAAGTACGAGGCGATGCTCTTGGGTTCGTTGTTCAGGATCAGGTTGATGTCACCCTGGCGATACAGGTGCACATCCTTGGAACGGTGGGTAGCGACCTTGGTGAAGCCCAGCATCTGGAATACCGGCTCGAGCACGCCAGGGGTCGGCGAAGCCAGTTCGATGAATTCAAAGCCCATCAGGCCCATCGGATTGTCGAAGATATCAGCCATGTTCGTGTCCTCATCTGCAGCGAAAGATTATTGATTGCGTGGGATGTGGAACGGAAACGGCGGGGAGCACGGGATACCCCGCACGCTGCGGGCGAGGAAATCACCTATTATCAGCTTGAACCCATGGTATGTCATATGGACCCATTCTCGGCGGGCTTGATCCTTCGGCATCGAAGGACCTTATTGTTGTATTCGTAAATGGATTCTACATTGCGTAAAATGGTTTGTCGCCCTTTAGTTGCTCACCGGTCCCGACAAGCGGCTATCCTCTCGTAATCCTTTATACAGATCAGGGTCAGCATGCCCCTTACCGTCAAACGCCGCGCCGGCCTCGGCTGGCGCACCCTGTTGCCCTGGGTCGTCGGCGTGCTGCCCGTGGCATGCGGCCTGGCCGTGATGAACTGGCAGATCGAGCGTGAAATGCACGCCAGCAGCCAGGCTACCACCCGCCAGGTGGTGGAGCACGTCGAGCGCATTCTCGACAATCTGTCCAGCGCTGCCCATGCTCTGCTGCCGCTTGTCGACAGCCCGTGCGACGAGGTCCAGCTCATGCTGCGCGCCCAGGTCACGCGCAACGCCTTCGTGCGCTCGACCAACCTGTTCCGGCACAACGCCCTTTATTGCACCTCGCTGTTCGGCGCATTCGACGAGCCGGTCAACCCCGGCGACTACATCGACGGCAAGCTGTGGCTGATGGACGGCAACTCGGTCACCCCTGGCCACCCGCTGCTGGTGTATCGGGCCAGCGATGGCGACCGCGGCGCGATCAGTACGGTCGATGGTGAACACCTGCTGACGGCGCTGCGCCTGATCGGCCCCGATGAAGAGCTGCAGATCCGCGTGGGCGATGCCTGGCTGGGCAAGGATGGCATCGTGCACAAGGGCGTGCCCCCTGCCGCGGCCAGCGCGAATGTGCAGCTGGGCTCGACCCGTTACCCGTTCAGCGTGCATGGCGGCTACGGCGCCGACAAGCAGGGCCAGCTGTGGCTCAGCCACTATCCCGCCCTGTTCGGTCTGCTGCTGATACTGGGCGCGGTGGCCGGCCTGGTGTGCCGCTGGCAGGTTCGCCGCGCCACCTCGCCCCGTGCCGAACTGCGCCGGGCCCTGGAGGCCGACGAGTTCCTGCCGTACTTCCAGCCGGTAGTGCGCAAGGGCGACTACCGCTGGGCCGGCGCCGAAGTGCTGATGCGCTGGAACCACCCGCGCGAAGGCCTGGTGCGCCCCGACCTGTTCATCCCCTACGCCGAACACAGCGGGCAGATCGTCGCCATGACCCGTGCGCTGATGATGCACACCGCGCAGAGCCTGGCTCCCTTTGCCGGGCTGCTGGAGGACGGTTTCCATATCGGCATCAACATCACCGCCGACCACTGCCGCGACTTCAGCCTGCTGGACGATTGCCGGACCTTCCTCCAGCACTTCCCGCCAGGCCGGGTGGTGCTGACCCTGGAGCTGACCGAGCGCAAGCTGATCGAGCCCACGCCGGTGGCCCTGGAGCTGTTCGAGAAGCTCGACGTCATGGGTGTGAAGATCGCCCTGGACGACTTCGGCACCGGCCAGTCAAGCCTCAACTACCTGCGCCAGTTCAAGGTCGATTACCTGAAGATAGACCAGAGCTTCGTGGCCATGATCGGTGGCGATGCGCTGTCGGTGCACATCCTCGAGACCATCATCGAGCTATCGGCCAAGCTGGGCCTGGGCATCGTTGCCGAGGGCGTGGAAACAGAAGCCCAGCGCGACTACCTGGCCCGTCACGAGGTGGACTTCCAGCAAGGCTACCTGTTCGCCAGGCCCATGCCGGCTGCCCAGTTCCTCGAAGCGCTGGCCGCACGCCCGGCTGCGTCGCGGTTGCCGCAAGCCGCGCCCCCTGAGATCATGCGCGGCTGATCCACCTGCTCAATTCCCTATTCGAGGCATTCGTGTCAAAAGGCATTCTTTCGTCGGTCATGGCGTCCTGTCTGTTCGCCGTGATGTACTTCTATACCTCTCTGCTCACGCCGCTCGATGGCGAGGAGATCTTTGGCTGGCGCACCCTGTTGACGCTGCCCTGCCTGACCCTGTTCATGCTTGTCTCGAAAGACTGGAAACGGGTGGGCGAACTGCTCGCCCGGGTAAAACACACGCCGCTGCTGTTGCTGGGCATGGTCGGCACATCGTGGCTGATGGGCGTGCAGCTGTGGCTGTTCCTCTGGGCGCCCCTGCACGGGCGCAGCCTGGAAGTGTCGATGGGCTATTTCCTGCTGCCGCTGGCCATGGTCCTGACCGGGCGACTTGTGTATGGCGAGCGCCTGTCACGCCTGCAGAAGGTGGCCGTGGCCTGCGCTGCTCTCGGCGTGGGCCACGAGCTGTATCAGCATGGCAGTTTCGCCTGGGAAACCCTGGTGGTGACGATCGGCTACCCGATCTATTTCGTGTTGCGCAAGCGCTGCCGCACCGACCATTTGGGAGGTTTGTGGTGCGACATGTGCCTGCTGTTGCCCTGGGCGCTGTATTTCGTGATCCAGGGCCCGCTTTCCCCTGCGGATCTGCAGGCACACCCTGGGCTGTATGCGTTGATCCCGATCCTCGGGGCGATCAGCGCCTCGGCCCTGATCGCCTACGTGCTGGCCAGCCGCCTGCTGCCTTTCAGCCTGTTCGGCCTGCTCAGCTACGTCGAGCCAGTGCTGCTGGTAGGCGTTGCGCTGTTGCTGGGCGAAACCATCGGCCCGGATCAGTGGCTGACCTACCTTCCGATCTGGGCCGCGGTGCTGGTACTGGTGATCGAGGGTTTCAAGCACCTGCTGCGTCAACGTCGCCGTTCGGTGTAAGCCGAACCTGACGCACCCGCCGCTCCTCGACCGCCTCCACGGTCAGCGTCCAGCCATTCCAGGCCAGGCGGTCACCAACCATAGGCAGGCGGTCGAGCAGGCTCATCACCAGGCCCGCGAGGGTCTGGTAGTCCTCGGTGGCTCGGGCGCAGAAGCCGGTACGTGCCTGCACCTGGCCCAGGTTCAACGCGCCGCTGACCACAAAGCCTTCACCTTCCTGAACGATGCCCGGGCCTTCGACCTCGCTGGCATCCGGCAACTCGCCGGCAATCGACTCCAGAATATCGGTCATGGTCAGCAGGCCGGTAAAGTCACCGAACTCGTTGACGACGAAAGCAATGTGCGTCGACTGGCCTCGCATCTGCTCCAGGGCATTGAGGATGCTGAAGCTCTCCAGCAGGTTCAGCGGTACTCGGGCCATGCCTTCCAGATCGGGCTGGTTGCCCGACAGCAGCTCCTTGAGCAGTTCCTTCTTGTGCACGAAGCCCAGTGGCTCGTCCACGCGGCCATCGCGGATCAGCGGCAGGCGCGAGTACGGCGAATTGGCCAGGGCCTGGGCAATGGCGTCGGCCGGCTGCGCCAGGTCGATCACATCGACCTCGGCGCGGGCGGTCATCACCGTGCGGATAGGCCGCTCGGCCAGGTTCAGCACGCCACTGATCATCACCCGTTCACGGCGGTCGAACAGCACCTGCTCCTCACCGCCTTCGACCAGGTCAGCGATTTCCTCGCCCACCTCGTCAGCCTCGACCCGGCGGCCACCCAGCAGGCGCAGCACGGCATGCGCGGTGCGCTCACGCAGCGGCCGGTGCTGCTGCAGGCTGCGCTTGCGGCGGGCACGGGCCAGCTGGTTGAACAGCTCGATCAGAATCGAGAAGCCGATGGCCGCGTACAGGTAGCCTTTGGGGATATGGAAGCCCAGGCCTTCAGCGGTGAGGCTGAAGCCGATCATCATCAGGAAGCCCAGGCACAGCATGATCACCGTGGGGTGGGCGTTGACGAAGCGGGTCAGCGGCTTGCTGGCAACGATCATGATGCCGATCGAGAAGATCACCGCGATCATCATCACCGACAACTGCTCGACCATGCCAACCGCGGTGATCACCGCGTCCAGCGAGAACACCGCATCAAGCACCACGATCTGCGCAACGATCGGCCAGAACGCAGCATGGCGTACCGTGCCGCTGGCCTGGGCCACGTGGCCTTCCAGGCGTTCGTGCAGCTCCATGGTGGCCTTGAACAGCAGGAACACGCCACCGAACAGCATGATCAGGTCGCGGCCCGAGAAGCTCTTTTCGAACACCTCGAACAACGGCGCGGTCAGGGTGACCATCCACGAGATACTGGCCAACAGGCCAAGGCGCATGATCAACGCCAGGCTCAGGCCAATGACCCGTGCGCGGTCGCGCTGATGCGGCGGCAGTTTGTCGGCGAGGATGGCGATGAACACCAGGTTGTCGATACCCAGCACCAGCTCGAGGACGATAAGCGTCAACAGGCCCAGCCAGGCCGTGGGGTCGGCTAGCCATTCCATTAGCGGGTACTCACGAGGGCAGCGTCACGAGGACGGGAGAAAGAAGGCCGGGAAGACCGGGGACTGGGGGGCTCCGCGAAGGTGCTCATATAGACCTTGTTAGCAAATTGGGAAAATGATCCTACAAGCACAGCAGCTTTCCGTAATAGCGCAAAACTATTACAAAACCTGTAACAACCTTGTAGGAGCGGCCTTGTGTCGCGAACGGGCCGCACAGCGCCCCCCCGGGTTTCAGGAGCGCTGCATCAACAGCTGGGGCCGCTCTGCGGCCCGATCGCGACACAAGGCCGCTCCTACACAAAAATGCGCTGGCCGGGCGTGGGGTACTTTTCTTCAATACCGCAGGCTGTCGATGCCCGAGCATGAAGGCCAACCTCAACCAAACGGATCCCCCTCATGAGCCTGTCCCTGTCCATGGCCGCTTTCGCACTGGCGGCCTCGATCTCCCCCGGCCCGGTCAACATCGTTGCGCTGGGCAGCGGTGCCCGCCATGGCCTGCGTGCCAGCCTGGCACATGTGGCTGGCGCCACGCTGGGCTTCTGCCTGCTGCTGGTGCTGGTCGGGCTGGGCCTGCATCAATTGTTGCTGCGCTGGCCTTTGCTGGGCCTGCTTTTGCACTGGGGCGGCGTGGCGTTCCTGCTGTACATGGCATGGAAGCTGGCCAGCGACGATGGGCAACTGGGCAGTGCCCATCCCACCCAGGCTCCCTCGGCCTGGCACGGCGCGGCGATGCAATGGCTCAATCCCAAGGCATGGCTGGCAGCGGTGGCCGGGGTTGGTGCCTATACCGCCGGTGAGCAGCAGCTGCTGTGGCTGTTTGCCTGGATCTACGGGCCGATCTGCTTCATTTCAGTGGCCAGCTGGGCGTGGGCCGGGAGCGTGGTTCGCCAGTATCTGGGCAACCCACGGCACATGCGCCTGCTGAATCGGGGCTTGGCGCTGCTGCTCGTGGGCAGTGCGGTCTACCTGGTCATTTGAGCCTGGCTGCACCGACCCTATCGCTGCCCTCAAGACCTGCGCAGTACCTGTGGGAGCTGGGTTGCCGGCGATAGGGCCACCACCGCCAAAAATGGCAATTCAGCCGAATGCATTGCGGTAATGCCCCGGTGTCGCCGCCAGGTGCTGCTTGAAGGCCCGCTGCAGGTGCGCCTGGTCGGCAAACCCGGCCTCCTGCGCAACCTCGGCAATAGCCCGGCCCTGACGCAATTGCGCCCTGGCCAGCTGCACGCGCTGGTCGAGCAGGTAACCATGCGGCGTCAGGCCGAAGCGTTGGCGGAACGCGCGAATCAGGTAGGAACGCGACAGGCCGCACGCCGCGCAGATGTCGTCCAGGCTCAGCGGGTCGCCACGATGGACGCGAATGAACGCTGCCGCCGTGTCCAGTCGTGGGTTGCCCTCGTCGTTGACGCTGGCATCGCCGCCAAGCAAACCTGGAAGTGCGCCAAACAGCGCCGCCAGGCGCCCTTCCCGGTCTGGCACGCCGGCGTCGAACAGGTCGGCAAAGGCCTGCAACAGGCTCCGGTACAACACCGGCGAGCTACTCCAGGGCCGGGCCGGCAAGGTGAACCCCAGTGCCTGCAACCAAGGCATATCGACGAACATCATCAGGTAGGACCAGTGTTCCCCGTCGATGGGGTTGCAGGCATGCACCACACCTGGGTTCATCAGCACCGTGGTACCAGCAGCCACCTCTATGCACTGGTCACCGTACAGATAGGAGCTGCGCCCCCCCGTTATCACTCCGATGGAAAAGCTCTCATGGGAATGCGCGGCGTAGCACACCTGGCGCCCGTCCCCTACCCGCCGGGCCTCGACGAAGGGCAACGCCGGGTCGCGCCAGAACCGTGATACCTCGATCATCCCTCACCCCGCTCGCCGCTGCCATGCGCCTGAATACTACACGCCTATCGCGGAAACAGGTCCAGCGTCCGCTCAACTTCGCCGACATCGATCGTGAAACCATCGCCGTCCGGTATCCCGACCACAAAGCCGAAATGCTGGTGGTCTCGGTCCGTCAGGTACTTGTAGTAGCTGACAAACCGATTGGGCGGCTGCAACGTCAGCAGGCAACCACCGGCCTGCAGTACGTTGACCCCATGCACCAACTGGCTACCTTCCACACCGATTACCACCCTCGCCCCGGCGCAGGCCGCGACGATACTCGGCACATCGGACTTCAGCGGGTTGACGATGCGAAAACCGCGGGTGGCGCGCAAATGCTCCGCCAGCGCCAGCTCATTGCGCAGCAGGCGCAGGTCACCATCGCCACCACGCAGCAGGAACACCCCCGGATGTGGCGCATGCGGCACATGCGACAGCAACTTGTCGCCCATGGCCCGGTAGCGGGCATGCCGGCTGCGGTTGTTGGCCTGGTCATCGAACAGCACCAGCTCACGGAAAAACGCACTGCGCAGGCGCAGCGGGTTCATTTCCAGCCAGTCTTCATAGGCCGGGGCCTGGGCAAACAGCGGGTATCTGGCCGAGGGCGCGGTGGTTACCGGTATGCCTTCGTTACAGGCCAGCGCATAGGTCGGACAATCCTCCATCAGCCAGGTACCGAACCACGTGTTGCCGTTTTGCGTGCAATAGATGGCCGCGCGGTCGATTTCGTTTTCCACGACGATGCTCGGAAAGGGGCCCGGCTTCAACGACAGCCAATGGCTGGCCTTGCCCTTGTACAACGCCCCGTCGACCAGCCATACGTCCTTGATCAGGTAGCCGCGGGTTGGCCCTTGCAGTGTGCTGATGCCGCCTTCCATGGTACGCGCAGGGTGCACGTAGGGATAGAAACGCTTGCCTTCCCACCCCGTTACTCGCTCCAGCTGGCCTGGCAGGAAAACGGCCGGGGGCGAAACCGTGACTTCCCCCGGGGCAATGTCCCAACTTTTGTCCGCCACGCTCTTGAGGTCGATGCCGCTGTTCCTGCCTAGCCGTTTGCGCGCCATGTAGCGGTAGGCGGCCAGGGTCCAGGTGTGCTGCCTGGCCGCAGGCGATGCACTGAACTTCGAGATGTCGCTTCCCATGAAGCGTCCTCCCTTGATGACAAGGTCAAAAGCCTGGCGCAAGGCGCCAGATCAACGCCTCCTGGCAACCGCTCAGCTGCACGTGACCCTTTCCATGGTGGGTGGTGACCGCAGGTTGGCGTAACGGTGACGCAGGCTTTCCACGAACGTTTCGCCCGTACCGTTGCCCCCATAGAAGTAGATCTTGTGCAGGCCGCCAAACACCATTTCCTGATAGCGGCTGGCAACTTCCTCGTCACTCGCGCCCTCGGGCAACCCCAGGTGCAGCGTGAGCTTGTCGCCTTCGACCGCGAACATCGGTGTGTCCCAGAGGAACTTCGCCGTGCCGGTTCTGGGCAAGCGGACAAACAGGTAGGCATGGTTACCCAGCGAGTCGATATCGCCACCGCGGCGGCGCTTCCACTTCAACAAACCGTCATCCGGGCGCGCCAGGCAAAGGCCGATATCGTAATAGTCGAAGCCCTGCTCCAGTGCCCACTCCAGGGCCATGAAGGTGGTGATCGAATTTACCTCGCGCAACTTCCGTGCATCGGTGAACACCGCCTCGCAATAGCCGAAACGCAGGGTGCTCCAATAACGCTTGCCACCACGCCCCACTTCACAGCCCAGGTGGCAGCCGATCACTTCATCGCCCAAGGTGATCAAGTCGAGCCGACCGACGCCCCTGGCAATGCGGAACACTTCTTCAGTGGGAAACTGCGCGGCATGGATACCTTGCCTGGCGCTGGCATAAGGGCGCAGCAGGTAGCGGTCGGCCATGGCGATCTCGTCATCCGACCGGGCCTGGCGCATCTGGTACAGCGGCCGGTTCTTGCGGATGCTGCGCCGCAACTCGCTGTCGTAGCGCGCGGTGATATCCTCCAGCGAGCGCCCCAGCGGCACCACGGCGCTCAGGTAATGCGGTACCGACAATGCCCCCGACGTCGGCATTTCGCTGACCACCACCACGTGGTTGGCTGCTACCGTCGCGCTTGCGCTGTCAACAATTGCAGCATTGCCCGAACCCTTGCCGGCAATCAGCAGCTTGGCCATTTCCCGTTGCTGCTTCCGGCCGATATAGATGATTTCGTAGGGGCTTTCCTGCTGCAACCTGAACCTGGCGATTTCCCAGCGCCAGAAACAGGCACGCGCCATCGCTTCAGACACCTTGCTGGCCAGGTGTCTGATTTCGTAGCGTATGGAGGGCGAGACGAGTTTCCTCGCCGCTGCCGTCAAGGTCGCTTTCATTTCTTCTTCGACGTCCTTTGAGACACAGCATGGTCAATCGGAAAAGGACAGCAATTCAGTAAAAAGCACGTATCATGTTGATATTCGGAAATTATCCAGAAACCCCCATATCAATTAACAATTTAAGGTGCGCCCAAACACTTTATCAAGTGGCACTTTGATTGCATTTCCTTAAAGCTTCCTCACGCCATGTAAAGTTTCATGACGTCAAATTTCCTGCATGAATGGCCGATTCAGACAGCGAATTTCCATCGATATATCCAAGCCGCGTTATCCCATTACCACTCGCCTGTCTGGAATTGACGTTTGATGCCCCCTTTGCCTGAAAGGAGCGTCGACATGCCAGCCATCAATCCCCATCAACCCCTGCTTCAGGCGCAGCTGCCGCACTGGGCTCGCCAGGTAACGCCCAATCAGTGGGCCGCGTTGAAGCGAACCCAGGTCGCCCCGTGGAAGAGGCAGGACTGGTTCGCCAATGCTGCCCCCGACCTGCGTGAAGCAGCGTGTGCCAGCCAGGCGCGCCTGATGCAGGCGCAAGCAGCCTTGGCCAACTCACTCAAAGGCCTGAAACAAATCACAGAATTCGCCGAGCCATTGCTGCAACGGCGTCTTGCCGAACACGGCTTTCACGCGCAGCTGCGCAATAGCCAGCTATTGCGGGTCGAGCGCAACTGGCACTGGGCCGCCCTGCGCTATCTATTCAGCCATCGACGCGACAACCTGCTGCAGGCCGCGCTGCAGAACTTCGCCAGCGACGAGGTGTTCACTGCTGAAAGTGCCATTGCCCTGGGCGATAACATTCACGTCACGCCGATTCAGATACAAGGCGCCGTCCCCGTTGGCATGCAAGTGCCCATCGCCCACTTTCCATTGCAGTCGGAGCACTACCAGGTGGAACGGCTGCCACTCGCACCGGCCGCTTTCGCCACCCTGTGCCGTGACCTGGACCTGGGCAAGGCTTACCAGGCCCACCTGGAACAGCACCTCGCCCAACCCGCCACACGGGGCTTGGCCATCAGGGTGCAGAAAGACCGCCTGCGCCTGGCGGCCGACCTTGCCTATATGCGGCACCTGCTTGATGGCAGCACCCTTGACCAGATCGAACGGCTGTTGCAGGGTGGCACCGTACCGTGCTGGCAACTGGCGCTGTTCGGCACGCCCCTGCACGAGGTCATGCTGATCGATGCCGGCGGTGCGGGGCTGGCGCTGTATCTGCCCGGCCATGACCCGGCCCTGCGCCAATGCAGCAACCTGGACGCGGTACACGACACGCTGGCGACCTTGCTGCTGGAGCCCGATGCCCGCCAAGCCTTCACGGCCTACATCAGGCAGGACCAGCGCACGCACTTTCTCGACCTGTTGCAGCAGAACCTCGACGCCACAGGCAATACTGCCTATGACCGCCCTTGGCAGCGCGCAGCGCAAGCGGACCTGCGTCCCACACGCGTGGCCATCACGGCCGAGCCTTTCGGCCACTACCAGGACCTGCACCTGGCCCGCCTCAAGCACGAAGCCAGCCTGCTGGCGGTCCCCACCGCGATGGCCGATGCCAACGCGCGGGCCAGGCGCCTGGATGAGTGGGAAAACCTTGGCCTGGATGCACTGAATATTGCCGTGTTCTTCATCCCAGGTGCAGGCACCCTGATGCTGGCCGTCACGGCCTGCCAACTGCTCGGCGAGGCCTTCGAAGGCTACCAGGCCTGGCATGAAGGCGACCGTCACCTGGCGCTGCGCCACCTGGAGGCGGTTGGCCTGAACCTGGCCCTGATCGGCGGCTTCGTGGCGGCGGGCAAGGTGGTACCCAAGCTGTTCAACAGCCCGTTGATGGAAAGCCTGCAGCAGGTACGCGGCAGCGACGGGCGCTACCGGCTCTGGAATGAAGACCTCACCCCCTACCGCAGTGCCGTGACACTGCCGCAAACCCTGCAGCCCAATGCACTTGGCCAGTACCTGTACCAGGGCCGGTATTTCATCCGCATGGACGGCCAGCTCTTCGAACAACGCTTTGACCACAACCTGCAGCAATGGCGGGCCATTCACCCCGACACGCCCGATGCCTGGCAGCCACCGCTGGCGCACAATGCCCAAGGTGCCTGGCGCGGCCAGCATGAACAACCCGGCCAGTGGCCATTCGCGAAGCTGGCGCGCCGTCTTGGCGAGGCGTATGCCGCGTTTACACCAGAACAGCTGGCTAAGGCAGGGCGCCTCTGCGGCATCGACACCGCGCAGTTGCGCCGGGTGCACCTGGAAGGCCGAGCAACGCCCCCGCTGTTGCTCGATGCCCTGCAACGCATGGCGGCACAGGCCGAGGTCGAGGCGTTGGCCGACAAGGCCACGCCGGGCCTGTTCGAGCGCCTCTACAACGGCAGCGCGCCCACCACCCCGTCAACGCAGAAACTGCTCGCTGCCTATCCGCGGCTTTCCCCTGCCCTGGCCACGTGTTTGCTGACACCGCTGGGCGAGGCTGAATCGCTCGCCTGGCAACAGCAGGGTCAGCTACCCATTCAGGTTCGCCAGGCACTGGAACAGGTGCACAGCGAGCTGCCCCTGGTACGCGCCCTGGAGGGTGTGCTTCAGCCGGCCCGAGCCAGCAGCGACAGCGAACGCCTGCTGTTCAGCGCCCTGGATGCCATGCCCGACTGGCCTGCGGACCTGCGCCTGGAGCTGCATGGCGCAAGCCCCCAAGGCCCTTTGCTGGAGCATGTCGGCAGCGACCAGGCCAGCACACTGCGCCGTGTGATCAAAACGACCGAAGGCTATGAGGTCGACCGGGGCGAGCGCCCTGCACCTGGACCGCGTGATCCGGACCTCTGCCGTGCCATAGAGCAGGCACTGCCACGCTCGCATCGCGATACGCTGGGTTTCCCGACGGCCGATGGCAGCTCGCTACGCCAGCGCGTACTGGGTTGGGTCGACCTGCACAGGCAGACACTGGCCCAACGCCTCTGGGGTCATCGCGCGCTGCTGCGCAAGCCCATGGGCAGCTTGCGCGGCGGTCGGCCGCTTGACCCCGAACCGCCTCAGCCGCGCCTGGCAGGCTCGCTGGCCGGGGCCTATCGGCGCTTGTTCCCCGACGCCACCGACTGGGAATTCGAAAACTGGCTCGGCAACGACGAGGACAACCCGTACGTCGATGACATTCGCTCACCCACACAGCGGCTGCACGACCTGCAGCAGCGTCTGGATACTTTGCGCCGCGACCTGCATGAATGGGCCCGGCCCGATCCGCAGCGCCCTCACCAGCGGCACCTGGCCATCCGCCCCATCCTCAACGCCTGGCGGCGGCTGTCGACCGTAGCGCTTGAAGGGGGTGGCAGCCTGCACAGCCTGGACCTGTCCGGCCTGGAGCTGGACAACCAGGACTTGGCCAGCCTGGCCTTGCCAGACGACTTCACCCATGTGCAGCACCTGTCACTCAGCTACAACCGTTCGCTCAGCCAGTTGCCAACCGGGTTCTACGAGCGCTTCCCCAACCTCAATCGCCTGCTGCTGGCCGACTGCCGGTTCGACACCGTGCCCCGCCTGGGTAACACTGAGCACCTCGCCTGGGTGGATCTGGAAGGCAACCGCATTACCTGGAGTAGCCAAGCCCAGCAGGCACTGAACCGCTGCTCCGGGCTTGTAGTACTGGACCTTTCGGGCAACCCACTGCTGCAGGCCCCGGACCTGCGCGGGCTGGCCTACCTGAGGACGCTGTTCCTGAACCACTGTGCGCTCAGCGAATTGCCGCAAGGCCTGGATCAGATGATCGAGCCCATCATCCTGGACATTGGCGACAACCAACTGCTGCGGCTGCCTGACGGTTTCAACGTACCACGGCCAGTCGCAAACGCCCTGCGTCTGGAAAGCGAATGGCTGGGTTCACCAGTGCTTGCGCAGATCGAGGCCTACAACGCGATGCACCAAGTGGACCTGCTGGTGTGCGAAGGCGACTACCTGGAATTCTTCGAACAGACCGGCCCGGCCGAAATGGCCCTGTGGCAGCGATTGCCGCTGCAGTATCGGCGCGACCTCAGGCCCTTGCTTGAACTTGAACCGTTCGTGTCCCGCCCACGGCAAGCCCGTGCAGAGTTCTGGCGGCGCCTGGCCCTGATCGACGCAGACCCGGCCCTGCGCCAGCAATGGTTGACGCACCCACCCTATGACCTGTTCAACCTCCCGCTTTGACAGGGATACCGATGCCTGCCTGTCCAACAGGCAGGCGCGGGTGGTCATGTTAGGCCAGACTGGTGTTTTTCCGGCGAGCGGTGCATGCTCGCTGCTGAAGCGTTTCACCCAGCTCGAAACCCACCCAGCAATGTGAGGTGCAGTACCCATGGACCGTCTGCTCGATTCACTCTTCCCCAGCGCCGAGGACATCCCAGAAACCTGGCGCCTGGAAGCCCCCCTGGAACAACGCGACTACCTGGTGAACGGTGAGCTCAGGCGGTGGGACGGCCCACTGGCCACAGTGCGCAGCCCGGTCTGGCTCAAGGAAGGCGACGATGAGCACCAGGTGGTGTTGGGCAGCGCTCCACTGCTCGATGCCGACACCGCGCTCACCGCCCTCGATGCCGCCGTGCAGGCGTACGACAAAGGCCGTGGCGCCTGGCCGAACATGCGCGTGGCCGAGCGAATCCAGCATGTCGAAACCTTCCTGGCGCGCATGCGCGAGCAGCGCCAGGCCGTGGTCAAGCTGCTGATGTGGGAAATCGGCAAGAACCTCAAGGACTCGGAAAAGGAATTCGACCGCACCTGCGACTACATCGTCGATACCATCAACGCCCTCAAGGACCTCGACCGCCGTTCCAGCCGCTTCGAGCTGGAACAGGGCACGCTCGGCCAGATCCGCCGAGCACCGCTGGGCGTGGCCCTGTGCATGGGCCCATACAACTACCCGCTGAACGAGACCTTCACCACGCTGATCCCGGCGCTGATCATGGGCAACACCGTGGTGTTCAAGCCGGCCAAGTTCGGCGTGCTGCTGATTCGGCCGTTGCTCGAAGCCTTCCGCGACAGCTTCCCGCCGGGGGTGATCAACGTCATCTACGGCCGTGGCCGGGAAACGGTGAGCGCGCTGATGGCCAGCGGCAAGGTCGATGTGTTCGCCTTCATCGGCACGCACAAGGCCGCCAGCGACCTGAAGAAACTGCACCCGCGCCCGCACCGGTTGCGCGCCGCGCTGGGGCTGGATGCCAAGAACCCGGGCATCGTGCTGCCCCAGGTGGACCTCGACAACGCCGTCGAAGAGGCCGTCACTGGTGCGCTGTCGTTCAATGGCCAACGCTGCACGGCGCTGAAGATCCTGTTCGTGCACGAGGATGTGGTCGATGCGTTCCTCGACAAGTTCCAGCGCAAGCTGGCCGCGCTCAAGCCTGGCATGCCTTGGGAGCCTGGCGTGGCGCTGACACCGCTGCCCGAGCCCGGCAAGGTCGACTACCTCGATGGCCTGGTCGCCGATGCCACCGCCAAGGGCGCCCGCGTGCTCAACGAACGCGGCGGGCACAGCCGTGGCTCGTTCTTCTACCCCGCCGTGCTGTACCCGGTGAAGAGCGACATGCGCGTGTACCACGAGGAGCAGTTCGGCCCGCTGGTGCCGATAGTGCCCTACCGCGACCTGCAGACAGTGATCGACTATGTGCTGGACTCCGACTACGGCCAGCAACTGAGCCTGTTCGGCAATGACCCGGCGACCATCGGCAGCCTGGTCGACATCTTTGCCAACCAGGTCGGGCGCATCAACATCAATGCGCAATGTCAGCGCGGCCCCGACACCTACCCGTTCAACGGCCGCAAGAACAGCGCCGAAGGCACCCTGTCGGTACACGACGCCCTGCGAGTGTTCTCTATCCGCACGCTGGTCGCGACGCGCTTCCAGGAGGCCAACAAGGAACTGATCAGCGAGATCATTCGCAACCGGCAGTCGACCTTCCTGACCACCGACTACATCTTCTGACCGCCACGCTTATAGAGAATCGATCTATCACCCCTGTCGATTTTCCATCTGCGCAAACGACTCTAAGCAAAAGGGCGCCAACCGGCGCCCACTTCCAAGGAGAGTCGAACATGGCAGCCAAACCCATTCCCGAAGGCCAGCACAGCATTACGCCCTACCTGGCCATCAACGACGCCGCCCAGGCTATCGAGTTCTACAAGAAGGCCTTTGGCGCGGTGGAAATGTTCCGCCTCGATGCCCCTGGCGGCCGCGTTGGCCATGCCGAGCTGAAAATCGGCGATTCGTCGCTGATGCTGGGCGACCCCTGCGACATGGAAGGCGGCCTCACCGCCAGCCAGAAGCTCAGCGGCGCCAGCGTAGGCCTGCACCTGTATGTCGAGGACTGCGACAAGGTCTATGCCCAGGCCCTGACGGCCGGCGCCACCCAGCTGCGTGCAGTGACGGACCAGTTCTACGGCGACCGCAGCGGCACCCTGAAAGACCCCTTCGGCAACATCTGGTTCGTTTCCACCCACAAGGAGGACCTGACCCCCGATGAAATTCGCGCCCGTGCTGCGAAGATGTTCGCTGGCACTGCGCAGTAAGTTGAAAGCGGCGCCACTTTGCTTGAAGCTTGGGGCTCGTAGCTGGGAGCTGCTTCATGCGAATCATCGACAAAACCGCCGCACAGGTCCGTAGCCTGACCCCTGCAGAAGAAGAGCTGCTGGTCGGCTTTGCCACCGGCAGCCTCACCGGCCCGCGCCTGCTGCAGGCCAACCAGTTGCTGATGAAGGTGCGCAACGCCAACCAGTGGCTGGCCTGCGATTGCCGCAACGATGCCTTGCCGGTGCTGAATGTCACCCTCAACGGCAGCACCGGTACGCTGTTTCTCAAGAACAACCCGGGAACTGCCGAACACGCGCCTGGCTGCCCGTTCACCAAGGACGAGCGCGAAGCGACCGAGCGCGAGAACGACCCCGCGCCACCTGCTGCCTGGCTACCGCCCGACACACCGTTGCGCCTGATTGGTGATTTCCGCAGCAGCACCACCAGCAGTGGTGGCGACGGCAGCGAACGGCGTGAACAACAGCGCCTGCTGTCACTGTTGCTGACCTGGATCGAGACCAGCGGCCTGAACCTGTATGCCACGCACCTGAAAAAGGACCTGACCGGGCAGTTTGCCGAGTTGCGCAGCGTTGCCAGCCGCTATCCGCTGCTGGAACGGGTGCCCGCAAGCAACTACCTGGAAACCCGCCTGGACATGAAGCACATGATGATGCTCAAGTCCCGCCTGCGTGAAGCCACGGTGTTCGGCAACCACCGCCGCCACGGCCTGCTGCTGGATTGCGTGGACCAGATCAAGGGACGCAAGCTGTTCAATAACCGAAGTGACGACGGCTTCGACTTCCAGGGGCACCACCTCTACTGGGGCGGCAACCGCACCAGCGGGCCATTGCTGGCGCTGATGCTCTATTCACCGACCAGTGCCGGCAGCCATTACTACGAACTGATCCATGTGGCCAGCGTGCCGGTGCTATCGCGTGCTCATCTGTTCCCGGTTTACCGCGATGAAGAACGCGAGCCGCTCAAGGCCCTGGTGTCGCTGGTCGACTGGATGGCCGGCAAAGGCGTGAAAGTGCAGATGCGCCGGCCGGTGATCGGCGGCCAGGTGATGGACGAACTGGTAATGACCTCAAACCAGGACCGGGTGTTGTCGGTATCGTTGCTGGAGCAGCCAATCGGCCCCGAACCGGATACCGAGAACTTCAAGCGCTACGCCGACTTCAAGAGCCTGGAAACCTTCCGCAAATTCGTCGCCGGCTTCTTCATGCGTGAGCGCTGAGCCCCCTCTACCGGCACACACAAAACCTTGTAGGAGCGGCCTTGTGTCGCGATGGGCTGCAAAGCAGCCCCTGCCATTCATGCACTAGTGCTGAAACCCAGGGGCCGCTTCGCGGCCCATCGCCGGCAAGCCAGCTCCCACCTGGACCGCACCAACCTCAAGCCATGCGCCGTCCCTGTGGGAGCGGGCGTGCCCGCGAAGAGGCCCATACAGGCTGCATGAGGTTTGCGTATCAACCCAGGAACAGCTTGTAAGCCGGGTTGTCGGTCTCATCCCAGTACCGGTACCCCATCTCATCCAGCGCCAGCGGCAACCCCGCCAACTCATCCCCCGGTACTTCCAGCGCCGCAAATACCCGTGCTTCTGCCGCGCCATGGTTGCGGTAATGGAACAAGCTGATATTCCAGCGCTTGCCAAGCCGTTCCAGAAAGCCCAGCAAAGCACCCGGGCGCTCGGGGAATTCGAAGCGCAGCACCCGCTCGTCAGCCCCGGGCGCGGCATGGCCGCCAACGGTATGGCGCACATGCAGCTTGGCCAGTTCGTTGTCGGTCAGGTCCAGCACGCTGTAGCCCTGCTCACGCAGGCTGGCCAGCAACTGCTCACGCGGGTCGTGTAGTGGGTGTGTCTGCACCCCAACGAACAGCCGCGCCTCCTTGCCAGGGTAATAGCGGTAGTTGAACTCGGTGATCTGCCGCTTGCCCAGGGCCTGGCAGAAGGCGCGGAAGCTGCCCGGCTGCTCCGGAATGGTGACAGCGATGATCGCCTCGCGCTGCTCGCCCAGTTCGGCACGCTCGGCCACATGGCGCAGGCGGTCGAAATTGACGTTGGCCCCGGAGTCGATGGCCACCAGGGTCTGCCCCTGCACGCCGTCGCGCGCCACATATTTCTTGATCCCCGCCACGGCCAGGGCGCCTGACGGCTCGGTGATCGAGCGGGTATCGTCGTAGATGTCCTTGATCGCCGCGCACAGCTCGTCGCTGCTCACGGTCACCACTTCATCAACGAAGTGCCGGCACAACTCGAAGCAATGGGCGCCGATCTGCGCTACCGCCACGCCATCTGCGAAGGTGCCGACCTGCGGCAGGATCACCCGCTCACCGGCCGCCATGGCAGCCTGCAGGCAGTTGGAGTCCTCCGGCTCGACGCCGATCACCTTCACCTCCGGGCGCAGGTACTTCACATAAGCGGCAATACCCGCGATCAGACCACCACCGCCCACTGGCACGAAGATGGCGTCCAGCGCACCCGGGCGCTGGCGCAGGATTTCCATGGCCACGGTGCCCTGCCCGGCGATCACATCCGGGTCGTCGAACGGTGGCACGAAGGTGGCGCCTTCGCTGTCGGCCAGTTTCAGCGCATGGGCCAAGGCATGGGGGAAGCTCTCGCCGTGCAGCACAACATGGCCACCTCGCGAACGTACCCCTTCCACCTTCAGCGACGGCGTGGTGGTAGGCATGACGATGGTGGCCTTCATGCCCAGGTGCGATGCCGCCAGGGCCACGCCCTGGGCATGGTTGCCCGCAGAGGCGGTGATCACCCCGCGCTCGCGCTGCACGGTACTCAGCCGTGACAGGCGGGTATAAGCACCGCGGATCTTGAACGAAAAGGTAGGTTGCAGGTCTTCCCGCTTCAGCAATACCTGGTTGCCCAGGCTGGCAGACAACGCAGGCGCAGCTTGCAAAGGTGTTTCGATGGCCAGGTCGTACACCGGGGCGGCAAGAATGCGCCGCACCTGCTCCGACAGCAGTTGCTGGGGGGTGACGGTAGAACGAGGGCTGACGAAGCTGGTCATCGATGACTCCTTGGCTGTGTTCACGTTGCCCAGGAGTCAGAGAGAAGAAACCCGCCTCCAGGGCGGGTTCGGTGCACGTACGCGCTAGCCCGCCAAACTGATAATGGCGGTAATAATAATGGCGTTGACGTGCTGGAAAGTTTTCATGGGGTAGGAACTTAGCCGGTAGCGCAGCACAAAGTCAACACTTGGCCTGCTGCGCCGAAAGCGGCACATCGAACACCTTGTCGAAGCCCCACTGGAAGACAAACGCATAAACGAAGAAAAACACGAACAACGCCAGGTTGGTCAGCAACGCCGCCCACAGGCTGACATCCAGCCAGTACGCCACCAGCGGCAGCAGGATCAGCACCAGCCCGCCCTCGAAGCCCAGCGCATGCAGCAGACGCCGCAGGAAAGTGCGCTCACGCCGGTGCTGGCGCGCTTCCCAGCGTTCGAACACCCAGTTGTAGGCCATGTTCCAGCTCATCGCGATGCCCGACATCAGCACCGACAGCACGGTCGACTGCGCCATGCCGGCACCGAACGCCAGCTCCAGCGCGGGCGCCACGCAGGCGACGGCGATGGCCTCGTAAAGGATGGCCTGGACGATCTTGCGTGCCTTGCCTTGCATGTTCAGCTCCCTGGGTAAACGACCTGTAAAACTACAAGAAGTGGCCCACAAGAAAAAGCCTGAAATTTGGACAACCCCGCGTTCGGCTGCTTGTATCTATCCAGTACAAACGGCAGCAAGTCGTACAACTTCGTCCAGGGAATCGAACGAGGATAAAGACGATGGCCCACCCCTTCCTGTCGGTGACCGGCAAATGAGCCTGGTATTCATCGACTTCCTCACCTACGTGCTGTTCGGCCTGAAGATCCTCGCGATCATCCTGGCCTCGCTGATGTTCCTGCTGGGTCTGGATGATCTGTTCATCGACCTGTGCTACTGGGGCCGCAAGCTGATCCGGCGCTTTCGCATCTACGACAAGTACGAGAAAGCCGACGAAAAACGCCTGTTCGAGGTGCCGGAGAAACCGCTGGCCATCATGGTCCCAGCCTGGAACGAAGTGGGCGTGGTGGGCGAGATGGCGCGCCTGGCAGCCTCGACCATCGACTACGAGAACTACCAGATCTTCGTCGGCACCTACCCCAACGACCCGCAAACCCAGGCCGATGTCGACGCCGTGTGCCTGCACTACCCCAACGTGCACAAGGTGGTCTGCGCCCGCCCCGGCCCCACCAGCAAGGCCGACTGCCTGAACAACATCATCGACGCGCTGCTGCGCTTCCAGCAGGACGCCGGCATCGAGTTTGCCGGTTTCATCCTGCACGACGCCGAAGACGTGATCTCGCCCATGGAGCTGCGCCTGTTCAACTACCTGCTGCCGAACAAGGACATGATCCAGATCCCGGTGTACCCCTACGCACCGGAATGGAAAGGCTTCACCGCCGGCCACTATGTCGACGAGTTCGCCGAAAACCACGGCAAGGACGTGATCGTGCGCGAGGCCCTGACCGGCCAGGTGCCCAGCGCCGGGGTCGGCACCTGCTTCAGCCGCCGCGCCATCAGCGCGCTGCTCGAGGACGGCGACGGCATCGCCTTCGACGTACAGAGCCTCACCGAAGACTACGACATCGGCTTCCGCCTGAAGCAGAAGGGCATGAAGTGCATTTTCGCCCGCTACTCCATCACCGACCCGGCGCTGACCCTGAAGCAGGAATGGCGCCCGGGCATGAGCCGCGAATTTTCCCAGGTGATCTGCGTGCGCGAGCACTTCCCGCGCGACTGGCAGCATGCCATCCGGCAAAAGTCGCGGTGGATCGTCGGCATCGTGTTCCAGGGCACCAGCAACCTCGGCTGGAGTCGCAAGGGCGCGCTCAACTACTTCCTCTGGCGCGACCGCCGCGGGCTGTTCGCCTACCTGCTGAGTTTCCTGGTCAACCTGTTGCTGCTGGTGTTGCTGGCCATGTGGCTGGTCACGGTGATTGCGCCGGAGTCGTGGCGCTTCATGTCGATCCTCAGCGACAGCTGGCTGCTGACCACCTTGCTGTGGCTGAACGGGCTGATGCTGTTCAACCGCTTGTTCCAGCGCGCCTGGTTCGTCACCCGCTTCTATGGCATCGGCGAAGGGCTGCTGTCGGCACCGCGGATGATGTGGAGCAACTTCGTCAACTTCTTCGCCAACCTGCGTGCCCTGCGCCAGGTGATGGAAATGGGTGACTCGCGGCGCGTGGCCTGGGACAAGACCACCCACGAATTCCCCGCCATCGCTGCCCCCGCCCGCACGCCGCTGGGTCAGCGCCTGGTGGCCAAGGGCCTGATCAGCGACGAACAACTGCAACAGGCGATCACCAGCCCGGTACGCCGGCGCCTGGGCCGCGAGCTGCTGCTGCGCGGCTGGCTGAATAGCGAACAGCTGGTCGCCACCCTGGCTGAGCAGATGGACCTGCCCTGGGCGCCGCTGAACCCGTTCAAGCTCGACCCGCAGCTGATCGCCAAACTGCCGCGCAAGCTGGCGACGCACTATGGCGTGCTGCCGGTGGCCGAAGACGGCGACACGCTGGTACTGGCCAGCGAAAGCCCGGTGAGCCAGGTGTCGCTGGGGGTAATCAGCCGCCACCTGAAGCGCCCGGTCAGCGCCCGCCTGGCGCCCCAGGGCCGGGTGACCCTGGGCCTGCGCTACCACTACCCAAGCCCCTGGCAGAAGCCGGAAACCCGCGACATGCTGGCCATCCTCGAGCGTCACCAGGACGACGAAGTGCTGCTGGAACAGGTCAGCCATCACCAGGTAATGCTCGGCGCCCTGCTGCAGGTGCGCGGCATGGTCCCGGTCACTTTGTTCAACCAGGCGCTGATCGACTTCGACCCGGAACACCAGAGCCTCGGCGAGCACCTGATCGCCCGCGGCATCATCACCGAGCAGGTGCTGCAGCAGGCGCTGATCGAACAGGCCAGCGAACAGCAGGCCGCCTTTGACCTGACCCGGGAGGTGGCATGAAGCCGCGCTTTTCCCTCACCTTCACTGGCTTGTTGCTGTGTTCCGCCGCCCTGCCCTGCGCCGCTTCGGCGCCGATGACCGACTTTCAGCGGTTCACCAGTTACCCGTTCATGGAGCGCAGCTACCGCGAAGCGAAGAAGGACAACTGGGCCGAGGTCGAACGCCTGACCCGCCACGTGCTGGGCCGGGTGCCGAACAACGACGAAGCGCGTGCACTGCTGGTGGAGGCACTGGCTCATCAGCGCCGCTACAAGGAGGCCGAAGCCCTTGCCGAACAACTGGGTGACAGCCCCGAACACGCCAACGCCCTGCTGGAACTACGCTTGACCTGGATCGAACAGGACCCACCGCCGGCCAGCCAGGTGGAACAATGGCTGGCCAGCAGCGACGGCGCTCAACGGGTTCGCCTGTGGCAGGCCTACAGCCTGAGCCTGGCCAGATTCGGGGGTGCTGCCAGGGCGCTGGACTGGCTCAACCATCTGCCGCCACAGGGCGACGGCCAAGTGCTGCGCCTGGCCCGAGCCAACTTCGCCGAACAACTGCGCAACTGGAAGGAAACCATCGAGCAGTTACAGCCGCTGGCCGAGCAAGGCCAATTGCCTGCGCAGGACTGGCAGCGCCTGGCCAATGCGTATATCCAGCAGGTGGATGAAAAAGGGTTGAACGCGCTGTTGCCCAGCGCCCCTTCCCCCGAAGCAGCCAACCAGGCCCGCCTGGCCATGGCCAACCGCGCCATCGCCGTCGGCCAGAACCAGCAGGCCCGGCATTGGCTGCAGGCACTGCCCGCCGAGCAGTTGAACCAGCCCGAGCAGCGCCAGCAACTGTGGGAGCTGGCCCGCGCAGGCGACGACGCGCCGCTGGTGCAGCGCCTGAGCAACGAACTGCAACGCCCCTGCCTGGAAACCGTCGACTGGCTGTCGCGCCGCGACCCGCAGCTGGCGCGCGAGCAGTTCAAGGGCTGCACAGCCAGCACTGACCCAAAGGCCTACGCCGTGCTCAAGCAACGCCTGTACGGCGACCCGCCCCAGCCCCCGCAACCACGTACCGCCGCCGAGTGGGAGCAACGCTATCGGCAGAGCGGCGATATGGCCGCACTGGAGCAAGCTACCTTCCTGCTGATGCAGCAAGGCCATGACGAACACGCCCGGCAATTGCTGGAGCAGGCCTACGACCGCCACCAAGGCCGCCTTGCACCGTCGCTGCTGCAACGCCTTGGCAACCTGTATGCACGTAACGACGGGCCGCTGGACACCCGCCGCATGCTCGGCCTGGTCCCTCGGGTCGACGCCAGTACCCGGGCCCAGTTGCTCGGCCGCCTTGCCGAGGCTGGCCAGTGCGATGCCGTGCGCCAGGCAGTACCGGCCACCCCGAGCGAACCTGGCCAGTACCGCGCCCTGGGCCGCTGCGCCATGCCCGACCAGCCAGGCGAAGCGGTGGTCTACTACCAGGCCGCCGAGCGCCTGGGCGACAGCGGGAGCCGCCTGCCCCTGGCCTATGCCCTGGAAGCCGCTGGTGACTCCGAAGCGGCCCTGCCCATCTGGCGCACCCAGCCGGACAGCGCCTGGACCGACAACGCCCGCCTCACTGCCGCTCGCGGCGCGTTGAACGCCGGCGACGCACAAGCGGCCCGGCGCTATTGGGACGCCGCCGCACACGATAGCGCCGACGATTGGGCCCTGGGTGCCGCCATCGCCCAGCGCCAAGGCGATTACCAGGCGGCGCTGGGCTTCCAGCGCCAGGCCCTGGCACACAACCCGCGGGCCGACCACTACTACGCGGCCTCCAGCACCGCGCAACTGGCTGGCGACAGTGCCCAGAGCAGCGCCTGGCTGGCAGAAGCCGTGCGCCTGGCTCCCGACCAGCCACGCTACCGCGCCGACTACGGCATGCGCCTGGCCGGCTCGACGGACAAGGCCCAGCGCCGCCAGTCGATCCCCTACCTGGAACGCGCCACCCACGACTTCCCCGAGGACTACCGCCTTGGCGAGACGCTGGCCTTGCGCTACGACGAAGCCGAAGACAGCGCTTCGGCGCGCCGCGAACTGCGCCGCATCCTCGATGTGGAGCAGGACCTGGTCGACGGCGACGACGAATACGGCAGCCTGGAAGCGCGCAAGTACCGCCAGCGCCGCGCCCACGAAAGCCTGTCACGGCGCGACACCATCACCCTGGCCAGCACCTGGTCGCCGGCCGGCACCTCGACCAACGACAAGTTCCTCGACAATGGCCAGCGCAGCGGCACTTCGCGCCGCGCGCAATCGCAGAACGTGCAACTGGCCATGTGGGACCACGCCCTGGGCGAAGAGCCCAGCCGCAACGGCAGCACCCTGTCTGTGTATGGCCGCGTGCTGTTCGGTGGGCAAAGCCGCACCGACTACGCGCAAAGCATGGGTACCGGTGTCGGCCTGCGCTACAAACCATTCGGCCAGGCCAACCTCAACCTGTATGCCGAGCTGTACCACCAGCGTCAGATCGACGAGGAACACTACCGCGGGCTGAGCCTGGGCCAACTGCTTAGCCCCGCCAAGGTCGGCGGCAACTGGGGCGACCTGCGTCACCACGCCGAATCGAGCAACGACCTGCTGTTGCGGGCCACCGCTTCTTTCCTCGACCAGGGCGACTGGCGCAACGACTGGCGGGTCGATGAAGACGACTGGAACGAACGCTTCCTCTACCTCGACGCCGCCTGGTGGACCCGTGCCGGCGACCACGCCTGGCTGTCGCGCTACCAGCAAGGCCACGCCTGGAAGCTGCCGGGCAGCTCACCGCAAACCATCATGCCCTATGGTTTTGTCGAGTTTTCCAGCCAGGACCCGAGCAACGACTGGCGCCAGGACGCCCGGGCCGGGGTGGGCGTGCGCTGGCAATGGTGGTTCGATGACGACCGCTACAATGCCTACCGCGGTTCGCTGAAAGTGCGTGCCGAGTACCAGCAATCGCTGGGCGGCAATCTATACGAGCGCGCCAATGGCGTGCTGGTCGGTGCGGAGATGACCTTCTGATGCGTACGTTCCTAGCCCTCTGCCTGGTTGCCCTGTGCCTGCCAGCCAGCGCCGACCAGCGCCTGTTCTACCAACCCCTCAACCGCGACGCCAATGTCACCCCCGCCCAGTGGCAGCAACTGTGGCACGCCACCGTGGCCCAGGGCGGCAAAACCCTGATCGTGCAGTGGAGCGCCTATGGCGACAGCGATTTCGGCGGTGCCCAGGGCTGGCTGGCCGACAGCCTGCGCAGCGCGCGTGCCCAGGGCCTGCAACTGGTGCTGGGGCTGTACATGGACCCGGCCTATTACCAGCGCATCGACGAGCTGGACGGTGAAGGCCTGAACAGCTACTGGAAGGCGCAGCTGGGGCGCTCGCTCAGCCAGTATCAGCAACTGCGCCAGGCGTGGCAGTTGCCGGTGGACGGCTGGTACCTGCCCATGGAGCTGGACGACCATCACTTTCGCGAGGCCGAGCGCCGGGATGCCCTGCGCAGCCAGTTGCAGGCCTTCAACCGGCAACTGGACAAGCCTTTGCACATCAGTGCTTTCAGCGCCGGCAAACTCTCACCGCGGGTCAATGCCGCATGGCTGGATCAACTGGCCGGGTTGGGCTTGACTGTGTGGTGGCAGGATGGCGCCGGGACCGGGCGCTTGCCCGCGTTGGTGCGCCAGGGTTACGAGCAGGCTTTGCCGTGCCGGGTTGGCGTGGTGCGCGAGGCGTTCCGCCAGGTGAGCGCGCCAGGCCAGGCGTTTCGGGCTGAGCCTGCCCAGCCGAAGCTGGGCGCCGGGTGCCATGCCGAGGCGGTGTTCGACCTGCGTTACCGGCCATGGGCCCGGGGTGTTCTGCCCACCAATTGAGTCCCCAGGCCTGGCCTCTTCGCAGCACAAGGCTGCTCCTACAGGAGAAATGCGTCACCTGTAGGAGCAGCCTTGTGCTGCGAAAGGGCCGGGACCGGCATGGTAGTACTCTCAGGAGCCCGAATGTTCAAGACCATCGAAGCCCACGTTCGCAAACAGGTCGCCCCCGCCGCCCTGCGCGCCGAATTCCGCCAGCACGAATTCGAGCTCATGCGCCCGTTCTGCCTGCTGGTATTCTGCGTCAGCATTCTGATCTGGCTGGTTTTCGACCTGATCGTCAGCTTCCTCGGCGGCCAGGGTTTCACCTGGCTGTCCTATCTGTTCATCACCCTGCTCGGCAGCCTCACCGTGGTACTGCGGTTCACCCGTCGCAGCCATCACTTCGATGTACTCAACCTGCTGTTCATCGCCGCCATCACCCTGGGCATGCGCCTGGTGATCGAAGGCATCCCGGTGGCCCAGCGCCCGGTATGGCTGGTGCTCGGGGTGTCCACCGTGCTGTATGCCGTTTCGGTGCTACCGGTGCGGCGCTGGTCGTTCTTCTGCGCCATGGCCATCACCTGGGTGGTGCTCAACCCGTTCTACCACACCCGTATCGGGCCGGACGAACTCGAAGGCGCCATGCTGATCAGCTACGCGGTGTTCCTCAGCGGCCTGGTCATCTACAGCTACCTGCAGATGCGCAAGGCCAAGCTGCACAACTTCTACCTGTCCAAGGTGCTGCTGGACCAGGCCTATGTCGATGCCCTGACCGAAATCCCCAATCGCCGCTCGTTCATGGCCCAGGCCGGCCACCAGCTGCGCCTGGCCACGGCCGAGCAGTACCTGGCGATGATCGACATCGACAACTTCAAGCGGGTGAATGACCGTTTTGGCCATGACGTGGGCGATGAAGTACTCAAGCGCGTGGCCCTGCATATCAAGGCGAGCATGGCCGGTTACGAGTTTGCCCGACTGGGTGGTGAGGAATTCGCGATCTTTTTCCAGGGGCTGGACCAGCAAGGCGCCGAGCAACGAGTGGCGGCGCTGTGCCAACGAGTACGTGAAGATGTTGGCGAACACCCGGTAACCATCAGCATTGGCCTCACCCGGGTGGACCAGGGCGACAGCCTGACCACGGCGCTGGTGCGCGCCGACCAGGCGCTGTACGAGGCCAAGCACAGTGGCAAGGACCGGTTTGTGCTGTGGTCTGCCCGGCTGGCAGAAAGTGATTAGCAGGCCCGGCCCTTTCGCGGGTAAACCCGCTCCCACAGGTGCTCCACAGTGTTTGAAATCTGTACGGCTCTTGTAGGAGCGGGTTCACCCGCGAAAGGGCCGGCACAGGCACCCAATCACCCGGCAGGCAAGCGAATCCGGAACTGCGCGCCCCCCAGCGCCGACTGCGCCACGGTCAAGGTGCCACCCTGCCCCTCGATCGCCCGCCGGCTGATCGCCAAGCCCAGGCCAAACCCTCCGGTATTGCGGTCACGGCTACGGTCCAGGCGGTAGAACGGCTGGAAAATCCGCTCGCGCTCCTCCACCGGAATACCGATCCCGTCATCCTCCACCGTCACCAGGCAGGCGCCATCGTCTTCCAGACGCAAGCGCAGCAACAGGCTTTCGTCGCAGTAACGCATGGCATTGCGCACCAGGTTCTGCACCGCCCGTGCCGTCAGCCGTGGGTCCAGCACAAAACGCGGCAGATCCCCCTCGGCCCGCACTTCCCACTGGATACCCCGGCCATCGAGCTCCTCGGCAAAGCCGCCGAGCACGCTGTCGACCAGCTCCAGCAACGACACCTCGACCCGCTCGCGGGCCTGGTCGGCGTTGTACAGCCGGCTGTAGGACAACAGCTCCAGCACCAGCTCATCCAGCTCACGCACATGCCCCACCAGCTCCAGCAGGCGCTTGCGGCTGGCCGGCGGCACTTCGTCGAACAGCAGCACCAGGCCGAAATCCAGCCGGGTCAACGGCGTGCGCAACTCGTGCGACACCGCATTGAGCAGCTCGCGCTGCTGGTTCACGTGGCGTTCCAGGTCACTGGCCATGGTGTCGAACACCCCAGCCAGCTCACCGATGTTGGAGTGCGGCGAGATGTGCGTACGCTCGGCCATCTGCCCCTGGCCCAGGCGCCGGGCGGTTTCCTTGAGGCGCTCCAGGTCGCGCCAGTGCGGCCATACCCACAGCAACAGGCAACCGAGCATCGCTGCACCGATCAGGACGGTCACACCCCACGACAGCACGTTGATATCCAGCGGGTCTGGCGGTGAGTGCAGGCGCACCAGCCATTCCTTGTCCAGCGGCGCCAACACCGTCTCGTAGTAGCCCCATTCGGCAATGCGCACGGCGTACAGGCCGTGCTCCAGGCGCGCCTGCTCGTCCTCGCTCAGGTCAGCCTGGTCCATGCGCAGCAGTTGCAGTTCCAGCGGCGCGAAATCACTGGCCAGCTCTTGCTCCACCGCCGGCCACTGCTCACGCGGGGCCTGACGGAACTGGCGCACGATCAGCGACTGCACGCCCTTGGCCTGGTCCAGGTTGTAGGCCATGAAGCGGTCCTGGAACAGGCCGACGATGGTGTCGGGGATGAACAACAGTGCACCGGCATAGGCAACGATGATCACCAGGTACAGCCGCACCAGAATCTTCAGCATGGGTGGTCAGCACTCCCACTCGACACGGCTGAACAGATAGCCCTTGCCCCACACGGTCTTGATCTTGCGCGCTTCGCCGGCGTTATCGTCGAACTTGCGCCGCAGCTTGGAGATGGCCACGTCCACCGAGCGGTCGGTGCCGTTGAACTCGATACCCCGCAGTTGCTGCAGGATGCGGTCGCGGTTCAGCACTTCGCCGGCATTGCGCGCCAGTACCACCAGCAGGTTGTACTCGCCGCTGGACAGCTCCACCTCTTCGCCACGCCAGCTCACGGTGCGCTCGGCCAGGTCGATGCGCAGGCCACCGATCAGGATCAGGTCGTTGTCCAGGCGCGGCTCGTTGACGCTGCTGCGACGCAGCAGGGTACGCACGCGGGCCAGCAGTACACGCGGTTCGCAGGGTTTGGTCACGTAGTCGTCGGCGCCCATTTCCAGGCCCAGGACCTGGTCGTGGCTGTCGTCGCGGGCGGTCAGCATCAGGATCGGCAGGCCCTGCGACTCCTGGCGCAGCAGGCGGCACAGCTGCAGGCCGTCGATGCCCGGCAGCATCAGGTCGAGGATGACCAGGTCGGGCTTTTGCCGGCGGTACTCGTCAAGCACATGATCGCCACGGGCGATCACCTGGACATGGAAGTCATTGCGTTGCAGGTAGCTGGCGATCAGTTCGGACAGGGCGCTGTCGTCTTCGACCAGGAAAATATTCGGCATAGGCGCTTGGGAATCTGGGTTGGGGTAAGACCTCACCGGCCTCTTCGCGGGCTTGCCCGCTCCCACAGGGACCCAACAGCACTTGAAAGCTGTGCAGTCCCTGTGGGAGCGGGCAAGCCCGCGAAGAGGCCGGTACAGGAATACTCAGGATATAGAACACTACAGGCAGACAGGATTGTTCTTCACACTTTTTCACACTCGTCCTACAGGTATTAACAGCCACGCAAGGAACGCCTGCCGTAGCATACCGGCGGTCATCATCGGAAGATCCGTATGTCTACTACCCTCCCCCCACGCTTGCGCCCGTTGGCGCTTCTGGCGCTCCTGAGCCTGTCCCTGGCCGGCTGCGACGACAGCGCCGAACAGGAAGAACAGGCCCCCACCCCGCAAGTGCGGGTGGAAACCCTGCAACTGCAGCCACTGGCCATCAGCAGTGAGCTCAGCGGCCGTATCCTCGCGCCGCGCACCGCCGAAGTGCGAGCACGTGTCGCGGGCGTTGTGCTCAAGCGGGTGTATCGCGAAGGCAGCGACGTCAAGCAGGGCGATGTGCTGTTCCTGATCGACCCGGCACCGTTCAAGGCCGACCACGACAGCGCCCGCGCCACCCTGGCCAAGGCCGAGGCCACCCTGTACCAGGCACGCCTGCAGGAGCAGCGCTACCGCGAACTGGTCGACGACAAGGCCGTCAGCCGCCAGGAATACGACAACGCCAAGGCCAGCTACCTGCAGGCCGATGCCGCAGTGGCCGAGGCCAGGGCCGCCCTGGAACGCGCCCGCCTGAACCTCGGCTACGCCACCGTGACGGCTCCGATTTCCGGCCGTATCGGGCGCGCACAGGTCACCGAAGGTGCGCTGGTCGGGCAGAACGAGACCACGCCCCTGGCGACCATCCAGCAGCTGGACCCGATCCACGCCGATGTCACCCAGTCGACCCGCGAGCTCAACGCCCTGCGCCGCGCCATGCGTGCCGGCGAGCTGCAGCAGGTGGGCGACGGCCAGGCCCGGGCCACGCTGATCCAGGACGATGGCAGCACCTACCCGTTGCCGGGCAAACTGCTGTTCTCCGACATCAGCGTCGACCCCAGCACCAACCAGATCACCCTGCGCAGTGAGTTCCCCAACCCGGACCTCGACCTGCTGCCAGGCAGCTACGTGCGCGTGCGCCTCGAGCAGGCCGTGCAGCCCAAGGGCCTGAGCGTGCCGCAGCGCGCCATCCTGCGCGACAGCGCTGGCGTGCCCAAGGTGCTGGTGGTCGACCCGCAGGCCCGGGTCAGCGACCGCCAGGTAGTACTGGGCAGCGCCCAGGGCGACCGCTGGATCGTCAGCGAAGGCCTGGCCCCCGGCGAACGGGTGGTGGTGGAGGGCCTGCAACACGTCAAGGCCGGTGACCAGGTGCAGGTCGACAACGCATCAGGGGCATCGCCCATCGCACAGCACACTGGCCAGTGAGGGCCTGATTCATGCCGCAATTCTTCATCGACCGCCCGGTATTCGCCTGGGTGGTCGCCCTGTTCATCCTGCTGGCCGGTGCCCTGGCCATCCCGCAGCTGCCGGTGGCCCAGTACCCCAACGTGGCCCCGCCGCAGGTGGAAATCTACGCCGTGTACCCGGGCGCCTCGGCGGCGACCATGGACGAGAGCGTGGTCAGCCTGATCGAGCAGGAGCTCAACGGCGCCGACAACCTGCTGTACTTCGAGTCGCAGAGCAGCCTGGGCAGCGCCACCATCACCGCCACCTTCGCCCCGGGCACCAACCCGGACCTGGCCCAGGTCGACGTGCAGAACCGCCTGAAGGTGGTCGAGTCGCGCCTGCCGCGCCCGGTGACCCAGCAAGGCCTGCAGGTGGAAAAGGTCTCCACCGGCTTCCTGCTGCTGGCCACCCTCACCTCCGAAGACGGCAAGCTCGACGAAACCGCCCTGTCGGATATCCTTGCGCGCAACGTGATGGACGAGATCCGCCGCCTCAAGGGCGTCGGCAAGGCCCAGCTGTACGGTTCGGAACGCGCCATGCGCATCTGGATCGACCCGCGCAAGCTGATCGGCTTCAACCTCACGCCCAACGACGTGGCCGAGGCCATCGCCGCGCAGAACGCCCAGGTGGCACCCGGCAGCATTGGTGACCTGCCCACCCGTGGCACTCAGGAAATCACCGCCAACGTGGTGGTCAAGGGTCAGCTGAGCACCCCCGAGGAGTTCGCCGGGATTGTCCTGCGTGCCAACCCGGACGGTTCCACGGTGACCATCGGCGATGTCGCCCGGGTCGAGATCGGTGCCCAGGAATACCAGTACGGCACGCGCCTGAACGGCAAGCCGGCCACCGCCTTCAGCGTGCAGCTGTCGCCGGGCGCCAACGCCATGGAAACCGCCACCCTGGTGCGGGCGAAGATGCAGGACCTGGCGCGCTACTTCCCCGAAGGCGTCAAGTACGACATCCCCTACGACACCTCGCCATTCGTCAAGGTGTCGATCGAGCAGGTCATCAACACCCTGTTCGAAGCCATGCTGCTGGTGTTCGCGGTGATGTTCCTGTTCCTGCAGAACCTGCGCTACACCCTGATCCCGACCCTGGTGGTGCCGGTGGCCCTGATGGGCACCTTCGCCGTGATGCTGGCCATGGGCTTCTCGGTCAACGTGCTGACCCTGTTCGGCATGGTGCTGGCCATCGGCATCCTGGTCGACGACGCCATCGTGGTGGTGGAAAACGTCGAGCGGATCATGGCCGAGGAAGGCCTGCCGCCCAAGGAGGCCACGCGCAAGGCGATGGGCCAGATCAGCGGCGCGATCGTCGGCATTACCCTGGTGCTGGTGGCGGTGTTCCTGCCCATGGCCTTCATGCAAGGCTCGGTGGGCGTGATCTACCAGCAGTTCTCGCTGTCGATGGCAGTGTCGATCCTGTTCTCGGCGTTCCTCGCCCTCAGCCTGACCCCGGCGCTGTGTGCCACCCTGCTCAAGCCGGTGGCCAAGGGCGAGCACCACGAACGCAAGGGCTTCTTCGGCTGGTTCAACCGGCGCTTCGAGGGCATGAGCAACGGTTACCAGCGCTGGGTGGTGCAGGCGCTCAAGCGCAGCGGCCGCTACCTGCTGGTATACGCGTTGCTGCTGGCGGTGCTGGGTTATGGCTTCAGCCAGCTGCCCACGGCGTTCCTGCCCACCGAAGACCAGGGCTACACCATCACCGATATCCAGCTGCCGCCGGGCGCCAGCCGCATGCGCACCGAGCAGGTGGCGGCACAGATCGAGGCGCACAACGCCGAAGAGCCCGGCGTGGGTAACACCACCTTGATCCTGGGTTTCAGCTTCTCGGGCAGCGGGCAGAACGCAGCGCTGGCTTTCACCACGCTCAAGGACTGGTCCGAGCGCGGTGCCGACGACAGCGCCCAGTCGATCGCCGACCGCGCGACCATGGCCTTTACCCAGCTCAAGGACGCCGTGGCCTATTCCGTGCTGCCACCGCCAATCGACGGCCTTGGCGAGTCGACCGGCTTCGAGTTCCGCCTGCAGGACCGCGGCGGCATGGGCCACGCCGAGCTGATGGCCGCCCGCGACGAACTGCTGGCAAATGCCGGCAAAAGCAAGGTGCTGACCAACGTGCGCGAAGCCTCGCTGGCGGAAAGCCCGCAGGTACAACTGGAAATCGACCGCCGCCAGGCCAACGCCCTGGGCGTATCGTTTGCCGATATCGGTTCGGTGCTGGACGTGGCCGTGGGTTCCAGCTACGTCAACGACTTCCCCAACCAGGGCCGCATGCAGCGGGTGGTGGTGCAGGCCGAAGGCGACCAGCGCAGCCAGGTCGAAGACCTGCTGAAGATCCACGTGCGCAACGACAGCGGCAAGATGGTGCCACTGGGCGCCTTCGTCCAGGCCAGGTGGGTCAGCGGCCCGGTGCAACTGACCCGCTACAACGGCTACCCGGCGGTGTCGATTTCCGGCGAACCGGCAGCCGGCTACAGTTCGGGCGAAGCCATGGCCGAGATCGAGCGCCTGGTGGCCCAGCTGCCGGCCGGTGCCGGCCTGGAATGGACTGGCCTGTCGCTGCAGGAGCGGCTGTCCGGCAGCCAGGCACCGATGCTGATGGCGCTGTCGTTGCTGGTGGTGTTCCTGTGCCTGGCAGCGCTGTACGAAAGCTGGTCGATCCCCACCGCAGTTCTGCTGGTAGTACCGCTGGGCGTGCTCGGTGCGGTGCTGGCGGTGACCCTGCGCGGCATGCCCAACGACGTGTTCTTCAAGGTCGGCCTGATCACGCTGATCGGCCTGTCGGCGAAGAACGCCATCCTGATCATCGAGTTTGCCAAGAGCCTGGTCGACCAGGGCGTGGATGCTGCCGACGCCGCCGTGCAGGCCGCGCGCCTGCGCCTGCGCCCGATCGTGATGACCTCGCTGGCGTTCATCCTGGGCGTGGTGCCACTGGCCATTGCCAGCGGCGCCAGCTCGGCCAGCCAGAAGGCGATCGGTACCGGGGTGATCGGCGGCATGCTCAGCGCCACCCTGGCCGTGGTGTTCGTGCCGGTGTTCTTCGTGGTGGTGATGCGCCTTGCCGGGCGACGCCAGGCGGGTAATGCCGACACGCAGGCCGTGACCAGCGACAGCTGACTGGACAAGCCCCGCGTGAAATGGGAGGGTTCCCGGCATTGACTGCCCGGAACCCTTTTTCATGCCTGATGCCCTGCCCCCCTGCTCCATCCTCATTCTCGCCGGTGGCCGCGGCCAGCGCATGGGCGGCCGCGACAAGGGCCTGGTCGACTGGCAGGGCGAACCGCTGGTGGCGCATGTGCAGCGCGTGGTACGGCCGCTCAGCGATGACCTGGTGATTTCCTGCAACCGTAACCAGCAGGCCTACCGGGCGTATGCCGACCAGTTGGTCGGCGATGCCGAGGCGGACTACCCCGGGCCGTTGGCGGGGGTGATTGCCGGGCTCAAGGTGGCGCGGCATGAATGGGTGGTGCTGCTGGCCTGTGATGCACCGCTGGTTGACCGGGGGTTGATCGAGGACCTGCTGCACCTGGCGGTGGCGGGTGACAGTGCGGCCATGGTGCGCCAGGGTGGGTACTGGCAGCCGATGTTCAGCGTGCTGCCACGCCGGGTGTTGCCGGTGCTGGAGCAGGCCTGGGCGACGGGCGAGCGGAGTTTGCAGAAGGCCTTGCTGCGTGAAGCGGTGCAGGGGCTGGAATGTGCCGACGATGATCGCAGGTTGAGCAACTTCAACAGCCCGGAGTTGCTGCAGGGCTGAGGTCATCTGCTGCCTGACCATCAGCCCTGCGCGGTCCTTGTAGGAGCGGCCTTGTGTCGCGAAAGGGCCGCAAAGCGGCCCCGGGATTTCGGCGCAGATGCACAAATTGCCGGGGCTGCTCTGCAGCCCTTTCGCGACACAAGGCCGCTCCTACAGGGGCCCACTTCCTTTTCAATGGGTGATTTACCCGGCAAACAGCTCCTCGACACTGATCTCGCGCATGCGGAACTTCTGCACCTTGCCGGTCACCGTCATCGGGAACTCATCGACAAAGCGGAAGTACCGGGGCACCTTGAAGTGTGCGATCCGCGCCTTCGCCCAATCGCGCAGTTCCTCCGCGCTGGCCGTATGCCCCGGATGAAGCCGCACCCAGGCCACGATCTCTTCACCGTACTTGCTGCACGGCACGCCAATCACCTGCACATCGGCCACCGCCGGGTGGGTGAAGAAGAACTCCTCCAGCTCGCGCGGGTAGATGTTCTCGCCGCCGCGAATGATCATGTCCTTGCTGCGCCCGACAATACGCACATAGCCCTGCTCGTCCATCACCGCCAGGTCGCCGGTGTGCATCCAGCCTTCCTCATCGATGCTTTCGGCCGTGGCCTTGGGGTTGTTCCAATAGCCCAGCATCACGCTGTAACCCCGCGTGCACAATTCGCCGATCTCGCCCCGCGGCAGCGTGTTGCCATCGGCATCAATCACCTTGTTCTCCAGCCTTGGCTGGGTGCGCCCGACGCTGGTCACGCGGCGCTCCAGGTCGTCGCTGGCGCCGGTCTGCAGCGACACCGGGCTGGTTTCGGTCATACCGTAGGCAATCTGCACCTCGGCCATGTGCATCTCGCCGATAACCCGGCGCATCACTTCGATCGGGCAGGTGGCGCCGGCCATGATCCCGGTGCGCAGGCTGGACAGGTCGAACTCGTCACGCTGCGGGTGGTCCAGTTCGGCAATGAACATGGTCGGCACACCGTACAAGGCAGTGGCCTTTTCTTCCGCCACCGCACGCAGGGTGGCCAATGGGTCGAAGGCGTCGTTGGGGTAGATCAGGGTGCTGCCGTGGGTCATGCAGCCGAGGTTGGCCATGACCATGCCAAAGCAGTGGTACAGCGGCACCGGCACCACCAGCCGGTCATGCTCGGTCAGGCCCAGGCTTTCACCGACCATGTAGCCGTTGTTGAGGATGTTGCTGTGGCTGAGGGTGGCGCCTTTCGGGAAGCCGGTGGTGCCCGAGGTGTACTGGATATTGATCGGGTCGTCGCAGCGCAGCTGCGCCTGGCGCTCGGCAAGGGCTTCGCGGCTGACGGCCGCGGCACGGGCCTGCAGGTCGTGCCAGGCGAGAAAGCCCGCTGGTGGCGCAGCGGCCAGGCTGACCACACCACGCAGTTCGGGGAAGCGTTCGCAGATCAGGGCGCCCGGCTGGCTGCTGGCCAGGCCCGGAACCAGGCCCAGCAACATGGCGTGGTAGTCGGATGTCTTGAACGCGTCGGCGCAGATCACCCAGCGGCAGCCGGACTGGCCGAGGGCGTAGTCCAGTTCGCTGGAGCGGTAGGCCGGGTTGATGTTGACCAGGATCGCGCCCACCTTGGCGCTGGCGAACTGGGTGATGCACCACTCTGCGCAGTTGGGTGCCCAGATACCGAGGCGGTCACCGGGCTGCACGCCCAGGGCCATCAGCGCACGGGCGTGCTGGTCGACCGCGTCGGCCAGCTGCTGCCAGGTGTAGCGCAGGGCCTGGTGGCGGACGACCAGGGCGTCACGGTCGGGGAAGCGGGCGACGGTGGTGTCGAAGGCGTCGCCGATGCACTGGGTAAGCAGGGGTTTGTCCTGGTTGCCCTGGGAGTAGCTTGGCTGGGGCATGGGCGGTCTCTTGTTGTTCTTGTGTTGATTGAGCGGGCCTCTTCGCAGCACAAGGCTGCTCCTACATTGGAGCGCAGTAGCCTGTAGGAGCAGCCTTGTGCTGCGAAGAGGCCAGTGAAGCCATCCTGGAGCTAACGGATGAACACCTGCGGCGTGGTGGTGGACATGTCCCCACCCGGCAACTTGATGTTCTTCACTTTCTCCAGCGTATCCGGGTTGAACACCGCCAGGTCATTGAAGGTGCCGCCCAGGTACAACTTGTCGCCTTTCTTGTCGAAGGCCACGCAGTAGTAAGTGTGGTCCAGATTCGCCGCCTTGATCAGCTTGCGCTGTTTGAGGTCGTACTTGGCCAGGCGGTTGAGCACGCCGTAGATCTGGTTCGGGTCTTTCGGCGAACGCAGCCCGGTGAAGTACAGCTCGGTCAGGTCGGCAAATTCCTGGGTGTGGGTCTTGCCGGTCTTCAGGTCGACGCTCAGGTAGCCATACAGCAGATCGGCGGTGGCCGGGTCCTGCTTGTCATCCTTGAACCTGGCAATGGTGTACAGCATCGAAAACTCGTGGCGCGGGCTCTGGTGCGGCCAGAAGTACAGCACGTCCGGGGCGCTGTAGCCTTTGCGGTTCCAGTTGCGTAGCGGCAAGGCCACCGTGTACTTGCCGGTCTTCACGTCCATCTTGTAGATGTCCGGCCCGGCGACGTACAGGCTGCCATCGTCCGCCGCACGCATCAGGTACACCTGGCGCGGCATCGGGAAGGTGCGCACCGGCTTGGCCTCCAGGCCATCGGCGGTGCTGAACACTTCCAGCCGCGGTGGCTTGACCACGTAGTGGTCGTTCAGGCGCTGGGTGGGGTTGACCGTGGCGTACACTTCCTTGCCGTCCGGGCTGATGGCGAACGAGTACATCGACCGGCCCACCTCACCCGGCACACTGGACAGGTTGGCGTGGAAGGTGTTCTTGCAGGTGTCCAGGTCGATGCCGTAGATGTCGCCGTAGTGGTTGTTGAGCACGTAGGCGGTGCGGTTGTCCGGCGCCATCATCGCGGTGCCGGGGCCGAACTTGTCGGGCATCACGCAGCTCTTGTACACCGTGTCACTGGCCACATCGACCACGTGCAGGTTGTTCGGGTAGTTGGTCACGATCATGTATTCGTGGCCAGCCTTCAGCGCCGGCCCGGTGTCGGCGGCCTGTACCAGCCCGGCACAGGCCGTGGCGGCGATGGTGAGCGCGAGTGACGCGCAGCGTCCAGCTTTCATGCGGTTTCCCCTTGTCATTCTTGTTGGGCCGGTCACTTGTCTTTCGGGAACACGGTGCCGAGGTTGCGCCAGTCTTCCGCCGAGTTGCTCGCCTGGGCGTTCCAGTCCTGGTAGGTGCTCATCATGTCCGGCACCTGGGCCGGCCACCAGCAAGGGTCGGAGCAGCCATACAGGTCGGCCTCCATCGGCTGGCACAGCGAGCTCACGCCACCAAAGGCGTCCACTTCCCAGCCCGGGTCGGTGGTGGCGGTGCAGCCCGCCACTGCGCTCATGGCCATGACTTCTTCGACGCGGTCTTCGGCGGCGGCCTGCTCGAGGATGCGCGCCTTGTTGTTCAGGGGCTTCAAGTGCTTCATGTCAGTGCGCCTTCCGCGGGGTGATGTAGCGATCGATGAAGGCCGGGTTGGCGGCCATGATGCGGCTGTAGACTTCGATGCCGAAGTCGACCCAGTCGCGCATCAGTTCGCAATAGTGGTAGGTCGGGTGCTGCGGGTCGCCATAGCGGGCATAGCTTTCGTGGTAGCAGCCGCCGGAGCACAGGTTGCGGATGCGGCAGCTGTCGCAGCCGGTGTTGCTGCGGTCCAGGCGCTGCGACAGGAAGTCGTTGAGCTGCGCCTGCTTCACGCCCTGGTGCACATTGCCGAAGGTCGGCAGGCTGGAGCCGGTGAAGCGGTGGCACAGGTTCAACTCGCCCTCATGGTCCACGGCCAGCATCTTCAGCCCGGCGCCGCACGGCAGGGCCTTCTTGTGGCCTTCGTGGATGTCGGTGATCAGCTGGTGCAGGTTGGAGAAGCCGATGTTGCGGTGCTCCAGCGCAGCCTCCAGGTAACGCCGGCCCAGCGCCTTCATGTTGGCGAACACCTGCACCAGCTCTTCGCCCGTGAGGTTGAAGTTGGCCATGTCGCCGGAGGTGACCGGGGCAAAGCCGACTTCAGCGAAGCCCAGTTCGTTGAACAGGTGGTTCCAGATGGTCTCGACATCGGTGATGCCACGGGTCAGCGTGACCCGCGCGCCCACCGGGCGGCTGTGGTAGCGCGACAGCAGCATGTCGACCTTGCGCCGCACCACGTCATAGGTGCCCTGCCCGCCCACGGTGATGCGGTTGCGGTCGTGCACGGTCTTGGGGCCGTCGATGCTGATCGACAGGCCGAAGCGATGGGCATTGAGCCAGTCGACGATCTCTTCGTTGAGCAAGGTGGCATTGGTGGTCATGATGAACTCCACCTGCTTGCCCGCCTCGGCGAAGCGCCGCTCGCAGTAGGCGACCATGTGCTCGATCAGTGGCCGGTTGGACAGCGGCTCGCCACCGAAGAACACCACGCTGTAGCGCTGCTCGTCGGGCGACTCCTTGAGCAGCATCTCCACCGAAGCCTCGGCGGTGGCAGTACTCATCTTCTTGCCCGCGGACGGTTTGTCCAGGTCTTCCTTGTAGCAGTAGGTGCAGCTGAGGTTGCAGCCGGTGTTGACGTTGAGCACCACGGTGTTCAGCGCCGTGCGCTCGACCTGCTTGAGGGCGATTTCCGGGGTCAGCGGCGAGCCGTCGCTGACCAGTTCCAGCGCGATCAGCTCGCGCAGGGTGTCCTGGATATCGCTGCCGGCAAACCGCTGGCCAAGGCGCTGCATCAGCTCCTCGGCCGAGCAGCCTTGCTGGCGCAGGGTGTCGATGATGCCGCCGGTCACCGCGTCGGCGGTGAACAGCGAACTGCTGGGGATATGGAACAGCATGCGGTCGGCGTCGACCTGCACTTCATGCAGGTTGCGTTCGACCAGGTTCAGTAGCGCGCCCATGGCGACCTCCCGATAATCGATCCGTTGGAAAACCGTAAGCCCCCTGCCGTTACGGCAGCGGCGGGTTGTTCCAGCGCTGTACGGTGACGATCATGTGCCCCTCGCCAGTCTGGCCACCGTCGGCCAGGGTGGCGATGACCTTCAGGTTGCCGGCGTTGTTGGTCATCATCTTGCGCTCCGGGTTGGGGCCGGCGCCGCCTGGCACGAACACGCCATCGGCCTGCATCTTCCCGGCGAACTTCACGTCCTCGTCCTCGATCGCACGCTCGTTGAACGGCTCGACCTTCCAGCTGGCCGGCAGGTAGCCGATGCGCAGCGGCTGGCCATTGGCGTCCTTGCCCCAGGCTTCGGCCTCGAAGCGGCCCTGCACCTTGGGCACCGAGGCGCCGTTTTCACCGATGCGGGCGATGGAGAACGCCGGCACCACTTTCACTTCCTCGACCTTGTCGTACACCGCCAGGTTGACGCCCTTGAGCGCCCCTACGGCGACTTCGCGCTGGCCAGGCCTGGCATCGGCCGCGGCGCGGGCCTTCACCCGTACCAGGGTTGGGGTCTGCTCCAGTACCTCGGTCACTTCCACGCCAGCGCCCAGGTCCGGTTTGCCGGCCAGGCCGCTGCCGACCAGGGTGATCTCGCTTTCGCCACCGGCCTTGATGAATGCCGGTTGTACCGCCAGCAGGCGCGCCTTGCCCTCCTTCACTGCGGTGAAGTCCAGGCCACGCTCGTCGTGCTCGGCCTCGAACATGCGGCCCTTCATTTCGCCATCCAGCGCGGCGAACACCTGGCGCAGGTTGGCGTCGCCGACCTTGACGTTGCCACGCCATTCATAGCCGTTGTAGAGGATCGCCGAACCGCTGCCATTGAACGGCGTGCCGTCGGCATAAGCGCCCTTGACCTCGACCTTGAAGGTGTCACCCTGGTCAGGCGTGACGCTCATCACCCCGCGCACATCGCCCTTGGCCAGCATGTGGCCGCTGAATGCCCACTGGCCCGGCAGCGCATCGGCCTTGGGCCTGGCTTTCTGCCATTCGGCCCACGCCGCGCTTTCCAGCGGGTAGCGCTTGGCCAGGTCCGGCACCACTTGTTGCAGGGCGATCGGCAGCCAGTCGCGGTCACGCGCCTGGGCCTGGTATTCGAGGGACGGCCACTGGCCGAGATGGAAGTTGACCAGGTGCTCCCACTCCTTGGCCGGGCGCCGCTGCAAGGCGACACGGGCACCGGAGTGGCAACGGCCACAGGTTTCGCTGAGCTGGGTGTCGAACTGCTCGACGGTGTTCAGCCGGCGCTCCATGGCATACCGCACGCCATCGGTTTCGCTGGGCGCCAGGCCCTGCTTGTCGGCCAGGTACTTGACCAGGGTGCGGCGGTCGTCGTCGCTGATCTGCAGGCCGTGCATCACCTGCATGCGGGCGATGCTCATCAGCCAGCCTTCCGGCGTCTTGCGCTGGTGGCTGATGCGGCTGTAGGTGTCGTTGCCTTCGGGGATATGGCACCCCATGCACTTGTTCTGCAACAGGCTCGGGCCCTGCTCGGCCGCCATGGCCTGGGTGCTCAGCAGCGCGGCGGCGACCAGCGCCAGTTTGCCCGCATGCCGCCGGAGTCGAGTCGTCTTCAAGGTCAGACCTCCACGGTTGTTGTTCTTATCGTTTTCGCACGCTTTGGTACAGCAGGTGTGCATGTGACGGTTGCGATACAGGAACTGTGCCAGGTGCTGTAAAAGTGTTTTAAATCAAGCCATTGAGGACAATTACCGGATAATGGCAATGCAAGGACAGCTTCTTTGAGCGTCCCATTCCGCGACTGAGTGTTTCACCTTGAGACACTGGGCCTGCTGCGCAGGCCTTTCGCGACACAAGGCCGCTCCTACAAGGGATCGCGTACGGCCTGTAGGAGCGGCCTTGTGTCGCGAAAGGGCCGCACAGCGGCCCCCGCTTTTACTGTTTCACCACCGTCTCACACCGTCTCAATGTGCAACAGCGCAGCCCTGCAATCCCAACCTTGCACCAGGACAAAACCCAACCCGTTCAACGGCTTGCGGCCATCTACCGACCTTGGCACGCCCATTGCGCCTATGCCTGTCACATCCAATGACAAGAGGCACCGTCCCATGCTTTCCGAACTGCCCATCCTGCCCGCCACCCGCGCCTTTCTCGAACGCAAGCTGAAGATGCGCATCGGCGCCGACTGGCAGGACGCCGCCAGCGGTCGCACCCTGTCGTTCCGCAACCCGGCCACTGGCGAGGTACTGGGTGAAGTGCCCGCCGCCGAGGCCGAAGATGTCGACCGCGCGGTGCGCGCCGCTCGCCAGGCCTTCGACGATTCGCCGTGGAGCCGCCTGCGCCCACGCGAACGGCAGAACCTGCTGTGGCGCCTGGCCGACCTGATGGAGCGCGACGCCCGCCAGCTGGCCGAACTGGAATGCCTGAACAACGGCAAGAGCGCCGCCGTTGCCCAGGTGATGGACGTGCAACTGGCCATCGACTTCCTGCGCTACATGGCCGGCTGGGCCACCAAGATCGAGGGTAGCACTGTCGAAGCCTCGATGCCGTTGATGCCCAACGACCAGTTCCATGGTTTCGTGCGGCGCGAGGCAGTGGGCGTGGTCGGCGCCATCGTCGCCTGGAACTTCCCGTTGCTGCTGGCCTGCTGGAAGCTCGGCCCGGCCCTGGCTACCGGTTGCACCGTCGTGCTCAAGCCCGCGGACGAAACACCGCTGAGCGTGCTCAAGCTGGCTGAGCTGGTGGACGAAGCCGGCTACCCGGCAGGTGTGTTCAACGTGGTCACCGGCACCGGCCTGAACGCCGGCGCCGCACTCAGCCGCCACCCCGGCGTGGACAAGCTGACCTTCACTGGCTCCACCGAGGTCGGCAAGCTGATCGGCAAGGCAGCCATGGACAACATGACCCGTGTCACCCTGGAACTCGGCGGCAAGTCGCCGACCATCGTCATGCCCGACGCCAACCTGCAGGAAGCCGCGGCCGGCGCGGCCACGGCGATCTTCTTCAACCAGGGCCAGGTGTGCTGTGCCGGGTCCCGCCTGTACGTGCACCGCAAGCACTTCGACAACGTGGTGGCCGACATCGCCGGCATCGCCAACGGCATGAAGCTGGGCAGCGGTCTGGACCCGGCAGTGCAGATGGGTCCGCTGATCTCGGCCAAGCAGCAGGACCGCGTCACCGGCTACATCGAGCTTGGCCGCGAGCTGGGCGCGACCATTGCCTGCGGTGGCGAAGGCTTCGGGCCGGGCTATTTCGTAAAGCCGACAGTGATCGTCGATGTCGACCAGCGCCACCGCCTGGTGCAGGAAGAAATCTTCGGCCCGGTGCTGGTGGCGATGCCGTTCGATGACATCGACGAAGTGATCGGCATGGCCAACGACAACCCCTATGGCCTGGGTGCGAGCATCTGGTCCAACGACCTGGCCGCCGTGCACCGGATGATCCCACGCATCAAGTCGGGGTCGGTGTGGGTCAACTGCCACAGCGCCCTCGACCCTGCCTTGCCCTTTGGCGGCTACAAGATGTCCGGCGTCGGCCGTGAGATGGGGGCGGCTGCCATCGACCACTACACCGAGCTGAAATCGGTGTTGATCAAGCTCTGATCATTTTCCTGTACCGGCCTCTTCGCAGCACAAGGCTGCTCCTACAAAGGTAGCGCGGTCCTTGTAGGAGCAGCCTTGTGCTGCGAAGACGCCGGCACAGGCAACCCGAGAACAACAACAAAAACATGGAGCACACCATGAGGCACAAACTCGCCTGCACATTGGCCCTGCTGTTCGCCGCCCCGGTCACCCAGGCCTACGAGCTGTACAACCACGACGGCACCACCCTCAACGCCGACATCGAAGCCCTGTTCGGCGCTTTCCACAGCGACGAAAGCTTCAACCTCGCCGGCAACCGCAAGCCTGGTAGTACCGCCTGGCAGGAAGGCTACGTCAAGTATGGCCTCAGCGGCAGCCAGGCCCTGGCCGACAGCGGCGCGCTCTACGGTGCCTTCAACCTGCTCAGCTCCGCCACCTGGGGCGACGGCGATGCCGCCGGCCTGACCCTGGGGGACGAGCGCCGCACCGCCATCGAAGACCTGTACCTGGGCTGGCGCTCGGCCAACCTGTTCCCGGCCCTGGGCGAAGACGGCGTGAACATTTCCGGCGGCCGCCAGGTGGTGACCCTGGGCGACGGCTTCCTGATCCAGGGCGACCCAGTGAACCTGGGCAAGGTCGACCTGGGCGCCAACTTCGACCGCGGTGGCGCCTACTACCTGGCCGCACGCAAGGCCTTCGACAGCACCGCCGTGCTGCGCCTTGGCGGCAAGCAAGGCTGGCGCAGCGACCTGATGTGGCTGAAGTCCGACAACCACTACCAGGCCGACACCTCGCTGGCGGTGGCCAACCTGGAGCACGTCGCCGACGCCGGCACCGTCGGCCTGAGCTGGATCCGCGGCCTCGACGTGGACCAGCGCTACGCGCAGATCATGGGCCTGGAACACCGCGACGGCATGGACACCGCCAGCCTGCGCGGGCGTGGCAACCTGGGGGTGAAAGACCTGGAGCTGGCCGCCGAGTACGTGACCCAGGACAAAACCGGCGGGCGGGAGAACGCCTGGTACCTGGAAGGCAACTGGACCTTCTCCGAACTGCCCTGGTCCCCCACCGCCACCTACCGCTACAGCCGCTTTTCCGAAGACTTCGACCCGCTGTTCTATGGCCTGAGCCGTGGCTATGGCACCTGGTTCCAGGGTGAGGTGGCGGCGAACTATGCCGGGCCGTTCAACAGCAACAGCCAGGTGCACCACGTGGCGCTGAAGGGCAAACCACGGGACAACCTGACCGTCGGCGCGCTGTACTTCGACTTCGATACGCTGGACACCGACCAAGGCAACCTGGGCGGACGGGAGCTGGACCTGTACGTGGAATGGATGGTCAACGACCACCTGCTGATCAGCCCGCTGGTAGGGTTCTACAAGCCGGAACGCAGCGCGGCCAATGGCGGGACGCAGCTGGGTGGGCGGGATACCGGGACCTATATGCAGCTGATCGTCGGGACTTTCTTCTGATTCGAAATCCTGGGGCTGCTACGCAGCCCATCGCGACACAAGGCCGCTCCTACAGGTACCGCACAAGCATCATGGGCATCACCGAACCTGTAGGAGCGGCCTTGTGTCGCGAAAGGGCCGCAAAGCGGCCCCGGCAATCTCAAACCAAGCCCTGCTCCAACAACCACCGCCGCACCATCCTCTGCTGCTCCCCTGGCAGGCCTGACAACACTGCCTCGAGAGGTCGGCCGCTACGCAGCCCGCGCACCACCGGCGCCAACTCCACCCCCTGCAAATGCCACACCCCCAACGGCTGATCCGCCGTCACCACCACCTCGGCCTCATCCACCAGCCCGTCACGCAACACCGGCCGCCGCTCGACCCTCACCGCGCTCCAGTCCGCCGCCACGTGCAATGCCTGCATGTCCGGCCAACCCTGCCGCCGCGCCCAGAACGGCTGCCCCACCCGACCCTGCTCTTGCCCATAGAAATCCCGCCCGATCCGGGCAAAACGCAAAAACAGCTGTTCGATCCGCTGCTGGTGAAACTGCCGCGCCAACCCGGCCCGCTCGGGCCTGCGCAGCAAGGTATTGATCACCACCGGCGCCTGCAGCGCCGAAGACAGCGACTGGAAGATCCCGTTACCTGATAGCGGGTCAACGGCCATCGCGGCATCACCCACGCGTATCCAGTCCTGCCCGACGCACTCACCGGCCAGAATCGCGGTACTGCTGCGCGCATGCACCTCTGCCGGCGCCAAGGCCCTGGCATCGAACAGCTCGGCCACCAGCACGCTGCCAGCTCGCCGCGCCGCACAGTAATCCGCCAATCCGGCCTTGCCCGGCAGCCCGGCGGCGTCCAGGGTGACTTGCCAGTAGCAGCGGCCGTCTTCCAGGCGCGCCATCCACGCCCAGCCATCTGCCAGGCTCTCCACCGCCGACGCTGGCGCCCCGGGGGCGGCCTGCCAGACATTCAGCAAGCTGACCGTCTCCGGCCCGCGCAGGCGGTCGGCGGCCAATGGGGCCTGGCGGCCTCGGGCTTCGACCAGGAAATCGGCCTGCAGTACCTGCCCGTCGTCCAGGCGAATGCCATGACCGACTTCGCGAACCACCTCACGCACCCGCCCCTCGACCACGCTCACACCCGCGCACTGAAGGTCGTCGCGCAGCGCCCGGTCAAACATTTGCCGATCGAGCAGAAACTCCTGGTTCAGGTGCAGCTGCTGGCCGTTCCAGTGCACTTGCCGAGTCGCCGGCATCGCCGCCTGGCGCAACGCCCCACCAAGGCCGGCATGGCGCAGCCCGTCCAGCACCCGCTGCGAAACCCCTTCGACCGCCGCGAACCGGCGCCACTCGGACACCACCGTTACCGCATAACCCAGCCGCCGCAGGCCAATGGCCGTGGCCGCACCCGCAGGGCCTGCCCCCAGCACCACAATGCGCGGTTCAGCCATGGCCGGCACCTCGTCGCTCGGGGCCGGTAAACGCCGCGTGGTGGCGCAACCAGTCATGAACCTGCTGGTGGCCCATGCCCGGCTCATCACGCAGCAACGCAGCAATCCTGCCACTCAGGGCCGCACAGCCCAGGCTCGCGCCCGCCCTGCCGCCCGCGCCCACATAACCGCCGAAGTCCGCCTGCCGGGTACCCAGCCAGGACCACTGGCCCGGTGCACAGCGGGCATCGCCGGTAACCCGGATCACTCCGGGGTAGCTGGCCGGATACACCGGCCCGCCCTGGGCCGGGCTGGAGGCGCACAACAGCACACCCGCGGCCAAAGCCTCGGCGCAAGCCTGGTGCAGCACAGGCCGGTCCTGCTGCAGGCCAAGGCTGAGGTTGACCAGCGTAACCCCCGCCTCCACCAGCCACAGCAGCGCGGCCGCCACCTGCAAGGCACTGGTGCTGGCCTGGGCGCCGAAAACCTGGGCCAGCAGCACAGGCACCGGCCCGGCCTCCCGCTGCAAGCCGGCGAGCACCGCGCTACCGTGCCCAAGCTGGTCGGGCAGCATGTCACCTTCGCGCAACTGGCCGTCCTCCAGCCAAAAGCGGCGCGCGCCCAGCAAGGCGCTGGCCTGCTCTGGCGTGCAACCACTGTCGATCACGCCAACACGCACGTCAGTGCCCATGCTTGATCACCTCCTCGGGCAGCACCTGCAACTGGCCAGCGTGCAGCTGCAGGTGCAGGTCGGCATCGGCCAGGGTCGAAGCACGGTGACTGATCAGGATGCGCGTGCGGCCGGCGAACAGCTGGTCGATGGCCGCTATCACTTCGCGCTCGGTGGCTTCGTCCACCGCCGAGGTGGCCTCGTCCAGTACCAGGATCGCCGGCGCCTGCAGCACCGCGCGGGCGATGGCAATGCGTTGTTTCTGCCCGCCCGACAACTGCTGGCCACGCTCACCCAGCAGGCCGTCCAGGCCCAGCGGCAGGCTGTCGACCAGGCTGTCCAGCCGCGCCAGGCGCACCACCCGTTCCAGTTCCTCACGGCTTGCCTCGGGCACGCCGTAGGCCAGGTTCTGTGCCAGGGTGCCGCGGAACAGCACGATATCCTGGCTGACCACTGCAATGCGTCGGCGCAGCGCGGCCAGGTCCAGTTCGCGCAGGTCGGTGCCGTCCAGCAGGATGCGCCCGGCGTCCGGGTCGTAGAAGCGCTGCAGCAGGTCGATCAGGGTCGACTTGCCCACCCCCGAGGCACCGCTGATGGCCACCTTCAGGCCACCCGGCACGCACACCTGCACGTCGTTCAGCACCGCGCCCTGGCGCCCTTCATGGGCAAAACTCACCCCCTCGAGGCGCAATTCGCCCGGGCCGTCGGGCACCGGCTGCGGGTTGGCTGCCGGGCGCACGGCCACGGCCTCCTGCTTCAGTTCCATCACCCTCCCCAGGCTCACCGCCATGCGCTGCACCGCCACGTACAGGCCCAGCAGGCTCTGCACCGGCCCTACCGCCATGCCCATGTAGGTGGAAAAGGCGATCAGCGCACCCAACTGCCAGGCACCCTGAATCACCCACCAACCGCCGACCAGGAACGCGCAGGCGCGGCACCAGGAGGTCAGCGTGCCGGGGATGGCCTGGGTGAAGAATTCGGTCACCTGCACCTTGAGCAGCTGGCGCATGTAGCCCTGGCCCAACTGGTCCAGGCGCCCCGCCTCGCGGCCTTGCTGGCCGGCGGCCTGGATGAACTTCATTGCCGGCAGGGTTTCGACCAGGAACGACGACACATCTGCCGAGCGTTCGCGCAGGGTGCGTACTTCGCGCTCAACCTTGCGCCGCATCCAGCGCAGCCACAGCACTTCTATCGGTACCAGCAGCGCCAGCAGCAAAGACAGTTGCCACGACAGCATCAGCATCAACACCACCGCGCCCACCAGGCCGATCACCGCCGACACCGCCGAAAACAGCGAATCCACGGCAAAGCGCTGGATTTCCGCCACATCGCCATCCAGCCGCGAAAGGATGTCGTCGATGCGCCGCCGCCCGTAGAACGTCGGCGACAGCTGCTGCAGGTGGCGGTAAAGGTCGTCGCGCAGGGCAAACAGGATGCGCCCCGACAAGCGCGTGTGCAGGTAGCGGTTGACCCCGGCCAGCACGGTACCCAGCAGGCCCGCGCCGATCATGATCGCGGCCATGTGCCAGAGGGTCTGGTAGTCCTTGGCCAGCAGCCCCTCGTCGATCAGCGTCTTGACCAGCCAAGGTTGCGCCAGCGCCAGCAATGAGGCACCCAGCGACAAGCCGAGCAACAGGCCGATGGCGCGTCGATGGGGGCGCACGAAACCATACAGCCAGGCCAACGCCTGGCGCATGAGCACAGGGTCGCTGGACTCCACCAGCCGGGCGAACAGGCCGCCCACGTCAGCCGCGCAACTGTTTGAGCTTGCGGTACAGCGTCGCCCGGCTGATACCCAGCGCCTCGGCCGCCGCGGACACATTGCCCTGATGGCGCGCCAAGGCGCCACGTATCAGTTCCAGTTCGTTGTCCTTGAGGCTGCCGGAAGGCGCCGTGCCACTGGCCAGTTCGTCCAGCAGGCAGTCGGTGAGGTGGTCCAGGGTCAGCACCTGCTCGCCGTCCTCGCGCATGGCCAGCGCGGTGCGCACGACCATTTCCAGCTGGCGGATGTTGCCCGGCCAGTCGAAGCCTTCGAGCAACGCGGTCAGGGCCGGGTCCAAGGTCACGCCCCGGGCATCGGACTTTTCCAGCAGCCCCTGGATGATCGCAGTCAGGTCATCACGCTCGCGCAGTGCCGGCAGGCGCAGCGACACGCCGTTGACCCGGTAGTAAAGGTCTTCGCGGAAGTGCTGCTCCTGCACCAGGCGCTTGAGGTCGCGGTGCGTGGCACAGATCAATGCCACATCAATGTCCTGCTCGTCGCCCGCCCCCAGCGGTGCCACTCGCCGTTCCTGCAGTACCCGCAACAAGCGCGCCTGCAGCGCTAGCGGCATGTCGCCGATTTCGTCGAGGAACAGCGTGCCGCCGTGGGCCTGCATCAGCCGGCCGACCATGCCGCCCCGGCGCGAGCCGGTGAACGCGCCTTCACGGTAGCCGAACAGTTCGGACTCGATCAGCCCTTCGGGGATGGCCGCGCAGTTGACGGCCACGAACGGTTTGTCGGCACGCGGGCTGGCCTGGTGCAGGGCCCGGGCGACGACTTCCTTGCCGGTACCGGTCTCGCCCAGCAACAGCACCGGCAGGCCATTGCCCAGCCCCTGGCGGGCCATGCGCAGGTTGCGCGCCAGGCGCAGGTCGCCACCGGCCAGGGCGTCGAGGGCGGGTGACTGCTTGCCCGGCGCCGGCTTGCTCACCGGCGTGCTGCCGTTGACCCGGCCATGGCGCGGCAGCTGCAGGGCGCGGAAGTAGAACTCGCCCTTGGCCGTTTGCACACTGCTCACCCCGCCCTGCCACAGGCGGGCGATGAAGGCCGGTGACCGTTCACCCAGCAGGTCGCTGCTGCGCCGGCCCAACAGCTCATGGCGCGGCACCTGCAACAGCTGGCAGGCACTGTCGTTGGCAGCCAGCACTTCACCGTCCAGGCTCAGCGCCAGCAGGCCATGCCAGGCGCTGTTGAGGTATTGCGGGCGGCTGTGGAAGGCCAGCACCAATTGCTCCGGGTGGCACAGGCCAAACATACGGCTTTCGATGTTGCCGGCCGCCAGCATCAGCGTCGACAGGCTGTCCTGTGGTTGCGCCATCACCCCTTCACGGGTGATGTCGAGCACGCCGATCACCTCGCCGCGCGGGTCGCGCAGGGGTACCGAAGTGCAGGAGAACGGGCTGAGGCGGTCGAGGTAATGTTCGCCGCAGTTGATCAGCGTCGGCCGGCCTTCCACCACTGCCGTGCCGATCGCATTGGTGCCACGCAGCGACTCGCTCCAGCAACTGCCCGGGTGCAGGTCGCGCAGGCCCTCGCGTTGCAGCACGTGCTTCTGCCCTTCGATGGCCAGCACATTGGCCTGGGCGTCGCCGAGGATGACGATGCCGGCCTTGCCCTGACGCGCGACCAGATAGTCCAGTTCCGGGGTAACGGCGTCAACCAGCAGGCGGTTGCGCTCCAGCAGCATGCGCAGGTCGTGGCCCTGCTCCAGGCCCAGGCCCACCTGCTCGCCCTGCAGACAGTCCAGGCCATGGCCCAGGCTGCGGCGCCAGGAGGCATCGATCTCGTCGCGCAGCATGCCCAGTGGCAGCTCGCCTTCGCTGGCCAGCTTCAGGCGGGCCTGGCGGGATTCGTGCAGCGGGTCGTGGGCGTTTGTTATTAGTTGTCGCGCCATTTTCTACTCCGGCTGTGCCCCGCAAGGTGGCGGGGAACGGGCTTGGGAATTTTCCGCAGTGTGCGGGAGAAATCCCTGGCCGTCATCAGGCTGAGGTAGAAGGTGGCATATGGTGACGTTTACGTAAAGGGACACGCAGGAGCGCCGCCTTGCTCAAGATCTGGAAGCTTGCGCAAGCTTTGTGGGAGCGGGTTCACCCGCGAAGAGGCCCTCAAGGTCGATCACGGCTGCCGCTTGATTTCAACAAAGCCCAGGCGCCCGCCAGATACCCGGAACCGGCCCATTCGCGGGTAAACCCGCTCCCACAGGGACGGCGTCGCACTTGAGATCACGCGGTACTTGTGGGAGCGGGCAAGCCCGCGAACACCGGCAAAGCCGGTGCCATCCACCGCGTCGTCTGCTTCGCGGGCGCGCCCGCTCCCACAGGTACTGCGCTGTCTTAGCCACCATAAAACGAAATAACCGGGCATAAGGCCGCTCCTGCAGAAACAGCGCACAACTTGTTCTCAACTACATGGCCAACCCAACAACCAAGAAAAAACACTAAGGAGACGCTGCATAAATAGCCAACCGCTCAGAGCCTTGGCACACTGACCCCCTCAATCAGCCCCCTCTTCGTGAGCCTCGTTACGCGCTATGCAGAAGACCTTCTCCGAACTCGAATACACCGGCAAGAAAAAGCAAACCCGACGAGATCGCTTCCTGGCGGATATCGAGCAGTTGGTGCCCTGGGCACAGCTGGAAGCTCAAGTGGCGCCGTTCTACCGCGACACCACCGGCAAGCGCGGACGCCCCTCGATTGGGTTGTCGCGCATGCTGCGCATGTATGTCGTGCAGCAGTGTTTCGGTTTCTCCGATGAAGGCACCGAAGATGCCATCTACGACAGCCAGGCCATTCGTGGCTTCATGGGCATCGACCTGGGCCGGGAGTCGGCACCGGATGCCACTACCTTGTTGCGCTTTCGCCGCTTGCTGGAAACCCATCAGCTGACGCGGGTGTTGTTTGAAACGATCAACCAGCATCTGGCCAGTCGGGGTCTGCTGCTCAAGGAAGGCACCATCGTCGATGCCACCCTGATCGCCGCACCGCCCTCGGTCAAGAACCGAGAAGGTAAGCGCGATCCTGAGATGCATCAGGCTAAAAAAGGCAATCAGTGGCACTTCGGGATGAAGGCCCACATTGGCGTCGACGCCACGTCGGGGCTGGTGCACAGCCTGGTGGGGACCGCGGCTAACGTGGCCGATGTCACCCAGGTCGACAAGCTGCTGCACGGTGCCGAAACCTATGTCTCGGGAGATGCTGGATACACCGGTGCGGCCAAGCGAGCGGAGTATGCTGAACGGGACGTTATCTGGTCGATTGCAGCACGGCCAAGCAGCTACCAGCATCACGGCAAAGACAGCGTGCTGTTCCGGGTCAAGCGCAAGATCGAATACGCCAAGGCGCAACTGCGTGCCAAGGTAGAGCATCCGTTCCAAGTGATCAAAGTGCGCTTCAACCATCGCAAAGTCCGTTACCGTGGACTGGAAAAGAATACGGCGCAGTTATTCAGTCTGTTCGGGTTGGCCAATCTGATGCTGGCAAAGCGGTACTTGCAACGGGTGGCGGGATAAATCCGTCTGAAAGGCGGGGTTTACCCGCTAATCAGTAAAACAGGGCCTGAAATCGGCCCATAAACGCAAAATAAGACCGTCAGGTTGAAAAAATCGGTTGGAAAATGGAATGCGGACTGAAGAGGTAAATTGTTCAGCGTCTCCCTAAGTTACAAGTTTCAGAAAGTTCCTACTTATAACCAAAAACAACAACACCCTGTTTATTTAAATCCCGCCGCAGCCCGCCTACCCTGCAAGTCCGCCCTCGCCATCAACCTTACCCCAGGCCCAATCTGCACCAAGACTACGGCTGATACTGGAGCAATTCTTAACAAGGGAAAACACGCCATGTACCGACAATCTGATCTGCGCTTCAGCTTTCAACCCTTGGCTGGCGACATTCAATTCGAGGTGATTTCATTCGAACTCGACGAAGCCATCAGCGCACCATTCCAGTTGAAGCTGGAGCTGATCAGTCACGAAGATGAAGTCGACTTCGGTCAGTTGCTCGACAAGCCGGTACTGTTCACGATCTGGCAGCACGAACGCCCACTGCGCTACGTGCACGGCGTGACAAGCAGCTTCAGCCAAGGTGAAACGGGCTTTTATCGCACCCGTTACCATGCCTTGGTCGAGCCCCTCCTGGCCCGCGGCGGGTTGCGTTCGAACTGGCGAATCTTCCAGCAGAAAACCGTGCCGCAGATTCTCGAAATCATGCTCAAGCGCCAGTGCATCCTTCATTTCGAGTTGCACACTTTTGGCGACCATCAGGTGCGCGAGTTTTGCGTACAGGCCGGTGAAACAGACCTCGACTTCATCGCCCGCCTGGCGGGTGAAGAGGGTTTCATCTATCGCTTCGAGCACACGCCAAAACAACACCTGCTGGTCATCACCGACCGACTGCTGGCGCTGGGGCAGATCAGCCGAGGCGCGATCAAGACCGAAGACGACGATGAAGGGCTTCCTGAAGAGGACGACGTCGGCCCCGACCAGGTGCTGTACCGCGCCAACAGCGGTGGTGATCAGGCCAGGCCTTGCCTGCGCCGCCTGCGCTACAGCGAGCAGGTACGCACCGCACGACAGGTACAGCGGGACTACACCTTCACCAACCCGCAGTACCGGCAGGAACACCGCGCAGATGACAGTGGCATCGCCCATCAGTCCCGGGATTATGAGCGCTTCGACTACCCCGGCCGTTACAAGCGCGATGTGGTCGGCGTCCCCTTCACCGCCACGCGACTCACGGCCCTGCGCCATGACGCCCGTATTGCCGAGGTAGAGGGCGACGATGTGCGGCTGCAACCAGGCCTGAGCTTCACCCTCATCGAACACCCCCGCAAAGACCTCAACACACACTGGCGCGTGATGCGCGTGCATCACGAGGGGAGCCAATTCACCAGCCTGCAAGAAGAAGCAGCCGGAGCCGAACAGGGAACGCGCTACTCGCAGGAAGCCGTGCTGGTGCCCGGCCGGATCGAATGGCGACCTGCGCCGCTGGACAAACCGCGCATCGATGGCCCGCACATGGCCACCGTCGTCGGTCCACCCGGCGAGGAGATCTATTGTGACGAATGGGGACGGGTCAAGGTCAGCTTCCCCTGGGATCGCGAGAGCAGAAACAACGAGTTCAGCTCCTGCTGGGTGCGCGTATCACAAGGTTGGGCAGGCGGCAGCTGGGGCTCGATGGCTATCCCACGCATCGGCCAGGACGTGATCATCCAGTACGTCAACGCCGACCCCGACCAGCCAATGATCACCGGGCGCACCTACTGCGGCGATCAACTGCCGCCCTACGAGCTGCCGGAACACAAGACGCGCATGACCATCAAGAGTCAGACCCACAAGGGTAATGGCTGCAACGAACTGCGTTTCGAAGATGAACTGGGTCGGCAGGAAGTGTACGTGCATGCCGAAAGGAACATGAATACCAAGGTCAAACACGACCAGACCCTGAACGTCGGCAATGATCGCGCCACTGCGACAGGCCGGGACCAAAACACCAGCATTGCGCGTGACGAGACTATCGATACCGGACGTGATCGCCGCGATCATGTTCACCAGGACCGATTCACCAGCATCGACCGCAACGATATCCACACCATTGGCAACACAAGCCGCATCACCATTGCCGCCGACCACAGCCTGAGTATCGGCGGCAATCAGTCGCTCGTCATCGAAGGTACGCGCGCCATTGAAGCCCGTACTGCACAACGCCTGCTGACCCGGTATTACATGCTTCAGGGCACGGAACGCATCCACATCCGTGGCCCGAGCGGCAAGATCATCCTCGATACCAACGGCATCACTATCGAGGCTCCCAACATCCACTTCAAAGGCAATGTCACCTACCAGACACCTGTGCAGGCCCAGGTCGAAGCCATCGAGGCCGCCATTCGAGAAGGCTCACCGCTGATTGAAGAATGCCCCTTTGCCGGGAAGGACGACGCATGAGCCTGCACCAGCAATTAAGCGAAGGCAGCCTGTACACGGGTGTCGTCAGTGCAAGCCTGTTCGTGCTTGCCGAAGCGTCGGCCAATCCGGGCCTGCTGGGCAGGCTCGAGTTTCATTCCACCCGACACCAATGCCTATGGCACCTGGACCATCACACCGGGCTGGAGAAGCATGCGCCATTACTGTTCCAGCTGACAGCAGGCAGCGAACTGGATGCCTGGCTTGGCGGCCTGGACGGGGCCTTCGCCTGTACTGTCGCCGAGACCACTCTGCCCCTCGAAGCCCTCGCGAGGCACCTGCGCCGCTTTGGCAAAGTCCAGGAAGGCCGACGTCGGTACTTCATGAGGCTTGGTGATCCTCGGTCGCTAAGCTTCTATGTCGGCTCACTGACGCACCAGCCAGACACCCTGGCCCGGCTGTTCGATCACGGACGCATACGCAGACTCTACTTTCACGATTCACGAACCGGGCTTGCACTTGGCGCACAGCCGCTGTTCGAGCAAACAGAAAGCAGCATCGAACGGGAAGGCTGCCTGGCCTGGCTGCCATTGCGCCACGAGGTCCCTGCATGAGCCTGCCGAAACTGAATCTGGGTGCGCTGCAAGCTGCCTCGCTACGGACCACCAACCGTCGACTGTCCCGCTTCCTGCTGGGGACGTTGGACGGTTCGATTGCGCGCTTTCATACCCGTCCCGAGGATGTTCCCCTGCTGGTAGCCAATGCGGGGGCTCTGGTCAGCAACAGGGGCTACACCTGCGGCAAGGAATACAGCTTGCTGGTGCTGAGCCATTTCTTGCTGGGTCTGGGCTGGTGGAACGACCCCGCAAGCGTATCGGTGTGGTCAATCCACCAGGTTCCCGGCCTTACCCAGGATGAGCGACTCGACATGCTGACCGTGCGGGCAGTAGCCCACCGTATGCAGTGGGAGGGTCAACTCACCCTTATGCATGACGTTACACGGCAGATTTTGCGCTTGCCCGATGACGATTGCGTCCACGACCGGCAGTGGCGATCACTGGAGCAACTGATGACCCTGCGCGGCATACCGGCTGACGCGCAGCAGTCTTGTTACTGCTGCTATGAGTCGGATGCCAGCCGCCGCTATGCGCTGCCCGCCATCACTCACAAGGAGCTGAACGGGAACGAGATCCTCGCCCACCGCTATTACGGAAAACGGCTACCTCAGCCGTCCGATGACCTGTACAAGCTGCCCCCGTTGCCCCGCAGCCAAGTGCTGATGCATGTGCTCCTGGCGATCGCGTTCGGTCGACACTTTTACCTCAACCCATTGTTCACCCCTTGGGTGAAGTTGCTTGAAGCCACCGACTCTCCCCGAGAGCGCTGCCGGGTGTTGGCAAGTCAATTGGCAGCCCACCAACAAGCACTCAAGGAGCCGAGCCCGCATGGTTGAAGCATCTGCTTTACAAACGCTGGGGCAAGCCGCACTCAACGGGGCGCTGCCTGTTCCACCCGACATTTGCGTACCCTGCTCCCTTCCCGGCGCGCTGTTCTCCCTCGACGGCGGCGACGGTTGCGACCAGCTGCTGGGCATCCCCTCCCAGAACGGCGTCGGCCCTGCCTGGTTTCGCAACAACCCCTGGATCCGCGACCAGGCGCGCAACCACCGCGATACCTTCCTCCAGCAGGTGCTGGAGCATGCCGGCGACACGCTGGGCAATGCCTGGCTGGCTGAGTTTCATGCCTTTGCCGCCAGCGAAAAGCTGCAGTTGGTGTGCATCGACGACGAGATCCGCCTCGACGAACTGCCCCCACCCGTACTCGACCACATGGGCGAGCGCAGCCAGCACGGTTATGCCTTTGCCCTGCACAGCAATTTCTTGTTCACCGACCACAAGATCTATTTCGCCACCTTCACTCATGTGCAGTGGGCCGAGGCGCAACGGGAAGAGTACGTCGACGAGCACGGCACCCAGCGTATCAGCCCGCCCTATACCTGGCACACGCCCAGTGGCCTGTACCCGATCGAACAGGCCTGTGAACAGCTGGCCCGGCACTACGCCGAAGCCAAGGCCCGGGCTCGCTTCTGGCAAGGCGTCATTGGCGCGGGCGAATTCGCCCTCGGCGTGCTGGCATTCATACCGGTGGTGCGCGGCATCAAGGGCACCGTAACGCTCGGCCGCTATGCCTTCGTGGCCCTGGAAGCCGCGCTGGCCGCCGATGCCATGGTCGACGGCAGCAGCCGCATGATCACCGGCGAAGGCCTGAGTATCGGCGAGCAGTTCTTCACCGACCTGGCGCGCCTGGCCAACCCCGACACTGCCGAGGCACGTGGCAAGCAGGTATTCATGGCCATCAACCTGGCCCTGCTGCTGCCGGCCGCCATCGGCGGCGCCCGTTGGCTGATGCACAAGTTGCAGCCCGGCAGCATGACCACCGTACGCCTCGACAACGCCGCGCTGTCGCAAGAGGAAGTCCGGCGCCTTGGCAACCGCAGCGCCGGCGAAGTCACCGTACTGGAAACCCGCATCCAGCGACGCACCCGTGAGGGTGAGCTGCCGGTCACTGCCCGTGAACTGCACTCGGTGGAGCGCAATGCCAGCCTGGTCGCGCTCGATGTGGCTGGCGGCAAGGCCGACTACGCCTACATGGCCACCACCCTGCGCGACCGGCTGGTGGCCATGATTCAACACAGCATCGGGCCGGTGCGCATGGGCGGCAGCCTGACCCGGGTCGTCGCCGATGCCGGCGAAGAAGCCCTGGCGGCGGCCCTGGTCAGCCACTGGAAGGTCAAGCCGGAGAACATACTCGGCCTGAGCACCCACCCTTCCCGGCCCAGCCAGTTCGGTTTGAAGAACAAGAGCGACCAGGGGATCGACATGCTGGTGTACGTGCCACCACCGCCCTCGATGACGGTGCGTAATCCGACGACGCTGGAAATGCGGCATCACATCGATGGGCTGAAGGGGACGGCGCCGCTGGAGGAACTGAAGTTCGAGGCTGGGACGTTGTTGGTGATCGAGGTGAAGACGACTCTAGGGAAAAGCAAGACGCCTGGTTTCATCAACACCCAGAAAGCAGGAGGCAAAGCCAACCTTCAGCGCATACAGGACTTGATTCGCAGAAAAAGACAAGGATGGGGAGAAGCCCTTACAAAAACTGACCCAGCCTTTATTACAAAGCACCAAGCAATAGAGGACAGCTTGGACTCGCGAAAGGTTTCATTCCTCCATGCACAAGTATTCTTTGACTCGAAAGGTCATCCTAACACCATTGTCGGCGACCGAAGCGGAATACAAATTAATCTCTGGAACCAACATGAATAGACAGACAAAAGATCGACTCAAAGTCAGCTTGAAAAAAATACACGAATGGGCGAGAGAGGACCTACTCGTAAGGTGCGACATGCTGACCTCTTACATCATGACTGGCGAAACCATCGGTATCGCTTGCAATCAGATATTCAGAGTTGGCATGAACAATATTGGAAAAGGTTTACAGCTTGCACCGCAGCACCCATACGGGCCAGCGTCATTGGATTTCGTTTCTGGCATTACACAAATGCTGGTCGCTGAAGCAATTCTTATACAAAAACTTGTGGGCACTAAAGAAAGCACCACCGGCGATTTAGATGGGGTCACTCACCTCATGTTGTGCGCACTGGCTACTGGCCGGTTCGAACTGATTGAGCCATTTCACCAAGCTACTTTTACGGGTATTCATAATGGTTACGGTGTCAGCGATGGCCACAACCTGCCGATAGGCACCACCCTTCGCTACGCCGCCTTCGGTCTGACCATCATCGGCGACTGGCTCGGCAAACCGCTTGACCTCGACAAGCACGCCCTGCCTCGCGATCCTGCCTGGGGTCAATTGGTCGCCCATTGGCGCGAACCTGATCCCAATAAACTGGCGCCAATTCTGGTGGCGGCCTGCGATACCCATGTCCAACGCATCGCCCTGACATCCCGAGAACTTGACTCCGGCAATTTCGAATTCGGCTCCCCCTTCGAGGCCGTCTACCCCGCCGAGATCCTGGCCATTCTCAACCTGCGCCGTTCGCTGGGCCTGCCAAACCCTTCCATCGACCACCCATTGATGAAAACACCCTACGCCAGGCTGACCTGCCCGCCTGGCATGCGCTTCGAGCCGGATGAACTGCTGATGCGCTTCCTGGCTGCCGCCTGCAAATACGATCCTGATGCCGTACCGGCGGGCCTTTACGAAGCAATCCTGCAAAACAGCACAAAGGATTGAGCGATGTCCCGACAAGGTGCGATTCGAAAAGGCGATCCCCACAGCGGGGGTGGTCGGATGGGGGAAGGAAGCGGAGTTCTTGTCAACGGGCGGCAGCAATGCGTCCTCGGAGATCGTGCGCCATGCGCGCTTCATGGAGGGACATTTGCGTTGGTCTCTGGCGGTGACGGTAGTGTCTTGTTCAACGGTATTTCGTTGGTGTTCGAGCCGGCAGAGCTTGCTTGTGGGTGCAAGGTTTCATCTACCTGTTCGGGACCTTATGCCAAAGAGGGCTGAACGACCTGAAGATCGTGGTTTCATGCATCGACCTCTTCGCAGGCTTGCACGATTTGAACAGCGCACGCGTTGTCTGTTTCGCGGGCGCGCCCGCTTTGACAGGTACTGCGCTGGCTTCGAGTTGGCGCTGTATATGTGGGAAATTGCAAAGAACAAATATCGCTCGTCTGACGCGTGCTTTGTAGGAGCAGCCTTGTGCTGCGAAGAGGCCGGTACAAGCAACAGACAGGCTTTGTCAGTACTGGCCTCTTCGCAGCACAAGGCTGCTCCTACAGAACCTCGCCGAACCAATGAGTCACGTGTTGTATGAGAGCGGGTTCACCCGCGAAGAGGCCCTCGTAGCCAATCACGGCTGCTGATTCTGGCTCAGGTACTTGTCCACCGTAGCCTGCCCTTCCCCCGCATCCCCCGCCACCTGCCACAGCCGCCGTTCGATCCCTTGCGCCAGCAAGTGCCCCACCGCCGCCTCGATCGCCGACAGCACGCACAGCTGCGCCGGTTCGTTGGTGGTGTACCCCACCTCGGCCTCGAGTAGCTTCTTGAACTCGATGAACTTGAACACCCCCGCACTGCGCCCAACCGAATAGATGGTCTTGCTGGTCATCACGTTGGCCAGCACCTGCCCGGTGCGCACGTCCACCGCGCGCAGGTTCACGGTCACCTGGTCGACGCGGTACTGGGCTCGTGCGCCGCAGCGAGATATCGGTGGCGAGTTAGCCATGATCAAAGTCGTATCAACAGTTTCTGGGCGCCAAAACCAGTTCAGCGATAAAAATGCGCATTCGGACTTTTTTCATAATATGAATCCCTACGAACGAGCGGGCCTCTTACCTCTGCACGAACAACTATTTTATCAAATGCACCCGGACGAATTACCATACTTTCATCCCCGGAATCTATATAGTCAAAATCAATGCCCTTTCTTAATTCGTTTATATTTTTTGAATACACTCCAAAGACATGTCCGCGGCGACGATTTGAGGGGATTTCCGCATACCCTGAGGCGACATTATAATTTTGTGAGATGTAAAATCCTACCCCACACCTGTCGTGCCCCCCTATTTGACTCGTGACTCCTGCCTCCAAGCTACCGGTATAGATTTCATTACTGCCGTGATAGCCTACGAGCATATGACCTTCTGGTATATTCTTACGGGATACTCTCCCAAGAGGCACGATCGTTTCGAGCACCTTTCGCCCCCTTTGCATAAACCCATAAACGCCTGTGGCATTTCTCGCATATATCCCGTACAACCTCCCAAAAAATCCTCGCACTGAGAAATGCCCACTTGAATCTTCCGAATTTATAGGGTCCCCTAGGCAATACGCATATGGATTTAAACCACCAAGCATAAACGGACTCATGCTATCAGGAGTATTGAAACGCATCAAAACCGGACTAAACTCTCGATAGCCATTACCCAACGGATAATTTCGCGTAATTTGATCTGGTCGCTCACCATTGAAGCCAAGCGCCACCAGAATTTCCGAACAAAATCCATAAGGTGAATAGTTCAAGGCCTGCCGTACACGTTCGGTATTGACCACCGTTCGATGCTGATCCACTGCTAGCAATGTGTTAACGCATGCATCACCTTTACGCTGCTGCTGAGCTAATAATTGATCCGCATTCTGCATGAGGGAAGTATACAACAAGCCTTGCACTTCATTAACCATACGTTCTTTACAGTAGAACCTGTAAATCCTATGAGCCTTCCGCTCAACTGAGTGAACTTCGGAACCTGATGAAAGGCCGTCAAAACTGTTTGCCGAAATGAGTGCCATTATTGGATTCCGCTGAATTTGTGCGTTATTTGAATATCACAAACAAGACTAAATCCACCACTAGCAAAAATACCAGGTTGCATGCTGACGCCTCGATTGCCGACAGCACGCACAGCTGCGCCGGTTCGTTAGTGGTGTACCCCACCTCGGCCTCGAGCAGCTTCTTGAACTCGATGAACTTGAACACCCCCGCACTGCGCCCAACCGATCAGCATGCTTGCTGCACCCTGGGTGACGGTGGTGGAGAACGAACTGGCCGGGGTCGGCTTGTATTGCCCGGTCTGGTCGCGGAAGCCGTACATCTCTTGGGCTGAGGCAAGTTGATCAGGATAGGAGGTCGAGTCGCGCGATAGAATTGGCTGAACGGCATCTAGTAGTGTATGGATTGGGGTAAGGCTGGGTTATATTCCATAAAATTAGCGCAATCCTTGTGTGGCTTGTCGGCGATCACAAGGCTGCTCCTACAGAACCTCGCCGAACCAATGAGTCACGTGTTGTATGAGAGCAGGTTCACCCGCGAAGAGGCCCTCGAGGTCAATCACGGCTACCGCTAGAGTCCAACAAAGCCCAAGCGCCCGTCAGACACCCGGTACCGTCTTCCGCCCAACCAGTTGCTGTCTCTCCACCCCATCCAGCAACGCCTCCACCACCGCCTTGGCCGAATCCAGCCCATGGTCGTTGCTCAACAACAGATCACGACAGGTTCCCTTGGCCAGCTCCAGTGCCTTGAGATTGGTCGCAAACGCGCCTTTGAGCAGCGTGGACAGATGCACCAGCGCATCTTCGTAGTCCACCCCCGAACGCACGGCAAACAACGGCGGATGGCTGCATTCGCACGTGGAGAAACTGGAGGACGCCGTGGTGGCGCGTACGGGAGGATCGGGTAAGCCTTTTGTCATTGTGTCGCTCCTTGATTCACTGGAGCCGCCACAAATCGCTACCAAACGAGATGGTGACGGCTGTACGCAGGTTGGTAGACCGGGAATCAAGGAAACCGGCGCGCACGGAGGCGCCCTACGCACAGCCGCCATAAAACGAAACAGCCGGGCACAAAAAAGCGCCAACTGTATCGCAGAGCGGGCGCTTGTGCGCCTTGATTGATCGCGGGCTACCAAACCCGGCTGCTGGACTTACAGCAGCGGGCAAAGACTACCGGTGTCGGGGAAGCGTTTCAAGCGAAGGGAATGTGCAGTAACACTTCCGTTGCCGCCTCCACAGGGACGGCGTCGCGCTTGAGATCACGCGATACCTGTGGGAGCGTGCATGCCCGCGAACACCGGCAAAGCCGGTGCCATCCACCGCGTCGTCTGCTTCGCGGGCGCGCCCGCTCCCACAGGGACGGCGCGGGCTTCGAGTTGACGCTGTACCTGTGGGAGCGGGTTCACCCGCGAAGAGGCCCCCGTAGCCAATCACGGCTGCTGATTCTGGCTCAAATACTTGTCCACCGTAGCCTGCCCCTCCCCCGCATCCCCCGCCACCTGCCACAGCCGCCGTTCAATCCCCTGCGCCAGCAAGTGCCCCACCGCCGCCTCGATCGCCGACAGCACGCACAGCTGCGCCGGTTCATTGGTGGTGTACCCCACCTCGGCCTCGAGCAGCTTCTTGAACTCGATGAACTTGAACACCCCCGCACTGCGCCCAACCGAATAGATGGTCTTGCTGGTCATCACATTGGCCAGGACCTGCCCGGTGCGCACGTCCACCGCGCGCAGGTTCACGGTCACCTGGTCGACGCGGTACTCGCGGGAGATGTCTATCCCCAGGTAGCGGGCACCTTCGCCGCCGCTGCGCACGTTGGTGTCGTAGGCGATGATCCCGCCCTCCAGCATCAGGTTGGCGGCCTGCAGCGGTGGCAGCTCGCCCATGATGTTTTCCGGCACGTCGGGCTTTTTCTGCGAAGCACGGATGATCTTGCGCTCGGTCAGCAGGTTCTGCAGGCCTTCACGCTCCAGCACCACGAACCAGCCGCTGGCGTTCAGGGCGTCCATCAGCATGCTTGCCGCGCCTTGGGTGACGCTGGTGGAGAACGAGCTGGCCGGGGTCGGCTTGTACTGCCCGGTCTGGTCGCGGAAGCCGTACACCACCGCCATCAACCGACCCTTGGGCCGTGGCATGTTGATCAGGTCGTAGTAGGTCGAGGCACGGGGGGTCAGGGTCGGGGTTTCCGAATCCTGTTCGGCGGGCATCGGTTCGCGCAGGCCACAACCGTGCAGACCCAGGGCGGTGAGGATCAGCAGCGTGCTCAGCAAACGTTTCATGGTGTTCTCTCCCCAAACAAATAGCCTTGCCCCCTCAAGGGTTCAGGCCGCTGACCTCAATGATCGAAATTTCTCCTGTGGCGCGATCGGTGACCTTGATGCTCAGGGCCCCGGAATCGTCAATGACGTCGATGAGAAACGCATCGGTCGCCATGCTGCCGGTGTTGCCGTTACTGATGTTGTCCAGCAACTGCGACAACATCCGCGACTCCAGCTGGTTGCTGAAGCGCTCCAGGGCCGTGGTGCCGGCAAAGGCCGAGGAACGGTCCTTGAGGTCGGGGTCGTCGTAGTCGTTCTGCGCCTGCGCATTGTTCAGCAACCAGGTGCCATTGAGCGGGTTGCCGCCAAAGGCCGGGTTGACCGGGGTGTACACCAGCTCGGTGGCCTGGGCGGCACACGCGCTGGCCAACAGGCAGGCGGCGATGCAACGGGGTATGTGGTGCTTCATAGCTCGTCCCTCTCCAGATCGGTGGTGTCCTGCAGCAGGCGTTGCAACTTGCGTTGGATGATTTGCTGCTTGACCAGGTCGGCTGCTGCAACGGCCTCGTCCTTGAGCTCGGTGGTGTTCGGCGGCAGGAAGCGGCGGTACACCACCTCACGCTCGAACTCCACGGTGACCAGGCTGCCCCAGCGGGCATCCGGGCGTTCGCGCACCACCAGGTTGAAATCCAACCGGCTGGTGGCGCGCAGGCGGTCGGCGAAGTAGTAGTAAAAGTCGTGGCCGATGTGCGAGATGGTGTTGTCGACGATGAAGCCTTGCATCTCGTCCTCGTCCCCGGCCCTGGCCGAGGTGGCCAGCACTGCCACCAGCAGCAGGCCCAGGCACAGCGCGGCCAGGCGGCTCATGGCGTGTCTCCCGGGCCGGCATGGGTCTGCACGCCACCGGCACTTTCGGTAAAGGCCTGTTCGGCGACGAACTGCCAGTCGCTGTAATGTTCCAGCCCATCGAAACCGCTCCATTCGGCGCTGAAGCCACTGCGCTTGAACGGGGTGGCGTCCGAGCGGCTGTGCACGCCGGTGATGCGGCCATCGATCGAGCGCAGCAGGCCCCAATCGTCACTGTTGGTGATGGGGTCGGGGTACAACCGGCGAATGTGCCGCCTGGCCTGCGGGAAGCGGTTGTCCTGCAGCAGGTCGGCCAGTTCCTGCGGATACTGGGCCAGCCCCGGCGAGGCGCGGTAGTAGCTGCGCAGGGCCTGGGCATACTGGCTGCCTACCCACAACAGCTGGCGTTCGCGGTCACGCTGGGCAGCACTGGCCCAGAGCGTGCCGGTGGCGGCCAGGGCCACGCTGCTGACCGCAATCAGCAGCAATACGCCCAGGTAGGTGAAGCCGGCGTCGGCCTTACCATTCCGCGAACAGGCTGCCATCGCGCGCCCTCCCTGTGGCACCGCTCTTGATATCGGCCACGCCGCCAGCCACGCCTTCGGGCGGTGGCACCAGCTGCCAGGCATCGCTGCGCTCGGTGATCGGGTCTATCGGGGTGTTGCGCAGGTAACGCTGTTCCACCAATTGCTCCAGCGAGTCCGGGTAGTGGCCGGTGTCGCCGTAGTAGTGGTCCAGCGCCTCGCGCAGCACCGCTAGGCTCTGGCGCAGGGTGGCTTCGCGGGAGCTTTCCAGGCTGTTGAAGTAGCGCGGCATGGCAATGGTCATCAACGTGGCGATGATCGCCAGCACCACCAGCAGTTCGATCAGGGTGAAGCCCCGGCTGCGTTTCATCGCTGTCACCATTGCCCGTAGGGGATGTTGTTCAGGCCTTTGCCGCGGGCCTTGGAATACACGTCGAACACGTCTTCACCTTCGCGCGGGTTGTCGGGGCTGCTGTCATAGGCGCGCAGCCCCCACCCGCCTTCGTCCTCACCCTTGGCCGCCACCAGCGGGTCGTGCGGGATGCGCCGCAGGAAGTAGAACTTGGCGCCCTTGGCGCTGCGCACATCGCGCACGCCGTCGACCAGCACCTGCAGGTTCGGCGGGTAGCCACTGGCGTCCAGGCGCTTCTCGATGTAGCCGGCATCGAACGCGCGCTTGTAGGCGTCGATGGCGTCGCGAATCTGGTACAGCGCCTCGCGCAGCTGCTGTTCCTTGCCGCGGCGCACCACGGTTTCGGTCAGCGGCGCGGCCATGCTGGCAAGCAGCCCGAGCAGTGCCAGGGTCAGCACCACCTCGATCAGGCTGAAGCCCTGCATGCGGCGCTGCGCGATCATGGCCGCGGGCTCCCTTTGGGCGGGGCGATCGCCATCTGGCTTTCCACCACCGGGGCATCGGTGGCCGGGGCATTGCCAGGCACATCCGCTGGCGGCAACGGCGCCATCTGCCGCACCTGCATGGCCGACTCGGTGCCGGTGGCGAACTCCATGTCCGACGGGCTCTGGTACGGCAGGTTGCGCACGATGCGCGGGGTGATCGCCAGCACCAGCTCCGACTTGCTCATGTCGTCCTTGTTGCTGCCGAACAGCCGGCCCAGGCCAGGGATGTCGCCAAGGCCCGGGATCTTGTTGCCGCTGGCGTTATGGTCGTTGCGCACCAGGCCGGCCAGCACCTGGGTTTCGCCATCGTGCAGGCGCAGAGTGGTCTGGGCGTTGCGGGTGTCGACCTGGACCGGAATGGTGCCCTGGCGGGTGGCTTCCAGCGGGGTGGCGTTGCTCACCTCCAGGGCTACCTTGATCGCCACTTCGTTGTTCAGGTGCACGGTGGGCTGCACCTCAAGCTTCAGGCCCACGTCCAGGTAGGTGACGCTTTCGGTGATCACCGGGCCCTGGGTGGACGGCACCGAGGTGGCGCTGATGATCGGTACCCGCTGGCCGATGTGGATGCGCGCCTGCTCGCGGTTGCTGACGCGGATCACCGGGCTGGCCAGGGTGTTGATGTCCTTGTCCTGCGCGTTGATCTTGGCCTGCGGTGCCGGCGCGATGCTGATGCGGCTGGAGTCGATGCCCTTGAGCTGGTCGAGCACGCTTACCGGCTGGCCGTCGGAGCTCAGCACGCCGAAGGTGTTGGGCCATTGCAGGCCGAGGTCGAGGATGCGCGAAGTGGCCACTTCCATCACCTCCACTTCCAGCACCACCTCGGGGTTGGACTGGTCCTGCGACTGCAGCAGCTTTTCGGCCATGCGCACGGCATCGGGGGTGTCGCGCATGGTCAGGGTGTTGAGGCGCTCATCGACGAACACGTCGCGGGTCTTGAGCATGGTCTTGACCATGTTCAGCGCGGTGTTGGAGTCGATGCTGGTCAGGTAGAAGGTGCGCATGACCAGTTCCTGGTAGTCCTTGGTCTTCTGCGGCGAGTCGGGGTAGATCATCAGGGTGTTCTCGTTGACGATCTTCTGCCGCAGCTGGTTCTGTTCCAGCAGCAGCGCCACGGCGTCCTCGATGCGCAACTCGCGCACGAAGATGGTGGCCTTCATGTCCGGGCGCATGTCCTTGTCGAAGATGAAGTTGATGCCGGCGACCTGGGACAGCACCTCGAAGATGGTCTTCAGGTTGGCATCGCGAAACTCCAGGGTCACCGGCCGCTCCAGCTTGCTGCGCAGTTGCGGGAACGGTTGCGCGGTGCGCGCCTGCACGTTCTCGATGTCGCTGCGCAGGGCAATGCCCTTCTGGTTCTGCGGGTCCAGGCGCAGCACTTCGCGCATGTAGCGCTCGGCACCGAACAGGTCGCCCTGGCGCAGCGCCGCCTGGCCCAGCGCCACGCGCTCGTCGAGGGTGCGGATCAGCTCCAGCTGGCGGATGCCTTCCTGGGCGCGGCGGTTGTTCGGCTCCAGGGTCAGCACCCGGCCATAGCCCATGCGGGCGCTGGCGAAGTCGTGGCGGATGCGGTCGGCGTCGGCCTGGGTCAGCAGCGCCTCGACCGCGGCCTGGCGGCTGTGGGCCAGGGCGATGTTCAGCTCGGTGTCACGCGGGTCCTCGCGCAGGGCTTCTTCCAGGCTGGCGATGCCGGCTTCGTACTGGCCCTCCTTCATCAGCTGTTCGCTGTCCTTGCGTACCGCACTGGAGCCGCAGCCGGCAATGGCCACGCACAGCGCCACTAGCAGGAACGGAGCCGGTTTGCACAGCTTTGACGACTTCATGGTGCGCTCCCTACAGACAAAGTCTGCGACTGATGCAAAGGCAGGTAGACCAGATGCAGCTCGCTGGCCGATACCCGCTCGAGGCGGTAGGTGTCTTCGATCACGTCGCCTTGGCGCACGACGTAGAGTTTTTCGCCGCTCTGCAGGAAGATCTGCAGGTCGTCGCGGTCGCCGATGCGGCCAATGAACTGGAATGGCAGGGCCGGTGCAGTCGGGGCTGCGACTACGGCGGGTGCGGTGACCACGGGTTGTTCGGTGACAGTGGCCAGAGCCTTGGGTTTGGTCCATTGCTGGGTTGGGAAGAGATCCCTGGAGGCTTGTTCCGGCCCTTTCGCGGGTAAACCCGCTCCCACAGGGACCGTGGATACCGCCGATTTTGTGGGAGCGGGCGCGCCCGCGAAGGGGGCAACACTGTCTTCCTCGCCGAACCAATGACCCGGCGCCCAGGCCAGCGCCGCACTCACGCCGAGGAAGCCAACCCAGATGACAGCACGTTGTGTGTTCATCATGACCTCGACAGGTAAAGGGTCATGCGCAGGCGGGCGTTGAGCTCGCTGTCGCCAATGCGTTTGCGTTGCAGCTCCAGGTCTTCCAGCACCAGGGTCGGCAACTGCTTGAGCAGGCCCTTGAGGAAACCGCGAATCTGCGGGTAGCTGCCGCGTACCGGCAGCACGATCTGGTAGCGCGCCAGTTGCGTCTTGGGGTCGATGCCCAGGGCATATTCGCCACGCGCCAGGCTGATATGCTCGGCGCTGGCCAGGTGGTACAGGCGCTCGATCAGCTCACTGGCCCGGGGCTGCCCCGGCAGTTGCTGGCGCAGGCTGTCGAGGGCCTGCTGCTCGGGTTTGATGGCAATCTTCAGCTCGCCACGCCTGACCCGCTCGACCTGCACGCTGGCGTCCGCTTCGGTGGCGCGCAGTTCGCGCAGGTTCTGCCATTGCGGCAACACCCCGGCGCACAGCACGCCTACGGCCAGCAGGCCCACCGCAGCCGCAGCCAGGCCGACCGGGCCGACGCGACGCAGGCGCTCCTGGAGGATCAGGCTGTTCAGCGATTCACGGGCGCGCATGGCCGGTCTCCCAGGTAGCGGTGAGGGTGAAGCGCACCGGGTGTTCGGGCTGCGCGGCCAGCACTTCGTGGTTAAGCAACGACACATCGCTGAGCTCGGCACTGGCCTCCAGGCGCTGGTGGTACTGCAGCATCGCTTCCAGGTTGCGCGCCTCGGCGGTGATGCGCAGTTGGCCTTTGCGCGCGTCGGGGGCCAGGCTTAGCAGCGCCACGTCGTCCTGGGGCTGCGCTTCGAGCATGGCGAACAGCTGCTGCCAAGGCCGTTGCAGTTGCTGCGAGACGCTTTGCATCTGCGCCAGGCGCTCGGCCTGTTCGCGGCTGGCGGCGCTGCTCAGCGGCGCGACAGTGGCCGGGCGACGGCCCAGTTGCTGCTCCAGGCTGTGCACGCTGGCCTCCCGTTCGACCTGCTCGGCCTGCAAGCTTTGTTGCAGCAGCACCAGGCCGGCAACGGTGGCGCTCGCCACGGCCAGCAGCGACCAGGCCAACGGGCCGTTGCGCCGGGGCTGGAATTCCAGGTCGAGGCGGCGCATGTCAGGCCACCGCCCGCCACATGGCGCACAGTGGGTCGGCATCGCTGGCTGGCTGGCACAGCTGCACCGCCGCCAGTTGCGGCACGTCACCCCGGCCCGGGGCATGCAGGTAGACCCGTGGCAGGTGCTCGCCGTACAGCTCGCAGGTACGCTCGATCAGTGCTTGCAGGGCCAGGTCACTGTCGGCACAGCCTTGCGTCAGCACTTGCTGCCAGGCCCCGCCGGCAGCCAGCAGCAGCACGCTGCGGCGCGGTTCGGCCAGGACGAACAGGAAGTCGCCCTGCCCCAGCTGCGCCGAGCAGCGGTTGTAGGCGGCCATCAGGTACGGCTGTACCGAGCGCAGGCTCAGGTGGCTTTCCCGGCCCAGCGCCTGCAGCCGCTGCAGCAGGGCTTCGGGCAACGCCGTGGCGATGCGCGCGGCACCGGCCGGCTCGGGCGACAGCACGATGCGCCAGTCGTCCAGCGGCTGCCCGTAGAGGTTTTCGAAACAGGCCCGGGCGTAGGCGTCCAGCTCGCGCGGGTGGCTGATGGCATCACTCCAGGGCACCAGGCAGAAGCGGCTGTACCGGGCCGACAGCAGTACCCGCAACTGGGCACCGCGCACGGCATGCTCGGCCAGCAGCGTGGCCAGGGCGTCGACGGCGGCCTCCCAGGCCGGCTGGGCGGCATCGCAGGTAAAGTCGCGGCTGCCCAGCCATTGGTGGTGATTGGCGTGCCAGCTACCCAGGCCCACACCTTCGGCACCGAGTACGGCACTGTATCTGTAAGCGCCACGATCAAATGAATGTGACACGGTTGATCTCCTCGAGTGTGGTACGGCCATCCCGGACCAGGTCCAGGGCCGAGGCCCGCAGCAGGCGCAGGCCACGCTGGCAGGCGAGGTTCTTGATTTGCGACAGAGGGCGACGCTCGACGATCATCTGCCGCAGGTCGTCGTCCAGGTGCAGCAGTTCGGCGATGGCGCTGCGGCCGCGGTAGCCACTGCCACGGCACTGGCCGCAGCCCTGGGCGCGGACGAATTTCCAGCCGGCCACGCCCTCGCGGGTCAGGCCCGCGCCGTACAGGGTGTCGTCGTCGACTTCGCACGGCGTCGCGCAGTGCGGGCAGGCCAGGCGGATCAGGCGCTGGGCCAGCACCGCATTGAGCGCGGAGACGAAGCTGTAGGGGTCGACCTGCATCTGGCTGAAACGGCCGATCACATCGAACACGTTGTTGGCGTGGATGGTGGTGAACACCAGGTGGCCGGTGAGCGCCGACTGCACTGCGATTTGCGCGGTGTCCGGATCGCGGATTTCACCGACCAGGATCTTGTCCGGGTCGTGGCGCAGGATCGAGCGCAGGCCGCGGGCGAACGTCAGGCCCTTCTTCTCGTTGACCGGGATCTGCAACACGCCAGGCAGCTGGTATTCGACCGGGTCCTCGATGGTGATGATCTTGTCCACGCCGTGGTTGATCTCGCTGATCATGGCGTACAGGGTGGTGGTCTTGCCGCTGCCGGTGGGGCCGGTGACCAGGATCATGCCGTAGGGTTCGGCGGCCAGGCGGCGCAGGGCGCGCAGGGTTTCCTCGGCAAAGCCCAGGGCCTGCAGCTGCACGCCGCTGACCCGGTCGGACAGGTCCTGCTTGTCGAGCACCCGCAGCACGGCGTCTTCGCCGAAGATGCTGGGCATGATCGATACCCGGAAGTCGATCTGCCGGTCGCCCACGGCAACCTTGAAACGGCCGTCCTGGGGCACGCGCTTTTCGCCAATGTCCAGCTCGGCCATCACCTTGATGCGCGAGATCACCTGGTCGGCGAAGGCGCTGCCGCTGGCCTTGCCGGCGCCGTTGAGCACGCCGTCGATGCGGTACTTTATGGTCAGGCCCTGGCCGGTCATGCCCAGGTGGATGTCGCTGGCGTGCAGCTTGAGGGCGTCGTACAGCGTGGAGTTGACCAGCTTGACCACGCGGCTCTGGTCTTCGCTGATGCTGGCCAGCGACAGGCGCTGCAGCGGGTCGCTTTCGCTGCTGGTTTCGGCGTCGTGGTCAAGGGCGTCCACGGCGTGGAAGCTTTCTTCGTGGCGGGCCAGGAAGGTGGCAAGGTCGGCGGCATGGGCCAGGTACAGCGGTGCGCCTTGCAGCACATCGTCGATCCAGGCCAGGCGGGCGTGGTCGAAGGGGTCGGCGAACACGCCCAGCAGTTGGCCGCCCTGCTCGATCAGGACGAATTCACGCTTCAGGCACATCGCCAGGCTGACCTTGTCGAAGCGTGGGGTGCTGGCCAGCAGGGTGTGGCTGTCCAGCACCGGGTAATGCAGGGTCAGGCCCAGGCGCTGGGTGAAGGTGTCGGGGGTGTCGCAGGCCAGCTGTTCCAGGCGGGTGAGCAGGCGTTCGTCGCTGGTTTGCAGGCGGGCCTGGGCCAGCAGGTCGCGGGGGTAGGCTGAGAATGGTGCTGGATTCTTCGCGGGCATGCCCGCTCCCACAGGCACAGCGCAATCCTGAAGGCAACGCGAATCCTGTGGGAGCTGGCTTGCCGGCGACAAGGCCGTAACGGTTGCATCGAATGCTTCTGGCATGGCCTGCGACTCCGCTCAGGGGCGCGTCGCAGGCTGGCTCGGCCAGGGGTGCGGGCGCCGCTATTCCCCTGTGAGCAGTTGATCGTCGTCGGGCCCCGGGGGCTTGGCGCCGTTGCGGCGGCGGTCGGCCAATACCCAGCTTCCATCGTACAACTGCAGGGGGAACGATTCGTTCCTGTTCTGGCGTCGTTCGACAAACCCTTCAGCCGGGTTGTCCGTGGCCCTGCGCCGGCGCTCGATGCCCATCAGGTCGAAGACTGCACGGGCCAGTTCCACCAACGGGAACGGCTTGAACAGGACATGGCTCACACCCAGTTCGGCGGCCCGCTCACGCACCTCGACGGTGGGGTGGGCGGTAATCAGCACGAAGTGGCACTGCCTGTTCCTGCGTACGGTCTCCAGAACCTGAAAACCCTCCATGTCGGGCAAGCGGTAATCCAGCACGATCACTTGCGGTGCCAGGCTTGCAGCCTGCTCGATACCACTGGCACCGTCGTGGGCAACATGAACTTCCAGGCCTTGCGCCTGCAGGTACGCTTGCAGGTTCTGCGCAAGAGTCTGTTCGTCATCGACTACCAATACTCTGTTCACCAAGGTCGACTCCCAAGAACTGCCCGGTAACCCGGTCTGCGAAGTGCGCCCCTGTACAGGCTTGAGCAGGCTTCGTGCCAGGCGTGAAAAATCATGCTGCACCACTGTAAGTCATTGATTCGCCAGGGGGTACCGATCAACATCCGTAACGCAGCGGGCAGGCGCACCGGCCTGGTTCCCCACATGCGGGGAAACTGATGGCACACTGCCAGATCGTTATTCCCCATGATTGGGGAAACGCCATCAGTCACCTCAGTCGGCAATCTCCACGATAGCGGACGCACGCAAACGTTGGCGCACGGACTGGCGCGCCTGCGCCTCCCGCTGCCCGATGAGCGTGGCCCTGGCTTGAACCAGTCCCTGTTCGCGTATGACCGAAGGTTCGTCATTTTGTTTCTGCACTCCTTGCAGGGTTTCCAGGCTGGCATCGTAGAATGCCTCCACTTCGGCCTGGCTGGGCGCGGCGACAGCGCTGAGCTGGGCATACACCTGCTGCGCGGCCAGCTCGCGCCGGGTGTACTCATTGTACTGTGCCCTATCGAAGCCCGCTTCCGCCAGCCGCCGTTCAAAGATTGCCGGGCTGCCAAGCGCGGCCTCGACCTCGCCCACATGCGCCGACACCTGCTCGTCGCTGATGGCTATGCCGCGGCGCTGGGCCTCCTGCCACAACAACTCCTTGTCGATCAGTTCATTCAGTGCCTGGTCGCGCAGGCGCTGGTACAGGTTCGGGTTGCGGATGCTGGCCACCGCGCGGCCCTGGGCATCCAGGTATTCGCTGAAATAGCGCTCCAGGCGCATCGTTTCGATCTCCACACCATTGACCCGCGCCGCCGGCATATCGGCCCAGCTTGCCTTGGCCAACACCTGCAACAGGCACAACAACAGAACGCGCATGGCAACCTCCGCTCAAGGGCTGTCCGGCAGTGGCCGGTATGGGGTGACCGCGGTGAAGCGCGGCCCGGGCAGGGCCACCGCCACCACATGGGCACCGGCCATGCCCTGGCGGCGACCGGGGCCGAAGCCCAGGGCCGGGGTCAGGCCGGTGGACACATCATGCAGGCCTTCCAGCGCGGCAATCAGCTGCTCGCGGCTGGTGTCGCGGCCTGTCTGCTTCAACGCTTCACTCAGCAGGCGCAGCGCGCACAGGGTGTTGACCTGCAACGACGCCTGGCGAGGGTCGAGGCCCTGACGCTGCTGCAGGCCGGCCAGAATCGCCTGGCCCTGTTCGGTCCAGTCCCCAGGCACGTAGGGATAAGCCAGGAACACCCGTTGCGACCAAAACTCGGGCAAGCGCGCCACGGCGCCGGTCACCTGGCTGGAGGCGGCAAACAGGTATGGCTGGCGGCCGGCTGACTGCAGCGCCGAAGCCAGTTCGGCAAAGGCCTGGGCACGGCCGAGGAAGACAATGCCCTGCCCGTCCACGGCCTGGCCAGCAAAGGCCTGGGCCGCAGGTGGTGACCAGCCCTGCTGCTGAAGGCGTTCGCGCACCTGTTCGGCCAACGCCGCTTGTTCATTGCCGGCATACACCACACGCAGGTCGTTGGCAGCCAGCCCCAGTGCCGCGCGGGCGTGGCCGGCCAGGCTCAGCAATTGCGCGGGCAAGCCGGGCAACGGGTCGAAAATCTGTGGGCTGCCGCCGCTGCGTGGGGTGCTGCCGATCAGCGGTACATTGTGGGGCGCCAGCAAGGTTGCCAGGCGCTGGTCGAGCATGGGTGCCAATGGCGCGATCAGGGCGAACACCTGCTCCTGCTCCAGCAACTGCTTCAGCGCCCGTTCGGCGCTGGCCGGGTCGGATCCCGGGTCGAGCACCACCAGCTCCAGGCGTCGCCCGTGGATGCCACCCTGCTGGTTGAGTTGCGTCAGGCCGTCTTCCAGCACCGCACGCACCACCTGCCCGGCCTCGGTCAGCGGGCCGGATGCCGGCAGCAAGGTCCCCAGGCGCAGCACGCCCTCCTCCACGCCGGGGTCGCGCTCCTGGGCCAGGCGCTTGAGGTAGGCCGTGAGGTTGCGCTGGTCGGCCAAGGTGAGTTCGAAGCGCGGCATGGCCGGGTCCAGGCGATTGCCTGCCGGGTCGACGCCGTGCCGAATCGCCCGGGCCAGGCTGCTGTCGGTGTAGGCCGGATAGCGGCGGCCGTTGACCTCGCGTTCGCCCTGGCCTTGCGCCAGGCGCTGCCAGTCGAGGCTGGGCGGGCGTACGCCCCCTTCGGCACGGCCGCGGCCATCGTTGCCGTGGCAGCTGGCGCAGGGCAGCACGCTGGCGGGGACAGTCATGTCGCTGGCGCCGACACGGGCTTGCAGCTGTGCGTTGCTGCTGGAGACGCCCTGGCGGTAGAGGTGTTTGCCGGCTTGTTCATGTTCGGTCAGGTCCAGGGCGAGTGCACCGCTGCACATGGCAATGCCTAATGCGAATGCCAGATAGCGCAGCACTGCTTCAATACGGACGCGAATCCCTGTAGGAGCGGCCTTGTGTCGCGATCGGGCGCGCAGCGGCCGCAGGACCGGCGAATGTGTTTCATCAGGTACTCCGGGTATGCCGGTTTTACGGCCGCTGCGCGCCCGATCGCGACACAAGGCCGCTCCTACAGGGATTCGCGCCGGGATTCGCGCCAAATTTGGCGTGGGCATTGGCGAAGTACTGCGCATGATACTCACCGCCCTGCCAAAGGCAGTGCCAGCAGCTGCATGCGCTGGGCAATCGCCGCCGGCGGTGCATCCGGGCGGATCTTGCTCCAGCGCTTGCCGGCCACATCGCCGGCAATCAGCTGTGTCGAATGCTGCTCGGGGCTGGGCAGGAACTGGCCGATGCGGCCGAGCACCAAATCGACATTGGCCTTGTCACCGGTCAGGAACAACCAGTTGGGCCCATCCACGCCCTGCTTCCCGGCAAACGCCTTGAGCACTTCGGGGGTGTCATTGAGCGGGTCGCTGCTGATCGACACGAAGGTCACCTGGCTGGCCAGCTGCGGCCCCATGGTCTCGCGCACTTCGCGCAACTTGCGGGTAATCAGCGGGCAGGCGTCGGTGCAATGGGTGAAGATCACGTTGAGCATCACCACCTTGTCCTTGAGCACATCGCTGTAGAAGCGCAGCTCGCGGCCATTCTGGTCCTTGAGCACAGTGTCGGTGAACCAGGCCTGGGCATCGCGGGTACCGCCGCCACTGGTCATCGCCTGCGGTGCCGGCTGCGGTGCTGGCGCCTGCGGGGCATGGCCTTCATGGGCGAACGCCACCGAGGCGAGGATCCACAGGCAGCCACCCAGCATCAGCCAGTCAAAACCGCGCATGCCTGCGCGGCGGGAGCTTACCAGGCTCATGGTTGCACCTCGTGATGGTCGGCAATCGCCGTGCTCTTGGCATGCACCCGGCGGGCGCCGAGGCGGTTGATTTCGTCGATCAGCACTGCCGGGTCGGTGAAGCCGTAGTAGCGCGTCCAGTGGCCGGTGCGCCCGTCCCCCACCAGGATCAGTGGCGGGTGCTGGCTGAGGTCGGCGCTGAAGCTGCCCAGGCCCTTGAGGGTTTCGCTGATGGCATATGGCGTGCCGGTCAGCCAGCTCCAGCCCGGCCCCTTCTGGAAAGCCTTGGCGTAATCCTGCAGGCGCTTGGCGTCGTCACGTTGCGGGTCGACGCTGATCGATACCAGGTGAATGTCTTGCCCTACCCGGCCACCCAGTTGCTGCTGGACCTTGCCCATGATCGACGACACCACCGGGCACACCGTGGTGCAGCTGGTGTAGATAAAGCCCATGACCACCAGGTGGTCGCCAACCAGGTCTTTTTCCAGGCGTACCGGCATGCCGTCCTGGTTCAGCAGCGAGACATCGGCAAAGCGCACACTGGCCTTTTCCTGGCGCGCCGCCGGCGGCTGTTCGGCGTGGCCGTTGTGGTCGTGGCCGCCATGGGCCAGGGCCAGGTTGCCGGCAAAAGCCAGGCTCAGGGCCAACAATGTGCAAGCATGCTTGGCGTTCATCGCAGATTCCTCACGTCATTATCGGAAACGGTGGACGTTGCGGCCGGCAGCACGCGCAGGCTGGTGTAGTTTTCTTCGGCGAACTTGCGCCCCAGCGACGGCGACTGCACGTGCAGGTACCAGGCACCAGCTTCGGGCAGGCTCAGCGCTGCCTGATAGATGCCCTCGCCCACCTCCTCCAGCTGCAGGTTGCGTGGCATCGACGAAGGCGCCAGGAAGTAGCGCAGGCTCAGGTCGCTCAGGCCCAGGCGCGGCAGGCCGTCGTCGCCGACGATGCGCACCCGTGCGGTCACAGCGCTGTGCTGCGACAACGGCCGGTCCAGGCCGATGAACTCGGCATGCGCACCCTTGCGCTTGCCGGCATTCGGCGCTGCGACCACATCGGTGCTGAAGCAGTGGATGATCTGCGGCTGGTTGAGCAAAAAGGCCACGTCGAACTTGCCAGCGGCGGGCATCTTCACCGTCGAGCCATACACGCCCGGCGCCAGTTCGCGCAGGCTGCGGTCGACGACGATGGCGGCACGGGCCTGGTGGCCACGGTTGTTGTAGCCGGACATCGGTGCGTTCATGCCTTCGGCGTAGAAGTAGGTGGTGTTGTCCACCGGGTTGACCACGAACACCGAATTGTCATCGCGCGACACCGACAGCCCCTGAGCCAGCGGCAGGTCGCCAGCCTGGCGTGGCGCCGCCGGGCCGGCCTCGAAGCCCTGGATGATCGGCGAACGCCCTTCGCCCAGGCTGGCCAGGTTGATCATGCTCACCTTCGGTGAAGCCAGGCCGCGCACGTAGGCATAGCCCTTGGTGAAAGTCAGCTGATACGGTTCGGCCGCCACCGGGATCCGGTGGATCAGCTTGTCGGTACTGGCGTCGATCACCAGGGCCTGGTTCTCCAGGGTGTTGAGCACGATGCCATAGCGGCCATCGCTGCTGAAACGCATTGGCCCCAGGCCCTGCTCGGCCTGGACCGTGTGGCGTAGCTGGTGGTTGCGGGCATCAAACACGCGCACGCTGCCCTCCTCGCCATCGACCACGTACACCGCCTGGGACAACGCCGAATAGCTGACCGACAGCGGGTGCGGGCCAACCTTGATGGTCTTGGCCAGGCGCATTTCCGGGATGTCGATCACGCTCAGGGTGCCGCTGTCGCGGTTGCTGACATAGGCGTAGCGGGAGTCACCACTGAAGGCGATTTCGTGGTGGCCGCCGCCGGTGTTGAAGGTTTTCAGGGTGTTGCGCCCCGGTACGTCTATCACCGTTACCCCGCCCTTGGCCGGGTCGCTGCTGTTGTTGCCTACCCAAAGCCGGTGCTGGTCCGGTTGCAGGGCCACGCGCAGCGGTTGGTCGCCAGCGTCCAGGTCGGCCACGCGGGTGAAGGTCTCGGTGTCGATCACCGAGACCTTGCCGCGCTCGGGAATGGACACGAACACCTGCCTGTCGTCAGCGGTGGCTACCCAGTCCATGGGCCGCCCAGGCAGGTCGATGCGGGCCATGGTGCTGGTCACGCCGCCCACCGATACGGTCGGGTCGATCACCGTCAGGCTGGCGTCCTTGTTCATCATCAACAGGAAGTAACTGTTCAGGTCGAGCAAAGGCCGCGCGCCAATGCTGCTTTTGAGGAACAGCGCGACACGGGCCTTGCAGCTCTGGTCGCGGTCGCCCTCCGGGGCCGACTGCGTCGGGTCGAGCCACGCCCCCGGGGCCATGCCCGACAGCGGTTGGCCACTGGCCTGGTCGCTGACCTTGAAACGGATGTTGGCGAAGCTGCCCTCCTGCAGCTGATCCCCCGCCAGCGGCCGGGCCTCGAACTCCACGGTCACACCGTCGCGGCTGAGCCGGTGCGGGGCCTGCGGGTCGGCAGAGCCCTGCAAATACTCGCGCGGATCGCACCACAGGCTTTCATAGGCCACGCCCAGACCGATCAGCGCTGCCCCCAGTGCTACCCCCATGCATGCAAGGCGGGTCTTCTTGTTCATTTTCGCGCCCCCATTTACCGTCACTGCGCCGGTGCCGTTGCCGGCGGCGCTTCATTGGTCACCCGCAAGATCCCCCACAGCCCCGAGAGGTTGCCGTAGGCGGCGTAGTCGCGGAACAGGTAGTCACCCGCCACCGCGTTGGCGCCGCCGGCACTGGGCAGCATGAAGCTGAAGTGCGCAGCCGGCAGCACGCTTTCCTGGGCACCGATGTACATGGCCATCGGGTTGTAGCCGAAGCGCACCGAGCCGATGCCGGGCTGCCACATCGGGTAGCCGTACTCGTCGCTCTTCTCGGCCTGGTAGTTGTGCAGCGGCCACAAGTGGCCATCCAGCTGGTAGACCATGCCGCGGCTGCCGCCACTGGGCATCACGATATGGTTGCGCACTGGCTGGCCGGGCTTGGCGTACAGCACCGGGGTTTGCGGGTCGCCGCCGACCAGGGCGTTGGCGTAGGCCATGTGGGCATTGGGCACATCGCCAAAGCCCAGGCCACCGGCGCGGCCGAAGGGTGAGTCGGGGGCCATGCCGAAGCGCAGCCACAGGGGTTCGGTCTTGTAGTTGACCGCCATGTTGCCGTTGTCCTGCGGGTCGCCGGCGGCGCCGTTGCCTTCGGTATTGATGCCCTCCACCGGGCGGCCGTCGGCCCAGCGCATGTTCAGCGCACGCTGCCAGACCGTGACGAAGTCGCGGTAGTCGGGCTGGCCGGTGACCTTGACCGTGGACTGGGCCCGTGTTGCGGTGTCCTCGGTCCAGGTGGCTGTCTGTGGCAGGATGCTCATGGCACCCACCAGGCCTTTCTGCGGCTGCTTGATGAAGTCTGACGGGGTCAGGTTGAGGCCGCCGAACTCGATGGCCGTGGTGTTGATGTTGTCCACCGTGCGGCCCAGCTGCGACACCGGCTTGCCTTCACGCTCCAGGTGGCCGGCATAGTACTGGTAGGTACGGGTCGGCCAGGCGCCACTGGTGCCGGCACGCGGGGCTACGGTCTGCACCGGGTTGAGGCCGACGTTGGCGCCATCGGACTTGGTGATGTCGTAGGCCAGCAGCTGGGCATGCAGGCCCACGTGGCTGGACGGCCGCATCAGGTTGTTGGCAAAGGCGGTGGCACCCTCGCTGTCGAAGCGGTCACGCTTGACCACGTTGTGCATCACCGCAGTGCTGGGCAGGTCCGGCATCACCAGCGGCAGGCGGTTTTCCAGGGTGATGCTGATGCACTCGCCGGCATTGGCGCGCAGCACCAGTGGCTCCACGGGCACGCCCGCCTTGAGCTTGCCGGTGGTGGCGTCCAGGTCGGCCTTGCGCACGTACAGGATCGCGGTCGGGTCGTGCAGCGGCGCGCTGTGGCCACCGATGGTGAAGGGTTCCCCATCTTCGGGGTCTACCCCACTGACCAGCGGAATGGTGGTCTTGCGGCTGTTGAACACCAGGGTGCCGCCATTGGCCTTGAGCGGGCCGCCGACATGCTGGCCGACACCGGCCGGGTCATTGATGCTGACGCCGTTGCGGTTCTCGAGAATGTCGTTGGCCAGTGCCGCGACGATTTCGTAGCTGCGCTTGACCGTGGGACGGCTGCCGATGCCATTGGGGTTGGCCGTGGTTTTCGGGCAGATGCCGTCGAAGTTGACGGTGTTGCGCATGGCCACCGGCTGCGGGTTGTTGGGCAGCGGGAACAGGTCGGCACGCTGCGCGGTGTAGTTGCGCATGATGCCCCAGATGCCGTTCCAGTAGCCCTCCAGGGCCGCATCCAGGGAATACAGGTAGTCACCGTTGGTGGCCGCCGAACTGGAGATCATCGACACCGGCGCCATGAAGCCCAATTGCTCGGAAATACCGATCATCTGCGATGACTTCCAGCCCGAGTTGGAGCTGTTGCCGTAGCCGGTGCCGTTCTGCAGCCACTTCACGCCATGCAAGGTGACGTTGTGCTCCTCTTCATGGCCACCGGCGTGCATGCGCAGGCGTACGTTGTCACCGGAGTAGGTGCGCAGCATCGGGGTGAACGGGTCGCCCGGTTCGCTGCCGGCCGCGTTGATGTGCGGCGGGAACAGCGTGGTGCCGCCGGTGGGGCCCACGGCCGAAGTAATCGCCGACGGAGCCAGGTTCATGGCCGGAATCGCCCGGTCGGTACGGGTTTGCAAGGCATAGCTGAGGTCGCCGGCCAGGCCGTCGGCCTGCATGCCACGCTTGCCGTCCGGGCCGACCTTGTTCGGGTCGTACACACGCAGGGCCAGGGGCTCGTTGCGGTAGTTGACGACGAACATGCCCGGGTCATCCACCGAGATTGCCTGCGGGCAGGGCCGGCTTGGGCAGCCCGGGTTGATGCCGCCGCGTTCCTCGACGATGGCCTCCAGCAGGTTCGACGCCTTGCCGCGCACCGGCGGGTTGATGGCGTAGCGGAAGCTGTCGGCGGTGGCCGGGTACGACTGGGCATTGGGGATGCCGTCCGGCCCGGCGCCGACGTACACACCGGCCTCGTAGGCGTGCTGGAAGTCGCTGTATTCCAGGAAGAACTCGCGGTAGCTGTCGTTCTTGCCGTCGCCATCGTGGTCACCGGTCTGGATCACCGCCTGCCACGAGGTCGGGCCACCGTCCTGGCGCGTGGCCGGGTTGTACAGCTTCTCGCCGGTTTCGGCGTGGTACCAGGTGGAGTTGGCCGGTTCGGCCAGTACGGTGGCATACAGCCCAAGCTGCTGGTGGGTCGATGGGCCGAGGTGGTCGTGGGTGAAGATGGTGCCCAGGCCACGGTCGACGTTGTACACGTTCACCAGCGGGTCGGCGAACCAGCGCTGCATGGCCGTGCGTGCGCCCAGCCAGTCGGCCCGGCCGAAGCGGCCGAAGTATGGGTGCTGCCGGGCTTGCGGGCAGGCGGCGGTGCCGTCGCGGCTATCGCCCTGGGTGCAGCCGTTGTAGGCACGAATGGCCTGCACCCGCTCGACCACGCTGCCGGGCGAGAGGATGCCGTCTTCGTAGTTCCAGCCGTTGGCCGAGCCGTCGGCGGCGGTCAGGTCCCACTTGGGCAGGTGGATGTGCTGGCCGATCACGTCGGTCGGGGTGCGCACCTGGTAATCGTCCATCTCGTAGATGTTCGGGATCAGGTTGGTGTGCTGGTACATGGTGCAGTCGAAGGTGTTCATGCGCATCACCAGTGGCTCTGGCGGGCGCTGCTTGGTGATCACCGGCCAGGCGTCCTCCCACAGGGCGATGATGCGGGCCTGCGGGAAGTGGTAGCCGACCTTGTTGTACACCGCGTCGAACTGGATGTTGGCGCCCTTGTAGATGCGTGGGTGGTCGGCGGTGAAGGCCGAGGAGCCCCGGAAGTTCAGGCCCGAAAGGCTTTCGCCGCTGAAGAACTCGCCTACCCCGGAAGATTGGGTCAGGCGTTTGCCCCGGTCATCCATGCATGGCTCGTAGAACGGCGCGCCGGCAGTCGGCAAGGCGCCGTTGGTGCGGAACGCCTTGGCCACCGGCTGGCTGCCGGGGATCAGGGCAAAGCTTTGGTGTTCGGCCTGGGCATGGAACTGCATGGCCGCCTGCTCGACATCGGTGCCCTCTTCCGGCAGGTAGATGGGCTTGGCCTTGTGTACCACCTTGGTGAAATCGAGCTTGGTGGTGGTGGTTTCGGCCTCGCCGCCGGCAGATACGCCGTCCAGCGCGTGGCGCCCCAGGCCGCCATCCCAGCCATCGACCTGGTTCGGGTCAAGGTTGGCCCACAGCGCCTTGCCGCTTTCCTTGAGCTGGCGTGCCATGGCCGGGTCGAGCATGTCCAGTGGCGGGGTTGGTGGGCGGTTGCCCACGCTGCTTTCCATGCCGCCGATCCAGAACGGATAGCCAGGGTTTTTCAAGGTACCGTCGGCGTTGCGGTTGGCGTCGCTGCGGTCGACCAGCGCCAGCGAGCCGATGGCCTTGCGAACCGGTTCCTGATTGGCTGGCTCTTCATCCTCTTCTTCCTCGGGCTCGTCGTCGTCATCATTGGCGGCAACCAGCGCTTCGGACAGCTTCGGTACCACCACCACCTTGCCTGGCATCGGCGCCATGGCCTTGCCGGGCAGCGGCACGATGGCCGGGATCGGCGTACCCGCAACGATCTCGCCATCGGGCAAGGCCCGCGCGCCAACCGCCGGCTTGCCGCTGCGCAGGGCGAACGGGGTGCTGTGGAAGCCGTTCTCGCCCTGCCCGCTCACTTCCAGGCGGGTGCCTTCCTCGAACACGTCGTGCACACGCCACATGGCCCACATGCCCTGGGCGAAGTGCGGGTAGAAGTGGCAATGGTAAATGGCATCGCCCGCCACCCGGTTGCGGTTGCCCGCACCGCCGTTGGCGATTTCGTAGGTGTAGCCGACCCCCGCGCCGATGCCCTGGGCATCGATGTAGTCGGAATTGTCGTCATTGGGGTTGAACAGCCACTGGTGGCCGTGCAGGTGGAAGATGTGCTGTTCATGGCCGTTGTGGGTGTTGCGGAACTTGGTGAAGTCACCAATGTAGCTGTGGTGCACGTTGGCCGGTTCCGCCGGGAACAGGGCCATGCTGGCCTTGACCCCGACGGCGCTGGCCGGTGGCACCTCGCCAGGGCGAATGTGCTCCAGGCCGACGTTGGCCGGCACGTCCACCAGGGTACCGACGTCACCGACAGTGTGCGCACTGAGGAAGAACTCCTCATAGGCGCACGACAGGCAGTCGTGCATCGGCCCCACGCCCAGGCGGTTGGCCACCACTTCCGCGCCCATGCCACCGGAACCGTAGTTGATCATGAACGAGTCGCGGGTGGGTTCCAGTACGTGGCCCATCACCGGGTCGGCCCAGTAGCCCGGGAACGCCTGGGTGCCGGCGACCTCGTCGGCGAACTGCGAGGCGAAGTCACGGAACGCCTCCAGGCGGTTGGGCAGCGCCGGGTTGCGCTTGCCCAGGTTTTCCAGCGGGTAGGTGGATTTGGGGAAGCTGCCATCGGGGTTGGGGCCCATGACGATGGCATCGGTTTCGCTGTTGATGATTTCGTTGCCGTCGACCATGGCAATGATCGGTTTGCCGGCCTTGCCCTCGGCGATCCAGGGTTGCATTTGCGGGTAGCGGGCTTCGTAATCGATTACCGGCTGACCGGTGGCGGTGCGGCCGGTGGTGGCCAGGCGCATTTCTTCTTCGGTGAGGGTATTGCGGTAGGTGCGGCCGAGCTTGGGCACTACCACTACCTGGCCGAACAGGCCGTTGGCAACGTTGCCCGCAGTGCCCTCGCCGCCGAAGGTGGCGGCTTTGCTCGTGGCGGCGAAAGCGCCTTCGCGTTCGGCGTACAAGGTATAGCTGCGGGTGCTGCCGGGGCTGACGAAGAAGTTGCCGTTACGCCCGGTGTAGGCCGAAATGTCGGCGATGCTGTTGACCGCCTGCATGCCGTTGACCTGGAAGCCGACCATGCGCTCGGCCACCTGCTCGTCGGCGACGAAGCCTTCGGCGGCTTCATTTTCGAGCTCCGGCCCCTCCTCTTCGCCCTCAGGCTCTTCGGCCTCGATGCCGTCCTTGTTGGGGTTGGCCTTGTAGTCGAGCAGGTTGGTCAGGTTGACGGTAAGGCATTCACCGGCGGCCACCCGCAGCACGATGGGCCGCGGGCGCTTGTCCGGGCGCAGGGTGACCTTGCCCGGTACCGCCGCCCCGCCGCTGCTGAGGGGGACCATCTTGTCGTCCACCACATCCTCGCGCAGGGCGAACATCATGCCGTTGGCGTTTTGCGCGCCAAGGCGGTTGAACATCAGTGGCTGGTCCAGCGCCACAACGTTGGCGACCAGGGTGCGCTGGCACTGCACGGCGGCTTCGCTGGTCGACTCCCAGCCGAGCAAGGCCAGAACGAGTGATGACAGGATGGGGCCTTTGAGTGGCATGGACATGCTGCACCTCCGGGACACAAGATCTCTGCGTGGAGCTGGAGCAAGGTGTATGCCAGGAGCGGATTGCTTTAATTTTCAGTTGGTTGCAGCGGCAAACGAAACAGATTGGGGAGGATTCCCCAGCGGTTTTCCCCGAAACGGGGGGTGGGTTGCGGGTGTTCGTCACGAGGTTTTCAGTGCCTGGGAGATCGAGCGCCGCCCGCGCGGCGCTTCGCAGCACAAGGCTGCTCCTACATCTGTTTCGGGCCAATTATTCCTGAGGCAAAGGCGCGCGGCCCCTTGGCGTCCACTTCGATATCGTGCCGGACAAACAAGGCGGTCGCGCGCGTTGGCACAGGCGTTACTGGCCAGAAACAGATGTAGGAGCAGCCTTGTGCTGCCAAGCGCCGCGCGGGCGGCGCTCGATCTCACAGGCGCTGAAAATGCAGTGCCGGACACATGGCAGCCCTGACCCCAACCTCTCGCCCTACACCCCACAGCCAACAAAGCCATCACCTGTAAGACATTTCTGAACATGAAACCAAATACTTCAGAAACGACCCGCTTGGGAATTATCCTACGCGCGCTGCCGAACTATCGCTGTTGTCGGGGAAACACCTCACGGATAACGTTTTCGGGTCGCTCCGGCGACCGGGTGTGAGAACCCGACGGGTAGATTTGGTATCACCGTCATGGTGGCCGTACGTGGGCAGGCTTTTGCCTGGCCGAGTCTTTACCAATTCTCCTCGGTTTCTCACCCCACGTATGGCTGCCACCTTCAATCCGTGAGAAAGATTCTGGTGGCAGTTCCCTTATTAGAGAACTGGAACCCTGAAAACATGAAAGACGAACCCAAGGTTATCCTCACCATCGGCGCCGAGACCTTTCTCGAGGTCGGCAACCCGCCGATCAATCTGCTGCGGGTCCAGCCCGGCATTCCTATTGATGATGCCTACGAGCAAGTGTCGATCCTGCTGAGCTATATCAAGCACCTGCTGCGCGAAGGCGATATGGAGGACGACCACAAGTTCCTGGGCGCCGCCGATTATCTCACGGCCTTGGCCAAGGCCTTGATGAACGAAGTTGAGCTGACCAAGAATACCTTGCGCTAAAGCTCAGGGTTCTGCCTGTACTGGCCTCATCGCCGGCAAGCCAGCTCCCACAGGTACAGCATTGCTCTCGAGGTTGTCGCTGTACCTGTAGGAGCGGCCTTGTGTCGCGATGGGGCGCGCAGCGGCCCCAGGATCTTGGCTGCGGTGCGGATATCGCTGGGGCCGCGGCCCGATCGCGACACAAGGCCGCTCCTACAAGGGGTCTGCGCAGTCCAGGAGATTGATGTCACCCAACCAGGGCGCGTACGCAGAAGTACAGGATCGACGGGCCCATCAGGCAGCCCAACCCGGTATGGAAGGTGGCTGTCAGTGCCCCGTACGGCACCAGGCGCCGGTCGGTCGCCGCCAGCCCGGCCGTCACCCCCGACACCGTCCCCGCCAACCCGCCGAACACCATCGCCGAACGTGGGTTGTCCAGCGCCAGCAGGCGCGCTGATACCGGGGTAAACACCATCACCAGGATCGCCTTGATCAGCCCGGTAGCAATCGACAGCGCCATCACGTCCGAGCTGGCCCCCAGCGCCGCCCCGGTCACCGGCCCGACGATATAGGTCACCGCACCCGCACCGATGGTGGTCATGCTCACCGCATCACGGTAACCGAAGGCGTAGGCCACCGCAGCGCCGACAATGAACGGCAGCACCGTGCCGAGCAGCAGCGCCACCGCGCCGATCATCCCGGCCCTGCGCGCCTCGGTGGCCTGCACTTCGAAGGCCGTGGCGACAATGGCGAAGTCGCGTAGCATGGCCCCGCCCATCAGGCCGATGCCGGAGAACAGCGTCATGTCGGCCAGGCCTTTCTGGCCACCGGTAATGGTGCCGCCGACCCAGGCCAGCACCAGGCCGATGACGATGGCGATGGCCGAGCCGTGCACGCGGCCGAAGGTCAGGTACTTCGACAGCACCACCGACAACCACATGATCGCGCCCACCACCGCAAAGGCAGTGATCAAACCGTTATGTTCCAGGGCATTGTCAATGATCGGCCACATGATCAACGCCCTCCTGCAGGGGCGGCCTGCACATTGCTTTCGGGGCCGGCCTCCACTGCCGGCAGGGGTTCGCCGCGGTGGCTGCGGCTGATCAGGGCAATGGTCGCACCGCACACCAGTACCGCACCCACTGCCGCCAGCAGCGCCACCGGCCCGCCGTGCAGGGCGGTGACCACGTTCTGCTGGGCGGCCATGGCCACCACCACGGGGATATACATGGCGCCCCAGAAGCCCACGCCGAACTCGCATTCCTTGCTCATGCCGCCGTTGCGGTGCATGTACAGGCGTGCGCAGATCAGCAGGATCATGGCGATGCCGACCCCGCCCACATTGGATTTGACGCCCAGCAGCACGCCCAGGAAGTCGCCGACGATGACGCCGGCAAGCGTGCAGACCGCCAGCAGTGCCACACCATAGATGATCATTGTTGTTGTCCTCAGGTAGTGTCGAAGTTGCTTGTTGTTGTTCTTCGTAAACACACTTTTGTGCAGCTTTCGCGGTCATTGTGGGAGCGGGCGTGCCCGCGAACACGGGCAAAGCCCGTGCCACTCACCGAGGTGCCTGCTTCGCGGGCACGCCCGCTCCCACTGGGATCACCATCCTCCGCGGTGTTGCCATCATCGTTCGTCGGCCACCTCCTGGCGCAGCAGCGCATCCAGGGTGTCCCAGCGGGTGCCTTCAACAGCAACCACCCTGCCCTGTTCGAACACCGGCCGGGCCAGCCCGCCGAGCACGTTGCCGGGCGGCAGTTCCAGGTGCAGGCGCACACCACGCTCATAGGCGTTGCGCAACGTAGCACGCCAGTCGACCACCCGCGCCATGTTGCCGGCCAGGTCGTCGCGCAGACGCTGGGGGTCGAATATCGGCCGAGCGCTGCTGCCGCTGAGGTAGGTGATACGCGGTCGCTGCAGCTCGACCGTGGCGAAGGCACTGGCCAGTTCGGCCGCCGGGCCATCCAGCAACGGGCAATGCGACGGCACGCTGACCGCCAGGCGCCGGGCCACGCCCTGGCCCAGCCGGCGTGCCTTGGCGGCAACCGCAGCCATCGCGCCATCGCTACCGGCGATGACGATCTGGTTGTCGCTGTTGAGGTTGGCGACATACACCTCGCCGCCCGCATCGCTCAGCAAGCGTTCGACACAGGCCAGGTCCAGGCCGCTGAGTGCGGTCATGCCGTAGCCTTGCGGATAGGCGCGCTGCATCAGTTCGCCACGCAGGGCAACCAGGCGCACGGCATCGGCAAAGCCCAGGGCGCCCGCCGTGACCGCCGCCGGGTAGGCGCCAATCGACAAGCCCGCCACGTAATCCGGCGCGGGGCTGCGCTGCATCAGCCAGCGCGCCCAGGCCACGCCAGCCAGCAGCAGGCACAGCTGCACGGCACGGGTCGTCTGCAGGGCCTGCTGGCTGTCCAGCGCCAGGGCCTGCTCGCCGAGGGTGTCACTGGCCTCTTCCAGCAATTGCCCGGCACCCTCAGGCAGGCGCTGCAGCATGCCCACCTGCTGGGCGCCCTGGCCGGGGAAGGCGAACAGGCTGCTCATGCTGCACGCTCCATCGCTGCCCATGGGTCGCTGACCAGGCGTGGGCCATGGGCCGACTTGAGCAGCACGCGGCGGGCGAAGCCGGCCCACTCACGCAGAGCGACAGCACCCGCCGGGGTTTCCAGCTGCAGGTCGATACGACAAGGCGCGCAATCGAGGATATCCAGCAGCTCACGCGCCTGCGCCCTGCCCAGCGGTTGTGGCGTACGCAGCAGCAAGTCCAGGTCGCTGTCGGCGTGTACCACCTCCATACCGGTCGCGATCTGGTACCCCACCCCACCTGTCGGCCCCCAGGCCAGGCCGCTGGCATCCAGTACCGGGGCGACCGAGGCCAGGGCCTGCAATGCAGGCCAAGGGCTTTCAGCTTGCCAGCGCAGCGCTTCGGGGCCTTGCTGACACTGGATATCGGCCAGCCGCATCAGTACACCCGACCGCTGCGCCCTGCCCTGGCCACGCAGCCCCACCGCCACCCAGCCGTCCGCACAAGTGGCACGGCGCACCACCACCGGCTGGCCGCTCAGCAGCACATCCTGCGCCCACCGCGGCGCATCAGCAGGCAGGCACGATACGGGCATGCCCCAGAGCAGGTCGTGCGGCCTTGGCGCGTTCATCTCAAGCGCCCTGCCACTGACGGCGCAGCTGTTCGCGCACTTGGCGCGAGGCGTTGCGGTTTTCGCCCGCCAGCCGCGACGACAGGTCGCTCGAGCTGCCGATGTCGCGCACCGCATCAGCCAGGCAGGCACGTACCTGGGCGATGTCGGCACTGCTCGGCGTCTCGGCGTTGTCCACCGTCAGGCGGCGCCACAGCAGGCCCAGCGAGGCGTAGCTGGCCAGGTCGTAGGCCATCGGCGGCACCTCGGCGGCCAGGGCTTCCAGTTGCTCGACGCTGCGCAGGGTGATGCGCGCTGCCGCCGCCTTGCCCATGGCGTGCACCATGACCCCGGCATCATCCAGGGCGATCAGGCGCTGGGCCTGGTAGCCGTGGGCCAGGAAGGCACCGGACATGGCCTTGCCGACCAGCAGGCCTATCACCGGGTGCCCGGCCAGCCGTGCCTGGGCATAGGCCTGCACCGCAGCGGCCAACGCCTGATGAATCCCCAAGGCTTCCTCACGGCGGCCGTAAGCCTGGCTGGGCACGTCGATCACCGCGACGATGGCCCGCTTCTGGCCCTGGCGGTCCGCCTCGACCGCTTCGCTCACGGCCTTGGCCAGGCCCCAGCCTTCCAGCAGGCCGACTTCGCCCGAGCGCGCCCGGGGGAACGGGTTGTCGGTGTCCGGCACCACGGCGATGAAACGCGCCAGGCGGTTGTCCAGTTCGCCATCGATTACCCGCAACGACGCGGGGTAGCCGGGCAAGGCTTGTCCGCCGGCGAGGCCCGGCAGCCAGTTCAAGGCACGGTTCATTTGGCTTCTCCTTGGTACAGGTCACGCACGGCAGCGGCATCCAGTTGCGGGCAGCCATCGCCCAGCCGGGCCAGGCGTTCGAGGAACCAGGCGTGTTGACCGGCGCGATCCCTTGAAGGCTCGTCGAGCAATTGCAGCAAGCGTTCGCGCAAAACCTCGATGTCATCGGCCACACAGGCATCGACCAGGCCGCTGGCGTGGCGCTGCTCGCCGCCGGTCAAGCTCCAGATAAAGGGACGGTCCTTGGCATCGTATTCACCGATGCCCGCTTCCTGCTCGATTACCTGCGGGCCGTTGAGGCCCACGCGGGCTTCGCGGGTGACCAGCAAATGGCTGCACAGGCCGGCGGCGATGGACATGCCGCCGAAACAGCCGACCGAACCTGCGACCAGGCCGACCACCGGCTGCCAGGCGCACAGCTCGACAATCGCCGCCTGTATTTCGGCAATCGCCGCCAGACCCAAGTTGGCTTCCTGCAGGCGTACACCGCCGGTTTCCAGCAGCAGCACGGCGCAGGTGGGGATGCCGTTGCGGTTGTCTTCGATGGCCAGTTCCAGCGCACCGGCGATCTTGGCCCCCCCCACTTCGCCCATGCTGCCGCCCTGGAAACTGCCTTCGATGGCAGCGACCACCGCGTTGCGCCCGTTCAGCAGGCCCTTGGCGATGACCACGCCATCATCGGCCTGGGGCACGATGCCCTGGCGCGGCAGCCACGGTGACATCAGCCGGTCGAACGGCCCCAGCAGTTCACGGAAGCTGCCCGGGTCGAGCACGGCGCGGGCGCGCTGGCGGGCGCCCAGTTCGACAAAGCTGCGGCTGTGCAGCAAGCGCGCGATATCAGTCATGGGCGATCTCCTCGAAGCCTTGCTCCAGGCGCAAGCGCACCACGCCTGGGGTGGCACCAAAATCATGGATGTCGATGTTGACGGCCGGCCAGGTGCGGCCTTCGAACAGGCGCTGGAACAGCTGCGCCCAGCGGGCAGCGCTGCCGTTGACCGAAGTCACCACCTTGATTTGCAGGCTGCCGGCGGTGCCGGGCTCGATCAGCACTTCAAGGTCGCCGGAGCTGACGCAGCCCACCAGCGTGCGGCCACGCCCAGGGGCGGCGGCGGGGAATTGAAAGGTCAGGGTTTCCATGTCACAGGCTCCCGGCTTTGTCGAGGAACAGGCAGGCGGCCAGCAGATCGGCGGCGCCGCCCGGTGAGGCATTCAGCTGAAGCAGGTGCTGGTCCAGCCGGCGCAGCTGCCGCCGCCCGGCCAGCGTGGCGCTGCCGCCTTCGCTCAGCACGGTACGGGCGCCGTGCTGGACGGCAGCCAGCCCGGTCGGGCCGCTGCGCCAGAGCACGCAGGTATCGTTGAGCACGGCCATGATCGCCAGCAGCGCGTCGAGCCGGGCGTGGGGCTCGCTGGCACCTGCGGCGCGGCTGCGCTGCAGCTGTGGCAGGCCGTGACCGATAACCGCCGGGAAGCCTTGTTGCGCCTGTTCGCGGGCGCCGCCAGTGCCATAGCGGCGGCGTACCTGCAGGCCATGGCTGTCCTGGGTGGTCATGGCGGGGTCGTCGAACAGTGCGATGCGCCCGGCACGGGCAGCCAGGGTGTTGGTATCGGCCTGGGTGTCGAGGGCCTTGGATGCTACCAGCAGGCCGAGGGCCCAGATTGCGCCGCGGTGGGTGTTGACCCCACCGGTCGCGGCCAGCATCGCCGCCTCGCCTTCGCGGCCGAGCTGGCCCAAGGTGGCGCGCAGGGGCTGGCCGAGGGTGCCGATGGCCTGGGCGGCTTCGGCCATGTTGCGCAAGCAAGGCCACAGGGCCAGGGCCGAGGCATGCATCAGGGCCAGGGTCATGTCGTGGTGGGCGCCATTGCCACGGCGGTCGACCAGGCCGGGTTTGGGGGACAGGTCGGCTTCGTCGATCAGGGCTTCCACGGCCAGGTCGGCCAGGTGGTCGGCCAGGGGTAATTCGGTTGCCTGTGCTGGCCTCTTCGCGGGCACGCCCGCTCCCACAGGGACCGCGCAATCTTCAAATGGATCACTATTCCTGTGCTCGCGAAGAATCCCACGCGGTTGCAAGTCGAGTGCTTTCATCACCAGCTCCTGAACCGTGCAGGCGGGTTGTAGAGGCCGCCGGACCATTCGACCAGGTCGGCGATGCTGCGCGCGGCCAGCAGTTCGCGGCTGGCGTCGGTGCGGCGGATGCCGAGGTCTTCGGGCAAGGCGACCAGGCCTTGCTGGCGCAGGCGCTGAGTGTCCTTGGGGTCGTGCCGCAGGCCGATGGCGGTAACCCCGGCCACGGCGGCGATCATCTGCTGGCGCTCTTCCAGGCTGCGGGCCTTGTACAGGTAGGCAATGCCCTCCTCGGTCAGCAGGTGGGTAACGTCGTCGCCGTAGATCATCACCGGCGCCAGCGGCATGCCGGCTTTCCTGGCCACTTCCACGGCATCGAGGGTTTCCACGAAGGTGGGCTTGCCGCCTTCCTGGTAGGTCTCGACCATCTGCACCACCAGCTTGCGACCGCGTTCGAGCATTGTTTCCGGCACGGTCATGTCGAGCCAGGCCGGGGTCGCATGGCGCCGGCCACGGGGGTCGTGGCCCATGTTCGGGGCACCGCCGAAGCCGGCCAGGCGGCCGCGGGTCACGGTCGAGGAATGGCCATCGCCATCCACCTGCAGGGTGGCGCCAATGAACAGGTCGACGGCGTACTGCCCGGCCAGCTGGCACATCATGCGGTTGGAACGCAGCGAACCATCACGACCGGTGAAGAATACGTCCGGGCGCTGGGCGATGTAGTCCTCCATGCCCAGCTCGGTGCCGAAGCAGTGCACGCTTTCCACCCAGCCGGTCTCGATGGCCGGGATCAGTGTCGGGTGCGGGTTGAGTGTCCAGTTGCGGCAGATCTTGCCCTTCAGGCCCAGGGATTCGCCATAGGTGGGCAGGATCAGCTCGATGGCGGCGGTGTTGAAGCCAATGCCATGGTTCAGCGACTGCACCTGGTGCTTTTCGTAGATGCCGCGAATGGCCATCATCGCCATCAGCACATGCACCGGCTTGATATGGCGCGGGTCGCGGGTGAACAGCGGCTCTATATAGAAAGGCTGGTCGGCAACCACCACGAAATCGACCCAGGATGCCGGGATATCGACCCGTGGCAGGTCATCCACGCGGTCCACCAGCTGGTTGACCTGGGCAATGACGATGCCGTCGCTGAACGCAGCCGGCTCCACCAAGGCCGGGGTGTCTTCGGTGCTGGGGCCGGTGAACAGGTTGCCATCGCGGTCGGCCATGAAACCAGCCACCAGGGTGACGTTGGGGATCAGGTCGACCAGCAGCCGCGAGTACAGCTCGATGTAGGTGTGGATGGCACCGACTTCGAGCAGGCCGTCTTCCAGCAGCTGACCAATGCGCAGGCTCTGCGGGCCGGCGAAGGAGAAGTCGAGCTTGCGGGCTATACCACGTTCGAACAGGTCAAGGTGCTCGGCGCGGCTTACGCTGGGCATGATCATGTGCAGGTCGTGCAGGCGCCCAGGGTCGACCTTGGCCAGCGCGCGGGAAAGGAAGTCGGCCTGCTTCTGGTTGTTGCCTTCGAGCACTACCCGGTCGCCGGGGGCCAGCAGCAGTTCCAGGGCTTCGACGATACGCTCGGTGGGCAGCACCACGCCGTCGGCGAGGTGGCGGACCCGGTCAAGGCGGCGCTGCTTTTCGGCGCGCCGCCGCGACCATTGCGGCGGTGGATTCTTGGTTGTTGTCATGGTGACTCCACGGGTTCGCTGTCGTGGGGGTCACCTTAGGGCTGGGGTGGTTGCGCATCAATCAAGCTCAGGCACTGATCGTTACGGTCAGGGTAACGATTTAGCATATGCGCTGTCGCTGATGGCCCTATCGCCGGCAAGCCAGCTCCCACAGGTACAGCGCAGGCCTTGAAAGTTGTGCGGTACCTGTGGGAGCTGGCTTGCCGGCGATAGGGCCAGCCCGGCCAACCTGAAACCTTGCTAGAGTGGCGTTATCGCCACACAAGACAAAAATGCAGAATCCCCGTGCAGATTTGTCGATTGTGCAAGGCAAATTCGCATGACAGGATCCTGCGATCCTCCAGCGAACTCCAGACTTCACTTGGAAAATCAATAACAAAGCAGGGAGAACGCAATGACTGCGCACGCTCATACCTCGGCAACCGACCATGTGCTGGCCGAGGTCCGCAACCAGATCGGCCATCTGACCCTGAACCGCCCCGCCGGCCTCAATGCCCTGACCCTGGACATGGTCCGCAGCCTGCGCCAGCACCTCGACCAGTGGGCCGAAGACCCGCACGTGCACGCCGTGGTACTGCGTGGCGAAGGCCCGAAAGGGTTCTGCGCCGGTGGCGATATCCGCTCGCTGCACGACAGTTTCAAGGCCGGCGAAACGCTGCATGAAACCTTCTTCGTCGAGGAATACGCCCTCGACCTGGCCATCCACCGCTACCGCAAGCCGGTGCTGGTGCTGATGGACGGCTTCACCCTCGGTGGCGGCATGGGCCTGGCCCAGGGCTGCGACCTGCGCGTGGTCACCGAACGCAGCCGCCTGGGCATGCCCGAAGTGGCAATCGGCTACTTCCCGGATGTGGGTGGCAGCTACTTCCTGTCGCGCCTCCCCGGTGAACTGGGCATCTACCTGGGCGTCAGCGGCAGCCAGATCCAGGCCGCCGATGCACTGTACTGCGGCCTGGCCGATTGGTACCTGGCCAGCGACCAGCTGGCAGCCCTCGACCAGGGCCTGGACCAGCTGCACTTCGGCGACCAGCCACTCAAGGACCTGCAGAACCTGCTGGCCAAGCTCGGCACCCAGGTGCTCGACGATGCGCCGCTGGAAAAACTGCGCCCGGTCATCGACCACTTCTTCGCCCTGCCCGACGTGCCTGCCATGGTCGAGCAACTGCGTGCCGTGAGCATTGGCGACAGCCACGCCTGGGCGGTAGCCACCGCCGACCAGCTGGAAAGCCGCTCGCCGCTGGCCATGGCGGTTACTCTGGAGATGCTGCGCCGGGGTCGCCACCTGAGCCTTGACGACTGCTTTGCCATGGAGCTGCACCTGGACCGCCAGTGGTTCCAACACGGCGACATCATCGAAGGCGTGCGCGCGCTGATCATCGACAAGGACAAGCAGCCACGCTGGAACCCTCCGACCCTGGCCGCACTGCACCGCCAGCGGGTCGACCAATTCTTCGAAGGCCTGTGAGCCCGGGAGTACACAGATGCAAGACCTGGAACTGAGCGAAGAACAGATCATGATCCGCGACATGGCCCGGGACTTTGCCCGTGGCGAGATCGCCCCGCATGCCCAGGCCTGGGAAAAGGCCGGCTGGATCGACGATGGCGTGGTACGCAAGATGGGCGAACTGGGCCTGCTGGGCATGGTGGTGCCGGAAGACTTCGGCGGCAGCTACACCGACTATGTCGCCTATGCCCTGGCGGTGGAAGAGATCGCCGCCGGCTGCGGCGCCACCGGAGCGATGATGAGCATCCACAACTCGGTGGGCTGCGGCCCGCTGCTGGCCTATGGCACGGCCGAACAGCAACAGCAGTGGCTGCCACGCCTGGCCACCGGCGAGGTGATCGGCTGCTTCTGTCTGACCGAGCCACAGGCCGGTTCCGAGGCGCACAACCTGCGCACCCGCGCCGAACTGGTGGATGGCCAGTGGGTGATCAACGGTGCCAAGCAGTTCGTCAGCAACGCTCGCCGCGCCGGCCTGGCCATCGTCTTCGCGGTGACCGACCCGGAGCTGGGCAAAAAGGGCCTGTCGGCGTTCCTGGTGCCCACCGACAACCCGGGCTTCAAGGTCGATCGCAGCGAGCACAAGATGGGCATCCGCGCTTCCGACACCTGCGCGGTCACCTTCGACAACTGCCGCATCCCTGCCGCCAACATCCTCGGTGAGCGTGGCAAGGGCCTGGCCATCGCCCTGTCCAACCTCGAGGGTGGCCGTATCGGCATTGCTGCCCAGGCACTGGGCATTGCCCGCGCCGCATTCGAGGCGGCGTTGGCCTACTCGCGTGATCGGGTGCAGTTCGGCAAGCCGATCAACGAACACCAGAGCATCGCCAACCTGCTGGCCGACATGCAGGTGCAGGTGAATGCCGCGCGCTTGCTGATCCTGCATGCCGCGCGCCTGCGCAGCGCCGGCAAGCCGTGCCTGTCGGAAGCTTCGCAGGCCAAGCTGTTCGCCTCGGAGATGGCCGAGCGGGTGTGTTCGATGGCGATCCAGGTGCATGGCGGGTATGGCTACCTGGAGGATTACCCGGTCGAGCGCTACTACCGCGATGCGCGGATCACGCAGATCTATGAAGGGTCTAGCGAGATCCAGCGGATGCTGATTGCGCGGGAGTTGAAGCACTACCCGCTTTAAAACCTTGCGCGATCCCTGTAGGAGCGGCCTTGTGTCGCGATAGGGCCGCATGGCGGCCCCAGCAATTTGTGCATCGAAGCTGACATCCTGGGGCCGCTTTGCGGCCCTATCGCGACACAAGGCCGCTCCTACAAGGGCCAGCGTTAACCGCCCCGCACTCGGCTATCGCCAATACCGCGAATCATCCACCACCCTGGCATGCCCCTCGAACAGTGCCGGCAACTGCTCCTTGAGGTAGTCGATCCAGGTGCGCACCTTGGCATCCAGGTAATGCCGTGACGGGTAAATCGCATAAAGCGCGCTCTCGCGCAGGCGATACGGCGCCAGCAAGCGGCACAACCGCCCCTGCTCGATCGCCTGGCTGGCGGTGTAGAACGGCAGCAGGCCAATGCCCATGCCCAGCTCGCTGGCCACCAGCATGGCGTCGGCGACGTTGGTGGAAAAACTGTCGTTCGGCGCGATCACGCACTGGTCCACCCCTTGCGGGAACACCCAGTCACCTTCGTACATCGGATAAGCCATGCGCAGGCAACGGTGCTGGTGCAGGTCTTCCGGGCGCTCTGGCACGCCGTGGGCCAACAGGTAGCTCGGCGCCGCGCAGGGGATGCTGAAAATGTTGCCCAGCGGCACAGCGATCAGCTGCGAATCCGGCAACGCACCGTCCACGGTAATCACCACGTCATGCCCTTCGGCCAGCGGGTCGGGGTTGCGCTGGGACAGGGTCAGTTCGATCACCACCTCCGGGCACAATGCGTTGTAGCCGGCCACCAGCGGCATCAGCAACAGGCCCATCCCGTGCGGGCAGTGCAAGCGCAGGCGGCCGCGGGGCGTGAGGTGCGCGCCACGGGCTTCACCCACCGCCTCTTCGGTCAGCAACATGATCTGCCGCGCGCGCTCGAGAAACCGCTCGCCCGCCTCGCTCATGCGCAAACGCCGCGTGGTGCGGTGCAGCAGGCGGGTCTGCAGCTGGTTTTCCAGCTCGGCAACGATACGCGAAACCTGCGCCGCGGAAATATCCAGGGCATTGGCGGCCGCAGCGAAGCTGCCGCATTCCACCACACGGGCGAAGGTACGCATGGCATGCAGCATGTCCATGAAGGTGCTCCTTGTTCGGTCTTATTCTTGCGTTACAGGCAGGAATCTATCACGGGTTAGCCCATTTATTGTGGATGGCCAATGAATGGATCATTAGTCATACATTGAAAAAAGGAGCCTGCCATGAAACGTTCGATCGCTGTCCTTGCCGTTACCGCTGCCCTCGCCTCGTTCGGTGCCCTTGCCGACACCGGCAGCAACCAGCCGGTCAGCAGCAGCAATTACGAATACGGCATGCCGCTGGACGTGGCCAAGGTCATCTCCATCACCCCGCCCAGCAACGCCGCCGACTGCCAGGTTGGTACCGCGCACATGGTGTATGTAGACCACCAGGGCCAGAAGCGCGAAATCGACTACCGGGAAATGGGCAACTGCTCGCAGCAGTGAGTCAGGCCAGCACCTCGGTGATCCAGCCGACCTGTTGCCTGAAGTCGTCGATTTTCGCCTGAGGCACCGCACCGCGGGCCCGCTCGAAGTTTGCCAGGGTCTGCTGCTTCTGCCGCAGCATGCGCCGCCACTTGACCAGAAACGCCTCGCTTTTCTCCTGCACCAGCACCGGGCCGAAGTACAGCTGTTCAGCGGTGTACGCCGCCCCGCCTGGCTCGGCGACGATGATCTCGTAGTCGAAGCGGTTCTCCCGCAGCAGTTCTTCGCTGACGATCCGGTAACCATTGCCCATCAGCCACTGGCGCAGTTCGCGCTCGGCGCCATTGGGCTGCAGCACCAGGCGCGTGACGCCACCCAGGCGCTGCTTGCCGGCCTCGAGGATCTCGCACATGGTGTCGCCACCCATGCCGCAGATGCTGATCACCGAGATGCGATCTTCCGGCTCGACCGCTGCCAGGCCATCGGCCAGGCGCACGCAGACCCGCCCTTCCAGGCCGTTCCTGCGCACGTTGCGCTGGGCCGAGGCGAACGGCGTCTGCGCCACCTCGCCCGCTACCGCCGCGTCCAGTATGCCGCGCAGCATCAGGGCCACCGGCAGGTAACCATGGTCCGAGCCGATGTCGGCCAGGCGCGCGCCTTGCGGTACTTGTGCAGCCACGCGCTCCAGGCGCCTGGACAATGTCTGTTCGTTCAACGTAAACCCCTGCTTTGCAATCGGCCGCGATTCTGACGGCGAACGCCACGCATTTCAAACACCGGGGCGCCCTCGACCGGGCCGGCGCGCTCGCGTAGGCTTGCCGCTTTCCTTCCGTAGCAAGGCAAAACACACCATGGCACAAGCAGACATCATCTACACCCCGGACCCGGACGCCGAGTCGATTTCTTCCGACGTTGCCGAATACAACGGCGTGCTGGTCACCACGCAGATCCCGACCCACGCTGATGGCAGCCTGGAGCTCGGCGGCATCGTCGAGCAGAGCGAGTGCACCCTGCAGGCACTGAAGGTGGCGCTGGAGAAGGCCGGCAGCGGCATGGACCGCGTGCTGCACCTGACCATCTACCTCACCGACATGGCCGACCGCGCGGCATTCAACGAGGTGTACCAGCGCTTCTTCAGCAAGCCCTGGCCGGTACGCGCCGCCGTGGGCGTGGCTGCACTGGCGTTCGAAGGCATGCGCGTGGAAGTGACCGCAATGGCTGCCAAGCGCTGACTTTTGCCTGAGGCACGATCCTTGTAGGAGCGGCCTTGTGTCGCGATGGGGTGCAAAGCACCCCCAGATTCTCAGCTCCGCAGCATATATTGCCGGGGCCGCGTTGCGGCCCTTCGCGACACAAGGCCGCTCCTACAAGCACCCCGATGATGCCGCCAACCCGTTTCGCCGCTACAATGCCCGCCTAAACCGTGACAGCCCGAACCTATAACGACATGTCCCTTCCAAAGAATCACCTGGAACTGCTCAGCCCTGCCCGTGACGTGGCCATCGCCCGCGAAGCGATCCTGCACGGCGCAGACGCCATCTACATCGGTGGCCCTAGCTTCGGCGCGCGCCATAACGCCTGCAACGAAGTCAGCGATATCGCCGAACTGGTCGAGTTCGCCCATCGCTACCATGCACGCGTGTTCACCACCATCAACACCATCCTCCACGACAACGAGCTGGAGCCCGCGCGCAAGCTGATCCACCAGCTGTACGACGCTGGTGTCGACGCACTGATCGTGCAGGACCTCGGGGTGATGGAGCTGGACATCCCGCCGATCGAGCTGCACGCCAGCACCCAGACCGACATCCGCACCCTGGAACGGGCCAGGTTCCTCGACCAGGCCGGCTTCTCCCAGCTGGTGCTGGCGCGTGAGCTGAACCTGCAGCAGATCCGCGCCATCGCCGCCGAAACCGACGCCGCCATCGAATTCTTCATCCACGGTGCGCTGTGCGTGGCCTTCTCCGGCCAGTGCAACATCTCCCATGCGCAGACCGGCCGCAGCGCCAACCGCGGCGACTGCTCGCAAGCCTGCCGCCTGCCCTACACCCTGAAGGATGACCAGGGCCGCGTGGTCGCGTTCGAGAAGCACCTGCTGTCGATGAAGGACAACAACCAGACCGCCAACCTGGCTGACCTGGTCGACGCCGGCGTGCGCTCGTTCAAGATCGAAGGCCGCTACAAGGACGTGGCCTATGTGAAGAACATCACCGCCCACTACCGCAAGGAACTCGACGCCATCCTCGAAGGCCGCCCTGAGCTGGCCCGTGCCTCCAGCGGCCGCACCCAGCACTTCTTCGTGCCCGACCCGGACAAGACCTTCCACCGCGGCAGCACCGACTACTTCGTCACCGACCGCAAGGTCGACATCGGCGCCTTCGACTCGCCAACCTTCACCGGCCTGCCGGTGGGCGTGGTGGAAAAGGTCGGCAAGCGTGACATGCAGGTGGTCACCGAGGTGCCGCTGACCAACGGTGACGGCCTCAATGTGCTGGTGAAGCGTGAGGTGGTGGGCTTCCGTGCCAACATCGCCGAACCGCGTGGCGAATTCGAGGAAGACGGCGAGAAGCGCTACCGCTACCGCGTCGAGCCCAACGAAATGCCTGAAGGCCTGCACAAGCTGCGGCCCAACCACCCGCTGTCGCGCAACCTCGACCACAACTGGCAGCAGGCCCTGCAACGCACCTCGGCCGAGCGCCGCGTCGGCGTGCAATGGCACGCGGTACTGCGCGAGCAACGCCTGGTGTTGACAGTCACCAGCGAGGAAGGCGTGAGCACGCAAGTGGCACTGGAAGGCCCGTTCGGCCCGGCCAACAAGCCGCAGCAGGCGCTGGACCAGCTGCACGACCTGCTCGGCCAGCTGGGCACCACCATGTACCACGCCGACAGCATCGAGCTGGACGCCCCGCAGGCTTACTTCATCCCCAACTCGCAGCTCAAGGCCCTGCGCCGCGAAGCCATCGAGGCGCTGACTGCAGCACGGGTGCAGGCGCACCCGCGTGGCGGGCGCAAGGCCGAGACCACGCCACCGCCGGTTTACCCAGAGTCGCACCTGTCGTTCCTGGCCAACGTGTACAACCAGAAGGCCCGCGACTTCTACCACCGCCACGGCGTGCAGCTGATCGACGCAGCCTACGAGGCCCATGAAGAGCACGGCGAAGTTCCGGTGATGATTACCAAGCACTGCCTGCGCTTCTCCTTCAACCTGTGCCCCAAGCAGGCCAAGGGCGTGACCGGCGTGCGCACCAAGGTGGCGCCGATGCAGCTGATCCAGGGTGATGAAGTGCTGACCCTGAAGTTCGACTGCAAGCCGTGCGAAATGCACGTGATCGGCAAGATGAAAAGCCACATCATCGACCTGCCGACCCCGGGCAGCGCGGTGGCCCAGGTGGTTGGGCACATCAGCCCGGAAGACTTGCTGAAGACCATTCCGCGCGGGCCGCATTGATCGGTGGCCTGCAAGGGCCTTTTTGCGGCTGAAGCCGCCTGCATGATGATACTCGAAGGGGTGGTGGGACGACTCGGGAAGACCCGACAATGCTCGCCTGCAAAAAACCGTTTGCCCCCGCGCAAACCTGCGCCCGCCAAGCCCTTCTTGTACACTCCTCGCATTAGCCCCCACCTGCACATTTTTTTGGTGAACGCATGATCGAGGTAACCGAGGTTTCCATTGCCGAGCTGCGCGATGCGCTCGAGTCGGGCCGCACGACGGCGGTCGAGCTGGTCCAGGCCTACCTGGCGCGCATCGACGCCTACGATGGCGCCGACACCGCCACCGCCCTGAACGCCGTTGTGGTACGCAACCCCGAGGCGCTGAATGAGGCCGCAGCCTCCGACGCCCGTCGCGCCAAAGGCCAGGTCCTGAGTCCGCTGGACGGCATCCCCTACACCGCCAAGGACAGCTACCTGGTCAAAGGCCTGACCGCTGCCTCCGGCAGCCCTGCCTTCAAGGATCTGGTGGCCCAGCGCGACGCCTTCACCATCGAACGCCTGCGCGCCGCCGGCGCCGTGTGCCTGGGCAAGACCAACATGCCGCCCATGGCCAACGGCGGCATGCAGCGCGGCGTGTATGGCCGCGCCGAAAGCCCGTACAACGCCAACTACCTGACCGCACCGTTCGCCTCGGGCTCGTCCAACGGTGCCGGCACCGCCACTGCCGCCAGTTTCAGTGCCTTCGGCCTGGCCGAAGAAACCTGGTCCAGCGGCCGTGGCCCGGCATCCAACAATGGCCTGTGCGCCTATACCCCGTCGCGTGGGGTGATTTCGGTGCGTGGCAACTGGCCGCTCACACCGACCATGGACGTGGTGGTTCCCTATGCCCGTACCATGGCCGACCTGCTGGAAATCCTCGACGTAGTCGTAGCCGACGACGCTGACAAGCGCGGCGACCTGTGGCGCCTGCAACCCTGGGTGCCAATCCCGGCCGCTTCTACGGTGCGCCCGGCTTCGTATCTGGACCTGGCCGTGGATGCCAGCGCGCTCAAGGGCAAGCGCTTTGGCGTGCCACGCATGTACATCAATGCCGATGCCGAAGCCGGTACTTCCGAGAAGCCAGGCATCGGCGGCCCGACTGGCCAGCGCATCCACACCCGCGCCACGGTGATCGACCTGTGGCAGCAGGCCCGCCAGGCACTGGAGGCGGCTGGTGCCGAAGTACTGGAAGTGGACTTCCCGCTGGTGTCCAACTGCGAAGGCGACCGCCCGGGGGCACCGACTGTGTACAACCGCGGCATCGTTAGCAAGGAATTCCTGCATGACGAGCTGTGGGAGCTGTCGGGCTGGGCCTTCGACGACTTCCTGCGCGCCAACGATGACCCCAGGCTCAACCGCCTGGCCGATGTCGACGGGCCGCAGATCTTCCCCCACGACCCGGGCACCCTGCCCAACCGTGAGGACGACCTGGCCGCTGGCATGGACGAGTACGTCAACATGGCCAAGCGTGGCCTGAAGACCTGGGACCAGATCGAGACCCTGCCCGACGGCCTGCGCGGCCTGGAGCAGACCCGCAAGATCGACCTGGAAGACTGGATGGACAACCTGGGCCTGGACGCGGTGCTGTTCCCCACCGTGGCCGACGTGGGCCCGGCGGATGCCGACGTCAACCCGGCGTCGGCGGACATCGCCTGGAGCAACGGTATCTGGGTGGCCAACGGCAACCTGGCAATCCGTCACCTGGGCGTGCCTACCGTGACCGTGCCAATGGGCGTGATGGCCGATATCGGCATGCCGGTGGGGCTGACCTTTGCTGGCCGGGCTTACAGCGACAATGCGCTGCTCAGCTTTGGTGCAGCCTTCGAGGCGACCGGGTCGCGTCGAATGATCCCGCCGCGTACCCCGCCCCTGGGCTGAGTACTGGGGCTGCATCGCCGCCTATCTACCTCGATCCGTGCGCAATTCCTGTAGGAGCGGCCTTGTGTCGCGATAGGGCTGCGAAGCAGCCCCAACAATCTGTGCATGTACGCTGAAAACCTGGGGCTGCTTCGCAGCCCTATCGCGACACAAGGCCGCTCCTACAGGGCTGTGCAGTCCACAACAGATCGCAAAATTCAACTTTATGTGTAAAAATACACAAAACGTTGATTTTGCGATCTGCCATGCCTATCACCCCAAGCGAAGAACGCCAGCTCACCCTCACCGTCCTCAAGGCCGCCATCCAGGCCCTGGGCAGCGTTGCCGCGCGCAACATGGAAATCCTCCTGCACGACCTCGACCACCCGGAACACTCCGTGGTGGCGATCGTCAACGGCCATCTTTCCGGGCGCAGCGTCGGTAGCCCAATCCTCGCCGCCCCGGAACAGGACCAGGGTTTCAAGGCGCTGATGCAGGCCTCGGCCGATCAGCACGGCTGCGAGCCGGTGGTGCTGCCCGACTACCCCACCACGCTGAAGGGCCGCACACTGCGCAGCGCCACGGCCATCTTCCGTGACAGCAGCGGGCACCCCTTCGCCAGCCTTTGCGTCAACACCGACGTCACCGGCCTGGACGCCGCCATGAACTTTCTTCAGCAGTTCCAGCCGCTGGGGGCCATACCTGCCGTCAGTGAACCCGCCGACATGGAACTGCTGATGAGCGAGATAATCCAGGCATCCCTGCAGCGCAGCGGCCAAGGGCGGATGAACAAGCAGGCCAAGGTCGAGGCCGTGCGCGTGATGCAGGAGCGTGGCCTGTTCATCGTCAAGGGCGGCGTGGAAAAGGCCGCCAGCGCCCTGGGTGTGACCCGCTACACCGTTTACAACTACCTCGAGCAATTGCGCGGAGCCAGCCAATGACCTTGCATATCCATACCCCCCTGATCGAGTCCCGCCCGCTGTCGCTGGCCGCGGACAGCAACGTCTGGCTCAAGCTCGATGCCCTGCAGCCCTGCGGCTCGTTCAAGCTGCGCGGCGTGGGCCATGCCTGCGAGGTGCACCATGCCCGTGGCGCGCGGCACTTCGTGTCTTCCTCGGGCGGCAACGCGGGCCTGGCAGTGGCCTATGCCGGGCGCAAGCTGGGCGTGCCGGTGACCGTGGTAGTGCCCGAGACCACCACCGAGCGGGCCAAAGACCTGCTGCGCCTGGAGGGCGCCAAGGTGGTGGTGCATGGCAGCTCCTGGCAAGAGGCCAACGCCCTGGCGCAGACCTTGGTCGGCCCGGATGACGCCTTCATCCACCCATTCGACGACCCGCTGCTGTGGGCCGGGCATGCCAGCCTGGTGGATGAAGTCGCCGAGGCCGGCGTGAAACCGGATGCCGTGGTGTTGTCGGTAGGCGGTGGTGGTTTGCTCAGTGGTGTGGTCGAGGGGCTACAGCGTAACGGCTGGGGCGATGTGCCGGTGCTGGCGGTGGAAACCGAGGGCGCGGCATCGCTGCATGCGGCCATGCGGGCGGGGCATTCGGTGGAGCTGGAACGTATTGCCTCGGTGGCGACGTCGCTGGGGGCCAAGCGTGTGGCTGACCAGGCGCTGGTGTGCGTGCAGCAGCATCCGGTGCACAGCCACCTGGTCACTGACCGCGCTGCGCTGGAGGCGTGCGAGCGGTTCCTGCTGGACCATCGCGTGCTGGTGGAGCCTGCATGTGGGGCGGCTTTGGCGTTGGCCTATGCACCGGGCGCCCTGGCGCAGTACCAGAATGTGCTGGTGGTGGTTTGTGGCGGGGCTACCGCCACGCTGGAGCAGATCCAGGCATGGTTGCAGCAGGTTGATTGAGGTTGCCTGTACCGGCCTCTTCGCGGGCTTGCCCGCTCCCACAGGAACCGCGCATTTTCTGAGCCTCGCGCTAAACCTGTGGGAGCGGGTTCACCCGCGAACACCGGCGGAGCCGGTGCCATCCAATACAACACTCATCGGATTCTCCTTGCGGCACCCGGTTGCTGATTACGATAGTCACATGCCGCTGTTCTACTGAGCCCGCCGCAACCGGAAAAATCCTCTCGCAACAGCGTCAACCACGACGAAATGCGTAACCCACCCTTTCGGTCTGCGGCAAGTGAAGGCACAATGCGTGTCCTTTTTTTGGCCGGCCTGGCCGGGGGCCTTTAAATGATCAAGACGCCGTACTACCTCATCGATAAAACCAAGCTGCTGGGCAACATGGAGAAGATCGCCTACGTGCGCGAACACTCCGGCGCCAAGGCACTGCTCGCCCTCAAGTGCTTTGCCACCTGGTCAGTCTTCGACCTGATGCAACAGTACATGGACGGCACCACCTCTTCGTCGCTGTACGAGCTCAAGCTCGGCCGCCAGAAGTTCGCCGGCGAAACCCACGCCTACAGCGTGGCCTGGGCCGACGACGAGGTCGAGGAAATGCTCGAGAACTGCGACAAGATCATCTTCAACTCGATCGGCCAGCTACAGCGCTTCGCCGAACAGTCCGAAGGCAAGGTCCGTGGCCTGCGCGTCAACCCGCAGGTCAGCAGCTCCGACTACCTGCTGGCAGACCCTGCCCGCCCGTTCAGCCGCCTGGGCGAATGGGACCCGGCCAAGGTCGAACAGGTGATCGAGCAGATTTCCGGCTTCATGTTCCACAACAACTGCGAGAACGGCGACTTCGGCCTGTTCGACAAGATGCTCACGCACATCGAAGAGCGCTTCGGCCACCTGCTGCACAAGGTCGAGTGGGTCAGCCTCGGTGGCGGCATCCATTTCACCGGTGAAGACTACGCGCTGGACGCCTTCTGCGCGCGCCTGAAAGCCTTCTCGGAAAAGTACGGCGTGCAGGTGTACCTGGAGCCGGGCGAAGCGGCCATCACCAACAGCGCCTCGCTGGAAGTGACCGTGCTCGACACCCTGTACAACGGCAAGCACCTGGCCGTAGTCGACAGCTCGATCGAAGCGCACATGCTCGACCTGCTGATCTACCGCCTCAACGCCAAGATGGCCCCCAACGACGGCGCGCACACCTACATGGTCTGCGGCAAGTCGTGCCTGGCCGGTGACATCTTCGGCGAATACCAATTCGATCGTCCGCTGGCCATCGGTGATCGCCTGTCGTTCGTCGACGCGGCGGGTTACACCATGGTCAAGAAAAACTGGTTCAACGGTCTGAAAATGCCATCCATCGTGGTCAAGCAACTCGACGGCAGCGTCGAAGTGGTGCGCGAGTTCGGTTTCGAAGACTACGTTTCCAGCCTGTCGTAAGACCGGCTTTCAGTAAGGAGCAAGGGATAAATTGAAGAAGAACGTTCTTATCATTGGTGCAGGAGGTGTCGCCAAGGTGGTGGCCCACAAGTGCGCGCAGCATAACGACGAACTGGGTCGTATCGCCATCGCGTCACGGAACATCTCCAAATGCCAGGCCATCATCGACAGCGTCAAGGCCAAGGGTAGCCTCAAGGTACCCGCCGACATCCAGGCCTTCTCGCTCAATGCCCTCGATGTCGAGGCTACCAAGGCGCTGATCCGCGAGACCGAATCGCAGATCGTGATCAACGTTGGTTCCGCCTTCCTCAACATGTCGGTGCTGCGTGCCTGCATCGATACCGGTGTCGCCTATCTGGACACCGCCATCCACGAAGAGCCGGGCAAGATCTGCGAGACCCCGCCGTGGTACGGCAACTACGAGTGGAAACACCTCGAAGAGTGCCAGGCAAAGAACATTACCGCCATTCTCGGCGTCGGTTTCGACCCGGGTGTGGTGAACAGCTACGCCAAGCTGGCGCAGCAACAGTATTTCGACAGCATTGACTCGATCGACATCCTCGACGTCAATGCCGGTTCGCATGGCAAGTACTTCGCCACCAACTTCGACCCGGAAATCAACTTCCGTGAATTCACCGGGCAAGTGTGGAGCTGGCAGAACAGCCAGTGGACCAGCAACACCATGTTCGAGGTCAAGCGTACCGACGACCTGCCGGTGGTGGGTTCGCAGAACCTGTACCTGACCGGCCACGATGAGGTTCACTCGATTTCGAAGAACCTCAACGTGCCGAACGTGCGTTTCTGGATGAGCTTCGGCGAGCACTACATCAACGTGTTCACCGTGCTGAAGAACCTGGGCCTGCTCTCCGAGCAACCGGTGAAAACCGCCGAAGGCCTGGAAGTGGTACCGCTGAAAGTGGTCAAGGCCGTGCTGCCGGACCCAGCCTCTCTGGCCCCGGGCTACACCGGCAAGACCTGCATCGGTGACCTGGTCAAGGGCACCAAGGATGGCCAGCCGCGCGAAGTGTTCATCTACAACGTGGCCGACCACGAAGAAGCCTACGCCGAGACCGACAGCCAGGGTATTTCCTACACCGCCGGTGTACCGCCAGTGGCTGCCGCCCTGCTGGTCGCCCGTGGCGAGTGGGATGCCAAGCGCATGGTCAACGTCGAGGAGCTGCCAGCCGAGCCGTTCCTCAAGGCACTGGACGTCATGGGCCTGCCGACCCGCGTCAAGGATGAAAAAGGCGATCGTCCTTGGGACGCTGAAGCCTAAGCAGCAAAGCAGAGGGGGCGCCATCAAGGCGCCCCCTCTGCTTTTGCAGGCCACGTGTAAGTCTAGATGCCCTGGCCAGAGGCCTTTGCCTGCTGAGCCAGCTTTTCCAGCAATACCTTGGCCAGCGCCTTGTCCGAGAACGGGTTCTGCCCGGTGATGAGTTCGCGGTCCACCACCACATTGGGTTGCCAGGCCTTGGCGTAGCCCATGTCGCCCCCTGCCATTGCCATGGCGTTGGCCGGGTAGAACAGCAGCCGCTGGTCCTTGAGCGAACCTTCGAATACCTGCTCCTCCGGGTCGGAGAAAATGGTCATCTTGTAACCCTTGTACAACCAGTCGATGGCTGCCGGCTTTTCACCACGCGCCAGCGCCGACTGGTAGCTGGCCGGGTCCTGCTGGGCCGAGAGCAAGGCGATGGGGCCGTGGCAGATCGCGGCTGTAGGCTTGCCGGCTTGATGGAAATGCCGCAGCAAGGCACCCACGTCCGGGTTGTTGGCCAGGTCGATCAACGGCGCATGGCCGCCGGGGATGAACAGCCCGGCATAGCGGCCCAGGTCACCTGCCAGTACTTCTTTCACCGACAGGGTATCGTCAATGCCCGGCAAGCCTTGCACGACCTTCTCGATCCGGCGCATCTCCACCGCATCGCCGGCAAAGTAGCTCGGGTCGATCGAACGCTGGTCGACACTCGGGGCATTACCCTTGGGGGTAACCAGCACCAGCTTGTAGCCAGCCTTGAGTAACTGGTCGGCAGGCACGCCGAATTCGTTCAGGTAGTAGCCGGTGGCGTAGCGCTTGCCGTCCTGCAGGGGCAACTGGTGCTCGCTGGACAACAGCACCAGCACCTCTCCCTTTGCCGCAGCGTGGGCGCCGGTGGCAAGCAGGGTGCTGGCAACAGCCAGGGCAAGCCGGGACATCTTGGTCATGCAACAATCTCCTGATCAGGCAAATAGAGCTGTCCGCTCATGTTGGCGGGGATGCGTTCATGCTAACGGCAAGGCTATGATTCGATAATTCGAAAGCTCTCATGCCTGTGATCCAGAAAATGAATATCTCCAGCAAGGACTTCAACCTGCTGTACCTGTTCCATGTGCTGTACCAGGAACGCAACGCCACCTTCGCCGCCCAGCGCATGGCGCTGAGCCAGCCGGCCCTAAGCCACAAACTCAACAAGCTGCGCCATCAGTTTGGCGACCCGCTGTTCGTGCGCGCGCCCAGGGGCCTGACCCCGACGCCACGCGCCCACGAACTGGCGCCTGAGGTAGAACGCCTGGTCGTGGGCCTGGAAGGTTTTTATGAGCGCTGCGAAGGGCAGGACTTCCTCGCCCGCCCTGCCCGACTGCACCTGTACAGCACCGATTATGTGGAGCAGACCCTGTTGCCCAGGCTGCTGCCGATCCTGCGTAGCCAGGCACCGAACCTGACGCTGGTCACCTGCAACACCCGCGGTCTGCTGCCTCGCGAAGAACTGGAGAAAGGCACCTGTGACCTGGCCGTTGCCGGGTTCTACACCGACCTGCCGGAAACCTTCCACCAACAGCGCCTGCTCAGTGAACCCTTGGTAGTGCTGGCCTCGCGCAGCCATCCAGGCCTGGAAAACGGCCTGGACCTCGATACCTTCCTTGCCAGCGACCACCTGCTTACCACCCTCACCGGCGACCTCGATGGCCTGGTCGACCGCGCCTTGCGCAGCCAGGGCATGCAACGGCGGGTCGTGGCTGGCCTGTCGAGTTTCCTGGCTCCCATGCGCCTGCTGCGCGGCACCGATCTGCTGCTCACCTGCCTGCGCTCACTGGCCACCGAAGCCGTCGAACGTGACGACGACCTGCTCATGTACCCGCTGCCGCTGACATTGCCAGCGATCGAGGTGATGCAGATCTGGCACGAACGCACCCACGCCGACCCCTTGCGCCGCTGGTTTCGCCAACAGCTGTGGAACGTCGCCCAAGAGGCAGCCGCCTGCGCGAGTAACAATTTCTAAACAACGATGTGACATTTTTTTTCAGCTTTCTCGCCAAGGAGCTGTCAGATGAAGGTCACGGTTTTCGGTACCGGCTATGTCGGCCTCACCCAGGCAGTGTGCCTGGCCCAGGTGGGCCATTCGGTGTTGTGCATGGATGTCGACGCCGAGCGGGTCGCCAGCCTCAATGCAGGCCATTGCCCGATCTTCGAGCCCGGCCTTGCGCCGATGCTGGAGAAGAACCTGGCGTGCGGTCGCCTTCGCTTCACCACCGACGCCAGCGAAGCGGCCAACTACGCAAAGGTGCAGTTCATTGCCGTCGGCACCCCGCCTCAGGCCGATGGCAGCGCCGACCTGAAGCACGTGTTCGCCGTGGTCGACAGCATCCTCGAACATGCCGATGGCCCCAAGTTGATCGTCAACAAATCCACCGCACCGGTTGGTACGGTGCACCGCATCAAGGCGCGCATCGCCCAGGCCGTGGCCGATACCAGCCGCTTGCGCGTCGTCAGCAACCCCGAGTTCCTCAAGGAGGGCTCGGCGGTCGATGACTGCATGCGCCCGGAGCGCATCATCATCGGTGGCGCGGAACCCGCCGAAGTAGAGCTGCTGCGCGAGCTGTACCTGCCGTTCAGCCGCAACCGCGAAAAACTGATGGTGATGGACGCGCGCAGCGCCGAGCTGACCAAGTACGCGGCCAACTGCATGCTGGCGACCAAGATCTCGTTCATCAACGAAATCGCCAACCTGGCCGAGCATCTGGGCGCCGACATCGAACTGGTGCGCCGCGGCATCGGCTCGGACCCGCGCATCGGCTACGACTTCATCTATGCCGGCTGCGGCTTTGGCGGCTCATGCTTCCCCAAGGACCTGCAAGCCCTGCGCCGCAGCGCCGAGGCCGAGGGCTTCGAACCACAGTTGCTGCGTGCGGTGGAATCGGTCAACGAGCAGCAAAAGAACCGGCTGTTCGGCAAGATCCAACGCCACTACCCACGCGGCCTGCGAGGCAAGGTCTTCGCCGTGTGGGGGTTGTCGTTCAAGCCCAATACCAACGACATTCGCGAGGCCTCCAGCCGAGTCTTGCTGGAAGCGCTGTGGGCCGCCGGCGCGCGGGTGCAGGCCCATGACCCGCAGGCCATGGAGGAAATCCAGCGGCACTATGGCGCCCGCGCCGACCTGCAACTGGTACCGCGCAAGGACGACGCGCTGCGCGGCGCCGATGCCCTGGTGATCATCACCGAATGGCAGGAATACCGCGTGCTCAACCTGGACAAGGTGCCGCAACAACTGGCCGACCGGGTGGTGTTCGACGGGCGCAACCTGTTCGAACCCGAGCACATGGCCGCCGCCGGCCTGACTTACTACGGCATCGGTCGCGGCCAGGTGCAGCCAGCATGCCCGTACTGATTACCGGCGTGGCCGGCTTCATCGGCGACCACATTGCACGGCGCCTGTGCGAAGCAGGCATCGAGGTGGTCGCCGCATGGTACTTTGCTACGGCGTAACGGCGCCCTCGGGAGGATTCAGTTGCAACACCTCGTTGGTGTATGCCCACTCCTTCTGCACCTGGTCCGGGTGGTCGTTAAGGCGGATGCCGTAGGACGGGATGATCTGCCTGATCTTCGCCTGCCACTGCGGCGATGCCATCTTGTCCTTGAACACCTTGCTCAGCACATCGAGCATGATCGGCGGCGCGGTCGAGGCGCCAGGCGAAGCACCCAGCAATCCTGCAATGCTGCCATCATTGGACGTCACCACTTCAGTGCCGAGCTTGAGCACACCACCCAATGCTTCGTCCTTCTTGATGATCTGCACCCGCTGGCCCGCCTGCCACAGCCGCCAGTCCTCCTTCTTCGCCTCGGGGAAGTAGGTGCGCAACGCTTCGAAACGGTCATCGTCAGATTGCAGCACCTGGCCGATCAGGTACTGCACCAGGTCGAACTCGCGCACCCCAACCCTTACCATCGGCCAGGCATTGTGCACACTGGCGCTGGCGAACAGGTCAAGCAGCGAGCCCTGCTTGAGGAACTTGGTCGAGAAGGTGGCGAACGGCCCGAACAGGATCATGCGCTTGCCATCGAGCACACGGGTGTCCAGGTGCGGCACCGACATCGGTGGTGCGCCGGTGGCGGCGATACCGTAGGCCTTGGCCATGTGACGCTGGGCGATGGCCGGGTTGTCGGTGACCAGGAACGAACCACCGACCGGGAAACCGGCATAGTCCTTGGCCTCCTCGATACCCGACTTCTGCAGCAGTGGCAGCGCTGCACCACCTGCGCCGATGAACAGTAACCTGGCGTCGGTGGCCGCATTGCTGCCGTCCTTGAGGTTCTTGTATTCGACATGCCAGGAGCCGTCGTCGTTGCGGGTGATCGCCTGCACTTCGGTCGACAGCTTGAGGTCGAAGTTCGGCCGGGTCTGCAGATAGCCCACGTATTGCCGGGTGATCTCGCCAAAGTTGACGTCGGTGCCGATCGGGGTCCAGGTCACGGCCAGTTTCTGGTTGGGGTCGCGGCCCTCCATCATCAACGGTACCCACTTGCGGATCTGCTCGTGGTCCTCGGAGTACTGCATGGGCTTGAACAACGGACTGGCCTGCAGCGCCTCGTAGCGCTTCTTCAGGAAGCGAATGTTGTCGTCGCCCCAGACGAAGCTCATGTGCGGGGTAGTATTGATGAAGGAATGCGGGTTCTTCAGCACGCCCTGCTTGACCTGCCAGGCGAGGAACTGACGGGTGACCTGGAACGACTCGTTGATCTCCACCGCCTTGCTGATATCGACCTTGCCGTCCTTCTCCGGGGTGTAGTTCAGTTCGGCCAGGGCCGAGTGGCCGGTACCAGCGTTGTTCCAGCCGTTGGAGCTTTCTTCGGCGACCTTGTCCAGGCGCTCGACCATTTCCATCGACCAACCCGGCTCCAGCTCATTGAGCCAGACGGCCAGGGTTGAACTCATGATGCCGCCGCCCACCAGCATGACATCGACCCTTCTGGTTTCCGCGGCCTGGGCATCGAGCATGCCGAATGCCAAGGCCAGCCCGGTCAGCGCCAGTACCGGCTTGATGGTGATCCTCATAACCTCCCCCTTGCCTCGTTGCTATCCGTAAGTCAGCCACAAGCTTAGATGACGGATTTGGTCGGGCGTGGCTAGTGCACAATCACTTGCAATCCGTCACGTCTCAAAATACTGTATGAATATTCAGTATCACAGGTCAGACCCATGCAACTCATCGCCAAACTCGGCATCCTTGCCGATGCTGCCAAGTACGACGCATCCTGCGCCAGCAGCGGCGCGCCCAAACGCAACTCGCGCGGGGCTGATGGGCTGGGTGCTACCAATGGCATGGGCATCTGTCACAGCTACACCCCTGATGGGCGCTGCGTATCGCTGCTCAAGGTGCTGCTGACCAACTTTTGCCTCTACGACTGCCAGTACTGCGTCAACCGCCGATCCAGCAACGTGCCACGCGCACGCTTCAGCCCCGAGGAAGTGGTCCGGCTGACCCTGGACTTCTACCGGCGCAACTGCATAAGCGGCCTGTTCCTCAGCTCCGGCATCATCCGTTCGGCGGACTACACCATGGAGCAGCTGGTCCGTGTGGCGCGGCTGTTGCGCGAAGAGCACGACTTCCGTGGCTACATCCACCTCAAGACCATCCCCGATGCCGACCCGTTGCTGATCGAGGAGGCAGGGCGCCTGGCAGACCGGCTCAGCGTCAACATCGAGCTGCCGACCGACGCCAGCCTGAAACGCCTGGCACCGGAAAAACAGGCGCACACGATTCGCCAGGCCATGGGCGTGATCCACCAGGGCCAGCAAGCTGTGGCCCACGAACCCAAGGCGCCGCGCTTTACCCCGGCCGGGCAAAGCACCCAGGTGATCGTCGGGGCCGACAGCACCGACGACAGCACACTGCTGCGCAATGCCGAATCGCTGTACCAAGGCTACGGCCTCAAGCGTGTGTACTACTCCGCCTTCAGCCCCATCCCTGACAGCCCCGGCAGCGTCCCCCTGGCCGCACCACCGCTGCTGCGCGAGCACCGTCTGTACCAGGCTGACTTCCTGTTGCGTGGCTATGGCTACAAGGCCGGCGAGCTGCTGGGCCAGAGCGGCAACCTGGCACTGGACATCGACCCCAAGCTGGCCTGGGCGCTGGCCAACCGCGACGTGTTCCCGCTGGATGTGAACCGTGCCGAGCCGGCGCTACTGGCGCGCATCCCCGGCATCGGCCTGCGCAGCGTGCAGCGCCTGGTAGCCCTGCGACGCGAACGGCGCATTCGGTACGATGACCTGATCCAGTTGCGCTGCGTGCTGGACAAGGCGCGGCCATTCATTGTCACCAGCGACTACCGCCCGCCCCAGGCCGAACTGCGCAGCGGCCTGCTGAGGGCGCGCTTGCGTGAGCCGCAGGCCCCGGTGCAGATGGGTTTGTGGGGATGATCGCGCTCGATTGCGACGGCCTGTTCGCCACCTGGCGTGACCAGGCCCGGGTGTTGTTGGGGCATGGCATCGACCCGTCGGAGGTCACCTGGGCGCAAGGGCCGGTGGCTGATTTGCTGGCCGTACCGACAGCGCTGCCGGAAGGCTCCGGTCCCTTTCGCGCCAAAGTGCCTGCGGCGCTGCTCGGCCAGCTGGAACAGGCGGCCCGCTACCGTGGCGAGCACCGCTGGAACCTGCTTTACGAGGTACTGTGGCGGGTGGCCCATGGCGACCGCACTGCAATGCTGCCGGGTGACCGATTGGGCAGTGAGCTGCATAGACGGATCAAGCAGGTCAATCGCGAAGCACACCACCTGCATGCGTTTGTACGCTTCGTACCACTACCCGAAGTATTGGCTGAACAGCTGCAACTCGACCTGGTGGCCTATCACGAGCCGGCGCATGACATTCTCGAAAGCGCCAGTGGGCATTTCGCCGACCGCCTGGGGCGTTTGCGCTGGATGATTGCCACGGCCCACGACGGCATACGCTTCGATGGCCAGGCATTCGACTACCAGCGACAGTGCCCCGAACCCTGGCGCCAATGGGCCCGCAACGCCGAAGACCCTGGTGCCGAATTATGGCGCACCTACTATCGTCATACCTTCAACCCCGCCCGCCTCAACCCCGACGCCTTGCGCTTGCACATGCCCGGGCGGTTCTGGCGCCATTTGCCGGAGGGCATGCTGATTCCGCAGCTCGAAGGCCTGGCTCGGCAAGGCAAGCAACGGGACGGCCAAGCACTGGAGGTCGCCTCTCAGGCTGGCAAACAAATCAGCAGGCCCATACGGTAGTTGCGTATTCGCAAACCTTGATCAGTGGCAGTTTCTTCGCGGGCATGCCCGCTCCCACAGGTATTGCACAGTTCTCGAAGTGTGTAGAGATCCGGCGGGAGCGGGCGCGCCCGCGAAACAGCCAAAAGCAATCTCAAGCCGAACGATCAGCCGCCACAGCCGTCATAACCTGAGCCGCTGCCGACACGCAAAGAGGACGCGAAATGACCCAACCCGACCCGTCATACGTCAAATGGCTCGAAGACCGCGCCATGCTCAAGGCCTCCCAGCAACGCACCCACCTGTACTCGGGCCAGTCGCGCCTGTGGCAACAGCCCTACGCCGAAGCGCAGCCCCGCCGCGCCACTGAAATCGCTTCGGTCTGGCTGACCGTCTACCCCGATGCCATCATCGCCCCCGAAGGTTGTTCGGTGCTTGGCGCCTTGGGCCACGAGGCGCTGTGGAAGCGTTTGTCGGAGATCGGCATTCAGGGCCTGCACACCGGCCCGATCAAGTTATCCGGCGGCATTCGTGGCCGTGAACTCACCCCCAGCGTGGACGGCAACTTCGACCGCATCAGTTTCGACATCGATCCGCTGTACGGCAGCGAGCAGGAGCTGATCCAGATGAGCCGCATGGCCGCCGCGCACAACGCCGTGACCATCGACGACCTGATCCCCTCGCACACGGGCAAGGGCGCCGACTTTCGCCTGGCCGAGCTGGCCTACGGTCCCTATCCGGGGCTGTACCACATGGTCGAAATCCGCGAGGAAGACTGGCCGCTGCTGCCCGAAGTGCCTGCCGGGCGCGACGCGGTCAACCTGCTGCCGGCCCAGTGCGACGAGCTCAAGGCCCGCCATTACATCGTCGGCCAGCTGCAACGGGTTATCTTCTTCGAACCAGGTGTGAAGGAAACCGACTGGAGCGCCACGCCGCCGGTGACCGGTGTAGATGGCAAGACCCGGCGCTGGGTGTACCTGCACTACTTCAAGGAAGGCCAGCCATCGCTGAACTGGCTGGACCCGACCTTCGCCGCCCAGCAGATGATCATTGGCGATGCCCTGCACGCCCTGGACTGCCTGGGTGCACGTGGCCTGCGCCTGGATGCCAACGGTTTTCTCGGTGTGGAGACCCGCGCCAGCGGCACTGCCTGGTCGGAAAGCCACCCGCTGTCGATCGTCGGCAACCAACTGATCGGCGGCATGATCCGCAAGGCCGGCGGTTTCAGCTTCCAGGAACTGAACCTGACCCTCGACGACATCGCGCAGATGTCCAGGGGCGGTGCCGACCTGTCCTACGATTTCATTACCCGGCCGGCCTACCAGCATGCGCTGCTGACTGGCGACACCGAGTTCCTGCGCCTGATGCTCAAGGAGATGCATGCTTTCGGCATCGACCCGGCCTCGCTGATCCATGCCTTGCAGAACCACGACGAGCTGACCGTGGAGCTGGTGCATTTCTGGACCCTGCATGCCCACGACATGTACCTGTACAAAGGCCAGACCTTGCCCGGCGGCATCCTGCGCGAGCACATCCGCGAAGAGATCTACGAACGGCTGTCGGGCGAGCATGCACCATACAACCTGCGCTTCGTCACCAATGGCATAGCCTGTACCACGGCCAGCCTGATCGCTGCCGCGCTGGGTATCCGCGACCTTGGGCAGATCGGGGTGGCAGAAATCGAGCTGATCCAGAAGGTGCACCTGCTGCTGGTCATGTACAACGCCATGCAGCCGGGTGTGGTGGCGCTGTCCGGCTGGGACCTGGTAGGCGCCCTGCCCTTGCCAGCCGAAGCGGTCGCCCAGCGGATGCTGGATGGCGATACCCGCTGGATTCACCGCGGCGGCTACGACCTGGCCGGGCTGGAGCCGCAGGCCCAGACGTCTGTGCGTGGCATGCCCCGAGCCCGGGCGCTGTATGGCAGCCTGGACAGCCAGCTGGAGAACGGCGATTCGTTTGCCTGCAAGGTGAAGAAGCTGCTGGCGGTGCGCCAGGCCTATGGCATTGCCACCAGCCGCCAGGTGCTGGTGCCCGAAGTCAGCAGCCCCGGCTTGCTGGTGATGGTGCATGAGCTGCCGGCCGGGCGTGGCATCCAGATCACTGCGCTGAACTTTGGCCAGGAAGTGATTGCCGAGGAGCTGCAACTGACCGGGTTCACGCCGGGGCCGGTGGTGGACATGATCAATGAAACGGTCGAAGGGGATTTGACCGAGGATGGGCGGCTGATGGTGAACCTGGACCCGTATGAGGCGCTGTGCCTGCGGATCGTCAACAGCAGTGGGCATGTCTGAGTTGGATTTGCCCCATTGCCTTCGCCGGTGAAGCTCTGAACGGCAGCCACGCGACTCCTGTGGGTTTCCAGTATCCTGACCAATGGCTGGCTTGCTTTTACCGCTCCACGGGCATAGCGTTCGGAAGTTTTCTTTTCCGTGCCCAGGAGCAACTCCATGTACACCGGCATCGTCCAGGCCGTCCGCCCTCTGCTTGATGTGACCACCTACCCGGGCCACAACCAGTTCACCATAGACCTCACCCCGGAATTGCTCGACGAGCTGAAGATCGGCGCCAGCGTCAGTGTCGAAGGCACCTGCCTGTCGGTCACCGAAATCAACGGCACCCAGGTCAGGTTCGACGCCATGACCGCCACCCTCGAGCGCACCAACCTGCGCAACTTCAAGGCCGGCCAGGGCGTCAACATCGAACGCTCGGCGAAGATGAACGCCGAAGTCGGCGGCCACCTGATGGCCGGCCACATCGCCACCACCGCCGAAATCGTCGAGCTGTCGATCAAGGAAACCGGCGCCTTCATCAAGTTCCGCATGCCAGCGGAATGGGGCAAGTACGTGTTCCCGCGCGGCTTCATCGGGGTCAACGGCTGCAGCCTGACCGTAGCCGATGCCGAGGACAACGTGATCACCATCAACCTGATCCCGGAAACCCTGCGCCAGACCACCTTCCCCAGCTACAAGGCCGGCGAACTGCTCAACATCGAAGTGGACCACCAGACAATGGTGCTGGTCGATGTGGTGGAGCGCACGATCAAGAGCACCCTGGCCCGCGAAATGCCTCGCTGAGTTCCCGAGGATGCTGCCCAACACCCTCCCCGCGCGCACTGCCAAGCGGCTGCGCCTGCAGATTCTGCGTGGTCGTGTCGGCCTCGGCCTGGTCGCCGGCCTGTCCGTACTGGCCGGCATGACCGATGCCATCGGCCTGCTGGCGCTGGGCGACTTCGTGTCATTCATGAGTGGCAACACCACGCGTCTGGCCGTCGCCATCAGCGATGCGGACCTGGCCCTGGTGCTGCGCCTGAGTGCTGCAGTGCTGAGCTTCGTCATCGGCAACGCCCTGGGCGTGCTGCTGGCGCGCGCGTTCCGTCGTCGGGCCTGGCCGGTGCTGCTGGTGGTCGCCGCCCTGCTGGGCTTTGCAGCCGCATGGCCCTTGGCAGCGACCTTGCCCGCGCTGCTCGCCGCCACACTGGCCATGGGCATGATCAACGCCGTGGTCGAACAGGTGAACGGCCTGCCCATCGGCCTGACCTACGTCACCGGCGCCCTGTCACGCTTCGGTCGTGGGCTGGGGCGCTGGCTGCTGGGCGAGCGGCGCAATGGCTGGCGGGTGCAACTGGTGCCTTGGGCCGGCATGCTGCTGGGCGCCGCGCTGGGTGCCTGGCTGCAGCACCACCTGGGCCTGCAGGCGCTAGCCGGCAGCTGCTCGCTGGCCTGCGTGCTGGCCCTGGTCTCGCGGTTCATTCCACGAACATGGCAGCGTGGCTACATGCCACACTGATCACTCGATGCGCGGGTGCTGCTGCACCAGCAACTTGCGCTTGGCCTCCAGTTCGGCAATCTGCGCATCGATGTCCTCTATCCTTTGTTCGATGTTGTCGTGGTGCTCCTGCAGCAGCTCACGCGCTTCCTCGATATCCGATGCTGCCGGTGCCGCGCCGCGCAGCGGCTTGTTGGCGGTTTCCTTCATGGTCAGGCCGGTGACCAGCCCCACGGCGGCGATCACCATCAGGTAATAGGCCGGCATGTACAGGTTGCCAGTACTCTCCACCAGCCAGGCGGCGATGGTCGGGGTGAGGCCGGCGATCAGCACCGAGATGTTGAAGGCGCTGGCGAGGGCGCTGTAGCGGATATGCGTGGGGAACATTGCCGGTAGCGTCGAGGCCATCACGCCGATGAAGAAGTTCAGCAGCACGGCAATGATCAGCAGCCCGGCAAAGATCACCCCCAGTACGCCGCTGTTGATGAGCATGAATGCCGGAATAGCCAGCGCGAACAGGCCGACGCTGCCGACGATGATGAACGGTCGGCGGCCGAACTTGTCGCTGAGCAGCCCGATCATCGGCTGCACGAACAGCATGCCGACCATGATCGCGATGATGATCAGCACGCCATGGTCTTCGCTGTAGTGCAGGTTGTGCGACAGGTAGCTGGGCATGTACGTGAGCAGCATGTAGTAGGTGACGTTGGTGGCGATTACCACACCGATACAGGTCACCAGGCTGCGCCAGTGTTGGGTGGCGACCTCCTTGAAGGACACCTTGGGCCCGGACGCCAGGCCTTCGCGGTCGCCCTGCTCCAGTTTGTCGACATGCTGCTGGAAAGCCGGCGTTTCCTCCAGGGCATGGCGCAGGTACAGGCCGATGATGCCCAGCGGCAAGGCGAGGAAGAACGGCAGGCGCCAACCCCATTCGAGGAACTTGTCCTCACCCAGCACCGTAGAGATCAACACCACCACACCGGCACCCAGCACGAACCCGGCAATCGAGCCGAAGTCCAGCCAACTGCCGAGAAACCCCCGTTTTCGGTCCGGGGCATATTCGGCGACGAAGATCGACGCGCCGGTGTACTCGCCCCCCACCGAGAAGCCCTGGGCCATCTTGGCCAGCAGCAACAGGATCGGCGCCCAGATACCGATGCTGGCATAGGACGGTATCAGGCCGATGGCAAAGGTGCTGAGCGACATGATCACGATGGTCGCAGCGAGGATTTTCTGCCGCCCGAACCGGTCGCCCAAGGCACCGAAGAACAGCCCGCCCAGAGGCCTGATCAGAAACGGCACCGAGAACGTGGCCAACGCCGCGATCATCTGCACGCTTGGGTCGGCATTGGGGAAGAAAACCTTGCCCAGGGCGTAGGCGACGAAGCCGTAGACGCCGAAGTCGAACCACTCCATGGCATTGCCCAGTGCCGCCGCGGTGATTGCCTTGCGCATCTTGCCGTCGTCGACGATGGTGATGTCCTTCAGGCCGATTGGCTGGATGCTTTTCTTGCGAGGTTTCATGTCCGTATCCCTGTCGATGAATGCTCTAAGGGATGAGATACAACGGGACACTAAATAATTCAGCGCTTACGGTTTTTTTGTGTTTTTCCTCACCGGTTGCGGCGCAGGTAAAGAAAAGCCGCTGCGATGGCAGCGGCTTGCATGGGCAACGGCTCGCGGTCAGATGCCTTCGCGGGCCAGGTCCATGGCGAAGTAGGTGAGGATCAGGTCGGCACCGGCACGCTTGATCGCGCCAATGCTTTCACGCACCACCCGGCCTTCATCGATGGCGCCAGCCAGGCCACCGAACTTGATCATCGCGTACTCGCCGCTCACCTGGTACGCCGCCAGCGGCAGGCGCGAGGCGGCACGGATATCGGCGATCACGTCGAGGTAGGCACCGGCCGGCTTGACCATCAGTACATCGGCGCCTTCCTGCTCGTCGAGCAGCGACTCGCGCACGGCTTCGCGGCGGTTCATCGGGTTCATCTGGTAGCTCTTGCGGTCGCCCTTCAGCGCGGTACCACCGGCTTCACGGAACGGGCCATACAGCGACGAGGCGAACTTGGTGGAATAGGCCATGATCGCGGTGTCGTGGAAGCCGGCACCATCCAGCGCGCTGCGGATGGCCTGGACCTGGCCGTCCATCGCCGCCGACGGGGCAATGAAGTCGGCACCGGCAGCAGCGGCGATGACCGCCTGCTTGCCCAGGTTGGCCAGGGTGGCGTCGTTGTCCACGCCGTGGTCGTGCAGCACGCCGCAGTGGCCATGGCTGGTGTATTCGCAGAAGCAGGTGTCGGACATCACCACCATTTCCGGCACGGTGTCCTTGCAGATGCGTGACATGCGCGCGACCAGGCCGTTTTCGTTCCAGGTGTCGCTGCCGACGGCGTCCAGGTTGTGCGAAACGCCAAAGGTCATCACCGACTTGATACCAGCGCGGGCATAGCGCTCGATTTCCTGGGCCAGCAGCTTCTCGGGGATGCGGTTGACGCCCGGCATGCTGGTGATCGGCACGAAGTCATCGATGCCCTCTTCGACGAAGATCGGCAGGATCAGGTCTTCAAGGCGGAACTCGGTTTCCTGGAAGATCGTGCGCAGGGACTCGTTCTGGCGCAGGCGGCGTGGACGAACGGACGGGAATTGGTTGGACATGACAGCTCCAGGGAATTTGAACGGCGTATACCTTATGCCTGTCGCGCGCCAGTGAAAAGGCCAGATGACGAGATATTGTCTTGCGTCAACAGCAACAAGCCTGCAATGGCCCTATCGCTGGCAAGCCCTGGCCTTGCCTTCAAGGCATGCGCAGGTCCTGTAGGAGCAGCCTTGTGCTGCGAAGGGGCCATTAAAGCCGAAGGTGATGTGTTACCTTGCAGGCCTCTTCGCAGCACAAGGCTGCTCCTACAGAGAACTGTGCAGCCCTCAAGGCAACATTTTACTGAAGCCAGGGCGGCGCAGGCTCCTCTGCCCTGGCCGCCCCATGCTCAGCCTCGGCCCGCGCGGCGCGCCGGCGCGCATCATCCAGCCGGGCCGCATCGATCTCGCGCATCACCCCGGCCACGTCAGCCGCCTGCTCGTCATCCTCGAACAACCCCGTCAGTGGGCTGTCCGGGCGCAGTTCGCCCGCCTCGTACAAGGCCCACATTTCCTGCGCATACCGGGTACTTTTCAGCTCCGGCGCAAAGCGCCCGAAATAATGGGCCATGTTGGCCACATCGCGCTGCAGCATGCTGAAGGCATGGTTGTTGGCCGCTGCATCCACCGCTTGCGGCAAGTCGATGATCACCGGCCCGTCCGGGCCTAGCAGCACGTTGAACTCCGACAGGTCGCCGTGCACCAGCCCGGCACACAGCATCAGCACGATCTGGCGAATGACAAAGGCATGGTACGCCCGGGCTTCCTCGGCTTCGAGGTGTACGTCGTTCAGGCGCGGGGCCGCGTCACCGTCGGCATCGGTCACCAGCTCCATCAACAGCACGCCGTCCTGGAAATCGTAGGGCCTGGGAACCCTCACACCAGCGCCGGCCAGGCGGAACAGCGCCGCCACTTCGGCGTTCTGCCAGGCGTCTTCGGCTTCCTTGCGGCCGTACTTGCTGCCCTTGGCCATGGCCCGGGCCTGACGGCTGTTGCGAACCTTGCGGCCCTCCTGGTACTCGGCAGCCTGGCGGAAACTGCGCTTGTTGGCTTCTTTATAAACCTTGGCGCAGCGCACCTGGCTGCCACAGCGCACCACATACACGGCGGCTTCCTTGCCACTCATCAACGGCCGCAGTACTTCGTCGACCAGGCCGTCTTCGATCAGGGGTTCGATTCTTTTGGGTGTCTTCATCAGGCTGCGTTCGGGGTCCTGGCTGTGATGGCGGACATCCTCTCACAGCCTGATGCGACTTGCTCGTCTGTCTTCAGGCCGAGCGACTCAAGCGCCCTGCCCTACGCTGCCAACCACCGCCTCGCGCGCCCGGCGCCGTGTGACCAGAAGGCCCGAACACACCACCAGTACCGCCAGCACCATGGTCGATACTACTTCCAGACGGTGATCCGGGCGGAACAGCATCAGTACCAGCACGCCGCTGATGAACAGGATCACGCCCCAGGTCAGCCATGGGAACAGCCACATGCGGTAGCCCAACGTCTTGCCCTGTGCAGTCAGGCGCTGACGCAGGCGCAGCTGGGAAACGGCGATCACCAGATACACCAGCAGGGCAATGGCGCCGGAGCTTGCCATGAGGAAGCCGAACACCTTGGCCGGGACCAGGTAATTGGCAATCACCGCCAGGAAAGCTGCGCCTGTGGACAGCAGCACAGCCACCACAGGGGTGCCGCTGCGGCTGGTCACCTGGGCACAGGCCGGCGCATCACCGCGGCGGCTCAGCGAGTAGACCATGCGCGAAGCGGTATACAGCGACGAGTTGAGGCAACTGGTCACCGACGTCAGCACCACGAAGTCGATGATGGCCTTGGCATTCGGCACGCCCAGGGTGTCCAGCACCGTGACATAGGACCCTTCGGTGGCCAGGCGCGGGTCAGTCCACGGCACCAGCGCGATGACGATGAAGATCGACAGGATATAGAACAGCGTGATCCGCCAGATCACCGAGTTGGTGGCCTTGGAAATATGCTTGCCCGCTTCATCCGATTCGGCTGCGGCAATGGTCACCACTTCGGCGCCGAGGAACGAGAACATGGTAATCAGCATGGCGCTCAGCACCGCACCAAAACCGTTGGGCATGAAGCCGCCACTGTCCCACAGGCGCGACACGCCGCTGACACCGGAGCCTGGCAGCAGGCCGAAGATGGCGCATACCCCCAGCGCGATGAAGCCGACAATGGCCACCACCTTGACCAACGCCAGCCAGAACTCGAACTCACCGTAGTTCTTCACGCTGAACAGGTTGGTGGCGGTCAGCAACAGGGTAATCACCAACGACAAGACCCAGATCTCCAGCTGCGGGACCCAGGAATTGATGATGGTGGCGGCGATATTGGCTTCGATGGGGATGATCAGTACCCAGAACCACCAATACAGCCAGCCGATTGTGTAGCCGGCCCATTTGCCGATGGCGAGGTCGGCATAGGTAGAGAACGAACCGGTGTCCGGTGAAGCAACGGCCATTTCGGCCAGCATGCGCATCACCAGCACCACCAGCGCGCCGGCCAGGATATAGGCCAGGATGGTGGCGGGCCCTGCCTCGGCAATCGCACGGCCGGAGCCGACGAACAGGCCGGCACCGATCACGCCGGCAATGGACAGCATGGTGACATGCCGGGATTTCAATCCATGACTCAAATTGTTCTTGTGGGTTTGCATGGCGCTACCTTGTTGTTTTTGTCATGCCCACGCTGGGGCCGCCGGCTTGCACGTCACCGACGCAGGCGCGAAAAAGCCCGCCCTGCCCCAGATGGTGAGTAGGGCAGTACGGGTTGAGGAAAACGAAACCGCAGGGCGTATTACGGGTAGGTCAGCCGGCAGCCCGCTGACGAGGCGCCAGGTCGGCCTTGGGGAAACTGCCGCCCTGGCGGCCAACCTGCTCGCATACCTTGTCGACGATGTAGGCGCCGATCGGGATGGCGGAGGTAGCGGCCGGCGACGGTGCGTTGCACACGTTGACGCTGCGAGCGGTGTTGACGAACAGGAAGTCGTCGATCAGCTTGCCGTCACGCGATACGGCCTGGGCACGCACGCCGGCCGGATAAGGCGTGAGGTCGGCCTTGGTGATGCTCGGGCAGTATTTCTGGACCTGCTTGAGGTAGCCACCCTTGAACAGCGAGTTCTTCATCTCGATCAGGCCTGGGCGGAAGTTCTTCGCCAGCACCTTGAGGATGCCGGGGGTGGTCAGGGTCTGGAACAGGTCGGCTGGGCTGACATCACGCTTGCGGTAACCCTCGCGCTTCATTGCCAGCACGGCGTTGGGGCCAACGGTCACGGTGCCGTCGATCATGCGAGTCAGGTGCACCCCCAGGAACGGCATGGACGGGTCGGGAATCGGGTAGATCAGGTGGTTGACGATCTGGTCGTGCTGCTTGGGCAGCAGGTAGTACTCGCCACGGAACGGGCAGATGACGAACTCGGTCCGCAGGCCCAGCATGCTCACCACGCGGTCGGCCATCAGGCCCGAGCAGGTCACCAGGAAACGGCTGCGCAACTCATCGTCATGATGGTCGCCACGCGTGCGCACGACCACTTCGCTGGCCAGCTCCTGCAGGCCAACCACCTCGGCGCCATAGCGGATCTCACCGCCGGCGCGCTGGAACTCGGCGCCCATGGCCGCAGTCACTTCAGCGTAATTGACGATACCGCTGGAGGGCACGAAGATGCCGCCCATGCCAACGATATTGGGCTCGCGCTCGCGCAGTTCGGCCGCCGACAGCCAGTAGCGCTCCAGGCCATTGGCCGCGGTGCGCTCCCACAGCGCCTTCATGCGCTGCATTTCCAGGTCGTTGGTAGCCACCAGCAGCTTGCCGCATTCATCGAAGCGGATACCGTGCTGGGTGCAGAAAGCCTTGGTGGCCTTGTTGCCTTCCAGGCAGAAGCGCGCCTTGAGGCTGCCGGGGGTGTAATACACGCCGGCGTGGATCACGCCGCTGTTGTGGCCGGTCTGGTGGCGGGCCGGGCCGGACTCTTTCTCCAGCAGGAGAATCTTCGCATCCGGGTAGACCTTGATCAGGTGCATGGCCGTGGACATGCCCACAATGCCACCGCCAATGATGATGAAATCGTACACAGCCTTACCTCACACGCAGGCATTGCCTGACTGGCTCACCAAGGCCCGCGCGGGCCCTGGTGGCATCGTTTTGTGCAAAGACGCGAGGGCGGGCGCCCGCCCCGCGCCCTGTCATTATTGCCCGCGCTGGTACAGCGGTTTGGGGAAGGCCACGTAACCGCGCTGGCGCATCAGCTCGCGGCGCAGGCCTTCATGCGGCGTGAAGCGGTCGCGGCCATGCAGCCAGAACAGGTTGTTGATCAGCAGGAAGCTACCCACACCGACCGGTACCGAAAGCTTCTTCTCGCTGCCTTCCAGCGATTCGGACAAGGCGTTCAGCCAGATGCCCTCCTCGTAGTTTTCCGGCTGCACGAACTGGTCGATGTAGCGCATGGTCGGGCGGCCTTCGGCATCGGTGTCGAATACCGAGTGGAACACATCTTCGGACACCTTCTTGCTCGGCGGTGCGGTCCAGCGCATTTGGCGACGGGCCAGCGGGTGGCGGAAGAATTCGTCGCACTGCTCCCAGTCGTCCAGGTGCAGCAGCAGCGAGTTGCCGCCTTCCATGTTCTTTTCGTCAATCTTCAGCATCAGCACGTAGTCGGTGATCTGGTTGACGAAGGTGCCGTCGTTGTGCAGCTCCATGACCCGGTGCGGCTGGCGCAGGTAGCTGTCGGAGTTGTCGGTGTTGACCACCACGAAGCGGGCATAGAACTGGCCGCTCATGGCGTCGTAGTTGGAGCGGCCGATCAGGTGTGCGCAGGCGGTGGTGAACTTGACCATGTCCTCGGCCTGGCTCACGTCATCCAGGCCGACCGGGGTGATCAGCATGCCGCCGCTGGCGCGGTTGAGGATGGTATTGAGCAGCACCGGCCGCAGGGTGCCCTGGCACAGCTCGTCGAGGATCTCGCCAACCCGGAAGCGCAGGAACGACTTGTACTCCAGCGCCTGCACCGGCCACTGGGCAACAGCCTGGACGAACGCTTCGACCGTTTCGCGGGCAAAGGTGAGCTCAAGCAGGCGCGGCGACTGTTTCGAAGGGGCGATGGTGTAACCACGCGGCTCGAGCGGCAGTGGCATCACAAGTTCGTCGATCTGCGTAAAAGCGTTCATGGCAGTGTCCTGGCAGAAAAAATGAGTAGCGCCGTCCGGGCATGACCTGGATCAGTGCGGGCGAGCTAAAATTATCGCCATAAACGCAAAATGTCTACATTTTTATTTTTCAAAGACAGAATGTATTTTTGTCCATTGTTTTTCGCCGGCGAACGCTTTCGGTATGATCGTCAAAACCGTTTGAGGAACAGGACCTTGGAAGCGCTCGCCCCCCGACAAAACTCAGCATTCAGCGGGTATGAGAGGCTCAAGAAGGACATCATCCGCGGCGTGTTCAAACCCGGCGAAAAGCTGCTGATGAGCACCCTGAAGGAGCGCTACGACCTGGGCGTGGGCCCGCTGCGCGAAGCACTGTCGCAGTTGGTGGCCGAGCACCTGGTCAACGCGATCAGCCAGAAGGGCTACCGTGTGGCGCCCATGTCGCTGGACGAGATGAACGACATCTACGATGCCCGCGCCAACCTGGAGGCGATGATCATCACCCTGGCCATCGAGCGTGGCGACGACGCCTGGGAGGCGTCGGTACTGGCCCACTCGCATACCCTGGCCAAGGTGGTGGAAGTGAAGACCCGCGAGCAGCGCCTGGATGTGTGGGACGAACGGCACAAGGCATTCCACACGGCCATTGCCTCGGGCTGCGGCTCCAAGCACCTGCTGCAGGCGCGCACTTACCTGTTCGACCAGGCCGAGCGCTACCGGCACCTGTGGCTGACCCAGACGGTGTTTTCCGAACAGGCCCTGGAGCTCAAGCGCCAGGAGCATGCGGCTCTGGTGGAAGTGATTCTGGCCCGGGACGCCAAGCGCGCCAGTGCCATGATGCGCTCGCACCTGATGACTCCGGTGCCGATCATTGCGCAGATCATGCATGCCGAGGGTATCGGCGCACGCTAGAGGGTTGCTTTGTATCCCTCAGGGCCCTATCGCCGGCAAGCCAGCTCCCACAGGTACTGCGCTGCCTTCGGGGCCTGTGGGGTCTCTGTGGGAGCTGGCTTGCCGGCGATAGGGCCAGGGCAGGCAAAACGCGCCAGATGAATTTTTCTTAAATCGCCGTTTGGCTATTCTTTGGCACAATCAAGTCTCCAATAGATGCCCGGGAACCAGCATGCCTCGCGTACTGACTATCGAAGACGACGCCGTCACCGGCCAGGAAATCGTCGCCGAACTTACCAGCCACGGCCTTGAGGTGGATTGGGCCGACAATGGCCGTGAAGGCCTGGCCAAGGCCATTGCCGGCGGCTACGACCTGATCACCCTGGACCGCATGCTGCCCGAGGTCGATGGCCTGACCATCGTCACCACGCTGCGCAACCTCAAGATTGCCACGCCGATCCTGATGATCAGCGCCCTCTCCGACGTCGACGAGCGGGTGCGCGGCCTGCGTGCCGGGGGTGACGACTACCTGACCAAACCGTTCGCCTCCGACGAGATGGCCGCGCGGGTCGAAGTGCTGCTGCGCCGCAACAGCGTACCCATGACCCAGACCCGCCTTCAGGTCGCCGACCTGCAACTGGACCTGATCAGCCACGAAGCCCGCCGTGGCGAACAGACCCTCAACCTGCTGCCCACCGAATACAAGCTGCTGGAGTACCTGATGCGCCATAGCGGCCAGGTGATCACCCGGATGATGATTTTCGAGGAAGTCTGGGGCTACCACTTCGACCCGGGCACCAACCTGATCGACGTACACATCGGTCGCCTGCGCAAGAAAATCGACTCGCCCGGCCAGTCGCCGCTGATCCGTACGGTACGGGGCTCCGGCTATGCCATTGCTGAACCCGTCTAAGGGCTGGAGCTCCTCGACCAGCCGCCTGCTGGCGCTGTACAGCTTTCTGTTCGTGGCCTGGAGCAGCATCCTCATGGGGGTGCTGTACTTCGAGGTGTCCAGCTACCTGAACAAACTCACCCGCCATTCGATGCTGCAGCGCCAGCACCTGTTCGCGCACATGAGCGGCAAACAGCTGGACGACGCCCTGGTCGCCAGCCAGGCCTTCGAGGAGCGCAGCTTCGACGCCTACGGCCTGTTCGACAACCAACTCAACCCGATCGGCGGGCGCATTCGCGCCATCCCGCCAGAGCTGGGGCTGGACGGCAAGGTTCACGAACTCAAGCGCTGCCTGGACGCCGACGACCCGCACATGCCGCGTGACAGCTGCGACGCGGTGGCGATCAAGGTGCAAGATGGCCGCTGGCTGGTGCTGGTGCGCGACAACGGCTCGCTGTTCGTGGTCACCCGGATCATCCTGCATGCCCTGCTTTGGGGGATCTCGCTGACCCTGATCCCGGGCTTTGCCGGCTGGTACCTGCTGAGGCGCCGCCCACTCAAGCGCATCCGCGCGATCCAGGCCCAGGCCGAACTGATCGTCGCCGGTGACCTTACCCACCGCCTGCCGCTGTCGGCCCGGCGCGACGAGCTGGACATGCTGGCAGCCATCGTCAACGCCATGCTCGACCGCATCGAGCGGCTGATGCACGAGGTCAAGGGCGTGTGTGACAACATCGCCCACGACCTGCGCACCCCGCTCACGCGCCTGCGCGCCCAGCTGTACCGCATTCGCCAGCAAAGTGACGCTGACTCCACCCAGGCCGAGGCACTGGACCAGGCCATTAGCGAAACCGACACCCTGATGGCGCGTTTTCGCGGGTTGTTGCGCATCAGCGAACTGGAAGACCGCCAGCGGCGGGCCGGTTTCGTCCAGCTTGACCCGCACGAGTTGCTGGTCGAGCTGCACGACTTCTACCTGCCGTTGGCAGAAGATGGCGGCATCCGCCTGGAACTGCAGCAGCCGGCCGAACTGCCGGCATTGCATGGTGACCGCGAACTGCTGTTCGAGGCACTGGCCAACCTGGTGGGCAACGGCATCAAGTTCACGCCCGAGGGTGGGCTGGTGCGGATAGCGGCGACGCAGGACGACAAAGGGCTGCACCTGGCCATCGAGGACAGCGGGCCGGGTATTCCGGAAGAGGAACGTGCGGCAGTGCTGAAGCGCTTCTACCGTAGCGATGAAGGCCACCGCCATGCGGGGTTCGGGCTGGGGTTGTCGATCGTTGCGGCGATCGTCGACCTGCATGGGTTCGGGCTGGAAGTGGGGGAAAGCGAGCTGGGTGGGGCGAGGCTGGTACTGCACTGCCCGCTCGCCGGGCTAGCCAAATAGAAGCTGGGGCCGCTATGCGGCCCATCGCCGGCAAGCCAGCTCCCACAGGGACTGCGCAGTTCTTCAGTATTGCGCGGTTCCTGTGGGAGCTGGCTTGCCGGCGATGGGCTGCGCAGCAGCCCCAATGACATCGATCAGTCGGCCAGACGCCAGGTAGTCCCACCCTTGCCGTCTTCCAGCACCACACCCATGGCGGTCAGCTGGTCGCGAATGCGGTCGGACTCGGCCCAGTTCTTGTCCGCACGCGCCTGCAGGCGCGCCTGGATCAAGCCCTCGACCTCAGCGGCATCCACCTTGCCTTCGGCCCCTGCACGCAGGAAGTCATCGGCTTCCAGCTGCAGCACACCCAGCACGTCACCCAGCTCGCGCAGGCGACCTGCCAGGCCGGCAGCAGCCTCCACGTCGCTTTCGCGCAGGCGGTTGATCTCGCGCACCAGGTCGAACAGCACGGCGCAGGCTTCGGGGGTGCCGAAGTCGTCGTTCATGGCCACGCTGAAGCGCTCGACAAACTCTTCGCCACCCTTGGCCGCCACCCGTGGCAAGCCACGCAGGGCGTGGTAGAAGCGCTCCAGCGCGCCCTTGGCGTCGCGCAGGCTGTCTTCCGAGTAGTTGATCGCGCTGCGGTAGTGGCTGGCCACCAGCAGGTAGCGCACCACTTCCGGGTGATACTTCTCGAGCACGTCGCGAATGGTGAAGAAGTTGTTCAACGACTTGGACATCTTCTCGCCATTGATACGAATCATGCCGCAGTGCATCCAGGCGTTTGCGTACTGCTTGCCGGTGGCCGCCTCGCTCTGGGCGATCTCGTTCTCGTGGTGCGGGAACTCCAGGTCGCTACCGCCGCCGTGGATGTCGAAGCTTTCACCCAGGCAGCAGGTGGACATCACCGAGCACTCGATGTGCCAGCCCGGACGCCCCGGGCCCCATGGCGACTCCCAGCTCGGCTCGCCCGGCTTGACGCCCTTCCACAGCACGAAGTCCAGCGGGTCCTGCTTGGCTTCGTCGACCTCGATACGGGCACCGATGCGCAGGTCTTCGATCTTCTTGCGCGACAGCTTGCCGTAGCCGACGAACTTGCCGACGCGGTAGTACACGTCACCATTGCCCGGGGCATAGGCATAACCCTTGTCGATCAGGGTCTGGATCATCGCGTGCATGCCGGCGATATGGTCGGTGGCACGCGGCTCCTGGTCCGGCGGCAGGATGTTCAGGCGGCGCTCGTCTTCGTGCATCGCGTCGATCATGCGGGCGGTCAGGGCATCGAAGCTTTCGCCGTTCTCGTTGGCCCGGTTGATGATCTTGTCATCGATGTCGGTGATGTTGCGCACGTAGGTCAGCTCGTAGCCGCTCTTGCGCAGCCAGCGGGTGACCAGGTCGAAGGCCACCATGCTGCGGCCATGGCCCAGGTGGCAGTAGTCGTACACGGTCATGCCGCACACGTACATGCGCACCTTGTTGCCATCCAGCGGCTTGAAGGTTTCCTTCGTTTTGCTCAGCGTGTTGTAGATGGTAAGCACGGCGGTTCCTCAGCTGCCCCAGGAGTCACGCAGGGTGACAGTGCGGTTGAACACCGGGCGGCCCGGCTGGCTGTCCTTCAGGTCGGCGCAGAAGTAGCCTTCGCGTTCGAACTGGAAACGGTCCTCGGGCTGCGCCTGGGCCAGCGACGGCTCGGCGCGGCAGCCGCTGAGCACCTGCAGCGAGCCTGGGTTGATGTTGTCCAGGAAGCTGCCGCCCTCCTCGGTCTTTTCCGGGTTCGGCGAGCGGAACAGGCGGTCGTACAGGCGCACTTCGCACTCGATGCTGCCCTCGGCCGGTACCCAGTGGATCACGCCCTTGACCTTGCGGCCTTCCGGGTTCTTGCCCAGGGTGTCCGGGTCGTACGAGCAGCGCAGCTCGACGATGTTGCCGTCGGCATCCTTGATCGCCTCGTCGGCGCGGATCACGTAGCTGCCGCGCAGGCGCACTTCACCGGCCGGTTCCAGGCGCTTGTAGCCCTTCGGCGGCTCTTCCATGAAGTCGTCGCGGTCGATGTACAGTTCACGGGAGAACGGCAGCACGCGCACGCCCATGTCTTCCTTCGGGTGGCGCGGCAGTTCGAGCTGCTCGACCTGGCCTTCCGGATAGTTGGTTATGACCACCTTCAGCGGGCGCAGCACGCACATGGCGCGCGGTGCGGTGCGGTCCAGGTCGTCACGAATGCTGAACTCGAGCATCGACATGTCGACCACGCCGTCGGAACGGTTGGTGCCGATCATTTCGCAGAAGTTGCGGATCGAAGCCGGGGTGTAGCCACGGCGACGGAAGCCGGACAGGGTCGACATGCGTGGGTCGTCCCAGCCTTCGACGTGCTTTTCGTCGACCAGCTGCTTGAGCTTGCGCTTGGACGTGATGGTGTAGTTCAGGTTCAGGCGGCTGAACTCGTACTGGCGCGGGTGCGCCGGCACCGGCAGGTTGTCGAGGAACCAGTCGTACAGCGGACGATGGCCTTCGAACTCCAGGGTGCAGATCGAATGGGTGATGCCCTCGATGGCGTCCGACTGGCCGTGGGTGAAGTCGTAGTTCGGGTAGATGCACCACTTGTCACCGGTCTGGTGGTGGTGGGCATGGCGGATACGGTACAGGATCGGGTCACGCAGGTTCATGTTCGGCGAGGCCATGTCGATCTTGGCCCGCAGCACGCGCTCGCCATCCTTGAACTCGCCGGCCTTCATGCGCGCGAACAGGTCGAGGTTCTCGTCAACGCTGCGCTCGCGGAACGGGCTGTTCTTGCCCGGCTCCTTGAGGTTGCCACGGTATTCCTTGGCTTGCTCGGGGGTAAGGTCGCAGACGTAGGCCTTGCCACGCTTGATCAGCTCGACCGCCCAGTCGTGCAGCTGGTCAAAGTAGTCGGAGGCGTAGCGCACATCGCCGGCCCAGTCGAAGCCCAGCCACTTGACATCGCTCTGGATGGCGTCGATGTACTCCTGGTCTTCCTTGGCCGGGTTGGTATCGTCGAAACGCAGGTGGCAGACGCCCCCGAATTCCTTGGCCAGGCCGAAGTTGACGCAGATCGACTTGGCGTGACCGATGTGCAGGTAGCCATTGGGCTCCGGCGGGAAACGGGTGACGATGCTGCTGTGCTTGCCCGAGTCCAGGTCGGCCTGGATGATCGGCCGCAGGAAATTCGCAGGGACAGCGGGGGCGCCTTTGGCAGCGGCGTTGGGCGCGTTGTCGGCAGTGGGCTTGCTCATAGGATCCTTGAATGCACGTGTCCGGCCTGGGTAGGCCGATTGAATCAAAGGGCCTATCATAGCCGAAGCAGTCAAGCTGCTGACAGTCGGGCCCGGACAAACTGGCGTGATTTATCACGGCTTTTTGCCGCAGCCTGGCAAAATGGCCAGTGCGCGCCATGTGTCGCGATCGCCTGATCCTGCGTCAGGTGATGACCCGCGCCCTGCGCACCCTAATTCCGATTGCCTTGAAAGAGCGAGTTTCAGCATGTCCAAAGTCAAACTGAGCACCAACCACGGCGACATCGTCCTGCAACTGGACGCCGAGAAAGCGCCGCTGACTACCGAAAACTTCGTTCAGTACGTCAAGGACGGCCACTACAATGGCACCGTGTTCCACCGCGTGATCAAGGGCTTCATGATCCAGGGCGGCGGCTTCGAGCCTGGCATGAGCCAGAAGAAGACCCGCGCCAGCATCCAGAACGAAGCCGACAACGGCCTGAAGAACAAGAAGTACAGCATCGCCATGGCCCGTACCATGGAGCCGCACTCCGCCTCGGCGCAGTTCTTCATCAACTCGTCCGACAACGACTTCCTCAACCACAGCGGCAAGAACGTTCAGGGCTGGGGCTACGCGGTATTCGGCGAAGTGATCGAAGGCCGTGAAATCGTCGACGCCATCGAAAAGGTCGCCACCGGTTCCAAGGCTGGCCACCAGGACGTGCCGAAGGACGACGTGATCATCGAGAAAGCCGAGATCGTTGAGTGATCCTGCTGATCTCCGATCTGCACTTGCAAGAAGAACGCCCGGACATTACCCGGGCGTTTCTTGATCTGCTCGATGGCCGTGCCCGCCACGCCAAGGCGTTGTACATCCTTGGCGACTTTTTCGAAGCCTGGATCGGCGACGATGCCATGACGCCCTTCCAGCAGTCGGTCTGCCAGGCCATGCGTCGGCTGAGCGACAGCGGCACGGCCATCTACCTGATGCATGGCAACCGTGATTTCCTGATCGGCCAAGCCTTCTGCGACGCTGCGGGCTGCACGTTGCTGCACGACCCCAGCGTGATCGAGCTGGGTGGCGAGCAGGTGCTGCTGATGCATGGCGATACCTTGTGCACCCGCGACCTGGCCTACATGAAAATGCGCCGCTTGCTGCGCAACCCGCTGAGCCTGTGGGTGTTGCGGCACCTGCCGCTGTCGGCCCGCTACAAGCTGGCACGCAAGCTACGCAGCGAAAGCCGCTCGCAAACGCGGATGAAGTCCACCGAGATCGTCGATGTCACGCCAGAGGAAGTGCCGAAGGTAATGGCGGCGCATGGTGTACGTACCTTGGTGCATGGGCATACCCATCGGCCGGCGATACACAAGCTGGTGGTCGACGGGCAACCGGCACGGCGTATCGTGCTGGGCGACTGGGACCGCCGAGGCTGGGCCTTGCAGGTTGACGAGCAAGGCTTTCAGCTGGCGCCGTTCGAGTTTTCCTGACCGACCGAGGCACCTTCTTCGCGGGCATGCCCGCTCCCACAGGTACTGCACCAGGGCTACAAGCGGTGCGGTACCTGTGGGAGCGGGCGAGCCCGCGATGAGGCCGGTATGCCCTACTGCTGGACCACCGCCCCCTTGTCCCCCTCACTGATCACCACTTCCCGGTACTCCGGGTCAGCCTTGATCTGCGCCTCGGTAAATGGAATCACCGCCAGTTGCCCGGCTGCAAACGCCTTGGTCTGGTCACTGGCATGCACCGAAGCCGCTTCACTGGACTGGGAAAACGCCAGCAGCCCACGGGCCTCTGGCCCCTGGTCGGTAAAACTGACCAGTTGCAGGTAGCTGGTACCACTGACCACCAACCGCTTGCCCTGCCCATGCGGCACACTGTAGATCGCGTTGTACACGCCCAACGCCTGCGGGCCACCCGGCACCGGCGTACCATCGCCCGCCTGTTGCACCTGCCCCCAACGCACCTCCCCTGCCATACCGCTGTCACGCACCTGCTCGAGCGACGCCAATGCGGCCTGATGCAACAGCTTGCGCACGGCCGCCTGCTCGACCGCCAACCCGCGCGGGGTGTGCTGCGGATCGGCAGGGTCAAAGGCCACCCGCCAGCTTTGCGGGTGCTCGGCCAGGGCATCGTACAGGTTCTGGAAATGTATCAGCCCAATGCCACTGTCCAGGTCAGCCTTGCCATTCCAGGCCGCCAGGCTGCTGCATACGGCCCGCACATCCGCCTCGGCGCCCTTGCACCACTGCAGCAGGTCAGGCAGCAGCAGGCTGGCCAGGTAGACCTCGTCATCGGTCACCATGCGCTGCAGGTCGTCAGCGCCCAGGCGGGCCGTACCCTGCAGGCGTTGCAGGGCAAAGCGGCCACGCATGCCCAGCGGCTGGTCACTGCGGCTGACCAGCGGCGAATAACCGGTCAGCGGCTGCGCCGGGTTGGCCATCCAGGCCGGGTCGTTGGAGTTCTGCACGAAATCCTCGCGTTCCAGGCTCGGCAGCAGCCGCGCAGGGAAAATCCCCGGCTGTGCGGCCTGCGCATCGACCTTCCACTGGCACGCGCTGCGTGAGCCATCCAGTACCACCAGGCGCCCCTGCGCCTGCGGGTTGCTGCACGCACTCAGCAGTTGCTGATCCACATAAGGCACCACTGACTGGTTCAGGTACAAGGCCTTGCCTGCCGGGTCTACCGCCAGCGTGTTGACCCAGGGAATACCCTGCAGCTGTTCGATCGAGCCTTTCAACGTAGCCAGGCTGTCGGCACGGTTGATCTGGTACCACTGCTGCAACACCCGGGTGTTCTCGAGGTTGGCGTCGCGCAGGCTGTAGGCAGCATGTGCATCCCAGTCCAGGCGCCCCGGCCATTGCACCACCGGGCCGAATTGCGAGCTGTAGACCTGGCGCTGCACCTGGCTCAGGCTGCCATCCTCGGCCTTTACCGCAACACTGACGGTTTGCCGGGCCAACGGCAGCGACTTGCCATCGAGCAGGTAGCGGGTCGGGTCCTTGGGGTCGAGTTGCAGGCGGTACAGGGTGAAGTGATTCGACGTATCGACGGTGTGCGTCCAGGCCAGATGCTGGTTGAAGCCGATGTTGACCACCGGCAGGCCCGGCAATGCCGCCCCCATGACATCGAGCTGGCCGGGAATGGTCAGTTGCATCTGGTAGAAACGCATGCCGCCCATCCACGGGAAGTGCGGGTTGGCCAGCAACAGACCGCGGCCATTGGCCGAACGCCGGGCCCCGACAGCCACCGCATTGCTACCGCGCTCCGTGGCAAAACGCTGCTGCCTGGCCAGCGCCGCGGCAAACCCTGCCGGCGCCGGCTGGCTGGCCTGCGTTGGCGGTTGCGCCCCGGCCAGCGCTTCGACGAACTGCCCGACACCGCCTTCGGCGAGCAGCCGACGGGTCAGCCTGACCAGGTCCTCGCTGCTGATCGGCCGCAGCCACTCGCCAGTGCCACATTCGGCGGGCAACCCCTGGCTGCGGCGCTCGGCCAGCGCCCGGTTGAACCCGCTGGCATAACCTGCCAGCAGCGCCCGTACCGGCGCCGGCTGCGCCTGCAAGAACGCATCGACTGCCGCCGGAGTGTTGAGCCAGGTGAAGAATACGTCGCTGGCCAGGTTGTCACGCTGCTCAAGGGTCTTGCCCTTGGCACCGAAGTAGCGTGAGCGCTCGCCACTCACGGTCAGCACTTCATTGGCCAGCAGGCACAAGTTGTCCTGGGCGTAGGCGTAGCCGATGCCATAACCCAGGCCGCGCTCGTCCTTGGCCACGATGTGCGGCACACCGTAAGTGGTTCGGCGAATCTGCGCACTGGTATCGGCTGCGGCGGACTGCACCGGCACTGCGCCAACGCTGAAGGCTACCAGGGCGGCGGCCAGGCCAGCGCAAGTCATGGGACGGGAAAGTGGAAACACAGGCACTCCTCGGCTTCGGGGATCATCCCGATCAGACGAATGGCCAAATGAAAATTTTACGTATTACAAGGCAATGGAACGTCTTGAACAGAACCAGATTTTTTTTGCGAGTGGGCTGCAGTTTTTCCGTTCTCATTCGTCCTAGTAAGTGAGGCACCCAAATTTCGGGTTCGTCCACGAAAAGGAGCATTCACATGTACAACCCGCAACCCTCGATCCAGGCTGGGCGCGTCCCAGGCAAAGCGCCCAGGGAACAGGACGTTTTTGCTGACGAACGCATCGGCAACGAACAGATCCGCGAGCTGTTGCGCAGTTTCGGCCTGCGTACCAGTCTGATCCGCCTCAAGGTCATCGATGCCTTGCACGCCGCCGACCGCAATGGCCGCAGCATTGGCGTGCGCGGCGTGCACGCGCAGCTGGAACAGCTGGATATCCCGCTGTCGTTCCTCAGCGTGCGCGAAGTGCTCAAGCGGCTGTGCAGCGAGGGCGTCATCCAGCTGGGCAGCGACAAATGCTACAGCCTCGCCCCCCAGGCGCGCGCCGTGCTGGAACGAACGCCTTTGCGCTGAGCGCATGGCCGGCCATACCTGGCCGGCCAGCCAAAGTCAGGGTTTGACCTTGCGCCGCAGGATGCCGTTGATCACCACGACCACCACGGCGATGGCGATGGCCAGCATCTGGAAGGTCTGCTCACTGATCGTGCCCTGCTTCTGCAGGTGGGACAGGCCCAGCATCAGGCCCAGTACCACCAGGATGATCAGAAGGGAGTATTTGAGGCGCTGCACGTGTGTCATCGAAGGTTCCTTGCAACATCAGGGGCAAATGGCTCGCAACGAGCCGCGGCAATGATACAACGGCCACCGGCCCCGGCGCTGCATTTCCTGCTGGGTGGGTCGGCGCCTGCCTGAAAGCATGGGGCTCCCAAGCACCCACGCCGGAGGCACCATGTACAAACCCCTTCTGTTCGCGTCGCTATTGCTGACCCCCTTTTCCCTTCATGCGCTGGACACCCGCCAGACCTCGGCCGAGCAACTGCTCGAACTGGGCCGCGAACTGGCTGCCCAAGCTGGCGCCAGCCAATGGCAACAACTGTGGCAGCGCGTGCGCCAGGCCGGTTACCTGCAGGCAAAAGGTGCGTCGGTGCATTTCACTGCCCCCCAGGCGCAACTGCCAGAGCTGGCCCGGCAAACCCTGGCCCAGGCCGACCGGGTACAAGCGCAACAGCAGACCCAGGCACTGTATCGCCGCCGCTTTGCCGACCAGGTCATCGGCCAGCGTGACGGGCAGCCGCTGCATGCCCTGTGCCTGCTGGTCGATTGGCGCACGCTGCCACAAGGCATGCGCGACTCCCCTCAGGCCTACCTGCGCAGCGCCAGCCTGTTGAGCAGCTATCCGTGTGATTGATGGTTATCACACCCTGCGCGCAACACAAGGAGTGAGCTGATGGGAAATCACCCGCTACAGCCAGATGTTGAAGCCATGTCCTACAACGCCGGATATCGCTGCCTGCAAAACCTGTTCGCGGAAGCTACAACCCCCAACCCATATGCCGCCTAGCGACATGCCTCGGCTGTCACAGAAAATCCAGTCACACCTTCGACATAACGCCGCTGGTGATCGGGTAGCACAGCCCATCCGTCCCGAAGGAGCGCCATATGCAAATGCCAGACTTGAGCCACATCGATATCAGCCAACTGCCCCACTCGCTGCAGGCCCTGATCGACTGCATCGGCATCGACAACGCCTACCAGCTGACCTGCGCCTACGGCGGCAGGCCCAAGTACATCCCCAAGCACCGCGAGCGCACCAAGCTTGCCGACGTGCTGCCGCCCGAAGCGCTCGACGCGCTGATCAAGCGCTTTGCCGGTGTCGCCCTGGAAATCCCCAAGGCTGACCATTTCATGCGCCAGTTGCGCAACCTGCAGATCCAGAAGGAAAGCGCCAGCGGCCTGTCACGCAGCCTGCTCGCTGACAAGTACGGCCTGAGCCTGCGCCAGATTGGCAACATCCGCCGGCAAGAACCTTGCGCGCGCTGAAGCCCCGGCATCGTCACCACCATTGACGGCCACGTTTTGAACCCAACCAGAAGAGAACCCAGCAATGTCGATAGATAACAGCCTCATCGGTTCCGTAATCAATGCCTTGCCGATGGACCGCATGATCGCAGGCCCCCTGCAGGCCATGGTCCAGGCCCAGGTCACCGCCAGCAAATCCTACGCCGACTTCCTGATGCAGGTGTGCGTCCAGGACGGCAAGGCCGTGGCCATCCAGTTCGACTACGACGAAACCATCGTCGACGAACAAGGCGAGTACAAGGGCGTGGTCAGCAAGACCATGAAAGTGCCGCTGGTGGCAGCCATCACCCACCCGAACATCTCCATCGAAGAAGGCAACGTCGAGTTCGAGCTGGTCATCAACCAGATGTCGGAAGACGTTTCCAGCAAGGACATGAGCGCCGAGGCAAGCGGTTCGCTGGGTTGGGGGCCGTTCAGGCTCAACGTGAAAGGCAGCGTCAGCCACAAGTCCACGCAAACCCGCAAGACTGACACCCGCGCCCGCTACGCCTTCAACACGACCTTGAAGCGCCAAGACCCGCCTGAAGCGATGATGCGGGTGATCGACTTCCTGACCGACGCCGCGACAAAGCCGACCGTGGTCAAAACCGCCACACTGGAAAGCCAGGACTTGATTTCCCAGGCCGATACCTTGAAGAACCCTGCCGCCGACGGCGCTTCGGCCCTCGCCGCCGCCACCTCTTGAGACGCACCTCCCTGCCCCGAACAGCCCCCCTGACCAGCAACAGGGGGGCACCACCTGGCCTGAGGAGTCGAAGCATTGGATAAATCCCCCGCCCCCATGACTTCCATCGACCTGCGCGAAATCACCCGTGGCCTGCAGGAAGCCGCCAGTGCTACCAACAGCCTGATCGCGCAGCAGTACATCAACCTGTTCGACCAGTTCTTCGAATGCGACACCGAAGCGTTGGGCGCGCCCATGAAAGCCAAAATGGTCGAAGTGGCCATGGACGGCCAGCACATCATGCGCGTACCGCTGTTCGCGCTGGTGTCGCCAAAAGGCCTGGCCCTCGAGCGCATGCAGGTCGACCTTTCGGTAAGGGTCAAAGGCACCGAAGCACAGCAGGCACTGCTGACTGCAGGCGAAAACAAGGCGGCCAGCTTCAAGGTCACCATCGGCGGCCAAAGCCGTCAGGGCGACAGCCGTGACCCCGATGAAGTGCAGATCCGCATGCAGTTCCAGGCCAGCGAACCGCCGGAAGCCCTCAACCGGTTGATCGAGGAATACACCAGCCTGATCATCCCGGTACGCGCCCCCATCCCGCCGCCATCGCCCGATACCAATGAGTTCATCGAAGCGGCCACTGTCCGTTGACGGCCGCCCTGCGCCAGCTCAGAAGTCGCGCTTGTAGAAGATGTCCAGTGAACTGGCCAGCCCGCTGGCAGCTTCGAGGTACACCTTCTTGCTCAGCTTGTAGCGCAATGCAATGGTGTTGGCGGGCTCGAACACCCCCACCCCGTAGCGCAGGCTCAGTTTCTCGGTGAGGTTGCCGCTGGCGACCACGCTGGTGGTATTGCCCGAACCTTCGGTATCCAGCTGGAAGTCGTCGATGCCCAGGCTCGAGGCCAGGCTGCCGGTGATGCCGGCGCTACCCGCCAGGCCCAGGCCCAAGGCCGCCTCGGCGAGCATGTTGTTGTCTTCACCGGACGTGCCCAGCGGCCGCCCCAGTACCAGGTACGACAGCGCCTGCTCCTGGCTCATGGCCGGTTCCGAGAACACCTTGCTTGTGGGCTGCTCGGCACTGCCGCTCAGGCGGATACCGGCAATCACATCGTCGACCTTGCGGATCGCTTCAATGTCCAGGTATGGCTGGTCGATCGGGCCTGCGAACAACAACCGCGCACGGCGGATGGTCAGGCGCTGGCCGTAGGCGCGGTAGCGGCCATCGGCCAGGTTCAGCTCGCCACGGGTGTCGAGGTTGTCGCCGATGTGCACATGGCCGAGCAGGTTGGCCGTGAGACCAAAGCCGCTGAACGAAAGCTTGTCGCGGCCCACTTCGACATCGATGTCCATGGCCATCGCCATGGGCGGTTTGCCCTCTTCGGTCTGGTGGCCGACGATCACCGTGTCATCCGAGACCTTGACGGTGGACGGTGGCAGCTCGCGCACAGTGATCGCACCCTTGGGCACCTGTACCTTGCCGGTCACCGCCAGCTTGTCGTCGATCAGGCGCAAGGTCAGGTCTGGGGCGACCTCCAGCGTCGCATAGGGCTCGACCGTGACGGGCAGTTGCTGGCCCTGCAGACGCAGGTCCATGCCCAGTGCCTGGCCCCAGGTCAGGTTGCCATTGAGCTGGCCACGCCCCGCCTCGCCACTGCGCCAGCCGCCGTTGAGCTGTACCTGCTCGCCGGCAATCAACGCCTGCAATGACAGGTCCTCGAGGCTGACCGGCAGCTCGGCACCACTGACTTCGCCGCCACTGAGCATCAGGTTGCCGTTGACCTGCGGCGCCAGCAAGGTGCCCGACAACCTGCCACTGCCATTGAGCTGCCCGGCCAGACGCTCGACCATCGGCACGAACGGGCGCGCCACCGAAAGGTCGAGGCCTGCCAGCTGGAAATCACCCGACAGCGGTTTGTTGCTGCCCAGTGGATCCAGGCGGGTGTTGACGTTCAGCTCGCCCAGGCGCTCGCCGCGGAACGCCAGGCGGGTATCGATGCGCCTTGGCGCCAGCGTGCTGTCCAGGCGCAGGGCCTGGTACGGGAAGTCGACCCAGCGGTCCTTGTCGCGCACGCGCAGGGTACCGCCACTGGCGTCGACGACGATGTTGCCCTTGGGGCCGCTGGCCGGGATGTCCAGATTGATGTCGGCATTGAGCAGGCCCTGCCAGGCGAAGTCCTTCGGCAGCCACTGGGCCAGGCTGTCCAGCGGGAACTGCTTGAGGTGGTAGCGCAAGCGTGGCTCGGGGGCCAGACGCTGGTCGTCGCCGCACAAGCTGGCCTGGCCGGAGCGCCAGCAGTGCGCAGCAAAGTCCAGCTGGCCGCTGGCCAGCCGCTGCAGGCGCGCCGGTGCCTGCAGCCGCCAGTCCTGGCCGCCGGCCTGGATCCGCCCACTGGCCAGGCGCCCGCGCCAGTCACCCTTGTTCAACTGGCCATCCAGGCCGAGGTCGAGTTTGAGCTGCGGGCCGTCCAGCGCCAGGGTCAAGGCTTGCTGGCGAATGTCGCCTTTGCCGTTGGCCTGCAAGGTGCCCAATGCCGTGTCACCCAGGTGAATGCCGCTGGCCTTCAGTTCGATCACGCCACGCTGGGCGTTGTCCAGGCGGGCGTCCAGGTCCAGCTGCTGCACGCGGTTTTCCGCCTGGGCCAGCCGCTGGCCCTGCAGGGCCAGCGTACCTTGCGGGGCCTGCAAGGTGCCGGCGACGTCAAGCCGGCCCTTGACCTGGCCCTGCAACCTTGGCCACAACTGGCCCAGGCGCGGCAGGTCGAGGTCGAGCCGCCCGGCCAGGCGTTGCTGCAGGCTGCCACTGCCATTGATGCGGTTATCCCCCAGCTGGACTGCCAGGGTACCCAAGGTCCAGCTCTGCCCTGCCCCCTGGACCTCGACCTTGAGCATTGCCGGCTGGCCGCGCAGGCGGCCTTTCAGGTCTAGCTGGGCATCGAGGCTCAGGGCGTCGCCTTTCATCTCGCCTTTGCTGCGCAGCGGCCCCGCCAGGGTACCCGGCAGCTCGGCCAGCCAATAGGCCGGGTCGAGCGCCGACAACTGCAGGTCGACATCCCATGCCAAGGTGTCGGCAAAGCGCACGGCGACACTGCCGGCAGCCTTGCCTTGCCCGGCGGTCAGCGCCAACTGCGGCAGCTTCACCTGGCTCAGGTCACCTTCGAAGGGGCTGGCCAGGCTAAACGCGCCAGCCGGGCCATCCAGGTCGCCATTGAAGGTGCCCTGGTAGTTGCCATCGCGATAATGCACCTGGGCCATGAGCCGCTTGAGGGTGACCTCAGGGGGCGTCTCCAGCGGATACAGGCGCAGCCACGGAAAGTCCTGCCAGTCCAACTGGGCGTCGGCGACCAGGCCTTGCTGCCAGTCAGCCGTGGCTTGCATCTTGACCCGCTGGGTATCGCTGGCGCTCAGGTCCAGGGCATCAAGCCTGGCGCCTTTGCTGTCGACCAGCCCGGACAACAGCAAGGCAATCGGCGACTGCTCGGCCGGCAGGCTGGCCGACCCCGACAGTTGATAGCCCTTGAGCAGGTCGCCCCGGGCGTCGAGCTTGAGCTGGTTGAACTGCACGGTGTCGGGCAACGAGGCGGCCGGCTTGAATGCCTCGGAGCGGATCTGCAAAGTCGCCGGCAGGTGCTCGGCCAACGCCTGCAATTGCCCGCTCAGCGTGGCGTCGAGGTAACCGCTGCTGGTGCCGGCGAGTTTCAGGGTTTTCTGCAACTCGCCGGTGGCAGTCAGCGCCAACTGCCAGGGTTTGCCGTCTACCGTTGGCAGTTGCAGCTGCGCCTGGAGTTGTACCGGCCAGTCAGCTTCGGGCTGCAGATTGCCTTGCAGGTTCAATTGCAGGTCGTCACGCTTCAGCTGCAGGCTGTCGACGCGCAGCCCGGCATTGGTCCAGTGCGCCGCCAGTTGCAAGTCGCCAAGCAGGTCATTGCCATCCAGCCGCAACTGGCCAACCTTGACCTCACCCAGTTCGATGGCCAGCGGCAAGCGCAGGGCCGGCAACTGCAGCGGGCCACTGTCGGCCGATTCGGCGCTGGGCGCAAAGGCCATGTCGATACGTTGCGCCTGCAACTGGTCAATGCACAAGGTAGAGCGCAGCAGGCATGCCGGCGACCAGGCCAGCAGCGGTGCCTGCAAATCTACCGTGCTGCCGGCATCGGCCCAGATAAGCCGGCTGGCTTGCCAGCTACCGGCCAGGCGGCCCTGGAAATCAGCCACCTCAAGCCCGGGCACCTTGCCCAGCACCCAGCGGCTGCCGGCTTCGGTCCCCAGCAACAGGCCGAGTACCAGGCCCAGGCTTGCGGTTACCCCCAGCAGGCCCGCCAGAATGTACTTGATCACGCGTTTCACAGCTCAGGCCCCATGGAAAAGTGCAGGCGAATTCCACCTTCATCATCCAGCGCCTTGGCCAGGTCCAGGCGCAGCGGCCCGACCGGCGACACCCAGCGCACGCCAAAACCGACACCGGTCTTGAGGCTTGGCAGTTCCAGGTCGTTGAACGAGTTGCCCTGGTCGACGAAGGTTGCCAGCCGCCACTTCTCGGTCAGTGAATACTGGTACTCGACGCTGCCGGCGACCAGGTAACGCCCACCAATGCGGTCGCCGTCGCTGTTCTTCGGCGACAAGGTCTGGTAGTCATAGCCACGCACGCTCTGGTCGCCACCGGCGAAGAAGCGCAGCGACGGCGGGATGTTGTTCTTGAAGCCATTGGTCGCGCTGCCACCGAACTGCACCCGGCCGAGCAAGCGATGGTCATGGCCAAGCGTGGTCAGGCCCTTGAGCAGCACGTTGCCATGCAGCAGGTTGGTGTCCGAGACCAGCCCTTCCTTGGCTACCTGTACATCGAACTGCAGGCGGTAGCCGTTATGCGGGTCGATGCGGTTGTCACTGCGCAGGAAGGAGTAACTCACCCCCGGCATCAACAGGTTGCTCAGCCCGGAGTCATCACCCAGACGGTACTCCTCGCGCTGGTACTTGAGGGAAATCACCCGCTGCCAGCCGCTTGGCAGCTTGCTGTGCCACTCGGGGCCCACCGTCAGCAGTTTGCTGAGGGTGTCGGTGCCGGCAATTTCTTCGTTCTGGTAGCCGCCGGCAAAGCGCAACTTGTCGGTCAGCGGCGGGTCGAGGGGGATGTCGTACCAAAGGCCGACGTTCTGCCGGGGTGCCGACAGTTCGGTTTCCCAGCCGTAGCTATGGCCTTGCGGGTTGACCCAGTGGCGGGTCCAGTTGGCCTTGCCGCGGGGCCCGACGTCGGTCGAGAAGCCCAGGCCCAGGCCCATGGTGCGCGGTTTGCGGGTTTGCAGGCGGACATCCACGGGGATTTCTTCGCCCACGGCGGCGGTGGGCGCCGCATCCACGCGCACGCCTTCGAAGTAGCCGCTCGATTGCAGGTCATTGTTCAGCTCGGCGATCAGTTCCGAGTCGTAAGGTGTACCCGGCTTGAACGAGACCATACGCTGCAGCAGATCGTCGTCCAGCGGTGTGTCGCCACCGAAGGTGACCGCGCCCAGGCGATAGCGCGGGCCGCTCTGGTAGACCAGTTCGATATCGGCCACACCGGCCTGGGGGTCTACCGCCAGGCGCTGGCGGCTGAAGCGCCCACTGAAGAAGCCGTAGCGCGACGCCTGGTTCTGGATCAGCCGCTTGGCATCTTCGTAATGGCCGTGGTTGAGTTGTTCACCCGCGCGCAGGGCCTTGCTGTCGGGCACGCGGAAAGCCTTCATCTCACTGGCGGGGCCTTCGATGCGTATGGTCACGTTGCGCAGGCGAATCGGCTCGCCAGGGTCGATGGTGATGATCAGTTGCGGGGAACGGTCAGCCTCGCTGGCGGGCTTGACCTCTGTGTCGATCTGCGCCTGGTAGTAGCCAAGTGCCTGCGCGGCTTTGCGCGCCTGCTCCTGGGCGCCGCGACTGAAGCGCAGCAGCGCTTCTTCATCGCGGTCGCCAAGGTTACCGATATAGCCTTCGACATTGGCCTTGAGCGCCTTGTTGGCCGGTTTGACCTTCACCAGCAACTCACTCTGGCCCCATGCTGCGAAACTGGCGACCCAGATAACCAGGCCCCAGGTCAATCTTCCTGAATACGTCATGCGGCGCATGCTACCAGAGCCGGGCGCTCAAGGGAGCCGTCGCGCGGTTCGCTCAGGCAAAAGCAGAATTGGAAGAGACCGGGTTGGGATGGAAGAACACCCTCTCACGGATTGGTCCTACAGCCACCTCGCCAATTTCCTCATAGCCCTGGCGCTGGTAAAAAGCCAGGTAGTGCTCGTTGCCGGTGTCCAGCACCACTCCCTGCGTACCAGGGTCGTCTGCACACCAGTCATGCACAGCTTGTAACAATTGCTCGCCGTAGTGCTTGCCCTGGAACTGCGGGTGCACGCCCAGCAGCGGCAGCACATGCACCTCGTCGGTGGGCAGGCAGGTGGCCAGGGCGGCCTGGTAGTCCATGTAGCGGCGCGTACAGCGCAGGCCGGTGCCCATTATCATGCGCAGGCGCCAGGCCCAGCTGTCGGCTACGCCCAGCCGGCGCATCGGCGGCACGATCAGGGCCATGGCGATCAGGCGGTCTTCCACCAGCAGGCCGATGGCGGGCAGTTGCAGGTAGAAGTGCTGGCGTACCCACTCGCGCACCATCACCCGCAGACGCCGCTCGTAGCCTGGGCGCTGGGCCTCGAAGATATAGGCGAAGGTAGGTTCGTGACGGTAGGCGTTATACAGAAGCGAACGCGCCTCACGACTGTAGCCGTCATCGAGCAGGCAGACACGGGCCGGAGCGGCAGTGGTTTCGGGCATTGCGGGCAGTCCTCCTGGAATGGGCTCATGGGTGCCTTGGAAAGGACGTTAGCAGCAGGCTGCCGAAGCCGCCATGCTGGTGATGGCAAGCGATGTCGGCTAGCATCGCGCCTTTTACCGGGATCATCTTTCCATGAAGATCGTCTGTTTCAACATCAACGGCCTGCGGGCCCGCCCGCACCAGCTGGCGGCGCTGATCGAAAAGCACCAGCCGGACGTGATCGGCCTGCAGGAAACCAAGGTCAGCGACGATCAGTTCCCGCTGGCCGACGTGCAGGCGCTGGGCTACCACGTACATTACCACGGCCAGAAAGGCCACTATGGCGTGGCCCTGCTGTCCCGCCAGGCACCGCTGAGCCTGCACAAGGGTTTTGCCAGCGATGAGGAAGACGCTCAGCGCCGCTTCATCTGGGGCACCTTCGCCGATGCCGATGGCAACCCGATCACCATCATGAACGGCTATTTCCCTCAGGGTGAAAGCCGCGACCACCCCACCAAGTTCCCGGCCAAGCAGCGCTTCTACAGCGACCTGCAGGCGCTGCTGGAGGGCCAGTTCCGCAACGACCAGCCACTGCTGGTGATGGGCGACATGAATATCTCGCCGCAGGACTGCGACATCGGCATCGGCCCGGACAATGCCAAGCGCTGGCTCAAGACTGGCAAGTGCAGTTTCCTGCCGGAAGAGCGCGAGTGGATGGAGCGCTTGAAGGGCTGGGGCCTGGTGGACAGTTTCCGCCACCTTTACCCGGAAGTGGCCGACCGCTTCAGCTGGTTCGACTACCGCAGCCGCGGTTTCGAGGACGAGCCCAAACGCGGCCTGCGCATCGACCTGATCATGGCCTCCCAGCACCTGGTGCCGCGGATCAAGGATGCAGGTGTGGACTACGAACTGCGCGGGATGGAAAAGCCGTCGGACCATGCGCCGATCTGGCTGGAATTGAGCTGATCGCCGGGGGCTGCTACGCAGTCCATCGCCGGCAAGCCAGTTCTTGCACCCGTGGGCTGGCTTGCCGGCAAAGGAGCCGGCCCAGCCACTGGAGAATTTTCAGGGGCGGTGCTCGGTCTGGATATACCGCAACACAGCATCACAGATCATGGCCTTGTGACGCAGCTTGACCTGCTCATCGGACAGGTCGATCTGGAAGATCTCGCCAAAGGTGTGGCGGTTCGAAACCCGGTAGAAGCAGAACGAGCTCATCAGCATGTGCAGGTCGATGACCTCGATGCCGGTGCGGAACACACCTTCCTGCACCCCACGGCGCAAGGTATTGCCCAGAGCCTCGAGCACCAGGCTGCTCATTTCGCGAATCGCCGGCGACTGCTTGACGTACTCGCCATAGTGGATGTTTTCGGTGCAGATGATCCGCACGAAATCGACGTTGCGGTCGTGGTGATCGAAGGTGAACTCCACCAGCCGGCGGATCGCCTGCTCGGCCGGCAGCGACTCCAGGTCCAGGCTTTGTTCGGTCTTGCGGATGTCGCCGTACAGCTTGATCAGGCACTCGCAGTACAGCTGCTCCTTGCTGCCGAAGTAGTAGTAGATCATGCGCTTGGAGGTGGCGGTGCGCTCGGCGATGGCGTCGACGCGGGCACCAGCCAGCCCTTGCTGGACGAACTCGTTGATGGCGGCCTGGAGGATGTCCTCGCGGGTTTTCTCGGGGTTGTTCTTGCGCGTCTTGCGCCCCCCTTCGGTTTCAGGCTGGCCGAGGCTGACTACGGAATCACTCATACCCACTCACAGGCTGTTTATTGGAATGAGGGGGATTATCCGCGAGCGCGGCCATGCAGGGAAGCGCGCTGTTGGTCGGGTAGCCACCACCCCACGGCTGCTGCCTACCCACAAACGGTGCCTGCCCTGGCCAAGAGCCACGCTGGTCGCAGAACAGGCACCTCGGAGTGCGCAGACGTCACAAAACAAAAGGATATAAAAATAACAAAACAATCTAACAAAAAGAGATATAAAAATTGAATGCCAAACGCCACCTCCCTAGTCTGGGCGCATCGCTTCCCTCCCCGTTCAAGGAGCAATGCCCATGCCCGCCCGTGCCTTTTCCCCCCTGCGCCGCCTGTTGATCGGCGGCTTGCTGGCCAGTGTCGCCAGTACCCTGTTGCCCTGGTCCCAAGCCCTGGCCGACGAGGCCAGGACCCTGCGCATCGGTTACCAGAAGTTCAACAGCATCAACATCCTCAAGGGCAGCGGTGCCTTGGAGAAGGCCCTGGCGCCGCAAGGTGTGAAAGTCAGCTGGCACGAGTTCGCCGCCGGCCCGCAGTTGCTCGAAGCCTTGAGCACCGGCGCCATCGACCTCGGCCATGCCGCCGACGCCCCCTCGGTGTTCGCCCAGGCCGCAGGCAAGCCGGTGGTGTACCTGGCCGCCGAGCAGCCCTACCCACGTGGCATCGGCCTGGTGGTACGTGAGCAGGACCACCTGGCCAGCGTGCAAGACCTCAAGGGCAAGCGCGTGGCCACCGGCCGCGGCTGGAACGCCCAGTATCTGCTGGCCGTTGCCCTGGAACAGGCCGGCCTCAGCTACCAGGACATCACCCCGGCCTACGTCAACAACGCCGCCGATGCCGTGGCTGCCCTGCAATCGGGCAGTGTCCAGGCCGTGACCCTGTGGGACCCGTTCCTCGCCGCGGCAGAAAGCCAGCCGGGCCTGAAGAACCTGCGCGACGGCAGCGGCCTGTCCAACAACCGCACCTTCTACCTGTCCACCACCAGCTTCGCCGACCAGCATCGCGCATTGCTGAAGACCTTCTTCGCCGAGCTGGCCAAGGTCAGCCAATGGGCCAACGCCAAGCCTGCGGAAGTCGCCGCACTGCTGGCCCCACAACTCGGGATCAACGCCAACGTGCTGCAAGCGGCCAGCGAGCGGCGCAACTACAATGCCGTGGCCATCACCCCAGAGATCGTTGCCGAGCAACAAAAGCTGGCCGACACATTCCAGGGCCTGGGCCTGATTCCACGCAAGCTGCAGGTGGCCGACGCGGTCTACCCGGCTTCCGTGTTGCCTTGAGCGGAGCGCGCCCACCATGCCCCGCCCGATTCGCTTCAACGCCTTCAGCATGAATGCCGCCAGCCACCAGTCCCCCGGCCTGTGGCGCCACCCGCGCAACACCAGCGTGGCCTTCAATTGCCTGGGCTACTGGACCGACCTGGCCCGCCTGCTCGAACGCGGCTTGTTCGATGCCCTGTTCATCGCCGATGTGCTGGGCATCTACGACGTCTACCAGGGCGGCCCCGAAGCCGCCCTGCGCGGTGGCGTGCAGGTGCCGGTCAACGACCCGCTGCTGCTGGTGCCGGCCATGGCCGGGGTTACCGAGCACCTGGGCTTCGGCGTCACCTTCTCGCTCACCTACGAACACCCCTACCCGTTCGCCCGGCGCATGTCGACGCTCGACCACCTGAGCAATGGCCGGGTCGGCTGGAACATCGTCACCGGCTACCTCGACAGCGCCGCGCGTAACCTGGGCCTGGCGCGCCAGTTGGGCCACGACCAGCGCTACGACCTGGCCGAGGAATACCTGCAGGTGCTGTACAAGCTATGGGAGAAAAGCTGGGACGACGATGCGGTGCTGCTGGAGCGTGACAGCGGGCGCTATATCGAACCCGCCCGGGTGCACCCCATCAACCATGTGGGCGAGCACTTCCAGGTGCCGGGCATGCACCTGTGCCAACCTTCGCCGCAACGCACGCCGGTGCTGTTCCAGGCCGGTGCTTCGGCACGCGGCCAGCAGTTCGCGGCGCGGCACGCCGAATGCGTGTTCATCAGCGGGCCGACGCCCACGGTACTGCGCCGCTACGCCGACGGCATCCGCCAGGCCAGCGAGGTGGCCGGGCGTGGCCGGGACGAGGTGCTGATCTACGCCCAGGCGCTGTTGATCGTCGCCCCCACGCGGGAGGAGGCCGAAGCGCGCTTCGCCGAATACCGCCGTTATGTCGACCTGGACGCCGCCCTGGCACTGCTGTCGGGCTGGACCGGCATCGACTTTGCCGGCCTCGACCCCGATGCGCCCATCGAATACGTCGAGAACGATGCCGGCCGCGCAGCCCTGGCCGCCTTCACCGCCGCCGACCCGAACCGCCGCTGGACCGTGCGCGAGGCTGCCGAGTTCGTCGGCCTGGGCGGCCGTGGCCCGGTGCTGGTGGGGGCTGCCAGCGAGGTGGCCGACCAGCTGGAAAGCTGGCTGGACCAGACCGGCATCGATGGCTTCAACCTGACCTACGCAGTGCAACCAGACGACCTTGCAAATGTGGTCGAGCTGCTGGTGCCGGAGTTGCAACGCCGTGGCCGCTACCCGCTGAGTTATGCCGAAGGCACCTTGCGCCACAAGCTGTTCGGCCAGGGCGACCGCTTGCCGGAAGGGCACGCTGGCCGGCAGGTTCGCATTCAGCCGGCAAATACCGGGTATTCCAACATTTAATTTGTGGATGGCACGCACTCGACCCTATTCTGTCGCCACATCCCCTGCGCCGCACCGGCCGGTGCGGTTCACGGCATGGGGAGAGAACAACAAGTCGAGATCGTCCATGTCGAACCATTCGTACTTCGCCCCCCACGGTGGGCACCCGGCTCAGACCGAGCTGCTGACTGACCGTGCCATGTTCACCGAAGCCTATGCCGTCATCCCCAAGGGCGTGATGCGTGACATCGTCACCAGCCACCTGCCGTTCTGGGACAAGATGCGCATGTGGGTCATCGCCCGCCCGCTGACCGGTTTTGCCGAAACCTTCTCCCAGTACATCGTCGAAGTGGCCCCGGAAGGCGGCAGCGAACGCCCTGAGCTGGACCCGAACGCCGAAGCCGTGGTGTTCATCGTCGAAGGCGAACTGGACATCACCGTCGAAGGCAAGCACCACACCCTGGTACCGGGCGGCTACGCCTTCCTGGCCCCGGGCGCCGAGTGGAGCCTGCGCAACAACAGCAAGTCCAACGTGACCTTCCACTGGCTGCGCAAGCACTACCAGAAGGTCGAAGGCCTGGACGTTCCCGAGTCGTTCGTCACCCACCGTGACAACGCCACCGTCATCGAGATGCCGGGCACCGAAGGCCGCTGGGTCACCACCCGCTTCGTCGACATGGCCGACATGCGCCACGACATGCACGTGAACATCGTCACCTTCCAGCCGGGCGGCGTGATCCCGTTCGCCGAGACCCACGTAATGGAACACGGCCTGTACGTGCTGGAAGGCAAGGCGGTGTACCGCCTGAACCAGGACTGGGTCGAAGTGGAAGCCGGCGACTTCATGTGGCTGCGCGCCTTCTGCCCGCAAGCCTGCTACGCCGGTGGCCCAGGCAAGTTCAGCTACCTGCTGTACAAGGACGTGAACCGTCACGTGCACCTGACGCTCAACCCTAAGCGTTGATGCATTGGGGGCGCTCTGCGCCCCTTTCGCGACACAAGGCCGCTCCCACAAAAGTACGGTGTACCCCGAACCCTGTGGGAGCGGCCTTGTGTCGCGAAAGGGCTGCAAGGCAGCCCCAGTAGCCGCATACTGAAAATCCTGCCCCCGTGCGGTACCAGCCATGAACCGCTGCCTGCTGCTCACCGCCCTGCTGTTCTGCCCCCCCGCCCCAGCCGCCGATGACTGGAACCTGGCCTACGACCGCGAAGGCATTCGCGTTTACCTGAGTGCCGCCCCCGACTCGCCCTACCAGCAATTCCGTGGTGTCAGCACCATGAAAGCCAGCGTTCGCACGCTCACCGACCTGCAGGAGAACCTGCGGGTGGCCTGCAAGTGGCTGTACGCCTGCGCCGAGATGCGTTTGCTGGATGTGCAGGGCGAAAACACCTGGGTGTACCTGACCACCAACCTGCCGTGGCCGACGATGCCACGGGACATCGTGCTGAAGGTCACCACCGAACGCCTGGACGACGGCACGCTGCTGCGCCACCTGAGCGCCGAACCAGACAGGATCCCCAAGGTAGATGGGCTGATCCGTGTGCAGCAGCTCAACGGCGAGTGGCGGATGAAACCGCTGGGTGAGCGCAGGACCGAGGTGACCTACCAACTGCAGGCCGACCCTGCCGGGGATGTGCCGGGGTGGCTGGCCAACCGGTTTGTGGTGGATGCGCCAGTGGTGACGTTGCGGACCCTGCGAGCGGTGGCCGAGCGCCAGCCCTAGAGGGTATTGAAAACCTGCACCGGCCTCATCGCCGGCAAGCCAGCTCCCACCTCGACCGCATTGGCCTCAAGCCATACGCAAACCCTGTGGGAGCTGGCTTGCCGGCGATGGGCCGCAAAGCGGCCCCAACCCTGTCAGATCCCGCCCCCCGCAAGCAATTGCGTCATCACCTCGGCCAGCGCCTTGACCATCACATCCGCCGTCGGCCGGTGGACGATGACGATTTCATAGCTGTCGACCTCAGGTAGCCCCTGCTCCGCACCGAGCACCCGATGCTCGCCGGTCGCCGCCCGTGGCGGCAGCAGGCTGATGCCCATGCCATCGGCGACCGCTGCCTGGATGCCGCTGAGGCTGGAACTGGTGAAGCTGATGCGCCAACGCCGGCCCATGCCTTCGATGGCGGTAATCATGTCGTCGCGGTACAGGCCGCGGGGCGGGAAAGTCACCAGCGGGATCGGGTCCAGTTCGAAGGCGGGCGTGCGCGCGCTGTCGATCCATTGCAGGCGCTCGGGCCAGCAGGCCACGCCTTCGCGGCTGTTGCGCCGCTGCTTGAGCAACACCAGGTCGAGCTCACCGTTGTCGTAGGCCTGGCTGAGGTCGCGGCACAGGCCGCTGGTCACTTCCAGCTTCACCTGCGGGTGCAGCCGGCTGAACGCCGACAGCGCATTGGTGGTACGCCCGCCCACGAAGTCCTCGGGCACGCCAAGGCGCACGGTCATGCCAACCATCGCCCCGGCCAAGGCTTCGAGCATCTGGTCGTTGAGGGCCAGCATGTGCCGGGCATAGCCGAGCAGGGTCTGCCCGGCGTCGGTCGGCAGCACGTCGCGATTGCCACGCACCAGCAGACGGTGGCCAACCATATCCTCCAGGCGGCGCACCTTCTGGCTGATGGTCGATTGGGTGGAGTGCAGGCGCGCAGCAGCCGTGGTGAAGCTGCCGCAATCGGCCACCACGACAATGGCACGCAGCAGGTCGAGGTCGAACAGGGCCCTATTCGATTTCACGCTGATGGACATCTTGGTATTCAACTTTTGAATGGCAAGACTTAGCTTCTATCACGCCACCTGCTGCACCGCAACGCACACTGCTAGTCGCCGACTGCCACGCCTTCGCGCCGAGGGTCGGCACCACCCGACCAACCCTCGCCACTGCGCTGGATGATCTGCATGCCACTGGTCATGATCATCGGCGTCACCTCATGCCCCCAGGCTGCCAACTGCCGGATCAGTGCCGGGCTGGCCAAACCCGCCTCTACTTCGGTGCCGGCATTGCGGCTGCCGAAGTTGGGCAGGCCGGCGGCCTGCTGCGGGTCGAGCTGCCAATCCAGCAGGCCGATCAGCGCCTTGTTCACGTAGCCGATGATCTGCGAGCCGCCGGGCGAGCCCAGGCTGGCCACCAGCTCGCCGGAAGCTTGCGAGAACACCAGGGTCGGCGCCATGGCCGACAGCGGCCGCTTGCCCGGTTGCACCCGGTTGGCCACGGGCTTGCCTTGTTCCCGGGGGATGAACGAGAAGTCGGTCAGGTGGTTGTTGAGCAAGAAGCCCTTGACCATCAGGTGCGAGCCGAACGCTGCTTCCACCGAAGTGGTCATGGCCAGGGCCTGGCCGCGGTCATCCACCGCGCTGAGGTGCGAGGTGGAAATGCGCAGCGGCGAACGGTCAGGCGCCAGGGCCAGGTCGGCCCCCTGCGGCTGGCCCGGGCGGGCGCGTTTCATGCTGTACTCGCCGACCTGCGCGGCGCGGCTGGCCAGGTATGTGGAGTCGGTCAGGGCCTTGAGCGGCACCGGCACGTAATCGCTGTCGGCCAGGTACTGGGCGCGGTCGGCATAGGCCAGGCGCTCTGCCTCGGCAACCAGGTGCACGGCCAGCGGCGGGGCTTCCAGCCCGGCAACCGACGAAGTGCGCAGCGGCCGCATGGCGGCAAGGTCGCGCTGTGGCGAAGCCCGTTGCAGTGCCTCCAAGATGCCCAGGGTCTGCAGCACCGTCACCCCGCCCGACGATGGCGGCGGCATGCCACAGATGCGCCAGGCCTTGTAAGGGCCACACAGCGGCTCGCGCACTTTGGCTCGGTACTGCTGCATATCCTGCATCGACAGGTAGCCGGCATTGGCATGGCTGCGCACCTTGGCGACGATGGCTTCGGCGATCTCGCCGCTGTAGAACACCTCGGGGCCCTGCTCGGCAATCTGCTCGAAGGTTTGCGCAAGCTCGGGGTTGCGCAAGGTAGTCCCCACCGCCAGTGGCTTGCCCTGTTCATCCAGGAAGTAGCGGGCCATGGCGGGTGAACGGGCAATGAACGGGTCGCCCGCCACCAGGGTGTGAAGGCGTTCGGAAACCGCGAAACCGTTGCGTGCCAGCGCGATGGCAGGGGCAAACAGGTCGCGCCAGGGCAGCTTGCCGTGCTGCTCATGGGCCAGCTTCAGGGCACGCAGAACTCCTGGTACGCCCACCGAACGCCCGCCGATCTGCGCCGTCCTGAACGGCATCGGTGAACCATCGGCTTGCAAGAACAAGTTTTCCGTTACCGCTGCCGGGGCTGCCTCGCGGCCATCGAAGGCCTGCACGCGCTGGCCGTCCCAGTAGAGGATGAACGCCCCGCCGCCAATGCCACTGGATTGCGGTTCGACCAGGGTCAGCACCATCTGCATGGCGATGGCCGCGTCGATGGCGCTGCCACCGGCACGCAGCATCGCCCGCCCCGCTTCGCTGGCCAGCGGGTTGGCAGCTGCGGCCATGTGCCGGCTGGCATGCACCGGCTGCAGGCCAGTGCGGTAGCCAGAGGCCAGTTCCGGTGGCGCGGGCAGCACCTGGTCGGCACAGGCCCAGCCACTGGCAGCTACCAGGCACAAGGCGCCCATCAGAGGGGTGGAGAATTTCATCGTTGTGCTTCCTGCCATTACCTATTCAGCACGGCACTGTCTTTCATGCGCAAACTTAACTTCAAGCCCTGGCGTGTTTTTTCTAGGATGCGGGCAGGTCATCGAGGAGCCTGCCCCATGCGTTCACTACTTGCTGCGATGCTGTTCGCCCTGTGCACCAGCTTTGCCGCCCACGCCGAGAGCACTGCCATGGACAACCGCCTGCACAACGCTGCCCGTCACGATGATGTGCGCACCCTGCAACAACTGCTGGCACAAGGTGCGCAGCTGGAGAGCCGTGACGAGCAAGGGCGCACTGCCCTGCTGGTGGCCACCCACGGCAACCACATTGCGGCCGCGAAAGCGCTGATCGAGGCCGGTGCCAATGTGAATGCCAAGGACAACATCGACGACAGCCCGTACCTGTATGCCGGGGCTCGTGGCCTGAACGACATCCTGAGGCTGACCTTGAGCCACGGTGCCGACCTCAAGAGCACCAACCGGTATGGAGGCACTGCGCTGATACCCGCCGCCGAACGCGGGCATGTCGAGACCGTGCAGTTGCTGATCGATGCCGGGGTGGACGTGAACCATCTCAACCGCCTGCACTGGACTGCGCTGCTGGAGGCGGTGATCCTCGGTGACGGCGGGCCGCGGCATGTGGAGATCGTGCGCCGGCTACTGGCGGCCGGGGCGGATCGGCAGATTGCCGACAAAGATGGGGTGACCGCGCTGGAGCATGCGCGGCAGCGGGGGTATCGGGAGATGGAGGCGTTACTGGCCCGCTAGGCAAGGTTGCATGGCACGGGCTTCGCCCGTGATCGCCGGCAAGCCAGCTCCCACCAGGACCGCATCGACTCCAAGCCATACGCGGTCCCTGTGGGAGCTGGCTTGCCGGCGATGAGGCCAGGACAAGCAGCACAGGACCTCAGGCTACTTCTTCGAACGGCAGCCCTACATAGTTCTCGGCAATGTTCACCAGCCCCGCCGGCGAGGTCAGGAAGTACTCGCGGTCGGCTTCCTGCATCTTCTGGTCCCAGGCGTCCTTGTGGCTGCCGAAGTCATGCAGGAGCTGGGTCATGAACCAGCTGAAGCGCTCGCCTTTCCACACCCGGCGCAGGGCCAGCGGCGAATACTGCTGCAGCAGGTCGGTGCGCCCTTCGCGGTACACCTTGACCAGGATCCGGTACAGGTAGTTGACATCCGATGCCGCCAGGTTCAGGCCCTTGGCGCCGGTCGGCGGGACGATATGTGCGGCGTCACCGACCAGGAACAGGTGGCCATACTGCATCGGCTCGACCACCAGGCTGCGCAGCGGCGCGATGCTCTTCTCCAGGGCCGGGCCGGTGACCAGGCGCGCAGCCACATCTTCGGGCAAGCGTGCCTTCAGCTCCTCCCAGAAGCGCTCGTCGGGCCACGCCTCCACCTGCTCGTCCAGCGGCACCTGCAGGTAGTAGCGGCTACGGCTGTGCGAACGCTGGCTGCACAGCACGAAACCGCGTTCGTGGTGGGCGTAGATCAGTTCGTGGTTGACCGGTGGCGTATCTGACAGCATGCCCAGCCAGCCAAACGGGTAGACCCGCTCGTACTGCTTGAGGATGCCCTCGGGGATGCTCTGCCGCGAGACACCGTGGAAGCCGTCACAACCGGCAATGTAGTCGCAGTCCACGCGGTGCATCTGGCCGTCTTTTTCGTAGGTCAGGTAGGGCCGTTCGCCCTTGAGTTCGTGCGGCTGGACATTGCCTGCCGAATAGATGATCGGCGCACCGCTGGCTTCACGTGCCTGCATCAGGTCACGGGTGACTTCGGTCTGGCCGTATACCATCACCGTCTTGCCACCGGTCAGGGCCTTGAGGTCCAGGCGTTGGCGGCGCCCGCCGACCAGCAGTTCGACACCCTCGTGTACCAGGCCTTCACGGTCCATGCGCTCGGCCACACCGGCTTCACGCAGCAGGTCGACCGTGCCTTGCTCCAGCACCCCGGCACGGATGCGGCCAAGCACGTATTCGGGCGTCTGGCGTTCGACGATGACGGTATCGATACCGGCCTTGTGCAGCAGTTGGCCCAGCAGCAGGCCAGACGGACCTGCACCAATAATTGCGACCTGAGTTTTCATTGTTGTTGTCTCTGTGCGGACGATGCCGGCCCTGGACTGGCAGTGGGGCGGCATCTGCTGTTAGGGTTTGCCCTTGCATTTTTACTGGCAAAAACAGCCATTGAAGTGTGCTATCCCATGCATAACCTGCACTTTTACAAAAAACGTTCGATTAACGGACAGGCCTGCACGCATGAAATCCACCCTCCCCGGTGTCCCCTTGTTCAAGTTGTACGGCGAAAACCAGGCCTGGCCCGGCACCGACCTGCTGCACTGCGAGTCGATCCCGGCGCGTAGCCGTTTGCATCACTGGGAAATCAAACCGCACCAGCACGCCGAGCTGTTCCAGTTGCTGTATGTGCAACGCGGCCGGGCCGAAGTGGAGATCGAGGGGGTGCGCAGCGCCATCAGCGAAGCGGCAATCCAGGTGGTACCGCCGATGACCGTGCACGGGTTTCGCTTCAGCGCCGATATCCAGGGGCATGTGCTAACCTTTGGCACGGCACTGGTGGCCAACCTGGAGCAGCGCCTGGGCGCGCCGCTGGCGGTACTGGCGAAGGCGGCTTGTTACCCGCTGGGCCGGGACCGGGTGCATCTGCGCAGCCTGATCGACACCCTGCAGCAGGAGTACCAGGGCAACGCCCCGGCGCGGGCGGCCTTGCTCGAAGCACTGGTGACGGCGCTGATGGTGTGGATCAGCCGCCGCCAGCAGCTGGTGCAGGCACCGCGCAACCGCGATGAACGTGACCGCCACTTGCTGGGGCAGTACCTGCGCCTGGTCGAGGCGCATTACCGTGAGCACCTGTCGGTGGAGGATTTTGCCGCGCGGTTGAATATTCCGAGTCTGCAGTTGAACCAGCTGTGCCGGGCACTGAGTGGGCAGACCGCGCTGCAGGTGGTGCACCAGCGGTTGCTGCTGGAGGCTCGGCGCAACCTGATCTATACGCGGATGAGCATCGGGCAGTTGTCGGATAGCCTGGGGTTTACCGACCCGACGTATTTTGCCCGGTGGTTCAAGCGGTTGACTGGGCAGACGCCGAATGGGTATCGCAGGTCGGGGTTGTCTGAGTAAATTTTTCGCCTGTGCAGGCCTCTTCGCGGGCTTGCCCGCTCCCACAGGTATTGCATTGACCTAGAGGGCACCGCTGTCCCTGTGGGAGCGGGCAAGCCCGCGAAGAGGCCGGTACAGGCAACACACATTCCGCGCCCCTGCTTGACGTATACGTCAACCTGCCCTCAGGATACCCGCATACCCCACGCCGAGCCCCAGCATGAGCACCCAGACCTACAGCATTTCCGACCTGTCCCGCGAACTGGACATCACCACCCGCGCCATCCGCTTCTATGAGGAACAGGGCCTGCTGAGCCCCGAGCGCCGTGGCCTGGAGCGTATCTATTCGGCGCGTGACAAAGTCAGTTTGAAACTCATCCTGCGCGGCAAGCGCATCGGCTTTTCGCTGGCCGAATGCCGCGAGCTGATCGAACTGTACGACCCCTCCAGCGGCAACCTAAAGCAGCTCAACAGCATGCTGGCGAAAATCGCCGAGCGCCGCGCCCAGCTGGAACAGCAGATGCTCGACATCCACCAGATGCAGCTGGAGCTGGACACCGCCCAGGAGCGCTGCGAACAAGCCCTGGCCGCCACCCTGAACAACAAAGACAACCGCTGAACGCCACAGGAAACCCGCCATGTCCTTGCCCAAACACGTCCGCCTGGTCGAAGTAGGCCCCCGCGACGGCCTGCAGAACGAAGCCCAGCCCATCAGCGTCGCCGACAAGGTGCGCCTGGTGGACGACCTCACCGAAGCGGGCCTGGCCTATATCGAAGTGGGCAGTTTCGTCTCGCCCAAGTGGGTGCCGCAAATGGCGGGCTCCGCCGAAGTGTTCGCCGGCATCCACCAGCGCCCGGGTGTCACCTATGCGGCGCTTGCCCCCAACCTGCGCGGTTTCGAGGACGCCCTGGCCGCCGGCGTGAAGGAAGTGGCGGTGTTCGCCGCCGCCTCCGAAGCCTTCTCGCAACGCAACATCAATTGCTCGATCAGCGACAGCCTCAAGCGCTTCGAGCCGATCATGGAAGCCGCGCGCAACCACGGTGTGCGCGTGCGCGGCTATGTGTCGTGCGTGCTCGGCTGCCCCTATGAAGGCAAGGTCAGCGCCGAGCAGGTCGCCCCGGTGGCCCGTGCCCTGCACGACATGGGCTGCTACGAGGTATCGCTGGGTGACACCATCGGCACCGGTACCGCCGGCGAGACCCGGCGCCTGTTCGAGGTGGTCGCGGCACAGGTACCGCGCGAGCAACTGGCCGGGCACTTCCACGATACCTATGGCCAGGCCCTGGCCAACGTGTATGCCAGCCTGCTCGAAGGCATCAGCGTGTTCGACAGCTCGGTGGCCGGGCTGGGCGGCTGCCCCTATGCCAAAGGCGCTACCGGCAATATCGCCAGTGAAGACGTGGTGTACCTGCTGCAGGGGCTGGGCATTGAAACCGGCATCGACCTGGACCGACTGATCGCCGCCGGCCGCCGCATCAGCAGCGTGCTGGGCCGCGACAACGGGTCGCGGGTAGCACGGGCGCGCAGCGCGCAATAAGTCATACGGGTGTCACATTGGTGTGGGTGAAGTGTTACCGCCCCCACGTTTTGCAGCAAAAAATCGGGTAACAGGGAAACAAATCGGCAGAATTTCAGGCCAGTCGATTTCGACTGAAATCGCCAAGTGCTTGATTTTAAAGGGCTTTCAAAAGTTGGCACGCACCCTGCTATATCTCTGGTACAACAACAAAAAAAATGTGACACCCAATAAAAACAACAGGTAACGGCTCTGACATAACAAGAACAACACGGCAGAGGCGTAGCAAGCAGATTTTTTTGGAGTCGACACGCTTTTCAGGGGTACGCCCCGCGGTCTGGCACAGAACAATAAAACTACCTCCAGGTAGCGGCAGCCAGGTTCGGATCAGCAATGATGAAAGCAGGTCAGCGCTCAAAAAAATACGTTTGCTCTTGACCCCGCATGGGGGTCGCCCGCAACACCAGGACAGGCTGACAAAAACAAAAACAGGCCGGTCCCAATAATAAAAAAAGAGCAGGCAACAACGCTTTGAGGGGAGCTTCGGCTCCCCTCAGTGCTTCCTGCCCTCTTCCTCCTCCTGCTTTCCCTCATCCTGCCCTTCGAGCTTGTCCACCAGCAACGGCATCGTGCCCAGCACCAGCAGGGCCAGTATCGTGCTGATCAACGCCGTGGCTTCGCGGCCCATGCCGGCTGCCGTACCGATGGCGGCGGTCATCCACAACCCGGCAGCAGTGGTCAGGCCCTTCACATGGCTGGCGTCCTGGCCGTTGCCCTTGAGAATGGTGCCCGCACCCAGAAAACCGATACCGGCGACAATGCCCTGGATCACCCGGCTCAGCGCTTGCTCGTCGGCCCCGGCCATGCTCGGTGTCAGCACGAACAGCGCGGCGCCCAGCGAAACCAGCATATGCGTACGCACCCCGGCGGCCTTGCCCTTGTGCTCGCGCTCGAAGCCCAGCACAGCGCCAAGCAGGGCTGCCATCAGCAGGCGTACGAGGATTTGCGTGACCTCGCGCTCGTCGGTGATATCGGCGAATTCGGCCTGGATTGCTTGCCAGATGAGGTCCATTGCTTTCTTCCCATGTGGAGCATTGTGTTGTCAGGCCCGGCCCGTTCGCGGGCACGCCCGCTCCCACAGGGATCTGAGAAACACCTGTGGGAGCGGGCGTGCCCGCGAAGAGGCCAGGCCTGCCATCTGCAAGGGTTGACCCCCGAACAAATGACAAAGTGCCGTTCAGCCTGCTGATGCAGCAACCTTCCCCTCAGCACGGTCCACCCTGTAACCACCCCCAGGAGGACTACTCCATGCCCATTGAAATCGACGAAACCACCCGCCGCTGCACCCTGATCGCCGAAGACCTGCGCATCGAGGGTGATGGCCCGTCCATCGAAATCGTCACCGACGAACAACTGCGCATGTCCGTGGCCCTGCTCGCCGGCCAGCGTGTGCCCATCACCGAAGCCGAGGCCGATGCACTGACCGTGGCGGGTGCGGTGGATAGCCGCAGGCATCTGAAGGCCAGCACGCCAGGCTCGGTAATCTGAGGCCTGGCGGGGCCTGCCGGGAAATCTGATACGGTTTTTATCGCAAAATCTGAGCCTGTGCTGATAACAGTCTCAGGGCCATAGTGCTCATGCCTGATCGAGGCCTGATGAGCACCGAGCCATGAACGATAGAATCCCTTTCACAGAGATCGCCACCGCCCCAGCCAGCCCCCAGCCACGCCGCGCCGACAATGGCATCCATACCCGCAGCTTCACCGGGCTGTACCGCAACCTGCGCATCGGCTTCGCCGGCGCCCTGTTCGTGCTGTTCTTCGGCACCGCCTGGCTGAACTGGAACGGCCGCCAGGCCGTGCTGTGGGACCTGAGCAACAGCAAATTCCACATCTTCGGCGCCACCTTCTGGCCGCAGGACTTCATCCTGCTGTCGGCGCTGCTGATCATCTGCGCCTTCGGCCTGTTCGCCATCACCGTGTATGCCGGCCGCGTGTGGTGCGGCTACAGCTGCCCGCAAAGCACCTGGACCTGGCTGTTCATGTGGTGCGAAAAGGTCACCGAGGGCGACCGCAACCAGCGCATCAAGCTGGCCGCCGCGCCCTGGAGCCTGAACAAACTGGCCCGGCGCATGCTGAAGCACAGCCTGTGGCTGGCCATTGGCGTGCTCACCGGGCTGACCTTCGTCGGCTACTTCACCCCGATCCGCCCACTGGCCGCGGAACTGTTCACCTTGCAACTGGGCGGCGTGGCGCTGTTCTGGGTGCTGTTCTTCACCGCCGCCACCTACATCAATGCCGGCCTGCTGCGCGAAGCGGTGTGCCTGCACATGTGCCCCTATGCACGCTTCCAGAGCGTGATGTTCGACAAGGACACCCTGGCGGTCGCCTATGACCCGCGTCGCGGCGAAGCCCGTGGCCCACGCAAGAAAGGCAGTGACCTCCGCGCCCAGGGCCTGGGCGACTGCGTCGACTGCACCTTGTGCGTGCAGGTGTGCCCCACCGGCATCGATATCCGCGACGGCCTGCAAATGGCGTGCATCGGTTGTGCGGCGTGCATCGATGCCTGTGACGGGGTAATGGACAAGATGGGCTACGCCCGTGGCCTGATCGGCTACAAGTCCGAACGCAGCCTGCAAGGTGGCACCACCCATTGGCTGCGCCCGCGCCTGCTGGGCTACGCCGCCGCGCTTGGGGTGATGATCGCGGCACTGGTGGTGGCCTTGCAGCTGCGCCCGATGGTGTCGCTGGACGTGATCAAGGACCGCGGCCTGTTCCGCGAGAATGCCCAGGGCCAGATCGAGAACATCTACCTGCTCAAGGTCATCAACAAGACCGAAAGCACCCGGCACTATGAGCTGCGCCTGCTGGACGCCGACGGCTTCAGCTTGCAGGGCAAGACCTCCTTCGTGATCCCGGCCGGTGAAATGAGTGAACTGCCGGTGTCGGTGGCGATGCTCGCCGAGCGCCCGGCCAGCAGCTCGCAGACGCTGAGCTTCGAAATCAGCGAGCGCGACGACCCCGCCATCCGCAGCGTGGCCCACAGCCGCTTCGTCGCGCCGATGAACCGTTGATCCCTTACACTGAGTCCACCTTGCCTGCCAGGCTTCGACAGAAGGCCAGAATGAAACGCTACGAACGCTTTGCCGACGACATCGCCGAACTGATCCGCTCCGGGGTGCTGGGCCCCGGCCAGCGCGTACCCTCGGTGCGCTATGCCAGCCAGACCCACGGGGTCAGCCCGTCCACCGTGTTCCAGGCCTACTACCTGCTGGAGCGGCGCGGGCTGATCCGTGCCCGGCCGCGCTCGGGCTATTTCGTCAACGCCCACGCCCCGCGCCAGTTCAGCGAGCCGCAGGCATTGCAGCCGGTAAGCGAATCCACCGACGTAGACGTCAGCGCGCTGGTGTTCTCGATCCTCGACTCGATCAAGGACCCCAACACCGTGCCGTTCGGCTCGGCCTTCCCCAGCCCCGAGCTGTTTCCGCTGCAACGCCTGTCGCGCTCGCTGGCCAGCGCCAGCCGCAGCATGGACCCGCGCATGGTGGTGACCGACCTGTCACCCGGCAACCCGCAGCTGCGCCGGCAGATTGCCCTGCGCTACATGGTTGGCGGGCTGATGCTGCCGATGGAGGAGCTGCTGATCACCAACGGCGCGCTGGAAGCCCTGAACCTGTGCCTGCAGGCCGTCACCCAGCCCGGTGACCTGGTGGCCATCGAAGCCCCCGCGTTCTATGCCTGCCTGCAGGTACTGGAGCGTCTCAAGCTAAAGGCCGTGGAAATTCCTGTGCACCCGCGCGAAGGCATGGACCTGGGCGTGCTGGCGCAAACGCTGGAGAAACACCCGGTCAAGGCCGTGTGGTGCATGACCAACTTCCAGAACCCGGTGGGCGCCAGCATGCCGGAGGCGAAAAAGCAGGCACTGGTGGAGCTGCTGGCGCGTCATCAGGTGCCATTGATCGAAGACGACGTGTACGCCGAACTGTACTACGCGCAACAGGCACCCAAACCGGCCAAGGCGTTCGACACCCAGGGGCTGGTGATGCACTGCGGCTCGTTCGCCAAGAGCCTGGCACCTGGCTACCGCATTGGCTGGGTGGCAGCCGGGCGCTTTGCACAAAAGATCGAGCGGCTCAAGCTGATGACCTCGCTGTGCGCCTCGATGCCGGCCCAGGCGGCCATCGCCGACTACCTGCAGCACGGCGGCTACGACCGCCACCTGCGCAAGCTGCGCTATGCCCTGGAAGGCCAGCAGGCCAACATGCTGGCGGCCATCGCCCGGCACTTTCCGGCGCAGACGCGGGTCAGCCAACCATCCGGCGGCTACTTCCTGTGGCTGGAGCTGCCCGAACAGATGGACGCCCTCAAGCTGTTCCACATGGCCTTGGCCCAAGGCATCAGCATCGCCCCCGGGCCGATCTTCTCGCCCACCCGGCGCTTCGGCAACTGCATCCGCCTGAACTACGGCAGCCCCTGGCATGAGGATGCCGAACGGGCCATGGAAACCCTGGGGCGGATCATCCGCTCGTTCTGATGACTGGCGCCCCGGCAGGCGGCTATAGTTGCTTGATCCGCTCACCGGGCCCTCGCCATGCAAGCAGACTCGCTCCCGTCATTGGCACAACTGCAAGCGCGTGTCGCAGAACTGGAAGCTCGCCTGGCAGAGCGCGACGACACTGCACAGGCCCACATCCAGCTACTGGGCGAACTGCTCGACAACAGCCGGGCCAACGTGTTTGCCGCCGACAGCGAGATGCGCCTGGTCGCGATCAACCGCACGGCCCGGGAAACCTTCGAGCATTACCGGGGCTTCGTGCCGCAGATCGGCGATTACGTGCCACAAATTCTGCTCAACCACCCTGACATCATGGGCCGCCTGGCACCGGTGTGGCCACGCGTGCTGGCCGGCGAAGCCTTCATCGACACTATCTCACTCGGCCCCTCCGATGCCCCCCGCCATTACGAAATCCGCTATCACCCATTGCTCGATGCACAACAGCAAGTCCAGGGCGGGTACCTGTTCGCCTATGACATCACCGAGCGCATGGCCGAGCAGGAACGCCTGCGCCAGGCCGAAGAGGCCCTGCGCCAGTCGCAGAAAATGGAGGCGGTCGGCCAGTTGACCGGCGGCATCGCCCACGACTTCAACAACTTGCTGGGTAGCCTGCTTGGCGCGCTGGAGCTTGCAGAGCAGCGCCTGGGCGAGCAACGCCTTGCCGACACCGCCCGCATGCTCGGGCTCGGCCGCAGCAACGCAATGCGCGCCGCAGCCCTGGTGCAGCGGTTGCTGGCCTTTTCGCGCCAACAGACGCTGATGCCACAAGCGGTGGATGTGCACCGCCTGGTCGCCGACATGCATGACCTGATCCGCAGCTCGACCGGCCCGCACATTGACTTCCAGGACCGCACGCTGGCCGCGCAATGGTCGATCCGCATCGATCCGCAGCAGCTGGAGAACGCTCTGCTCAACCTGTGCATCAATGCCCGTGACGCCATGCCGCTGGGCGGCACCTTGCGCATCGGTTGTGAAAACGCCGATCTCGCAGCGGCCGAGGCCAAGCGCCTGGACCTGCCGACGGGGCACTATCTGCACATTCGTGTCGAGGACACCGGCGTGGGCATGCCCAGTGAGGTGCTGCAACACGCTTTCGAGCCCTTCTTCACCACCAAGCCGCTGGGCCAGGGCACTGGCTTGGGATTGTCCATGGCCTATGGCTTTGTTCGCCAGTCCGGGGGGCAGTTGCTGATCGACAGCGTCACCGGGCAAGGCACTTGCGTTCACCTGTACCTGCCCCGTGACCAGAGCGCTTGCGCAACCGGCCACGGCGAGCCAGCCACATCCGCCACCGCGACGGTGCAGCCGCGGATGCACCGGATCATGCTGGTGGCGGACCAACCGGCCCTGCGCCTGGTACTGGTCGAAGTGCTGACGGAACTGGGCTATCAGGTGCAGGCTTTCGAGAGTGGCCACCGGGCTCTGGAATCGTTGCAGAAAGGGCCGCCACCGGACCTGCTGATCACCGATGTCGGCCTGTCTGGGCGACTCGACGGTTACCAGCTTGCAGAGGCCTGCCAGGACCTTGTGGCGGATGCCCCGGTATTGCTGATTACCGGCTACGAGACTGCCGAAACGGTGCACTGTGCCCGCCCCGGCAGGCGCACCGAACTGCTGCACAAACCCCTCGACCTGAACACCCTCGGCGAACGGATCGAGCGCCTGTTGGGCATTGCGTCACACCCGCGTTGACTGGCTATTCGCCTGTTGCCGAACACGCTAAAGTCTGGGCTTCATCCACTGTCGGACGTCGGCATGCCCTCCCGCGACCTGCTTTCACTGCGCCAACAAGTCGAAGCCCTGCAGCAACAGAACGCGCTGCTGGAAGCCCGCCTGGCAAGCCATCAGCAACACGATCAGGACTTCTACCGCTCGCTCTTCGACACCATGGACGAAGGCTTCTGCATCATCGAGTTCTTCGACGGCCCGCACGGCCCACTGAGCGACTATGTGCATGTGCTGGCCAATGCGGCCTATGCCAAGCATGCCGGCATCCCCAACGTGGTCGGGCAGAAACTGCGCGAGATGGTGCCCGATGAGGCCGACGATTGGGTCGCCCGTTATGGCGCGGTGCTGCGCACGGGCGAGCCGCTGCATTTCGAGCAGGAACTGGTCGCCACCGGCCATGTGTTGTCGGTGACCACCTTCCGCGTAGAGCCTGCCGAAAAGCGCCAGGTGGCGGTACTGTTCAAGGACGTCACTGCACGCCGACGGGCAGAGCAGGCCCTGCAGCGCCTGAACGAGGAACTGGAACAACGGGTGAATGCGGCACTGGCAGAACAGGCCAAGGCCGAGGAAGCCCTGCGCCAGGCACAGAAGATGGAAGCGGTCGGCCAGCTCAGTGGCGGCATCGCCCACGACTTCAACAACCTGCTGGGCGGCATCCTCAGTGCCCAGGAGCTGATGCGCCAGCGCCTGGAGCAATCCCGTTTCGACGCCCTGGAGCCATTGCTGAAGCTGTCCAACGGCTCGGCGCAGCGGGCCTCTTCGCTGGTACACCGGCTGCTGGCATTTTCCCGTCAGCAGACCCTGCAGCCCTGCTCCACGCAGGTAGCCACGCTGGTGGGCGGCATGGAAGAGCTGCTGCGCCGCACCATCGGCCCCTCCATCACCCTGACCAGCCAATTCCCCTGCCAGCTGTGGCCGACCTTCATCGACCCGCCGCAACTGGAAAGCGCCCTGCTCAACGTGTGCATCAATGCCCGCGATGCCATGCCTGCCGGCGGCGTGATCGATATCCTCGGTGACAACCTCCTGCTCGACGACCAGCAAGCCCGTGCACTGGAACTGCCAGCTGGCGAATACGTACGGCTGAGCATCAGCGACAACGGCAAGGGCATGTCGGCGGAGGTGGCCGAGCGCGCCGTCGACCCGTTCTTCACCACCAAGCCCATGGGCCAGGGCACTGGGCTGGGCTTGTCGATGACCTATGGTTTCGTGCGCCAGTCGGGCGGGCAGCTACGGGTGTTGTCGACACTGGGCGAAGGCACCCGCATCGAGCTGCTGCTTCCCCGCCACCACCAGCACCCCGAAGCCCCGGCACCCAGGCCACCGCGCACACTGCTGGAAAAAAGCAGCAGCGCCACGCAGCGTATCCTGCTGGTTGAAGACCAGGCCGCCTTGCGCGTGGTCGTCTGCGAGGTGCTGGAAGAACTGGGTTATCGGGTCGATGCATTCGAGAACGGCCCAGCCGCCCTCGCCCACCTGCAAGCTGGCGAGCGGCCAGACCTGCTGTTGAGCGATATCGGCCTGCCCGGCGGCCTGAATGGCCGCCAGTTGGCTGAACGTTGCCGCGAGCGCCACCCCGACCTCAAGGTACTGTTCATCACCGGCTACGACGAAAGCGCGGCGCTCAGTGACGGCCAGTTGTTGCAAGGCACTGAGGTGCTGACCAAGCCGTTCGAGCTGGCAGTGCTGGCCGAACGGGTACGCACGCTGCTGCAGGATTGACCGGCGCGCTCAGCGCCCGCCGCCCAGGTCGATGAAGCTACCGGTGGAGTACGAGGCTTTGTCCGAGAGCAGCCAGAGGATGGCCTCGGCCACTTCCTCGGGGCGCCCGCCGCGGCCCATGGGCAAGCCGGGCTCGAGCTTGCTGACCCGGTCGGGGTCGCCCGACAGCGCGTGGAACCCGGTATGGATGTAGCCTGGCCGCACACCATTTACCCGCACGCCCTCGCCTGCCACTTCCTTTGCCAGGCCAATGGTGAAGGTGTCGAGGGCGCCCTTGGAAGCGGCATAATCCACGTATTCGTTGGGCGAGCCCAGGCGGGCGGCCACCGACGACACGTTGACGATGGCCCCGCCCTGCCCGCCGTACCGGCGTGCCATGCGCTTCAGTGCGTGCTTGGCGCAGAGCATGGGGCCGACGACGTTGGTCTTCATGACCTTGAGCAGGCGGAACTCGGACATGTCCTCGACCCGGCTTTGCTGGCCGATGGTGCCTGCGTTGTTGACCAGCACGGTGACCGGGCCGAGTTCTTCGTCAACGCGCTGGAACAGCTGGATGACCTCATCCTCGACACTGGCGTCGGCGCGCACGGTGATGGCCTTGGCGCCCAGGGCTCGGACCTGGCCGAGGATGTCCTCGGCGGCCTGGTCGTCGGCGTGGTAGTTGATGCAGATGCGGTAGCCCTGACGGGCGGCCAGCAGCGCCGTGGCGGCGCCGATGCCGCGGCTGGCACCGGTGATGACGATGACTTGCTCCATGGGTCTGCCAATCGTTTGGAAAGGGAGCATCGACAATAGGGGAAAAGGCAGCGCGTGGGAATGACCTTTCCTTCTGCTACTGCGTGGGTTTGCCTTGCCCGGGAAACAACGTCTCGAACCGCGGCGTCGCCCGCGCAACGAAACCCAGCCCCTGGTGCATGATGAAGTAGGCAGCGATTTCATTCCGCTCGGCGAAGGCATAGCCTTCCTCCGGGCCCAGCACCATCAACAGTGTGTCCAGGGCATCGGCACGCAACACCGAAGGGTCGACCACCGACACTGCCGCCAGCGCGTGCTTGACCGGCCTGCCGACACGGGGATCGAAGGTGTGCGAATAACGCTGGCCACCTTCCTCGAAATAGTTGCGGTAATCGCCGGCGGTGGCAACGCCGTAGCCATCCAGGGCGATGGCGCGCTCCACTTGCTGTTCGCCCCCACCACTCGGTACCTCGAGGGCGATGCGCCAGGGCGAGCCATCCGGTTTGCGGCCAACCCCCTTCAGTTCGCCGGTGATCTCGACCAGATAGGCCTGGATACCCAGGGCCGCAAGCCTGTCACCCACCCGATCCACTGCATAACCGGCGAGCATGCTGTCGAAATCCAGCTGCGCCGCCACATCCTTGCACAGCTTTTCTCCATCCAGGTGCAAGTGCTGCAGGCCTACCCGTGCCTGCTCCCGCGCCAGCGTGCTGGCATCCGGCACCTGTCTGCCGCGTGACTGTGGGCCGAAGCCCCAGAGGTTCATCAAGGGCAAAACCGTCAGGTCGAAAGCCCCGCCACTCTGGCGGAACAGAGAAACACCGTACGCCAGCAATTGCTGCATCTCTTGCGGCACTGCCTGACAGGCGCCGGCCGGCAGGTTGTTGAAGCGGGAAACCACGGAATCGCCGCGCCAGTTGGAGAACTGCTTGTCGAGGGCCTGGAGAACAAGCTCGACTTCGGCCTTTACCTGCCGCGAATCGGGCGTCTGTGCAGTGGGTACGTACTGGATCGAATACGTACTCCCCATGGTCGGCCCGCCAAAGCGTTCAATCCTGTCGCCGCAGCCATACAGCAACGTCACCAGCATCACCAGCAGGCTTGCGCGCATCATTGGACACCTCGCAGACTCTGGCCGCCCGTTCGCGGCGCAGGCTATTTCACCAGAGTTGCGAGATGGCAATTGGCCTACCGTTCATCAGCAAACCTGGTCAAAAACCGAACAAACTCCTCTTCGAACACTCTGATCTGCGCGGGTGATCATTCATCCCCCTCCCTTTCCGCTTAACGTCCCGGAAGCAATAAAACAACCATGTGCATAAGCGCACAGGGGCGTTCTTTGCCCAAAAATTGGAGGACATTACATGTCTAGCCATTCGTTGCAGAGCGTCGAACGCCTGCAGAGCCGCATCCGCGCCCAGCGTCAGCCGCAACAGAAACCTTTCTGGCGCCGTCTGCTGGCCATCGCCTCATCCTCTCAGCGTAGTTGGCACGGAGGGATCGAGCTCAGGGGATACAAGGAACTATCCAACGCCACGACGGTTGCCCCGGTCGTGGTCGGTAAAATCCAGCTGGCGATTCCGCTCGGGCGGGGTCGGCGGTTTGTCCAGCCTTGCGTGCAGCCGGGGCAGCATGTGCGCAAGGGCGAAGTGATCGGTATTGGCGACAACACCACCGCTTGGGTGCATGCCAGTACCTCCGGCATCGTGGACCGGATCGATCACGTCTTCGCGGCCGACTCGGCCGAACCAGTCATGGCCGTCATCCTGAACGCAGATGGCCTGGACGAGTGGCTCGAACGCCCGGCACCGGGCCTGCCGCAAACGCCAGAGGCGCTGGTCGAGCACGCATTGCAGATGGGCATAGTCGGCCTTGGTGGTGCGGGTTTCCCCACGGCCCTCAAGCTGGCCGGCGCACAGCAGCCCGACCTGCTGCTGATCAACGGTGCCGAATGCGAGCCCTTCCTTACCTGCGATGACCGCCTCATGCGTGAAAATGCCGAAGCGTTGATCGAGGCCGCCGACTATGTCGCCGCGCTGCTGGGAATAACGGCAACCCGTTTCGGCATCGAAACCAACAAACCGGAGGCGATGGCCACGTTACGTGCCGCCGCACGCCAGGCGCGCACCCGGGTCGAGATTTGTCCACTTCCGGAGCGTTACCCAGCAGGTGGGCAGCCGTTGATGATCAAGAGCCTCAGTGGCCGCAACCTGGCCCCGGGGAGCCGCCCCGCCGATATCGGCGTCCTCGCCCTGAATGTCGCAACGCTCTACGCGCTGGGCCGGGCCGTCTTCCAGGACGAACCACTGACCAGCCGCGTGCTGACACTGACCGGTGACTGCGAGCGCCCCGGCAATGTGCGGGTGCCGGTGGGTTACCCGGTCAGCGAACTGCGCGCGATTGCTGGCGCGTCCCCCACAGGGCAGTTGACCCAGGTCGGAGGCCCGATGATGGGGCAGCCGCTACCGGACGCCAACGCCTTCGTCAGCAAGACCAGCAGTTGCCTGATTTTCGGCGCCGAGCGCTACCTGCCGGCTGCTCGCCCCGCCAGCAGTTGCATTCGCTGCACGCGCTGTGTGGATGTCTGCCCGATGTCGCTGCGGCCGCTGGACCTCTACGCTGCCGCCGAGCGCCTGGACAAGGCCAGCCTGCAGGAACTGCGCCTGGACGCCTGCATCGAATGCGGCAGCTGCAGCAGCATCTGCCCAAGCAATATCCCGCTGCGCGAACGCTTCCGCCAAAGCAAGACGGAGGTCCGCGCATGAGCCTGATACGCCACCCCATCCCGCAACGGCTGCGCACGGTGATGCTGCTGGTCGTCCTGTGCCTGCTGCCGGGCACCGCCCTGTATGCCTGGCAATTCGGCGTCGTGGTCTGGTTGCAGGTGTTCTGGTGCGTGCTGTTCGCCCTGGGCTTCGAAGCCGCCCTGCTGCGCCTGCGCGGGCATGACGTACGCAAGGGTTTGAGCGACCTCAGCTGGCTGGTGCTGGGCCTGATACTGGCTCGGGCATTGCCGCTGATGGTGCCGTTGTGGATGATCGCCCTGGCCAGTTTTGCTGCTCTGGCACTGTGCAAGCACGCCAGTGGAGGCCTTGGTCGCAACCGTCTCAACCCTGCCATGGTTGGCCTGGGGGTGGTTGCCATCTGCTTCTATCAGCAGTTGTACCCCGCGCCATCGAACCATGCCCCCTGGACCGCAACCCTGGACGCCAAGGCGGTTCTGCTGCAACAGCTACAGTTGGTGCCACGCCTGGAGCTCGATGCGTTCGCCGGCGCCACTCAACTGGCGCAGAACGAGTTCACCCATATCACCCACAATCTTTCGGGGTTCGGCTACATTGCCGGCGGTTTGCTGCTGGCTTCGCTGCGGGTGATCCGTATCGAGATTCCGCTGGCGATGATCGCGAGCACAGTATTGCTGTGCATGGCTGCCGGCCACAGCCTGCAGGAAGCCGTTTACAACCTCAGCCTCGGCGGCTATCTCTTCACCGCCTTCTTCATCGCCACCGATCCGGTCACCAGCCCCGATACCCGCGCCGGTCGCATCCTCTTCGGCGTGACCGTCGGCACGCTGACCGAGCTGATTCGCGAGTTCGGCCTTTACGCCGATGGCCTCTGCTTCGCCGTGCTGGCCGGCAACCTGCTGGTGCCGCAAATCGACCGGTTGGTGCTGCGCATGCAGCGGCCCTGGTACGCAGCAGCGAGTGCCTGACATGGCATTTGGCAAAGAGCCTGGGCCTTGTTCTGGCCCGGCTCAGTGCCCTGCCGACGCCGGCCCCGCCTTGGCGGTAAAGGGCGGTTTGGCGAACCACACCAGCAGGATCAACCCGGCAAACACCCAGGTCATCAGGGTGAAGTAGTCCACCGTCGACATCATGTACGCCTGCCCGTTGAGTATCTGCTCCAGCTGCGCATAGCTCTGCGGGCTGGCCCCGCCCAGCTGCTCCAGGGTATGCCGCGTGGCCGGGTCGAACTGGCTGATGTGCTCGCTCAGGTAGGCATGGTGCTGGTCCGCCCGGCGAATCCAGATCCAGGTGGTCAGCGACGCCGCGAAACTGCCGCCCAAGGTACGCAGGAAGGTCGCCAGGCCCGAGCCATCGGCGATCTGCTGCGGTGGCAGGTCGGACAGCAGGATGCTCAAGGTCGGCATGAAGAACAGCGCAACGCCAATACCCATGAACAACTGCACCAGCGCCACATGCTGGAAGTCCACCTCGCTGGTGAACCCGGCACGCATGTAGCAGCTGCTGCCGATCGCCAGGAACGCCAGCCCGGCCAGCACACGCAGGTCGAAGCGGTGCGCGTACTTGCCCACGAACGGCGACATCAGCACCGGCAACAGGCCGATCGGCGCCACCGCCAGGCCGGCCCAGGTAGCGGTATAGCCCATCTGCGTCTGCAGCCACTGCGGCAGGATCAGGTTGATGCCGAAGAACCCGGCATAGCCCCCTACCAGCACGATGGTGCCCACGCGGAAGTTGCGGTGCGCGAACAGGCGCAGGTTGACCACCGGGTGACGGTCGGTCAGTTCCCAGATCACGAACACCGCCAGGAACACCAGCGAGACCAGGCTTCCGGCAATGATGAACGACGATTCGAACCAGTCCAGGTCGTTGCCTTTGTCCAGCACCACCTGCAAGGCGCCAACGCCGATGATCAGCGTCAGCAGGCCGATGTAGTCCATCGGCTGGCGGCTGGTGACCACCGGCCGGGTGCGCATCTGCTGGCGGACCACGGCGGCGGCGAACAGGCCGATGGGCACGTTGATGAAGAAGATCCACGGCCAGCTGTAGCTGTCGGTTATCCAGCCGCCGAGAATCGGCCCGGCAATCGGCGCCACCACCGTGACCATCGCCAGCAGCGCCAGGGCCATGCCGCGCTTGGCCGGGGGATAGACGGCGATCAGCAAAGTCTGGGTCATCGGGTACAACGGCCCGGCCACCACACCCTGCAACACGCGAAAACCGACCAGCTCCGGCATCGACTGGGCAATACCGCACAGGAACGAGGCCAGCACGAACAGCAGCGTGGCCCAGATGAACAGCTTCACCTCGCCAAACCGTCGGCTGAGCCAGCCGTTGAGCGGCAAGGCAATGGCGTTGCTCACCGCGAACGAGGTGATGACCCAGGTGCCCTGCTCGTAGCTCACCCCCAGGTTGCCGGAAATGGTCGGCAAGGCCACGTTGGCGATGGTGGTGTCGAGCACCTGCATGAACGTCGCCAGCGACAGGCCGATGGTGGTCAGCAGCAGGCTCGGCGGCGTGAACTGGGCAGCAGCGTTGTTGCTCATCGCTGGGCCGTCTTGCCGGTTGCGCTGTTTTCGTGGATCAGCCGGGCGATCAGGTTGTCAGCTTCGACCAGCTGGCGGTCATACACCTGGGTGGTATAGCTGGCCTGCTGCGGTGGCTGCTGGGCCAAGGTCGGGCCGCTCTGGTCGTGCAGGTCGACCTCGACCACGGTGGACAGCCCGATACGCAGCGGGTGGTCCTTGAGCTGGTCGGGGCTGAGGTGGATGCGTACCGGCACGCGCTGGACGATCTTGATCCAGTTACCGGTGGCATTCTGCGCCGGCAACAGGGCGAAGACGCTGCCGGTGCCAGCGCCAAGGCTGTCGGCCGTGCCGCTGTACCTGACCTCGCTGCCGTACAGGTCGGCGCTGATCTGCACCGGCTGGCCGATACGCATGTCGCGCAGCTGGGTTTCCTTGAAGTTGGCATCGATCCACACCTGGTCCAGCGGGATCACCGCCATGGTCGCGGTACCCGGTTGCAGGCGCTGGCCCAGCTGCACGGTACGCTTGGCAACGTAGCCGGTTACCGGTGCCACCAGGGTGGTGCGGGCATGGTCGAGGTAGGCCTGGCGCAGGTCGGCGGCGGCGGCCATCACCTCGGGGTGCGAGGACACCACGGTGTCGTCGACCAGTGCGCTGCTGGTGCTGAGCTGCTGGCGTGCACTGTTGACGGCGGCCTCGGCCACGCTCAGGTCGTCGCGGGCATGGGACAATTCTTCCGCAGCTATCGCGCCGCTGTCGGCCAGTACCTTGCGCCGGTTGAAGTCCTGGCGGGCCTTGCGCAGCTCGGCCTGGCGGGTTTCCAGCTGGGCCTTGAGCGCGTCGACGTTGCTGTACAACCCGCGCACCTGGCGCACGCTGCGCGCCAGCCTGGCTTCGGCGGCCTGCAAGGCCACCTGGCGGTCGGCCGGGTCGAATTGCAGCAATACCTGGCCGGCGTGGACCAGGTCGCCGTCATCGGCACCGATGCTGGTGACAGTGCCGGTGACCAGCGGGGTGATCTCTACCACGTTGCCGTTGACGTAGGCATCGTCGGTGCTTTCGTGCCAGCGCCCGACCAGGCTGTACCAGGCCCAGGCTCCGACGCCGGCAAGAATCAGCAGCAACACCAGGCCAAGCAGCCAGGCCTTGCGCTTGCGCGACGGTTCGGGCGCGGCGGAGGGAGTCGGGGTGTCTGCGGGAGTGGCCATGGCAATACCTTGGATAATTCGTGACAGGGATCAACGATCGCCGAAGCGGCGGATCGTCAACGGGTCGCCGGCAGCGAGCAGGACCTTGGCCAGCAGGCCTTCCAGGGTCGCGAGCTCTTCGGGTGCCAGCGCGCCGCACAGCTCGTTCATGGCCGCCGCGCCGATTTCCGGCAGGCGGTCAGCCAGGCGCTGGCCATCGGCGGTAAGCGCCAGGCGCACCTGGCGACGGTCGTCGGCGCAACGGTTGCGCACGATCAGTTCCTTCTGCTCGAGGCGGTCGAGCATGCGGGTCATCGATCCGCTGTCCAGGCCCAGGTACCGGCACAGCTCGGCCGGGGTGTCCACCTGGTACTGGGTGACGATGATCAGCACCTTGAACTGCGCGGCGGTGACGCCTTCGGATTCGAGGTGCCAGTCGAGAATGCGGTCCTTCAGGATCGCCGCCCGGCCAAGCAGCATGCCGATGGCGCAGGTCTGGAAGTTTTCGGGAGAGAAATGGGCCATCGGAGACTGCTCGGGTAATTGTGTGGAAATATTACTGCCTAGGCAGTGAATGTCAAAGCTTTGATTAGGTTGCTATGGAAAATTTCATGATTTCTGCCCCTTGCGCCCCCCTGTAGGAGCGGCCTTGTGTCGCGATGGGCCGCAAAGCGGCCCCGCAATTTCTGTTGGGGCACAAAACCTGGGGCCGCTTCGCGCCCCATCGCGACACAAGGCCGCTCCTACAGGGCCATGCGTCAAGGCCTGCTACGGTGTTCGCAGGCCCAGTGCCTCCACCGCCCCGCAGGCAATGGCCATGCCCACCAACTCCGCCAGGCTATCGGCCTGCAACCGCTTCATCACCCGCCCCCGGTACAGGTCCACCGTCTTCACGCTGACGCCCAGCCGTTCGGCAATCTCGCGGTTGTTCAACCCTTGGGCCAACGGCACGAACACGTCGCGCTCGCGCGGGGTCAGGCCATTGATGCGCGCCTGCACCCGGGCCAGCGCCTGGTCGTCCTGGCGTGCCCGCCCGGCGCTTTCCAACGCGGCCTGCACGCTGTCGAGCAGCAACTGGTCGTTGTAGGGTTTCTCGATGAAGTCGCAGGCGCCGGCCTTGAATGCCCGCACCACGATCGGCACATCGGCATGCCCGCTGACGAATATCACCGGCAAACCCAGGCCACGCTCGCGCATCGCCTGCTGCACCGCCAACCCGCCCAGCCCCGGCATGCGCACATCCAGCAGCACACAGGCCGGCCCATCGTCGACGCAGGCGTCGAGAAACGCCTGCCCGCCGGCGAACGGCAAGGCCTGCAAACCCACCGACTGCAACAACCACACCGTCGAGTCGCGCATACCCTGGTCGTCATCGACCACATACACCTTCGCTTGCACCGCCATCTCCCCTTACCCCCTGCTGACCGCCAGGCGGCAGCACAGTACCAGACCGCCATTGTCACCGGCTCGCGCCCACAGGCTGCCGCCAAAACCTTCGATCAGGCTACGGCTCATGCTCAGGCCAAGGCCCAGGCCGTCGGCCTTGCTGGTGGTGAACGGCGTGAAGATTTCATCCAGGCGCTCGGGCGCCACGCCCGGGCCCTGGTCCGCCACCTCGACCAGCACGCCATCACCATCGCGCGCAGCGCCCAGCAGGATACGTGACGGCCGCTCGCCATGCTGCTCGCGGTTGGCATCGATGGCGTTGCGCAACAGGTTCAACAGCACCTGCTCCAGCAGTACCCGGTCGGCATACACCAAGGGCAGCTGCACGCTCATGCGCAGCTCGACCACTACCTGATCACGCGCGGCTTCCCAGGCGCACAGGCGCATGGCTTCGCCGGCCACCTCGGCCACGTCCAGAGCCTGCAGGCGGCGCGGCCCCTTGCGCAGGAAGGCGCGCAGGCGGCGGATCACTTCGGCGGCATGGGTGGCCTGTTCGCTGATGCGCTGCAGGCCCTGCCCTACCCGCTCTCGGGCCTGCGGGTCGCGCTCCAGGCCCAGCAGGTAACGCTGGCTTGCGTTGGCATAGTTGACCACCGCGGCCAACGGCTGGTTGATCTCGTGGGCAATGCCCGAAGCCAGCTCGCCCAAGGTGGCCAGCCGGGCACTGTGCGCCAGGCTTTCCTGGGCCTCGATGCGCAGGGTGATGTCGCGAGACACGCTGACCACCTCCACCACCGTGCCGGTGTAGGTTTCGCGGATGGCCCGGCTGGCGATTTCGAACCAGCGGTAGCCGCCTGCGGCCTGGCGCACTCGGCAGGTCATGGTGTGGTAGCCGTCCTGGTCCAGGGCGGCGGCGGCCTGGCGCAGCACCTGGCGGCGCTCGCGCGGGTGCAGCAGGGTATGTACGGCCATGCCGCGCAGTTGCTCGGGCCACAGGCCAAGCAGGCGGAATGCTGCCGGCGAAGCATCGAGAAAACGGCCATCGGGGCTATGCCGGGAGATCAGGTCGGTGGTGTTCTCGATGATCAGCCGGTACAGGCGCCGGGCGCGGCTGGCCTCGCGTGCGCCATGACGCTCGTCGCTGGCGTCGCGGCCACGCGCCAGCACCTGCTGGCCCTGGTCGTCAGGGATGAAGCTCCACAGCACGATGCGTTCACCGACCTGCACCTCGACATCGGCGATCGCCCGGCGCTGGCGCAGGCAGGCGCGCACCAGGGCGGCGCAGTTGCCCGGCAGCCAGCTGGCCAGTGCCGGGCCTTCATCGACCCAGGCCTGCAGCGCCGGGTTGAGTGCCAGCGGCCTGGCGTCGCCGGCCAGCATCAGGCTGGGTTGCGGGTCCTTGGCGAGCAAGGGATAGGCAGTGTTGTCCACGGTAGGCGGCTCGTTGTTATAGTAGTTTTACTATATTGCTATAGTCGATATTCCTAATACCATAGCGACTCGCGTAAAACTGCGACAAGGGGAGCGGCCCACCGTCCGCCTCCCTGCACCCTGAACAGAGCTAACAATCAGCCACCGGGGGTCAAGCGCACAGGTTGTGCCTGCCTCCTCTACAGGATTACCGCATGTCGATCTATGCCCAGGGCCTGATGCCCGCTGCCGTCAACCATGTCGCCCTCACCCCGCTGAGTTTCATCGAACGCACCGCTGCCGTATATGGCGATTATCCGGCGGTGATCCACGGTGCCATCCGCCGTAACTGGCAGCAGACCTACCAACGCTGTCGGCGCCTGGCCAGCGCCCTGGTGGGCCGGGGTATCGGCCGTGGCGACACCGTAGCGGTGATGTTGCCCAACATTCCGGCCATGCTCGAAGCCCATTTTGGCGTGCCCATGACCGGCGCCGTGCTCAATACCCTGAACGTACGCCTGGACGCCGAGGCCATCGCCTTCATGCTGCAGCATGGCGAGGCCAAGGTACTGATCACCGACCGCGAGTTCCACACGGTCATCGAGGCTGCCCTGGCCTTGCTCGAGCACCCGCCATTGGTGGTGGATGTGGATGACCCGGAGTACGGCGAAGGCCGTGCGGTCAGCGAACTGGATTATGAAGCGTTCCTCGCCGAAGGCGACCCGGACTTTGCCTGGGAATGGCCCGATGACGAGTGGCAGGCGATCTCGCTCAACTACACCTCCGGCACCACCGGCAACCCCAAGGGCGTGGTCTACCACCACCGTGGCGCTTACCTGAACGCCCTGGGCAACCAGATGGTCTGGGGCATGGGCCATCGCCCGGTGTACCTGTGGACCCTGCCGATGTTCCACTGCAATGGCTGGTGCTACCCATGGACCATCACCGCGCTGGCCGGCACCCATGTGTTCCTGCGCCGGGTCGACCCGCAGAAGATCCTGACCCTGATCCGCGAGCACCGGGTCAGCCACCTGTGCGGCGCGCCGATCGTGCTCAACGCCCTGGTCAACATGCCCGAGGCAGCCAAGGCGGCCATCGAGCACCCGGTGCAGGCCATGGTCGCAGGCGCCGCGCCACCTGCAAAGGTCATCGGCGCAGTGGAAGAGATGGGCATCCAGGTCACCCACACCTACGGCCTGACCGAAGTCTACGGCCCGGTGACCGTGTGTGCCTGGCATGACGAATGGGATGAACTGTCGCTGGAAGAGCGGGCACGGATCAAGTCCCGCCAGGGCGTGCGCTACCCGACCCTCGACGGCCTGATGGTCGCCGACCCGCAAACCCTCGAGCCGGTACCGCGCGACGGCAACACCCTGGGCGAGATCTTCATGCGGGGCAACACGGTGATGAAGGGCTACCTGAAGAACCCCGAGGCTACCGCCGAAGCCTTCCGGGGCGGCTGGTTCCATACCGGTGACCTGGCCGTGTGGCATACCGACGGCTATGTCGAGATCAAGGACCGGCTCAAGGACATCATCATTTCCGGTGGCGAGAACATTTCCACCATCGAGGTCGAGGACGCCCTGTACAAGCACCCGGCGGTACTGGAAGCCGCGGTGGTGGCGCGCCCGGATGAAAAGTGGGGGGAAACCCCGTGCGCATTCATTGCCCTCAAGCCGGGCCGCGAAGACACCCGCGAAGCCGACATCACCAGCTGGTGCCGCGAGCACCTGGCCGGGTTCAAGGTGCCGAAGACCGTGGTGTTCGGCGAACTGCCCAAGACCTCCACCGGCAAGATCCAGAAGTACGTGCTGCGCGACCGGGCCAAAGCCCTCTGATCCAGTGGTGGCCTCTTCGCGGGCATGCCCGCGAAGAGGCCAGCCCATGTTTCCATTATTCCAAGAGCCCCCGATGACTACCTACTCCGCCCCCCTGCGCGACATGCGCTTCGTCCTGCATGACGTGTTCAACGCCCCGGCCCTGTGGGCCCGCCTGCCCGCCCTGGCCGAGCGCATCGACGCCGATACCGCCGATGCCATCCTCGAGGAAGCAGCCAAAGTCACCGGCCAGCTGATTGCCCCGCTCAGCCGCAACGGTGACGAGCAAGGCGTGCGCTTCACCGCTGGTGAAGTCACTACACCCGACGGCTTCCGCGAGGCCTGGCACACCTACCGTGAAGGCGGTTGGGTCGGCCTGGGCGGCAATCCTGAACATGGCGGCATGGGCATGCCGAAAATGCTCGGTGTGCTGTTCGAAGAAATGCTCTACGCCGCCGACTGCAGCTTCAGCCTGTATTCGGCATTGAGCGCCGGCAGCTGCCTGGCGATCGATGCCCACGCCAGCGAAACACTCAAGGCCACCTACCTGCCGCCCCTGTACGAAGGCCGCTGGGCTGGCACCATGTGCCTCACCGAACCCCATGCCGGCACCGACCTTGGGCTGATCCGCAGCCGCGCCGAGCCCCAGGCCGACGGCAGCTATCGCATCAGCGGCAGCAAGATCTTCATCACCGGCGGCGAACAGGACCTGACCGAGAACATCGTCCACCTGGTGCTGGCCAAACTGCCGGATGCGCCCACCGGCGCCAAGGGCATCTCGCTGTTCCTGGTGCCCAAGTACCTGGTCGAGGCCGATGGCCGCCTGGGGGCGCGCAACGCCGCCCATTGCGGCTCGATCGAACACAAGATGGGCATCAAGGCCTCGGCCACCTGTGTGATGAACTTCGATGGTGCCGTCGGCTACCTGGTCGGCGAGCCGAACAAGGGCCTGGCGGCGATGTTCACCATGATGAACTACGAGCGCCTGTCCATCGGCATCCAGGGCATCGGCTGTGCCGAGGCGTCCTACCAGAGCGCCGCCCGCTACGCCAACGAGCGCCTGCAAAGCCGCGCCGCCAGCGGCCCGCAGGCACAGGACAAGGTTGCCGACCCGATCATCCACCATGGCGATGTGCGGCGCATGTTGCTGACCATGCGCACCCTCACCGAAGGTGGCCGGGCGTTTGCCGCCTACGTCGGCCAGCAGCTGGACCTGGCGCGCTACGCCGAAGACGCCGGCGAGCGCGAACATGCGCAGCGCCTGGTGGCGCTGCTGACGCCGGTGGCCAAGGCGTTCTTCACCGACAACGGCCTGGAAAGCTGTGTGCTCGGCCAGCAGGTGTATGGCGGCCATGGCTACATTCGCGAATGGGGCCAGGAGCAGCGTGTGCGCGATGTGCGCATCGCGCAGATCTATGAAGGCACCAACGGCATACAGGCCCTCGACCTGCTCGGGCGCAAGGTGCTGGCCGACGGTGGCCAGGCGCTGGCCGGCTTTGCCGCCGAGGTGCGGGCCTTCAGCGTGGATGCGCCGCTGCACCGTGAAGCCCTGCAAGCGAGCCTGGCGCGGCTGGAGGCGACCAGCGCCTGGCTGCGGGCGCGTGCCGGCGAGGATGCCAACCTGGTCAGCGCGGTGGCGGTGGAATACCTGCAGCTGTTCGGGCTGACTGCGTATGCCTACATGTGGGCGCGTATGGCGGCGGTGGCGTTGGCCAAGCGTGACGAGGATGCCGCGTTTCATGGGGCCAAGCTTGCGTGTGCGGAGTTCTTCTTCCAGCGGGTCTTGCCGCGCGGGTTGGGGCTGGAGGCCAGTATCCGGGCGGGTAGTGGCAGCCTTTATGGTTTGGAGGCGGCGCAGTTCTGAGAGACCATGGGGGCGCTTTGCGCCCCATCGCGACACAAGGCCGCTCCTACAGGGGAACGCGATTCCATGTAGGAGCGGCCTTATGTCGCGATGGGCTGCAAGGCAGCCCCAACGATTTCAGCCTGAATTTACCTGCGCGAAGGGTTCTCAAACGCTGAAAAACCATCACCAATCCGACGAAAACCGGCACAACTGATAGTCATTCGCCATTACCTCGGTTCTCGGGAGCCCTCCAGCAAGGGTAGAATGCGCAAAACCCGGAGCCGCAATGAACCACGACCGCCTCAATCCCAGCCCAGACGATGCCATCACCGACGCCGCCGCGCACTGGTGCATGCGCCTGCACGCCGAAGATTGCTCGGTGGCCGAGCGCGAGGCGTTCGCCCGCTGGCTGGCGGCCGACCCGCGGCATGCCGAGGAATACCAGGCAATGCTGGAAATCTGGCAAACCGCAGACCTGCTGCCGCGCAATGCCACCGTCATCGACTTCAACCCGCCGCTGCAAAAGGCCGCGCGCCAGCGCAACTGGCGGCCGCTGGCATCCGCCGCCGCGATCGCCCTGGCAGTGCTGCCGCTGGCCGGCTGGGTGGGCTGGGAACAAGGCTGGCTGCCCAATCGCTACCAGCACTTCGAAGCTGGCGCGCACATGCAGACCGTGCAGCTGAGCGACGGCAGCATGGTGCAGCTCAACCTCAACACCGAGCTCACCTACCTCAACTACAAGGACCAGCGCCAGGTCACGCTCAAACGTGGCGAGGCGTTCTTCAAGGTGCAGCACGACAGCAGCCACCCGTTCATCGTGCATGCCGGTCGTGGCCAGACCCGCGTCACCGGCACCCAGTTCAACGTGTGGAAGTACCAGGACCAGGTCAAGGTCACCCTGGTGGAAGGTTCGGTACTGGTATCCAGCGACGGCAGCACCGGTGGCTACCGCCTGGGCCCTGGTATGCAGGCCAGCTATCACAAGGGCGACTTCGAGCCGCAACTGGAGCAAAGCGAGGACTACGGCAACAGCCTGGCCTGGCGCGACGGCAAGCTGGTGCTCGACAACCTGAGCCTGGAACAGGCCCTGCCGATAATCAACCGCTACCTCGACGCACCGCTGCTGCTGGCCGACGCCAGCACTGGCCGCATCCGCATCAGCGGTATCTACAACACCCGTGAGGTGGGGCGCCTGGTCAACAACCTGCCCAAGGTGCTGCCGGTCTACCTGACCCGCAGCAAGGACGGCAGCACCGTGCTCAACCGCATCTCGCCGCCGCCCGACAAGGGCTGACGCCCTCCCCGTCTTACAGCGTCATCGCCGCCAACCAGCCGAACGCCAGCAATGGCAGGTTGTAGTGGATGAAGGTAGGCACCACGGTGTCCCAGATATGGTGGTGCTGGCCATCCACGTTCAACCCCGAGGTCGGGCCCAGGGTCGAGTCCGAGGCAGGCGAGCCCGCGTCGCCCAGGGCACCGGCGGTACCCACGATGCAAACGGTGGCCAGCGGGTCGAAGCCCAGCTGCACGCACAGCGGCACGAAGATCGCGGCCAGGATCGGCACGGTGGAGAACGACGAGCCGATGCCCATGGTCACCAGCAGGCCCACCAGCAGCATCAGCAAGGCACCGACGCCCTTGCTGTGGTCGATCCACTGCGCCGAGGTTTCCACCAGGCTGTTCACCTCACCGGTGGCCTTCATCACGTCGGCAAAGCCTGAGGCGGCAATCATGATGAAGCCGATCATGGCCATCATCTTCATGCCTTCGGTGAACAGGTCGTCAGTGTCCTTCCAGCGCACGATGCCCGACAGCGAGAAGATCAGGAAGCCGACCATGGCGCCGATGATCATCGAGTCCAGCCACAACTGGACGATGAACGCCGAGGCAATCGCCAGCCCGGCCACCAGCAGGGTCAGCGGGTTGTACTGCACGCTCACCTGCTCCACCTGCTCGATGCGCGCCAGGTCGTAGTCACGCTTCTTGCGGTAGCTGACGAATACCGCCAGCAACAGGCCAGCCAGCATGCCAGCGGCCGGGATGGCCATGGCGTGGGTGACATTCACGCCACTCACGTCGACACCCGCGCGGGCGACGTTGGCCAGCAGGATTTCATTGAGGAAGATGTTGCCAAAGCCCACCGGCAGGAACATGTACGGGGTGATCAGGCCAAAGGTGATCACGCAGGCGATCAGCCGGCGGTCGATGCGCAGGCGGGTCAGCACGTACAGCAGCGGTGGCACCAGCAAGGGGATGAAGGCGATGTGGATAGGCAGGATGTTCTGCGACGACACTGCCACCACCAGCATCAGGCCCACCAGCAACCATTTGACCTTGCCGCCACTGGCATGGCACTGGCGGTCGATCATGGCCAGGGCGCGGTCGGCCAGGGCATGGGCCAGGCCGGACTTGGCGATAGCCACGGCAAAGGCGCCCAGCAGTGCATAGGACAGGGCTACCGTGGCCCCGCCGCCGAGGCCGCCGTTGAAGGCCTTGAGCGTACCTTCGATGCCCAGCCCCCCCACCAGCCCACCGGCCAGGGCCCCGACGATCAGGGCGATGACCACGTGCACGCGGGACAGGCTGAGTATCAGCATGATGCCGACCGCGGCGATCACTGCATTCATGGTTGGCTTACCTCATTGCGACAGAAAAAAAGCGCGCACTGTGAAGCAGTGGGCAGCAGATGTCAAAAGCGCCATGTTGCGGCGGATTACACGGAGGGCTGAAATTTAAATTGAATGTTTGAATAAAGAAAAAATGGGATGGGCCGATATGGTGGGAAGGCTGGGAGATGCCTGGCTGGAGATTTCTGTCGCCTGTGAGATCGAGCGCCGCCCGCGCGGCGCTTCGCAGCACAAGGCTGCTCCTACATCTGTTTCGGGCCAGTTATTCCTGAGGTGGAGGCGCTCGGCCCCTTGGCGTCCATCTCGATATCGTGTCGGACAAACAAGGCGGTCGCACGCGCTGGCGCAAGCGTTACTGGCCCGAAACAGATGTAGGAGCAGCCTTGTGCTGCGAAGCGCCGCGCGGGCGGCGCTCGATCTCACAGACGACACACATCTCCAGCCAGGCACCTCTCAACCCCGCCCAGCCCCAAAGCCATAACCCTTACTGTCCAAAAAAAGGGATACGCCCCATGCCTTTGCGACAACTTTCCATCCAGTGGAAGATCACCCTGCTCGCCGGTCTCTGCCTGGCCGGCATCGTCACCCTGCTCGTCGGCCTGTCGCTGTATCGCATGGACCACAGCTCGGACCTGGTCAAGGCCAGCAGCATGCAGATGCTGACCGAATCGGCCCAGTCGCGCATCGAGTCGCAGGGCGAGGTGCAGGCGCTGAACATCCGCCGCCAGTTCATGGACGCCTACCAGTACGGCGCCGGTTTCGCCCGCCAGGTGCTGTTCCTGCGCGAGCAGGCGGAAAAGCGCTTTCTCGATGCCTTCGACCTGCGCGAGGACATGACCCGCCAGGTGCGCGCCGCCCTGCAGGCCAACCCTGAACTGCTCGGCCTGTCGCTGGTATTCGAGCCCAACGCCCTGGACAACAAGGACAGCCTGTTCGCCGGCAAGGCAGAACTGGGCAGCAACGAAACCGGGCGCTTCGCCCTGTACTGGTCGCAGCCGCGTGTCGGCCAGCTGACGGCCATGGCCCTGCCCGAACATGACATGGCCAACACCGAGATCGGCCCCAGCGGCCAGCCAGCCAATACCTGGTGGGTGTGCCCGCGCACATCCGGCAAGGTGTGCGTGGTGGAGCCCTACTTCTACGACATCGATGGCCAGCAAGTGCTGATGACCAGCATCGTCTTCCCGCTGGCAGTCGACGGCAAGGTGATCGCCACCCTGTCCATCGACATCAACCTCAACAGCCTGCAGGCCCTGAGCCAGGAGGCCAGCCGCAGCCTGTACGAAGGCCGCACCACGGTCGGCATCCTCAGCCCGGTCGGCCTGCTGGCCGGCTACAGCGCCGATGCCAGCAAGCTGGCCCAGCGCTTCGACCAGGTCGACACCGCCAAGGGTGCCGAACTGGTGCGCAAGCTGGCCGACGGCAAGATGACCATCGTGCACGACCAGCAGCGCCTGAAGGTGCTGGCCGCCTTCCAGCCGATTCCGGATGCCCAGCCCTGGGGCGTGCTGCTGGATGTGCCGGAAAACGCCCTGACCGGGCCGGCCGAAGCGCTGAAACAGGAACTGGACGCGCTGAACACCAGCGGCACCCTGCTGGAACTTGGCCTGGGCCTGGCGGCGGCGATCGCCGGCCTGCTGATGGTGTGGCTGATGGCCCGCGGCGTTACCCGGCCGATCCTCGGCGTGGCAAGCATGCTCAAGGACATTGCCAGCGGCGAAGGTGACCTGACCCGCCGCCTGACCTACCAGAAGCAGGACGAACTGGGCGAACTGGCCGGCTGGTTCAACCGCTTCCTCGACAAGCTGCAGCCGACCATCGCCGAGGTCAAACGCTCGGTGCAGGCCGCCCGTGGCACCGCCGACCAGTCTTCGGCAATTGCCACCCAGACCAGCGCCGGCATGGAGCAGCAGTACCGCCAGGTCGACCAGGTTGCCACTGCCTCGCACGAAATGAGTGCCACCGCCCAGGACGTCGCCCGCAGCGCCGCCCAGGCCGCGCAGGCCGCCCGCGATGCCGACCAGGCCACCCGCGAAGGCCTGGCGGTGATCGACCGCACCACCCACAGCATCGATGCCCTGGCCGCCGACATGAGCAACGCCATGAGCGAAGTGGAGGGCCTGGCGCAGAACAGCGAGAAGATCGGTTCGGTGCTGGAGGTGATCCGCTCGATCGCCGAACAGACCAACTTGCTGGCGCTCAACGCCGCCATCGAGGCGGCCCGCGCCGGTGAAGCCGGCCGTGGCTTTGCCGTGGTCGCGGACGAGGTGCGCAACCTGGCCCAGCGTACCCAGGAATCGGTGGAAGAAACCCGCCAGGTGATCGAGGCCTTGCAGAACGGCACCCGCGAAGTGGTCGGGGCCATGGACAACAGCCACCGCCAGGCCCAGAGCGGCGTGCAGCAGGTTGGCCAGGCAGTCACCGCGCTGCAGCGCATCGGCCAGGCAGTGACGGTGATCACCGACATGAACCTGCAGATCGCCTCGGCCGCCGAGGAGCAGAGCGCAGTGGCCGAGGAGATCAACAGCAACGTGGCGACCATCCGTGATGTCACCGAATCGCTGTCGGGGCAGGCCAACGAGTCGGCGCGGGTAAGCCAGTCGCTGAACAGCCTGGCCAACCAGCAACAGGCGCTGATGGACCAGTTCCGCGTCTGAGTCGCTTGCAGGCCGCTGCCAATCGCGTGCAGCGGCCTTCCTGCCGGGCCTGGAGCCGGTCGTCTACACTTGCGGCAACTCAGTAGCGTCACTCCAAGAGGCCCCATGAAAAAGATTCCGACGCTGCTGGCCGGCCTGCTGCTCGCCGTCGGCCTGGCCAGCACCGACAGCGCCGCCTCCGCAGAACGCACCACGCCCATCCGCTTTGGTGCCATCGGCTGGGAAAGCGGCGCACTCACCACCGAGATCCTGCGCCTGATCGTCGAGCGCGGTTATGGCTACCCCACCGACACCCTGCCCGGCAGTACGGTCAGCATGGAAGTGGCGCTCGCACGCAACGACCTGCAAGTAATCGCCGAGGAATGGGCCGGGCGCAGCCCTGCCTGGGTCAAGGCAGAACAGGCCGGCCAGGTGTTCGCCTTGGGCGACACGGTCAAGAACGCCGAAGAAGGCTGGTGGGTACCGGCCTACGTGATCGAGGGCGATGACGCGCGCAAGCTGAAAGCCGTGGCGCCGGAATTGCGCAGCGTCGAGGACCTGAAACGTTACCCGCAGGTGTTCCGCGACCCCGAGTCCCCCGGTAAAGGGCGCTTTCTGAATAGCCCCAGCGGGTGGACATCCGAAACCGTCAACAGCCAGAAACTCAAGGCCTACGGGCTGAATGATCTCTATACCAACTTCCGCAGTGGCTCCGGGGCTGCAATGGATGCCGAAATCGGCTCGGCCATCCGCCGTGGCCAGCCGGTGCTGTTCTACTACTGGAACCCGACCCCTTTGATGGGGCGTTACAAGCTCATACGCCTGCAAGAGCCGCCGTTCGATGCCCAGGCCTGGGCCACCCTCACCGATGCCGGCAACCCCGAGCCCAAGGGCAGCAGCTCGCTGCCGGCCAAGTTGTCGATTGGCGTATCCAAGGCCTTTCGCGAGGGCTACCCGGAGCTGGTGAGCGTGTTCGAGCGGGTCGATCTGCCCATCGACCGACTGAACAAGGCACTGGCCGACATGAGCGAAAAGCGAACGCCGCCCCGCGACGCGGCCCTCACCTTCCTGCGCGATAACCGCGAGGTGTGGAAAGCCTGGTTGCCTGCGGACATTGCCACCAAGGTCGAGGCCAGCCTGTGAGCGGCGGCTTCCCCGAGGCCCTGCAATTCTCCTTTGCCGACAGCGTCAACCGCCTGGTCGACTGGCTGGTACTGCATTACGGCGATCACCTGCGCAGCGTCTCGGACCAGTTGTTGCAACTGCTGGTCGGCCTGGAAACCCTGCTGCGCCTGCTGCCGTGGTGGCTGCTGCTGTTGCTGATCGGCCTGCTTGCCTGGCATGCCAGCCGCAGCGTGCTGCGCAGCGCGGTACTGGTGGCGCTGCTGGCCCTGATCGGCATGCTCGGGTTGTGGGACAAACTGCTGCAGACCATGGCGTTGGTGCTGGTCAGTACCGGCCTCTGCGTGCTGGTGGGCGTGCCGCTGGGCATCCTGCTGGCTGCCCGGCCGCTGGCGAAGCGCTTGCTGTTGCCGGTACTGGATGTGATGCAGACATTGCCGGCCTTCGTTTACCTGATCCCGGTGCTGATGCTGTTCGGCCTGGGCAAGGTGCCCGCCGTGTTCGCCACACTGATCTATGCCCTGCCACCGCTGGTGCGGCTGACCGAACTGGGCCTGAGCCAGATCGACCCTTCGCTGCTGCAAGCCGCCCATGGTCTTGGCGCCAGCCGCTGGCAGCGGTTGCGGCGCATCGCCCTGCCGCTGGCGCTGCCGAGTATCATGGCCGGGCTCAACCAGTCGGTGATGATGGCCCTGTCGATGGTGCTGGTGGCTTCGATGATTGGCGCCCGCGGGCTGGGCGAGGACGTGCTGTCGGGGATCCAGACGCTGAATGTCGGCCAAGGCGTCGAGGCCGGGCTGGCGATCGTCGCCTTGGCCATGGTGATCGATCGGATCAGCCAGGCCTATGGGCGTGGTGTGCGCTGAGAAATATTGCCTCTACCAGCCTCGACTCGCTGTAGGAGCAGCCTTGTGCTGCGAAAGGGCCGGGCCTGACAATGCAGCTCTGTCAGCTTGAAACCGGACCACACCCGCATGTCCCTCAAAGCCCTGCGCACTCTGGTGACCATCGCCCGCCACGGCACCTTCGCCCGTGCCGCC